>NZ_JBLHEN010000002.1:0-1107500 GCF_048695475.1 Gluconacetobacter brunescens | reverse complement strand
GGATCGCCTTTTGGCTGACTGCGGTGCAGCGGTTTTTGGGTGGGTCTGGTGAATGTTTGTTCTTTGTCAGTGTGAATAGGTTGGTGCGTCTGTGGGCGTGCCGAATTCTCGGGTTGGTCTGACCCTTGAAGCGGTCCAGGGAACTGGGGTGCTTCTTGCTAAGAGAATTTGGCGTGAGCGTTCAGAGACGTTTTTAGAGTGTGTCGTGCGAGATGACTGCGCGTGACGCGGGAATGTTCATGTGGGCTGGCCCTTGGGCTGGTTTTGCGTGGATGGTTTCTGTGCATGTTGTGGTGAGTGAGCGCGATAAGGGCATTCGGTGGATGCCTTGGCACCAGGAGGCGATGAAAGACGTGGCACGCTGCGAAAAGCCATGGGGAGCCGCGAGCAGGCTTTGATCCGTGGATATCTGAATGGGGCAACCCACCCAGCGATGGGTATCGTAATCTGAATACATAGGATTGCGAGGCGAACCCGGGGAACTGAAACATCTCAGTACCTGGAGGAAAAGACATCAATTGAGATTCTGCTAGTAGTGGCGAGCGAACGCGGAACAGGCCAGTGGTCATTTTCGAACAAGCAGAGCGGAATGGAAAGTCCGGCCATAGTGGGTGATAGCCCCGTATGCGTAATGTCTGAAATGATCCTTGAGTAGGGCGGGACACGTGAAATCCTGTCTGAACATGGGGGGACCACCCTCCAAGCCTAAATACTCCCTGGTGACCGATAGTGAACAAGTACCGTGAGGGAAAGGTGAAAAGCACCCCGACGAGGGGAGTGAAATAGACCTGAAACCGAATGCCTACAAGCAGTCGGAGCCTCTTATGGGGTGACGGCGTACCTTTTGTATAATGGGTCAGCGAGTTTCTGTTTGCAGCGAGCTTAAGCCGTTAGGTGTAGGCGAAGCGAAAGCGAGTCTGAATAGGGCGACGAGTTGCTGGCAGAAGACCCGAAACCGAGTGATCTAGCCATGGCCAGGCTGAAGGTGCGGTAACACGCACTGGAGGGCCGAACCCACGCCTGTTGAAAAAGTCGGGGATGAGCTGTGGCTAGGGGTGAAAGGCCAATCAAACTCGGAGATAGCTGGTTCTCCGCGAAATCTATTGAGGTAGATCGTCAGGTGTTGACCCCGGGGGGTAGAGCACTGGATGGGCTAGGGGGGCCCAAAGCCTTACCAAACCTAACCAAACTCCGAATACCCGGAAGTTTAGCCTGGCAGACAGACGGTGGGTGCTAAGGTCCATCGTCGAGAGGGAAACAGCCCAGACCACCAGCTAAGGCCCCCAAATCGTGGCTAAGTGGGAAAGGATGTGGGGATTCCAAAACAACCAGGAGGTTGGCTTAGAAGCAGCCATCCTTTAAAGAAAGCGTAATAGCTCACTGGTCTATTAGAAACCCTGCGCCGAAAATGTAACGGGGCTCAAGCCACGTGCCGAAGCTGTGGGTGCATACTTTGTATGCGCGGTAGCGGAGCGTTCCGTAAGTCTGTGAAGGAGACGGGGTGACCCTCTCTGGAGATATCGGAAGTGCGAATGCTGACATGAGTAGCGACAAACAGTGCGAGAAACACTGTCGCCGAAAGTCCAAGGGTTCCTGCGCAAGGTTAATCCGCGCAGGGTGAGCCGGCCCCTAAGGCGAGGGCGAAAGCCGTAGTCGATGGAAACCAGGTGAATATTCCTGGGCCTGCCAGAAGTGACGAATGCAAGATGTTGTCAGTCCTTATCGGATTGGGCTGGCTTTTTGCGCATTCCAGGAAATAGCTCTGGCATATAGACCGTACCCGAAACCGACACAGGTGGACTGGTAGAGAATACCAAGGCGCTTGAGAGAACGATGCTGAAGGAACTAGGCAAATTACTCGCGTAACTTCGGGATAAGCGAGACCCGTCATTGGGCAACCATTGGCGGGTGGCACAAACCAGGGGGTAGCGACTGTTTAGTAAAAACACAGGGCTGTGCGAAGTCGAGAGACGACGTATACGGCCTGACGCCTGCCCGGTGCCGGAAGGTTAAGAGGAGGTGTGCAAGCACTGAATTGAAGCCCCGGTAAACGGCGGCCGTAACTATAACGGTCCTAAGGTAGCGAAATTCCTTGTCGGGTAAGTTCCGACCTGCACGAATGGCGTAACGACTTCCCCGCTGTCTCCAGCATCGGCTCAGCGAAATTGAATTCCCCGTGAAGATGCGGGGTACCCGCGGTCAGACGGAAAGACCCTATGAACCTTTACTGCAGCTTTGCAGTGGCATCAGAGACATTCTGTGTAGGATAGGTGGGAGGCTTTGAAACCGGGGCGCCAGTTCCGGTGGAGCCATCCTTGAAATACCACCCTGACTGTTTCTGATGTCTAACCGAGACCAGTAAGCCTGGTCCGGGACCCTGCATGGTGGGCAGTTTGACTGGGGCGGTCGCCTCCCAAAGTGTAACGGAGGCGCGCGATGGTGGGCTCAGGTCGGTCGGACATCGACTGTTGAGTGCAATGGCATAAGCCCGCCTGACTGTGAGAGTGACAGCTCGATCAGAGACGAAAGTCGGCCATAGTGATCCGGTGGTCCCGCGTGGAAGGGCCATCGCTCAACGGATAAAAGGTACTCTAGGGATAACAGGCTGATCTCCCCCAAGAGTCCACATCGACGGGGAGGTTTGGCACCTCGATGTCGGCTCATCACATCCTGGGGCTGGAGCAGGTCCCAAGGGTTCGGCTGTTCGCCGATTAAAGTGGTACGTGAGCTGGGTTTAGAACGTCGTGAGACAGTTCGGTCCCTATCTGCCGTGGGTGTTGGAGACTTGAGAGGATTTGTCCCTAGTACGAGAGGACCGGGATGAACAGACCTCTGGTGTACCGGTTGTCGCGCCAGCGGCACAGCCGGGTAGCTAAGTTTGGACGGGATAATCGCTGAAAGCATCTAAGCGAGAAACCCACCTCAAAACTAGGTCTCCCTGAGGGCCGTGATAGACCATCACGTCGATAGGCCAGATGTGGAAGCGCAGTAATGCGTGCAGCTAACTGGTCCTAATCGCCCAATAGGCTCACTCACACCGCCAGGTTAATCCTGGCAACACACATGCACAGAAATCATCCACGCACACCACACACTCACAAAACACCAACCTCACACGCCCAAAACACCCCTACAGGGTGGACTGGACGACCTGGTGGCTATGGCGGGGAAAGATCCACCCGATCCCATCCCGAACTCGGCCGTGAAATGCCCCTGCGCCTATGATACTGCGTCTTAAGACGCGGGAAAGTCGGTCGCCGCCAGGTCTTCCAGTCCACCTACACCCCCGCGGGGTGGAGCAGCCCGGTAGCTCGTCAGGCTCATAACCTGAAGGCCGCAGGTTCAAATCCTGCCCCCGCAACCATCTGAACTTGCGATGCCAACGCATCACGAACCCCAGTCAGGAAACGAGCTGGGGTTTTCGTTTGTCCGCTGCCCGACGCCACCGTCAGGATGCCGGCGAGATCGCCTTTCACCTCAATCTGGATCCCTTTATCCGAAGGCGTAAGGACGATTGCGTCGATCATTGTACGGATAATCTCGGCGGCCTCCTGGCGCCGGTCTTCCATTTCGCCGTGAAGGGCCTCATGCAGACGATTGACCTGTTGGTGGTAAAACTCCGCCATCTTTGGGTGCAGGAGCGGCGGCGGCTCCTTGGCATAGGCCAGCGTGATTTCCAGTTCCTTCTTGCGTGCCTCCAATTCCAACATCTTGGTATTGAGCCGTTCGGCCGCGCCGCCCCTGAGGAGCATGTCGAGAAGACGATCAATATCCCGGTCGACTTTCAGGATTTCCTTGCGGGCAGCGTTAATGTCGGCCGATGCTTCCATCCGTAGGCGATTCATCTCGAAGGTGAAGGCCTCTGCGAAGTCCTTGAACAACGCGGGGTCCATCAACTGATAGCGCAGGGCATCAACGACGCGCCGCTCCAGTTCCTCGCGGCGCATATTGGTCCGGTTGTCGCAGGTGCCCTTGTTGCGCGCCGTCGAACAGCCGAGCAATGCGCCGGAGATCATGGAATAGCCGCCACCGCAGCAGCCGCATTTGCTGAGGCCGGAGAAGAGATAGCGGGGACGACGTTTCTCGCGGAAATGATCGGGCGATGAGGCGTCGCTTGTGTCCCGGTTGGCGCTGACGCTGGCTTGCCGTGCCTTGACTGCGTCCCACAGATCCCGGTCGACGATCCGTAGCTCCGGCACCTCCTGGATCACCCATTCGCTTCCGGATTGGGTCGGGCCTGGCGCTTGCCGGTATCCGGATCCTTGACGAAGCGCTGCCGGTTCCAGACCAGCCTGCCCACATACATCTCATTATTGAGGATACCGGTGCCGCGTGCCCGATTGCCGTTGATGGTCGAGAAACCCCAGGCGCCGCTACCCGGTGCCGAGATACCTTCGTCGTTGAGACGGAAGGCGATGGCGCGCGGTCCCTGTCCGGCCGCGAAGTCGCGAAAGATGCGCCGGACCACCACGGCTTCCGCCGAGTTGATGGTACGGTCGCCCCGGATCGGCTCACCATTGGGGTCGAGCCTACGCACTACGTCATAGCCGTAGGCATTGCCGCCGCCGGACTTGCCCTGTTCCACCCGGCCGCGCAGGCCGCGATGGGTCTTCTCGGCCAGGTCTTTCAGGAACAACGCGTTCATCGTGCCCTTGAGGCCGACGTGAAGGTGGGAAACCTCGCCCTCGGAGAGGGTGATGATCCGCACGCCGGCATAATTCATGCGCTTGAAAATTCCAGCGATGTCCTCCTGGTCGCGGGACAGGCGGTCCATCGCCTCGGCCAGCACAATCTGGAACCGTCCTCGCTGTGCGTCGGCGATCAGCGCCTGGATGCCCGGCCTCATCAGCGACGCGCCCGAAATGGCGTGGTCGGTATATTCCTCGACGATGGTCAAGCCCTGCCTTTCCGCGTGTGCGCGGCAGATGCGGAGTTGGTCCGCTATTGAGGCTTCACGCTGGTTGTCGGACGAATACCGGGCATAAATGACGACTTTCATGGCGGCTGTTCTCCGGACGGCTTAGCAATTGGTCTAATGGTTTGATACAACTGAAGTTGTTCATCATGCCAAGCGCGTGCGGCACGCCGCGCTAGGAACCTAACAAGCGTCCTAAGGCGTTGGTCCGGTGCCATATGCACTCGGACGTTTGGCGATGTGTCTGCTTCGGATGATGAGGACGCGGGATAGCCCGGCTGATGGTTGATCGTCATGATGCCGCACCAACTAGTCGGCGGCAAGAGTCTGGAGCGATATCCCGCACGGCGGCTTCGGCGATATTGTGACGGGCGAAAAAATTCATTACTGAATCTGTAACGACAAATCTTGCTGAGCCGATATTGATAGCAAGAATCTTTCGTCTATCGGCCATGCGGTAGCCCGTGCTGCGCGAGAATGAGAAGACGCGGTCGATAGAACTGATGTGAATAAGCGCCGGTACTCCCTAGTATTTTTCATATATGATTTGATAGTTTCTGGAGATTCTTGAGTTTTTTGGAGAATCATCATGCAGACAGAATGAGTCATGATGAATCGTTGCCGCCCTGCTGATCTGACGTCGATCGCGCCCTGATTTGCCAGGCGTGAAGCGGTCCGGGCGCTGAAGCCAAAGAATCGAGCGCAATCGAGCATTGCAACTGTGACCGGGTAGCTATGGATCGACGGGTTCATGATTGCCTCCTGCATCGTCACGACCAACTTGCCAGGGTGCGGATGGCGCCTCGAGTCCATGAAGTCATAGACTTTTGCTCGCTTGGGGAGCCGAGACATGTTTCGTTAGATTTGTTTTCAGAAAGAGGCAGATAGGGGCTAAAAGTATAGGTGAGAATGATCTTTTTTGTTCGATAGAGCGCAATAATTATTATTCTAAATTTAGTGTAAAAAATAATGCCAGATATTTTATTAAATTTCTTAGAGTATATATTTAGATAATTCGGTCTAGCGCTGCGATTGGAGATGCTCCTTGACGGGATTTCCCTCGTCCGCCAGATCAGCAATAATCTGATGTTCCCAATCGTCTCCAGGATCCAGTTGACACGTGTTGCGCTTGGTCTCAGTTGGCCTAGCAATGGGTCATACCAATTCTGCTTTGTCAGATACCCAGGAGCCCAGTCGCGGAGGCCGATTGACATGATGCGCCATGGCTGGTCGACGAGTTGGTTCCATGCGTGGCAGCAGATGTCGACGATGTCGTCGTAGGTTCTGAAGATCCGGTTCGATAGCCAGGTGTTGCGCATGAACTGCCAGACGTTTTCGACGGGGTTCAACTCGGGCGAACGAGGCGGTAGCGGCATGATCGTGATGTTGGCAGGGACGGCGAGTTTCTGGCTGGTATGCCACGCGGCCTGATCGACGATGAGAACGGCATGGGCACCCGGCGCCACGGCCTGGAAGATCTCGGCAAGATGACGGTTCATGGCGTGGAGATTGCATCAGGGCAGAGCGAGGGCGGCTCCCTTGCGCAGGGCCGGGCAGATCGCCCCGAAGATCCAGGCCGAGCGCGTGCGCTGATCGGCGGATGCCACTTGATGCGCAGGATGGAGATTGCAGCCCTGGCCCCGAAGCCCAGGACGACGATCCCGGGTCCGGGACACAAGATTTATCCGTATCTGCTGCGGGATCTGGTGATCGATCGCGCGAACCAGGTCTGGGCCTCGGATATCACCTATATTCCGATTGGTCAGGGCTTTCTGTATCTGGTGGCGGTCATCGACTGGCACAGCCGGGCTGTTCTGGCGTGGCGGCTGTCGAACACGATGGACACGGGCTTTTACCTTCTGGCGCTGGAAAATGCCCTGGCCCATCATGGAAAACTGGAGATTTTCAACACGGATAGTCAGAAGATGGTTGCCAGTTCGCGGACGGTTTGTCTCAAACACTGATCGATCACGGTAGACTGGCGCTGCGAGGTGCCCGGCGCGCTCTGACCCGCACTCTGATCGACCACTGTGTCTTTCCCTGGACCTGTCGACCGTCCGGGAGCACCTCGCGGAGAGGCTTTGCCTCGGCCATCGCCTGTGACCCGAGAAGGGCCTGATCTGACTGGTCTCGTGACTGTCCTAACCGTGCAGCGGGCCGCGGTTGAGCCATTGATAGCGATTAGCCGAGGGCGCGGTCATGGATGGAAATAAAAAAACGACGTGCGTTGTCGTTGGTGGCGTCGATACCTACAAGGATCTGCATATTGCGGCCATCGTCGATGAGCAATGCATTGCGCTTCTGGCGATCACCTCGCGGGCGAACGGTTCGATCACCGCGTCGCAGACCACACGCTCGTTGTCGATGAAGCGGGCGACCCATTGGTAGCGCATATTCGCCCGTTCGGTGGAGAGCGGCAGGCTTGCTGCTAGCGCCATCAGATTCGGGGAGGCCGGTGCCGCCTTTGCTCCGTCGTCGTCGTCGCTCGGGTAAGGACGCAGTGTGGCCCGGTGCGAATCCATATTGCACTTTCGCTTTACAAAAAACATTTCTGTCTTATCATATCGAAGTCGCACTGACGTGGGTCGTAACCGATATGCGGTTGGACCGTGAACCGGTTGCCGAGAAGAGAGGGCATCTAAGATGCTGTTTAAAAGCAGGGCTTACAGGACTCTTGCCAGTACCAGCCTGGGAGGCATGTCTCTCTTCTATGTTGGTATGGCGTGGGGCCAGACCGGCATTCCGGCCAAATATGACGATCGCGCGGTCACCGGGACCGCCGTGGCAAAAGGAGTGGCCAGGCCGGTCGAGAAGACAGGTGACGCAGGCAAGGTGGCGACGGCCGCGACCGCAGTGAATGTCGCGACCACCGCTACGACTGCCAAACCGGCTACCGATAACGGGCCGGCCTTGGAAGACATCGTGGTGACCGGTGCGCGGGCCAATCGTTTTGGCACCGACGTGGTCCAGGCCGGCAGTTTCCGTGGCGCCAAGGCGCTGGATACGCCCTTGACCGTGAACGTGATCTCGCGCGCTGTCATCGAGACGCAGCAGGCTCGTAACCTGCAGGAAGTGCTACAGAATACGGCCGGCGTGACCGTGTCGCAGACCACGCCGACGGTTTACAGCAACCTGGCCATTCGTGGCATTCCGGTCGATAACAGAAGCAATTATCGTCTCGACGGCATTCTGCCCATCATCAACCTGATCGACATGCCTATCGAGGACAAGGATCGCGTCGAAGCGTTGAAAGGTGCGTCCGCGCTGTATTATGGCTTTACGACGCCGGCCGGTATCATCAACCTGACGATGAAACGTCCGACCCAGAAACGCTATCTTGAAATCGACGGTGTCGGCGACAGTAACGGCGGGCGCGGCGGGCATATCGATTTCGGGCAGACATGGGGCATGTTCGGCGCACGGATCAATGGATTATACGCGGATGTCGATTCGGGAATCGACCACACGCTCGGCAGTCGCTACCTGACATCCGGCGCCTTCGACCTGAAGCCGACCAGAAATCTGACCATGCACCTGGATATCGAGCATATCTTTAAAGAGGTCAACGAGCCGGGCATTTTCCGCTTTGTCAAAAAGCCGACGCCAACGGCGGCGGACCCCTATCCGTCGGTCACTCTGCCGCCCCTGATCAATCCGCGAACCAATTTCGGCCCGGATTGGGCGCGGAATCGTGCGCAGGAAACCAATCTTATGGGCACCGTGGACTGGAAGATCACGAAGGCCTGGAATTTCTCGCTCAGCGGTGGACAGTCGTGGCTGTGGCGCGACCGGCATTTCAATTACCTCGATCCCAACAACATCAATACGAATCCTGCTGTCGGAACGGTGGGAGAGAACGTGCTGACGGTGGGCGACCAGGAGAATTACGAGGCGGTCAACCGCAACGCCCGGGCTGAAGTCGCGGGAACGTTCAGGAGCGGTCCCCTGCTGCATGATCTTCTGGTCGGTGCGTCGATCAATGTGCGCGACCAGTACAATCCCTCGACGGTCAATCATACCTTTGCCCAGGATTATACCGATCCGCATGCCATTGCGGAGGTCGCCTATGCGCCTTCGGTTTTCACCAATACCCGCATCAACGACAAGGGGCTCTATGCGTTCGACCGGATAAAATTCCGCGAGTGGCTGCAGTTGCTGGGTGGTATCCGCAAGTCGGACTACACCGAGGAAGTGCTGGGCGGAAAAAGAACGTTCCATGCGACGCCGATTACCTATTCCTATGGCGGCGTCATTAAGCCCATCAAATGGATGAGCCTCTATGGAACATACATCGAGGGGCTGGAATCGACCGCCGGCGCGCCGTCCACCGCCATCAATTATGGACAGCAGCTTCCGGCCGCGAAATCGAAGCAGGAAGAAGGCGGCATCAAGATCCAGCCGACGAAGAATCTTCTGTTCCAGGCGGCATATTTTGTCATCAATCGGGCATCGACCTACGTCAATGGCGCGAATATGTATGTCGAGGACGGGCGCCTGCGCTATCGGGGCTTCGAATTCAGCTTGTCGGGGGATCTGACGGACGAATTGTCGGTTTACGCCAGTGGACAGGCGCTCAACGCCAAGCAGGTATCGGGTGCGCCGAGCAGCATTTCGGCCAGTGGTGTTTTCAGCCCGACGGTCGTGGGGCGCTGGGTTGAGAATACGCCGAAATATACAGCGTCCGTTTCGCTCAACTACAAGCTGGACCGCGTTGTTCCGGGGCTGAGCGTCAATGGTGGCTTTGTCTATATCGGCCGCCGTGCGATCGATGCCCTGAACCAGGCGTGGATTCCCGGCTATGTCCTGTTCAACATGGGTACGTCCTACCAGCGCATGGTGGCCGGACATGAGATGACCTTTCGCGTGAATGCCGACAACATCACCGGCAGGCGCTACTGGGCATCGACCGGGGCGGACCTTCTTGCCGAAGGCGCGCCGCAAGTCGTCAAATTCTCGGTAGCCATGAAATACTGACCCAGTCGACGCGATCAGCCGGACGGGCATGTGAACCGTCCGGTGTTGCGCGGGAGCGAGGCCTGGTCCGGTAACCTGTCTGGCTAAGGCAGCATGCGCCGCAGGACGTTATCCTTGATTATCGCATGATGATAACAGGCGGCTGCCGCGTGGAGTGCGGCGACAACCATGATGACGTTGGCGACCGTGCCATGCCAGTCGGCGATGCGGTGCTGTATGGATTTTTCCCACAGGCGTGGGAACCGCCAGACGCCGAACAGGGGAAAACCGTGGCCGAAAACATTGGCGATGCCCAGCCCCACCACGGACAGCAGCAGCAGATAGAGCAGGGTATGCATCAGCATGGCCGGCATGTGGTGCATGCCCCGATCCGCGGGAGAGGGGCGGCGTCCGCCGGTTGCGCGCCATGCGATGCGCAGCAGGACGAGCAGTGTCAACAGGAAGCCGAGGATGACATGGACGGACCAGATGGAAAGCCGGAACGACCCCTTGGGGAGGCGTTCGGCGCCTTGCGCCATCACCCATAAGAATATGACGGAAACCCCCACGGTCCAGTGCAGGGCAATCGTCCGGCGGTCATGACGAATGGTGTCATTGTCGTTCATGTCCATTCCCCAAAGCGGAATTTTTCTGACTGTCGCTTCATGTGCGATAGGACTGCGTGACATCGCTCATAGGGCTTGGAGATCCGGCAAGGGAGCCGCTCTGGGCGTCGCGGCCAGCAATTGGCGCGTATAGGAATGTTGCGGGTTGGAGAAGACCGCATCAACCAAGCCTTCCTCGACGATCGTTCCGTTTTCCATGACGACGACCCGGTCGGCGACCTGCTCGACGACCGACAGGTCGTGCGTGATGAAGAGGCAGGCAAAACCCTGCTCGTGCTGCAATGTCTGGAGCAGGGTGAGGACCTGCTGCTGGACGCTGAGGTCGAGGGCCGATACGGGTTCGTCCGCCACGACCAGTTTCGGGCCGGAGACGATGGCCCGCGCGATCGCCACGCGCTGGCGCTGGCCGCCGGACATTTCATGCGGCAGGCGGCGTTCGAAGCCCGCGAGATCCACCGCTGCCAGGGCGGCATCCGTCCGCGTCCTGCGTGTGGCCGCGTCCAGGCCGGGCACGTGCCGCAGCGTGGCTGCGACGATCTCGGCGACGCACAGTCTGGGATCGAGCGAGGAAAACGGGTCCTGGAACACGAGTTGAACCTGTCGGCGAAAGTCGCGGAGTGCTGTAGTGCCGAGCGTGGCGATGTCGGAACCGTCGAAACGCACCGATCCGGACACGAACGGCGTCAGGCCCAGGACCGTGCGGCCGAGCGTGGTTTTTCCCGATCCGCTGCCGCCGACGAGGGCGACGATTTCACCGGACCGGACCTGTAGCGATACGGTGTCGAGCACGCGGCGGGGCTGGCCGGCGCGCAGCAGGCCGCGCTTCGTGGGGTAGTCCACGCACAGCCGGTTGATCGACAGCAGGACCGGCGCCTTGTCCGTCGAACTGGCCGGTGACGCCGCTTTGGGCCGTGGCAGGGCGCCGATCAATTGTCTGGTATAGGGATGGGTCGGGTGGGCCATCATGGACCCGGTGAGGCCGGCCTCTACCACGATGCCCTTTTGCATGACGATGGCGCGGTCGGTATAGCGTTCGACCAATGGCAGGTCGTGCGAGATCAGCAGCAGGGCCGTGCCCTGTTCCCGCGTCAGTTCGACCATGATGTCCATGACTTCGCGCTGGCTGAGGACGTCGAGCGCCGTGGTCGGCTCGTCGGCGATCAGGAGCCGGGGTTTCAGCAGCAGCACCGACGCCAGCATGATCCGCTGCCGCATGCCGCCCGAGAATTCATGGGGGTAGGCCGTCAGGCAGCGCTCGGGATCGCGGATCCGCACGCGGTGCAGCATGTCGATGACGAGGCCGCGGATGGCCGTGCGCGACAGCCGGCGGTGGCGTTGCAGGCCCTCGGAGAGTTGACGGCCGATCGTCAGGGCCGGGTTCAGCGAGGTCATCGGTTCCTGGAAGACCATGCCGATGCCCGGTCCGCGCAGGCGCTGCATGGCCGGTTTCGCCAGTCGGGTGATCTCCTGCCCCTGGAAGCGGATCGTGCCCCCCGCGACCTGGGCCGCCGGCGGCAGGAGGCTGACGAGGGCGCGCGTCGCCATGGTCTTGCCCGATCCGCTCTCGCCGATGATCGCCAGGCGCTCGCCGGCGGCGAGGTCCAGGCCGAAATCATGCACCAGGGTCGTGCCCGCGCGTGTGGCGATATGGAGATTCCGGACTTGAAGCAGGGGATCAGTCACGCATGTTCTCTTGGATCGATACGGTCACGGATGGCGTCGCCCAGCATGTTGACGCCCAGCAGGGTCAGCATGAGGCAGGTCCCGGGCACGAGGCTGAGCCAGGGCGCGGTGCCGATATAGGGCCGGGCCTCGGCCAGCATGTTTCCCCATGTCGGGGTGGGCGGCGGTACGCCGACGCCCAGGAAGCTGAGCGCGCTTTCATAGAGGATCACCCAGCCGAACAGGCTGGTGGCGATGATCAGGATCGGCGGCAGGGCATTGGGCAGGATGTGGCGGTACATCGTGTAGAGCGCGCCGTCGCCAGCGACCTTCGAGGCCTCGACGTAATCGCGTTCGCGGATCGAGAGCACGCTGGAGCGTACGACCCGGACCACGGCCGGCAGGTAGGACAATGCCAGGGCGATGACGATGGCATTGCGGTTGCCGCCCAGCACCGCGACCAGGGTCAGCGCCAGCAGCATGGCCGGGAAGGCGAGGATCGCATCGGCGACGATCATGATCAGCCGGTCGGTCCAGCCGCGCAGATAGCCAGCGAGTACCCCGATCGGCACGCCCGCGACGAGCGTTGCGCACACGGTCTGGAGCGCGATCAGCAGGCTGGTTCGCGCACCCAGCATGGCACGGGAGGCGACATCGCGGCCGAAGGCGTCGGTGCCGAGCCAGTGTGTTGCCGAGGGGGACTGGAGCACATGGTCCAGGTCGATGGCGCGTGGATCGTAGGGCAGCCAGACGAGGCCGAGGAGGACGATCCCAAGCAGCAGGCCGAACAGCGCGACGCCCGCCAGACTGCCGATATGGGACGGTTTCATGATTTCACTCGCGGATCGAAGACGGGATAGACCAGATCCACGGTCAGGTTGACCAGGACGAACACCAGCGCAGTCAGCAGCAGGCAGCCCTGGATGACGGGGTAGTCGCGGGCCAGGATGGAATCCACCATCAGGCGGCCGAGGCCCGGGAGGGTGAAGACCGTCTCCACCACCGCGACGCCGCCTAGCAGGTGGCCCAGTGTCAATCCGATCAGGGTGAGCGTCGGCGCGAAGGCGTTGGGAAAGACGTGGCGGGCCAGGACGAGGCGTTCGGGAAGCCCCTTGGCACGCGCATGCGTGATGTAATCGAGGTCGAAGACGTCGATCGCGCTGGCCCGCATCATGCGGGTGAGGACGCCGGTTTCGGTCAGGGTGAGGGTTGCGATCGGCAGGACCAGGAACAGCAGGGCGGCGCCTGCATCTTCGGAAAACGGGATATAGCCGACGATGGGCAGCCAGTGCAGTTTCACGCCGAATACGATCAGCAGCAGCAGGCCCAGCCAGAAACTGGGGAGGGCCAGCAGCAATCCGGTCGCGGCCGAGACAGCGAGGTCGATCGGCCGGCCGTGTTTCCACGCCGCGATCATGCCGAAGAGGACGGCGATTGCCGTGGCCAATGCGACCGCGGGCAGGACCACCGCGACCGTCAGGGCGAAATGCGACAGCACGAGCCCGGCGACCGGCTCGCCGCTGACGATCGAGAGGCCCAGGTCACCCCGCAGGGCATGGCCCAGCCAGAGGAGATATTGCGCCACCAGCGGGCGGTCGAGCCCCAGTTCCCGATGCATGGCCGCGAGGGTTGCCGGATCGGCGCCTTCCCCCAGCATCACCAGCGCCGGGTCGCCGGGCACGAGGCGGATCAGGAAGAAAACGGCGAGGGAGACCAGGAACAGCGTGGGGACGGCCAGCGACAGCCGACCGAGGATATAGCCAGGCATTATGGATCGGTTCTCCGGCCGGGATCGACATCCCACAGGCGTTGCAGGGCGCCCGCCCATCCCTGATAGCCGGCGACGCGCGCGCGCATCGCCGCGATGCGGGCTGTATTGAACAGCACCACCGCTGGGACGTCCTCGCGAAACTGGCGGTCGAGCGTGTCGAAGATATGCTGGCGGTCGTCGCGGTCATCCACGGACATGGATTGCTCCAGGAGGGAGATGGCCTTCGGGTCGTCCCAGACCTTGCGCGGGTCCGCCGTCCTGTCTCCCAGCAGGGAATCCAGGATCAGAGACGGATCGAGGCGGGCGGAATACAGGAATACCATCGCCTGGTAGTCGCCATGGGCGTAGCGGGCCAGTTGCGTGGCCCAGTCGAGCGTCACGATCTCCATCCGAAGGCCGATCGCACGGGCCATCGCCTGGATGATGATGGCGGAATCGAATGCCTGCGGGTAGCGGCGGTTCGTCAGGAGTTCGATCGGCGCCCCCTGATAGCCGCTGTCGCGGACCAGGGCGCGGGCACGCGCCAGGTCCTGCTGGATCAGGGTATGGATGGCTGCGTTGGAATAGGGGCTGACGGCGGGGATGAACGAGCTGTTCGCCGTCGCCGTGCCGTGGGTGGCTACCCGCGTCAGCGCCCCGACATCCAGGCTCAGGGCGATTGCCCGCCTGATCCGCGGATCGGACAGGACGGGGTCTCGGGTCTGGAACAGCAGGGCATACAGGTCCATCGTAGGGGCGATGCTGAGCCGGATATCCGACCGGCCGGTCAGTTCGCCCAGTTCGTTCGGCGCCAGATTATCCAGGATATCGAGACTGTCCCGCATCAGGGCGGCGGTGGCCGATGATCCGTCGGGAATGATCTCGAAATGCAGGCGGTCGACGAGCGGATGCTTGCCGCCGCCATTGCCGTCACGCGGGCCGGGCAGGCTGCTATAGGTGGGAAAGCGCACCAGATCGACGAACTGGTTGCGCCGCCATTCGGAAAAGCGGAACGGCCCGGTGCCGATCGGCGCGATCCAGTGGCCCTGCGCGTCGACGGAGGAAGGATGGAGGATGCCGGCCTCGCCGCAGTCGGACCGCGCCAGGACCTTGAGGAACATCGGAGCGGGGCGGTCGAGCGTGATCGTTACGGCATCGGTGCCGGTGGCCTGGACCGCGAGCACGCGCGCGATGCCGTGTGGGCCGAATTCGGATTTGCACCGCCAGTGGCTTTCGGGTGCCAGGTAGCGCCGCAGCGACCAGACGACCTCGGCCGGGGTCAGCGGCGCGCCGTTGTGGAAATGGACCCCCTGGCGGAGCGTGAAGCGGTAGGAGCGGCCGTCTGGCGCGCGCGTCCAGCCGGTTGCGAGCATCGGGGCGACGCTGCCGTCCTCGCGGCTGGCGACCAGGCCTTCCACGACATGCAGTAGGACGGCGTCGGTGTTCTCGTCGCGTTTCATGCCCGGGTCGGTCGAGGCGATATCCGAGTTCAGGCGGCTGCGCAGCACCGTCTCGGCGGAGGAGGCGGTCGCGATCGACAGCAGGACCAGAAACGGCGCCAGGGCCCAGGCGGTCGACCGGGCAGGCCCGCTGGTGTCGATCCGACGCGCGTCTTCCTCCTGTTCCACCATCAGCAAGTATGCCTTTCATTACGTCTCATTACCAATAACACTGTTTTTTCAATATCGGAAAGACAAAATTGTGCCGGATGCGGAGCCTTTATCGGGATTGACGAAAATGGTTTCTTCATAACCATTAAAGCCATACGTTGCTGTCCCGACCCCGTTCCGCCCATGAGACATGGAGCAAAGAGTGCCCCGATCCGCTGCCGCCATCGATCCGTCGGATGTCAGCGCGACCAGCCGCCTTCGTGCCGATCTTGCCGGCCGTATTCTCAAATTGCTCAAGGACCAGGGCGCGCAGCCGGGGCACCGTCTAGTCGAATGCGATCTCTGCCGCCATTTCGGTGTCTCGCGCACCCCGATCAGGGGAGCGCTGCAATTGCTGGCGAATGCCGGCACCGTCGAATCGCGTGCCAATCGCGGCTATGTCCTGTTGCACCCGATCCGCGAGGCGCCGGAGCCGCCCACGCTGACCGGGCAGGACGAGGAAGACCGGGAACTGCTCGTCAAGATAGCGCGTGCGCGCAATAATGGGCTACTGCCGGATGAATGCAGCCAGCAGGAAATGGTCCGTCATCTGGACGTGACCATGGCGACGTTGCTGCGGGTCCTGCGCCAGCTTGCGGATCTGGGACTGGTCGAGCGCAAGCCGGGGAAGGGGTGGATCTTCCTGCCGGCGATCGATTCGACGCGCGCGCAGGAGGAAAGCTACGCCTTCCGGCGGGTGGTCGAGCCGGCGGCCCTGCTGGCGCCCACATTCGAACTTGACCAGAACTGGCTGGAAAGATCGCGCGCTCAGCACGAATCCTTCAGAAAGCGCCGGTGGCGCGATACGCTCGCGGTCGAATTCTTTCAGATGAACGCCGATTTTCACGAGCAGCTCGCCCGCTGTTCCGGAAACCGTTATCTGCTGGGCGCCGTGCAGGGCCAGAACCGCCTGCGTTCGTTTCTGAATTATCACTGGGTGCATGGCGTGCCCCGCGTCATTGCCTCGATCGAGGAGCATCTGGCGATCATGGATGCTCTGGCGGATGGCCGGAACGACCGGGCCAGCGCGTTGATGCTCGATCATCTGGCGAGTTCCTCGCGGACATTCTCGCCGATGGGTGCCGGCATGACGCCCGGCAGGCCGTAAACGCCCGGCCAGCCGGGCCAGATATCTTGTATTATCGTTTTCCATGATACAATATGCCTTGCCGTAGTCTGCGGGACCTCATCGGCGGGAGCAGTCAAGACATGAAGCATGCATTGAAACGGTGGACGGTAGCGCGGCCTCTGGCCCTCGGCGCTGGGGTGATACTGGCAACGCTGGCCGGCGCCCATGCCGCGCCGGCAGATCCCGAGCGGGCGCAGTTTCGCGATTTCTACAAGGAGATTCTTGAAACGGATTCCAGCGCCGCCTCGGGTAGTTGTACCGCCGTCGCGGAAAAGGCGCGTGCGCGCCTACTCGCGGCCGGGTATCCGCAGGGCGACACGGAGATTGTCCTGGCGCCCGGTCTGCCTCTGGATGGCAATCTTGTGGCGAGCCTTCCGGGTACGGATCCGGCGGCGTCACCGATCCTGCTGCTCGCGCATATCGATGTCGTGAATGCGAAGGCATCGGACTGGAAGCGTGATCCGTTCCGGCTGGTCGAGGAAAACGGGTATTTCTATGCCCGCGGTGCCGTGGACGACAAGGCGATGGCCGCGATCTTCGTCGACTCGCTGGTCCATTTCCGGCGCGAGGGTTTTCGGCCGAAGCGCACGATCAAACTCGCCCTGACCTGCGGAGAGGAATCCGGTGGCCGGTTGCGCGGGATTCGCTATCTGATCGCGCATCGTCCCGAGACGGTCAAAGCGGCATTTGCGATCAATGAAGGCGGATCGGGCTATCTTGACGCCGACGGCAGGCCGCGGGTGTTCAGTGTCGAGGCCGGCCAGAAAGTCTACCAGGATTATCATCTGACAGCGACCGGCCCCGGCGCCCACAGTTCCCGCCCCGGCAAGGACAATGTGATCACACGGATGTCTGCCGCTCTCGTCCGGTTGGGGGGCTATCGCTTTCCGGCGGATATCAGCCCGGTGACGCGGCGTTTCTTCGCGCGTTCGGCTGCCTTGCAGACCGGGGCGGTCGCGGCCGACATGCGTGCGCTCGGCGCGGGATCGAACGACCCCGCCGTGATCGATCGGGTAGCCGGCGCGGACCCGGTGTGGAATGCGATGATCCGCACCACATGCGTCGCCACCATGATGAATGCCGGCCACGCCAAGAATGCCCTTGCCCAGTCGGCGGATGTTAACGTCAACTGCCGGATCCTGCCTGGCGAAGACCCGCAGGCCGTGCAGGCGCGACTGACGACGGTGATCGCGGATCCTTCGATCGCGATCACCCTTGGCTCGCCGCCCGCGCCGCGTTCCATTGCGCCGGCGCTGACGCCGGAGATCCTGGGGCCGATCGAGCATATCGCGGCGCAGCTCTGGCCGGGGGTTCCCGTTATTCCGTCGGTCGCGCCCGGCGCGACGGATGGGCGGTTCCTGACCGAGGCGGGAACGCCGACTTATGGCGTCAGCGGGATTTTTCTCGACCCGGATGGAAATGGTATTCATGGCCTCGACGAGCGGGTCCGTGTGGAATCGCTCTATAACGGCCGCATCTTTCTCTATCGTCTGGTGAAGGACTACGCCGCCGGGTGATCTGTCCCGCCGGTCAGATCGTGCTCAGCATGATGCTGGTCTCGCTATTGAGTACGCCGTCGATGCTTCTGACTTCCCGCAGCACGCGATCGAAATCGCTCAGGCTCTGTGCGCGTATTTCCGCGATGAGGTCCCATGAGCCGTTTGTCGTGTGGAGGGCGCGTAGTTCCGGGACGCTGCGGAGCTGATGAATGACTGTGCTGGTGGATCGTCCCGCCACTTCGATCAGCATGATTGCCCGGATGACGCCGTCATCATGGTCCTGGCGGACGCGGATCGTGAACCCCAGGACCGCGCCGGTTTCAAGCAGCCGGTCGAGTCGGCTCTGGATTGTGGCACGGGATACGCCGAGTGCGTTGGCGAGCGTTGCCACGGGGGCTCTTCCGTCTTCTCGCAGTGCCGCAATGAGGCGCCGGTCGAGCGTATCGAAGACGTGCCTGTGCATGGAGCTGGCTTCCTGGCCGGGGTGGACGGATCGGGATGAACCGGCGGCCTGTGTCGGAAGGCCGCGCAACGGGTTTTATCTTTCATCATGATGGAAAGGGAAGGCACAGATGCGTTCTGTGAACATGATTGCGGCGGGTTTTCTTGCCCTGGCCGTGAGCCGGGACCCGGCGGCGGCGGCTCCGGTGGCGGAAGACCGCCATGGGTTGCCCCAGCTCTCGGTGCATGATTTTGCCGCCAAATATCTGATGCAGCAGGCTGATCTCGCGGATCTTCACGTTTTTCAGCAGGCGAATGAGGCCCTCAAGGCGAGCGCCGACCGGCGACCGCGCATTGTCATGATGGGCGATTCCATCACTTTTCACTGGCAGCCTGACGAACGCCCGTTTCCGCAGACGCTGAACGTGCTCAACCGGGGTGTGGTCGGCCAGAATACCGACCAGATGGTGCTGCGGTTCGAGGACGATGTGGTGGCGCTCGATCCGGTTGCGGTCGTGATTGCGGGTGGTGCGAACGATGCCCGCATCTATGCCGGGCAGCCGGCGCTCGCGCGGGCGTCTGTCATCGCCCGCATCAGGCGAAATGTGACCGCGATGGCGGATATTGCGCAGGCGCATCATATCCGGGTGATCATCGCGGCGATTACACCCTGCAACGATTGTGCGGCGCTGAACCGGGACCCGGAAACCATCGTGGCCGCGAACGCCTGGCTGCGCGGCTTTGCGGCGGGCCGGCATTACCCTTATGCCGATTATTTCTCCGTCCTTGCCGACGCGAAGGGAACATTGCCCGCAGATCTGACCACCGATGGGCTGCATCCGACGAAAGCCGGCTATGCACGCATGTGGGTGCAATTGCAACAGGCCGCGAAATCAGACGCTCTTCCCAGGTAGGATGACAGGGTCGTCATGGTGATGCTGGCCGCTCGGGTGGCCCCGCGGGCGGCATGGGAGATGTTGTATTATCTTGTGTAAAAATACAACATGTTGACTTTTCGGGCTTTCACGCGTAACAGGCGAGCATGTCCGCGTGGCAGGTCGTTTCGGAATTTTGTGGGTTGTAGGCTGTTGAATAAGAACTCTCACGCAACCCAACCGCATACGATGCCGGGCCAGGCGCTGCCCCGGGCGGCACCCTCCGAACGGGATGTCGACCCCGACGCGATTTCGGCGTGGCTTGACAGTATCGAGGCGGCCGGCCTCGAATTGCATGCCATGATGCTCTGGCGAAAGGATGCGGTCGTCGCCGAGGGATGGCGGTGGCCCTACCAGCCGCGATCCCGGCGCATGACGCATTCCGTGACCAAGAGCGTGACCGCATGCGCGATCGGCCTTCTTCTGGATGAGGGGCGTCTTTCGCTGGACGACCGGATTGCCGGTTTCTTTCCCGAGGCGATGCCCGGCGCGAGCGAGCGGGCGGCGCAGATCACGGTCAGGCACCTTCTGGAGATGCGGGCGGGGCATGGCTCGGAAGTCTCCGGATCGGTCTGGCGGGGCATCGATACCAGTTGGACCGATGAATTCTTTCGCATTCCCGTTATCGACGATCCTGGAACAACCTATGTTTATTCCAGCGCCGCGAGCTATATGCTTTCGGCCATCGTCACCAAGGTGACCGGGGAGACGCTTCACGATTACCTGCGGCCCCGCCTTTTCATGCCGCTGGGTATCCACGGCGAACAGTGGGATCTTGGTCCCGATGGTATCAATCCTGGCGGCAACGGCCTGAGCCTGACGACCGAGGACATGTTACGTCTCGGTATCCTGCATCTTCAGAACGGGCAGTGGAACGGCCGCGCGATATTGCCGGCATCATGGGTGGCGGCGGCCACACGCCCGCAGGGGGCACCGACCTATGGCTATCACTGGGTGGTCGGGGATGATTATTACGCGGCCCTTGGTGTCTTCGTTCAGGCTGTCCTTGTTTTCCCTGGGCAGGAAAGCGTTCTGGTGATCCAGGGCGCCATGGAGAACAGCGCCGCGATCCTGCCGTATATCAGGCAATATTTCCCTCATGGCTTCGTTGCCGGCGGGCGTGCGTCAGGGGATGCCGGATTGCGGGCACGGTTGCTGGCGTGGAAGGAACGCCCGCCGATCTCGGGATGCGAGGAAGCGGGGCGGGCTGTTGCGGGAACACGATGGCGCGTGCATGCCAACGCCCTGGGTGTCTGTGAGATCGCGTTCGATGGCAGTCCCGGGATGATCGGCTTTACCCTTGTGGATGCGATGGGGTGGTACAGCGTCCAATGTGGCCTGACGGAATGGATCGGCGGGGTCTCGATGATGCCCGGTGCATCCCTGCATCATGGTTATCCGCTTCGCGGTACGCCGATTGTCGCGGGAGCGCGCTGGGTGGCTGCCGACCATCTCGAACTTATCTGGAATTTTCCGGAGACGGCGTTTCGCGATAGGGTTAGTATTCGGTTCGCCGGTGATCGATTGACGCTGGACCGCGAAGTCAACATGAATTCGGGTAGTCGCCGCTGGCCGACATTGCAGGCCGATCTGATGCCTGCCCTGGAAGGACCAGCAGGCGCCTGAAGGGCGGTTGTGTCGGCAGGTCGCCGAGCGGCGCGGTGTCTCGCACCGACGGCGGAAGATGGAACGTATCCTGAAAATCCGTAGGAAGATGTCCCGTCCTATTGGGTGGTGCGGTATGTTTTGCGCGGACAAGGTGTGCAATATGTACAAAGAATATTGAATGATATGTCTTATTACATATTCAATCTGATAGATCGTGCAGGCACCATATTTTCCGATAGCAGAATGACAGGGAATATCATGGTCCAGTATGTCGGCATCGAGAATCTCATACAACTGGTGCGTTCCGTCGGCGTGGAAAGCTTCCTGACCGAACTGGCCGATTATGTCGAAGACGATTTCCGGCGCTGGCCCGATTTCGAGAAGACGCCGCGCCTGGCGAGTCATTCGCGAGATGGCGTGATCGAACTGATGCCGACGGCGGATGCCGCGCTGTACGGTTTCAAATATGTCAACGGTCATCCCAAGAACACGCGCGACGGATTGCAGACGGTGACCGCGTTCGGGGTCCTGTCCGATGTACGGTCCGGCTATCCGCTCCTGCTCTCGGAAATGACGCTGCTGACCGCGCTGCGGACCGCTGCGACGTCGGCGGTGGCGGCCCGCCATCTGGCGCGGCCCGATAGCCGGGTGATGGCCATCATCGGTCTGGGCGCACAATCGGAATTCCAGGCCACGGCCTTCAAGGCGCTTCTCGGGATCACGCATGTGCGGGTTTATGACGTGGACCCGGCGGCTTCCCGCAAGTTCCACGAGAACATGCGTGATGGCGGACTGGATGTGATGGTCGCGAACAGCAGCCAGGATGCTGTCCTGGGGGCCGATATCATCACTACCGTAACCGCGGACAAGTTGCAGGCGACGATCCTGTCGGACAACATGGTTGCGGCCGGTGTTCATATCAATGCAGTCGGCGGGGATTGCCCAGGCAAGACGGAACTCCAGGCCGATATCCTGAACCGTGGGCGCGTGTTTGTTGAATTTCCCGAACAGACGCGCATAGAGGGCGAGATTCAGCAGATGCCCGCAGATTTTCCGGTCACGGAACTTTGGGAGGTCATTGTTGGTCGCGAGCCGGGGCGCCGTTCGGAACGGGACATTACGATCTTCGACTCCGTGGGCTTCGCGACGGAAGATTTTTCAGCCCTCCGCTACCTGCGCGACAAGGTGCGGGATACGGAATTTTATACGGATATCGATTTGCTGGCCGAGCCGGAGGACCCCCGGAACCTTTTTGGACTACTGAAATAGACTCGGTTTGTTAATTTCTGCTGAGAATCGACCCACCCCCTGGGGCCAATCTGGAGCGTATAACATACAAATAATTTGTTATCTTATTCGTTATTGTTGTTATCTGTTATCACGGGGAGAAAACGTCACATCGGCCTGGGGTGTCAGACGCGCCCGTTTGGCACGGGTCCGGCCCTACACCGCAGGAGATCCGCAGCCTGCGGCATTCCTCGATGTCATGATCGCTGCAACAGGATGCAGGAGAGAATGCGGGAATGATCGCTCGTTCCAGCTCTGGTTTTACCAGTAATATTCATGGGGCTGTCAGGTGCCGGTATAGGGGAAGACGGCCTCGAGTAGATGGCTGCACCAGTTGGGCGATTCCGAGGCATCACGAGATCCTCCATACCCACAGCGATCTGCGCGATTGGCCCAACGATGATCAGGACCGTATTGGCGGCTGTGATGATAGGTTCGAGACATCGGAGCTTTCCTCTCCATGACGCACGGACTGATTTCCGAGCGTACCTACATCGCTCGTTCTCCTTCACTCAGAATCGGCAGCCGTCTCATCCGGCGTGAGCATAGGCTTCGCGCACGGCTTCCGGTTGATTGGCAATGGCACGCAGATAGCTTTTAGCTGCGGTATCGGGTGTGCGCTCGCCGCTTTCCCATCCCTTGATGGTTTCCTCCTCCAGACCGTACCACAGCGCGAACTGGCGGCGGCTGAGCCTCAGCCGCTTGCGGATGGCGGCGACATCCACCTCGGCCCTGTGATCGTTGTGAACGGCCCGGATACCGGACCCTCCGAAATCGGCGATGACGGCCTCGACGGTATCGGTATGGGGCAGCAGGACAGCAGCGTGCCCGAGCCCCTGATCTTTCGATTTCGCGATTAGCGCCTCGATGGCGCGCTTGGCGGCCAGCATCGTCATCCCCCGTTTGGCGAGCGCCATTGTGGCGGCGATCGCGTTCAAACTAGGCCAGTCCTTATGGTCCAGGGTCAGGGATCCGGCAATGGCGCCGGGCGAATGAATGAGGCTGGGATCCCGGTGCTCTATGAGAGCCCTGGCGCCAGAGACGACGTTGGCCGAATTACGGCCGTCGCTGGGCGTCTCAGCCACCTGTCGCAATCTGATGTCGGCTGTTCATCCGCACCGCGATCAACCGGGCCGAACCGTGTTTTTGATGACCGACATGGAAACCGGCACGTCGGAAATCGATCGGCTACGGGCGGCACTGGCGGCATCCGAGGCGGCACCCCGGCACCAAGCAAGACAAGATCAATCCTCATGGTCGGCTCACCTTGAACAGGGTCAGTTCTCGCCGGACCCGAGGAGACGCGTACGCAGGGCTGCGTTTTCGGATTCGAGCAGACTCAGCCGGTCGCGTAGAGCCTGCGTACCGGCGCGGATCTCGGCTTCGGTGAAGCGCGGCATGATGTGCTGCGGGCAGTTCCAGTCAAACGCCGCGAGGTGCAGCAGGAAGATCCGTTCCAGCGAGGCGCCATAGGCCTTGTCCGTCACCGCTGCGGCCAGTTCCGGTTCGGCATCGAGCGACACCGTTTGGGCGGTCGCGTAGATCTTAAGCCGGGTCCGGTTCGGATAGTCCATCAGGAACAGGCAGACCCGGTCATTCGCCGCGACGTTGCCGGTGCTGATATATTGCCGGTTGCCGCGGTAGTCGGCGAACGCGAGTGTCCTGTCGTCGATGACCTTGAGGAACCCGGCGGGACCGCCGCGGTGCTGGACGTACGGCCATCCTGTTTCGGAGACAGAAGCCATGTAGAAACTGTCGCGCCGGACGATGAAGTCCTGCTCGCGCCGGCCGAAGCAGTCGAAATCGCGATGGCCCTTGAAGTCCGACCAGAGCCGGTCGGCGCCCATGTCGGCTTGCACCCGGCGAACACTGGGGGTCATTGCGATATCCATGAATCCGTAAGGCATTTCCGTGTCTCGCTTTCTGTCCGTTTCAGTTCGCCGGGCGGCTTGCGCCACGGGCTCGCTTAGCTTGCTTGGAGCGCGGCCTGCTGCGCACGGGCGTAGCTTTCCGCGACCAGGGGCCACCAAGCCATAGAGTGCGCCGATCTCGGCCGCTTCTGGCCGCGCCCAGGTAAGGTGCGGTTCGGACAGCAGCGCGTGCGTGGTGGTCTGTATCACGTCGGAGTGTTCACGGGATTGATCCTTGTTTGATGATGTGCTGTCCGAAAGCTCCGGGCGCGCGGGTCAGTTACAGATTTTGCGGTCGAGGAAGTTGCGGATGAGCGGGGCCATCACGTCGAGCTTGTCCTCGAGCGCGAAATGGCCGCTGTCGAGAATGTGCATTTCGGCGTCGGGCAGGTCGCGCAGATAGGGATGCGCGCCGGCTTCTGGAAAAATATGGTCGTTCTTACCCCAGACGATCAGCGTCGGCGGCTTGCGCTCGCGGAAGAAGGCCTGAAACTGCGGATAGAGCGGCACGTTGCTGCCATAATCGCCCAGCAGATCGAGCTGAATGTCGCGGTTGCCCGGCCGGTCGAGTAACGCCTGGTCGATCACCCAGTTATCAGGGCTGATACGCGTCACGTCACCCATGCCGTCGCTATATTGGAACTTGGTCGTTTCCAGCGTGACCAATCTCTCCAGCGCCTTGCGCCGGGCCGGGGTCTTTTCGGCCCAGTAGGCCTTGATCGGATTCCAAAACGCCTTCAGCCCTTCGGTGTAGGCGTTGCCGTTCTGGACGATCAACGCCTGCACTTTTTCAGGATGCTTGAGTGCGAGCCGGTATCCGATCGGCGCACCATAATCCATGACGTACATGCTGTACTTGTCTGCGCCGACTTGCTGGGTGAGCTTGTCGACGACGTTGGCCAGATTGGCGAAGGTGTAAGAAAACGCCTTATGATCCGGCGCATCACTCTGCCCGTAGCCGGGATAGTCGGGCGCGATCACGCGGTAGCGATCAGCCAGCAATGGGATCAGGTTGCGAAACATGTGCGACGAAGTCGGGAAACCGTGTAGAAGCAGCAGCACGGGCGCACTGCGCGGACCGGCTTCGCGGTAGAAAACCTTCACGCCGTCGATCGTGGTAATCCTGTAGTGGATAACGGGCACCGACGCCGCCGCCAACGCCGGCTTATTTGGAGCGCATTGCGCAAAGGCGGCAACCGGGGTGGTGGCTACAAGAATGGCCAGCGCGCCGACGAGGTTTTTTTTCATCATAATCCTTGCCTTTCGAACATGGTGTCGATGGACATCGGCGTGCTGCTCTTCCAGGAGCAGGCAATGCAGGTGGCCATGGTGTGCGTCGGGTTCACGGCGGCCGAGGCGGACGGCCTGCGCCGGGCCATGGCGACCTTCAAGAACACTGGCACGGTATCGAAGTTCCAGACTCGCCTGCTCGAAGGAATGACGGAGAACGGCTATCCAGAGGAATTCACCGAACGCACCGGCCGGCCTTCGGGTTGGCCCGGCATGGGGCATTGTGGGCGATCAAGGCGCTATCCCGTGAACCTGCGGGATCGCTCGGGTCGGGGCTGAATCCTCCCCATAGGATCGCGCGTTAACGATTTCCGGCGTCCGCGTGAATCGCCCGCTTTTCGGCGGACTCCGGGGGTTAATTGCGCTGTTTCGTGGAGAATCCGAAGAATCGTCGCGGCGGGCCGGGTTGACGACAGGCAGGCGAGAGGGGGAGACGCATTGCCTTGCCAAAATGTTGCTGAGAGAGGACCTGTTGCCTCACCTAAAATGTTCCCTTGGCCATGCGATGCCGACGGCCGATATCCGTGCGAAATTGCTGGCAATGAGTGCCGCGACGATCGACCCTGTCTTGAGCCACAGCAATTGCCGCCACTGGCAGCCCGTGGTGACGATATAGAGGATCGCCTCCATGACCCGGCGCAAATCCGAACGTCGTGGTCTCCCCAGTCGTTTCCTCTCGGGCATCAGCGGCGCAATCAGCGCCCACTCCGCATCGCGCAGGACGTTTGCATACTCCAGCTCGTCCCGGCGATACTGCGCTCGGGTGATTTCAGTTCAGGCCATCTTGATCTCAACAGGTTCTCGCAAAACCCATGAATCATAACCTTCTAAAATCACTCGACTCATTTCCCGTCAGGCTCTAACATGGCCTAGGGCGGATCGACATTCAGGATTCCCAAAGGAATTGATCACTGATTCATAGGTATCCGTGTTGAGGCACGGAGCGTGTGATGGTGGCCAAGCGGTATGAACTGAGCGATGCGCAGTGGGGCAGGATCGCGCTCCTGCTGCCCGGCAAGTCGACTGACCCTGGTCGGTCTGGATCGGATAACCGCCTGTTTGTGAACGGATGTTTGTGGGTATTGCGGTCCGGTGCGCACTGGTGCGACCTCCCGGAGCGCTATGGCAAATGGAAGACGGTGCATCGGCGCTTCAGCCGCTGGTGCCATGCGGGCGTATGGGAACGGGTATTCGACGCGCTCACCGCCGATCGGGACAACCAGTATCTGATGATCGACAGCACCATCGTTCGCGCGCACCAGCAGGCGGCGACCGGAAAAGGGGGGCGTGCGATCAGGCGCTGGGGCGTTCCCGAGGCGGGCTGACGACCAAGGTTCACATGTTGGCCGATACTCTCGGCCGGCCGCTGCGCTTCATCATCACGCCCGGCCAGACCGGCGACATCACCCAGGCATCCGCCCTGCTTCATGGCCAGGGCGCTGACGCCGTGCTTGCCGACAAAGCCTATGACAGCAACGCCTTCCGAGCCACCATCGCGCAGATGGGAGCGGAAGCGGTGATCCCCTCCAACCGCTGCCGCAAGGTCGCCATCCCTCACGATGCGATCGTCTACAAGCTACGCAACCGCATCGAGCGATGCTTCGGCCGCCTCAAGCACTTCAGACGCTTCGCCACCCGCTATGACCGACGCACCATCCACTTCGCCGGCTTCGTCCACCTCGCAGCCGCTATGATCTGGCTACGATGAATGTCGATCCGACCTAGCAGGCTGTCGGGTTGGGGTACCAGCCTCTGGCGATCTGGGGTAAGCTTTCAGGATGAGCAGCTTCATCCCATTTGATCGATCGCAGCCGTATCTTCTGCCGCCGGATGTGAAGTCATGGCTGCCGTCGGACGATGTGGCGCATTTCATCGTGGCGGCGGTGGAGCGGGTGCCGCTGGGGGCCTTTTCGGTGCCCCGGCGGACTGGCGGCAAGGCACAGTATCATCCGCGCCTGATGCTGGCGCTGCTGATTTACGCCTATGCGAACGGCGTATTCTCATCGCGTCGGATCGAACGGGCGACATATCGTGACATCGGTATGCGCTTTGTGCCGGCGAACCTGCATCCTGACCATGACACGATCGCGACGTTCCGGCGCGGCAATCGCACGGCGATCGAGGCAGCGTTCCTGCATGTGCTGGAACTGGCACGCGAGACGGGGCTGATGCGGCTTGGCACGGTGTCGATCGATGGCACGAAGATTGATGCCAATGCCCCGAAATACCGTTCCATCCGTTATGATCGCGCGAAAGAATTGCGCGAGAAGCTGACCGCCGACATCGCCACCCTGATGGAGCGGGCAGAAGCGGCAGATGCGACCAATACGGATCACCAGGCCTTGCCGGAGGAACTGGCCCGCCGGGAGGCTCTGAAGGCAAAGCTGGATGAAGCCTGTGCGCGGCTGGAAGCGGAAGCCCGGGACCAGGCCGAGACCGCCCGGCCCGAATACGAACGCAAGAAGACAGCCTTTGATGCGAAGCGGGGACGGCGCGGTCGGCCGCCGAAAGAGCCGGACGATAAACCGCCACCAGACCGGCAGATCAACCTGACCGATCCGGACAGCAAGCTGATGCGTCGCTCCGACGCCCATGAATACCGGCAAGCCTACAACGCCCAGGCCGTGGTTTGTGCCGAGGGTAGCCAGTTGATCCTGGAACATGGGGTCGTTGCGACGACGGCGGACGCGCCCAGCTTCGCCGCCACCATCCTGGGCATGGAAAAAAGGATCGGCCTGCCACGCACCGTCCTTGCCGACACGGGTTTCGCCAGCGGCAAAGCCATCGGACTATTGCAGGCCAGCGGCGTGGATCCGCTGGTCGCCATCGGACGCATGGACCGGCGCCCTTATGACTTCCGGGCGGAACCGCCACCCAGGGAGCCGCGCCGGATCACCGAGCCCTGGCGCCTGGAAATGAAGGCCAGGCTGCAACAGAACCCGGCAAAAGCCCTTTACGCCTTACGCAAGCAGACCGTCGAACCGGTCTTCGGCATCATCAAAAGCGCCATGGGTTTCACCCGCTTCCACCTCCGTGGCCTCGCCAACGTCGCAACAGAATGGACGCTCGTCGCCCTCGCATAGAATTGCCGCAGCATCACACGGCTGACGGCCGCGTAAACGCCCTCGCCACTTATCACTATAGCAGGGCCCAACCCGACAGCATGCTAAGCTGGATTTTGGCGGTTTTGAGCGTTGAATCGAATGTGAAGAAGCATCGGATTCCTGTGCGCCTTGGGTCGGGCGAGACTCTCCTGCGAAGGAAGCGGGAGATTACCAATGGCGGGAGAGGGCGGCAGCGATGTCGGGTTCAGCGGGATAGCCTCGTGGCTGGCGCGGTTCCGGACGACCTTCACGACGCCGACATGGCGTCGGGTTCTTGTTCTGACATCCGGTGCGATCGTGTCGCCGGGACGACGGACAGTCTGTTCGGCACTGCGTGCGATGGGCCTGGAGGACGCGGCGGATTTCTCCTCCTTTCATCGCGTCCTGAACTGCAATCGCTGGAGCGCCGTAAGCGCCGATGTAAGGCGGCGTTGACGTAACGACTATTTGGCCTTTCGCTGGCGGGGTGCCCATTTCTTTGCCAGGGCAGTGAAGCGGGTTTGGATCAAGTCGACGTTTGGCTGAGTGTGGAGATCATGGGCGTCCCCCAGGGCTTCCAGTGCGTCCTCATGAAATTCATGCGTCGGATCAGTGAGGGCCTCCAGCTTTTCAGCATAGCCCCAGGGGCCTCCCGAGTCCTCGGGCGGACACATTCCGGTGGCCTCGAGCAGGCGTGGATAGCTGGCGTGCGGGTCGGCAGGGGCGATATCGTGGATCCTGACGCTATGCTCCCAGCCATCGCCGAAGTCGTAGAGGTATCGGAAGGACTTGCCTCGCATTTCCTCCAGAGCCTCAGCCAAGGTCGTCTTGCGCGCATCGAGCGGACCATCGAGACCATAGGAGGGGTCGGGGATGCCGAATCCCGTGCGTCCGAAGGTCAGTTCCCACAAGTGGCTGTCGGTCCATGCCAGCGCAGCCTGGAGGACGGTGTGCAAGCGATCGAGCCTGATACCCAGCGGCACTTCGATCATACGGCTCACAGCCGGTGTCACGTCATCCAGTGTGATCGTCATCCGCACGACGAAGGCATTGCTCAAGCAGCATGCTCCAGTTTTTGGATCTCTCTCGCTGCCTGCCAGTTCCAGGGCAGGAGTTCGTCGATCCGGTTAATCGGGTGGTTGCCGATACGTGCGATGACGTCGGTGAACCAGGCTTCGGGGTGCACGCTGTTCAGGCGGCAGGTCTCGACCAGCGAGTAAAACAGGGCCGAAGCGTCGCCCCCCTTGGTCGAACCGACAAACATCCAGTTGCGGCGGCCAAGGGCAACCCCACGCAGGGAATTTTCGACCAGATTATTGCTGATTTCGAGCAGACCGTCATCGCAATAGCGGACCATCGCCGCCCAGCGGTTGAGCGGATAGCGGCATGCCTTTGCCAAGGCACTGTCCGATGACAGCCCCCGCATCCGCGCTTCCAGCCATGGTCGCAAGGTAGCCAGCTTCGGGCATGCCAACTGCTGGCGAACCTGCCGTCGTTCATCGGGAGGCGCCCCCTTGATGGCGCGTTCGATCGCGAAAAGCTCGCCGATCCTTACCACGGCCTCGGCCGCGATCGGCGACGGGTTCTTTTCCAGGATGTCGGTAAACTTGCGTCGCGAGTGGGCCCAGCAGCCGACCTCGGTTACCTCGCGCGGTGCCTTCGTGCTGGGATCACGGTACAGCGTGTTGTAGCCGGCGTAGCCGTCCGCCTGAAGATATCCCCGATAGCCGGCGAGATGAGCTGCGGGATGCTCACCACCGCGACCGATTGTAAAGCGGAACGTTACGGCGGGCGGGCGCATGTCACCGCTCGAACGATCGTCGCGCAGATAGACCCAGAAGTACGCGGTGTGGCTACCGCCCTCGCCTGTGAGCAATGTGACCGGCGTCTCATCACCATGTATCTTGGAAGCTTCGAGAATGTAGGAGAGCAGCCGTTCGCCGAGCGGGGCCATCAGCCAGGCCAGTTTGCGGGACCAGCGGCCCATCACATCGCGATCGATGTCCACGCCCAGGCGACGCAGGATCATCGATTGACGGTGCCAGGGCTGATGATCGACGAAGCGGCTGACGAGAAGATGCGCAAGCAACGCGCTGCTCGCCATCACCTTCGGCAACGGCAGATCAATGGCTGGAGCCTGGCCGATTTTCTCGCAGGAACGACAGGCGATGCGGGGACGAACATGGCGCAGGACGCGGAAGCGGGCCGGAACGTAGTCCAGCACTTCGGTGACGTCCTGGCAGATGATGGTTTCGGCGCCGCCACAACCGCATGGCTGCGGGCGATGCTCCGTCGTCACGCGCGGGATGTGCGCGGGGATCGGCGCCCGGGTTCCAGCTTTCCGTGCAGATTGCGGCTTTGACGCTGCGGGAGCATCATCGTTGGCGAGTTGGGAGGCATCGACCTCTTCGAACATCAGGCGCAGTTGCGCGATGTCCATCTTCTCGGAACTGCGACCGAACTGGATGCGCAGAAGCCGAGCAAGGCGATGCTCCAGCTTTTCGATTGTCAGGGTCTGGATTTTGACGGTCTGCTTCGTTGCCCTCAGTTCGCTCCGTTCCAATTCCATGGCTTCGGCCATCTCCCGCAGCATTTTCTGCAGGAGAACCGGATCTGTGGGGAGGCGATCAAGGTCGAACCGCATGCCTTGAACTATAGCGCGAGCAACGTTCCGATCCTATATAAAACCTCAGTTTTCTGCGGTTTTACCGTTCACGCAAAGGTCGGTGCAGGCACCTCGTCATGGATGATCGCCTGCCTCCAATCGAGACCTTCAATCAGCATCGCCAATTGCGCAGCCGAGAGTCGGGCTGCCGCCCCGTCCTGGGTTCGGGGCCACACGAACTTCCCACGCTCAAGGCGTTTCGCATACAGGCAGAGCCCCGACCCGTCCCAGACCAGCGCCTTCAACCTGTCACCTCTTTTGCCGCGGAACAGGAATACAGCGCCGGAGAATGGATCGAGTTGCAGGATATTACTAACCTGGGACGACAATCCGTCGAAGCCTTTGCGCATGTCGCACGGCGCCAGCGACAGATAGATCTTCGCCGACGGCGGCAGCGTCAGACTCAACGTTCAAGCTCCCCGACGATGTCGAGGACCAGCCTCAGTGCTTCCCGGTCAACGAGCCTGTCGACCGATACGGTGAAGCCGCCCTCCCGCCGAATGTCGATGCGGCCGACCTCCGATGGCTTTGCAGGAGACTCGGAACTCACCAGTTCGACCGGCACGAACCCGGCCATCGCACCGCGCACCAATTGCTTGCGCCATGTGTATAGCTGGCCAGTTCCGATCCCGTAGCGTCGCGCCACTACCGCAACGATAGCGCCTGGCTGCGTCGTCTCTTTCAGAATCGCGAGTTTTTCCTCATTGCTCCAATGCCGCCGCCGCTCCATTCGCACGACCGCTCCACCATCCCGGCATGCGCTCATACGAGGCTCTTTTGACTGCTCAATATCCACTCGCAAGGCCTCCATGTGCCTCGCCAGCTTCACGCTATTCCCGCCCCGAACAAGGTCGGGTTCCGTCGGCGCTTACGGAGCGCCCTGTCCCTGTCCCTGTCCAGGACGCTGATTGTCTGGCTGGTCTCGGTTCTGGTTCCTGACGGTCCGGTCATCATCGGGATCGACGATACGCTGGAACGGCGGACAGGGCGCAGGCTCAGCGCGCGTGGCATTTATCGTGATCCGGTTCGGTCGTCGCGCGGACACTTCGTGAAAGCCAGCGGCCTGCGCTGGCAAGCGTTCATGCTTCTGGCGCCGTTGTCATGGACCGGACGGGTGTGGGGATTGCCGTTCCTGACTGTGCTGTGTCCCTCGGAACGCTACGCGCATGAGCGTGGAACGTCCCACCGGAAGTTGACCGACCGGGCACGGCAGGGCCTGCTTCAGGTCGTCCGCTGGCTTCCCGGACGCAGGATCATCGCCGTCACCGACAGTTCCTACAGCCGCATTTCCTGTCACATCTTGAGGTCAGACGGGATCGGGGGGATCGCCGCATGAACGTCGCACAGCAGGCCGAATTGAAAGCCCTGGTCGAGGCGGGTCCGGATCGACAGCGCGATGGCGTGGTACGCTGGCGCCGTGTCGATCTGCAACGCGTGATCGAAGAGCGCTTCGATGACGGCGAGACACTGAACCTATCTGCATTCCACCATTTCGACGCGGAACCAGCGGGTCCGGGTGCCGGAAATTCCGATGCACCTTGATGCCCTGCTGGTGGACCAGCCGCTTTCGGGCGGTCTGGAACCTTTTCAGCAGGGCACGAGTATGAAGCCGCTCTGCCTTCGTCCGAAGTTGGCGCGAACGTCGGACTGGACCAGCCGGGCCCTCCATCTGCCGCGATGGGCCGAGCTGCACCGTCTGGAACACCGCAGGCGTATTTGGGCGGCATGGATATTCTGGTGCAGTCCTGAATCTTTCCAGTTCCAGGGCAGGAGTTCATGCAGGCGTGAGACGGGCTGATCGTTGATCCGGGCAAGGATTTCGGCGAGCCATGCCTGGGGATCGATATCGTTGAGCTTGGCGGTGACGATAAGGGAATACACGTTGGCGGCGCGCTGCCCGCCACGATCAGAGCCGACGAACAGCCAGGCTTTTCTGCCCAGGGCGATGCCGCGCAGTGCGCGTTCGGCGGCATTGTTGGTCAGGCAGATCCGTCTGTCGTGGAGGAAACGGCAACGGGAACCGTCATCGACAGGCGGGCACCACTGTCACGCATCCAGACCAGTAGGTCATCGACCATGGCGCGATGCGCTCCTGCCGCACGGCGAGACGCTGCGTCGGCGTTGCGCCATTGATGGCGTGCTCGGTCTCGAAGATCGCATCGATCCTGCGCACGGCTTTCACAGCGAGCGGCGCCCACCCAGTCGGCCAGCGTTGAGGTGTCGAGATCGATCCCCTCGCGGGCAAGGGTCTCAGAGCCTGACCTGAAACGCGCGCTGGCGGCGATCCAGCGCGCGTTTCCTGTGCTTCGGTGCTCACGGCCATCAAGGCCGCTCCGCTCGATGCTCGGAAACACACGCTGAACGCGCACTGGTTCCTGATGCTTGCGGATGCACGCGAAAAGTTGGAGGCTTGGCGCAGAGACTACAACGAGGTCCGCCCGCATGGGGCGATTGGCAACAGGACGTCGATCTCGCTGCATATTCCCGGTGACATATCCAGCCCATTACCGTGAAACCACGCCGAAAACTCTACCATCCGGCGGTCCAACGTTTGGGAGCAGATCAGAAAGAGCGGTCAATTCGACAGTCTGTTAGAGGAGTTGCGTCTCTGGGCTAGGTAGCGCGCATAGAGGCTAGAATTCTGACTGTATGTAAGGACAATCTAAGTGTGTCTTCTACATGGGTGGAATGTTTTTTTTATCTGGTTTTTTTACTAGGTGAATGTCGGAGATGGGGTTGCCGAGTTTTTGCGTATTATCGACTGGATGATGAATAACGGATTGTCGCGTGAGCAGGTCAGAGTTATTGCGGCCGCACGGCGAGCAGACATTTTTATCGACGCTTGAGGAGGAAGAGCATGGATCAAGCACATCGTTGGCTTAATGAGAACCCGAGTCTGGGCACTGGGCCGATCCCAATCGAACCTTACATCTCGAAGAGCTATTATGATGCCGAATGTGATAAGATTTTCCGCCAAGTATGGCTCTGTGTCGGGCGGGTTGAAGAATTGCCTCGGCCGGGTGACTATAAAGTCAAACGGATCGAGGTCGCGAACACGTCCGCGATTCTGATCCGTGGCAAGAATGAAGAAATTCGTGCCTATCATAATATGTGCGCGCACCGGGGCAATACGGTGGTGACTGAGAGCGGGGAGGAGACGTTTGGCGGCAATCGTGCTGCCGTGTTGACGTGCCGCTTCCACGGCTGGGTGTATGGCGCAGATGGGGAGCTCAAATCAGTTCCGCAGGAGAGGCGATTCTATCCTTGCTTTCATAAAAACGAAAATGGTCTGACGCCCATTCACTGTGATGTGTGGAACGGCTTCATCTTTATCAATCTGTCGGAAGCGCCGGCTACAGATCTCCGTCAGTTTCTTGGATTATATGCCGATCACCTGGACGGGTATCCGTTCGCCGAAATGGACTATGAATTCAAGTATCATACTTACCTGAACTGTAACTGGAAGGTTGCGCACGACGCGTTTGCCGAAGCTTATCATGTCGATACCATTCATGCGGGTTCGTTTCCCAATACCTTTTCATCCGGATTGCAGAATGTGAAGCTATTGGGGCCTCATCGTACATGCGCAGTGTGCTTGACGGCCGATGCCACTCCGACGCGGATTGGGGCTTTGGCGAATAGTCTTGCTCGTGGGTCGCTGACAACGGTCGAAGGCAAGACGTCTGTCTTGCCTTCGACGATCAACCCCGACGGACGTGGTGACTTTGCCTTCGAGTTGGGAGTGCTATTTCCCAATACATTGATCCACGTCTCCGAAGGAATTTGGTTTACGCATCAGTTCTGGCCGATGGCGCATAACAGAACATTGTGGGAAGGGCGGTATTATGTCCGGGCACCGAAGACGCATAGCGAGCGCTGGGCATTGGAGCACGCAATGATTCTACAACGTAATGCGTGGCTTGAAGACACCGCGACCATGGAAGCCACACAACGGGCGATGGAATCGGGCGCCAAACGCTTTCAGATTCTGCAGGATGACGAAATTCTTATTCGTCACGGTGCAGCAGTCGTCGATCAGTATGTAAACGGATAAAGGGTGTATGAGGTAATGAATAAGTCATGTCTTAAAGGTTTCGAGGAATTGGCAATATTCTCGATGTGGGATCTGGATACACCCGATGCCCGCCAGGCCCAGCGTCAATCTTCATCGCCGGAACAGCTTCAGATGCTTTATGACGGTATTACACCGCATCTTGAAGCGATTATGGAAGAGCTTGATCGTTTCCCGCTTGGTGAATTACCTGAAACCCGTCGATTCCTACTTAATCTGGCATTTTCGATGGCAGAAGTGGCCCCGCATGTTGAATTATACCGCTGCGATCCCAAAGTGCCCTATGCTTTCGAGGAAAAACGTCTGATTGCCATCCATGGAGGACAATCAACGTGGCACGGTAACCCTCCCAGGAGTCGCGAGCGCTGACACAGTGCTATTGAGTGCTATGACGCTTCGCTTGTACAATATGATGATTGTTGAATTCTCTACGAGATGATGAAAAAAATCGTACTTGTGCTTCCTATGAGAAGGGGATCCGGGGGGTGATGGTTATCCTGGACAATTGATAGCGAAGCTTGTCCCATGATCCGTGCCGATTACGAAAAGATAACTGACTTACATAAGTGAGATTGAATTCAAGTAACATAAAGGGAACGTTTTTGTGGCTATTGCATCATCGATCGATGACTACGCATTAGAGTCTGTGCCAGTCGAAGCACGAAAAAGTTGGATTCATCTAGCCTGGAGTACGACGGGCATCGTCACGACGTTGATCGCGGTTTTCATCGGTGCACTCACCACTTTTGTGGCGGGTTTCTATATTGCGCTTTTGGCCAGCCTCATCGTGGCACTCGTTGGCGGATCATTCGGTTGGGCTGTGGGTCACGTGGCATGCGTCACCGGCCTTTCCAGCACCGTGATCGCACGTGATCACGGTTTTGCCCGGCGGGGCGCTATGCTTCCGGCGCTGTTGTTCAGTTGCATGATGATTGGTTTTCTAGCAATGGAAAACCTTTTGCTTTATCATGGTCTTTTGTTTTTCTTTGATCGACCAGACACCATATGGATACGTTTCTCTATTTGTGGTATGATGGCACTTGCCTGGATCGTTCTTACGACTTACGGGTTCAAGATCGTTACGTGCACCTCTTCCGTTTCCCAGATTTTGTTTTTGATTTCTCTCTCAATGATCATTGTCAGTATTGTAGACAAATCGAAGTTGCCGTTTGCGGTCATGGTTGCGTTTCCTAGCCAACTTCCACAAAAAATGCTTGGTGCGATGGCAATAAACAGCAATAGTGACAAACTGATCTTCTGTATCAATCTCATGATAGGGCAAGCTGGGGCATTGGCACTCGTCGATGCGGATCTCGGCCGTTATGCGCGTCGCTCCCGAGATATTGGGATTGCAGCCTTTTTGGGGGTGGGAGCAAATGCCCTCATGGTCGCGCTAGGAGGCATCATCATGTATGCTGGTATGCCGACCCTTGTTACTTATTTCGAGAAGAGTGGCCATGTTTCGGCAGATGCGGCACAAGCTATGGCGATAAGAAGCCCAGACCAGATCGTTGCGGCTTTCATCGTCTTTGGCGGTGTAATTGGTACGCTTTTGATGATCTGTGCCCAGCTCAAAGCGCAGGTACTTAATTCGTATTCGTCGTCTCTCTCGCTTGCTAATCTGTTTGATACATTGTTCGGGGTAAGACCAGGTCGTCTGGCCTTCGTGGTCTTCGCAAATATAATCGCTCTGGTTCTTGTGTTCGGGAATTCTCTCGAAATTTTCGAGAAATTTTTGGCATTTTTTGGTATCGTTAGCACATGCATTGCCACATTGATGGTAGCTGATTTCGTCCTTACCAATGCGCTGGGTGGGCGGGCACCGACAAGATGGGACGTCAACTGGTTAGGGATATTCTCATTCATACTTGGAGTTGTTACCGGGTTGATTGCGCCTACGCGATTCGATCGAATTCCATTTATCTCAGCAGTCGCGGTGACATCGATTGTCTATTCTGGATTACGCATCTTCGAATTCTTTCGTCGTGCGAGACGCAATGCCACCGTCCGCTAAACTCCCGAAACATTAAGTAAATCGTAAGATGGATTATGTTTCAGAGTTTCTGATCTGCTCCCGACAAACTGGATCGTTTTTGGTTAGAGTTTTCCGCGTGCCTTTTCTCTGGCTAAGAGGAGCGGAAAGCGATGAAGGCATCGAAATTTTCGGACGCACAGAAGGCGTTCATTCTGAAACAAGGGGCTGACGGCATCCCCGTCGCGGAGATTTGTCGGAAGGCTGGGATCAGCCAGGCGACATACTTCAACTGGAAGAAGAAGTATGACGGTCTGCTGCCGACGGAGATGCGGCGACTGAAGCTGCTTGAGGATGAAAATACCAAGTTGCGCAAGTTCGTGGCGGATCTGTCGCTGGATCGGGAGATGCTGCAGGACGTGATCCGTCGAAAAATCTGAGGCCTGCTCGCAAGCGCACGCTGGTCGACGCGATGCGTGGGGAGTGGGACATCTCGATCCGGCGTGCCTGCCGGGTTCTGGAAGTCGATCCGTCCACCTACCATTACAAGCTCCGTCGACACGATCAGGCCGCACTTGAAGCCAGGATCAAGGAGATCTTGACCCTGCCCCGAACATGCCCTCAGTTTTGAGTTAGGGTCTGTGGGGTTGTGAAGTGCTCCCCGACTTTGGGCCAGCGTGAACTGGAAACTTCCGGGGTCAAGGCTCAACCGACAGATCCGCCGGAGAGCCGTTCAGTAGCGATATCGGGGGTTGGGCGCTGTGTGGCCGGACCTCGTTGTAGTCCTGACGCCAAGCCTCCATTTTTGCCCGGGCGTCGTCAAGGCTCATGAACCAGTGCGTGTTCAGACACTCGGCCCGGAATTTGCCGTTGAAGGACTCGATGAAGCTATTGTCGGTCGGCTTGCCCGGGCGGGAAAAGTCGAGCACGACCCCCTTCTGATACGCCCATAGATCAAGATCCCGGCTGACAAACTCCGAGCCCTGGTCGACCCGGATGCTCCTGGGATAACCCATTTGCCCGCAGATCCGCTCCAGGGTCTGGACGACATCCTCGCCGCGATAACTGAACCGGGGATCCGTGGCCGGCGAGAAACGGGAGAAGGTGTCGATCACGGTCAGGATCCTGATCTTGCGGCCCGTCGCAAGCTGGTCGTGAACAAAATCCATCGCCCAGCTATCATTGGTGTGCGCCGCAGGACGACGGTCCTCGCGCACTTTCGCCTTGACCCGGCGCCTGGGCACCTTGTTGCGCAGTTGCATGCCCAACTCCTTGTAAAGACGATAGATCTGCTTCGGGTTCACCGCCCAGCCATCCCGCTGCAGCAGGATATGAACACGGCGATAGCCATAGCGCACACGGGTTGCGCAGATCTCCCGGATCCGCTGTGTCAGTTCGGCCTGCGTGCCGCGCTTCGACTTGTAGACATAGAGGGAACGATCGATCTGCAGCACCGCACAGGCGCGCCGTGTCGAGATCTTCCACTCCCCCTGAAGCTTGTCCACGAGTTCGCGCTTGCGCGCAGGCCTCAGAGCTTTTTTGACAGCACGTCCTGCAGCATCGCCTTGTCGAGTGACAGGTCCGCCACGATCCGTTTCAGCTTCGCGTTCTCGTCTTCAAGTTGCCGCAGCCGCTTCATCTCGGACGGCATCAGGCCCGCATATTTCTTCCGCCAGTTGTAGAACGTCGCATCCGAAATGCCGGCCTTCCGACAGACCTCGGCGACAGGTGTTTCCCCTTCCGCCTGCTTCAATACAAACGCGATCTGCGCCTTGGTAAACTTCGATGCCTTCATGAAACTCTCCTCGTCCCGCTTACGGGATCTTACGTGGAAAATTCCAACTCAAAATGGCCGTGTTTTCGCGGAGCATGTCAGTCGGCAAGCGTCAGGTCATCTTGCTCGTCGATCCGGCCTGACAAGCGATCGCCGCCGTGCGGCTTCAGCGTAGCACAGCCAGCCTCTCGAGCCAAGGTGCACCAACGGTCAGGGGGCACCAACGGATAGCATTGGCAGGGCTGACATCAACTTGAATCAGATTATGCCAGACAAGAGAAGCCCAAATGATGCAAATCGGGTAGAAACTGCTCTGGAGGCGTGACACGCAGCGTTCGCGTTCGCGCCGCAAGTCGCCTCAGGGCAGAGGTCGAAAAGTCATCCCGTAGCTGAATCGCCCTTATCATCAGCCGATTCTCCCGCATCAGGAGAATCAGAGCCGGCGCCGCCCGTCACTTCACACACGAGTCAACTGCTACGTCCTTTAGTATTGCGATATTTGTAATTCGACTCTCTTCGAAGTTTCGAGTTTGGAATGTGTTTCGCGCATTGCCTTCTATATAAGAACTGGGGCTACCCGCGCCGTTGCCCGCCACATCAATGGTTTCTACAATCCCATCGGGCGACATTGAGCGTTAAACTTCAAAAGCCTCATCCAGTTTGAGAAAATGATGGCACATGGATCAATGTCTCCTGGTTTTAACAGGGTAATTCCAAGGATATGGTAGCTCATTTGGCAACGTTGAAAATAGCTTTGAGTGACACGCTTGGGTCGCCAAGCTGATCCGGGTGTACTTCTGTTCCATTGGCGACGAGGGCCTTACCTTGCATAAAGTCTTTGGGCGCATTGATGCAGTCGAGGGCTATGACACGACCACGTTTAAGGTAAATGATCGAGAAGCTACGGCTCATTGGATCGCCGCGAACGATCTCCTTCTCATATCCTCCAGACAGTCCAACGGTTTGGAGTCGTAAATCGTATTGGTCGGACCAGAACCACGGGACTGCACAATACGGCTCAAATCTGCCGGTAATGGTCTTGGCGACAGTCCTGGCCATATCATTGGCGTTCTGGACGGACTCCAGGCGGATCGCCCGGCCTCCGGCGAACGCGTTTTCGTGCAGTGCGCAATCACCAACAGCGAATATATGCGGCAACGAGGTTCGACCATAAGCATCGACCGACACGCCGTCTCCGCCGCGTGCGCCAGCCTTGAGTAAAGGCGCTACGGCTGGAACAATGCCGATACCTGCGATCACCATGTCAGCATGCAGGATGGTTCCGTCGGCCATACCAACACCCTGGACCTTGTCATTGCCTTCAATACGATCGATGTGTGCGCCAAGACGGATGTCTACGCCCTGAGCGCGATGCTCGGTTTCGTAGAATCGGGAGAGTGTCATGCCTGTAACCCGAGAAAATATTCTGTCTTGAGATTCCAGCAAAGTTACATGCATTCCAAGTGAAATGAGAGTGGAGGCAGCTTCTAGTCCAATATATCCTCCCCCCACTACGACAAGTCTGGAGTATTTATTTAATTTTTTCTTTATATGATCAACGTCAGATCGATTCCGGATGGAATGGACGCCGGGGAGAGTGGCACCTGGGCATGGCAATGTTCGAGCATCGCCCCCCGTGGCCCAGACGAGATCGCCATAGCTGAGTGGCTCACCTTGTTTTGTAAGGACTGTTCTGGAATTGGGATCAATGGCGACGATCTGGGTTCCAATCAAGACTACTATTCCAATATCGAGCCAGAATGCAGCGGAACGAATCAGGAGCTGGGAGAAGGTCTTCGCGCCGGCCAAGTATTCCTTTGAGAGAGGGGGGCGTTCATAGGGCAGTTCGGGCTCGGCGCAAACCAGCGCGATTGTTCCCGCAAAACCGCTCTGCCGCAGTGCGATCGCTGCCTCTGCGCCACCGTGACCACCACCAACGATCAGGACATCAAATTTTCTCATCGATCATTTTTCTGTTTTAGGAGGGATAGTGTTTTGTTGGTATATATAATTGGTATAACTTGTCACTTCGTTGTTTTATTTTCTAATTTATCTAGTGTGGGGTGTTGTTCTGGAGTCAATACGAAATAGTATCTATGATGTCATTTTATGCTGTACGCAGGCCGCGATCTTTCAGGATTGGGAGCACATTGTCGCGGAAATAGGGGAATTCTGCGACATAATCGACGAAAGACAGCGTTGTGCCCCCAAAACCGCATTCATGCAGAGCGCAAATCCCGTCAGCTACCTCTTCCGGTGTCCCAATGAGTGGGAAGCCGCCATGGCCGACCGCAAAGCGGTCCTTGATTAATTTTAGTAGATCGTGTGGGAAAGATTGCGCATGTGCAAACTGTAGTGCAATGACAAGGTCCAGCGTTTTGGTGTCGCGATGCTCATAGCCGAAATACTGCACGTAATCCTGTGCTTCTTTGCGGGTCGGTCGGCAAACGACGTGGCTGAAGGTTAGAACGTCAACGGCACGTCCTTGGTTCGCAGCCTGCGCTTTCAGTTCAGCAGTTTCTTGGCGTGAGCGTTTGAGGTCGATCGCGGGCGTGAAGAGGAAATCAGCATTGCGTACGGCGAAAATTCGGCCAGTTTCGGAGCCGGCAGCGTTGAGAACCGGCGGTGTCCCGCGAAAGGGACCAGGATCACCGTAGACACCCTTTAATTTGAAAAACTGACCATTGAAATCAAATGGTCTGGGAGAATTCCATATCCGAGAGACAATTTCGAACCATTCTTGTGCATAGGCGTAACGCGTCTTGTGGTCGTCGGGCAGGTTGAGACCGAGCGCTTCATATTCTGGCTTGTTCCAGCCGGCAACAATGTTGATTCCTGCCCGTCCGTGGCCAATTTGATCGAGTGTCACAATCTGCTTGGCCGCGACCACGGGATTGAAGGCGGTGGTATGCACTGTGGATATTACGCTAATACGTTTGGTCGAGGCTAAGAGTGCGGCCGCCCATGTCATGGTTTCAAGCACCTTCCCATGAAAATCGCTGCCGCCCCCATAACCGATCCAGCGCGCGACTGGCAGCATGAAGTCGATTCCGGCGGCATCGAGCATCTGACCAAGTGCCAGATTTTCGTCCCAGCTTCCAATCCATTTTTCAGGTACCGTGGTGATGGACATGCCGCCAGCACAGTTTGATGAGAAGGTTCCAAGCTTAAAGTGTCGATCTTGGCGTAGAGGGTGTGCTGTCGGATCCATGCACGCATACTTTCACATATAGAGCGTCAAAAAAATATCGCTTGGTCAGCGCGACTGCGCCAAAATCGAAACTGCACGTTTAACGAATGCAACAGCGGCTGCTGTCATCAGCGCTAGCCCGTTTGCGCGGTTTCTGGCCCATTGCGGCAAATATCTGAGAATTGACATACGATTTTTTGTGTTTCACTAGGTATTGTAGCGGACTCAATTGATGGAATATGTGATTGAATCGGCGCGGAAAATATAGCTTTTTTAAGAAGCTGGTTCTGGAAGGCGTCGGAAGAAAGGAAGGCTAGTACCCGATGCGGTAGGTCGCGTCGATGAGTGTACGGCCGGGGCCGGGCTCTTGCGGCCGCTGTGCCGTTCCGGTGGGTGGCTGGCGACAGCGTCTATGGCGTCGGGGAGCTGGAAATGGCTTTGCGCCGCGCCAGTCGGGGCTACGTTCTGGGCGTGAATGCTAATCATCACTTCCATTCCTGGCGGCCGGATGTCTGCTGGGCTGGCCAGGCGCGCGAGATTGTCGACATCCTGCCGGACGCCGCCTGGGTCCGCGGTTCCGCCGGACGCGGCATCAAGGGCGAGCGGCTGTATGACTGGCTGTATTGCCGATGGCCGATCTCGAAGCCTCCGAATATTCAGATACCTCAACCGGGACATGGACCCGTGGGCTGCTGGTCCGGCGCAATCCCTCTGATGGCGACCTGGCGTATCTCACGACCTGGTGCCCTCAGGGAACGCCGCTCGAGACTTTGGTGCGCGTCGAGGGTACGCGCTGGCGCATTGAAGAGGGTTTCGAGACCGCCAAGAACGAATTCGGCCTCGACCACAACGAGACACGATCCTGGCATGGCTGGCACCGTCACGTCTCGGTGGTCATGCTGGCTTGAGTATCATTCAATTTCGTGAAAAATGTCGGCCTAGACGGCCCGCGAGATTTCCAGCCCATTGCCGCAAACACCTTCGACAAACTGCCATTCCGGGCTAGTGGGCGCGCGCAGAGGCTAGCGTCGTGCGTATAAGCAGTATCATTCTGTATGCGGAATATCGGAGCCAACAGGCATCCTCGCGGACGTTCAATTCGGGGAAGAATATGGCAAATATAATAGAGATCATGCGTACCGGTGCGACTGCCGCTGAAGACTCCAAGTGCTTCAATCGTCTGCACTGGTCGATTGCACCGGTAGCGCGTGCTAAGCTTGGCGATTTGATCATATATGAGACGCGCGATGCTCTCGATAATCAGATTTCTTTCGATTCAACAAAGGAAGACGTGGCCCAGGCCGATTCCGCGCGCATTCATCCAATGACCGGACCAGTATATATCGAGGGTGCTGAGCCTGGGGATGCCCTTGCGGTAACGATTGTCGATATCGAGCCCGCCTCCTATGGCTACACTGCGGTTACGCCGGGCTTCGGCTTTTTGCGCGACGAAATTCCAGGTCCGTATGTTGTGCATTGGGAGTTGGGTCCGCACTTTGCTAGGTCCGAGCAGTTGCCTGGTATTCGAGTTCCGATTTGTGCTTTTCCCGGTTCGATCGGTGTGCTGCCGGGCAAGGCGGAGACGGAGGAGGCTCTTAGGCGCGAGGCGGCTCTGGCTAGGGCCGGCGGCTTTGCGTTGCAACCGGAACCACAGTGCGCGTTGCCTGCGCATTTGTTTGGCCCTGGGGCGCCTTATGCTGCAGAGGCGATGCGAACCTGCGCGCCGCGTGAAAACGGTGGTAATATGGATGTCAAAGCCATGCAGGTCGGTACCACGGTTATCTTCCCCGTATTTGTAGAGGGAGCAGGTTTATGGACGGGCGACATTCATTATGCTCAGGGCGACGGTGAGGTATGTGGCCAAGCGATTGAAATGGAAGCGCGGGTAACTCTTAGGACCGAGATTATCAAGGGCGGTGGTGGCCATATGCGTTTCCCCCATATTTCCGGTGGCGGCCAATTGCGTAATACAGAGCCATCGCGGTTCTATGCGGTCACTGGTATGCCTGTAAAAGAAGCAGGATTCGTCCCGGTGCATCTTGCTTACCTTGACAGCCCAAAAGTCGCCGGGCTGACGAATCTTTCGGAAGATCTCACGCTGGCCACGCGTGACGCACTTTTGCGCATCATTGACTGGATGGTAGTCAACAAAGGACTGACACGCGAGCAGGCTTACGTTGTGGCCGCTGTGGCTGTGGATCTGCGTATCGGACAGTTGGTCGATGTTCCCAATTTTGTCGTTACCGCAGTCTTGCCACTCGACATTTTTGTCGACGGTTAAGGAGAAAAGCTATGGATCAGACATATCGTGGCCCCGGGATACGGCCCTCTTCGCTTGCTCCCCATATATCGCTGACTCATTGTGAAGCTGGGTACACCAAGTGCTTCCGTAAGGGAAGGCTGTATTTCGGTCGCGTCAACGAAATGCCAGCCTTTCATAGCGTGGACACTCATCGCAGCAACGTCGCGGCGATCGGAACTGGAGAGAGAGCGTTTGCTAGAAACCTGCTTGGGGTTTTCGAACATCTTGCCCGCGGCTGCCTCTATGACACGGGTGGAAAGACCAGATTGTGTTCACAGGAGATGCGTTTCTTTCAGGATCTCTGGAAAGCCCCGTCCAGCCGGACACCTATCCATTGCGATGTGAACACGTCCTGCGCTTTCGAAGAAAAGCGTTTCATGGGCGCCCAGAGCGGGCAACCGATGAGGCCTTACCGTGCCTTGCAGTCTGGAGTATGCTGATGCTGTCGATCGATGCACGGTTGGCGCGGATCGAAGCGATAGAAGCGATTCGAGCTCAGGTCGCCCGTTACGCTATTGCGGCCGACCGCGGAAATGATCCGATGCTTTTTGAGAAGCTATATGCGGAGACGGCGACGTGGGAGGCGCGGGGTTTCGGTCGATATGAGGGGCGGTCGGAAATTTTGCCGGCAATGGTGGAGATCGGTCGGACGCGTATGCTCTGGACGACCCATTACAATGTAGCCCCCCTTATCGAAGTTGACGATGATCTCTCACAGGCACGCTGCCGCTGGTATCTATGGGAATTGGCGCGCATGGCTCAGCCTGACGGGGTTCGAGATCAATGGATTGCCGGAACATATGATACCCGGCTGGCACGGCATGGTGAAGAATGGCTCTTCGTCGAGGTGAATCTGGATCTTAGACTGATCACGGGTACGTCGCAGCCGAGTTTCGGCGACAAGAGAAACGTATGATGCTGCAACGTATCACGATGTCGCGTCTTGATTCTGATGGTATCACTCGCCTCGAGTTGACGGACGGGCGAGTTATTGCCGTCTATGAAATTGACGGGAAATACTATGCGACCGACGATCTTTGTTCTCATGGGCAGGCATCGTTAGCTGATGGAGAACTGGATGGTTTCGAGATCTTGTGCCCATTTCATCTGGGTTCATTCGACATCCGTACCGGTCGGGCAATACGAGCGCCTTGTTCGGTCAATATTGTTGCCTATCAGGTTATAAGTGACGGCGATGATATCATCATTGAGGGCTGAATCTGAGAACCATATTGCAACGAGTTAAGATTCTATTTTTTAGTTTAATTTGTAAAAAAGGATTTTTCACAATAAAAAATCTGCTTCGATATCGAATTTTGTACTATTCTCCAGGTGGGTAGATGTGGCCGGCGGTCCAGTAAGGCAGCAGGATGCGGCATGGTTGTTTAACGTCATCTCTTTGGTACTGAGTCTCTATTTTATAAAATAGAGATTGCGGATAGATAGATGGGAAATTCTTTCGGTTGTCGCACGGTGATTGTGTGTCTCCGGCGACGGCACGGAGTCATTATAAGACCTGACGGCAAAAGGTTGCCACAGTCAGCTTTTCCACTCGTTTTGGTGATGGGGGAGCCAAGAAAGGAAACTATTTTTTCCGCGAGAGAACCCCTGATTATCAAAGATAAGGTTCTGATGGGGCTTTTCGTCGATAGAGTTGAATTCGATTTCTTTGTTCGAGTGGAAGAAAGTGTCCTGGGTTCATCTCATTAAAATCTCAGCAGCTTTCGTAAATAACGAATATTCGAATTGGATTTGGAAAAAAGAAGGGATTCGGATTGTCGGGATCGGAAGAGGTGTGATGGGAGAACAGAATGTGTCGAAATCTAAATAATTGTTACCTGTAATGAGTGTTTGGCTTAATCACTATAACTTTATGAATAAAATATATCGGGATATCCGACAGGGAGACACAAATGTATTCGAGTTCAAAGCGATCATTGCGTTTTGTTCGTAACGGGACGGTACTGGCCTGTTTTTCTGTAACTATGGCAACTGGTACCTCTGCGCTTGCAGCGACTCCAGGCACTCTTCACAAGGCGAAGAAGGCATCGGCCGTGTCGACGGGGCAAGCCCCCGTAGTGACCCGCGCGAAGCCAGTGCCAGCCACGCCCGTGATAAAGAAGGCGCCTGCCACGGGCGCCGCGGCGCCCGAGGAAATCATGGTCGGTGCCCAACGCCGCCTGCAACGCGCGCAGAATGTCGGGATTGTAGTCAATACCTATTCTGGAACGGAGCTGCGCGAGCGGCAGATCAATAACAGTGCGGATATTGGACGCACGACGCCCGGCGTGTTCGTTTCGGCGTCTGCCGCCGGACAGTTCGCGGCCTTCGCCATTCGCGGTGTCACACAGAATGATATTACGGACGGCGTCGAGCCACCTGTTGCCGTCTATATCGACGATACTTATGTTCCGAATATCCAGGGGCAGAGTTTTGGCCTTTTTGATTTGACGAACGTGGAGATTCTCAAGGGGCCGCAGGGCACCCTGTTCGGGCGCAATGCAACAGGCGGCCTGGTCAATTTCAATATCGCAAAGCCGACCGACTATCTCAGCGGCTATATCAACGCGACTTACGGTGCCTATAATCAGACCAAAGTCGAAACCGCAGTTGGTGGTCCGGTCGCCAGACACCTCGAAGGGCGGGTCTCATTCCTCTATAAAAGGAACGATGGGTATATGGTGAACGAATATCCCGGCAAGCCGAACCTCGGCGGCGACGACACGGTTGGAGGGCGCCTGCAACTCCAGTCGCAGGTCACTGACAACCTGAAGATCCGCCTGACGGGGTCGGGCATGCGCAGCAACGATTCGTCTTCGCCCTACAACACCTACGCATCCACGGCGGTTACCGATGCAGAGGGTAGGACGACCAATAGTCTGTTCGCCATCGGGAAAACAAGTCTGGGTTATTATGGACAGCCGGCCGGAAAGTTGGCGACGTCGAGCGACTTTGCTTGTGCCTCCTGCAATCAGGTTCGTCTGTATGATGCCGCGCTACATATCGATTACGATTTGGGCAATACGACCATCAGCTCCGTGACGGATTTCAAGCGGATGACGAAGCAGCTTTTCACAGACGCCGATTCGTCGCCTTCAAATTTCGTGAATGTCGGCCAAGCGGCACAGCAGAACGCCGTTTGGCAGGAATTGCGCGCCACTGGTCATTTCGACAAGCTGATCTGGAATGCGGGCGCGAACTTTCTGTATATCGATACCCACTCACAAGCGGGATATCTGGCGCCCGAAGACAGCCTTTACGCAGTTGGCAACGGATTCACGGGAACCGGCATCGATGACATCAACCAGACCCATCTGATGGACCGTTCCTTTTCCGAATTTGCTCAGTTGGAATACAAGATCACGCCCAAACTGACGGCTACGGTTGGCGGCCGGATCATCGAGGAACATCAGAACTATCACTTGACGTCAGATCGGTATCTCAGCGGTAATCCCTATTCCATCAATGTTACGGATTATTATGCCACGCTGCAGAATCCCTATACGGATACACGCGGCAATACGCTATGGTCGGCGAAATGGGCCTTGAATTACCAGATGACCAGGGACGTACTGTTCTACGCCAATGTCAGTCGCGGCACAAAAGTCGGCAATTTCAACGACAAATATTATGATCCAGCCTCGTCGTTGCCGGCGTCCCAGGTCGCCTACAAGCCGGAAACGCTATGGGATTACGAGGGCGGCATCAAGTCGAGCTTCCTCCATGATCGTATCATGTTCAACCTCTCGGGATATTACTACGACTACCAGAATTATCAGGCCTATACGTTCGCCAATGCCTCGGGTTATGTCCAGAACCGGAACGCGACGATGTATGGCGGAGAATTCATGTGGGGATTTCGCCCCTTAAAAGGGTGGACCGTCACGGCAGGCCTCTCCTTGCAGCATGCCACGATCCATGATCTGGCCATCGCGCCCGGCCTTTACAGGAACACGCAGCCCAGTTTCATGCCGCAGCGTCAGTTTACGGCCCGTTCGGACTACAGGTTCCCCTTCACGGTCGGTGGGGGTACCCTGAACTGGGGCATCGACGTCTACAGCCAGTCGTCCTTCTACACGAATGTGCGGAACTTCACCTCGCAGCGTTTGAATGGATACAATATCTTCGGTTCGCAACTGACCTGGAAGCATCCCTCGGGCTGGTCGTTCGAGGCCAATGTCGCCAACATCTTCGATAAGCGCTACGGTATCACGTCTTATGATCTCTCGACAATCTGCGGGTGCAGTGAAATCGCATACGGTATGCCACGCTGGTGGGGTGTAACTATTGGATATCATCTGTAACCGCACGGAGACCTATGTGGTGACGCACTGCGGCCATCGTCGCCTCTGGCCTGTGGGGAAGTGCAGTAGCGTGTCATATCAACGGTTATAGACACAGACCTGTGTGGTGATCTGCTCCCGACAAACTGGATCGTTTTTGGTTAGAGTTTTCCGCGTGCCTTTTCTCTGGCTAAGAGGAGCGGAAAGCGATGAAGGCATCGAAATTTTCGGACGCGCAGAAGGCGTTCATTCTGAAACAAGGGGCTGACGGCATCTGACCTTGCCCCCTGAAATGCCGTCGATTTGAAGTAAGGTCTGTCCACTGGAGACAGGCAATGAAGAGATCACGTTTCATGCAGGACCAGATCATCGGGATCCTGAAAGAGCATCAGGCGGGTGCGTCGGCGGCCGATCTGTGCCGCAAGCACGGGATCAGCGATGCGACGTTCTACACATGGCGGTCGAAATACGGCGGCATGGAAGTATCGGAGGCGCGGCGGCTCAAGGCTCTTGAAGAAGAGAACGCGAAGCTGAAGCGGCTCCTGGCGGAGAGCGTGATGGACGTCTCGACGCTGAAGGACCTGCTGGCAAAAAACTCGTGACGCCCGGTTTGCGGCGGGAGGCCGTGACCTGGGCGATTACGGAGCGGGGTTACACGCAACGCCGTGCGTGCCGGTTGGTCGGCATCGATCCGAAGACGTGGCGCTATGCGTCGTGCCGTCCGGACGACAAGGCAGCACGTGCCCGTCTGCGGGAACTGGCGGGAGAGCGGCGCCGGTTCGGGTATCGGCGGCTGCACATCCTGCTCGACCGCGAAGGGATCGCCATGAACCACAAGAAGCTGTTTCGGCTGTATCGCGAGGAGGGTCTGTCGGTCCCCGCAAGCGGGGCGGTCGGAAGCGGGCGCTGGGCACGCGCTCGCCAATGGTGCTGCCCGACGGGCCGAACCAGCGCTGGAGCCTGGACTTCGTGTCGGACGCGTTGAACATCGGACGGCGTTTCCGGGTGCTGACGGTGGTCGACGACTACACCCGGGAATGCCGCAGCAGAACGGGTTCGTCGAGAGTTTCAACGGCCGGTTCCGCGACGAATGCCTCAACGAGCACCTGTTCCGCAACCTTGCCCACGCTCGGACGGTCATCGACGCCTGGCGGGCCGACTACAACGCTGTCAGGCCCCACACCAGCCTCAATGGCATGACGCCAGAGGCTTTCGCTCAACACGCCAAAACGGCATACAACAACCCACAGACCCTAACTTAAATCTGAGGGCAGGTTCGGGGCAGGGTCACACGCGATCTGGATCTCTGGGCCTATGCCAACAATGTCACACTGGACTTCTCCCGACCCGGCAAGCCGACGGACAATGCGTTCATCGAGGCCTTCAACGGCCGTCTGAGGGCCGAGTGCCTGAACGCACACTGGTTCCTAACGCTTGCGGATGCACGCGAAAAGTTGGAGGCTTGGCGCAGAGACTACAACGAGGTCCGCCCACATGGGGTGATTGGCAACAGGACGCCGATCTCGCTGCATATTCCCGGTGACGTATCCAGCCCGTTACCGTGAAACCACGCCGGAAACTCTACCATCCGGCGGTCCAACCTTCGGGAGCAGATCACGCGTCAAGCACATCGCGCAGGTCCGTCGCAGGCTTGCGCCAGCGCTTGGCCACTGACAGCAGAAACGGCTGAATGAACAGCCATTCCTCGTCCGTCATATCGGTCCGGTAGCGCTTTGATTGCTTCTCAAATCCGGCCATCCGGCCACGGCTCGCTCGGGTCCACATCCCAAGCTTGAATCAGGCCCAAACCATCGTATCAACACATTCGCAAACAGTCTCTAATAAGTTGGAGATATAAACGATACCAGTCAAGATTATATAATCAGAATGGAATTATTTTTATTAAATTAAATTCAATGAATGCTGTAAATTATTCAATAAAAAAGAGAAAATTCGTCGTTTCGTGAGATGCTCTATGAGGGATTCCGGACAAACAGTGAGATATTTTCCAGCCCCCGACGCAATGTGTCGGAGGGAGCTTCGCGAAAACGGACACGGTAATCTCGCGCGAATTTGCTTAAATGTGAAAATCCAACTGCGAATGCCGCATCGGTAACATTCGTTAATCTCCCTGGGTTGGATAAAAGAGAATGGGCTTTATCAAGTCTCATATTTTTCAAGTAATTCATTGGTGTTTCATTGTAAAAACGCCTGAACCCAGCTTGCAACGAACGCGCGCTTACACCAGAAACCGAAATAAGGTCGGAAAGCGCCACGGCTTCACTAGCATGATTACGCATCCAGCCTTCAACTCTGCGGACGTAATATGGTATACTTCCGCCGGACTTCTTCTGTAAAATTGAAGAATAATTATGCGGTACGGCAGTTAGAAGGAGGCGCATTAGCATTTGTTCTGTGGTCGAAATTACGTAACGGTGCAAATAACTAATTCCACCAGACTGTAAATCTGCACAGATCGACCAAAGTAACTGGGCGAATCCTGCTGCTTGTCCCTGGAGGGAGACAGGCTCCAATGTGAAAACTAACGCATCACCTACTCCGCCCATTTCGTGTATGATCTGAGAAAGGGATGCGGTCGGAATCTTGACGAGGAAATGACGATAGCCGGAATCGAAGCGGATCGATACTTCGCGCCGCAAATCCATTAGGCACATTTGGCCGGGGCGAAGGAGAATCACCTGTCCTCTCTGCTCGATTTCCGCCGTTCCCTCCAGTGAGATCTGGGCGAGTGTCAGTTTCGTGCTCGGAGGAATATCCACGCAGACGCGACTGCCAGGGCGCCCATAGTCGGTCGAATTGAGGCTGAGAGTTTGCAGTGAGACCTGCTTATGCCGGAAATCAAGTGCATCGTGATCACCATCAAGCGTGAGGCCATGTGGTAGATGTACCCGGCTCATATATGAATGAATCTCCTCAAGGTCACGACTGATGAATTGATTATCTATCCCCAATTCTATGGGCACATGCGATACGTTGATTCGCTGGGATTCTGGCACGAAAGAAAACATGGCGCCCTAGTCTCCACCGTCTACCCGCTATCTTCTGGCCTGACCTTGCGGGATTAATCATATCGAGATATCAACAAATGTCCATGAGTAATTCGCATTGCTCACATGGGCTAGTCACCTGGAACTGAAATAAGTATCATTATATGATGCTCCTGTCGCAATGACGGGAGCAGAACGATGGCGGGACGACAGGCAGGTCAGGTGGTGCTGAGTCCGCAGGCGCGGACGTTTCTTGAAGGGCGGGTCCGGCGTCACAAGGCGCCGCGGTCGTTGTCGGATCGCTGCCAGATGATTCTGCTCTGCGCCGAAGGCTTGCAGAGCAAGGAGGTTGCTACACGTCTGGGAGTGCATGAGCACACCGTCGGCAAATGGCGGCGGCGGTTTGTCGAAGATGGCATCGAAGGCCTGACCGACGAATATCGTACCGGCCGGCCCCGCACGGTGTCGGATGCGCGAGTCACGCAGGTCATTGAGCGCACGCTGAACACAACGCCCAAAGACGCGACCCATTGGTCGATCCGATCCATGGCTGGCGAGATCGGCCTGTCGCATACGACCATCCGCCGGATCTGGAGCGCCTTCGGTCTGCAGCCGCATCGGGCCGAAACCTTCAAATTGTCGACGGACCCGCTATTTGTCGACAAGGTTCGGCATATTGTCGGTCTTTACATGTCGCCGCCGAACCGCGCGATCGTGCTGTGCGTTGACGAGAAATCCTAGACCAGGCGCTGGACCGCGAACAGCCAGTCCTGCCCATGGCACCGGGCGTGCCGGAACGACGCACCCATACCTATCTCCGGAACGGCACGACGTCGCTGTTTGCAGCCCTCGACATCGCGACGGGTACGGTGATCGGCAAATCCTACAAACGTCACCGTGCCACAGAATTTCTGGATTTCCTGAAGCGTATCGACGCTGAGATCCCTGATGACCTAGATGTGCATCTCGTGATGGACAACTATGCCACACATAAAACGCCCACGATCAAGACATGGCTCGCGCGCCGCGCGCATTGGCATGTTCACTTCACACCCACGTCGGCTTCCTGGATCAATCAGGTAGAGCGTTGGTTCGCTGAACTGACGCGCAAGCAACTCCAACGCGGCGTGCATTGGTCAACAACCGAACTCGAAGCCAACATCACCACTTTTATCGACGCACATAACAAAAATCCCAGGCCGTATCGGTGAGTCAAATCAGCTGATCAGATCCTCGCCTCGGTGAAACGCTTTTGTCACAAGACAATGAACCGAACTTCAGATTCAGGACACTAGGTGTTTAGTCCCGGGATTTGGTGGTGCATTATTTTCACATGAGTGGAAGGATGCGCCATGGGCCAGGTTCACCACGGGAGCGCCACGACGACAGCGGCAGTCCGTCGAGCGATACAGCATAGTCAAGAGAGCCTGAGGGCTCTGGCGAAGCGTTACGGGATCAACCCGAAGACGGTCGCCAAATGGAAGGGCCGGAGCAGTCTGTCAGATCGACGCACCGGCCCGAAGGTGCCTTCTTCGACCGTCCTGTCGACCGAGGAAGAAGCTATCGTCTTGGCGTTCCGCCGTCATACCTTACTACCTCTGGACGATTGCCTTTATGCGCTACAGGCGACGATCCCACACCTGACGCGCTCTTCATTGCATCGCTGTCTTCAGCGTCACGGCATCTCCCGCCTGCCTGATACCGAAGGCGACAAGCCGAAGCGTGCCAAGTTCAAGACCTACCCGATCGGTTATTTTCACATCGATATCGCCGAGGTGCAGACGGCAGAGGGCAAACTACGCCTGTTTGTCGCCATCGATCGGACCAGCAAGTTCGCCTATGTCGAGCTTCATCAGCAAGCGGGCAAAATGGTTGCAGCGGAGTTCCTTCGGTGCCTGATCGAGACTATTCCTTATAAAATCCATACAATACTGACCGACAACGGCATCCAGTTCACCAATCGGGCCTGCGACACGTATGCCTTCCACCACATCTTCGATCGGGTCTGTGACGAAAACGACATCGAGCACCGTTTGACGAAGGTGAAGCATCCCTGGACCAATGGTCAGGTCGAGAGGATGAGCCGCACGATCAAGGACGCCACCGTCAAGCGCTTCTACTACGAAACGCATGACCAGTTGCGCCAACACCTCGCAGACTTCGTTGCTGCCTACAATTTCGCCCGTAGGCTCAAAACCCTGCGGGGTCTCACTCCATACGAATTCATTTGTCAGCAGTGGCAGAAAGAGCCATCACAATTCATCATAGATTCGTACCACCAAACCCCGGGACTAAACACTTAGCTTAACCTGCTGTCCACGAAACCGGCAGCAGGCCATGACGTCCAGCTATCAGTCTGGATTCACTCCGTGTCTCCCCTACGAGCATTTACGCAACAAAGCCAGTAGAACGCGCCCCTTGCCAAAGGGAGGCTTCTTAGCTATATTCTTAGCTAAGGAGGTGTCTCATGGCCCAGTTTTCGGTTCACGATGCCAAAACCAACCTGTCTCGCCTGATTGCCGACGCGCTTGCGGGTGGTGATGTGGTGATCGCACGTGGTTCTGTGCCAGTAGTGCGCCTTGTGCCGGTGGAGCCGCAGGGTCGTCGCGTGTTTGGGGCGCTTAAAGGCCAGATCACCCTGGATAAGACCTTCAATGAGGTGCTGCCCGACGATGAACTGGACGGGTGGAATCTCGCTTGAGGCTATTGCTTGATACACATGCGTTGATCTGGTGGCTGGCGGGCGACGAGCATTTGAGCCGCCGCGCCCAAGAGGCCATAGCGGATGAGGTCAACGTCATAGCCGTGAGCGCGGCTTCGGCCATGGAGGTCGCAACCAAGTTCCGCATCGGTAAACTGCCGGGGGCGGCCCTGCTGGCACAGGATTTTGAGGCTATTGTTGCTGGGCAGGGGTTCGTTGATCTGCCAATCAGCGTTACTCATGCTCGCATGGCGGGCGAGATGAACATTGCTCATAAAGACCCGTTTGACCGTTTCCTGATTGCCCAAGCGCAGGCCGAGGGTATGACGTTGATCTCCAACGAGGCCTTGTTTGACAACTTCGCCATCAATCGTCTTTGGTGATCGCCTAAAGCGGACGTACGAACGAGGGGATGGTGGATACGAACCGATCTGAACCGGTGGGATCACTTCGCGACAACAGTCATGGCTTTGAATCGGAGCTGTCCTACTCCTGGGAGACAGGAGGCGCTATGATTGGGGAAAGATCAAGCGAGCGCAGAAAAAAACTTTTCAAAACAATTATCTAAGCCCGCTTTATTCTCACCTTGCGATTGTCGCAACTTGAGAAGCAATCCTGCCCCCGCAACCATCTTGATTTGCGATGCAGGAACAGAGCCCGAACCGGAAACGGTCGGGCTCTTTTGCTTTGCCACCGCTGCGATCGTCAGGATGCCGGCAAGATCGCCCCGGACGTCGATCTGCAGTCCCTTGTCGGATGGCGTCAGGATGATCGCCTCGATCAGCGAGCGGATCACCTCGGCCGCCTCCTGGCGCTTTTCGTCCAGCTCGGAATGCAGCATGGTGCAGCGCTGTGACCCGCTCGCGATAGACGACCGCCATGCTGGGATGCAGGACAGGCGGCGGCTCGTCGATGGTGGCCAGGGTCTCCTCGGCCTGGGCTTTCCGTCGCTCCAGTCTCTGGCTGCGTTCCTTGATCCGCTCCTCGGGCAGGGTGCCTTTGAGCAAGGCATCCATCAATGTGTCGAACTCGCGCTCAACGCGCTGGAGTTCTGCCTTGGCGACGCTGATGCCGGCCGAGGCCTCGATCCGCTGCTCGTTCATCCGGCGGGTGAACTCGCCGCAGGTACCCTTGTTGCGGGCAGTGGAGCAGCCAACCAGGGTGCCAGACACCATTGAATAGCCGCCGCCACAGTAGCCGCACCTGGTCAGGCCGGTAAACAGGTATTTGCCGCGCTGGCGCTCGTGCAGGCGGTTGGTGTCGCCGGTGTCGCGATTGATCTTGATCGCCTTCTGCTTGGCCTTGACCTTGTCCCACAGCACCTGGTCGATGATCCGCAATTCCGGCACCTCTTGGATAACCCAAGCGTCCGTTGGGTTGGGCCGGGAGACCCGCTTGCCGGTTTCGGGATCCTTGAGATAGCGCAGTCGGTTCCAGACCAGGCGGCCGATATACATCTCGTTGTTGAGAATGCCGGTGCCGCGCTGGCGGTTGCCGTTGATGGTTGAGAAACCCCAGGCACCGCAGCCCAGTGCCGCGATACCGTCATCATTGAGACGGAAGGCGATGGCGCGTGGCCCCAGCCCGGCCGCGAAGTCGCGGAAGATGCGACGGATCACTTCGGCTTCCACCACGTTGATGGTCCGCTCACCCCGGATGGGTTCGCCATTGGCGTCGAGCCTGCGCACCACGTCATAGCCGTAGGCGTTGCCGCCGCCGGACTTGCCCAGTTCCACGCGTCCCCGCAGGCCGCGATGGGTCTTCTCGGCCAGGTCCTTCAGGAACAGCGCGTTCATCGTGCCCTTGAGGCCGACATGAAGGTGGGAGACTTCGCCCTCGGAAAGGGTGATGATCCGCACGCCGGCATAGTTCATGCGCTTGAAGACGCCGGCGATGTCCTCCTGGTCGCGGGACAGGCGATCCATCGCCTCGGCCAGTACGATCGTAAAGCGTCCACGCTGCTGACCCTGCCCCGAACATGCCCTCAGTTTTGAGTTAGGGTCTGTGGGGTTGTGAAGTGCTCCCCGACTTTGGGCCAGCGTGAACTGGAAACTTCCGGGGTCAAGGCTCAACCGACAGATCCGCCGGAGAGCCGTTCAGTAGCGATATCGGGGGTTGGGCGCTGTGTGGCCGGACCTCGTTGTAGTCCTGACGCCAAGCCTCCATTTTTGCCCGGGCGTCGTCAAGGCTCATGAACCAGTGCGTGTTCAGACACTCGGCCCGGAATTTGCCGTTGAAGGACTCGATGAAGCTATTGTCGGTCGGCTTGCCCGGGCGGGAAAAGTCGAGCACGACCCCCTTCTGATACGCCCATAGATCAAGATCCCGGCTGACAAACTCCGAGCCCTGGTCGACCCGGATGCTCCTGGGATAACCCATTTGCCCGCAGATCCGCTCCAGGGTCTGGACGACATCCTCGCCGCGATAACTGAACCGGGGATCCGTGGCCGGCGAGAAACGGGAGAAGGTGTCGATCACGGTCAGGATCCTGATCTTGCGGCCCGTCGCAAGCTGGTCGTGAACAAAATCCATCGCCCAGCTATCATTGGTGTGCGCCGCAGGACGACGGTCCTCGCGCACTTTCGCCTTGACCCGGCGCCTGGGCACCTTGTTGCGCAGTTGCATGCCCAACTCCTTGTAAAGACGATAGATCTGCTTCGGGTTCACCGCCCAGCCATCCCGCTGCAGCAGGATATGAACACGGCGATAGCCATAGCGCACACGGGTTGCGCAGATCTCCCGGATCCGCTGTGTCAGTTCGGCCTGCGTGCCGCGCTTCGACTTGTAGACATAGAGGGAACGATCGATCTGCAGCACCGCACAGGCGCGCCGTGTCGAGATCTTCCACTCCCCCTGAAGCTTGTCCACGAGTTCGCGCTTGCGCGCAGGCCTCAGAGCTTTTTTGACAGCACGTCCTGCAGCATCGCCTTGTCGAGTGACAGGTCCGCCACGATCCGTTTCAGCTTCGCGTTCTCGTCTTCAAGTTGCCGCAGCCGCTTCATCTCGGACGGCATCAGGCCCGCATATTTCTTCCGCCAGTTGTAGAACGTCGCATCCGAAATGCCGGCCTTCCGACAGACCTCGGCGACAGGTGTTTCCCCTTCCGCCTGCTTCAATACAAACGCGATCTGCGCCTTGGTAAACTTCGATGCCTTCATGAAACTCTCCTCGTCCCGCTTACGGGATCTTACGTGGAAAATTCCAACTCAAAATGGCCGTGTTTTCGCGGAGCACGTCAGCCCTGTGGGTGGTCGATTTCACCTACGTCCACACATGGGCCGGCTTCGTCTATGTCGCCTTCGTGATCGACGCCTATGCCCGGCGCGTCGTCGGCTGGAAGGTCAGCACGTCGGCCACCGCCGACTTCGTGCTGGATGCTCTGGAGCAGGCGATCCATGCCCGCAGGCCCGGACCCGAGGATGGCTTGATCCACCACAGCGACCGGGGCGTCCAATACCTGGCCATGAACTACACTCAACGCCTGGCCGAAGCTAATCTGGTACCCTCGGTCGGCAGCGTCGGGGACTGACAACGCCCTGGCCGAGACCATCAACGGCCTCTACAAGGCCGAGGTCATCTGGCGGCAGCCCTCTTGGCCGGGTGTGTCGGCCGTGGAGATGGCAACGTTGCGCTGGGTCGATTGGTTCAACAACCAACGCCTCTTCGGTCCTATCGGCTATATCCCACCGGCCGAGGCCGAAGCCAACTACTATGCAGCCCTTGAAAATATCAATATGGCTGCGTGAGCCATACCAAATAGCCTCCGGGAAACCCGGGATGCTTCATCCTGCAGGGTCAGGCCGACACGGTTATACGCCATGACTACGCCAACGGGTGCTCGTCTACTCCTGTCGCTTTTCTCGAGGGCATCTATGTTGCTCCGGCGGGCCGTCAGCGCGGGATCGCGCGTGGTTTGAGGGAACAGGCTTCTTCTCTCAGTTGAAGTATGTCGCCTGGCTGATCCCAGCCTTCCGACAAATCTCCGCGACGGGGATGCCGTCAGCCCCTTGCTTCAGAATGAACGCCTTCTGTGCGTCCGAAAATTTCGAAGCCTTCATCGCTTTCCGCTCATCTCAGCCAGAGAAAAGGCACACGGAAAACTCTACCCAAAAACGATCAGGTTTTCGGGAGAAAATTATCAAAATCAAGGGTATTTCAAGGGTAGGATCAAAATCTACCGAAAAAAAAGACATTCAAGTCTGAACAATTGTACGGAGGTAGATCATTTTTTTCAAAAACTTTTCCTAAGAGTATTGTCAGACGGAACTTAGCTTCAGCGACGTTTCGGAATTCAGGACGCCGTCGATCTGGCGGACTTCCCTCAGGGTACGATCGAAATTGGCCAGTGTGTCGGTCCGGATTTCCGCGATCAGGTCCCATGTACCGTTTGTCGTATGCAGGGCGTGGAGTTCCGGCAGTGCGCGCAGGCTGCGGATGACGGCGGAGGTCGAACGGCCGGCGACTTCGATCAGCATGATGGCGCTGATGTCGTCGGCATGTTGTCGGGCGCGGACCGTGAAGCCGAGAATAGCGCCGCTTTCCTGCAAGCGGTCGAGGCGCGTCTGCACGGTTCCACGCGAAACGCCGAGGATGGTGGCGAGCTTGGCGACCGGGGCGCGTCCGTCGCCGCGCAGGACCGCGATTAGCCGTCGGTCGAGGTTGTCATAGGTGTGCATTGATCTTTCTGTTCCGCCGGATGGACATTCTGTCGGGAAAAATAGGTCCAGGCAGGCAGACTGTCTATGGAGGCTGGTGATTTTCAGCGGCACTTTCTTCGTAACGATCGCGTATCCGGGAGGAAGAGATGGTCCGTTATGTCGGTGTCGGCAATTGCGTGCGGTGGCTGCGTGCCATCGGCGTCGCGACAGCCTTGCGGGAACTGGCCGGTTATCTGGAGGCGGATTTCCGTCGCTGGTCGGATTTCGACAAGGTGGCGCGCATCGCCAGCCATTCGCGCGACGGCGTGATCGAACTGATGCCGACCAGTGACGGACGGTTCTACGGGTTCAAATATGTCAATGGACATCCCTGCAATACCAAAGCGGGATTGCAGACCGTCACGGCCTTCGGCGTGCTGTCGGACGTGCGGACGGGGTATCCGCTGCTGCTGTCGGAAATGACGCTGCTGACGGCGCTGCGTACTGCCGCGACATCGGCGCTGGCCGCGAAATATCTTGCCCGCCCGGATAGCCGGGTCATGGCGTTGATCGGGCTGGGCGCCCAGTCGGAATTCCAGGCCATGGCCTTTCGCGAGATCTGTGAGGTGACCGATCTGCGGATTTTCGATGTCGATCGGGATGCCGCCGAAAAGTTCGTGCGTAACATGGATCGGGCCGGGTTGCGGATCGTGGTGGCGAACAGTGTGCAGGAGGCCGTCCAAGGGGCGGATATCCTGACCACCGTGACGGCCGACAAACGGAACGCCACCATTCTGTCGGACAATATGGTGGGCAGCGGCGTGCATCTGAACGCCGTGGGCGGGGATTGTCCGGGCAAGACCGAGTTGCAGGCGGATATCCTGACGCGTGGCCGTGTCTTCGTCGAATTTCCCGAACAGACGCGGATTGAGGGCGAGATCCAGCAGATGCATGCCGATTTTCCCGTGACGGAACTTTGGCGCGTCATTGTGGGCGAAGCGGCCGGGCGGCGATCTGATGCGGAGATCACGATCTTCGATTCCGTCGGTTTCGCGACCGAGGATTTTTCGGTTCTGCGCTATCTCCATGACCAGATCGACGGCACGTCGTTCTATGAGGAGATCGATCTCGTGACGGAGCCGGACGACCCCAGGGATCTGTTCGGGCTGGTGGCTGGAGAGACGATCGGGGAGAAGGACGCTGTCCATGCGTGAGGGGGCGGCAAGGCAGATCCTGTCGGTGCAGGCGCCGCGCGCGGTCGTGATGATCCGGCCGCATCATTTCCATCCCAATCCCGAGACGATGGCGGACAACAGTTTCCAGACATCCGCGACCGCTGCCGCGACGCTTGTGGCCGCCCGTGCCCATGACGAGGTGACGCGGGCTTGTGAAAGCCTGGAGAGAGCCGGCGTGCGCGTGCATCTCTTCGATGATCTGGAGCGGGAGACGCCGGATTCCGTCTTTCCGAACAACTGGTTTTCCACCCATGCGGGCGGGCATGTCGCCATCTATCCGATGTTCGTGCCCAACCGGCGCAAGGAGCGGCGCTGGGACATCATCGAGATGTTGAAGCGGACCTATCGCGTGCAGGACGTGATCGATTATTCGGGGCTAGAGGAGGACGGGCTGGCGCTGGAAGGGACGGGGGCGATGGTTCTCGACCATATCGGGCGGATTGCCTATGCCGCGAAATCGAACCGGTGCAGCGACATCGCGCTGGAACGGTTCTGTACCCATTTCAATTTCGAGCCGGTCGTGTTCGACGCGGCGGATCGCCATAGGCGGCTGATTTACCATACCAATGTGCTGATGTGTGTCGGGACGGGGTTCGCGCTGCTGGGGGCGGACACGGTCGTCGATCCGACGCGGCGGCGGGAGATCGTCGCGCGCCTGGAGGAAACGGGCCGGGTCGTGATTGTGCTGTCGCATGCGCAGGTCGAGGTGTTTGGCGCGAATGCGCTGGAATTGCAGGGCCGCGACGGCGCGTTGCTGGCCCTGTCGCGGCGGGCGCTGGAGGCGCTGGAGCCGGCGCAGGTCGCCCTGATCGAGCGCCATGCGCGATTGCTGCCCCTGGACGTGCCGACCATCGAACTGGCCGGCGGGTCCGTGCGCTGCATGATGGCCGGCCTGCACCTGACGCCCCGCCCCGCGCCGGCGGATCAGAACACCGGCGGCTGAGCCATGATGGCGTCCATATAGGCGCTGTAGAGCGCCTGGAAGACGGGACCGGGCCGTCCGTCACCGATCGGCTGTCCGTCGAGGGTGGCGACTGGCACGGCAATGGTCGAGGCGCTGGTATAGAAGGCTTCGCGGGCCGCCAGGACCGCGTCGGGCGTCACGTCGCGCTCGACAAGCTCCAGCGCCATGTCGCGGGCGATCTTCAGCATCGTCAGGCGCGTGATGCCGGGGAGCACCGCCGACGAGAGGCGCCGGGTCACGATCTGGCCCTCTCTGGTCACGATGAAGACGGTGGACGACGCGCCTTCGGTGATGGCGCCGTCGCGGACCATCCAGGCTTCATTGGCGCCGGCCTGCTGCGCGGCCTGCTTGGTCAAGACCTGGGCGAGCAGGGAGGTGGATTTGATGTCGCACCGGCTCCATCGCAGGTCGGGCAGGGTGACGACCCGCGCGCCCGTTTCGATGATCGGGTTGTACTGGACGGGCTTGAATTGCGCGAACAGCACGACCGTCGGCGCCAGGCCCGCCGGATATTGGAAATTGCGTTCGGCGACGCCGCGCGTGACGTGGAGATAGATCAGGCCGTTCTCCAGGGCGTTGCGGCGGGCCAGTTCCTGTTCGATCTCGGTCCATCGGGTGGCGGAATAGGGATTGGGGATATCGATCGCCCGCAAGGAGCGGTCGAGCCGTGCCAGATGGGCGTCATTGTCGGCGAAGCGCCGTTCGATGACGGCCGTCACCTCATAGACGCCGTCGCCGAACAGGAAGCCGCGATCCATCACCGGAATCGACGCTTCGGCCAGCGGCACGAACGCCCCGTTGACGAAGGCGACGCGGTTGTCCCCTGCATGTGTCATGTCTGTCCGCCTGTTTTCCTCTGGGGTGTGAAGCCTAGTCTCGCAGCAGGTTTAGGCGCGGGACTCTCCGAAATCATGCGCGATCTTCGGCAAGATTATTCAGCGAAGTTATAGTCTTGGCTGACGCATTGCTTGACGACCGGTGTGGCGCGGGACGAGTCAGGGAGGTCGGCAGAGGGGGTTCGCATGACCGGGTTTGATCTTGTCCTTCGCAACGGCACGGTGGTGGCCGGAACCATGGAGCGGGCCGATATCGGCTGCCGCGACGGGCGGATTGTCCAGATCGGCGATCTGGGCCGGGCCGTGGCGCGTGAGGTCGTCGATTGTACGAACCTGCATGTGCTGCCCGGACTGATCGATCCGCATGTGCATCTGCGCGACCCCGGCGACCTGGCTGTCGAGACGCTCGGTGACGGCACGCGCGGCGCGGTGCTGGGCGGGATCGCCACAGTGTTCGACATGCCCAACACAAGGGAATCGGTGACGTCGGTCGCCGTCCTGGATCGCAAGCGCGCCATGCTGGACGGTGCGGTCTGGTGCGATGTCGGGCTGTATGTCGGCGCGACGAAGGCCAATATTCCCGATCTGGCGGCCTTGGAGGTTCAGCCGAATGTCTGCGCCATCAAGGTCTTCGCCGGCAGTTCGACCGGCGACCTGCTGGTAGAGGATGACGAGAGCCTGGAGCGGCTGATGCGCAGCGGCCATCGCCGGGTATGCTATCATTCCGAGGATGAATATCGCCTGCAAGCCCGCAAGGCGCTGTTCCATGAGGGGCAGCCGCATCGCCTGCACATGGAATGGCGAGATGAGGAATGCGCCTTTCTGGGCACGCGGCGGCTGATGGCCCTGGCGCGCAAGACAGGGCGACGCGCGCATATCCTGCATGTCTCGACGGCCGAGGAACTGGCCTATCTGCGCGATTACCACGATCTGGCGACCGCCGAACTGCTGGTCAATCATCTGACGCAGATCGGGCCGGAGGTATATGACCGGCTGGGGGGATATGCGATCATGAACCCGCCGATCCGCGACCAGCGGCATTATGACGCCGCTTGGGCGGCGGTGAAGAGCGGCGGCGTGGATTGTATCGGCTCGGATCATGCGCCGCATTCCCGCGCGGCCAAGGAGCGGCCGTGGCCCAATACGGCGGCGGGGCTGACGGGGGTGCAGACGCTGGTCCCGATCATGCTGGACCATGTCAATGCGGGGCGCCTGTCGCTTGAGCGCATGGTGGAATTGATGGCGGAGGGGCCGGCGCGGGTTTATGGCGCTCTGGACAAGGGGCGGATCGCGCCGGGCTATGACGCGGATTTCACGATCGTCGATATGGGGGCCGTTCGGACGATCGAGGAAAGCTGGATCGTCTCGCCGTGTGGTTGGACGCCGTTCGCCGGGCATCGCTGCGTGGGGTGGCCCAAGGCGACGATCGTGCGCGGGACGGTCGTCATGCGCGAGGACGAGGTGATGGGCAGGCCGGCGGGGCGGCCGGTGCGCTTCGCCGCCGCCTGACGCGGCGGGCGTTCTAGGACCGATCGACATTCAGGCCATCCAGATCATGGCTGAGGCGAGGTGAACGAAGCCGAGGAAATGGATGGTGCGTCGATCATATCGGGTAGCGAAGCGTCGGAAGTGCTTGAGGCGGTTGAAGCACCGCTCGATACGATTGCGTAGCCTGTAGGCGATGGGATCGTGCGAGATGATAATCTTGCGGGTCGGGTTGCAAGGAATGACGGCTTTTGCACCCATCTGAGCGATGAGGGCACGTAACGCATTGCTGTCATAGGCTTTGTCGGCAATGACGGCCGCCCCTTCCTGACCCGCGAGCAGGGCCGGCGCCTGGGTGACGTCGCCAACCTGACCAGCCGTGACAACGAAGCACAGCGGGCGGCCCAGCGCATCGGCCAGCATATGGATCTTGGTCGTCAGACCACCTCGAGAACGCCCCAGCGCCTGATCTTTGGCCCCCCTTTTCCGCTCGCGGCCTGCTGATGGGTGCGAACGATGGTTGAATCGAGCATCAGATACTGATTGTTCCGATCGGCCGTCAGCGTCTCGAAAACCTTTTCCCACACCCCGGCATGGCACCATCGGCTGAACCGACGATGTACCGTCTTCCATTTGCCATACCGCTCAGGCAGGTCTTTCCAATGCGCGCCGGAGCGCAGAATCCAAAGACAGCCGTTCACGAACATGCGGTTATCCGTCCCGCTGCGCCCCGCATCACCGACCTTGCCGGGTAGCAGAGGCGCAATCCTCTGCCATTGCGCCTCGTTCAACTCGTAACGCTTGGTCCCCATCCCACGCTCCGTGCTCCAACACGGTGCTCTATGAATCACTCATTCCAAAAGAAGGAAATCCTGAATGTCGATCGGGCCTAGGACCGATCGACATTCAGGCCATCCAGATCATGGCTGAGGCGAGGTGAACGAAGCCGAGGAAATGGATGGTGCGTCGATCATATCGGGTAGCGAAGCGTCGGAAGTGCTTGAGGCGGTTGAAGCACCGCTCGATACGATTGCGTAGCCTGTAGGCGATGGGATCGTGCGAGATGATAATCTTGCGGGTCGGGTTGCAAGGAATGACGGCTTTTGCACCCATCTGAGCGATGAGGGCACGTAACGCATTGCTGTCATAGGCTTTGTCGGCAATGACGGCCGCCCCTTCCTGACCCGCGAGCAGGGCCGGCGCCTGGGTGACGTCGCCAACCTGACCAGCCGTGACAACGAAGCACAGCGGGCGGCCCAGCGCATCGGCCAGCATATGGATCTTGGTCGTCAGACCACCTCGAGAACGCCCCAGCGCCTGATCTTTGGCCCCCCTTTTCCGCTCGCGGCCTGCTGATGGGTGCGAACGATGGTTGAATCGAGCATCAGATACTGATTGTTCCGATCGGCCGTCAGCGTCTCGAAAACCTTTTCCCACACCCCGGCATGGCACCATCGGCTGAACCGACGATGTACCGTCTTCCATTTGCCATACCGCTCAGGCAGGTCTTTCCAATGCGCGCCGGAGCGCAGAATCCAAAGACAGCCGTTCACGAACATGCGGTTATCCGTCCCGCTGCGCCCCGCATCACCGACCTTGCCGGGTAGCAGAGGCGCAATCCTCTGCCATTGCGCCTCGTTCAACTCGTAACGCTTGGTCCCCATCCCACGCTCCGTGCTCCAACACGGTGCTCTATGAATCACTCATTCCAAAAGAAGGAAATCCTGAATGTCGATCGGGCCTAGAGCACGTCCGGAATTCTGACACGCAACAGATCCTCGAACGCCATTTCAGGCTGAGGCTGAGGGGGTATCTGCCGCCCTAACCGTACAGGATAAAAATCATCCCTCACTATAGAGAGACGTTCATTCGGCACCCAACATGCTTGAATTATATTCAATATTTCGATCCGTTCCGGCAAACATTTCCGTCTTTGGTTTTCCTGGATCCAGTCCTTTCGTCTGCCTTCAGAATGGATTGGAGCATCCCCACGTTGCGCAGCATTATAGGGCAGCTGACTGGCCTGATCCCGAAGGGCCCGGCACATGCCTTCGGCGAAGCAGATCCCGTAGACCGCACGAGGATAGACCCTTTCGAGATTCTCCGGGGTGACCATCCACCATTTCCAAGTGATCACATTCCACATTTTGACCTGCTGTGGAACTTTCACCCAACGGAAAGTAGAGCCTCAGGGAAAGTTAAGCCCCTGGTTGTAGGGTGTGCTATGGGGCCGGGATCTGATATCCCAAGGCCGAATGCGGCCTGGTGGTGTTGTAATCGGTTTCCCAGGCAGAAATGATGGCGCGGGCCTGGGCTATGCTGGTAAAGACCGTCTCGTTCAGCAGTTCGTCACGCATCCGGCCATTGAAGCTCTCCACATAGCCGTTCTGCATGGGCCGGCCGGGGGCGATATAGTGCCATTGCACGCCATGATCCTGTGCCCATTTCAGCACGACATTCGCGGTCAGTTCAGTACCGTTGTCGGATACGATCATCGCCGGCCTGCGACGCTGGACCATCAGCGCCGTCAATTCGCGTACGACACGTGCACCGGAGACGGAAGTGTCCGGCACGGCCGCCAGACATTCCCGGGTCACGTCATCAACGATATTGAGCACGCGGAAGCGTCTCCCGTTATCCAATTGGTCGTGGACGAAATCCAAGGACCAGCGGGCATTCGGTCGGGCCGTCACCAGGATCGGCGCGCGCGTGCCGATCGCCTTGCGGCGGGCCCGGCGCTTGCGCACCGCCAGCCCTTCCTCGCGGTAAAGCCGGTAGACGCGGGTGATCCCCGATCGCTCACCCTCTCGCCGCAAGAGAATGAACAGCCGCCGATAACCGAACCGGCGGCGCGTCTCGGCCAGAGCGCGCAGGCGATCCCGCAACGCGCCGTCATCCGGCCGCACCGAGCGATAGCGTACCATCGTGCGATCCACGGCAATCACCCGGCAGGCCCGACGCTCGCTCATCGCGAAAATTTCTCGCAAATGAGCGACAGCTTCCCGCTTCACGGCGGGCCCTACCATTTTTTTCCAGAAGCTCGCGCAGCGCCGCCTCGTTCAGAACGGACTCCGCCAGCAGTTTCTTCAGCCGCGCGTTCTCGTCCTCCAGCGCCTTCAGCCGCCTGGCCTCAGACACCTCCAGCCCTCCATATTTGGCCTTCCATTTGTAAAATGTCGCCTCGCTGACGCCATGACGGCGGCACACATCCGCCGTCATGCTCCCGGCTTCCTGTTCCTTCAGGATGCCAATGATCTGCTCTTCGCTGAAACGGCTGTGCTTCATCAGTCTGTCCTCTCGATGGGCCAGACTCTATTTCAAATCGAAAGAAATCCTACACAGCAGGTCAGTCAAGGGTCATTCAGAATCCCGCTTCACCCATCAGCAATGCAACCGTCCGGCGATACACCCGCGTCAGCAGCGACATCGGCCGGCTCTGGATAATGGCCGTGCCGGGCTGGCGCGGAGGAATGCGCCCGAATACCTTCTCCGGCTCCAGGATCACGCGATACACGGCCCCATCGGGCACAAGTTGCCCATTATCGTCCTTGCGCGCCTGGATATGACCGCCATAGACCGACGCCGCTTCCGGCGAATCCAGATGCCCGATCGAAGCCGCCGAAATCGCCGTTACCCGTGCCTCCGTCACCGCGCCGTCCGCCCCCGGTGCCCGGAACCAAGCCCGCGCGCCGATGCGCAGCCCCTCGATATCGGCCTCGTCGACATAGGCCTCTATGACGGCGCGCGTGTCGGTGACAAGGGTGCCTATCCGCTCATGGCGACGCAGCGTGTCGCCGGCCCGGATATCGGCTGGAACATCCACCAACCGGCCGGAAAAAGGTGCCCGCACCGTCAGCAGCCGCATGGACGCCTGCAAATGGTCTAGTTCGGCGGTCTGCTGTGCGATCTGGTCGATCGTGTCGTTCAGGGCCGATGTCTGCGTCGGATCGAAATCGCGTCCCGCTAGGCTGGCCTGCAGCGAAACCAGCCGCGCCCGCCCTACCGCGACATCATGCTCCAGCGCGGGCGAGCGCAGGGCGGCGACGGACTGTCCTTTCACCAGTTCGATGCCGTCGACCGGCGGGGCGGTCACCACCCCGGCATCGTCGGTATAAAGCTCGGCCTGCTCGGCCGCCCGCAGGATGGCCGGCACATGCAGGTGCGTCCGCCACGGAACCAGCAGCAACGCCAGCCCGGCCAGTACCGCCAGCGCCGTGACCTGCGCACGCCGATGCCGGTGGTGCGACCGCATCTGCCGCACCCACTCCGCCGCCTCCCGCAGAACCGGCCGCGCGAGGAATACCCACAATTCGATGCCCATCAGCACCGCCCCCAGGGCACGGAACACGGCGTGATAGACCACCAGCGCAATGCCGGTGAACAGGAAGAACCGATAGAACCAGGTCGCGATACTATATCCCAGCAGCAACCCGCCCTGCCGCCGCGAAAACGGCTCCGGCGGCGGCGCGTCCCCTCCGAACAGCAGCCGCCGGGTGCGCCAGCGCGTCCAGGCGAAAGCCCGCTCCTGCAGGTTCGGCACGCCCAGAAGGTCGGACAGGATATAATAGCCGTCGAAACGCATCAGCGGGCTGAGATTGACCGACAGCGTCAGGATCCATGTCGAACTGCCCAGCGTGAACGCCCCGTCGCGCAGCGGGCCGTCAGGCAGCACGCTCCACACGATCGACGCGCACGCCGCCAGCAGCGTCTCCGCCACCATGCCGGCACAATCGATGATCAGTCGGTCCCGCGTCCGCGTCAGACGCCACGCATCGGTGGTATCCGTCCACAGGACCGGCCAGAGAACCAGGAACGCCACACCCATCGACGGCACACGGCAACCGAAATGCCGGGCGGCAATACCATGCCCGCATTCATGCAGGATTTTGCTCAGTACCAGCGCGCAGGCAATGCCGAACGCCCCTTCGGGCGTCATCAGCCGCGCGAATCCCTGGGCGAACGTCGCCCATTGCTGCGCGATCAGCAGCAGGCTGGTCAACGCCAGCAGCCCAGCCCCCACGCAGAACCCGCGCGTGAAGATCCAGCGCAGATGCGGCGCCGCCCACGCCAACAGCCGGTCCGGATTGCACAGCCGGACCCTGAAGAAAAGATAATGATGCAACAGCCACGTCAGCGCGCCCGGCCGGCGCGCGCGTTGCGCCAGCCGCACGCTGTCACCGCGCTGGCCGGGCGTGACCAGTTCCGCCTGCCGCGCGAACAGCAGCATGTCGGTCACGTCCTTCGGCGTGGGCCGAAGGGTCGTCGTCGACACGATGTCCGCGATGATGGCCTGGACATCGGCCAGGTGCCACCGCTGGAGAATTTCCATCTCGACCCAGCCCAGCCGGATATAGCGATGGCGGGCCGGATCATACAGCGTCCAGGTCGGGGCGCCGGCGAAGACCGGGCCGCGCAGCAGTTCCAGGTCGTCACGCAACGCCGGCCAAGCCGGCGGCGGCGGCGATGGCGCGGACGGGGCCGCAGGGGACACGCCGGCCCCGGCGCTCAGAACGAAAACCATTGCCGGACGATGCTCAACGGCTTGCGTAGCGCCCACAGGATCAGGACATGCCGGGGGCCGTAGATGCGCGCGGTGCCCTTCAGCCCCAGCCGCATGTCGGCCCCCATGTCCGCCCGCAGCGTATAGGCAAGGATGCCGGCCGTCGTGGCGCTGCTGCCATACGATGCAAAGACCAGACGGCCCTCGTTCGGCCGGTCGGGCCGCACATTGTCGAAGAACCGCACGGTCGATCCGGGGTCGAAATGCCCGATCTCGGTCACCGGCAGTCGGATTTCGATGCGTCGGGACAGGGCGGGCGCGACCATGAGGATGCGTTCGCCGGCCTCCACCGGCCGCCCGATCCATTCCGAAGGGTCATTATACAGCGCGAGCCCGGTCATCGGCGCCGGGATCGAGGCCTTGCGCAACAGGTCGTCCTGATAGCGCATCTGGGCCTCTTCCTCGTCGATGCGTCCGCGCAACTGCTCGGCCTGGGCCCGCGCCTTGGGGTCCGACATGCCGGCCTGCACCGCTTCGTCATATTCGGTCCGGGCTACCTCCCACGCCTTGCGGGCGACCTGGAACTGGCTTTCCAGTTGCGCGCGTTCCAGTTCCACCACCACCGCACCGGCCCGCACCGGCCCGTTCGGCGGGGCATCGATCTGCCGCACGATCCCGGCAAAGGGCGCGCGGATATAGGCCGGGTCGGCCGCCACCACCTCGGCCGGCGCCAGCACCCAGGAACGGACGGGAAAAAGCGCGATCGCCGCGACCAGCGCGGCACCACCCAGCACCCAGCGCCGCGCGCGATGGCGTGCCGGGGGGCGATAAGGCAGGTCGGCCAGCTGGCGAGCTTCGGCATAGGCCCCGCCGATCAGGGAAAGCAGCCGGGCCTCGCGCGCGGTCCATGGTTCGCTTCGCGCCAGCAGCCAGGTTCCCAGCAGCCCGTGGCGCGAGGCCAGCGGCACCAGCAGGCCATGTGCCCCCAGCCAGTCGCCCCATGCGGCACCGACCTCCGCCGGCAGGTCGGCGGCCGTCAGCGCACGCACCGTGCCCGCCGCGCCGTCGCCCGCGCCTTTGTCATGCCGGGCGACGGCAAGGAATACGCTGTCGATCCAGCGGACATAGGGCGCGGATCGCTCGAACACCGCCACGCCCGACACCGCCGTCACGGCCTGCGTCACCTGCGTGTAAAGGGCCGCCTGCTGATACGGAATCAGTTCCCGAGTTTCGTTGACAAGGACGAAATCCAGTTCCTCGCGCGGGCAGGTCCTGATCCGCTCGCACAGTTCCAGGACCCCCGAAAACAGCAGCAGATCAGCCTGGCGGACATCTCGGCCCGCGATCTCGCGCGGGGGGGTATGCGACATCAATACGGGGTCAGTTCGTCAGGATGGCGTCGCCGGTCATGCCCGGTAGAAGATCCGGCTCCGGCTTGGCCAGTTGCCCATAAACCTTGATGGTCTTGCTGACCGGATCGACCTTGCCCGACAGGCGGCTGACCACCGCGTCATAGGTATGATCGGTCTCGTGGATCCACACGCGATAGGGCGTGCCGGGCTGCAGATGCCGCAATTCCATCGACGAGACGATCATCGACAGTTCCAGCGACGAATCGTCCAGGATATCCAGCATCGGGGTACCCGGCGAAAGATACTGGTAGTTATGGACCAGGATGTTGGAAACCCGGCCATTGAACGGCGCGACGATCGTGCATTGCGCCACCACCGCCGTCGCCATTTCCAGGTCCGCTTCCGCGGCCTCGGCATCGGCCGAGGCCGACCGCAGGTCGGACATGCTCCACTGGCCCAGCGCCTTCATGCGGTTCTGGACCTCCAGCAGGCCCTTGCGCTTGATATATTCCGCCCGTGCATGGGCCAGCGTCGCCTTCTGCTGGCCGCACTGGAACCGTGCCAGCACATCCCCGGCATGAAACCGGTCGCCATCGCGAAACGGAAATTCGGCCAACTGGCCGGACATGGTCGCGCTGATCTGCGCGCTGACCGGCGTTGAAATCTGTACGGCGGGCCGATGGCCGGCCGGCGCCCCGGGCACCGCGCTTGCCCCGCCCGCGACCATGGCTGACTGTACCGGTGCAACCGGTACGGGCACGGCCGGCACCGCCGCGCTTTTGACGGAAGCGGCCACCGGCGGCGTATCGGCCGCCCAGGCGGCCGCACCGGGCACGCCCGTCAGCAGGAGAGACGACAAGGCAACAGCGAAACGCATCGTGATATGATACCCATTACGCGAACCGGACATCGCCGCCGGCATGGAATGCGGCCAGGATGGCACGCCGGTTTTCCGATCGGCCCATTACCCGGCGCTGGCCGCCGGCTCGACCGAGGCAACGGGCTGGCCGGACGACGCGGGCGGCTGGGCATGGGCGACAGGAACGTCTCCGCCATGCGCCGAAGCGGTTTCGGGCAGCGTCAGGTCAGGCAACTGCCCGGCCTCCCATCCCGCGATCGAATGTTCGACCTGCATGGTCAGCCGCGCCAGATCCTGCATGTCCGCATTGGCCGGCACCAGGTCGACACCGACCGAGGCATAGACATTGGCCAGCGCCTGATGTGTCTGCGCCAGGTTGCGGCTGTAGGCCAACTGCCCCAGCAGCGCCGCCATCTGGTGGCGGAGCCGGTCGGCCTTGGATTGCGCGCCGGCCGACGAGGCGACATCCGCCAGCCGCTCCATCTGCAGGCTGACATCGTTGATTTCGCGCGCGGTCTTCAACCCGTCCAGCGCGGTGCGATAGCGTTGCGCGCTCAGATTGACCTGCGTCAGCACCGAAATGCTCAGTGCCAGGCGCCGTGCTTCCGACAGCCTGACATTGCTCTTGGCCATCGAGATGGCGCGCGGCCCCTGCACCATGTTCATCAGATTGATGGTGCCGCGAACGCCGATCTGCCCCCAGATATTATGGACCAGCAGGCTGTTCGAATCGAAATTACCGTTTCCGATGGCGCCGATGCCCGGCATCATCCTCAGGATTTCCTTATAGACATCCTGCCGGTCGATCTTCTGCTGATAGGCTTCCATCCGCAGCTCAGGCCGCATGACCAGCCCCATCCGCTCCAGTGCCACGTTATCCAGCGACATGATCGGCTTCACGTCCTGCGGCAGCGTCGTCAATGTCAGCACTGAATCCTGCGGCACGTCGATCAGCGAGGCAAGCTGGATCCTGGCGCTGACAAGTTCGTCGCGGATGCGGCGCAGGTCGCCCAGAAGCTGGATGATATATTGCTGGTAATCCAGCAAGGTCAGCGGCGATTGCAGATGGGCGTTCGCCGCGTCATGCGACGCCGCCAGCATCGCTTCCGCATCCTTGATGATCGGGTCCAGCCGGGGCAGCATGACCTGTGCGGCCACGGCCTCCCAATAGCTGGTCGTCACCGCCTTCACCAGGTCGTTGATGGCCCGGCGTCGGCGTTCGACCGCGATCAGCGCGCGATAGGATTGCTGGCGCGCGCTGAAATAGCTGATTCCGGCATCCATCATGTTCCACGAGAAACTGATGTCTCCCGTGCCATGGGCGGCCTGTTCGGAATAAGAATAATCGAGCGAACGCTGGTTGGTGAACCAGTCGATACTTTCCGCCGCATTATTATTGCTGCGCTGCGAATACCCGGCATCGGCTGCCAGATGCGGCAGCATCTGCATCAGGGCAAGGTCGATCTGCTTTTCCTGCTGGCTGGCTTCCAGCTTCGCGACCTGCGCGTCGTAATTGTATTTGAGGGCGCGGGCGATGGCTGTCCCCAGGCTCAACCCGCCCTTCAGCGGAACATAACCGGCTGTGATGACAGCCTGGTCCTTGTCCGCGCGGGCGATATGTTCCTGCAAGGACATCGGCTTCGGCCGCACGCCGCAGGCCGAGAGCGCAAGAAGGGCGGAAACAGTCAGGGACACAACCGGAAGCCGTCTCGCGCGTTCGACGTAATGGTGCATTGTATCCGAATTTCAATAAAGCGGTTTCAAGCGCCGAGGCTGCGAAAGCGACCCGCACGCTATAGCCCATCCCGATATACATCGCCCCTATGGCTACGACTTCAGCTTTAAAATATCTTTTTGTTATTTGGTCAATGCCCATTTGTTACAGCGCGAAAAAAAAGGAAAAAAAAGTTAACGCCCGGATTGCCGTGGCCTGAAAATCCTGCATTATTTGGGATATGTAATACAGTGCCTCGTGTTGACTGCTTTGCGAGGCATTTTCATTTAGGGCGGCCCGATGCGTCTGATCTTGGAACAACGCTATCTTTTCGATGGCAGCATTGCGCATATCGCGCATCACCATGCGCACCATGACGGAATCGACACGCACGAGGGCACGGCCGTCGCCGATGCGATGGAGGCCGTGGCGGACGCCCCGCCGGCCGCCGGCACATCCCGCCCCGAACCCGGCCATACCGACCACAGCCAGGCCCCCACCCTGGCCGACAGTGCCGCCGCCGCCGGCCCGCTGACCGCGATCGTCTTCGTTGATTCGCGCGTTACCGACTGGAAGGAACTGACGGCCTCGCTGCCCGACACCGTCGGCGTCGTCGTCGTCTCGCCCGACAGCAACGGCATGGACGTGGTCTCGCGCGTTCTGGCGCACCAGCAGGACCTGCAATCGGTCAGTTTCCTGACCTACGGCCAGCCCGGCGCGGCGGAACTGGGCAGCAGCACGATCAACGAGGCCACGGTCGCGGCCGACAGCCGGCAGGTCACCGGCTGGGGCGACGCGCTGGCGCCGGGCGGCCAGATCCTGTTCTGGGGCTGCGATGTCGGCCAGGGCGCCGACGGCCAGGCCCTGGTCGATGACCTGCATACCCTGACGGGCGCGGACATCGCGGCCTCCACCGACAAGACCGGCCTGGCCACCCTGGGCGGCGACTGGACGCTGGAACAGACGGCGGGCATCAGTTCCGCCCAGGTGGGCAGCCCGTTCTCGGCACAGGCGCAGGCCGACTACCAGTCCGTCCTGGATTCCTCGGTCCCCAATGCGACCATGACGATCGCGCTGGCCGGATCGCAATCCGATATCCTGCTGGGCAATACCTTTACCGAAAACCTTACCTTCAAGAATGACGGCACCGGCACGGGATATTCGCCGTTCGTCGAGGTTTTCGCGCCGAACAATTCAAAGCAGGTCACGCCGCTGCAATCGCTGAATGTCGTCTCCCTCGCGGCGGATGGCTCGGCCACGGTGCTCGAATCCCTCTCCCCCACGGCGGTCACCCTGGTGAAGCAGGACGGTGTCGTCGGGGCGACCAACCCGCTGACCAAGCAGTGGGTCAACGCTCCCAGCGGCATGGTGGCGGGTGATACGATGTACGTCGCCGCCCTGCCGTTCGGCAGCTATACCGTGGGCCAGCCAACCATAGACATGCAGGCGACCTTCGGAACCACCACGGCGTCCGTCACCAGTGCGCTGACGGGCGTGACCGCGGCGGATGGCACGACGGGCGGTGACGTTTCCATATACGCGGCAGGCGGCTACCAGCTGGGCGCATCCGCGACCGGCGGCACGCCTGTCTACGGCAGCACGGCGGAGGCCTCTTCGCCGCTGGACCTGCTTAACATCCAGTCGCAGGTCATTACATCGGAGGGCGAGGACGAAAGCCCGACCGGTTCCGATTTCGTCAACTATTATCAGGTCACCGTAACGCCGGGCGATATCACGACGGACAACGCGATCGGCAAGGCGACCATTACCGTCAAGCTGCCGGATCAGGTAACGTATAATACGAGCGGTACGATCTCCGTGACAGGTTCGTCCTCCACGCCATCTTACAAGACCCCCGTCTATACACCCGATCCCGCCGCGACAGCGGGACAGGGCGGCACGGTCTCCGTCGAACTGGACAACATCTCGGCCGCGAACGGGACAACGACGATCAAGATCCCCGTCTATGTGGGCCAGACCGACGTCAGCGGGGCGCAGATCCTGACAGCCGATACGACAACCGGCAACGTGGCCCCCCAGCAGATCCCCACACCCACCGAGGCCTATAGTGCGGGAACCTGGACCGCGCCGGCCAATTCGCCGGATTACGTCGCCGATAGTCCGGTCAGCTTCACGGATGTCTCCATTGCCGCCGCGCCCGGCGCCACCAGCACGTTCGACGCCAAGGCTTTCGCCATCCAGGAAACCGCGACCGATACCGCCACGGGCAGTTCTACCGAAAACAGCACGACCGAAGTCATGCCGGGCGATACGATCTCGCATAAGGTCAGTCTCGAAAGCTCGGACTACTACGCCTCGAACCTGCAGACATTGACCGAAACGATCCAGGACGGGCAGACGCTTTTGGCCGGCAACGGCGCCACCCTGAAATACACGGACATGACAGGCGCGTCCCAGACGGTCACGTTCGCGGGCATAACCAGCCCTGTGACCAGCACGCAAGCGGGTACTGGCGATCAAATCTCTACTGGCACCGGCTCGAACTGGAGTTACGTCGCGGATCTGACGACCGGCATCACCACGGTTTCCTACAACCTGGCGGACAACCCGAACATGAAGGCCGGCACCACCGCCAGCCTGACATATACCACGCAGGCCAATACGACCTTTATCGACCCCCTCCACGCCGGCCAGCCGGTTACCGAGGGCGACACGCTGAAGACCAGCGTTACCGCGACCGCGAACCTTCTCGATACAAGCGGCAACCCGATCCTGGTAAATGGCACGTCCGGCGCGGCGGAATACGCGACTGACGATTCGCAGACCACATTAACCGTGCCGGAAAGCGCGCCCACCCTGGCGGTGTACGCGATCAACGGCAGCACGACAAATGCCGCGACGACGCCCATCAAGGCGGGCGACCTTGTCACCTACGCGGTAACCTACCCGCTGAAGACGGGCACGTACGCGGGGCTGGACCTGACATCCTACCTGCCGGAGCCGCTATTCGCCACCACCGACCCGACGGTATCGGGAACCGTGCCCGCGACGGCGCCATATAGCGAAGCGTCGTCCGAAGCCAACGTGGAGCAGACTGCGGGATCTTATTATGTAACATCGACCGGCCCGGCCATTACGATTGCCTCGGCCACGGCGGCCAGCGGGCCGAACAGCGTGGAGTTCAAACTTAACCCCGTCACGACCTCCACCAGCGACCAGACGGTCACGATTCTGTACACGGTGAAGGCGACCGACGCGCCCTATGCCGATGGGCTGCAGATGACCAGCCAGGAACAGTCCAACTTCACCGATGGCCAGGGCGGAACGACCGCTGTCTCGAAAATCGTCCAGTCGACGGTCGGCTCGCCCCAGGCGGAGCTGAAGACTGGCGTCGTGTCGATCGTGCATGACGGGACCGATAGCGGGGCGATTAACTACACGTTGCAGGACCCGTCGCTGACCAGTGGCTCGACCGACCCGACTAAGTCTTACGAGGCGGCCAATACAACCGCAGCCGGAGTGTCGCCATTCGTTAACAGCACAGATCCCAATACAAGCGGCCTGGTGCAGCAGGACGACCTGAACGCGACCGGCGCCAATGGTGGCGATACCGCCCGGATTGCCACCACGGTGGAAAATTCCGGCAGCGGAGACATGTACGCCCTGACCGTCAGCGGCACGACACCGACCATCCCGGGCATGACGGCAGCTCAGGTCCAGGCCCTGATCACAAACATGGCCGTTACCACCTCCGGCGGTGCGACCTATGCCCTGACGGGGCCGGAGCTAACGGCCTATTTCTCGACCAGCGGGCTGAACCTGTCCACCGTGCTGAACAGTGGTGGCAGCACGACAGGCGAAGTCCTGGCGGCCGCGACCAAGGACAGCAGCGGCAATATCACCGCCGCCAACAGCCTGACCATTACCTACGATCTGAGCCTTCCCGACGGGATCGATGCCGGATCGGTCGTCACCGCCGGGGCGCAAGTCGTATCCTATACCAACACCGCCAATACGGATGCGACGAACTTCGTCAACAGCAGCGGCGTGCAACTGGGCGCCACCGATGGCAGCGATATCAGTGACGCCGCGACCATTACCGTGCAGTCACCCACCATCTCGCAGGTTCTCAGCGCATCGAGCATCAACGGTGTTGGCGGCACGACAGATTTCAACGGCATGGACCAGGCTGGGGCTGATAAATCCGTCGAGACCGTGGCGGGCACGGAACCGGCTGACAATACCGTCGTGGCGGGCGAGCAGCGCACCACCACTGTCACGGTCAATGTGCCGCAAGGCCAACTGACCAACGGATCGGACGATGTCACGGTCACGGTCACGCTGCCCAAGGGTGTGACTTATGTCGACCAAAGCGGTGCCGTAACTGCGGACAGCAACGTCGTGTTGTCCGGGGGGACCCAGGGTGTCAAGTCGACAACCGACACGAACGGCGTCACGACCCTGACCTTCGATCTGGGCAAGACCGTCGCAAACACGACCAGCAGCACGGCGCCGATCAGCCTGACCTACACGGCCAATTACACGAACGCCATGGCCAGCAATGGCCAGGACCTCACGCCACTGACGGCCACGCTGAACTACGCCCCCGGCGGCGGCAGCTCGACCCCGCTCGCCGCGAACGATCTGGTCGTCAAGGAGCAAGAGCCCAAACTGACCGAATCGTTCACGTCGGCTCCGACCTCCGCCTACAGTAATGAAGCGGTGAGTTATACGGCCACGATTAAAAACACTGGCCCGGTCACGGCCTATGACGTGACCGTCAACCCGGTTGTGCCTGCAAGTCTGACCGGTGTGACCTATAGTTTCGCACAGGGATCGTTCTCTTACAGCGGTTCGTCAATCACGAATCTCAACAGCACGATCAACACCTACCTGACCAATCTGGCCGCGAAAGGGCTGGCCGCCGACCAGACCCTGACCTACACGATCAACGGCACGGTCGCGCAGAACCTTACGGTGGGAACGCAGGTAAAGGTCACGGATAACGTCACAGCCAATTCCGTCCCGGCCGACACGACGACAACGCCCCTGACACCTCCCGATGTCGTCACGACCGGGACGCAGTCCACCACCTCCACGGTAGGATCGGTGAGCGCGGTCCTGTCGATCGTGGGGGAGGCCAACGGCACGGCAATTAACGGCCCGGGCGCGAATTCGCCGCAGAGTAATGTCCGTGTCGTTCCGGGCGATGTTATCACCCTGCGCGGCACAGCGACCCTGCCGCAAGGATCGAACGACATCGTGCTGAACTTCGCCTTGCCGCCGGCGAACCTGACGTTGGACACCAGTTCGGTCAAGATCGAGCTGATCAGCCCCGATGGGCAGATGCGTTCCACGACCCTGGATGCCCTGCTGGCGGCCGCCGACAAATCCTCGACTTCTTCGGGCGTTCAGACATCGGGCACGACCGCCGCGGGAGCCATCGCCACGCAGGCCCTTACGGTGGCAGACGGGACCGACGTTACCTATGCGGACGGGGTTCTGAGCATAAATCTCGGCACGGTAACGGAGAATAATTCCAGCGGCAGCGGCGGGTCGTCCTATGTTGTCGTCGATATGAAGGCGACGGTGAACAACGACACCAGCAACATTTCCGGTACCACCATTGGTGCCGGAAATACCGAGAAGCTGACCCTGACCGCCAACGGCACCGCCACAACCCCCAGCGCGGTGACCGAAGACGTCAGGGAACCGAACGTCACCCTGACCAAGACGGTCAGCAACATCACCGGTAACTCCGTCACCTATGTGGACACCCTGAAGAACACCGGAAGCAATACAGCTACAGCCTACGGTGTGAATTTGTACGACCCGCTGGATGCCAGCAACGAAACCTACGTGGCGGGTTCGTTGAGCCTCTCGGGCCTCGCGTCGACAACCGGGACGACCGACGGGGCGCTGCCCGCGATCAACGGCGCCGGCAATGCGATCACGGGGAACTTCACCCTCGGGGGCGGCGAGACGGAGACGATTACCTACACGGTGAATCTCACCGTTCCGACCGAGGGCGCGGCCGAAACCAAGGCGACCGTCAACTGGCTGTCTCTGAAAAACGCCATAGTTGGCGCTACCGGCGGCGTGACCGAAAGCCGGGACGGCTCCGCGACGGTGAGCTCGGACGGGAATGGGAACACCACGCGGAACAACTACAGCGCCAGCGTCACCACCGGCCTCGCCGCCATCTCGGGCCAGGTCTGGCAGGCGCTGGGCAACGACCCGACGGCGTACGATTCAGCAACGGATACCCCGCTCGGCAATGTCACGGTCACGGTCACCAGCGCGGGGGCGGATGGAGACTACACTACGACAGGGGACAATTTCAGCCAGACCGTGAAGACGACCCCGTCCAATAGCACTTTCCCCGGCACATACTCCGTCCTGGCCCCGATCTATGGAACCACGACCCAGTTGGGGGCGGTCACCGCGACAGGTGCGGCCTCTCTCGCACAGGTCAGCCTGCCCGATGCGAACGCGGACGGCCTGCCGGCGAACGAAACGCTGATCTATAATGCCGATAATCCCGACGCCACGACCGCCAACGACACGGCGACCGTCTCACCCGACGGTGGTGGAACAGGCGTGGTTGCCACCGGCGTCAACATGGCCTTCGCGCTGGCCGACAAGGCCCCCGTCCTGTCCGTCACCGGCGCCGCCACCGGGTGGGGCGGCACGCCGGTTACCGGCTACGCCGACGGAACAACGGCCGTGGCGCTGGGCAGCGGCACGGTCACGGTCACCGATGCCGAGATCGACAATTTGCTTGGCAAAGCCACGACCGACCCGACGGGTGCTGCCGGCAAGTCCGGCGATTCCTATGCTGGCACGGTCCTAACGGTCCAGCGCTATGTTAGCGGCACGGCACAGCCGTCGGGCGCGGACAGTTTCGGTTTCGGCACCAGTGGCACCGTGGCTTTCGGTGCCGACAGTACGGTTACGGTCAACCACACGGAAGTGGGCACCTACACCCAGTCGGGCGGCAAGCTGGTGGTGACGTTCGACACGCCAGCCACCGCGTCGTCCATTGCCGACGTGATCCAGAACCTGACCTACACCTACACCCCCGGCAGCGACACGTCCGGCATGACCGGCGTTACCATCGGCGCAACCCTGTCGGACGGGAATACAGGCATGTCCGGCCTCTCCGGCACTTACGGGCCGCAGGGCACCGGGGGCGTGCAGACCAGCACACCTCTGCTCGCGACCGTCGATATTCCCCCGCCCTCCGGTTTCACCGCTACCTACACCGAACCGAACGATCCCGGCGTGGGCAGCAATCCGGCGGTCCCGGCCAGCGCCGTGCAACTCGAACCCGCGCTCAGCCTGACCGATGCGTCGGGCGGCAGCGCGAACTCGATCCAGAAGGCGACCATCCAGATCACCAATGTCCAGGCCGCCGAAGACGTGCTGCAAGCCACCGCCGCGGCTGCGAACGGCCTGAGCGCGACATATGATTCCAACACCGGCATCCTGACCCTGACACCCGCCAGCGGCACCGCGACCCTGGCGCAGTGGCAGGCGGCGCTGCAATCGGTCGCCTATTACGATACCTCCGCCACGCCCACGGATACAACGCGGGACGTGACGATCTCGCTCTACGAAAACGGTGCCACCACGCCGGTGGTGACGACGGGAAGCATCACGGTCGTCCCGTCCGACGATTCGCCGGTCCTGGATACGACCGTTCCCGTCTCCCTGACGGCGGCGGGGGAGGTTGGAAACAGCACCGGGACGCCCACTGGCCCCGTCGGTACGGCGATCAACACCCTGATCAACAGCGCCAACGTGACGGATAGCGATGGCGCGAACCTGTTCAACGGCCAAAGCACGGCCGGTTCGACCCCCGGCATCGCCATTACCGCCGCCACCACGACGGCGGGGCAGCCGGACGGCAGCACAGGCCCTGTCGGTACCTGGTATTATACCACCGATGGCGGCACGAAGTGGGCGGCACTGACCCTGGCGCCGGGTCAGGCGCTGAATCTGGTGGCGGACAGCGCGGGTCAGGACCGCGTCTATTTCCAGCCGACCGACCCGAACTGGAACGGCACGATCCCGAATGCCCTGACCTTCCGCGCATGGGATCAGGCCGATGGTGTCCATAATGGTACCGTCACCACCCTGCCGACGAACCCCGCCCTGGGCACCGGCACCGACGGCACCACCACGCCGGCTGCGGATTATACCGCGGCCTATTCCTCTGCGTCCGAATCCGTCCCGCTGGTGGTGACTGCCGTCAACAACGCACCGCTCGCCAGCGGCGGCGCGACCTTGGCCACGGGCACGGAAGACGTCACCACCGGCCCGGCGCGGACGGTGAGCAGCCTGTTCAGCGGCAATTTCTCCGACAGTGCGGACCAGCAGAACTCCACCAGCAACACCACAGGCTCGAACGCCAACACGCTGGCCGGCGTGGCCATCACCGGCAACACCGCCAACCCGGCGACGCAGGGCGTATGGCAATATTCGACCGACGGCACGAACTGGAACACGATCTCCACCGACGTGTCGGCCAACAACGCGCTGGTGCTGTCGCAGGGCGCGCAACTGCGGTTCGATCCGGCCGCCAATTTCAATGGCCAGCCTCCGGGCCTGACCGCCACCCTCATCGACAGCAGCGATAACCAGACCGGCGCGGCCGCGCTGTCGGGCAGCGGTGCCGACGCCGTCTATGGCGCCACCCTGGCCAACGCCACGACCGCGATGGCGCTGACCGGCATCGACGTCACCACGACGGGCGCCGCCACGTCCCTCAGCGCCACCTCCGTCGCGCTCGACACGTCTGTCGCCCCCGTCAACGATGCCCCGACCATGACCGGCGCGCCGCAGGCATTGACCACGCCGGAAGATTCGGCAGGCGGGCCCTCGACGGCCGCCCAGGTTGGAACCCTGTTCAATCCGGTATTCTCCGACAGTACCGACCAGCAGAAAGCGGCGGGCGGTATCACTGCCTCGGCCGCCAACACGCTGGCCGGCATCGCCATCACCGGCGACGCCGCCGATCCGGCAACCCAGGGAACGTGGCAATATTCCACCGATGGCGGATCAAGCTGGACGGCTCTGCCCTCCGGCCTCTCCACCAGCAACGCCCTGGTCCTCTCCAAGGGCGCGGAACTGCAATTCGTGCCGGTGGCAAATTATAACGGCCAGCCCGGCGGCCTCACCACCCAGGTCATCGACAACAGCGGCGCGGCAGATGGCGCGGCGGCCCTCTATACGGATGGTAGCGGCAAGCAGGTCTATGGCGTCGACCTTGCCAACGCCACCAATCCGATCGCGCAGAGCGGCGTCGATGTCAGCACTGCCGGGGGCACTTCCTCGATCAGCGCCACCACCGAACCCCTGACCGTCCAGGTTGCCTCGGTCAACGACGCGCCGACCGTGGTTGCGGGCAAGGAGACCGAAACCCTGGCTGCTGGCACCGAGGACGCGACCACGCCCCCCTCCGCCAGTGTCAACGACCTGTTCAATCCCAGCTTCAACGACGCGACGGACCAGCAGAACGCCACCAGCAACACCACAGGCTCGAACGCCAACACGCTGGCCGGTGTGGCCATCACCGGCAACACCGCCAACCCGGCGACGCAGGGCGTATGGCAATATTCGACCGACGGCACGCACTGGAACACGATCTCCACCGACGTGTCGGCCGGCAGCGCGCTGGTGCTGTCGAAGGGCGCGCAACTGCGGTTCGATCCGGCCGCCAATTTCAATGGCCAGCCTCCGGGCCTGACCGCCACCCTCATCGACAGCAGCGATAACCAGACCGGCGCGGCCGCGCTGTCGGGCAGCGGTGCCGACGCCGTCTATGGCGCCACCCTGGCCAACGCCACGGCCCCGATGGCGCTGACCGGCATCGACGTCACCACGACGGGCGGCACCACATCCCTCAGCGCCACATCGGTCGCGCTCGACACGTCTGTCGCCCAGGTCAACGACGCGCCGACCGTGGTCGCGGGCAAGGAGACCGAGACCCTGGCGGCAGGGACCGAGGACGAAACCACGCCCCCCGCCGCCAGCGTCCACGACCTGTTCAATCCCAGCTTCAACGACACGACGGATGACCAGCAGGCCGCGGGCGGCCCCACCGCCTCCACCGCCAACACCCTGGCCGGCGTGGCCATCACCGGCAACACCGCCAACCCGGCGACGCAGGGCGTATGGCAATATTCGACCGACGGCACGAACTGGAACACGATCTCCACCGACGTGTCGGCCAACAACGCGCTGGTGCTGTCGCAGGGCGCCCAACTGCGGTTCGATCCGGCCGCCAATTTCAACGGCCAGCCTCCGGGCCTGACCGCCACCCTCATCGACAGCAGCGATAACCAGACCGGCGCGGCCGCGCTGTCGGGCAGCGGTGCCGGTGCCGTCTATGGCGCCACCCTGGCCAACGCCACGACCGCGATGGCACTGACCGGCATCGACGTCACCACGACGGGCGCCGCCACGTCCCTCAGCGCCACCTCCGTCGCGCTCGACACGTCTGTCGCCCCCCTCAACGATGCCCCGACCATGACCGGCGCGCCGCAGGCATTGACCACGCCGGAAGATTCGGCAGGCGGGCCCTCGACGGCCGCCCAGGTCGCAACCCTGTTCAATCCGGTATTCTCCGACAGCACCGACCAGCAGAAAGCGGCGGGCGGTATCACTGCCTCGGCCGCCAACACGCTGGCCGGCATCGCCATCACCGGCGACGCCGCCGATCCGGTAACCCAGGGAACGTGGCAATATTCCACCGATGGCGGATCAAGCTGGACGGCTCTGCCCTCCGGCCTCTCCACCAGCAACGCCCTGGTCCTCTCCAAGGGCGCGGAACTGCAATTCGTGCCGGTGGCAAATTATAACGGCCAGCCCGGCGGCCTCACCACCCAGGTCATCGACAACAGCGGCGCGGCAGATGGCGCGGCGGCCCTCTATACGGATGGCGGCAAGTCGGTCTATGGCGTCGACCTTGCCAACGCCACCAATCCGATCGCGCAGAGCGGCGTCGATGTCAGCACTGCCGGGGGCACTTCCTCGATCAGCGCCACCACCGAACCCCTGACCGTCCAGGTCACCTCGGTCAACGACGCGCCGACCGTGGTCGCGGGCAAGGAGACCGAAACCCTGGCTGCTGGCACCGAGGACGCGACCACGCCCCCCTCCGCCAGTGTCAACGACCTGTTCAATCCCAGCTTCAACGACGCGACGGACCAGCAGAACGCCACCAGCAACACCACAGGCTCGAACGCCAACACGCTGGCCGGTGTGGCCATCACCGGCAACACCGCCAACCCGGCGACGCAGGGCGTATGGCAATATTCGACCGACGGCACGCACTGGAACACGATCTCCACCGACGTGTCGGCCGGCAGCGCGCTGGTGCTGTCGAAGGGCGCGCAACTGCGGTTCGATCCGGCCGCCAATTTCAATGGCCAGCCTCCGGGCCTGACCGCCACCCTCATCGACAGCAGCGATAACCAGACCGGCGCGGCCGCGCTGTCGGGCAGCGGTGCCGACGCCGTCTATGGCGCCACCCTGGCCAACGCCACGGCCCCGATGGCGCTGACCGGCATCGACGTCACCACGACGGGCGGCACCACATCCCTCAGCGCCACATCGGTCGCGCTCGACACGTCTGTCGCCCAGGTCAACGACGCGCCGACCGTGGTCGCGGGCAAGGAGACCGAGACCCTGGCGGCAGGGACCGAGGACGAAACCACGCCCCCCGCCGCCAGCGTCCACGACCTGTTCAATCCCAGCTTCAACGACACGACGGATGACCAGCAGGCCGCGGGCGGCCCCACCGCCTCCACCGCCAACACCCTGGCCGGCGTGGCCATCACCGGCAACACCGCCAACCCGGCGACGCAGGGCGTATGGCAATATTCGACCGACGGCACGAACTGGAACACGATCTCCACCGACGTGTCGGCCAACAACGCGCTGGTGCTGTCGCAGGGCGCCCAACTGCGGTTCGATCCGGCCGCCAATTTCAACGGCCAGCCTCCGGGCCTGACCGCCACCCTCATCGACAGCAGCGATAACCAGACCGGCGCGGCCGCGCTGTCGGGCAGCGGTGCCGGTGCCGTCTATGGCGCCACCCTGGCCAACGCCACGACCGCGATGGCACTGACCGGCATCGACGTCACCACGACGGGCGCCGCCACGTCCCTCAGCGCCACCTCCGTCGCGCTCGACACGTCTGTCGCCCCCCTCAACGATGCCCCGACCATGACCGGCGCGCCGCAGGCATTGACCACGCCGGAAGATTCGGCAGGCGGGCCCTCGACGGCCGCCCAGGTCGCAACCCTGTTCAATCCGGTATTCTCCGACAGCACCGACCAGCAGAAAGCGGCGGGCGGTATCACTGCCTCGGCCGCCAACACGCTGGCCGGCATCGCCATCACCGGCGACGCCGCCGATCCGGTAACCCAGGGAACGTGGCAATATTCCACCGATGGCGGATCAAGCTGGACGGCTCTGCCCTCCGGCCTCTCCACCAGCAACGCCCTGGTCCTCTCCAAGGGCGCGGAACTGCAATTCGTGCCGGTGGCAAATTATAACGGCCAGCCCGGCGGCCTCACCACCCAGGTCATCGACAACAGCGGCGCGGCAGATGGCGCGGCGGCCCTCTATACGGATGGCGGCAAGTCGGTCTATGGCGTCGACCTTGCCAACGCCACCAATCCGATCGCGCAGAGCGGCGTCGATGTCAGCACTGCCGGGGGCACTTCCTCGATCAGCGCCACCACCGAACCCCTGACCGTCCAGGTCACCCCGGTCAACGACGCGCCGATCGCCACCGGCTCGGCCACACTGATATCCGGCACCGAGGACGCCACCGGCCCGGCGCAGAATGTCAGCACCCTGTTCGGCGGCAATTTCTCCGACACGGTTGACCAGCAGCCCGGCTCCAGCGCCAACAGCCTGGCCGGTGTGGCCATCACCGGCGACGCCGCCACCCCCGACCAGGGCACCTGGAAATACTCCACCGACAACGGCCAGACCTGGACCGCCCTGCCGGCCGACCTTTCCCCCACCAACGCCCTGGTCCTCTCTGGCTCGGCCCAGCTCCAGTTCGACCCGGCGCCCAACTATAACGGCCAGCCCGGCAGCCTGACGGCCACCCTGATCGACAGTTCCACCGACGTCCCGGTCTATACCGACGCCAGCGGCAACCCTGTCACCGGCGCCCAGATCGCCACCGGCAGCACCGCCCAGACCGGCGTCGACGTCTCCCAGACGGGCGGCAAGACCGCCCTCAGCGTCAATTCCGTGCCGCTCGACACCACTGTCACGGCCGTCAACGACGCCCCGGCGCTGACCGGCGCGCCGACCATGCCGGCCGTGCCGGAAGACACGGCCACCTCGAACGCCCCGGGCAGCACGGTGGCATCGCTGCTCACCCCCGTCTTTACGGACCAGACGGACCAGCAGCACTCCGCCTCCAACAGCACGGGCTCGACGGCGAACACCATCGCCGGCATGGCCATCACCGCCGATGCCGCCGACCCGGCGACCCAGGGCGTGTGGCGCTATTCGACCGATGGCGGCCAGAGCTGGACGGCCCTGCCGTCCGACCTGTCTCCCACCAACGCGCTGGTCCTCTCCAGCAACGCGCAGCTCGACTTCGTGCCGGTGGCCAATTTCAACGGCCAGCCCGGCGGCCTGACGGTCCAGGCGATCGACAGCAGCGACAGCACCAGCGGCGCGGCGCCCCTCTATACGGACGGCAGCGGCAACCCGGTCTATGGCTCCAGCCTGGCCGGCGCCACCAGCCCGATCGCGCAGAGCGGCGTCGATGTCAGCACTGCCGGGGGCACCTCCTCGATCAGCGCCACCACCGAACCCCTGACCGTCCAGGTCACCCCGGTCAACGACGCGCCGATCGCCACCGGCAGCACCACGTTGCCCGCCGGCACCGAGGACGCCACTGGCCCGGCGCAGAATGTCAGCACCCTGTTCGGCGGCAATTTCTCCGACACGGTTGACCAACAGCCCGGCTCCAGCGCCAACAGCCTGGCCGGTGTGGCCATCACCGGCGATGCCGCCACCCCCGACCAGGGCACCTGGAAATACTCCACCGACAACGGCCAGACCTGGACCGCCCTGCCGGCCGACCTTTCCCCCACCAACGCCCTGGTCCTCTCCGGCTCGGCCCAGCTCCAGTTCGACCCGGCGCCCAACTATAACGGCCAGCCCGGCGGCCTGACGGCCACCCTGATCGACAGCTCCACCGACGTCCCGGTCTATACCGACGCCAGCGGCAACCCTGTCACCGGCGCCCAGATCGCCACCGGCACCACCGCCCAGACCGGCGTCGACGTCTCCCTGACGGGCGGCAAGACCGCCCTCAGCGTCAATTCCGTGGACCTCGACACCAGCGTCGCCCCGGTCAACGACGCGCCGATCGCCAGCGGCAGCACCACGTTGCCCGCCGGCACCGAGGACGCCACCGGCCCGGCGCAGAGTGTCAGCACCCTGTTCGGCGGCAATTTCTCGGACACGGTTGACCAGCAGCCCGGCTCCAGCGCCAACAGCCTGGCCGGCGTGGCCATCACCGGCGACGCCGCCACCCCCGACCAGGGCACCTGGAAATACTCCACCGACAACGGCCAGACCTGGACCGCCCTGCCGGCGGATCTCTCCCCCACCAACGCCCTGGTCCTCTCCGGCTCGGCCCAGCTCCAGTTCGACCCGGCGCCCAACTATAACGGCCAGCCCGGCGGCCTGACGGCCACCCTGATCGACAGCTCCACCGACGTCGCGGTCTATACCGACGCCAGCGGCAACCCTGTCACCGGCGCCCAGATCGCCACCGGCACCACCGCCCAGACCGGCGTCGACGTCTCCCAGACGGGCGGCAAGACCGCCCTCAGCGTCAATTCCGTGGACCTCGACACCAGTGTCGCCCCGGTCAACGACGCACCGATCGCCACCGGCTCGGCCACGCTGATATCCGGAACCACGGATACGCCCAGCCCCGCGCAGACGGTCGGCACCCTGTTCGGCGGCAATTTCTCCGACACGGCCGACCAACAGAAATCGGCCGGCAACCCGGATGGCTCGACGGCGAACAGCCTGGCTGGCATCGCGATCACGGGCGATGCGGCAACGGCGAGCCAGGGAACATGGCGCTATTCCACCGATGGCGGAAAAAGCTGGCAGTCCATCGATCCAGCCACTCTTTCCCCGTCCGCAGCCATCATATTGCCCGCCACCGCCCAGTTGAGCTTCCAGCCGGCGTCCAATTTCAGCGGCAGCCCCGGACAACTGACGGTCGCATTGATCGAAACCGGTTCGACGCTGATCAATGGAACGGACGCATCCCGGGCAGATGTCAGCGGCCTGATGACCGATCCCACCAGCGCGGTTTCCAACACGACCGTCGATCTGTCCACGACGGTGGCCAACACCCGACCGCAAGGCATCCCGATCCTGCCGGGCGCGATCGGCAGCAACGGAGAGAGTCCCGCAGCGACTTTGACATCGTCGGTGGACAGTGCGTTCGACACCATCTTCCAGCGTGGCGTCGCGGCCGCGCACCAGACCTGGATATTCGGCACGCCGATCAATCACTTCATCGTGGTCGATCAGCCAGACAGCTTGAGCATACCAATGGGCGCGTTCCTGACCGACGACGGGACCGAAAGCCAACTCGAGCTCTCCGCCTCGCTGGCAGATGGCAGTTCGCTGCCTGACTGGCTCTCGTTCGATACGCGCAGCCGGGTCTTCACCGGGACCGCTCCGGAAAGCGCGTTCGGCTCGCTCGACATCAAGGTTCGCGGCCGCGATGTGTACGGGCACGAGGCCGAAGTCGACGTGCATATCGTCATCGGTCACCAGCATCAGCTGACTGACATGATCGATCTACAAGCGGTGCCGCGAGCCATCCATCAGACGCTCGACAGCATGCAGACGACCGTCAACAGGCTGCTGCTCGACCCGCATCTTGCCTCGATCAACGACCACCCGTCCGCGCATTCGAAGGGAAAACCCTCTCTACGCACCCAGTTGCGGCATCTGGGCGCCAAGGCGCATCAGCGCGATGCCCGTGCGCTGCTCGATACGCAGGCATTTCATGCATAGGAATGATCCGGACCTGCTGTGGAGAATTTCCTTCGATTTGAAGTAAGGTCTGTCCACTGGGGACAGACGATGAAGAAAGCACGTTTCACGCAGGACCAGATCATCCGGATCCTGAAGGAGCATCAGGCGGGTGCGAAGAAGAGAACGCGAAGCTGAAGCGGCTCCTGGCGGAGAGCGTGATGGACGTCTCGACGCTGAAGGAGCTGCGGGCAAAAAACTCTTGACGCCCGGTTTGCGGCGGCGGGAAGCCATGATCTAGTGCCCTGATCGAGAAGTTTGCATGATTATCCTGATGGCAGGGGTAATCGAATGGGATGCACGGCGGTTGCGATCGAACTGACGGCATTGGAGCGTCAGGAACTGGAATCTCTGGCAAGGGCGCGCAAGACGGGGCAGGCGCTTGCGCGGCGAGCCCGTCTTGTCCTTGCCGCAGCCGATGGGCATGAGAACAAAGCGATCCGCGACCCTAACTCACAATTGAGGGCACGTTCGGGGCAGGGTCAGCCGTATGCCGCCCGACAGGGGGGAGCCGCTTGCCACCTGATGTCGGGAGGAGTGAGAAGCGCAGCCGACTTCAGCCCTGTGCATGTCCTGCTGCGGTGACGATCTTTGCTTGTGCCTCATGGGGAAAAGCATTGAGAGCTTCGAGAAGCTGCAAGGCATTTTGCGGGGCGGCGCCGAACATGGTGTTGTCGTAGATCGTCCAGACATCGGTGCCGTGGGCGGTCAGCGACGCAACGATTCTTGCCTGTGCTGCAATGGCTTCTTTTTCATATGTCGATTCGTAGATGCGGGGGGAGCCGTGCAGCCGGAAATAGGCGAGGCCGCTCCAGCCGCCGGGCTGTGCCGCAAGCAACGGTCTGGCCGGGTCCGCCGCGACCCGTGAGACCTTCTGCCTGGCCAGCATGTGGTCGATTTCCGGCTGGAACCAGCTGGCATGTCTTGGCTCCAGCACGACAGGCCCGGTGAGGATGGTCTTCAGTTCGTTGATGAAGCGTTCGGCGATGTCGCCGGGATAGGCGAAACTGGGGGGAAGCTGGACCAGGACGGGGCCGCGCTTTTCGCCCAGGCCGCCGGTTTCCTCGGCGAAGCGCTCGATAAGCTCGCGACAGTCGATCATGCGGCGCTCGTGCGTGATCGCCCTGGGCAGCTTGACGGAAAAGCGGAATGTGGGCGGCACGCTGGCTGCCCAGCGCGCGTAGGTCGTGCGTCGGTGCGGCCGATAGAAGCTGCTGGTGATTTCGACGGCCGGGAAACGGGCGCCGTAGCGTTCGAGATGCGTGCCGGCCGGGGGAAACCGATCGGCTAGCGCGGAGGGGATCGACCAGCCGGCGACGCCGACGCGGATGGACATGGGCGGTTCCTCCTGTGACCTGCATCTCCGCGCCGGATGGAGTCGGGGGCGGGTGTCGTAGCGTGCCGGACGTTCCGTGGTTCGTTGCCGGCAGACATCATACATCTGTGATCGTTCGCGCCGATTTTGGACCTCGACAAGGCGTCGGGCCGGTCCCTAGATGTCACCCAACAAGTGTTTGGTAGGTTTTGGCGCGAGGGGGTGCAGGTGCTGGGGCATCGTGAGGATCGAGAGGCAATGACGTGTGACGTCGTGATCGTCGGGGCGGGCCCCGCGGGTCTGGCGGCGGCGATCCGGCTCAAGCAGCGCTCACCCGACCTTCAGGTCATCGTGGTCGAGAAGGGGGCGGAAACCGGTGCCCATATCCTCTCCGGGGTGGTCATGGATCCGGTGGGGCTGGACGCGCTGCTGCCGGGGTGGCGGGAGGAGGAGGATCGCCCGCTTCGCCAGGAGGTGGTGGAGGATCGGTTTGCCTTCCTGACGCAGGGCCGGGCTTTTTCCGTGCCGGAAATCCTGTTTCCGGCGCGTCTGAGCAACAAGGGGTGTTTCGTCGGGTCGCTGGGCGAGGTGACGCGCTATCTGGCGGGCCGGGCGGAAGGGCTTGGGGTCGAGATCTATACCGGGTTTCCGGCGACCGAGATCCTCTATGACGAGACCGGCCGGGTCGAAGGGATCGCGACCGGTGACATGGGGATCGGCAAGGATGGCCAGCCGACTGCATCTTTCACGCCGGGCATGGAACTTCGCGCGCGGTACACCCTGTTTGCGGAAGGAGCGCGTGGCTCGCTGAGCAAGCAGGTCATTGCCCGCCATGGGCTGGACCGTGAGTCTGGCGTCCAGAAATATGGACTTGGGATCAAGGAAGTGTGGGAGGTCGCGCCGGGAAAGTGCCATCCCGGCCTGATCCGGCATACTGTGGGCTGGCCGCTGGACCGGCATACGGGTGGCGGGTCCTTCGTCTATCATGGTGCGGGTCATCTGGTGACGGTGGGGCTCGTCGTTCATCTGGACTATGCCAACCCGACCCTGTCGCCGTTCGACGAGTTCCAGCGTTTCAAGACGCATCCGTCCATGCGCGATCTGCTGGCCGGCGGGCGCCGGGTTGCCTATGGCGCACGGGCCCTGACCGAGGGTGGGTGGCAGGCGGTGCCGCGTGTGGCCTTTCCGGGCGGGGCGCTGATCGGCTGTGCTGCGGGCTTCATGAATGTCGCGCGGATCAAGGGATCGCATAATGCCATCCTCTCCGGCATTCAGGCGGCCGACGCGATCGTCGGGGAGCCGGATCGGGTCGAGCCGCGATCTTACGAGAACGGATGGCGCATGTCGGCGATCGGCCGGGATCTTTATCCCGTCCGCAACGTCAAGCCGCTCTGGTCGCGCTTCGGGCTGGCGGGGCTGGCCCTCGGCGGGCTGGATATGTGGGCGCATGCGCTTGGCGGAGGCTCGGTGCTGGGGACGCTGCGCCATCGCAAGGCCGATTATGCCAGCCTGCGACCGCGCGCCGAGGTGACGCCGATTGCCTATCCGAATCCGGACGGGGTGCTGACCTTCGACCGGTTATCCTCGGTGTATCTGTCGGGTGTGAATCACGAGGAAAATCAACCCTGCCATTTGCGGCTGGCCGATCCGCTGCTGCCGATCCGCGAGAACCTGCCCCGGTTTGGCGAGCCTGCGCGGCTTTATTGTCCGGCCGGGGTCTATGAGGTCGCGGTTGCGGCGGATGGAACCTCTTCCTTCGTGATCAACGCGCAGAACTGCGTGCATTGCAAGACCTGCGACATCAAGGACCCGGCCCAGAACATCACCTGGACCCCGCCCGAGGGCGGCGGTGGCCCCAATTACGCGAATATGTGAGGCCGAGATATGAAAGATTTCGAAACAGACATGGTATTCCGTAAATGCGCGGTGATCGGCGCCGGGACCATGGGGGCCGGGATTGCGGCGCATATGGCCAATGCGGGTGCGGATGTCGTGCTGCTGGACCTGGATGCCGAGGTCGCCGCCCGTGCGGTGGAGCGGCAGGTCAAGCTCGGGGGCTTCATGCTGCCGGACTTCGCCGAACGGGTGCGGACCGGCAGCACGCGCACCGACATGGCGTTGCTGGCCGATGCGGACTGGATCGTGGAGGCGGTGGCCGAGCGGCTGGAGATCAAGCGCGGCCTGTTCGCGGAGATCGCGCAGGTCAGGAAGCCGGGTTGCGTGCTGTCGTCCAATACGTCGACGATCCCGCTGCGCGAACTGGTGGAGGGCATGGATCCGGTGCTGGCCCGTGATGTGCTGATTGCGCATTTCTTCAATCCGCCGCGCCAGATGCGGCTGCTGGAACTGGTGACCGGGCCGCATACCGATCCGGGCACGGCGGCACGGTTGAGCCGCTTTATTGATGTGGGTCTCGGCAAGAGCATCGTGGCCTGCAACGACACGCCGGGTTTCATTGCCAACCGTATCGGCTGTTTCTGGTTGGCGGCGGGGCTGGGCGAGGCCCTGCGGCTGGGTATCGACGTGGAGACCGCCGATGCGGTGATGGGCAAGCCGTTTGGCCTGCCGCGCACGGGCGTGTTCGGGCTGTACGACCTGATCGGCATTGACCTGATGCCGGGGCTGATCCGCTCGCTCCAGGCCAATCTGCCGGCCGGGGACGCCATTCAGGCCTATGACGCGGAACCCGCGCGCGTCACTGCGATGCTGGAGCGGGGGCTGACGGGGCGCAAGGGTGGCGGCGGCTTCTACCGGATGGCTGCCGGACGCGGGGCGCGGGAGGTGTTGGACCTCGCCGGTGGAGCGTATCGCGATGCGCGCCCGGCGCCGGTGCTGGAGGGGGAGCCGCGCCGGCTGATGGCGGGAAGCGATCTCGCGGGGCGCTATGCCTGGGCGGTGATGTCACGGACCCTGGCCTATGCGGCGTCTCTGGTGCCGGAAATCGCGGATCGGCCCGATCAGGTGGATGAGGCCATGCGCCTTGGCTATGGCTGGACCCATGGGCCGTTCGAACTGATCGACCGGATCGGCGCGGAATGGCTGGCCGGCCGGCTGGCCGAGGACGGGCAGCCGGTGCCTGCCCTTTTGCAGGCGGCCTCCGCCGGCGGGTTCTATCGTGTTGCGGACGGGGCGCGCGAGGTTCTTGTGCCGCGGGCGGAGGGGACGGCTCATGCCCGCCTGGAGCCGGTCGAGGGCGTTATCGCGCTGCCGGCGCTGCGTCTGGCCCGGCAGCCGGTCTGGTCGAGCGAGGCGGCGTCGCTGTGGGATCTGGATGATGGCGTGGGGCTGTTTGCTTTCCACACCAAGCTGAACGTCTTTACCGCGCCGCTGATCGAGGCCGTGCAGCGGATCGCGGCCGTCGTGCCGCGTTATTTCGATGCGCTGGTCGCGGGGAATGACGGGCCGGTCTTCAGTGCCGGTGCGGATCTGAAAGCCATGCTGGCCCTGTCGGAAGGCAATGACCGGGCGGGGCTGGAGGCTTTCCTGCATGCCGGGCAGCGGGCGTTCGATGCTCTGGCCGGTGCGCCGTTCCCTGTCGTCGGGGCGGTTGGTGCGCTGGCTGTCGGCGGTGGATGTGAGTTTCTGCTGCATGCCCATCGGGTGGTTGCCCATGCCGAGGCGCGGATCGGGCTGGTCGAGGCGCAGGTCGGTCTGGTGCCGGGCTGGGGCGGGGTGACGGCGTGGCTGGCGCGTCATCAGGCCGCCGGGCTGGATGCGGGCGAGGCGGCGTCGGCGACGCTGCGGGGCGTGGTGCAGGGGGTGACGTGGCCGGGCGCCTTCCGCGCGCGGGAGGCCCGGCTGCTGCGGCCGGACGATCGCATCGTGATGAATGCCGACCGGCTGATTGCCGATGCCCGCGCCGTCGCGCAGGCGTTGCGGCCCGGTTTCCGGCCGCCTGTGGCCCCGGACCTGCATCTGCCGCCTCGTGCCGTGCTGGAGGGGGTGGTTGAGGATCTGGCGCCTTCTCTCGCGCCGCATGACCGCGTGATCGCGGATGCGCTGGTCGGGGTTCTGTCCGGCGACGGGCGGCCTGTCAGCGCCTCGGACCTGACCGCGCGTGTGACGGAATGCTTTCTCGATCTCGCCCTTGCCGAACCGACCCGCGCGCGCATGCGCCAGATGATCGCCACCGGCAAACCCCTGCGGAACTGACGCGCGGCACACCGCGCACGCACATCGCACAAGAAGGAAGAACAGGACATGCCATCCTACAAGGCTCCGGTCGAGGATATGATGTTCGTGCTGAAGGATGTCCTCGGCGCTGGACAGGTCTTTGCCGAAATCCCCGCCTATGCGGAGATCGATACCGATGTGGTCGAGAACGTGCTGGAGGAGGCCGGACGTTTCTGCACCGAGATTCTCCAGCCGCTGAACATGAGCGGCGATGCCGAGGGCTGCCGTCTGGAAGACGGCGTGGTGCGGACCCCGAAGGGCTTCGCGGAGGCCTATGCGGCGTTTTCCGATGCCGGGTGGGGCGGGCTGTCGGCTTCGCCCGACCATGGCGGGCAGGGGCTGCCGCGCACGGTGCAGATCCTGGTGGACGAGATGCTGTCGGCCGCCAACCTGTCGTTCGGACTGTTTCCCGGCCTGACGCGCGGTGCGTATGAGGCGATCGAGGCCCATGGCGACGAGACCCTGAAGGCGCTTTACCTGCCGAAGATGATTGCCGGCACCTGGACCGGCGCGATGGCGCTGACCGAAGGCGGCGCCGGGTCCGATCTGGGCCTGCTGAAGGCGACGGCGGTGCCGCGTGGCGATGGCTCATATACCGTGACCGGATCGAAGATCTTTATTTCCTCCGGCGATCACGACATGGCGGAGAACGTCATTCATCTCGTGCTGGCGCGGCTGCCCGGTGCGCCGGCGGGCACGAAGGGCATCAGCCTGTTCCTGTGCCCGAAATTTCTGGTCGATCGGGACGGGGCGCCGGGTGCGCGCAATGCCATCTCGGTCGGCGCGCTGGAACACAAGATGGGCATTCATGCCCAGCCCACCTGCGTCATGAATTATGACGGCTGCCAGGGCTGGCTGGTGGGAGAGGAACATCGCGGCCTGGCGGCGATGTTCACCATGATGAATGCCGAGCGGCTGTTTGTCGGCGTGCAGGGGCTGGGGGTGGCGGACGCCTCCTACCAGACTGCCGCGACCTATGCGCGCGAGCGGTTGCAGGGGCGGGCGACGGATGTGGCCGGCACCGCGCCGATCATCGCCCATCCGGACGTGCGGCGGATGCTGCTGTCGATGCTGTCCTTCATCGAGGCCGGGCGGGCTTTGAGCCTGTTTACGGCGCTGGAGATGGACAAGGAAAAGTTTCATCCCGATCCGGACGTTCGGCGCGTGTCCGGTGGGCTGGTGGCGCTGCTGACGCCGGTGATCAAGGCGGCCCTGACCGATTTCGGGTTCGAGGCCGCCGTGCTGGGCCAGCAGGTGCTGGGCGGCCATGGCTATATCCGTGAATGGGGGCAGGAGCAGTTTGTCCGCGATGCCCGGATCGCGATGATCTACGAAGGGACGAACGGCATCCAGGCACAGGATCTGGTGTTGCGGAAACTGCCGCTCGACGGCGGCCGTCCTGTCCGGATGTTCCTTGGTCTGATCAGGGAGACATTGGAACAGGCGGAGGGAGTTGCCGAAGCCGCCGCGCAGTACGCGGCCGTGGGCGAGGCGCTGGCGCATCTGGAGCAGGTGACGGCGCGGCTGATCGACGGTGACCTTGCCGGACCGGACGAGCGGAACGCGGCGGCGACCGATTACCTGCGCCTGTTCGCGCTGGTGACCTTCGGCTGGCTGTGGCTGCGCATGACCCTGACCGTGGCGAAGATGGGGGAGAACGCGGACGCGCATGCGCGGCGCAAGGTCGCGGTCGGGCGGTTCTTTGCCGGCCGCATCCTGCCGCAGGCGGGGGCGCTGGCGCGGCAGATCGGCGCGGGAAGCGCGCCCGTCATGGCGCTGGCCGCCGGGGATTTCTGACGCGCGGCCCCGGATATAATCCTCGGAGGAAAAGAATCCATGAAGAAGATCCTTGTTCCGGTAAAGATGGTTCTCGATTCCAATGCCCGGCCGCGTGTGCGGACGGACGAGAGCGGCATTGACCTGTCCGGCATGCGGATGTCGATCAATCCGTTCTGCGAGATCGCGGTGGAGGAGGCGCTGCGCCTGAAGGAGGCGGGGCTGGCCGAGGAGGTCGTGGTGGTCTCCATCGGGCCGGCCAAGGCGCAGGATACGCTGCGCCAGGCTCTGGCGATGGGGGCCGACCGGGCCACGCTGATCCAGACCGACGAGACGGTCGAACCGCTGGCGGTGGCCAAGCTGCTGCGTGCGGTCGTGGGGGAGGAACAGCCGGACCTCGTCATCCTGGGCAAGCAGGCGATCGACGATGATTGCAACCAGACCGGCCAGATGCTGGCGGCGCTGCTGGGCTGGCCCCAGGCGACGTTCGCCTCCGCCGTGCGGTTCGCGGACGGGCGGCTGCTGGTGACGCGTGAAATCGATGCCGGATTGCAGACGCTGTCGCTGCCGCTGCCGGCGGTGGTGACCACGGATCTGCGCCTGAACGAGCCCCGGCATTGCGCGCTGCCCAACATCATGAAGGCCCGCAAGAAGCCGCTGAAGACAAGCACGCCTGCCGATTATGGCGTCGATATCGGCCGGCGGCTGAAGATTCTGGCGGTGCGCCCGCCCTCGGGGCGCAAGCCGGGCATCAGGGTGGCCACCGCGTCCGAACTGGTCGGAGACCTGCGCGCGGCGGGGCTTGTCTGACACGTTTCTTTTGCAACCACGAGATTGCGGAGATCAGCATGACGACACTTCTTATCGCGGATCATGATAACCGCGTGCTATCCGATGCCACCGCCCGTGCCCTGACCGCGCTGGGCGCGATCGACGATGCGGTGCATGTTCTGGTGGCGGGACATCAGGCCGGGCCGGTCGCTGAACAGGCTGCGAAACTTCGGGGCGTGGAGCGGGTTCTTCTGGCGGACGATGGGGCGTTTGCGCATGGGCTCGCCGAGCCGCTGGCCGCGCTGGTTCATTCGTTGGCCGGGGCGTATCGGGTGGTGGCCGCGCCGGCGACGTCCGGCGGCAAGGATGTGCTGCCGCGCGTGGCGGCGTTGCTCGACGTCATGCAGGTCTCCGACGTGGTGCGGGTGGTTTCGCCGGATACGTTCGAGCGGCCGATCTATGCCGGCAATGCGGTCGCCGTGGTGCAGAGCACGGATGAAAAGAAACTTCTGACGATCCGGACGTCCGCTTTTTCCGCTGCTGGGGTGGGCGAAGCGGCCGTGCCGATCGAGGAGGTGAAGGCGCCTGAGGGTGTCTGGCAGGCCCGTTTCGAGGGCGAGACGCTGAGCAGCAGCGACCGGCCGGATCTGGCGTCGGCCCGGATTGTCGTCTCCGGTGGGCGGGCGCTGGGGTCGGCCGAGAAATTCCAGGAAATTCTCGGCCCGCTTGCTGAACGACTGCATGCCGCCATCGGCGCGTCGCGCGCGGCGGTCGATGCGGGATATGCCCCGAACGATTTGCAGGTGGGCCAGACCGGCAAGGTCGTGGCGCCCGACCTTTATATCGCGCTCGGCATTTCCGGGGCCATCCAGCATCTGGCCGGCATGAAGGATTCGAAAGTGATCGTTGCGATCAACAAGGATGAGGATGCACCGATCTTCCAGGTGGCCGATTACGGCATCGTCGGCGATCTGTTCGAGATCGTTCCCGAACTGGAAAAGGCGCTTGGCTGACCGGTCGTGGCAGCCCGACAAGGAAAAGACATCATGATACATGAAGATCCGGCCGTGATCGTTGCGGCCGCGCGGACGCCGCTGGGGCGGTTTCTGGGCGATCTGTCCGCCGCCACGGCGCCGATGCTGGGGGCGACCGCCATTCGCGGTGCGCTGGGCCGTGCCGGCCTGGCGCCCGACAGGGTCGATATGGTGACGATGGGCTGCGTGCTGGGGGCGGGGATCGGGCAGAATCCGGCCCGGCAGGCGGCATTGGGTGCCGGCCTGCCGCAGGGAACGGCGGCGGCGACGGTCAACAAGGTCTGCGGCTCGGGCATGATGTCGGTGTTCATGGCGCGCGATGCACTGCTGGCGGGATCGACGACGATTGCCGTGGCGGGCGGGATGGAATCCATGTCGAACGCGCCCTATCTGCTGCCGCGGGCGCGCACGGGATACCGCATGGGGCACGAGACGGTTGTGGACCATATGCTGCGGGACGGCCTGGAAGATGCCTATGAAGGTGGCCGGTCGATGGGTGATTTCGGCGAGGCCACGGCGGAGGCGTACGGGTTCAGTCGTGCGGACCAGGACCTCTATGCCGGGCAGACGCTGGCGCGCGCGCAGGCGGCCATCGCGGATGGTGCGTTCACGCAGGAGATTGAGCCCGTGACGCTGGCGACCCGCAAGGGCGAGGTGCGCGTTGCGGCTGACGAGAACCCGGCGAAAATCTCGGCGGAGAAGATTCCGTCCCTCAAGGCCGCCTTTCGCCGGGATGGCACGATTACGGCGGCGAGTTCGTCGGCGATCGCCGATGGGGCGGCGGCGATGGTGCTGGCGCGCCGGTCGTACGCCCTGGGGGCGGGGTTGCCGGTTCTGGCGGAAATCCGCGCCTGCGCGACCCATTCGCAGGAGCCGGCCTGGTTCACCACCGCGCCCATTCCGGCCATCCGCAAGGTCCTGGATCGGGCCGGGTGGTCGGTTGGGGATGTCGATCTGTTCGAGATCAACGAGGCGTTTGCCGTGGTGGCCATGTCGGCGCAGCGGGATCTGGCCATTCCGGCGGATCGGTTGAACGTGCATGGCGGGGCCTGTGCGCTGGGGCATCCGATCGGTGCGACGGGCGCGCGCATTATCGTCACCCTGCTGCATGCCCTGCGCGCGCGTGGGGCGCGGCGCGGGGTTGCGGCGTTGTGCATCGGGGGAGGGGAAGCCACCGCGATCGCCATCGAGATCGCCGCCTGATCCGCCACCCGGAAAAAGAAACAAGAAAAACGGAAAGAATGACCGATATGGGCGAGGATCGTGTTCGACATGCCGGCATGCGGCGCAGGATTTGCAGCGCCGAGGATGCCGCCGGCCATATCCAGCATGGCATGACGCTGGCCACGGGCGGCTTTACGCCGTCCGGCACGCCAAAGGCCGTACCCAGGGCCCTGGCCCGGCGGATGGAAGAGGCGCGGCAGGCCGGGATGCCCTTTGCCGTGCGCCTGTTTACCGGGGCCTCGACCAGCCCGGAACTCGATGGCGGGCTGGCGCGGGCGCACGGTGTGAGTTTCCGCATTCCCTATAATGGCGACCCCGACATGCGGGGGCGGATCAATGCCGGGGAAACCGCTTACGTCGATACTCATCTGAGCCGCCTGGCGCCATGGGTACGGGCGGGTTTCTTCGGCGGGATCGACGTGGCGGTGGTGGAGGCGGCGGCGATCCGCGAGGATGGCGGGATCGTGCCGACCCTCTCGATCGGCAATAACAAGACGTGGCTCGACATGGCCGACAAGGTCATCATCGAGGTCAATGAATGGCATAATCCGGCCATCGAGGGACTGCACGACATATGGGCGGGCGATACCCTGCCGGCCGATCGCCGCGAACTGCCGCTGCGCCGTCCCGAGGACCGGATCGGCGAGACCGTGCTGCGTGTCGATCCGGACAAGGTGGCGGCGGTCGTCCTGACGAACGAGCCTGATCTGAACGCTTCCTTTCGGGAGGCGGACGGCGCGGCGCGGGCGATTTCGGGCCATCTGATGGAATTCTTCCGTCATGAGGTTTCGCGCGGGCGCCTGCCGCCTTCGCTGCCGCCGATCCAGTCCGGGGTCGGGAATGTCGCCAATGCGGTGATGGCGGGATTGGCCGATGGGCCGTTTGACGATCTTGTGGCTTTTACCGAAGTGATTCAGGACGGCATGCTGGCCATGCTCCATTCGGGCAAGATGCGGGCGGCTTCGGGGGCGGCGTTTTCGGTCAGCGCGGAGGCATCCGCCCTGCTGAACCGTGAGATGGCGGCATTTCGGAAAAAGATCGTGCTGCGGCAACAGGAGGTCAGCAACAATCCGGAGATCGTCCGGCGGCTGGGCTGCATTGCCATGAATACGATGATCGAGGCCGATATCTACGGCAATGTGAATTCCACGCGCGTCATGGGCTCGCGCGTGCAGAATGGAATCGGCGGATCGGGGGATTTTGCGCGCAGTGCCCATCTCTCGATCTTCATGGCACCGTCGACGGCGAAGGGCGGCAGCATTTCGGCCATCGTGCCGATGATGGCGCATGTCGATCATGTCAATCAGGACGTGCAGGTGCTGGTGACCGAGCAGGGCCTGGCCGACCTGCGGGGATTGTCGGCGCGCGAGCGGGCGCGGCTGATTATCGACCGGTGCGCCCATCCCGAATACCGGCCGATGCTGAAGGACTATCTGGACCGTGCCGAGAGCGGCGTCTTCGGGGGCGAGACGCCGCATCTGTTGCGGGAATCCCTGGCCTGGCACCAGCGCTTTATCGAGACCGGGTCGATGCGGGCCTGATGGTTCGCGGTCCGGCCCGCGCAGTGATGGTCAGGCTCCAAGAGAGGTGGATATGAATCATGAGTAGTGAAACGGCCGATGGCGGGAACCTGACGATCCGGGTTGTGGCGATGCCCAGCGATACCAATCCCGCGGGCGATATTTTCGGTGGCTGGCTGATGTCGCAGATGGATCTGGCCGCCAGTACCACCGCCGCGCTGACGGCGCGGGGGCGGTGTGCCACAGTGGCGATTGATGGCGTGGTGTTTCACCATCCGGTCGCCGTGGGTGACGAGGTGAGCATTTATACCCGCCTGCTGAAGGTGGGGCGGACCTCGATGACGATCGATGTTCAGGCCTGGCGGCGGGTTCGGCATACGACGGAAATCCAGAAGGTGACACAGGGCTGTTTCGTTTTCGTCGCGTTGGATGCGGAGGGACGGCCGCGTCAGGTGGCCGTGTAGCCGAGTCCTGGGCGCGGGGGCTTTGTCGTCGGGCGCGGGTTCCGTGCTATAGGACCGGGATGGATGATGCATCTGTTGCCGGAACGAGTGCCGTGACACGCTGCCGCTGGGCGCGGACGGACCCGTTGCTGCGGGCCTATCACGACGAGGAATGGGGCGTGCCGGTACATGACAGCCGGATGCTGTGGGAAATGCTGTGTCTTGAGGGGTTCCAGGCCGGGTTGTCCTGGCTGATCGTGCTGCGGCGGCGCGAGGGGTTTCGGCGTGCGTTCGCGGGGTTCGATCCCGAACAGGTCGCGCGTTTCGGGGTGGCGGATGTGGAGCGCCTGATGGCGGACCCCGGGATTATCCGGGCGCGCGCCAAGATCGAGGCGACGATCGGCAATGCGCGGGCCTATCTGGCCATGATGGAACGCGGGGAGGATTTCGCCGAATTTGCCTGGGGCATGGTGCCGGATGCGCCGGTGCGGAACATGACGGGGGCGGTATTGGCGCAGTCGCCGCTGTCGCAGGCGATGGCGAAAGCGCTCAAGGCGCGGGGATTCCGGTTTGTCGGGCCGGTAATCGTCTATGCCTGGATGCAGGCTGTCGGCATGATCGACGATCATGATCCCGCGTGCTTTCGCCATGTTCGATAGGGCGCGCGGTGAGGAAAGGGGGGCGGCGGTATTTTTGAATGTTCTATGATGTGCGTTCGCATTCCTCGAGGAACGGCTTGAGCGCGGGATTCAGGTTTCCGGGCCGCCATGCCACGACGTGATTGACGATCGGCGCATTGTCGAGATCGCAAAAAACGACGCCGCCGCTGCTTGCTTTGCGGATTCCGTAGGGAACCAGGGCGACGCCAAGCCCTTCGGCGACGAGATTGACGATCGTATGCTGATATTGTGTTTCCAGCCGGATGATCGGCTCGAATCCGCCTGATCGGCAATAGCGGACGATGGCCTCCCGCAGCATCGCGGAGACCTCGACCGGGGCCGCGAGCAGGGGTTCGTCTTCCAGGTCCCTGGCTTCGATCAACGGACGGAGGGCGAGCGGATGGTCGGCCGGCACGGCCAGGCAGAGCGGCTCGCTCAGGATCGCGCTCGTCTGCAGGCCGCGAATGAAGCCCGGATCGAACATGATCCCCGCATCGAAGCGGCCTGCCTGGATGTCGGCGGCGAGCGAGCCGGGGATGACCTCGCGCAGCCTGGTATGGACCATGGGATAATGCGCCACATAGCGGCGCACGAGGCTGGGGATCACCGTGTAGGTGGCATACATCATGAAGCCGATGGACAGCTCGCCGAGCTGGCCGCGTTCCGCGAGCTGGGCATTGGCGCAGGCCTGGTCGAAGGCGGCCAGGACCGCCTTGGAATCATCCAGGAAGCGTTGGCCGGCACGGGTGAGTGTCGCGTGGCGCGAGTGACGTTCGAGCAGGCGGACGCCCAGTTCCTTTTCCAGGGCGGCGATCTGGCGGCTGAGGGGCGGCTGGCTGAGATGCAGGCGCTCGGCCGCGCGCCCGAAATGCAGCGTTTCGGCCAGCACGACGAAATAGCGCATCTGTCGAATGTCGATCATGGCAGGGAATCCGCACGCGAAAGGCTGGGAGGCTGCGTCGGAAGCCTCGCTGGTCGGGCCGGATGGCCGGTTCCCGCCAGGGTATCAGGCGAGGGGAGCGGTCTGGAACAGCGTTACGCGCAGGCCGCCATGCGGTATGGGCGCGGTGTTGGGCAGGAAGGGCAGGCCGGTGGCGTGGGCTAGGCCGGATTCGGTGGTGACGAGGCCGACGCGCCAGCCGGTGAAATGGGTTGCCAGCGTGCGGCCGAACGCGCGGTAGAGGGGGAGCAGGGCCTTCCTGTCGCCGATGCGGGTGCCGTAGGGGGGATTGACGATGACCAGGCCCGGCGTTTCGCAGGGGGGGCGGATGTCGCTGATCGGAGTCTGCTGGAATACCGTCCAGGGGGTGACGCCCGCGCGTTCGGCATTCGCGCGGCTCATGGTGATGGCCCCGGCGTCGCGGTCGCTGCCGTAGTAGCAGGATGTCGGCACGCGCATGCTTTTGACGTCGCGCATCTTCTGCCAGGCGGCTTCGTCGAAATTGGCCAGGAGTTCGAACGCGAAATGGCGCGAGCGGCCGGGATTGAGCCGGGCCGCGATCTCGGCCGCTTCGATGACGAAGGTGCCCGAGCCGCACATCGGGTCGAATACCGGCTCGGTGCCGTCATAGCCGCATTGCAGGAGGAAGAGCGAGGCCATGGTCTCGCGCATGGGGGCGCGGTTGACGGCCTGCTTGTGGCCGCGCCGGTGCAGCAATTCTCCGGAACTGTCGATGCTGATCGTGCAGAGATCGTGGTCGATCCGCACCCGGATCGTAAGAGCGGCATCGGGCGCGCAGGGGGCGCCGATGGTCCTGCGGATCGCATTCTCGATCCGTTCGGCGGCGGCGCCGGCATGGTAGATGCGCGACCCGGTGCAGGAGGCTTCGACCCGGAAGGGGATATCGGGGCGCAGGAGGCCGGCCCACGGCACCAGCCGCGCGCGGTGGTCGAGCTGGGCGAGGTGGACGACCTTGAAGGCGTCGATCCGCGCCAGGATGCGGTTAGCCCCCCGGACCCAGAGATTGGCGCGCCAGACTTCCGGCCAGCCGCCCTTGATGACGACGCCGCCGGGAACGGCATGGGGCTGCCTGAAGCCCTTCAGGCGTATTTCGCCACACAGCGCGTCTTCCTGGCCTGGTGCGGTGGCGAGGAAGATCTCGAAATCCCGGTCTTGCGTCATGCGGCCTGCATGGCAGGAAGCCGGCGCCGCAGCAACCGGCATGCCCCGGCATGGGGGGATGATGTGGCGTTGCGAAGAGGAAATCTCTTAAATAATTCAAAGTGATGGATGAATTTTCTCTCGCAGGGAGTGGGTTGCCATAATTTGTTATATTTCTTGGGGTAATATCGGTTGTGCCGAACACGGGTCAAACAGTCAGAAGTCGCATGCCGCAAGAGAAAAACGCCCTTTCTGAAAACCGATATAGCTCTCTCGACCTTGTTCCGGACATGATCTGCGTCTGCGGAAGCGACGGTCGGCATGAATATTTCAACAGGGCCTGGCGGGAATACGGGACGGCGGACTTTGCTTCGTCCCGATGGATGGAACGGGTTCTTCCCGCCGATCAGCGCCAGCTCGACCCGGCGATGCGGGAGGCCATGCTGGCCGGTGGGGTGTTCGAGGCCGATCTTCGCATTGTGCATCCGGTCGATGGGGCGCGCTGGTTTCTGCTGCGGATGCGGCCGCTGCCCGATGGACCGGACGGGGCGCCCCGCTGGCTGTGCAGCCTGACGGATATCCATGCCCGAAAGCGGCGTGAACTGGCGCTTCTGCGCGACAGCCGGATGCAGCAGGAAATGCTCGATGTCAGCGTCGACTGCATCAAGCTCGTCCGGCCGGATGGGACGCTGGCGCGGATGAACCGGGCCGGCTGCGTGGCGCTGAATGTGGGCGAGGAGTCCGGCTTCGGCATGGACTGGTTGCATCTGCTGCCCCGGGAATCGCATCCGGCCGGGCGTCAGGCGCTGCTGAAGGCGAAGCAGGGGGAGAATGCGCGCTTCCTCGGGGTGAGCCAGTTGCCGGGCCAGGACCCGCGCTATTGGGACAATATGCTGACGCCGCTGAAAAACGCGGAGGAGAATGTCGAGGCCGTTCTGTGCGTCTCGCGGGACGTGACCGCGCAGCGCGCCAGCGAGCGCCGGATCGCGCTGCTGCTGCATGAACTGGCGCATCGGTCGAAGAACATGCTCGCCGTGATCCAGGCCCTGATCCGGCGCACCGTGCCGGACCCGCAGGCGCCGTTCGTGTCGGTTCTCGGCCAGCGTATCGCCGCGATCGCGCGGAACCAGGACCTGCTGATCAACGGGCAGTGGTCGGGCATCACGATCGAAAAGCTGCTGGCTTCGCAGACGGCGGTGATTGGCGATGTGAACCAGAATCGCCTGCTGCTGCATGGCGTGGGTGGACTGCGCCTTCTGCCCGAGACGGCGGAACGGCTCGGGCTGGCGATCTTCGAACTGACGACCAACGCCATCAAATACGGCGCGCTGTCCAACGACACGGGCACGGTGGCGATCGACTGGGTGGTGCTGGAGCGAAGCGACGGCGATTATTTTCGGCTGGTCTGGCAGGAAATCGGCGGACCCAGGGTACAGGCGCCTGCCGGCCAGGGGTTCGGTACGGCGGTGATCGAGCGGAATCCGCGGGCCGTCATCGGGGCGGCCGTGACGTATCGCTATGAGCCGGATGGCGTGACATGGGCGTTCGAGGCTCCGATATCCCGCGTGCTGGACGAGAAGGCACCGGCCCCGCCGACATCGGCGGAAGCCGATGCGGCCCCCCTGGTGTAGGCGTATCCTGGCGGGTCGGTTGTGGCCGCGCATGCCGCCCGGATGGACTGAAGGGGGGGGAATGTTTTATGCTTCGGGGAATATTGTCTGGCCGCGAGGGTTCCATTGAAAAGACAGGCGGGGGCCGCCAAGGCGCCGCGTATCGTGGACGCGAAGGCGCAATCCGAGGGGTTTCGGGCCAATCGCGCGGCCCGGCGCAATGTTCTGGTCGAGGATTATGTCGAACTGATCGCCGATCTGCTCGCCGAGGGCATGGAGGCGCGGCAGGTCGATATCGCCGCGCGGCTGGGCGTTTCCCAGCCCACGGTGGCGAAGATGCTGGCCCGGCTGGCCAATGAGGGCCTGGTGACGCAGAAGCCCTATCGCGGCGTGTTCCTGACCGAGGCCGGGGCATTGCTGGCGACGGATGTGCGCCGGCGGCACCGGATCGTCGAGTCCTTTCTGGCCGCGTTGGGGATCAGCACCGAGAATGTGCGTATCGACGCCGAGGGGATCGAGCATTATGCCAGCGAGGAGACGCTGGCCGCCTTCGAGCGCGCGCTGAATGCCGGGCTGCAGTCCTTCATGGCGGCGGATGGGGTGAAACGGGGCGGGTAGGATGCTGCTGCGCGAGGGAGAAGCCAGAACGCTCGTCATGGACCGCCGGCTGGGCTGTTCGCTGGCGGCTGTCGCCGGCGCGGTCAACGCGGCGGGCTTTCTCGCGGTCGGGTATTATTCGGCCAACATGACGGGCAACCTCTCCAGCCTGTCCATGGACCTGCGCGCGGTCGACCTGTCCTCGGCATTGGCTTGCCTGGGGCTGATTGCCGCCTTCGTGGCGGGGGCGGTTCTGTCGGCCTTTCTGGTCAATGCCGGTCGGCACCATCATCGCCCGGCCATCTATGCCTACAGCATCCTGCTGGAAGCGGTGCTGCTGGCGCTGCTGGGGGCGCTGGACATTGTGCTGCGGGTCGGGCCGCGCGAGCCGGTTCTGGCTTATGGGCTCAGTTTCCTGATGGGATTGCAGAATGCGACGGTCACGCGCATTTCCGGCGCCCGGGTGCGCACGACGCATATGACCGGCATGCTGACCGATTTCGGGATCGAACTCGCGGACTGGCTGGATGCGGTGCGCCGGCCGGGCGATCCGGGCCGCATGGTGCAGGTCCGCCAGCGGCTGGCGCTTCATGGCGGGATCGTCCTGTCTTTCGCCTGTGGTGGCGTAGGTGGGGCGCTGGCCTATGGCTGGTGGCGGGCGGGGGCGCTGCTCGGGCTGGCGCCGATCCTGGTCTGGCTCGCGCTGCCGGGGGCGATGGCCGATCTGCGGGACCGGCTTTCGGAGCCGACGCCGCCGGGTCCCGTTCCCTGAGATGACCGCGCCCTTCATTCCCCCCGACCACGAGGTGCTGGCCCATTACAGCAGCGACCAGGGCGATATCTGGATCAGCGAGGATGTGCGGACCGAAAGCCGTATCTACTGGCAGGAGGGCTGGTGCCAGAGCGAAAGCGATGCCGATGGCATCAGCTACGCGCCGTATATCCATGCGCTGTTCGGCTTCCTGATGCAGACCCCGGCGGGCAGCCGGTCGGACGAGCCGGTGCTGGTGATCGGCTGTGGCGGGGGGTCGCTGGCCACGATGCTGGACAGGGCGGAGCGGGCGGTCGAGCTGGTCGATGTGAATCCGCTGGCCTTTGCCATCGCCCGGCAGCATTTCGGCCTGCCGTCGTGGATTCCGTGCCATCTGACGGATGGGGCGGCCTATCTGCGTGGCCTGCCCGTGACCCGGCGTTTCGGCGCGATCGTCGTCGATGCCTTCCAGGGGGATGTTGTGCCCGGCCATCTGGTGGGTACGGGGTTTCTGTCCGATGCGGTCTATCGTCTGGCGGAGGACGGGTTTCTGGCGATGAACCTGTTCGAGGGGCCCGGCCGGCCGGATCTGGTCGGCCGGGCCGCCGTCACGGCCGGGCGGGCGGTGTCGCCGTGGGGTGATGTGCGCCTGTTCGAGGAGGCCGAGGGGCGGGAGGGGAATGTCCTGCTGCTGGCGGGCGCGGTGGCCGGCCTGAGCGACCCCGGCCTGCTGCTGCCGCCGCGCACGATGATTGCCGAGACGCGCGGATCGCTGGAGCGGATGCGCTTCCGGCCGGTCGACGTGACGGTGTGAGTGGGTTTCGTCCGGTTACGCCAAAAACGCGCTGGATAGTACCCGGTCAGGTCGGAAAACCTGCCTGGAAATGTGGGCTGGTGAGCGAGAGCGGCCCTATGGGCAGCGCCCGGCGTGTATTTTCGAGCATCGCAGCGGAGCGGCCTTACGGGCCGCCCGCCGCGAAGCGCAGAAAATGCGCGCCGGATCGCCACCAGCGCGCATTTCCAGGCAGGTTTTCAGGATTTGATGGTGGAGGCGCGGTAGATCTTGTCGATCGCCTTTGCCAGGGTGGCGTCGAATTCGGTGTCGGTCATGGACACTTTCAGGTCGCCGACCAGCGCGCGGGAGAAGCTGGCGATCATGCCGTGATTGGCCGCCAGGCGGGTGCAGGCATCGTCCAGCGTGTAGCCGCCGGACAGCGCCACCACGCGCTGCACGCGGGGATGGCGGACCAGATCGAGATACAGGTCCGGGGTCTCGGGGATCGTCAGCTTCAGCATCACCTGGTAGTCGCCGGGCAGCGCGTCGAGGCCGCGTGCCAGCTCGTCGCGCAGGATCGCCTCGGCGGCGGCCTTCTGCGGGCTCTTGATCAGGACTTCCGGCTCCAGGATCGGCACCAGGCCGTGGGCGGCGATCTGGCGGGCCAGGTCGAACTGCTGCGTCACGATGGCGGCGATGCCCTCCGGGTTCGCCAGGTTGATGACCGAGCGCTCCTTGGTGCCGTAGATGCCCAGCTTCACGGCACGGGCCAGCAGCGGGTCCAGGCCCGGGATCGGCTTCATCAGCCGGACGCCGTCCACTTCCTCTTCCAGCCCCTTGTCGACCTTCAGGAACGGGACGACGCCGCGATCTTCCCACAGATAGGCGGGAACGCGCTTGTCGCCGACCAGCCCGTCCATCGTGCGTTCGAACAGGATGGCGGCGATGACCTTGTCGCCGGTGAAGGAGGGCGCCGTGATGATGCGCACGCGCATCTCGTGCATCAGGCGGAACATCTCGTCGTCGCCGTTATAGGCGCTTTCGGGAATGCCGTAATGGCCCAGGGCGCCGGGCGTGGAGCCCCCGCTCTGGTCAAGGGCGGCGATGAAACCAGGCTTGGCAGAGAGTTGTGACTTCATGCTCTCGAACGACATGATTATGTTTCCCCCGCTTGGTGCAGATGCATATCTGGGCCTCGCCCCGGGACCGGCGGTTGCGAAACCGTCCTCCCAGGCGATTGCCCGTTTCTGGAGACTGCCGGGTTTGCCGTCAATGGTGAAGAGGCTGTCCGGCGACGGTCAGTCCGGATCGCCGTCGGCGGGCAGGTCGGGGACCGTGGCGCAGACCAGGGCACTGTAATATTCGCTGTCGCGATGGGCCCTGACATAGGCCGGCGTGATCCGGCCCACCCGCGAGCGCGTGCGGACCGATGCATACCAGTGCACCACGCGCGTGCGCGGGAGCAGGATATCCTCCGCCCGTGCCTGCCGGGTGACCCGGAAGAGATGTTCGGAGATCTCGGGCGGTACCGGGTAGAACACGGACGGCTCGTGGATGGTCAGGTCGTCCGCGCCCCGTTGCTCCACGACTCCCTGGAGCAGGTGGGGGCCGAGCGCGTAGGGCCGCAGCCGTGCCTCGGGCGACAGGGCCAGCATGGCGCGGAGACAGGCGCGCAGCCAGGGTGTGCCGGGAGGCGAGCCCAGTATCGCGTTGTTCAGCCCCAGCGGATAGAGATGTTCGACCCGGCGGAACCCTTTCCAGCCGCCGGGCAGCGCGCGGAACGCCCGGCGCATCAGCGACAGCCCGGTATGTCTTGCCCTCAGCAGGGGCGAACGCGACCGTCGGACATGCGGCGGCCAGACGATGCGCTCGGCCCCGATGAACGGACCGGATTCCAGCAGCGGGCGCAGCGAGGCCGTGGTGAGGGTATCCATGTCCAGATAGATTCCGCCGTCGCGGTAGAGGATCGCGGTGCGCAGGATATCCGCGCGCTGGACCGGCGTGCGGACGCCTTCATACAGCGTGACGAGGCTGCCCGACGGCAGGTCGGCGGCCCGTTCCACCGCCGCCAGGTCGCGCCGTGGGTCGACGCGGGACAGGATGACGCCGGGGGTGTTCTCCAGCGCGCGCTTCTGCGGGCCGTCCTCGAGCGCATCGGTGTGATGCAGGATGACCGTGTCCATGTCGCCCGTCGCGGCGGCCGAGAGGATGGCGAAGACATAGGCCCAGGGCAGGCGGGGGCCGACCCAGCAGAAATGGACGCGGGCGGGAATGGTCATGGCAGCCGGCTTTCCGCCGTGCGGTTTCGAACGTTCGGCCTCATCGTGAAATGCGCGCTCTTTTGCTTTGTCGGTGTTCGACTGTAGAGTCCGCCAGTCCTGGAAGACCATCGGCGAGAGAAAACCCTAATTGCGTGAAATCGTCATCTTTCGCCAGAACCAGTTCCGGGTTTCCGAGATTTTCATCGCCCAGCAGGCGCAGGCCCTGCGTCGCCATGCGCCGCTCTATCTGGGGCGCATGCGCTTTGGGCCCGGCCCGGACGGGGGGCGTGCGCTGTTGCTGCGCGACCTCTGGCGGCACGGCGCGTGGCCGCGCATGCTGGCGCAGATGCTGACGCGCGACCCCGCGCCGTATCTGCGCCTGCTGGCGGGGCGGCATCCGGCCCTGGTCCATGCCCATTTCGGGGTCGATGGGGTGTATGCCCTGCCACTGGCGCGGCGGCTGGATGTGCCGCTGGTCACGACGTTCCATGGTTTCGACGTGACCCTGTCCGACCGGCGTTTCCTGTGCTCGCCGGCGTGGGCGAACTATCCGCTGCATCGGCGCGCGCTGGCACGGCAGGGGCAGTTGTTCCTGTGCAATTCCGGCTTTCTGCGCGACCAGGCGCTGGCGCGCGGCTTTCCGGCGGAGCGGACGCATGTGCATTATATCGGCGTGGATTGTGCGGCCTACCAGCCGCGCGAGCCGGCGGAAGAGACGCCGGTGATCCTGCATGTCGCGCGGCTGGTCGAGATGAAAGGCACCGAATATCTGCTGCGGGCCTTTGCCCGCCTCGCGGCGGAGCATCGGGACCTGCGCCTGGCCATTATCGGGGATGGGCCGTTGCGCGGGCGGCTGGAGGCGCTGGCCGGTGCGCTGGGCGTGGGCGCGCGGGTGCTGTTTCTGGGGGCGCGGCCGCATGCGGTGGTCATGGACTGGATGCGGCGGGCGATGATGCTGGTGCTGCCCAGCGTGCTGACGGCCAGCGGGCGCGTGGAGGGGCTGGGGATGGTGATGCTGGAGGCGGCGGCCTGCGGCGTGCCGGTCGTCGCCTCGCGGGTAGGTGGTATTCCCGAGGGGGTGGCCGAGGGGCGCAGCGGCTTGATCGTGCCGCCCCGCGATGTCGAGGCGCTGGCTGCCGCCATGGGCGCGCTGGTGGCCGATCCGGCGATGCGCGCGGCGATGGGGCGGGCCGGACGGGCCTTCGTCGCCGGGCGATTCGACCTGCGGCGGCAGACGGAAACCCTGGAATGCTGGTATGACGATCTGATCCGGGCCCATGGCGGCGCGGATTCTTCTTCGGCCCGGACTATCGCGCGGGCCGAGCCGTTCCTATGATGCGGCCGCTTTCCGGCTTGCGCCGGTTTCCTGGACGATAGGGCAACGATGAACCATATTCCCCTGGCCCGCCGCCTCAGCAACCTGGGTGCGGGAGTGCGGTTCGCGGCCAAGGCCATCGCCACGCGCTACACGCCGCTGCTGGCGCAGGTGGTGGTGACGCGCCGTTGCAACCTGGTCTGCGGCTATTGCAACGAGTACGACGATTTCTCGGCCCCGGTGCCGTTCGCGGACCTGAAGGCGCGAGTCGATCATCTGGCGAAGCTGGGAACCGCCTCGATCACCTTTACCGGCGGCGAGCCGCTGCTGCATCCCGACCTGGACCGGATCGTGCGCGTGGCCCGCGATCATGGCATGATCGTGACCACCATCACCAACGGCTTCCGCCTGTCGCGCGCCTGGATCGACCGGCTGAATGCGGCGGGCCTCCAGGGGATGCAGGTCAGTATCGACAATATCACCCCCGATGACATTTCGATGAAGAGCCTGTCTTCGGTCGAAGGCCGGCTGGCGCTGCTGTCGAAGCATGCGCAGTTCAAGGTCAATGTGAATTCGGTGCTCGGCGTGACCGGCGAACGGACGCAGGATGTGGTGACGATCGCCGAGACGGCGGCGCGCTACGGATTGCAGCACTCGGTGGGGGTGCTGCATGACCATCAGGGTGGGCTGAAGGCGTTGAGCGATGCGCAGATGCAGGCCTATCGCCGGGTGACCGAGATTTCGCCCTCGCTGGTCCATACGCTGAACTACCGGCTATTCCAGAAGAACCTGATGCACGGCCAGCCGAACGACTGGAAATGCCGCGCCGGCGCCCGGTACCTCTACGTGACCGAGGATGGGCGGGTGCATTGGTGTTCGCAGCAGCGCGGCTATCCGGGCATTCCGTTGCTGGAATATGGCCCCGCGGACCTGAAGCGCGAATATCATACCGAGAAATCGTGCAGCCCGACCTGCACCCTGAGCTGCGTGCATCAGATGAGCATGTTCGACCGTTATCGCGGTGCCCAGCATCCGACCGACCCGATACCCCTCCCAGCGGAAGCCTGAGAGGCTGTTTCAAAAGCCCCGATGGCGGCGGCCTGACGGCGGTTTTCTGCGCGTCGGTGCTCACGGCCATCAAGGCCGCTCCGCTCCGATGCTCAAAAACCACCGCCAGACGCATGGCTGACGCCACGCTTCCACTCACCATCGGGGCTTTTGAAACAGCCTCTGAAAGCCTGACCTGCTCCGTTGACTGCGGTTTCTCCTATTCGGGTGCTATGGGTGGCGCAGGCGGAGGAACGGGATGACGCGCGTGGACAGGATCAGGGCTTCGGCCAGCAGGGTTGCGATGCCCGCCCCGTTCACGCCCCACAGGCGCGCCAGGCCATAGAGCACCGGCAGGCATAGCGTGGTCGCGGCGATGCGGCCGGTGAACAGGCGGTGGGCATAGCCCAGCGAGACCAGGAACGGCTCCAGCGGCACATCCCACAGATCGAGGATCGCGGCCGTGGTCAGCACCATCAGCAGCGCCAGATCGTTCGTCCGCACCGCCAGCAGGGTGTGGAATATCCACGGGCCAACCGTGGCCGCCACGATCAGCGCCAGGGCGGAAAACAGGCCCAGCGCCTGGAAGATGCGGAGCATGACGCGGCGCATGCCCGCGCGGTCGCCCTGGTCGCGCAGGCGGATCAGTTCGGGATAGAGGGCGGGGGTAAGCAATTGCGCCGGCTGGGCCAGGGCATCGCAGACATGCCAGGTGACGCTGTAGATGGCGGCGGCGGCGGGATTGGTTGCCGCGCCCACGATCAGCACGGTGACGCGGGAGGTCAGGGCCGAGAGGGCCTGGTTGCCGCTGGTGGATAATGTGAGGCGCCAGATGCCGTAGAAATCCGTCCGCCAGGCCGTGCCGAACAGCCGGAAGCCGCGCAGGCTGGGTGCATGCCGGATGGCCGCCCAGGCGGTGCTGCAATTGGCCGTAAACGACATGACGACGCCCAGGTACCAGACGATCATGAAGCCACCCAGGTGCCAGTGCAGGCCCAGGCCCAGCAGGGTGCCCACCAGGCGGGTCGTGTTGAGCGCAAGGTCGGCCAGGGCGGATTGCCGGAAGCGGTTGGTCAGGCGCAGCACGCCCAGCGCCCAGCAGGTGTTCATGAACAGGACCGCGGTCATGTAGAGGAGCGCCGGCCCCTGGGTGGCGGCCGACCAGCCGAAGACACGGCCGAAGGTCGCGACCCCGATCAGGGCCAGGATGGTGCCGGTGGCGGCGCCGAGGGCGTCCAGCATGATGCAGTGGCGCAGCAGGACCTGGAAGCGCGTCTGCTCGCCACGGGCGAACAGCGCATTGCCGAAATGCAGCAGCGGCTGCCAGGACTGGAAGCGCGTGGCGACCGAGAAGGACGAGGCGCAGGAATGGATCAGCAGCAGCGCGCCATATTGCTCCAGCCCCAGCGCGCGCACGACCAGCGCGGTGGTGAGGAAGCCGAGCACGCCGGCCATCCCCTTGCCGCCCAGCAGGTAACCGGTATTGCGGAAGATCCGGGCGACCTGCCCGGGTGCGGCGCTGGACACTAGCGGTCGGTCAGGCGGAACTCGATGCGCCGGTTGCGGGCATAGGCTGCCTGGGTATCGTGATTGTCCAGCGGCTGGAAATCGGCGAAGCCGGTCGCGGCCAGGTGCTGGGGACTGATGCCTTCCGCGATCAGCAGCTTGACCACGGTGATCGCGCGCGCCGTCGACAGTTCCCAGTTGCTGGCGAAGGCGCTGTGGATCGGCTGGCGGTCGGCATGGCCGTCCACCCGCATGATCCAGGGGATCGCGGTGGGGATCTGGCTGGAGACCTGGCGGAAGGTGCGGGCGAGGGTGCGGATCTCGGCCACGCCCTTGGGCGAGAGCTCGGCGCCGCCGGGGGGGAAGAGGACCTCGCTCTGGAAGACGAAGCGGTCGCCCACGATCTGCACGCCGTCCTGGTCCTTCAGGATGTCGCGCAGGCGACCGAAGAATTCCGACCGGTAGCGCTGCAACTGCTCGACCTTGTCGGCCATGGCCACGTTCAGCTTCTGCCCCAGATCGTCGATCTTGTGGTCGCGGTCGTGGACCTGCTGCTCGGACATGTCCAGCATCATCATCGCCGCGCCGAGCTGCCGGCGGAGTTCGTCGAGCTGCGTGCTCAGGGCCGCGACCTGCTGCTGGCTGGCCTGGGACAGATTGTCGCGCTCGGCGGTCAACTGCGACACCTGGGCGGTGAGCGACGAGGCCATCGCCACGTCCTTGTCGTGCGCGGAGCGCAGCGAGGCGACCGAGAGCTGGAGCGTGTGGCTGCGGCCCTGTTCCAGCGCCAGCATGTCGTTCAGCTTGCTGACCTGCTGCGTCAACTGCTCCATTGCCTGCTGGCGCTTGGCCAGCACTACGGACAGGAATGCCTGCCCCAGCACGAAGACCAGCAGGACGAAGATGACGACCATCAGCAGGGTGGACAGGGCGTCCACATATCCCGGCCAGGCGTCCAGGCCGGAATGGGTCTGGCGGCGGCGGCGTGCCATGCTGTTACCTCGCGATGCCGGGGGCGATCAGGGCGCGCGCGCGCCGGCGGGAGCGGATGCCGCGATGGTGCGCGTGAGCAGGCGCAGATCGCCGCGAATGTCGGTGGCGATCTGGGTGCGGCCCTGTTCCATGTCCGACAGGATGCGGGTCAACTGGGCTTCGATGCCGCGCAGTTGCTGCTGGCTGGACTCCTCGGCCATGCGCTGCATCAGGACGTGGCTGGCGCGCATCGTCTCGGTCATCACGCCGATCCGGTCGTTCAGGCTGACCAGCAGCGCCTGCTGCTGGTGCCGGCCTTCCTCGCCGCGTGCGATCAGGGCCTGCAGCTTTTCCAGGTTCTCGGCCGTCTGTTCCAGCAGCGCCTGGACGTAGACGGGGATGCCGGCATCGGTGCCGTCGCCGGTGCCGATGGTGGAGCCGATGCGGGTCAGGCCGGCCAGCCATTCCTCCAGCTCGTTGAAGAAGCGGTTCTGCGCCTGTCCCGCCGTCAGGTCGAGGAAGCCCAGCACCAGGGCGCTGGCCAGGCCGAACATCGAGCCCGAGAAGGCGGTGCCCATGCCGTGCAGCGGCTTGGCCAGGCCGGTCTTCAGCTGGTCGAACATCGCGTTCAGGTCGCCCGAGCCGACCGACAGGCTGGTGATGACGTCGGCGATCGACCAGATCGTCAGCAGCAGGCCGTAGAACGTGCCCAGCAGGCCGAGGAAGATCAGCAGGTTGGTCATGTAGCGCGACAGTTCCCGGCCCTCGTCGAGGCGCGAGGAGAGGCTGTCGAGCATCGACTGCATCGCGGGGGTGGACAGGACCAGCCGGTCGGAGCGGTTGCGCGTGGCCAGCATCGACGCCATCGGCGCCAGCAGGGTCGGCGGGGTGGGCTGGGCCAGGCCGTCACGCGGCTGGCGCAGCGTTTCCACCCAGCGGACCTCGGGGATCAGCCGCAGCACCATGCGGATGTTCCAGACGATGCCCAGGGCGAGGATGCCCAGGATCAGCCCGTCCAGGATCGGGTTGTTGAAGAAGGCGGTGTACAGCATGCGCCCGAGGGCGCTGGCTGCCAGCACGACGACCGTGAGGAACAGGACGATACGCAGGAGATAGGTTGTCGGCTGGGTCACGGTGCGGAACGCTGCTCCGAAGGGGCGGGGGAAGGCGACGGCGCAGAGGCGACCATATCCGACCGGGTCACGTCAACATGATCCGGAGGCGTTTCGTTGGGGCTGTCGGATCTTTTTGCCGCGCCGGGCGCGGGCACCCCGATCGCGCGGACATAGATCCGCGTCGTGGCGACCCCGGCATGGATCAGGATCGAGCGGATCGCGAGGCCGCGCGCCAGCGACAGGCGCCGGGGCGTGGAGACGTCGTCGGCGGCGCCGGAGGCCGTGGCGTCGATCTCGGCCCGGGCGTAGGGCGCCTGCAACAGGGTGGCGGCGAAGCGCTTCACCCCGTCGATCATCGCCGCGTTCATGTCCGTACTGCCGGCCGCGAAGGTGAGGCGCAGGCCGCCGGGGCGGTCGGTGATGCTGCCCTGGGCGTCGGCCTTTGCCGGGACTTCCGGCGGGAGCGCGGGCGGATGGAGCGGGACATCGACCACGGGCGGACGGATGACCGGCGGCGGAGGCGGCGCGGCGGGAATGGCCGGGAGCGGACCGGCATGGGCCGGCGCGGGTTGCGTCGGCGTGGGCGCGGCGGCCGATGGGGCAGAGGGTTGGGTCGCTGGCGCGCGCGGGGTGGCGGTGCGGTTCGGGGCCGGCTTCGGTGCCCTCGCTGCCGGCAGGGCGGAGAGCGCGCTGTCGTCGGTCGTGACCTGCGCGTGCGCCGGGGTGAGGGCCAGTCCGCCAAGCGCTGCGAGCGTCGCGAGCATGGCGCGGGATGCGGCCCGGCGATGCGGGCCGGAGCGCGAGGGGAGTGCGAGGCGGATATCAGGCATGATCGGGGCAGCCTAGAACAGATCGCACGCGGGCCGAAGAGGCAGAGTGCGAGGAGGCTTTTGAAAGCCGCCTCGTCGTGAGCCCTGAAGCGCAGGAAACCGCCGTCAGGCCGGTGCCAGCGGGGCTTTCGCAACAGCCTCCGGGGTGGCTCAGGGGCGTGCGGTCAGGCTTTCGGCCACCAGTTCGCGCAGTTTGCCGTGGAGCTGGGCGTTGCCGGCCACGACATTGACCGAATCGCCCATGTCGTTGAGGTCGGCACCGTCGGGGTCGGTAGCGTAGCCGCCGGCCTCGCGCACCAGCAGCAGGCCGGCCGCGCAGTCCCATGGCTTCAGGCCCAGTTCCCAGAAGCCCTCGTAGCGGCCGGCGGCCACCCAGGCGAGGTCGAGCGCCGCCGCGCCGAAGCGGCGGATGCCCGCCACCTGCGGCATCAGCGCGCCCAGCGTGCGGGCGAAGGGCAAGCGGCGCTGGGCCGGGACCTTGGCGAAGGGAATACCGGTGGCGAACAGGGCCTCGTGCATGTCGCGGCGGGCCGAGACGCGGATGCGGCGCTCGTTGAGGAACGCGCCCACGCCTTTTTCGGCCCAGAAGGTCTCGTTGGCGGCCGGGTTGTAGACCAGCGCCGCCGCCAGTTCGATCGTGCCGTCGGGCAGGCGGCGTTGCAGGGCGATCGAGATCGCCCAGTGCGGGATGCCGTGCAGGAAGTTGGTGGTGCCGTCCAGCGGATCGACGATCCAGCGCCAGGTCCAGTTGTCGCTGCCCGAGGCGCCGCTTTCCTCCATCAGGAAGGCGTAGCCGGGGCGGGCGCGCTCCAGTTCCTCGCGGATCGCGGCTTCGGCGCGCAGATCGGCCTGCGAGACGAAATCGCCGGGGCCCTTGATGCTGACCTGAAGCTGCTCGACTTCGTTGAAGTCACGCAGCAGACGCCGCGCGGCCTTCTGGGCCGCGTTCTGCATCACCGTCATATGGGGAGAGAGTCGCATGGCCACGGCGATCGGTCCTGTCTGGCTGGAGCGGGTCGGGATGACGTGGACGCCACCTCATCACGCAAAGATGTTCTGTGTAACGAAAAAAACGCGGCCCCATGGGCGTGCCATGGGGCCGTGCGGGGGCTTCAGCCCTTCGCGCGTTCCACGTAGCTGGCGTCTTCGGTGCGGACGACGATGCGCTCGCCGGCTTCGATAAACGGCGGCACCATGGTCTTGACGCCGTTGGACAGCTTGGCCGGCTTGTAGGACGAGCTGGCGGTTTGGCCCTTCACGACCGGATCGGCCTCGACGATTTCCAGCGTGACCTGGGCGGGAAGCTGCACGCCCACCGGGTCGCCTTCGACCAGGTTGATCACCAGCGTCATGTTGTCCTGCAGGAACGGGGCCTGGTCGCCCAGCAGGTCCAGCGGGATCAGCGTCTGCTCGAACGTCTCCGGGTCCATCAGCACGACGTTGTCGCCGTCCATGTAGGAATAGGTATATTCCTTTTCCTCGGTCATCAGACGTTCGACGGTGTCGGCGGTGCGCCAGCGCTCGTTGGTCTTGTTGCCGGTCTTGAGGTCGCGCATCTCCACCTGGATGAAGGCGCCGCCCTTGCCGGGGGTGATGATCTGCTGCTTCAGGACGGTCCAGCGACGGCCTTCGTGCTCGATGACCTGTCCGGCACGGATCAGGTTCGCCTGCTGTTTCATGGTGGGCCCTGTCTGACTATGGGTATGGAAGGCGGGCTTCTAACGCTCTCGGGCGCCGAGGGCAAGGTTGGGCGCGGATTCCGAGGCGAGTTTGTGGCGCTCGCCCGCCGGATCGCGGACCATGAGGCCCTCTTCCCCGGTTTCGAGATAGTCCGGCCCCAGCGGCACCTTGCCGTGGCCGCCCGGAATGTCGAGCGTGTAGGTGGGCCAGGCGAGGCCCGTCACCCGGCCGCGCAGGCCCGCCAGCAGGCGCCGGCCTTCGGCGATCGGCACATGGAAGCGCGTGGTGCCGGGGGCGGGGTCGAGCTGGTGCAGGTAGTAGGGCTTCACCCTGGCCTCGACCATCGCGCGGAACAGGCCTTCCAGCGCCGCGACGCTGTTATTGACGCCGCGCAGCAGCACCGACTGGCCCAGCACCGGGATGGCCCGCGCCTGGATGCGGCGCAGGGCAGCGCGGGCGGCGGGGGTGAATTCGCTGGCATGGTTGGCGTGCATGACCACCCACATGGCGCGGTCGGTCTGCATCGCATCGGCCAGTTCGTCGGTGATGCGGGCGGGGTCGGCGACGGGCACGCGGCTGTGGATGCGGATGGTCGTGACGTGGGGCATGGCGTCGAGCGCCTGGACGATCTGGCGCAGGCGGCGGGGGGAGAGCATCAGCGGGTCGCCGCCGGTCAGGATCACCTCGCGGATGGCGGGGTGGTCGCGCAGCCAGTCCAGCGCGCGGGCCAGGGCGGCGTCGTCCAGCACGCCGCCATCGGGGCCGACATGCTCGCGCCGGAAGCAGAAGCGGCAATAGAGCGGGCAGACCAGCAGGGGCTTGAGCAGCGCGCGGTCGGCATAGCGGTGGACGATGCCGGGCACCGGTGACAGCGCGTCGTCGCCGATCGGGTCGGCGCGTTCATGGGCCGCGACCGCCAGTTCGGCTGCATCGGGAATGACCTGCAGGCCGATCGGGTCGTCCGGCCGTTCGATCAGCGCGGCGAAGGCGGGGGGGATGGCGGTGGCGTATTGCCGGGCCACCTGCTCCAGCGCCGGGGCGGCGTCCGGAGGCACCAGCCCGGCGGCGACCAGGGCGGGGATGTCGCGCAGCGTCCGGCCCGTCGGCGGGGCGGAATCGTCCTGGGGATGGTTGACCGATCGTGCCATCGGCTGGCTCTACTCGACCGGTCTTCGTCCCGCAACAGGAGTCCTCCATGACCGACGGTGGCGGTTCTGCCTCCCTTTCCGCGCCGGATCGCGATCCCGATCGCATTGCCGAGCGGTTGCCGCTGCTGCTGCGGCGGGCGCTGGTGGCGCGGGGGGTTCGGGCCTTCTTCGATGCACGGGGCTATCTGGAGGTCGACACGCCTTATGCGGTGCCGACGCCGGGCGAGGAGGTGCATCTGAAGGTGTTCCGCACCGAACGGCGGCATCATGACGGAACCGGCGAGGCGCTGTTCCTGCACACCAGCCCCGAATTTGCCATGAAGCGGATCGTCGCGGCGACCGGCCTGCCGGTTTTTCAGTTGGCGCGGGTCTGGCGCAATGAGGAGGGCAGCCATCTTCATGCGTCGGAGTTCACCATGCTGGAATGGTATCGGCCCGGTGCGTCGCTCTCGGCGCTGATGGACGAGACCGAGGCGCTGATGCGGGCCGTGCTGCCGCCGGTTCTTACGCCGTCCGGCGGGCTGGCGGACTCCGTGCCGCTGCGGGTCGATGGGCCGTTCGAGCGCCTGACGATGCAGGAGGCCTTTGCCCGGCATGCGGGGGTGGACCTGCTGCCCACCGAAGGGGATGCCGGTGCGCTGGCCATGGCGGCGGGGTGCGCGCTGCGGGACGGCGAGACGTGGGAGGATCTGTTCTTTCGCCTGCTGATGGAGCGGGTGGAGCCGGCGATCGGCCGGGAGCGGCCGACCTTCCTGACGCACTGGCCGGCCAGCCAGGCGGCGCTGGCGCGCCGCGATCCGGCCGATCCGCGCACGGCGCTGCGTTTCGAGCTTTATGCGGCCGGCGTGGAGCTGGCGAATGCGTTCGAGGAACTGACCGACCCGGTGGAGCAGCGCCGGCGCTTTATGGACGACCGGGCCCGGCGGGCGGCGCTGTATGGCACCGTGCCCGGGCTGGACTGGCCGATGGACGAGGCCCTGCTGGCGGCGCTGGCGCATCTGCCGCCCTGCGCGGGCATTGCACTGGGATTTGATCGGCTCGTCATGTTGGCGGCGGCGACGGGCCGCATAAATGACATTTTATGGCTGGGCTGACGCCGGGACGGGTTGAAATATTTGTAATTTCGTCCCCAATTCGTACGTCATGGCCATGATGCTACGTTAACGCCATGATAAATTCTGTCCTGTAGATCGGTAACCCGGATCATGAAATACCTCTCGCTCCTACCGCTGGCTGCCCTGCTCGCCCTGACGGCGTGCGAGGTTCCCTCTCCCGAGCAGCGGAAGCTGCTCAATTCGATGGTCGGCCGGGGCGAGGTGGACGTGATCCGCACCTTCGGCGTGCCCACACGCTCGTATGAGGCCCAGGGCCATAATTTCCTGGCCTATATCGACAGCGAGACCAACTACTCGCCCGGTGCCGGCGGCTGGGGCTGGGGTTGGGGCGGTGGCCCCGGCTGGGGCGGCGGCTGGGGTGGTTGGGGCGGCGGCTGGGGAGGCGGCTGGGGTGGTGGCTGGGGCGGCCCCGGTTGGGGCGGCGGCTGGGGTGGCATGGGCGGCACCGTCTATACCAGCACCTGCCAGACGACGTTCGAGATCATCGCCGGCCGGGTATCGGGCTGGACGATGCGCGGGGATGGATGCTGATCGCCGCCTGCTGAGGCGGGCATGACGACGGGGCGGCGACGGTCTGCCCCGCAAGGGGGTGGAATGCGTGCGCCGCTCGGTGTGATGGCCTGCCTGATGGCATGCTCGGTCGTGGCGTGCGCGCCTGCCGCGCGGCAGGACGCATTTCTGGTGCGCGGCGACAGTCGGGCGGCGGCCATTCCCACGGTTTCGGTCGAACATAGCTACACACCGGCGCTGGATCACGGGCGGCCGGACAGCCAGGTGGCCTATGGCGCGCCCGACACGCCGATCTATCGCGACCGGCCGCTGAACGAGAGCCTGCGCGGCAGTATCGAACTGGCCGATTACACGCGGGCGCTGGACCTCACCGGGATGATGGCGCCGTTGCGCGAGGCGGGGCCGTTTACCGTTTTTGCCGTGTCCAACCTGTCGATGGAGCAGTTCGCGCGGGCATCCGACCCTTCGGGCGGGATACCGGCCCCGGCGGCCCTGCGTCAGGCGCTGGCCTACAGTATCGTGCGTGGCGCTTATCCGGCGGCGCGTCTGCGCCAGTTGATTGCCGTGGCGCCCGGCAACCGGATCAGCCTGCCGACGGTTGCCGGTGGAACGGTGCTGGTGGGGCGCGATCCGGCGGGGCGGCTGGTATTGTCGGACGGGGCCGGGCGGGCGGCGCCGATCTGGATTGACGGGATGCCGCAATCCAATGGCGTGCTGTATCTGACCAGTTCGCTGCTGGCGCCCGTCTGAGCGCCAACAGGACCTGTTTTCAGGCGGCGTCTATCGCGGCGTTCATGGCACGCACGCCGGCTGCGGGACCATCGGGATGCGACCAGACGGCGCTGATCACCGCCAGGAAATCGGCGCCGGCCCGCACCAGCGGGGCGCAGTTTTCGGCCGTGATGCCGCCGATGGCAACGACCGGCAGTTCCATCATCGCACTCCACCATGTCAGCAGTTCCACGGGGGCGCGGATGTCGGTTTCCTTGGAGATCGAGGGGAAGAACGCGCCGAACGCCACGTAATCGGCCCCGGCCTCGCCCGCGCGCATCGCCAGGTCGCGGCTGTCGTAGCAGGACACGCCCAGTTGCAGTTGGTCGCCCAGCAGGGCGCGGGCGGCGGCGGCGTCCATGTCTTCGCCGCCGACATGCGCGCCGTCGCAGCCGCTGCGACGGGCCAGGTCGGGCCGGTCGTTCAGGATAAAGGCGACGTCGCGTTCCTGCGCCACCGGGCGCAGGATGTCGATCGCGCGCAGGATCGTATCGTCGGGTACGTCCTTCAGGCGCAACTGCACGGCGGCGACGGGGCCGGCATCGAGGGCGCGCGCCAGATCCGGCGCGAACGCGACCGGGTCGAGGGCCGGGGGAGTGACGAGATAAAGCTGGCAATCATACATCGTCCGCCGATCATACGGCGCCGCGCGGTGCGAGGACAGGGGGATCAGGGGCCTATCGCGGGTGATCGGTGCCGGAGAGACTGGCCCGCAGCCGTTCGGGTGACGGGGCGGGCCCGACCACGTGGTGGGGCGGACGGTGGGGCAGGCAGGTCGCGCCCAGCGATTGGGCCAGCAGGTGGATCGTTTCCGCCTGGCGCCCGGTGCCGTGCAGCACGATGTGGCGCAGGCCCAGCCCCAGTGCCTCCGCCGCGCGGCCGGCTGCCGTGCCGCAATCGAGGAAGGCGGGAATAGCGGCCCCGGTTTCGGCGAGCAGCGCGCGCCACCAAGCGGGGCCCATGAAGCAGCCCGCATCGGCTGGCGAGAGCAGGGCATAGCCTGCTGTGTCGGGTAGTTCGGGTGCGGGCAGCACGGCCAGCACGGCGCGGATCTCCACCGCCGAGGCGACGACGAAGACGCGCGGCGGGGGCGGGGGATGGATCATTGCTTGACGTTGAACCCCGTGCGGGCGATCAGTTCAAGAGTGAGTGTCTGTCCGGAAATGTGGATTGGCGGGCGCGCCATGCGGGTTATGCATGGCGAAATGCTGCCGATATGCAGGGCTGGGTGAAGATTGAGACGTCGAGTGACGGGAATGACGACTGTGGGGCATGTTGAAGGACCGAACAGCCCGGTTGCCTGGGAGACGAGCGATCCCGCAGACCGGCTGGAGCAGGCATTGAACCGTATCGCCTTTGCCCTGGATCGTCGGCACGAGGCGGTGGCCCCGGCGCCCGATCTCCAGACGCTGGCGGCCAATATCGATGCGTTGATCGCGCGGGTTCGCGATGTGCTGGGCCCGGACGAAGATATCGACGTGACGGGGGAGGGCTGAGCCATGGCGCAGGTCACGGTCCGCATCAATGGCTATGCCTATGTCGTCGGCTGCAAGGACGGCCAGGAACGCCATCTCCAGGCCATGGCGCTGGAGGTCGAGCGCCGGATCGAGCATATCCGCGCCATCGGCGGCCAGAGCGGCGAGGCCCGGATCCTGGCGCTGGCGGCTTTGCTGATGGCCGACGAGATTCATGATCTGTCGGTCGAGAAGATGCCGGCGGATACCGCGCGCCAGCTTGCCGAGGGCCGGCAGGCGCGGGTGGAGAACGAGCGCCGGCGCGAACAGCTCGCCCTGCTGGTCGAGCGTGCCGAGAGCATTGCGGCGACGCTCGAACATCCCTAAGTATGGAGGGCGGGGCTGCCGGGTTCGTCAGGCAACTCAACCCCTGGGCCGATAAGCACTTCCTTAGGGAGCTGGCTCTGGCGTGATCCTGGTCATGTTATCTGGCGCCCACCTGCGTGAGCAGGTCCGGGAGGGCTGAAAGACCAACGGCCATGGTGGCTCCGCACATTCCCATTCATTCCGATCTCCCCCTGTCCGACCCGCCTGCGCTGGTGGAGGCGAAGGCCGAATTGCGCCGGCATTTGCGTGGCCTGCGTGCGGCAGCGCCGGATGCCGCCGCGGCGCTGTGCCGTCGGATGGGGGACCATGTCCGCGCCGTGCTGCCTCCGGGGGCTTGTGTGGCGGCCGTGTGGCCGCTGCCCGGCGAGGTGGATCTGCGTAGCCTGTGCGCCGACCTGCATGAGGATGGCTACGGCGTGCTGTTGCCCCAGACGCCGCCGCGTGGGCGACCCTTGAGCTTCCATCGCTGGTGCCCCGAGGCGACGATGTGCCCCGGGCGTTTTGGCACGCTGCATCCGGATGGTGAGGCCGCGCGGCCGGATCTGGTGTTCGTTCCGCTGCTGGGTTTTGACAGGCGGGGGTTTCGGCTGGGATACGGGGGCGGTTATTACGACCGCACGCTGGCGGGGCTGCCCGGGGTGCCGGCGGTGGGCTTCGGCCTGTCGGCGCAGGAGGTGCCGGTGGTGCCGGTGGGACCGTATGACGTTCCGTTGCCGGTGATCATGACGGAGCGGGAAGTGATTCGGGTGTGAGGGGTTTCTGTTCTTTTTTTGGAAAAAGGAACCAAAAAACTTTTGATCTGTTCGGGAGCCTTTCGCGTGCGGCTTGCGAGGATCCTGAACGGACAAAAGTCTTTTTGCTTCTTTTTCTTCAGAAAAAGAAGGAGAGACGGCACAAAGTGGAAGAAGGAAAGACGGGTGCGGATCTTGTTTCTGGGCGACATTGTCGGCCGCACGGGGCGCGAAGCGGTAACAGAAGTGGTGCCCAATCTGCGGCGGGATCTGCGCCTGGACCTGGTGGTGGTGAATGGCGAGAATGCCAGCCATGGGTTCGGCCTCTCGCTGGCCATTGCCCGTGATCTGTTCGCGGCCGGGGTCGATGTCGTGACGCTGGGCAACCATGCGTGGGATCGCAAGGACCTCGTTGGCCAGATCGATGCGGAACCGCGCATCATTCGCCCGGCCAATTATCCGCCCGGTACGCCGGGGCAAGGTAGCGTGGTGGTGGAACTAGTGGATGGGCGCAAGGCGCTGGTGATCAACGTCATGGGGCGCCAGTTCATGGAGGCGCTGGACGATCCGTTCCGCGCTGTGACCGACATCATGGCACGGCACCGGCTGGGTGTGACGGTGCATGCGGTGGTGGTGGATATCCACGCCGAGGCGTCGAGCGAGAAATGGGCGATGGGGCATGTGCTGGATGGCCGGGCCTCGCTGGTGGTGGGCACCCATACCCATACGCCCACGGCCGACCATCGCATCCTGCCCGGTGGTACGGCCTACCAGACCGATGCGGGCATGTGCGGCGACTATGACAGCGTGATCGGCATGGGCAAGGATGCCGCGATTGCACGCTTCCTGCGGCGGATGCCCGGCGAGCGGTTGCAGCCGGCCGAGGGGGTGGCGACTGTGGCAGGCATGATGGTGGAGACCGACGATGCCACCGGGCTGGCGCGTCGGATGGCGCCGCTGCGCATGGGTGGGCTTCTGGCACCGACGATGCCGGATTTCTGACTGCCGGGGATGGAAAGGGCGACGGGATGATCTGTGCCCACAGCCCGGATTTCTGATACCGGAAAACGAGCGGGTTGTCTCGTCAGCAGGACGTTTATCGGGTGATTGCATCCTTTTTGAAAAGGACTGCAGGGACGGGAGATATGTCTGGCCGCTTTTTTGTGGCGACCGGCAGCGAGCTCGTTGCGGAGCTTCCGCGATGCAGGCATCGCGGTCGTTTCGACCGCCTGTAATCGCTTATGGAAAAGAAACAGATTTTTCAGTTTTGTAGGCGAAAGATCCGGTTCTATCGCTATTGCGGATCATTGGGCGTATAAGCATTCCTTCACCCGGACGAAGGGATCTGTGACGGCCTTTCGCCGGAATGTTACCGTTTGAAACTTCCGCGCCCGACATCGGCATGACAGATGTCGCACATATTACCTCCCATGGACCCACGGCCACCACGGCCGGATGCGCAGTCGAAGAGAACGAGAGATCGTCCGCTTTGATCGTGATCAGCTGTTCAATCAAAGGATCACTCCGTGATGACCGACAGCTGCAAGATCCTGATGATCTTTCCGCTTTTCAACGCAGGTTCGTTCTGGAATTACAAGGAGACCTGCGATCTGGCCGGGGCACGCTACCCGGCGGCACCGCTTGGCCTGATTACCGTTGCCGCGCTGCTCCCGAAAAAATGGGAAATCAGGCTGGTCAATCGTAACACTGAGTTACTGAGTGACAAAGATCTACAGTGGGCCGATCTGGTGATGACCGGCGGGATGCTTCCGCAGCGGAACGATGCCCTGCATATTATTGAAATGTGCCGTGCCTGCGACAAGCCGGTGGTGGTTGGCGGCCCCGATGTCACATCCAGTCCACCGGTCTATGGCGCCGCGAATTTTCAGGTCCTCGGGGAAGCCGAGGAAATTATGGAGCATTTTATCACTGCATGGCGCAGGGGAGACAGGCAGGGCGTGTTCGAAGCCCCGATGGGAAAGACCGACGTTACCAAAAGCCCGGTGCCTCGTTTCGATCTTCTGAAACTGGATCAGTACCTGCATGTCGGGGTCCAGTTTTCGCGCGGGTGTCCGTTCAGTTGCGAGTTCTGTGACATTATCGAATTGTACGGTCGGGTACCGCGTACCAAGACGAATGAACAGGTCATGGCTGAACTCGATGCCCTGTATGCGCTTGGTTATCGGGGGCATGTGGATTTTGTCGATGACAACCTGATTGGGAACAAGAAGGCGCTGAAGAAATTCCTGCCCGGTTTGAAGCATTGGCAGGAAGAAAAGAAATTCCCGTTCGAATTTTCGACCGAGGCATCCATCAACCTCGCCGACGATGCCGACCTGCTGCGTAGTCTGGCGGAGACGAATTTCTTTGCGGTGTTCGTCGGGATCGAGAGCCCCGATACGGACACTCTGGTCATGGCGCAGAAGAAGCAGAATACCCGGCGGAGCCTGCAACAGAGCATCGAGAGGATCCATGAGGCCGGAATTTTCGTGAATGCCGGTTTCATCGTCGGGTTCGACAGCGAGAAAGGCAGTGTTGCCCCTGGCATGATCGCGTGTATCGAGGATACGGCGATTCCGGTCTGCATGGTCGGCCTGCTCTATGCCCTGCCCACGACACAGCTTACGCGGCGTCTGCTGGCGGAGGGGCGTCTGTTCTCCGATGATGATCAGCCGCAATCGGGGGATCAATGCACCGGTGGGCTGAACTTCGAGACGAAGCGACCACGTCGTGACGTGCTGCACGACTACAGGACAGTACTCGCTGCGATCTATGACCCGGTCGCTTATTTTGGCCGTGTGCGCCGGCTTGGCCGGATGCTCGGGCGCCAGCGAACACATCGGATGATACGGGGTGACCTTCGCAGCTTCGTTCGGCTGATCCTGCGCATCTATCGTGCGGGACCGGGAACGACGCGGCAATTCTGGCGCATGTTGGTGGATTGCGCGCTGCATAACCCGAAGGCGTTGCCCTATGTGGTGATGACCAGCGCGCTTTATCTGCATCTCGGCCCATTTTCGCGACAGGTTATCGGCGAGATCGATCGGGAAATCGAGGATGTCGACCAGGGGCGCTGGCAGGCTCCGGCGCTTGTGCCGCACTCCATTGAGGAAGCGGCGCTTCTGCCGGCCTGATCGGCGCCAAGGGCGCATGACGCCAAAGCGTATCCGGCACGGCCGGTTTCGGTGAGGCCTGCTCCTTATCGATGTGTCTGCGAGGGCGGCTATCGGGATGTGATGTGTTCGGTTCCGCGCCCGGCAGATGGGCGAAGGCAGGCAGGTTGCCAGACGATATGGCCGTCGCTCATTGAATGGGGCGATAGCGGCCGTACAGGCGGGCGTTGAGCAGGATCAGGGTCAGGACCACCAGGGAGGCGGCGCCGACTGTCAGCATCATGGCGGGGGCGAGGCCAGTGCCGAACCATGAGGCGAGGCCGGTCTGGAGCAGGGCGTTGCTGGCGGCGATCAGGTTGCCGCACTGGTAGGCGAGGCCGGGGAAGGTGGCGCGGACCGAGGCGGGGGAGAGTTCGCTGAGATAGGCGGGGACGACGCCCCAGGCGCCCTGGATGCAGAACTGGACGCAGACAGCCCCGAAGGCGAGCCAGAAGGGCGAGTGGGACAGGGCCCACAGGGGCAGGCAGGGCAGGGTGAGGAGGGCGGCCAGGGCGATGCTGTACTGGCGGCTGATCTTCTGCGACAGCACCCCGAAGAACAGGCCGCCGACGATGGCGGCGATGTTGTAGAGCACCACGATCAGCGTGATGGAAGGATGGGACAGGTTGCGCTCCAGGCCGAGGAAGACCTTGGGGTAGAGATCCTGCGAGCCGTGACTCATGAAATTGAAGGCGGCCATCAGGGTGATTGCGAAGACGCACAAAGCTGCATTGTTGCGGACGATGAACCACAGGCTGGGGGCCTTGTTGGTGCCGGTGCCGGTGCCGGTGTTCTGGTCGTGCTGGCGGCGTAGCCATTCGGGGCTTTCAGGGACGCGCAGCCAGATATAGATGGCCGCCAGCAGCGCGCTGCCGCCGAGGATGAACAGGCCGCGCCAGCCGACGAAGGGCAGCAGCAGGAAGACCAGCGAGGCCAGCAGGTAGCCGCCGGGATAGCCGGCCTGGAGAAGGCCCGAGGCGGTGCCGCGCCATGAGGGGGGAATGCTCTCCATGATCAGCGACGTGCCCACGCCCCATTCGCCGCCCAGCGCGATGCCGAACAGGGTGCGCAGCAGCAGGAAGACGGCGAGGTTCGGGGCGAAGGCGGACAGGATCTCGATCGCGGAATAGACGACGATGGTGGTGATCATGACCGGCTTGCGCCCATACCGGTCCGCCGCGTGGCCGCACAGGAAGGCGCCGATCGGGCGGGTGAGCAGCGTGAGCGTGGGCGCCAGCAGAAGGCTTTGCAGCGAGACGTGGAAACTGCGGGCGACATCGTCGAGCGTGAACAGCACGATGAAGAAATCGCAGGCATCCAGAAGCCAGGCCAGCAGCGAGGCCAGGACGACATGCCGGGCCGTCGCCACGTCGTAGGTCTGGGACTGTTCCGTTATCGTCGCTGGTGCGGCGGCCATGTCATTCATGCCTGTTTCCATCCCTTGCACGCGCTTTTCTGTTCCGGATCGTGCTGTCCGCACGATCCGTAGTGAGCACCGGTTGGTCGAAGATGCGCCTAATTTTAATTTTACCGCGATTGGTGATCATATTTTGGCGATTGCCACCGGTGGGGTTAGAGATTGGCGATCATTTTGATGCCCACCAGTGTTGCGTTTGGAATGACCGAGGTCTCGCCGGGACGCATCATGTATTCGAATTCGGGATAGAGGATCAGGCCCGGCAGCACGGGCATGCTGTAATAGGCCTCCAGCACCGCTGTATGGGTCTGCGGGCCCGTGATGTACGGGCCCAGCGGCAGGCCCGCATCCTGCCGTAGCCGCTGGCCGTAGGCCAGGCGGGGGCTCATCTGGTAATAGGAATACATCAGGCCCAGCCGGTCGAAGGGGCGGCCGGGTATGAGCCCGAGCAGCGAGGTGCCGAAATAGAATTCGTCGGCGAAGGTGGAGATGCTCGGCGTGTTGTGGATGTAGCCGGCCATGAGATAGCCGCCGGACATCTGGCTCGTGCCGTGCGTGCGGTAGATCATCTGGTCGGCTTCGATGTAGAACGTGTCGCGCGGTTTCTCGGCATGCGGGTGGATCGTGCCCTGATAGGCGGCCGGTACGGTGCCGATCATGTCCGCGTAGGGCGAGGTATCGTGCCCGTAGCCGAATTTGTAGTGCCCGACGAGCTTGTGCGGGCCGAAGAACGGCTCCCAGGTCAGTTCCACCGGTGTCTGGATGCCGGTCGTGGTCTCGCTGGCCCAGGCCCAGCCGGTATTGTCCTCGGGCTTTGGCGCGATCTTGTAGATGCCGGTGCGCAGGGTCAGGTCGCGCAGCGGGCGGAAGCGCAGCGTGCCGCCCCAGGATGTCTTGGGATAGACGCTCCAGCCCGGCGGCTCGCGGATCGCCATCGGGGCGGAACATTGCATCATGAACGTGCACAGCAGCGCCGAGGTGCCGTAGGTGTGGGTCAGCGCGATACGGCCGATATTGATGTTGAGCCGGTCGCCAAGAAACGATTTCTCGGCGTATAAATCGGCCAGTCGGGCGGCGGCCGGGCCGTGGATGCTCCAGAGTTCGGTGAGCAGCACGTTGCGCTCGCCGACATGGTCCCAGCCGACCTGGCGGCCTTCGCGGTTCATGACCAGGCCGTGGACATACCATCCGTCCAGCCCCAGCAGCTTGCCCAGGTCGAACAGCATCGTCACGCGCAGGTCATGGACGTAATCCATGCCCCGGGACAGGCCGCCGTCGATATTGGCCATGCCCTCGGCCTTGTAGATCATGTCGAAGGTGAAGCCGCGCTGGCTCAGCCATTGGCGCCAAGGGCGGGCCTGTGGAATCAGATTGCCCGATGACCGATCGATTGCGAAATAATCGGCGCTGGGATCGCCGGTGCGCAGGGCGTCGTCACGCGGTGACAGGAGGCCGGAGAGACTTTCCCCGTCGAAGAGCGGATTCAGCTTGTCCTCGGCGAGCGGACGCTTCTGCTTCACGGTGGCGGCTGCCACCGCTGGCTTGCCGGTGGCCGCGAGGCAGGCGCGCGCGGTCAGGCAGACCATAGCCATGAACAGCGCCAGGGCGAAAACTGTCCAGTCATCGATCATGATCCGTGTGTCACACGGTCTGTTCCGGAAGGTGCGGGAAACCGGATTTTCCACGCGGCGTTTTTCTTCCGGACAAGGGGGCATGTGACACGAGAAAGCCACCGCGAGAAGCATGGTATCGTTAGCCGATTCTTTGTTATTATTTCAGGGATGCATGGAAGCATCGTCTATGGTGTCATTCTCAGCATTCTCGTGCGGGAAGGACAATATATTCCGTTATGAATATATATTATGTTTTATTTGGATGAATTTCGGGAAATTCAGGAAATATTTTATGAACCATTGGCTTAGGAAACCTGGCCCGGCATGTTTGACCCGGTCGTGACACGGGGTCTTCACCAAGAGGTGACTTCAGACTCTGGTGTTATAACGAAAATCGTCGGGATTTTCTGGGATGTTCGCCAGATCGGTCAGTGCGTGATCGAGAATGTCGGCGACCAGGCGGGCGGCTGCCGAAAGATGCCGGCCGCGATCATGGACCAGTGACAGGGCCAGGGGATGGACCGATGCGTGGGCCAGCGGTGTGAAGCACAGCAGGCCCTGCGTGACCTCCTCCATCACGTCCAGGGAACTCAGCAGGCTGATGCCGGTGTCGGCGGCGACCAGCGATTTGATCAGTTGGACATTGTTGCTTGTCGTCGCCATGCGCGCGGTGACCGCGCAATCGGCTTCGAGGCGGGCGAAGATTGCGGCGACGGCGAGGGGGGCGGCCGGTACGATCGTTGGTTCGTCGGCGCAGACGGAGAAGCGCGCGGAGGCCAGTCGGGCCAGTGCGTGTCCGGGCGGGGAGACGAAGCCCAGCGGAAACCGCGCCGTGTTCCTGACATGCAGGCTGCGGATGCCCTCGGGATCGAGCATCAGGGCCAGGTCGGCGCTGCCGTCATCCAGCAGGCCCGCGATCTCGGCATTGTCGTGGACGCGGAGATTCAGGACGATACCGGGATGGGTCTGCCGCAGGCGGGCAATGATGCCGGTCAGGAAGGAGCGCGTCAGCGCCTCCGGCGCCACCAGGGTGACCTGGCCGCGCCGCAATCCTTTCAGATCGTCGATCTGCCGGGCCACATCCTCGAAATCGCGGTGCCAGCGGCGGGCATGGGCATGCAGGATCTCGCCGGCGGCCGTCAGGCGCATGCCGGTGGGCAGCCGTTCGAACAGCGGCGCGCCCAGCGCTTTTTCGCCTTGCAGGAGTTGCCGGTCGATCGCCGAGGCGGCGATGCGCAATTCCTCGGACGCGCGGCGGATCGAGCCGTGCCGGGCGACGGCCAGGAAATAGAGCAGAAACCGCGAGAAAGCCGGCATGGCAAGGGTGCTCTGATTCTGCGAACGGGAAAGATGAAATTCTGATATATACGCGAATGCACCGGGCATGAAACCATGGTGGCCGACCCGCATTGCAGGAGGCCCCCCATGTCTGCCGTTTCCCAGAGTTCGGCCCCGGCCGAGAGAGCGTTGCCGCGTGACTGCACCTTCCTGCCCGAGGATTGGCGGCTGCTGGCACGCAGTTGGTATCCGGTGGCGCTGGCGCGGGAATTGGGACGCGCGCCGCTGGGTGTGACGCTGCTGGATGCGCCGCTGGTTCTTTATCGGACGGGCGACGCCATCGTGGTGGCGGATAATCTGTGCCCGCATCGCGGGGTGCCGCTGAGCATGGGCAAGGGCGACGGCCAGACCATCGCCTGCGCCTATCATGGGTTCGTTTTCGGTGCCGAGGGACGGTGCCGGCATGTTCCGGCCAATCCGGACAATAATATCCCGCCCCGGCTGCATCTGCGGACCTATCCGGCGGTCGAGCGTTATGGCCTGATCTGGACCTGTCTGGACCCCGAGGGCGAGCCCGCCCTTCCGCCGATGCCGCATTGGGATGACCCGGCCTTCCAGCAGATTACCTGTCCGTGGATCGATATCGCGGGGTTTGCCGGGCGGCAGGTGGAAGGGTTCATCGACGTGGCGCATTTCGCGTTCGTCCACACCGAGACCTTCGCCGATCCGAATAATGCGGTGGTGCCGCCTTATATGCCGACCCCGACGCCGACCGGTTTCGAGGCCGAGTATCGCAGTTCTGTCGGCAATTATCCGATCGGGCTGTCGGATCGGGGGCGGCCGGGGTTTGAGTGGCTGCGCCATTTCCGGGTGCATGTGCCCTTTACCGCCACGCTGGAGATTCATTTTCCCGATGAGGGGCGGCTGGTGATCATGAACGCGGCCTCGCCGGTTTCGGCGCGGAAGACCCGGATGTTCGCGCCGATCTGCCGCAATTTCGATCGGGATCTGCCGGTCGAGGATGTCTATGAATTCAATCGCCGGGTCTTCGAGGAGGATCGCGCCATCGTCGAGGCCCAGAAGCCGGAGAACCTGCCGCTGGACCCCACGCTGGAGGCGCATGTGATGGCCGATCGCAGTTCCATCGCCTATCGGCGAGCGTTGCGGGCGAAGGGGTTCAGCAGTTTCTTCACCGCGTGAGCGGGGCCGGGGCTTGTCGGCACCTGCGTATTCGGCAAGGAGAACGGGACGTTCCGTAATGTGAAGGAAGGGCGTCTTGTTCCTCCGGCAGTTGACCTATCTCGTGGCGCTCGATCGGTTTCGGCATTTCTCGCGCGCGGCGGAACATTGCGGTGTGTCGCAGCCCGCGCTTTCGGCGGCGATCCGGCAGTTGGAGCATGAACTGGGCGTGACCATCGTCCGCCGCCGGCAGCGGGTGCTGGGCCTGACGCCGGAGGGCGAGCGGGTGCTGGCCTGGGCGCGGCAGAGCCTCGCCGCGCTGGACGGGTTGCGGCAGGAGGCCGGATTTGCCCATGAGGTCGCGGGCGGCAGCCTGGCCATCGGTATCATGCCGCCGGCCCAGCAACTGGCGCCGCTGCTGATGGAAAGCCTGCGGGCCGCGATTCCGGCGCTGCATCTGGAACTGACCGTCGCGGCGCATGGCGACATCCTGCGCGGGTTGTCCGAGCAGCGGTTTGGCCTGGGGATCGTCTATCTCGACCAGTTGCCGGCCGGGGTGCCGTTCGAGGCCCACGAGCTTTATGTGGAACAGCATGTGCTGGTGGGCGCGCCGGGGATCGTGCTGCCGGGGCGTGTGCGCTGCGCGTGGGAGGATGCGGCCGGGTTGCCGCTGTGTTTGCTGGATCGCTCGATGCGCAGCCGGCAGATCGTCGATCGCTGCTTTGCGGAGGCGGGGGCGACCCCCGATGTGCGCTTCGAGACGAATGCGCTGGAGCTTCTGCATGCGGAACTGCGGGCCGGGCGTCTGGCGGCGATCCTGCCGGTGGCGGCCTTGCCGCCGCGCACGGGTGGCGTGCCGTTTCAGATCCGGCGGCTCGATCCGTCGCCGACGCCTTCGGTGGGGCTGGTGCGGGTGCGGCAGCCGATGACCAGCGCGCTGATGGCGCGGTGCTGGCATGTGGCGTCCAGCCTGGTGCTGACGGATGTGCTGACGATGTAGGAAGGCGTTCTTTTTTGAAAAAAAGAACCAAAAAACTTTGATTCGTTCAGGGGTTTTTTGCCGGGGCATGCGACGGCCCCGAATAGATTAAAAGTCTTTTTGCTTCTTTTTCTTCAGAAAAAGAAGGGAGCCCTGGCTTCATAAGCGCGCCTTATGACCTGATTACGAGAATCACTTGGACGCCGCCTGCGCCCACGCTCACTGTCCGCCGCCGAAAGCGGGGAGTGGAGACGGTTGTGATCGCGGGGCGGTGGAGCTGGCTGTTCGCGCCTGCGCGGGCGGATCTGGGGTTCGCGGTCCGGACCGCGTGCGCGGCCATCCTGTCGCTGCTGATCGCGATGTGGATGGAACTGGGCAGCCCGCAATGGGCGCCGCTGACCGTCTGGACCGTGGCGACGGCCTCGCGCGGGGAGTCGTTTTCCAAGGCGCGGTGGCGTCTGGTGGGGACGGTCGTGGGATGCGGCATGGGGGTGGCGCTGATTGCCGCCTTTCCGCAGGAGGCGGGGCTGTTCTTTCTCTGCCTCGCCTTGTGGACCGGGTTGTGCTGCGGGCTGGCGACGGCTTTCGATGGGTACCGGAGCTACGGCTTTCTGGTCGCCAGCTTTACGGCCGCCATCGTCGCCACGGATGGCATTGCCTCGCCCGATGATGCGTTCTTCATCGCGATGGCGCGGGGGACGTATATCGCGCTCGGTATTCTCTGCGAGGCCGTGCTGGCCATGCTGTTTTCGCCCGGCCTGCGCGAGCGGGCGCGGGGGGCGCTGCTGGCGCGGCTGCGCGGTGTATCAGCCACGGCGCGGCGGAGGCTGGAGAACTGGCATGAGGCCGTGCCCGGCCCGGCGACCGAAAGCGCCCTGCTGTCGGACATCATGGCGGCGTCGGCGCGGATCGAATTCGATGTGCTGGAGATGGGGCCCGCTGGCGGGCGGGTGGCCGACCATGCCCGCGCGGCCGTGGCCGACGTGCTGGCGGCCATGGCGCGGATCCGGGCGGGGGCGCCCTGGGCTTCCGTGCTGCGGATGCTGGATAGCGGGGAGCGGCATATCGAGGCCATTGCGGCGCCGCGCGGCGGGGACCGCTTTCGGTTTCGCAGCCGTTCGGTGCGGCAGGCGACGCAGGGGCTGCGGAATGGCGCGCGGGTGGCGGCGGGCGTGCTGGCGGCGTCGGTGATCTGGTACGTGACGGCCTGGCCGTCGGGGATCGGGTTCATTGCGTATGTCGTGCTGGTCTATGGGCTGCTGGCGACGCGCGAGGTGCCGGTGCTGGCTTCGGCCGGCTTTGCCCGGGGCGCGGTGTGGTGTGCGATCGTTGCTGCCGTCTATGTGCTGCTGGTCGTGCCGATGGTGACCGCGCCGGAAATGCTGGCCTTCTGCCTGCTGGTGCCGATGGTGATCGGCGGCCTGGCCGCGCGGACGCCGCGGCTGGTGAACCACGCCTTTTCCTTCAACATGTTTCTGCCGGTCCTGATCGGGCCGTCCAATGCCGGCCGGTATGACGAAGGCGCCTTCCTGAACGGGACGATGGCTTTTCTGGCAGCAGTGTTCCTTGCCGGGGCGATGTTCCGGCTCGTGCTGCCCTTCCGGCCCGACGAGCATCTGCGGCGCACCATCGCCTGGGCGGAAGGGCGGTTACCCGGCCTGGCGACGGGGCAGAGGATGCCTTCGGCGCGCGCCTGGCTGATGACGAACGCGGACAGCATGGTCCGGGCCGTGCGCACCGGGCGCGGTGTGCCCCAAGAGCGGCTTTTCGCCTATTTCGCCGCGCACATGGCCGTCATGGTGCAGGGCCTGTGCGTGATCGAGATTCGCGAGGCCATGGCGGGGGGCACGCTTCCGGTGCCTGTTGCCCGGCGGCTGGCGGCGTTCCTGCGCGTATGGACGCGCGATCCGGCGCGGGCGGCAGCCCTTGTGCCCGCGCTGCTGCGCCGGGCCGAAATGCAGGCCCCGGCCGGGGAGGACCTGGCGATTGCGCTGAGGGCCATCATGCTGCATGACCGGCGCGGGCCCGCGCACTGAGCAGGCCCCTTGAGGGCGGCCTGCGTGACCGGCGGCGCCGGAATATGCCCGAACTCAGTATCACTGGTGCCGGATAAGACCTTGAAGAATATTCCTTCAGTGATATTAGACGGTGGAAGGGCGCTTTTTTTCATTTGAAGAAAGACATGTTTCGGTGAGTTCTTTATTCGCCTGCATCCTTCGCGAGCATGATCTTTGGATCGTGCTGGTCGCCGCGTTTCTCTGCGGTGTGGGGTCATGGGTGACGGCGCGCCTGTTCCGCCGGGCCATGCAGACGAATGGATCGCAGCGGGTCGGGTGGTATGTGCTGACCGCCCTGGCGACCGGTGTGGCCATCTGGTGTACGCATTTCATTGCGATGATGGGCTTCCGGGCGGGAACGTCCGTTACGTTCGATCCGTTCCTGACCCTGCTCTCGCTGTTCATCTGCATCGTCGGGAGCGTTCTGGGGTTTGTCGCCGCCGGCAGCAAGGTCATCAGATGGCCTTCCGTGGTGGGTGGTGGGCTGCTCGGATCCTCGATTGCGGCCATGCATTATGTCGGCATGATGGCCTTCCATGTCCATGGGCAGGTCCATTGGGATCTGCCCTATGTGGTCGGGTCGGGCATCCTTGGCCCCATTCTGGCCATGGCGGCGCTGCATATGGCGCTGAAGAGGACGGCGAAGGGCGCCAATGCCATGGCGGCCCTGTTCGCCGCCGCCATCCTGTCGGTGCATTTTCTGGGCATGACGGCCTTTCATGTCGTTCCGGATGGCGAGGGCATGGCGCCTTCCCATTCCGAAGCCATGGGCATCATGACCATGGCGGTGATCGGCATGAGCCTGATCATCCTGGTGATGGGGATGGTCAGCTACCTGATCGACGACAGCACGCGGGCCGAGAGCATCGAACGATTGCGGCGCATGGCGTTGAACGACGCGCTGACCGGCCTGCCGAATCGGGCGAATTTCAACGACCGGCTGGATTTCGAAATCGCGCTGGCGGCCCAGCGCGGGAGCCGGCTGGCCCTGATCGGCATCGATTTGGATCGTTTCAAGGATATCAACGATCTGCGGGGGCATTCGGCTGGCGATGAAGTGCTGCGCGTGCTTGGCCGGCGCATGAAGGCCATGCTGAACGAGGAGTCGGGCAGGTTCATCGCCCGTACCGGTGGCGACGAATTCACGGCGCTTTATCGCATCGGCGCTTCCGGTGATGTCTCCGGGTTTGTCAGCCGGATCGAACAGGCCCTCTCGGAGCCGATCGCGGTCGAGAACCTTGAAATTTCGTCAGGGGGCAGCCTGGGGGTCGCGATCTTTCCCGATGATGCCGTCGACAGGGAAAATCTGGTCAATTGCGCCGACCTGGCGATGTATCGCGCCAAATCGAACCCGCTGCAGCGGGTCTGTTTCTATGAACCCACCATGGACGAACGGATTCGCGAGCGCCGTGCGCTGGCCGCGGATCTGCGCGATGCGATCAGCCATGACCAGCTTGCGCTGCATTATCAGGTCCAGACCATCGTATCGACCGGCAACATTCGCGGCTACGAGGCCCTGCTGCGCTGGCAGCATCCGAAATTGGGGCAGATCCCGCCCAGCGAGTTCATTCCGCTGGCCGAGGAGAACGGATTGATCCTGTCGATCGGGGAATGGGTGCTGCGCACGGCGTGCCGCGAAGCCGCGACGTGGGAGCCGCCTTATACGATTGCCGTCAATCTCTCCGCCGTGCAGTTTATCAATGCCGACCTGCCGGCGGTGGTGCGGAAAGTTCTGGCCGAGACCGGACTGGCCCCGGAACGGCTGGAACTGGAACTGACGGAATCGACCATTTTCGCCGATCGCGCGCGGTCGCTGGACATGCTGCGTCAGATCCGGGCGCTGGGAGTGAGCATTGCCCTGGACGATTTCGGTACCGGCTATTCGTCGCTGGATACCCTGCGGTCGTTCACCTTCGACCGGATCAAGATCGACCGCTCCTTCTTCAGTTCCTCGGCGGCGACGGCCCAGACGACAGCCATTATCCGGGCCGTCCTGGCGCTGGGGAAGAGCTTCGGTATTCCGGTGATGGCGGAGGGGATCGAAACCTATGACCAGTTGTCGATGCTGAATGCCGAAGGCTGCGAGGAAGCGCAGGGATTCCTGCTCGGACATCCCGTCACGGTGGATGACATCATCAGCAAAGGTCAGGTCGCACGGCTGAAGGGCGGCCCGGATGGACCGGGCGCGGTGGACGGGACGCGGGCTGAGAGCGGGGCATGAAGACTCTCAACTGGCCCTTCGGCCGTGGAGGCTGGCTTGCCGGCATCGAGGCCGAAACGTCGGAGCTGGCCGTGGCGCGCTATCGCCGCTGCGCCCAGACCCTGCCGACGATGTATGTGGTTCTGATGGTCGATATATGGCTGCTGGCCGCAGTTTTTGCCGGACAGGTGCCCGGCTGGCTCGCGATCGTCTGCCCTGCCGTGGGGAGCGTGCTGTGTCTCTTCAGGATGCGATACTGGCTCAGGGCACGCAGGGCCGAGCCGACGCACGGTCATGCCAAGATGGCATTGGCCAATACCAGCCGGCTGTCTGTTGGGCTGGCCATCGCCCAGGCCGCATGGGCGATGGCCCTTTATGCCTATGGTGACGAGGCGACGCGCGGCTTTGTCTTTTTCTTCGTCGCCACGACCACGCTGGCGGTCATTTACTGCCTTGCGCATCTGCGGGTGGCGGCGATCCGGCTGGCGATCATTGCCAATGTGACGCTGTTCGTGCTGTGCGCGGCCAGCGGGACGTTGGTCCATCTGGCGGCCACCATGAGCCTGGTTGTCGATTCGATCGGCGGGCTCGTCGTTCTGACCAGTACTTATCGCGATTTTTCGAAAACCGTGAACGCGCGGGCGGAGGAGCTGCGGCGGGCGAAGGAGCAGGAGCTGCTGCTGCGGATGATCGACAACATGCCCGTGGCGGTGATGACGGTGGAGCCGCAGACCTATATCATCAACTACGCGAACCAGATGTCCAACGCGCTGATCCGCAGCATCGAACATCTGCTGCCGATCCGTGCCGATGACCTGATCGGTACCTCCATCGACGTCTTCCACCGCTCGCCGGCCCATCAGCGCGGCATCCTCGCCGACCCGAACAACCTGCCGCACAATGCGCGCATCCGCCTGGGCGACGAAGTCCTGGACCTGAAGATTTCCGCCATCACCGCCACGGATGGCCATTATATGGCGCCCATGCTGACCTGGGCGCTGGTGACCAAGGAAGTGGAGGCGGAAAATCGCATCCGGCATCTGGCGCATTACGACGTATTGACCGATCTGCCCAACCGGATCACGTTCCGCAGGGAACTCGAGGGCCGTCTGGCCACGCCCGGCAATCGCGTCGGGCTGCTGTATGTCGATCTGGATGGTTTCAAGCTGGTCAACGACACGCGCGGGCACCAGTTCGGCGATGCCCTGCTCCAGCAGGCGGCGGCAAGGCTGAAAATGGTCTGCAACGGCCCTGCCGTCACGCTCACCCGCCTGGGCGGAGACGAGTTTGCCGTGCTGCTGCCCCATGATTCCCGCCAGCAGGCGCTGTTGCTGGCCGACCTGATCGTTACCGCACTCGGCGCACCCTTCGAGCTGGACTACGATCGGACGATCCGGATCGGGGCCTCGGTCGGCATTGCGCTGGCGCCGGAGCATGGCGGGGAGCCCGATATCCTGCTGTCGCGCGCCGACATGGCGCTTTATGCCGCCAAGGAAGCCGGCAGGGGAACCGCCAGACTGTTCTCGCCGGAACTCGAGAAGCAGGTGCAGGAGCGCGTGCGCCTGGAAGACGAACTGCGATCGGCCTTGGCGAGCCGGAACGGATTGTTCGTCTTCTACCAGCCGATCGTCGATATCCTGTCCGGGCGCGTGACGTCGCGTGAGGCCCTGGCGCGTTGGCATCATCCCGGGCAGGGCTGGATTTCTCCCGGCCGATTCGTGCCGGTGGCCGAGCAATGCGGCCTGATCGACCAATTGGGCGCATTCGTCCTGGACCAGGCCTGCCGGAGTGCCGCCCAATGGGCCGACGACGCGCATGTGGCCGTCAACGTGTCGGCCATGCAGTTGGGCAAGGGAACGCTGGTCGATCTCGTTTCGGCGGCGCTTTCCGCCTCGGGGTTGCCGGCGGAGCGGCTGGAGATCGAGGTGACCGAGACGGCGCTGCTGAGCGACGAGCATCGCGGCATCCAGGAGTTGCTGTCGCTTCGCGAGATGGGGGTGCGGATTTCGCTGGATGATTTCGGGACCGGCTATTCGTCGCTGGCCCATCTGCGGACATTCGCGTTCGACAAGATCAAGATCGACGGCTCTTTCGTGAGGGATGCGCTGGAACGCCCGGAATGCGCTGCCGTGGTGCGGGCCATTGCCGATCTGGGCCAGCGCCTGGGGGTGCGGATCGTCGCCGAAGGGGTCGAGACCGAGGACCAGCTTGCGCTGGTGCGCGCGGAAGGATGCCGGGAAGTGCAGGGCTATCTGTACGGACGGCCGGCGCCGGAAGAGGCGGATGCGTTGTTGATCGCCGGGCTCGACAGCCGGCGGTGAAGGGGGGCGGGGTTATTCCCGCGAGCCGTCGTGGCGGCCCCAGGGCGGCAGCGCGAAGGCATCGACCAGGTAATCCAGCAGGGCGTTGACGCGCGCCGGGCGCAGCGGGCTGGGGGGCGTGACCAGATAGAGCGCGATCGCGGGCGCCTGCCAGTCCGGCAGGATGATTTCCAGGCGTCCGGCCTGGAGGCTGTCCCAGATCATGAATTCGGGAAACAGGCCGAATCCCAGCCCGGCCTCGAGCGCCGGCAGGAATCCTTCCGCATTGTTCGCGCGCAGGCGTGAGGCCTGGGACAGCACGTAATCCTTGCCGGAAGGCGCATGGTGCAGCCGGATCGTTCCCGGTGCCGAGGTGTTGGTGTAGACGAAGCTCTTGTGTGCCTCCAGATCGCGTGGATGGGTGGGGCGCCCGATCGCGTCCAGCCAGGCGGGGGTGGCGACCAGCAGCAGCCTGACCGCGCACAGCCGGCGGGCCCGTAGCGATGAATCGGCCAGCGAGGAGATCCGCAGCGCGATGTCGTAGCCCTCGGCCACCAGATCGACGATCGAATCGCTGAAATCGAGCGTGAGGTCGATATCCGGATAGCGTTGCAGGAAGGCGGGCAGGATCGGCGAGATATGCTTGACGCCGAACGTCATGGGGGCCGCGATGCGGATCAGGCCCGAGGGTTTCAGCGTGCCGTCCCTGGCTTCCGCCTCGGCGGCCTCGGCTTCGGCGATGATCCGGCTGGCATGGCCCAGGGCGTGGCGCCCCATCTCGGTGAGGGATAATTGCCGCGAATTGCGGTTGAACAGGCTGGCGCCCAGTGCCTGTTCCAGCCGGGAGACGGCCTTCGAGACGGTTGGCTTGGAGAGCTGGATATCCTCGGCCGCCCGCGCGAACGAGCCCCATTCGGCCACTTTCGCGAAAATCGCCCAGGCTTCGAAATCGGGCAATCGCATGAAGAGCAGCCTCTTTGGAAACGGTCGGATGGATCTCTTTCCATATATTTTCTGAGAGGGACCGTCCAGACGCGGGTGCTGGTGGGTCTGGGGCGTGGAAATTCCGGAAACGAAGGGTTTCGCTCCCTGCCGTATCGCCGGGTATCGGCCGAGGCGTAGGGTCCGCCCAGACATTCAACATATTGGAGGCGATCACGATGATCGAAGTTCGGCCGTTCGCGGAACTGGGCCACGCCGACCATGGCTGGCTCGATGCGAAACATCATTTTTCCTTCGCGGATTATTACGATCCGCGCCGGATGGGGTGGGGTGCGCTGCGCGTGTGGAACGACGATGCCATCGCATCGGGGACCGGGTTCGGCACCCATCCGCATCGCGACATGGAAATCATCACCTATGTGCGTGAGGGGGCCATTACGCATCGGGATAATCTGGGCAATTCGGGGCGTACCGAGGCGGGCGATGTGCAGGTGATGTCGGCCGGGACCGGCATCATGCACAGCGAATATAACCGCGAGCCCGGCACGACGCGCATCTTCCAGATCTGGATCATGCCCGATCGTGCGGGGCATGCGCCATCGTGGGGCACGCGGACCTTTCCCCGGGGCGAGCGCGGCGGGCGGTTCGTGGCGCTGGCCTCGGGCTACGATGCCGACGCGGGAGGCGATGCGCTGCCGATCCATGCCGACGCGCGGGTTCTGGGTGCGACCCTGAAGAAGGGGGAACGCGCGGAATACCGGCTGGGCGTGGAACGGATGGGTTATCTGGTCCCGGCCAAGGGCAGCGTGGAGATCGAGGGACAGACCGTGGGCACACGGGACGGCGCGGCGATTTCGGAGACCGACACGCTGGTTGTGCGCGCGCTCGATGATGCCGAGATCGTGCTGGTGGACGTTGCCGCCTGAGCCTGTTCCGCCCCCGCCGTTCAAGGCGAGGGCGGGCGGTACGGCTTGATTTTTGCGGCGCGGCGTCGCTTGATGCCGGGATGACGATCAGACTGGACGATAGCTGGAAGACGGCTCTGGCCCCCGAATTCGACGCGCCCTACATGCAGGCGCTGAAGGATTTCCTGCTGGCGGAGAAGGCGCGGGGCAAGGTGATCTTCCCCAAGGGCGCGGAATATTTCCGGGCGCTGGACCTGACGCCGCTGAACGACGTGAAGGTCGTGATCCTGGGCCAGGACCCCTATCATGGCGACGGGCAGGCCCATGGGCTGTGCTTCAGCGTGCGGCCCGGTGTGCGCATTCCGCCGTCGCTGGTCAATATCTACAAGGAACTCCAGAGCGATCTGGGCATTCCGCCTGCCCATCACGGTTATCTGGAATCGTGGGCGAAGCAGGGCGTGCTGCTGCTGAACAGTGTGCTGACGGTGGAGCGCGGCAACGCGGCCTCGCACCAGAAGCGGGGGTGGGAGCAGTTTACCGACGCCGTGATCGCCCGGGTCAATGAACAGCGCACGCCTGCGGTCTTCATGCTGTGGGGGGCGTATGCCCAGCGCAAGGCGGCTTTTGTCGACCAGTCGCGGCATCTGGTGCTGAAGGCGGCGCATCCGTCACCGCTCTCGGCGCATAATGGCTTTTTCGGCTGCCGTCATTTTTCCAAGGCCAATGAATTCCTGGTCAGCCATGGGATGACGCCGATTGATTGGCGGTTGCCGGTGGAGCCGCCGAAGGATGTTTGAAGGGATTGTTCTTTTTTGAAAAAAAGAACCAAAAAACTGTGATTCGTTCAGGAGTTTTGTGCTGGGGACATGCGAGGCTCCTGAACGGATGAAAGTCTTTTTGCTTCTTTTTCTTCAGAAAAAGAAGAGCCTTTTCACTCGGCCACCCGTGCGGGATTGTTCGGGTGATGAGGCCATGTCAGCACCCCGTCCACCGGCTGCGGCACCATGGTGATGCAGTCATCGACCGGGCAGACATGGGCGCAGAGATTGCAGCCGACGCATTCCTCGTCGATCACCTCGTAGCGGCGTGTGCCGTCGACGCGCAGTTTGGCGATGGCCTGGTGCGATGTGTCCTCGCAGGCGATGTGGCACAGGCCGCATTTGATGCAGGCATCCTGGTCGATTTTCGCGAGGGTCTTGAATTTCAGGTTGAGCTGGTTCCAGTTGACGAAATTCGGAATCGCGCGGCCGGTGACGTCGTCGATGGTGGCGAAGCCTTTCTGGTCCATCCAGTTGGACAGGCCGGTGATCATGTCCTCGACGATGCGGAAGCCGTAATGCATCGCCGCCGTGCAGACTTGCAGCGTGCCGGCGCCCATGACGAGGAATTCGGCGGCGTCGCGCCAGGTCGAAATGCCGCCGATGCCGGAAATCGGCAGGCCGCGTGTGGCGGGGTTGCGGGCGATCTCGCCCACCATGCGCAGGGCGATCGGCTTGACCGCCGGGCCGCAATAGCCGCCATGGGTGCCCAGGCCGCCGACCACCGGCATCGGCGCCATGGCGTCGAGATCAACCGCGACGACGGACTGGATGGTGTTGATCAGCGAGACCGCGTCGGCACCGCCGCGCAGGGCGGCGCCGGCCGGCTGCATGATGTCGGTGATGTTCGGCGTCAGTTTCACGATGGTCGGCATGCGGGTGTTCTGTTTGACCCAGCGCGTGACCATCTCGACATATTCGGGCACCTGGCCGACGGCCGAGCCCATGTTGCGTTCTGACATGCCGTGCGGGCAGCCGAAATTGAGTTCGACGCCGTCGGCCCCGGTTTCTTCCACCAGCGGCAGGATGCGTTTCCAGCTTTCCTCGACGCAGGGCACCATCAGGCTGACCACGATGGCGCGGTCGGGGTGGTCGCGTTTGACCGACTTGATTTCGGCCAGGTTGACGGCCAGCGGGCGGTCGGTGATCAGCTCGATATTATTGAGCCCGACCAGCCGGTCGCCATTGTAATTGAAGGCGCCGTAGCGGCTGCTGACATTGACCACCGGCGGGTCTTCGCCCAGCGTTTTCCACACCACGCCGCCCCATCCGGCCTCCAGCGCGCGGCGGACGTTGTATTCCTTGTCGGTCGGCGGGGCGGAGGCCAGCCAGAAGGGGTTGGGCGAGCGGATGCCGGCGAAGAGGCTGCGCAGATCGGCCATGGCTCAGGCTCCCGTTGCGGCTGTCAGGTCGGCGTGGATGGCCTCGGCGGCGTTGCGGCCGTCGCGTACCGCCACCACCGTCAGGTCCTCGCCGGGCGTGCAGTCGCCGCCGGCATAGACGAGGCGGCGCGTGGTCCGGCCCTGGGCATCGACCGTGATGCGGCCGTTTTCGATGGTGAGCGCGCCGCGATCCAGCGGGTCGGGCAGGAAAAGCTGGCCCACCGCCTTCAGCACCATGTCGGCCTCCAGCGTGAACGTGCCCTGGTCGTGGACCGGTTTGCCGTCCAGCAGCCGGCCGCGCGTGAAGGTGATCGAGCGGACCGCGCCGTCGTGGCCGTCGATGCGCAGGGGGGCTGCCCAGTGGCGGATGGTGACGCCGTTGGCCTGCGCCCAGGCCTGCTCGACCCCGGTGGCCGACATGGTTTCGGCTCCGCGCCGGTAGACCAGCGTGACGTCCTCGGCGCCGAGGCGGCGGGCCTGCACGGCGGCGTCGATGGCGGTGTTGCCGCCGCCGATGACCACCACGCGCCGCCCGACCGGGACATCGGCCCCGGTGGCGGAGGCGCGGAGGCCGGCGATGAAATCCACGGCGTTCAGGACGCCGGCCAGATCCTCGCCCGCGATGCCCAGGGCGCGCACCCCGGCCTGGCCGATGGCGAGGAAGACGGCATCATACGTTGCTTCCAGATCGGCCAATGTGACGTCGCGGCCCAGCATCCGGTCGGTCTCGATGGTGATGCCGCCGATGGCGGTGATGAAGTCGATTTCGTGCTGGGTGAAATCGTCCGGCAGCTTGTAGGCGGCGATGCCGTATTCGTTCAGGCCGCCGGCCCTGGGCCGGGCATCGAGGATGGTGACCGTATGGCCATGCATGGCGAGGCGATGCGCGCAGGCCAGGCCGGCCGGGCCTGCGCCGACGATGGCGATGCGTCGGCCGGTCTCTGCAGCGCGGGGGAAGGGCTGGGTGCCTGCATCCATCTGCCAGTCGGTGGCATGGCGCTGCAATGCGCCGATGACGACCGGCTTTTCCTCCTGCGCGGTGCGCACGCACGCGCCCTCGCACAGGATCTCGGTCGGGCAGACGCGGGCGCAGGAGCCGCCGAGGATGTTGGATTCCAGGATGGTGCGCGCCGCGCCGGCCAGGTTGCCGGTGGCGATGCCCCGGATGAAGCCGGGGATGTCGATGCCGGTGGGGCAGGCTTCCACGCACGGCGCGTCGTAGCAGAAATAGCAGCGATCAGCCTCGATCGATGCCTGTCCGCCGGTCAGCGGCGGATGGGCGTCGGCGAAATTGATGGCCAGGCATTCGGGGGACAGGCGGTTGGCAGCAATGTCCGGGCGCGGATCCACGATAGACGATCTCCGTCATGAAGCATGACCTCGAGATATCTATCGCAGAGTTTGTATTTATCGCGCAATGAAAAATTTGACCGTTTGGTCAGAAAACGCTGACGGGGCGCAGTTCCCTGGCCGGGCAGAGTGTCGCGCCCGCGCAGGTGCCGATGGGCAGGATCGTTGCGCCGTTGCTCGCGAGATCCGGTCGCCGGGCCGTGCGAAGCTGTTCGAGAGTCTGATGCAGGATCACCGCGCGCACGACGCGGCTGCCATCCTTCAGGCGCCAGCGCTCGAAGGCCAGGGTGGTATCCGGTGCCGTCGCGTCCGGCTGGTCGGTGAAGGCCCAGTTTAGACCGAAGATCGCCGCCAGCGTGTCCAGCGTCGTGTCATGGCCGGCGAACAGGACCAGCCGTGTGTCCGACCCGATTTCGCTGTGATCGGGCAGGGTGACCGGGAGGTCGGTCATCAGGTCGATGATGGCGCGGGACAGCACCGCTCCGCGTGGGACGGCGAAGGCGGGCTGGCGACGGGTCAGCGTCGCCGCATAGCCGTGCGCGGGCAGGATCGTGGCCAGCAGGGTAGCGGCGTCCGGCGTGCCCCAGGCCACCTGCTCCGGCGCCATGCCCTCGGCATAGGCCAGCATCATGTTCTCGGCGATGGTGGAGGCCAGGAGCGGGCCGCCTTTGAGGTGCGGTGTGCCGTGGGAAATGGACAGGGTCAGCCCCCCGGTGAGGCATGGGCCGGCTGGCCTTGCGCAGCCATCTGGGGCGACGAGTGCCTGGAGGCGTGCCAGCGCGGCCTGGACCGGCTGCGGCCGGTGGTCGCGGTCTTGGGTGATTGCCTGCTCCAGAGCCGCCGTCATGCGCGTTTCGTCCTGTTTCGCGGCGCCGGTGCCGGCGGCGTTGAAGAACGGGTCGGTATGGCCTGCCGGCAGCGCGCGGGACTGGAGGCCGCAACGGAGGGCGAGATGGTCGGCCATGATCGCGCCGCTCTGGCGCGTGCGGTCGTCGGCGGCATCCGCCCAGATCGCGACCGTGCCGGGGGCGGGGCAGCCGGTGGCGGAGAGGAGGCCGAACTGGCGGTACCGCTGGGCCAGCGCATCCGTCATGGCGGCCAGGGCCGCGCGGCCATGCTCGGTCAGTTGCCCCGGCGGGACCGGCCAGGCCGACCAGTCGCGGCCGGTCTGGGCTTTCAGTTCCTCCGGTGCCCTGGTGGGGCTGCGGACGCCGTGGCGGGCGACCAGCACGATTTTCTCCAGCGTCGCACCGGTCAGGGTCGGGGCGGCGGGCGCTTCGGCCGCCCGGGCGTTGCAGCCCAGGGTTGCGGTCAGGAGCAGGGTGGCGCCGAAGGCGCGGGCCAGGGAGAGGGTCTTCATGGGAGGGTCGCGGACAGGTTGAAGAAGATGCTGCGGCCCGACAGGCGCCAGTAGAGCGGGGCGCCGTCCGGGTAGCCGGCGCTGGCGGCCGACTGGTTGCCGGCGAAATCGCTGATGGCGTGGCTGTCGAACAGGTTGGCTATCTTGAGGCTGGGGGTCAGGTCGCTCATGAAACCGGCCAGATGGTGGAAATGCCAGCCCAGGGCGAGGTCGGCGGTGGTGGTGCTGCCGACGCGATACTGGTTGGCGAACACGGTGTGGCCGTCGCTGTCGGTGGTGCTGTCGAGCCCCCAGTGATTGCCGACGAACTTGCCGATCAGCGAGAAATACGGGCCCTTGCCGTTGTCATACAGCAGGCCGAACGAGGCCAGGACGTTCGGGGTGGCGGCCACGCGCACCTGCGTGTGTTTGTACTGGGCGTCGTTCACGCTGTAATTGCCGTAGAGCGAGAAGCCGGCGCCGATGGCGTACTGGCCCTCGATCTCCAGACCCTTGTAGACTGCGCCGCCGCTGTTGACCGACGTGCTCTGGGTGCCGATGCCCGGGACCTTGATCTGGGCCGAGGCGATGTAGTTGGAGAAATCGATGTAATAGGCGTCGGCCGAGAGGGTCCAGCGCTTCTTCTGGAACACGGTGCCGACCTGGTAGTTCAGCGTCGTTTCCGGGCTGACGCTGCCGACATTCTGGGTCTGGAATACGCTCATCGGCGGGGCGAGGAAGCCGCGCGCGATCTGGCCGTAGGCGCTCCAGCCCGGCAGGATGATCTGGTTGATCGCGATCGAGGGTTGCCAGGAGGTGAAGGTCTGCTGGTCGTTCAGCGGCACCTTGGTCGATTTGTTGATCGCCGCGTCATAATCGCGGTGGAAATAGGAATATTTGATGCCGGGCTTGACCGTCATGCCCTTCATGGGGTGCCAGTCGAATTCGAGATAGGGCTGGACCGTCGTGTTCAGGTCGGAAATATCGTAGCTGTACGCGGAACCGTTCTTGCCTGGCACGGGAATGGCGCCCTGGCTGAGATCGACGGCGTAGGTGTAGCGCCGGTCGTCCTGCACGTCGGCCCAGACGCCGAACAGCACGTCGCCCACCGGGGTTTTCGCGCGGAACTTCATCGTGTCGCCGTAATCGCGGAAGGAGGCGCGGGCATATTTGCCGGGGATGTCGGTGCTGTAAGTGCCGATTTTCTTGCCGGCGGTCGAATAGAAGGTCACGCCGTTGGCGGATGGGTCATTCTGGCTGGCGTCAGTCGATTCGGTGTAATCATGCACGAAGCCGTTGGTATAGAGCTTGTTTTCGAATGTCAGCCACGGCGTGAAGCGGGTCTTGAGATTCACGTAGCTGAAATCGGACTGGTAGGTGCTGGGGTTGTAGCCGTAATAGCATTGCAGCGCACGGTTGAAGCACAGGCCGTAATTGTCACCATATTTCGCATATTCGGCCAGCGTCGCGCCCTGGGTGGTGTATTGCCATTCCTTGTCGTAGGTCGTCAGCAGGGTCAGGGTCGTGTGTTCGCCCAGTGCGATCACGTCCTTGAACAGCAGGTTGCTGCGCCGTTCGGCCGAGCCGGTGAGGTAGCCGTCGGTTTCTTCATGCTGCATGTCCAGCACCATGGAACCGAAGCGGGTCTTGCCGCTGTCCAGTTCGATGCCGCCGGCGCGGGTGTTGAAACTGCCGTAGGTGCCGTAAGGCGTGACGCCGAAATGCTTTGCCGGCTCACGGGAGTCGAAGCCGATCGTGCCGCCGAATGTTGCGTTGCCGAGGGTGGCTGCCGTGCCGGGGCCGCGATCGACCTGAACCTGATCGAGAAAATGCGAGATGAAGAGGGAAGATGTCGTATGGTGCAGGTCTGACGCATCGCCGAACGGAATGCCGTCGAACGTCATGTTGTACTGGCCGTCCTGGAAGCCGCGCAGGCTGATCGTCTCGGCCTTGCCTATGCCCGGGCCGTTGGGGTTCTGCGACCAGATGCTGGGCTGGAACTTGATGATGTCGTCCACGCTGGCCAGCGGAATGATGTTGTTGGTGATGAAACGCTTCTGGATCACCGAAGTGGGCTCGGTGATCGTCAGCGGCACGGTCGACGGAGCCAGGCGTTCGGCGCGGCGGATGACGGTGACTTCTTCCGCGTCCTTCTTGCCGGCATGGGTGGACTGGTCGGGGTGGGACGCGATGCCTGACGGGCCCTCGATCAGCAGGCCGCCGTCATGCTGCGGCACGGCGTGCAGGCCGCTGCCGCGCAGCAGGCGGGAGGCCGCGTCTTCCACGCTGAGGGTGCCGTCCACGGCCGGAGCCGTGCGGTTGCCGATGTCGCCGCTGGCAAAAAGGATGTCCCGCCCGCTGATGCGCGCCAGTTCTTCCAGCGATTCCGCCAGGGGCTGGGCGCGCAGGTGCACGGTGACGGGAGCGGGTGCGGCGGTGCCGGCCCATGCCGGCTGGAGGCCGACGATGGCGGTGGACATGATCAGGAAGACGGCCAGGGTTTGCGGCGAAGGGTGAGGAGACGGCGAGCGTGACATCGGGGGAATCCTGTCTGTGGCGCCGGTTGCTCCGGCTTACAGGCGTGACGAACTCCCGCGACGAGTCCTCAATGTGTCTGCGCGCGTTTCATCAAAGCTTCACAATGCGCAGGGTGGTGGTGCCTTCGATCCGCACGGGAAGAAGATGCGTCAGGGCGCGCGCGAAGCCCGCCATATTGCCGGTATGGTAGAGCCCGCTGATGCGCAGCGCGGCGATGTCCGGTGATGCGATTTCTATTTTTTTGTCGCTGTATCGGTTCATTTCGATGATCGCTTCGGACAGTCTGGTATCGCGGAAGACGATGCGCCCCGTGCGCCAAGCGACCAGGTCGTCCAGTCTGGGGTGGTCGATGCAGGGGGGGTGGCCCGAACGTAGGGTGAGGCGTGTGCCGCTGCCGATCGTGATCGGGGCCGAGCCGGAAGCCGGGAAGGCCGTCAGCGAGCCGGCCAGGACCGTGGCGGCCAGCCCGTCATGGAATACGCCGATATCGAACTGGCCGGCGGGTGACGTAAGCAGGCCGGTGGCCGTGGCCAGGCGCAGGGGGGCTGCGCCGTTGGCGAGCGACAGGGCGATCCGCCCGCTAGGCAGCCACGCCTGACCGTGCGCGCCCGCGGGGGGAAGGATGAGCATGCTCTGGGTATCGAGCAGCAGGTCGGCACCGCCCTGCAGGGTGCAGCGGCGCCGTTCGCCCGTTGCGGTGCGCAGGACCATGGCTTCGGCCGGTGCACTGGGGAGGCCGAACAGGCTGGCCGCCAGCCCTATCCCGACAGTCAGGACGGCGCGGCGCGAGGATGGGGCCGGCCGCAGTCGGCTGTGCGCCAGCGTGGCCGAGGAGGCCCAGACGCCGGACATCAGCGAGAACACCTCGCGGTGGCGGGGGTGTTCGTCCAGCCATGCGGTGAAACGGCGCTGGTCGTCTTCGGTGCAGTCTTCGGCCCGCAGGCGGGCGGACCAGCGGGCGGCGGTCTGGATGGTGCTGTCGCTCATGGCGCGTCGCCGTCCAGCAGGGCGGTCGTCAGGACGCATAGCGCCTTGCTGATCTGTTTTTCGACCGTGCTGACGCTGACGCCGAGCTGGGCGGCGATGGTACGGTAGGGCAGGTGGTCCAGTCGGTGCATCAGGAAGATGCGGGCTGTACGGGCGTCGAGCGCCGTGAAGGCGGCCGAGAGCCGGGCCAGTTGCTGCCGGCCCAGCACCACCGCGTCGGGCAGGGGCATCGGGCAGGCGATGGCCTCCGTCTGGTCGGGCGGGAGGCTGACCAGGCTGTCGCGCTGTTCGCGCCGATATTCGTCGATGGCGAGGTTGCGCGCCGTGCGCAGTACGTAGGCCTCGGTGTTGGCGATGCCCGTCTGGCCGCGTTCCAGGATGTGGAGCAGGGCCGTCTGCAACAGGTCTTCGGAATCGTGCCGCCCGGTCAGGCGGCGAATGCGGGCATGCAGCGACGCCCACCCGGTCTGCCGGATCGCCCAATCCGTCATGTCCCTCGTGTCCTCGCCTCATTCTGCCGGTTGGCGGCCTGTCCGGTATCGGGGCGGACCCTAGAGGGGTGGTCTGGCGCTGTCATCGGCAGCGGACGGGTAACGGATCGGTCTTCTTAAAAACTTCATGATCGCGGAGCGCATTCCTGCCCTGACTTGTTCTCCGGGCCGCAGCAACATTATGTTAAAAATACGAATTCATGACGAAAAGGATGTCTGACATGCGGATTATGGCCTCGTTGGCGGTTGTTGCAGCCCTTGGTGCCGTGCCCTCGCTGTCGCATGCCGCGCCGATGCATGCGGCGTGGGAAAAGTTCAAGGCCGGTCGTGCGCTGCGCCATCTTTCCGACGATGGAGAGCGTGCGCTGGCCGATATCCTGACCGCCCAGCAGTTTGTGGCGCAGGGCAAGGTGGATCAGGCGGTGCCGCCGCTTTATGACGCGCAGAAGCGGCTGGAGGCGGCCCGCAAGGCCGAAAAGCGCTTCAACGCGGCCGAGAGTGCGTTGCAGCCCGCGCCGCAGCATCCGGCGTCCGCGACGCATCAGCCGGTGACGGCGCCGACCGACTGGGTGCCGGTGGGTGGCGAATTCGTGGCCAGCGACATCCTGGCGCCCGAGAAGAAGGCGGCGGTCGCCACGGCCAATGCCCAGCTCAAGGCTGGCAACAGCCAGGCGGCGGCCCAGACGATGCAGGTTGTCGGCGAGGATGTGGATTTCATCATCGCGCTGGCGCCGCTGGACCAGATGGAGGGCGCGGTGAACCGGGCGACCGTGTTCGTCGAGGGGCACCAGCCCACGCAGGCGGCCGATGCGCTGAACCAGGCGCTGGACGGGATTGTCTTCGTCTCGCAGGATTTCGTTGAAACGCTGCCGTCGGCTTCGGGCACGGCCTCCGCGCCGGCTGCGACGGCCGCCCCGGCAGCGGCTCCGGCTCCGGCGCCCACGTCCACGAAATAACGGGGGCGACGGGGCGGGAACGGACGGTGTTCGTTCCCGCCCTTTCCTTGTGAACGCCCTTGCTGCTGCTTGCCTCGCCCCTCTCTGCGGGTCTAGGGGATAGGTGGTGGGTTTGTAGCGAACGAGGTGGCCGGGCCGTGCAGGGGCAGGACGCGATCAGGATGGAGCGGTCGGGGCTTGGCCGCTGGATGGTCGCCCTGTTCGTGCTGTGCGGCTATCTCGGCCTGCTTGGCATTCAGGCGCGTGCGCTGCCCGGCGAAATGCCCCGTGCCACGCTGGAACGTCTGGCAGGCATCCATCTGGCCGCGCCGTCCCTGTCCGCCGTCTGCGATGACATGCCTGGAATGGCGATGGCCGGCATGCCGTGTCCGAGCGATCGGTCGCATGACCATGGGCCTGATCATGATGCCTGCCCGCTCTGCCCGCTGCTGCATCTGTCGCTGGTCGTGCTGCCGGTTGTGCTGGCGGCGATCTTTGTGCTGCACCGGTTGGCGCGGGTGCGCTACAGCCCGGCCCGGCCCCGGGCGCCGCCGATGCGCCGGGCCCTGCTGCGGCCGCCGGCAATCGGACCTCCACGGACAATCTGAGATCCTGACTGGACATGCGCGCCGGCGGCGATCCGACGCGCGGTTTCCGGGCCTGGTGGTGACCGGTTCGTAGCGCCGGCTCGCTTTCTATGCTCGAAAGCACGTGCCGGATGCGGCTCTTGTGGGCCCGTCTCGTGCGTCAGTGTGCATTCCGTCAGGCATGGGGAGATGTTTCGGGGCTCGTGCCGTGGCACGCCTGTGCCTGAAGCCTCTTCCCGACAGACGCGCCCGCGGGCATGCGATCGGGAAGCGATGCGCGTGTCCTGCCGGCTGTTGCCTTCTCTCAGACCAGGTTTCTGTCATGACAGATCATGTCCGGTCCTTGTGGATCGGCGCCGTGGCGTGCGGCTGGGCCGCCGCCTGCGGGCTGGCCGGTACTCCGGCCCGGGCGGATGGGGCTATGTCCATGCCGCTTTCTCAATCCGAATCCCGATCGTCTTCGACGGCGGGGGAGTTCATCACCGTCAATGGCGTGCGCCGGCCGACGGGGCATAGTGCGGATACGGCTGCCCTGCTCTCGCATGCCCTGGGGTTCAGCAGTTATGCGGCCGGTGGGGTTTCGGCGCTTCCGGTGCTGAACGGCATGGCCGACGACCGGGTAGCGACCTTCGTGGACGGCATGCGCATCGCCTCGGCCTGCCCCAACCACATGAATCCGGCGATGTCCTATATCGACCCGGACAGTGTGGAATCGGCGGTGGCGACGGCGGGGATCACCTCCGTCAGTGAAGGGGGGGACAGTACCGGGGGTACCGTCTCGGTCGAGCGGCGGGACCCGCAATTTGCCAGGGCGGGGAAGATTCTCGTGACCGGGCGCATGCGGGGGGATTATCGCAGCAATGGCGGCGGGTCCGGCGCCTCCGGGTCGGTCACGGTGGCGAACGATCTGCTGAGCCTGCGCTATACCGGCTCCTACAGCCATGCCAGCGACTATCATGCCGGTGGCGACGGGCCGCGCGTGCGCTCGACCAGCTATCTCAGCTTCAACCATGCCGTCACGTTGGGTGTGCATAAGGACAACCATCTGCTGGCCCTGACGGTGGGGCAGCAGGACATTCCTTATGAGGGGTTCCCCAATCAGTACATGGATATGACCAATAATCGGTCGACTTTCGTGAATGGCAAATACAAGGGCGATTTCGACTGGGGTACGCTGGAGGCGCGCGGCTTCTGGCAGCGGGTCGATCATGTGATGGACATGATGTCGGACAAGGGGGGGCATACGGCCTCGACCGGCATGCCGATGAATACCGATGCGCGGACCGCGGGCTATGCGATCAAGGCGACGATTCCGCTCGGCCTGAATCATGAACTCGGTGTTGGGAGTTCGTTCGATCATAACGGGCTGAACGATTGGTGGCCGCCGCTTGTCGGCAGCATGATGATGGGGCCGAACACCTATCACAACGTCAATGACGGCCATCGCGACCGGCTGGGCCATTATATCGAGTGGAAGGCGCAATGGCTGCCGCGCCTTTCCACCGAACTGGGGATGCGCAGCGACCTGGTGATGATGAATACCGGGCCGGTTTCGCCTTATTCCTGGACCGGGATGATGGGCATGGCCGATGCCATGGCGGCGCAGCGGTTCAATGCTGCCTCACGCGGGCGTACCGATAGCAATTTCGATGTCACGGCGCTGGTGCGGTGGCATCCGCTCGACAGCCTGATGATCGAAGAGGGTTATGCGCGCAAGACGCGCTCGCCCAATCTGTACGAGCGTTATGCCTGGGGCACGGGGGCGATGGCGAGCAGCATGATCGGCTGGTTCGGCGACGGCAACGGCTATGTCGGCAACCTGAACCTGACGCCGGAAATCGCCAATACCGCCAGCATGACGATCACGTGGCATGATCCGCGCGACGGGGCATGGCTGGTGAAAATCCAGCCGTACTACACATATACTCACAATTATATCAATGTGATGCGGATCGGTGCATTGTCGAACGGCCTGTCGCAACTGCAGTTCGTCAACCACAATGCGCAGAGCTACGGTATCAATGGTTCGGCCTTTGCGCGCCTGTGGCGGAGCGACGCCTTCGGCAAGGGCGAGGTGCGTGCCAACCTCAACTGGGTGCGGGGTGAGGATCTGGTGACGCATTCCGGCCTTTATCACCAGATGCCGACCAATGGCACGATCGCGCTGCACGAGACGTACGGGAACTGGACCGGGCGGGTCGAGGTCACGCTGGTCAAGGCCAAGGATACGGTCGACTGGCTGCGGCATGAGCCGCGCACGCCGGGTTATGCGCTGTTGGGATTGGGGGGCAGCTATCGCTGGCGAAACCTGACGCTGGATGCCAGCATCGATAACGTGCTGGATCAGAAATACTATCTTCCGCTCGGGGGGCTTTCGCTGGGCGATTACAAGGCGACGGGGGTGCGGGGGCCGCTGCCGGGGTTGGGGCGGTCCTATAATCTCAGCCTGACGGCGACATTCTAGCCGAAGCGGAAGCCGGACAGGGCCTTGCCCATGATGGTGTCGGTGTAGTCGCGGTGGCCGGGGTCCTGGCCCGCCGCGCCGGCTGCGACCATCAGGGGGAGCAGATGTTCGGGGCGAGGGTGGCATTGCAAGGCACCGGGGGCGCGGTTCCAGTGCAGCAGGGCCTCGTCCCGTTGCGCGGGAGGGGCCTCCATTGTTTGCGTCAGCCAGGTGTCGAAGGCGCGGGCGGCGGCGTCGGATGCCGGGTCGGGCGTCATGAAATGTGCGAGATTGTGGTAGGTCATGCCGGTGGTGGCGATCAGCACGTTCTCGTCGCGCAGGGGGCGCAGCGCGGCGCCGACCTGCATTTCGTATTCGGCATTCATGTCGCGGCGCAGGGACAGTTCCACGATCGGGATATCGGCGTGCGCGAAGGCGAGCATGAAGGGGATGAAGACGCCGTGATCGAAACCGCGTGTCGGGTCTTCCTCATTCTCGATTCCCGCCGCGCTCAGGAGCGTTCGGACCCGGGCGGCCAGTTCCGGCGATCCGGGCGCGGGATAGCGCAGCCGGTAGGTATGGGCCGGGAAGCCGTAATAATCGTAGATCAACGGAGGATGTGTTGCGGAGGTGACCGTGGGCACGGCGGTTTCCCAGTGGCCCGAGACGGCGAGAATGGCATTGGGACGCTGTGGGAGGGTTGCGGCGATTCCACGCAGATAGGCGGCCATGTGGTCCCAGGTGTCGGGCCAGTCCATGAAGAAGCATGGGCCGCCACCGTGCGGCATGAACAGGACCGGCTGGCGCGCGGATGCGGTGCCGGACTGCGGGGCGGCGGTTGTTGGCGATGTCATGACTGCGCTCCTGTGGCTGAGGGGCGGACGTATTTTGTCATGATCGCGGTGGGGCGATAACCGGGTGCGGCAGGTTTTTTGCCCATGCCGGGATGAATTTTTTACGTCTCGCCCAGAAACAGGGCTTTTTCCTTTTCCACTTCGCGGCGGAGCAGGGCGCAGAGGTGGTGGATGCGCCTTGTGCCGCGTTCGTCGGCGCGGGTGACCAGCCAGTAGAGGCGGCGCAGGGTCATTGTCTCGGGCAGGACGCGCACGAGCTGGGGGCGGGTGGCGGCGACGAAGGCGGGGAGGACGGCGAGGCACAGGCCGGAACAGGCGGCCTCCATCTGGGCGTGGATGCTGGAATTCTGGACGCGCACCGCCCGGGCGGGGATGCCCATGGCGCCCTGGTAGTCGAGTTCGCGCGTGAACAGGAGTTCGTCGACATAGCCGGCGAACATATGTTCGGCCAGGTCCTCGCGCGTGTGGATGGGGGCATGGCGGGCCAGATAGGCGGGACTGGCGTAGACGAACAGGCTGTATTCGCCCAGTTCCTCGCCGACGAAGCGGGTGCTGTTGGGTGGCGTCAGCGTGATGGCGATGTCGGCGTGGCGGCGCGCGAGGGAGACGATCTGCTGGATCGTCTCCATCTCCACCGTCAGGCCGGGATTGTTGGCCAGCAGCAGGCCGATGCGCGGTGCGAGGAAGAAATTGGCGAATCCCTCCAGTGCGCTGATGCGGATGGTGCCGGAGAGGCCGCCTTCGCTGGTCTCGGTAATGCGGCCGGCTTCCTTGTCCATGCCCTCGACCGCCGCCAGCAGCCGTTCACCTTGTCGTGTCATCGCGTAGCCGCGCAGGTGCCTCTCGAACAGCGAAGCGTCCATCGCCTGCTCCAGCGACTGGATGTGACGGCCCACCGTGGCATGGTCCACGCCGAGCTGCCGACCCGCCACGGACAGCGATCCGCCGCGGGCGACCGCCAGAAAATATTGCAGGTCCCGCCAGTCCAGCCCGCGCTTCATTCGCCTCGTTCCCCATGATCCCGCACATCGGGCCGCCTGTTGCCGTGCAGATTTGCACAGGCCATGGGCGAAAACGCCTAATTTTCGCGCGAGCGTCTCCGCGTTAGCCCAGAGGCAACATCAACAAGAAGAGGTGCCGCCGACAGGGCGGACAAAGAGGCAGGTTGAAAAGACGGCCTGCCGAGCGAGAGTGCCGCATAGCGGCACGGCCGGCGTGTATTTTCGAGCATCGGAGCGGAGCGGCCTTGAGGGCCGTGAGCACCGAAGCGCAGAAAAGGCGCGCCGGATCGCCGGCAGGGTGACTTTGCAAACGGCCTCGAAGCCTCTCCGGCCGGTCAGGAGTCCTGCCCATGACAGCCTTATCCCTGCCTCCCTTCGTCCGCCTTGGTGGCGGGGCGCTCGATGAATTGCCGGCCGCGTTGCGCCAGGCCGGGCTCGGCGCGCCGTTCATCATCACCGACCGTTTCATGGCCGCTTCCGGCGTGCTGGAACGGGTCCATGCGCTGTTGAGCAGGGACGGCATCGAATTGCGGGCCTTTACCGATACGGTGCCGGACCCGACGGTGGCCTGTGTGGGGGCCGCGCTGGCGATGCTGCGCGAGGGCGCGCATGACTGCGTGATCGGGCTCGGCGGTGGCAGCCCCATTGATACGGCGAAAATGGTGGCCGTGCTGGCGGTGCATGACACCACGCCGGCGCGGCTGAAGGCGCCGTTCGTGCAGGATGCGCCGGGGCTGCCGATCATCGCGATTCCGACCACCGCCGGCACCGGGTCCGAGGCGACGCGCGTGACCGTGATTACCGACGAGGCCACGGACGAGAAGATGCTGTGCATGGGGGCGGCCTATCAGCCCCGGATCGCCATCGTCGATTACGAACTGACCCTTTCGATGCCGGCCCGCCTGACGGCGGATACCGGGATCGACGCGCTGACCCATGCGCTGGAAGCCTATGTCTCGCGCAAGGCCAGCCCGTTTACCGACGCGCTGGCACTGACGGCGATGAAGCGCATCTGGACCCATCTGCCCACCTGCTGCGTCGAGCCCGGGAATCGCGAGGCCCGCGCCGCGGTGATGGAGGGGGCGTTCGAGGCCGGGATGGCGTTCTCCAACGCCTCGGTGGCGCTGGTGCATGGCATGAGCCGGCCGATCGGGGCGCATTTCCATGTCGCGCATGGTCTGTCCAACGCGATGCTGCTGCCGGAGATCACGGCGTGGTCGCTCTCCGGCGCGCCGGGGCGCTATGCCGAATGTGCGCGGGCCATGGGTGTCGCGGGCGCGGACGTGTCCGATGCGGCGGCCGGGGAGGCGCTGGTGGCGGCGTTGCGGGCGCGCAATGGGGAACTGGGGGTGCCGTCGCCGCAATCCTTCGGGCTGGAGGCGGCGCGCTGGGACAATCTGCTGCCGCTGATGGCCGATCAGGCGCTGGCCTCGGGCTCGCCCGCGAATAATCCGCGCGTGCCGACCGCAAGCGAGATCATGGACCTTTATCGTCGCGTCTGGGCCTGAACCGATCAGCACACGGGATTGACCGTCATGCAGAATAAAGATGCTGCCGCCCGTCCGATGTATGGGCTGGTCTTTGCCTCCAGTGTCGGCACCATTATCGAATGGTACGATTTCTTCCTTTATGGAAGCCTGGCCATCTTCTTTGCGAAATTGTTCTATCCGCCGCAGGACGGGGTGGCGGGGACGCTGATCAGTGTCGCGACCTTCGCTACCGGCTTTGCCGTACGGCCGCTCGGCAGTCTGGTCTTCGGCCATATGGGGGACCGGTTCGGGCGCAAGGTCACGTTTCTGGCCACGCTGCTGATCATGGGCTGTTCCACCGCCGCCATCGGGTTTCTGCCCACCTATGCCACGGCGGGCTATCTGGCGCCCGTGCTGCTGATCTCGCTGCGGATCATCCAGGGGCTGGCGCTGGGTGGGGAATATGGGGGTGCCGCCACCTATGTCGCGGAACATGCGCCGCCGCATGAGCGTGGCAAATGGGCCAGCTATATCCAGGCCATGGCCTCGGGCGGGTTCGTGCTGTCGCTGGCCATGGTGCTGGGCCTGCGGCTGGGGCTGGGAGAGGAGAGTTTCGGTGCCTGGGGGTGGCGCCTGCCGTTCCTGGTCTCAATCGTGCTGGTCGGCGTGTCGTTTCGGATTCGCATGCGGCTGCATGAGTCGCCGGTCTTTCTGGACATGCAGAAGAACAAGCAGCTTTCGGCGTCGCCGATCCGCGATGCCTTCACCATTCCGGGCAATGCGCGGCGGATCGTGACCTTTCTGTTCGGCGTGGCCTGCGCGCAGGCCATCACGTTCTATACCGCGCAGTTCTACGCGCTCTATTTCCTGCAAAGCGTCATGCACGTGGACTTCCTCTCTGCCACGCTGGCGGTGGCGCTGGGGGCGGTGTGCGGGTTGCCGTTCTTCATCGTCTTCGGTGCGCTTTCGGACCGGGTCGGGCGCAAGCGGCTGTCGCTGTGCGGGATGGCGGCGGCGGTTGTTCTCTACCTGCCGATGTTCATGCTGCTGCGTTCCGCCGTGCATGGCACGACGATCGACTTCCTGCCTGTTGCGGGCACGGTGTTTCTGCTGGTGGTGATTGCCGCCATGATCTACGGACCGTATGGCGCCTTTATCGTCGAGAGTTTTCCGCCGGCGGTCCGCTATACGTCGATTTCCATTCCCTACCATATCGGTAACGGAATTTTCGGCGGCTTCCTGCCGCTGATCGGCCTGAGCCTGGTCAATCTCACCGGGAATGTCTTCGCGGGGCTGCTTTATCCGATCGCGGTCTGCATCGTCGGCTTTCTCGTCACCCTTTTCTTCGTGCCTGAAACGCTGCCTGTCGGTGGCGACCGGAGACGCCAGGCGGCCTCGCTGTCGGCGCTGATTCCGGAATCCGGGCAGGAAATCTGACTCTCAACACATATTCGAAGGACCAGAACCATGAAGATCATTCCTCACGTTATCGACGGGCGGCATAGCGAGGGCGACGGGACGGCGCGCGCCGATGTGTTCAACCCGGCGACCGGCTCGGTGGCGGCGCAGGTCGTGCTGGGTGTGCAGAGCGACCTGGAGACCGCGATTGCAGCCGCGCGCCGCGCCTTTCCCGCCTGGGCCGAGACGCCGCCGCTGACCCGTGCGCGCATCCTGTTCCGGGCGCGGGACCTGATCGAGGCCCGGATGGGGGAACTGGCGGCCGTCATTACCGCCGAGCATGGCAAGATTCTCTCCGACGCCCAGGGCGAGGTGACGCGCGGGCTGGAGGTGGTGGAATATGCCACCGCCGCGCCGGAACTGCTGAAGGGCGAGTTTACCGAGCAGGTCAGTCGCGGGATCGATGCCCATACCATGCGCCAGCCGCTGGGCGTGGTGGCGGGTATTACGCCGTTCAACTTCCCGGTGATGGTGCCGCTGTGGATGGCGCCGATGGCGCTGGCGACCGGCAACTGCTTCATTCTCAAGCCGTCCGAGCGTGATCCCTCCGCCGCCGTGCTGCTGGCCGATATCTTCAAGGAAGCCGGGTTGCCGGATGGCGTGTTCCAGGTGGTGCAGGGCGACAAGGACATGGTCAACGCTATCCTGGCGCACCCAGGCATCGAGGCCGTCAGCTTTGTCGGTTCCACGCCGATCGCGAAGCATGTCTATGCCACCGGGACGGCGGCCGGAAAGCGTGTGCAGGCGCTGGGTGGTGCGAAAAACCATGCTGTGATCATGCCGGATTGCGATCTGGACAAGGCCGTGGATGCGCTGGTGGGGGCGGCCTATGGTTCGGCCGGCGAACGCTGCATGGCGATTTCGGTCGCCGTGGCCGTGGGGCCCGTCGCCGATGCGCTGGTAAGCAAGCTGGCGGAGCGTGCGCGTTCGCTGAAGATCGGCCACGGCATCGACAACAGCAACGAGATGGGGCCGCTGATTACCGGCCAGCATTTGGCGCGTGTGCGGGCGCTGGTCGATGCCGGGGTTGAGCAGGGCGCGACATTGGTGGTCGACGGGCGCGACCATGTGGTGGCCGGGCATGAGAAGGGCTTCTTTATCGGCGGGTCGCTGTTCGATCATGTGACGACGGATATGACGATCTATCGGGAGGAAATCTTCGGCCCCGTGCTGTGCGTGGTGCGCGTGCCGGATTTCGACAGTGCGCTGACGCTGATCAATGAAAGCCCCTATGGCAACGGCACCGCGATCTTTACCCGTGACGGCGATGCGGCCCGCGCGTTCACCCATGGGGTGCAGGTGGGCATGATCGGCGTGAACGTGCCGATTCCGGTGCCGATGGCCTTCCATTCCTTCGGCGGCTGGAAGGATTCGCTGTTCGGCGATCACCATATGCATGGGCCGGAGGGTGTGCGCTTCTTTACACGCATGAAGGCCGTGACCACCCGCTGGCCGACGGGGATCCGCTCGGGCGCGGAGTTCGCGATGCCGACGCACGGCTGATCGGGCGTGCGGGCCGGGTTGCGCGGAGGCGCGCCCGGCCTGGTATCGCGACGTAAAAAGACTTTTCAATTGGAAATTACTGTCTGTAAATTTTTTACAGAAATACAGCGTGATTATTGGTTTCCACCTTCCGGCAGGGGGGTGATGGCGTTAAGCCTTGTGACGCCACGCCTTCCAAGAATAATGGAAACCGTCACATGTCATATCAGGAATCGGCAACCGCCAAGCTCAACCAGATCATCCAGGCCAAGCAGGGCACCTGGGGCGGGATCAACCCCGACTATGTCGTGCGCATGCGCCTGCAGAACCGGTTTCAGACCGGGCTGGACATTGCGCGCTACACGGCCGCCATCATGCGCCAGGACATGGCCGCCTATGATGCCGATCCGGCGCAGTACACCCAGTCGCTGGGGGCCTGGCACGGTTTCATCGCGCAGCAGCAGATGATCTCGGTGAAGAAGCATTTCGGGTCGCTCAAGGGCCGTTACCTGTATCTGTCGGGCTGGATGGTCGCGGCGATGCGGTCGGAATTCGGCCCGCTGCCCGACCAGTCGATGCATGAGAAGACGGCGGTGCCGGCGCTGATCGAGGAGATCTACACCTTCCTGCGCCAGGCCGATGCCCGCGAACTGGGCATGCTGTTCCGTGACCTCGACGCCGCGCGTGAGGCGGGCGATGCGGCGCGGCAGGCCGAGATCCAGGAGAAGATCGACAACCACCAGACCCATATCGTGCCGATCATCGCCGATATCGACGCGGGTTTCGGCAATGCCGAGGCGACCTACCTGCTGTCGAAGAAGATGATCGAGGCGGGCGCCTGCGCCATCCAGATCGAAAACCAGGTGTCGGACGAAAAGCAGTGCGGTCACCAGGACGGCAAGGTGACGGTGCCGCATGAGGACTTTCTGGCGAAGGTGCGCGCCGTGCGCTACGCTTTCCTGGAACTGGGGGTGGAAGACGGCGTGATCGTCTGCCGTACCGACAGCCTGGGCGCGGGCCTGACCAAGCAGATTGCCTACAGCAGCCAGACGGGCGATCTGGGCGACCAGTACAATGCCTATCTGGATTGCGACGAGGTGACCGACGGCACCGTGCGCGACGGCGATGTGATCATCGCGCGGGAGGGCAAGCTGCTGCGCCCGAAGCGCCTGCCCAGCAACCTGTACCAGTTCCGTCCCGGCACCGGTGCGGATCGCTGCGTGCTGGACTGCATCACCGCGCTGGAGAATGGCGCCGACCTGCTGTGGATCGAGACCGAGAAGCCGCATATCGAGCAGATCGCCGGCATGATGGACCGGATCCGCGACGCCGTGCCGAATGCCAAGCTGGTCTACAACAACTCGCCGTCCTTCAACTGGACGCTCAATTTCCGCCAGCAGGTCTATGATGCCTGGAAGGAAGAAGGGCGCGACGTTTCGGCCTATGACCGTGCCAAGCTGATGGCGCAGAGCTACGACAAGAGCGACCTGGCGACGGAGGCCGACCTGCGCATCCGCTCGTTCCAGCGGGACGCATCGAAGCGGGCGGGCATCTTCCATCACCTGATCACGCTGCCGACCTATCACACGGCGGCGTTGTCGACCGACAATCTCTCCAAGAGATATTTCGGCGAGGAGGGGATGCTGGGCTATGTGCAGAACGTCCAGCGCGAGGAAATCCGCCAGGGGATCGCGTGCGTCAAGCACCAGAACATGGCCGGGTCGGATATCGGCGACGACCATAAGGAGTATTTCGCCGGCGAAGCGGCCCTGAAGGCCGGCGGCGCGCATAACACCATGGGGCAGTTCGGCTGAAGCCGACGCCTTCTGGCGTGCAGGAATAACAAGAAGAAAGAACGTCTCTCTCCCCCCACACTGCCTGGCCCGGTCTTCCTGGTGAAGACCGGGCTTTTTTGTGGTCGGGCGGCGGGTTGGGCATGAGAATGGAAATCCGGATTCCTACAGAATATAAAATGATAGATGGGTATTTATGCAATTGATTGTGCCGTACCGACCCGGCAACATTGACCGGTTCATGACTGGCCCTTAGCATTCCAGTGGTTGATTGCGGGAAACCTGCGCGATCCGATACGTTCTTGCAGGGGGTGGCGCGGGGTGTTCGGGCGGTAGTGTCTATTTTATTGAAAACACGGCGTTTATTTCTTGTGGCGACGGTGGTGCCGGTTGTCGGGCTGCCGAGTCTTGCCCAGGCGACACCCCGAGACGATGAAATTGCGGCGTTGCGGCGCGAAATGCGGGACATGCAGCGTGAGATGCGGGAAGAAATTCGCGTGCTTCAGGCCCGGATTGCCCGTGACGAAGGCCACGCACCGCAGGCGCATGGCGCGCATCTGCCGGGCGCGCCCCCTCGTGTCGCCCATGTCGCGCCGCGGAGCTGGAGCGGGCCGTTGCCCACGATCGGCGCGCCCTATGGGCCGGGCCCGGTGCGGCCCCGGTCGGAGTCCGAGAGCCGGATGGTCATGGTGGAAGGGCCGATCCCGTCCTGGGCTGAGGTGAAGGAAGCGACGGCGAAGGACGAGAGCGTGCATGTCGGCGGCATGCGGATCGGCTTTCCGGCAGGGCGGCCCACGATATCGTCGGATGACGGGGCCTATAGTTTTTCGGTCGGCGGGCTGTTGCAGGAGGATATCGGCGGCTTTCTGGGCACCGGCGCCAGGGCGGGCGAGGCGAAGGGGAATTTCAACAGCTTTACCCAGAACGGGCGCCGCCTGCGCATGTATTTCTCCTGGCGCTACAAGGATTGGGTGGCGAACGTGACCCCCGATTTCGGCTCGCTGAGTGCTGACGGGTCGGTTGGTCTGTTCGAGGCGAACCTGAATTATACCGGGTTGCGCCATACGACGCTGACGGTCGGCTATTTCCAGCCGCGCATGGACGAGGAAAGCGCCGAACGGCCGGTGGCGTTCGAATTCCTCGAACGTCCCACCATTGTCGATCTGGCGCGCAATATCGCGGCGGGCGTTGCGCGATTCAGCGTCGGCGGCGAGCATTACGAGGATCGGTGGCTGGCGGCGCTCTATTTCACCGGGCAGAAATTCGGCGACCGCAACAAGGATTCCACGATCACCGACAGCCAGACCGGTGGTGTCGCGCGCATCGCCGGGCGGCCCTATGTGAGCAGGGATGTCGATGTCCATGTGGGGGCCGGTGCGATCAGCGCCTTCAAGGTCAATCAGGGGGCGAAGGGCCGGGCCTATACGTTCAGCGACAATGTCGAGGTGCCGCTGGGCGAGACGGCGCTGCTGACGTCTGGGGCGTTGTCCAACGTGGCGCAGATCTGGGCGGCCGGGCCGCAGGTGGGCGTGCGCTGGCGGCGGTTCCTGCTGAAGGGGGAATATTACCATATCGGCGTGGAACGCAGCCGCGAGGCCGGTGCCTCCCCGTTGCCGTCGCTGAATTTCGACGGGTGGTATGTCGCGGCCAACTATACGCTGTTCGGGCGGCCGCGATCCTATAACCCCAAGATCGCCGCGTTCATCACGCCGGGGGTCGAACATGATTTCGATCCGCTGCATGGCGATTGGGGGGCGATGGAACTCAGTGGCCGCTGGAGCGTCACGGATCTGTCGGATGTTGCCGACCAGGGTGGCACGGGTGTGAACGGCAACCAGCAGACCGTGTGGCAGGGGGGCGTGAACTGGTACCCCAACCGGCATGTCAAGTTCATGCTGGATTTCGACCATTTCATCGTCAGCCGTTCGAAGGGCGTGGCCGGTGGGGTCAATCTGCTCGGCCGGACCGGGAATCTCGTTGTGGGGCGGGTCCAGGCCAGCTTCTGAAGGCCTGACCGGGACAGGTGCGCGGGCGGTGTGCCCTCCGCGCGTTTCCCGCACTGGGTGCTTGTGGCCATGGAAGCCGCGCCGTCTCGCGGCATTTTTGCGCGTCAGCCCTGGATTCCTGACAGGTTCCGAGACGGTTCTTTCCCGAGGTGGCTGCCTGATGCGTCTTTCTGACGGGCAGGGGCGCCTTCGGGAGGGATAAATAACAAATAAAAATAGTGAAAATATCTCGTCCAGGCTTGAGGCTTGTGCCAATTAAACGAATTGAATCAGGTAATCTATCTTGCACGCTATTGACCGTTAAATTGCAACGTGACATCAATCATTGCGGTTCGCGTTAAGTGCGAAAAATATCGTGAAATATGTCCGTGTGCCGGGTCGAGGTCTCGTAAGAATATGAAAGAAGGTTTGAAAGTCCGGCGCCTGCTTGCCGTGGCGACGGCCCTGTCTCCCAGTTTTCTGCCGGCTCTGGCGCAGGCGGCTTCGCGCGATGACGAAGTTACGGCGTTGCGGCGTGAAATGCGGGAGATGCAGCGGCAGATGCGCGACGAGATTCGGGTGCTCCAGGCCCGAATTGCCCGCGACGAGGGAAAGGCGATGCCCGTTACGGCCGGCCATGCGGCCGTGGGGGCGCCGCGCGTGGTGCATGCGCATCGCTGGGCCGGAGGACCGTTGCCCGCGATCGGCGAGCCGCAGGGACCGGCGGCCACGCGGCGGCCCCGCACCGATGCCGAGACGCGCCTGATCACCCCGGAAGGGCCGATTCCGTCCTGGGCGGAGATCCGGGCCGCCAGCGCGCGGGACGAGACCGTGCATGTGGGCGGTATGCAGATCGGCTTTCCGGCGGGGCGGCCCACGATCTCGTCGGAGGATGGTGCATACAGCTTTTCGATCGGCCTGACGGCGCAGGAGGATCTGGGGGGCTTTCTCGGTGCCGGGCCCAAGCGGGGCGAGGGAGCCGGCAATTTCAATAAATTCACCCAGAATGCGCGGCGTCTGCGCATCTATTTCTCGTGGCGGTACAAGGATTGGGTGGCGAACGTCACGCCGGAATTCGGCTCCAGTTCGGTGGATGGGTCGGTCAGCCTGTTCGAGGCCAACATGAATTATACCGGCCTGCATCATACGACGCTGACCGTCGGCTATTTCCAGCCGCGCATGGAAGAGGAGAGCGCGGAGCGGGCATCGTCGTTCGAATTCCTCGAACGGCCGACGATCGTCGACCTGGTGCGCAACCTGGCGGGTGGTGTGGCGCGCTTCAGCGTCGGCGGCGAGCATTATGAAAATCGCTGGCAGGCGGCGGCTTATTTCACTGGCCAGAAATTCGGCGACCGGAACAAGGATACGACGATTACCGACAGCCAGACAGGTGCTGTGGCCCGTATCGTCGGCCGGCCTTATGTGAGCAAGGATATCGACGTCCATGTCGGTGCCGGTGCGACCAGCGCCTTCAAGGTCAACCAGAATTCCAGCGGCCGCAATTATACCTTCAGCGACAATATGGAGGTGCCGCTGGGCGAGACCTCGTTGCTGACATCGGGGGCGTTGACCAACGTGTCGCAGATCTGGGCGGCCGGGCCGCAGGTGGCCTTCCGCTGGCGGAATTTCCTGCTGAAGGGCGAGTATTACCATGTCGGCGTGGAGCGCGGGCACAATGCCGGCGCGACGCCGCTGCCGTCGCTGAATTTCGACGGGTGGTATGTCGCCGCCAACTATACGCTGCTGGGACGGGGCCGGGGATACAACATCAAGAGCGGTGCGTTTACCACGCCCGGCGTCGAGCATGATTTCGACCCGGCACGGGGAGAGTGGGGCGCGCTGGAACTCAGCGGCCGCTGGAGCGTGACGGATCTGTCCGATGTGGCCAACCAGGGCGGCACGGGGGTCAATGGCGACCAGCAGACGGTGTGGGCGGGCGGCCTGAACTGGTACCCGAACCAGCATTTCAAGTTCATGCTGGATTTCGACCATTTCATCGTGACCCGCTCGAAGGGTGTCTCGGGCGGCGTGGATCTGCTGGGGCGGACGGGGAATGCCGTCGCCGGGCGCGTGCAGGCCACGTTCTGATCTGGCTTTCCCTCTCATCGGCAACTGTCATCAGGACGAGAAACGATATGAAGAACGGTTTCATGGTGCCGTCGCGGCGTGGTTTTCTGGCTGGAACGGCTGCCGCCGCCACGGCGTTCGCCATCGGGGCGCGGCCGCGTCCGGCGGCGGCGGCGGCCCGGCTGCTGAATGTGTCGTATGATCCGACGCGCGAGCTTTATGCCGATGCCGGGAGGGCTTTCGCCACCTTCTGGGCGAAGGCGCATGGGGGCGAGCAGGTGGTCGTGACGTCCTCGCACGGTGGATCGGGCGCGCAGGCGCGCTCGGTGCTGGAGGGGGCGCCGGCCGATGTGGTGACGCTGGGGCTGGCTTACGACATCGACATTCTGGCCCAGCATGGCCTGCTGGCGGCGGACTGGCAGACGCGGCTGCCGCATAATTCCACGCCGTACACCAGCACGATCGTGTTCCTGGTGCGCAAGGGCAACCCCAAGGGCATCCACGACTGGCCCGACCTGCTGCGGGACGGCGTGCAGGTGATCACCCCCAACCCCAAGACCTCGGGTGGGGCGCGCTGGAACTATCTGGCGGCCTGGGGGTGGGCGCTGCGCCAGCCCGGCGGGTCCGAGGCCACGGCGACCGCGTATCTGAAATCGCTGTTCGCGCATGTGCCGGTGCTGGATACCGGGGCGCGCGGTGCCACCAACAGTTTCGTGCAGCGCGGGCTGGGCGACGTGCTGATCGCCTGGGAGGACGAGGCGCTGCTGGCGTCGCGCGATCTGGGGCCGGACAAGTTCGATATCGTGGTGCCGCCGTTGACGATCCTGGCCGAGCCGCCGGTGGCGGTGGTGGACAGGAACGTGCAGGCGCATGGCACGGCGGAGGTTGCGAAGGGCTTCCTTGACTTCCTGTTCACACCCGAGGGGCAGCGGATCGGGGCGAAGCATTATTTCCGGCCGGTCGATCCGGCGATCGTGGCCGAAACGGCGTCGGTCTTTCCGAAGACGACAACATTCGATGTCGCGAGTCTGGGGGGATGGACTAAGGTCCAGAAGGCGCATTTCGCCGATGGCGGTGTGTTCGACCAGATCTATAGCCGATAACGGACTCTTTCATGGTGTTTTGCCTGCGGCGGCGCGATGGGCTGCCGGGCCTTTCCATATCCATCGCCTTTACGCTGGTGTGGGTCGGCCTGATTGTCGTGCTGCCGCTGACGGCGCTGGTCTTGCGCCCCTGGCAGGATGGCGGTGCCGTGATGCTGCGGGTGCTCCATGACGGGCGCATGTATGCGGCGTTGCGCGTCAGCTTTGGCTGTGCCGCGCTGGCGGCGCTGATCGATGTGCCGCTGGGCCTGCTGCTGGCCTGGGCGCTGGTGCGGGCGCGCCTGCCGGGGCGGCGGGCGGTCGATGCGCTGATCGACCTGCCCTTTGCCCTGCCGACCGCCGTGACGGGGATTACGCTGGCGACGCTCTATGGTCCCACGGGGTGGATCGGGGCGCTGCTGGCCCGTGCCGGCATCCGCGTGGCCTATACGCCCGCCGGGATCGTGGTGGCGCTGATGTTCGTCGGCCTGCCCTTTATCGTGCGCGCGGTGGAGCCGGTACTGCGGGGGTTGCCGCCGGAACTGGAGGAAGCAGGGCTGCTGCTGGGGGCGAGCCCGCTGCAGAATTTCCGCCGGGTGATTTTGCCGCCCTTGCTGCCGCCGCTGGTGGCGGGGTTCAGCCTGGCGTTCGCGCGCTGTATCGGCGAGTACGGATCGGTGATCTTCATTGCCGGCAACCAGCCGTTCCATAGCGAGATCGCGCCGCTGCTGATCGTGGTGCGGTTGCAGGAATATGATTACGAGGGCGCCACTGCCATCGCGCTGATCCTGCTGCTGAGTGCGCTGGTGTGCATGACCGGCGTGGCCGCGCTGCGCCGCCGCGTGTCGCGCGGGCTGGTGGCGCGGGGGGCGGCGTGATGGGCGGGCCTTCGCGTCGCGGGAATATGGTGCTGGTTGCCGCTACCTATCTGACGGTGCTGGGCGTGCTGGTGCTGCCGGTGCTGCTGGTGATGGTCGAAGCCCTGCGCGCGGGGCTGGGGGCCGCGTGGCGCAGCCTGCTGGACCCGGATGCGCTCTCCGCGATCCGCCTGACGCTGGTGGTGACGCTGGTTGCCGTGGGCGTCAATACTGTCGGCGGGGTCATGGCGGCGTGGCTGGTGACCAAATATCGGTTTCGCGGGCGGGCGGCCCTGGTCGCGCTGATCGAACTGCCGATCAGTGTGTCGCCGGTGATCGCGGGCCTGGTCTGGCTGCTGCTGTTCGGGCGGCAGGGTTGGTGGGGCGACTGGCTGGACCGGCACCATATCCAGATCGCCTTTGCCACGCCGGGCATTCTGCTGGCCACGCTGTTTGTGACCTTTCCCTATGTCGCGCGGACGCTGATGCCGTTGATGGAACAGCAGGGACGCGAGGCGGAGGAGGCGGCGTTCCTGCTCGGGGCCGGGTTCTGGCGGACATTGTGGCGGGTGACGCTGCCGGATGCGCGGTGGGCGCTGCTGTCGGGCATTCTGCTGACGACGGCGCGGGCGATCGGGGAGTTCGGTGCGGTGTCGGTCGTCTCGGGCCATATTCCGGGGCTGACCGAAACCATGCCGCTGCATATCGAGACGCTCTATAATGGCTACCAGACGGTCGCCGCCTTCGCCATGGCGGCGCTGCTGGCGCTGATCGCCATGGCCACCGTTCTGCTGCGGTCGTTTCTCGAGCATGATTTCAGGAAGGCCTCGTCATGAGCGTCCAGATCCAGTCCCTGACGCGCCATGTGCCGAATGCGTCGCGCAAGATGCTCGACGATGTGTCGCTGACCATCGAGGACGGGGCGTTCGTCGCCCTGGTCGGGCCGTCCGGCGCCGGCAAGACCACGCTGCTGCGGACGATCGCGGGGCTGGACGGGCCTTATGAGGGAACGGTGCTGGTCGATGGGCAGGTGCTGGCGGGGCGGCCGATGCGGGAGCGGCGGATCGGCTTCGTGTTCCAGAACTACGCGCTGTTCCGCCATATGACGGTGGCGCGCAATATTGCCTTCGGGCTGGACGTGCTGCCGCGCAGGGAGCGGCCGGATCGGGGGACGATTGCCGCCCGGGTGGCCGAATTGCTGGAATTGATCCAGTTGCCGACGCTGGGGGGCGCCTACCCGGACCAGTTGTCCGGCGGCCAGCGGCAGCGGGTGGCGCTGGCGCGCGCGCTGGCGACGAAGCCGGGGCTGCTGCTGCTGGACGAGCCGTTCGGCGCGCTGGACCCGATCGTGCGGCGGCAGATCCGCCGCTGGCTGCGTGGATTGCACGACCAGCTTGGGCTGACGACGGTGCTGGTGACCCATGACCATGACGAGGCGCTGGAAGTGGCCGACCGGCTGGTGGTGATGCAGAACGGCCGCATTGTGCAGGATGCCGGGGCCGAGACGCTGGATGCCACACCTGCCACGCCGTTCGTGATGGAATTCCTGGGTGAGGCGCTGGAATTTGCCGGGCGGATTGCCCACGGGCGGTTCCAACCGGACGATCCGAATGTGCTCTCCTTTCCCGTTGGCGCGGATGATGGCCCGGCGACGGCGTTTCTGCGCCCGCACGAGGCCCGTCTGGTCGTGGCGGGGGGAAGTGCGCGGGCCACGCCGTTGGCGGGTGGGCAGGGTGGCCTGCGGCGGCTGGAGGTTGCATTGGGTACGCGGGAGGTCGAGATCCTTGTTCTGCCGGAGCGGCTCGGCGCGGCGGGAACCGAGGGGCTGGGGCTCGATATCGGGCGGGCGCGCCTGTTTCGCGATGGCGCGCCGCTGGTGGGGGCGTCGGTGCCGTCCGGGCACGGATTGCCGCTTGTAAGCGGGGTCGGTTGACGCGGCCGGGCTTCAGCGAACGGGGGCGACCAGGGCGAACAGCGTGCCTTGCGGGTCGTGGCAGTGGGCGACCCAGCGGCCACCGGGTACTTCCATGGGGCCCTGGATGCATTGGCCGCCTGCCTGGGTGACGCGCTCCAGCGCGGCGTCCAGGGTTTCGACGGCGATATAGAACAGCCAGAACGGGACGGCGGCATCGGGCGCGGTCATGATGCCGCCGGCCGGCGTGCCGCCGATGGCGAACATCTGGTAGATCCCGTCGGGGCCCAGATCCAGCGCGTCGGCGCGGGTCCAGCCGAACTGGCCGGCATAGAAGGCGAAGGCCGCTTCGCCGTCCCGCGCATAGAGTTCGTGCCAGGCGATATGGCCGGGCGTGCCTTCGGGCACCGGCGGCATCGGGTCTTCGCCATTGCCCTGGAACAGGGCGAAGGGCGCGCCCTGCGGGTCGGTGACGACCGCGAAACGGCCGACGCCGGGAATATCGTCCGGGGCATGCAGGATGGCGCCGGCGGCGGTCGTGATTCTTGCGGATGCGGCATCGACGCTTTCGACGCCGATATAGCCGATCCAGCCCGGCCGGGTGGTGGCGTCGAGACCTGGCTGGCCGAGGATGCCGGCGACGGAGCGCCCGGCGGCACTCAGGATTCTGTAGGCCATGCCCGGCACGCCCGCATCGCGGGCCTGCCAGCCGATGACGGCTTGATAGAAGGATTCGGCGGCTGGCGGGTCGCCGGCGACCAGTTCGTACCAGACGAACGTGCCCGAATGGATCGACATGGCGCATCCTCTCCGACCATCACGGCCCCGGCGGCCATCGCGGGGGTTCCGGCGGCCCTGATGACCGTGGGGAGGGGCCGGGATCATATCAAGCGGTGGCATTCGCGGTTTTTTTGCCGGCCGCGCGATGATATGGCCCGATGGCCGGGCCGCGCCGTCCGGCCCCTGTACCCTCCGCTGAAGGAAATGCCCGATGCCCCCGGAATTGATCGCGGTGCTGATCGCGGTCAGCGACGACCGGCCGATGGTGCTGACGCTGGATGGCGGCCGCCTGCTGCCCTCCGGGCCGCTGGAAGCCGGGCACCGGTCGCTTCAGACCGGCCTGCGCCTGTGGGTGGAGCATCAGACCGGCCATGCGCTGGGGCATGTGGAGCAGCTTTATACCTTTGCCGATGCGCCGGTCGATGGCGGGCCGGACGAGCGGCGGGTCCTGATCTCCTATCTCGCCCTGACCCGTATCCGCCGGGGTGAGCGCGGGTGGCGGGGCTGGTACGATTATTTTCCGTGGGAGGACCAGACCGCGCCCGAGGGCCGCGACCTGGTGCTGCGGATCACGCGGCTGCTTGACGGGTGGGCCGGGCGTGCCCCTTCCGCCGCCGAGCAGGAGGCCCGGCGTCAGCGGGTGGCCCTGACCTTCGGGCTGGAAGGGCTGGGCTGGGACGACGAACTGGTGCTGCAACGCTACGAATTGCTGTGGGAGGCCGCGCTGGTGCCGGAATCCGCCCCCCCGGGGGCGCCGGTGCTGCCCGGCCGGGGCATGGCGCGCGACGAGCGGCGCGTGCTGGCCACCGCGATGGCGCGCCTGCGGGCCAAGATCCGCTATCGGCCGGTGATCTACGAACTGATGCCCGACAGTTTCACGCTGCTGCATCTGCAACGCACGGTCGAGGCCGTGGCCGGCCAGCCGATGCACAAGCAGAATTTTCGTCGGCTGGTGGCCCAGCAGGGGCTGATCGAGGAAACGGGCGACGTGGCGCCGGACACGCGGGGCCGGCCGGCGCGGCTGTTCCGTTTCCGACGCGAGGTGATCGGCGCGCGGCGGATCGCGGGGTCCAAGCTGCCTCTGGCGCGCGCTATCTGAGCGCGATGTTCACGGATATGTTTTCATAAGCCAATAAACTGGAACTGTGCCGTTTTTTTCGTGATGCGGGGCAGGCTGCGTGCCGGCGTGGCTTGACGTGGCCTACGGGCGGGTTGAACAGCACGAGTGCGACGCTATGTAGCACTATTATGCTCAACATGAGTATAAAGGTCGGAGGAGACCGTGATGTCCGAAACCCTTATCGCTCCGTCTGGGCTCGACGCGCTCTATGATCGTGTCGCCCGTGTCGTCCCGCGCCTCGAATGGGATCTGTTCGCTGACGACATCGCGGCCATCCTGGAGCTGAAGCGTCGGCGCAATGCGGTGATCCTGGCCCATAATTACCAGACGCCCGAGATCTTCCACTGCATTGCCGACATCCGGGGCGACAGTCTGGCCCTGGCCCGCGATGCGCAGGGGCTGGATGCCGAGGTGATCGTGATGGCCGGCGTGCATTTCATGGCCGAGACCGCCAAGCTGATGAACCCCGACCGCACGGTGCTGATGCCGTCGCTGGAGGCCGGGTGCTCGCTGGCCGATTCGATCACCGCCGAGGACGTGCGCGCCCTGCGCCGCGCCCATCCCGGCGTGCCGGTCGTGACCTATGTAAACAGCACGGCGGAGGTGAAGGCGGAGAGCGATATCTGCTGCACCTCGGCCAACGCGCGGCGGATCGTGGAAAGCCTGGGCGTGCCGCGTGTGATCATGATCCCGGACGAGTTCCTGGCCCAGAACGTGCAGCGCGAGACCGGCGTGGAGATCATCACCTGGCGCGGCCATTGCGAGGTGCATGAGCGTTTCACGCCGCAGGAAATCCGCGAATGGCGTGCCGACAATCCCGACGTGGCGGTGCTGGCGCATCCGGAATGCCCGCCCGCCGTGGTGGCTGAGGCCGATTTTTCCGGCTCGACGGCGGCGATGTCGGATTTCGTCTCCAGCGGTGCGCATCGCAAGGTGCTGCTGGTGACGGAATGTTCCATGAGCGACAATCTGGCCGCGACGCACCCCGAGGTGGAATTCGTCCGGCCGTGCAATCTCTGCCCGCACATGAAGCGCATTACGTTGCGGTCCATCCGCCATGCGCTGGAGACCATGAGCCACGAGGTGACGATTCCTGAGCATCTGGTGGCGGGCGGGCGTCGCGCGGTTGAACGGATGCTGGCGGCGTGACCGGTTTCGCCGCCCTGGCCGGGCAGCCGGTCATTGCCGGGGGCGGGCTGGCCGGTCTGGCGACCGCGCTGCTGATGGACCGGCCCTGCGTGCTGCTGTCGCCGGCGCCGCTGGGGCGGGATGCCGCCAGTGCGCTGGCGCAGGGCGGGATCGCGGCGGCGATCGGGGCGGATGATTCGGCGGCACTGCATGTGGCCGATACGCTGGCGGCTGGAGCCGGGTTGTGCGTGCCGGAGGCGGTCACGGCCATTGTTGGGGCCGGCCCGGATGCCTTGGCGGGGCTGCGGTCGCTGGGCGTGGTGTTCGATCTGGGGGCCGACGGGAAACCCGACCTGCATCTGGAAGCCGCGCATTCCCGTGCCCGCATTGCCCATGCCCTTGGCGATGGGACGGGGGCCGAGATCATGCGGGCGCTGGTGGCGCGGGTGCGGGCTACGCCGCGTATCACGGTGATGGAGGGCGCGCGCCTGCGGCGGCTGATCCTGCGTGACGGGCGGGTGGCCGGTGCGGAGATCGTGCGGGGTGGGGTGACCCTGGCCCTGCCGACCGGTGCCTGTGTCATTGCCACTGGCGGAGTGGGGACGCTGTTTCCCGCGACGACCAGTCCGGTGGGCGGGCAGGGGCTGGGACTGGCCTGCGCCGCGCGGGCCGGCGCGGTGCTGCGGGATATGGAATTCGTCCAGTTTCATCCGACCGCGCTGGCCGATGGGCCGGCGGGGGCACCGCGGGCGCTGGTCAGCGAGGCGGTGCGGGGGGCCGGGGCGGTCCTGGTGGACGAGACCGGCGCGCGTTTTACCGACGAGCTTGCGCCGCGCGATGTGGTGGCGCGGGCGATTCAGGCCCATCTGACGGCCGGGCATCAGGTGCTGCTGGATGCGCGGGCGGCAACGCATGGGGCGTTCGCGCGGCATTTTCCGGGTATTGCGCGAGCCTGCGCGGCGCGGGGGCTGGACCCTGACCGCCAGCCTCTGCCGGTGCGGCCGGCGGTGCATTATCATATGGGCGGGATCGAGACCGACCTGAACGGGCGCAGCACGGTGCCCGGGCTATGGGCGTGCGGCGAGGCGGCGTCGACCGGGCTGCATGGCGCCAACCGGCTGGCCAGCAATTCGCTGCTGGAAGCCTTTGTCTGCGCGGGGTTCGTGGCGCGGGATCTCGATGCCTCGTCCTTGCCCGCGCCAGGGCAGGTCGGTGAACCGGTGCCGGATGAAGGGGACGGGGTGAGGCTGGCGGATATGCATGCCTGCCTTGGCCGTGCCGCCGGCATTCTGCGCGATGGCGCCGGGTTGACGCGGGCCGCGCGGGCGCTGACGCCGCATGTGGCCACCGATGATCGTGCGCTGGTCGGTGCGATGCTGTGTCTGGCGGCACTGGAGCGGCGGGAGAGCCGGGGCGGCCATTATCGCACCGATTATCCGCGTACCGCCGCCACCGCCGTGCATTCGCGCCTGACGCTGGCGCGGGCCCTGACCATGCTGGCCGACCTGTCGTCCGGCGAGCTTGTTTCCACTCCTGCCGATGGATTGACCGTGCCATGACCCCTTTGCCCGACCTGATGCTGGAACCGCTGGTGCGTGCGGGATTGCTGGAGGATCTCGGCTGCGGCGGTGACCTGACCACCGATGCGCTGGCGCTGCCCGGCCAGATGCTGCGCACTTCCCTGGTGGCGCGCCAGCCGGGCGTGGTGGCGGGGCTGGCGATGGCGCGGCTGGCCTTTACGCTGATGGACCCTTCGGTGCGCTTCGAGATCGAGCGGCCGGATGGCGGCGCGGTTGCGCCGGGCGACCGGATCGCGCGTGTGACCGGGCCGGCGCCGGCCATTCTGGGTGGCGAGCGGGTGGCGCTGAATTTTCTGTCGCATCTGTGCGGGATTGCGACGGCGACCGCCGGGATCGTCCGGGCCGTTGCGGGGACGAAGGCGCGCGTGTGCTGCACGCGCAAGACGCTGCCGGGGATGCGGGCGATCCAGAAATATGCCGTGCGGGCCGGTGGGGGGGCGAATCATCGCTTCCGCCTGGATGATGCGATCCTGATCAAGGACAATCACATTGCCCTGGCCGGCGGGGATGTGGCGCATGCGCTGGCGGCGGCGCGGGCGCGGGCGGGGCATCTGGTCAGTATCGAGCTGGAAGTGGACACGCTCGACCAGTTGGCCCAGGCGTTGCGCGCGGGTGGGGCGGATGCGTTCCTGCTGGACAACATGACGCCGGACCAGTTGCGCGAGGCGGTGGCGATGGTGAACGGGCGCGCCGTGACCGAGGCCTCGGGCGGGATCACGCCCGATAGCGCGCCGGATATTGCGGCGACGGGGGTGGATATCCTCTCGGTCGGGTGGCTGACCCATACCGTGCGGGCGCTGGATATCGGCCTGGATTATGAGGCGGCTGCCTGAAAATCGGGCTGGCGGCTCGACAGGCCGGTGTATCCCTGTTCATCATGACGGGCAGGGCGCTCCGGTGCGTCCGCCGATGATGGAAGCCGCGCGATGTCCCTGCGTCCCGCCGTTCTGTTTGTCTGCACGGGCAATATCTGCCGTTCGCCGCTGGCCGAGGCCGCGTTTCGGGTCGCGGCCGAACGCCATGGGCTGGAGGGCCTGGTCGATTCGGCCGGGACCGGCGACTGGCATCGGGGCGAGGCGCCCGATCGCCGGGCGCAGGCGGTGGCGCGTCGGCATGGTCTCGATATTGGCGACTATCGCGCGCGGATGGTCAGCGCGGAGGATTTCCGGACCTTTACCCATATCGTGGCCCTCGATCCGGGCCATCTGAAGATCTTGCGCAGTCGCAGGCCTGTTGATTCGACGACGGAGCTTTCGCTGCTGCTGGATCATGTGGTGGGGCGTGAGGGGCAGGGCGTGGCCGACCCGTATTATGGGGAGGCGCGGGCGTTCGACGTGACGTGGGACGATGTGCGGCAGGGGGCCGAGGCCCTGGCGCTGAAACTGGCCCGCGCGACCAGAATCTGACCGGCGAAGGAGAAGCGTGATGACGCGATACGGACTGATCGCCTGCCTGGGGGCCGTGCTGGCGCTGGTGGCGCCAGCCGTCGGGCATGCCGCGCCGCCGGTCGAGCGGCTGCGCCTGCCGGCGGGGTTTCATGTCTCGGTCTATACCGACCAGGTTCCTTCGGCGCGGGAAATGGCGGTGGGGGCGCGGGGCACGCTGTTTGTCGGCTCGATGACCGGGGGCGTGGTCTATGCGGTGACGGGCGGGCCTGAACGGGCGGCGCGGGTTCGGATCGTGGCGCGCGGGCTGACCATGCCGGTGGGCGTCGCGTTCCGGAGTGGTGACCTGTATATTTCCGACGTGCGCGACATCGTGGTGCTGCGTGGGATCGAGGACCATCTGGACGACCCGCCGAAGCCCGAGGTCGCGGTGACGGACCTGCCGTGGCGGATGGGCGACCATGGCTGGAAGTTCATCGCCTTCGGGCCGGACGGCAAGCTGTATGTGCCGGTGGGCGCACCGTGCAATATCTGCGATGTGGGCCATCATTTCGGCAAGATGATGCGGATGAACCCGGATGGGTCCGGCCGCGAGGATATTGCCTGGGGCCTGCGCAACAGCGTGGGGTTCGACTGGCAGCCGGGCACGGGGGCGCTATGGTTTACCGATAACGGGCGCGATCTGCTGGGGGACGATATTCCCAGCGACGAGCTGAACCGGCTGGACCGTCCCGGCCAGTCCTTTGGTTATCCCGTGTGCCATCAGGGCGATATTCTGGACCCGGTTTTCGGGCGCGGGCAGAATTGCCGTGACTTCACCCCGCCGGTGCTGAAGCTGGGGGCGCATGTCGCGGCGCTGGGGATGCGATTCTACAATGGCGGCATGTTTCCCGAATCCTATCGGGGGGCGGCGCTGATCGCGGAACATGGGTCGTGGAACCGCAGCCGGCTGGCGGGCTATCGGGTCATGGCGGTGCGTTTTGGCCCCAGTGGCGGGGTGGCGTCCTATACGCCGCTGCTGGACGGGTTCCAGGCCGATGAGACGCCCTGGGGGCGCCCGGCGGACGTGCAGCCCCTGGCGGACGGCAGCGTGCTGGTGAGCGATGATCTGGCCGGGGCGATCTATCGCGTGACCTACAGCGCCCCGTAGGGCGCGGCTTGCCTGCCGGCGTCGGGAGACCGGCACCGAAGGGCAGGCTGATGATGATTTTGGGAAAGGGTGGCGCGAGTGACGGGGCTCGAACCCGCGACCTCCGGCGTGACAGGCCGGCGCTCTAACCAACTGAGCTACACCCGCATCGGCTTGGGGTTTGCGCCCCACGTCCGTGTGTGGAGGGCGAATTAACAAAGCCCGGCGATTCTGGCAACAGGCCACACGGAAAAAAATGACGGTCGGCGAAAAACCGGCCCGGCGCGGTGGGGCGCCGGGCCGGGAAAAGTCAGTTCGCGCCGGGTTCGCCCAGGGCCTTGGTGCCATCGAGCGTGACGGCGACTCCGTGGACCGTGGCGGCGATGCGGACGGCCGTCTGGACCTGTTCGGCGGACAGGCCGCCCTCGCGCACCACCCGCTCGTGGCTTTCGACGCACATGCCGCAGCCATTGATGGCCGAGACGGCGAGCGACCAGAGTTCGAAATCCAGCTTCTCGACGCCGGGGCGGCCGATGACGTTCATCCGCAGCCGTGCGGGCATCTTGGCGTAGTCGCCTTCGACCATATGCACGAAGCGGTAATAGATGTTGTTCATGCCCATGATCGCGGCGGCGGCCTTGGCGGCTTCCAGGGCTTCGGGCGAGAGGACCGATTTGTATTCGGCCACGATGGCGCGCGTGACATCCTCGTTGCGCGCGGCGAGGGCGGAGGCCACGAAGGTTCCGGCCAGCTGCTGCGGCGTCAGGGTGATGTCGTTGGCCAGGGAGCCGAGATTGAGCTTCAGATCCTTCGCGTAATCGGGAAGGCGGTCCTTGAGCGATTCGATCGACATGGCGGCGTGACCTGCTGGGCGGAGGCATGCGGCCGGCCGGGCGGACGGTCGCGGGAGGGCTCCGGCGGATGGAAAGACATGGGGGACGGGCGGTTCCCGTCATCGTCATCGGGGCGTCGCCGGGTAGCGACCGGGCCCCGTCGCGGGCCGGGCCCGCGCGCCGCCCGTCCGGGACCCGGACGGGCGGCGTGGTTCGGCCTGGTGGCCGGACCGTCCTGACCGGGAGGGATCAGGGCTTCAGGAAGGCTTCGCCCTGCTTCCAGTTGCACGGGCACAGCTCGTCGCTCTGCAGCGCGTCCAGGATACGCAGGATTTCCTGCGGGTTGCGGCCGACCGACAGGTCGTTGACGCTGACGTGGCGGATGACGCCTTCCGGGTCGACCAGGAAGGTCGCGCGGTAGGCGACGCCGGCCGTCGGCGACAGGACACCCAGGGCGGACGACAGCTCGCGCTTGATGTCGGCCAGCATCGGGATCTGAAGGCCCTTGAGGTCTTCGTGATGCAGGCGCCAGTTCAGGTGCACGAACTCGCTGTCGATCGAGACGCCGTAGACCACGGTGTCACGGTCCTTGAACTCGCCGGCCAGCTTGCCGAAGGCGACGATTTCGGTCGGGCAGACGAAGGTGAAGTCCTTCGGCCAGAAGAAGACCAGCTTCCACTTGCCTGCATCGGTCTTGTCCGAAATCTGCACGAAGTCGCCCTTCAGGCCTTCCGGGCCGCCGGGGACGGACGTGAGATCGAATTCCGGAAATTTATCGCCGACTGTCAGCATCGGTTTTGCTCCCTTGCATTAGGTGGTCGTGACCGTGGCCGCAGCAGGCGGTCACGGCATGGGTTGTATCTATGGCTCCGAAGGCGATATCATGCCAATGAATAATTTATATCGGGATGATCGAACCAGTCGATGACGCCGCTGCCTTCCGCCCAGCAACTGCGCTACCTGATCACGCTGGCGGAGATGCGGCATTTCGGCCGTGCCGCCCAGGCCTGCGCGGTGACGCAATCGACGCTCTCGGCCGGCATCCTGGCGCTGGAACGGCAGTTGGACATTCAACTTCTGGACCGCAATGTGGGCAAGCGCGTGGTCTTTACCCCCATCGGCGACGAAGTGGCGGCGCGGGCGCGATTCGCGCTGGAGGCGTTGCAGGCTGTGCAGGACGTGGCCGATGCCTCGCGCGCGCCGATGACGGGGCTGCTGCGGCTGGGAGTGATTCCGACCATCGGGCCCTTCGTGCTGCCGGGGCTGGTGGCGCGGCTGCGCCGGCATTTTCCGCAGATCCGCCTGTCGGTGAACGAGGACCTGACCGGCAATGTGCTGGACAAGCTGGCCCTGGGCCGGCTGGACCTGGTGCTGCTGGCCATGCCTTGCCCATGCGAGGGGGCGGAGATGCTGCCCTTGTGGCGGGATGAATTCATGCTGGTGCTGCCGGCCAATCATCCGCTGACGGCACTGGAGTCGATTCCGGTGGAGCGCATTGCCGGCGAGCGGATGGTGCTGCTGGAAGACGGCCATTGCCTGCGCGACCAGACCCTGGCGCTATGCCGGCAGGACCGGGGATGGACCAGCACCGAGGGCGAGGAGGAATTCGTCGTGACCTCGCTCTATACGCTGGTCGAGATGGTGGCGGATGGGCTGGGGATCGCGCTGCTGCCGCAACTGGCGGTGGAGTCGGGCATCCTGCGCGACCATCCGGTGGCGGTGCGGCCGGTGACGGGGTGCCAGGCGTGGCGGACCATCGGGCTGGGCTGGCGTGCGCGCTCGCCGCGCGCGGGGGATTTCCGCCTGCTGGCCCCGCATGTTCGCCCGCCGGTGCTCGATGCCTCGGTCGGGGGCTGAAAATGCCGCCCGGAGGCCGAAAACGGGGGTGGATGGTTGACTCGGGGGCGCTCGACCGGTATTCGGCCCGTCTTCGCGGTTTACCGCCGCCAGTGAGGGTCGGGTCATGAAGATCAGAAACAGCCTGAAGTCGGCCAAGGTTCGTGACAAGGACTGCCGTGTGGTCCGTCGTCATGGCAAGGTCTATGTCATCAACAAGAAGAACCCCCGCATGAAGGCCCGTCAGGGCTGAATGTTGCGGGCGGCCTTGGCCGTTCCGTTCTTTTTGGGTGACGCGAAAACCCGCGCCCGCTCCCGGATTTCGGGTGGCTGGCGCGGGTTTTCGCGCGTACGTGCGCTGACGGCGGCATGGCTGTGGCTGGGCTGCGCCGTGCCCGCGTGGGCCGATGCGCCTGCCGGGCGTGCCGTCCCGGTGCCCGCCCCTTCCGCCGGGGCGGGGCAGGCGACCCATCCCGACCCGGCTGCGACTCCGGACCTGTCTGTTCTGACGGCCCAACTGGCGCGTGCGTCTTCGCGGGCGGCGGCGGCGGATCTGGAAGCGCGGCTGGAACAGGCGCGGCGGCATGCGCTCTCTCCCACCACGCGCCTGCTGCAACGCGGTGCCATGGCCCATCTGGCTGAAGACAAGGCGCTGAGCGCGGTCGAGGATCTGGACGATGCGCTGGTGCTGCAACCGGATGTTCCGATCCTGTGGCGCGACCGGGCGCAGGCGCGGCTGGCGGCGCGTGACCTGACCGGGGCGATTGCCGACCTGGGCGTGGCGCTCCAGCGCGATGGGCAGGATGCGGTGGCGTGGCGGCTGCTGTCGGCGATCGAGGAGCAGCGCGGTGACTGGCAGGCGGCCGAGCGGGCCTGGCAGCGGGTGATGGCGCTGGACCCGATGGTGGAAGGCGGCCGCGCCAGGGGCGAGCAGTTGCACCTGAAGGCATTCGGCCGTCCGACCTGAGGCTCTGGCGGGTTGTGTCGCCGATCCATGTTGGCCGCGTGGGTGTGGGATGCCCCATTGTGCGACGTAACTGTCGTGATTCCCGACATTTTATGGCATGCTGGCGTGCATGAGTGATCAGGCCGCACGTGGAACGACAACGGGCGGGCGCCGGGCGGCCGGGCCGGTGCCGGACCGCGCATTGCTGCGTGCGACCGCGCTGGCGCATCTGGCCCGTTTCGGTACCACCCGTGCCGGCTTGACGCAGGTGCTGGAGCGCCGCGTGCAGCGCTGGGCCCGGCGGGCCGTCGAGGGCGGCGAACTGTCGGAAGACGTGGAAACCCGGACCGCACCGCTGGGTGCGGTGATCGAACAGGTGGTGGCCGATATGGTCGCGCTGGGCGCGGTGGATGACGCGGCCTTTGCCGGGTCGCGCGCCCGCTCGCTGACGCGCTCCGGCCGGTCGCGCCGGGCGGTGCAGGCGCATCTGGCCGCGCGGGGGGTCGAGGCGGAAACGGTTGGTGCCGTGCTGGATGAAACGCTGGGCGAGTGCGGGCAGGATGGGCAGAACGTGGAACTGGCGGCAGCCCTGATCTTTGCGCGTCGGCGTCGTGCCGGGCCATTTGCTCCCATTCAGGAGGGGGGCGAGGACGATCGTCCGGGTGAGGAAGGGGCGGTGCGCCGCCGGAAGGTGCTGGATGCCATGGCACGGGCCGGTTTCGGCCGCGCGACGGCCGAGGCGGCGCTGGATATGGACCCCGAGGAAGCCGAGGACCGGATCATCCGGATGAAATCGGCGTGACGGTCGGGAGGAAGATCGTGCGCGGGCTGGTGCTGTGCGGCCTGTTGCCGCTGGCGGCGTGCGGCGGTGGAAGCGGCCATGGCTGGAACGGGCCCGTGCAGTGCGCGCCTTATGCCCGTTCGGTGACCGGGCTGCGGTTGAGCGGTGCCGCCGCCGGCTGGTGGCGGCAGTCGGAAGGGGCGTATGCGCACACGCGGGTGCCCGCGCCGGGCGAGGTGCTGGTGTTCCGCTCCACCCACCGGCTGCCGGACGGGCATGTGTCGGTCGTGCGGCAGGTGCGCGGGTCGCGCGCGATCCTGGTCGATCAGGCGAACTGGGTGCCGGGGCGCATCGATCATGGCATTCCGGTGGTCGATGTCTCGCGGGCCAATGACTGGTCTGCGGTGCGGGTGTGGTGGCAGCCGGTTCACAGCCTGGGTAAAAGCGTCTATCCCACATATGGGTTCATCTCGCGCGACCTGCCGGATCGTCCGTCGCCGGACGCTTGACCGGGTGCGGGACCGGGCGCTTGCATGGCGGGCTTCCCGGTTCCATGTCATATCGAGATTCATGTGATGTCGGGATTGTCCGGGCGGATCGGTGTCGGTCCGGAAGCCGACGGCGCCACGGCGCGGAAACGAGGGTGTGTGTTATGGGTAGCTTGAGCATCTGGCACTGGCTGATCGTTCTGGCCGTCGTGCTGGTTCTGTTTGGCGGCGGCGGCAAGATCAGCACGCTGATGGGCGATGTCGCGCGCGGCGTGAAATCGTTCAAGAAGAACATGGCCGACGACGAGAGCATGGAAAACAGCAATACGGGGCCGGGGGGCCACATTGCGCCGCCGGGGCCGGCGGCTGGTGGGCAGCGCGATGCCAGCTTCTCGGCATCCGGCCGTCCGTCCGGTTCCTCGACCCCCTGAGCCTGCGGCCGGGCGAACGATTCAGGATCATTTTCCGATATGGACCAGATGACGACGACCGATCTGTGGGCGGGCGCGGTGCAGGATGTCATCGCCGCCGGCCGGCGGATGGACCGGTTCGGCTGGGTGCCGGCCACGGCCGGCAATATCAGCCGCCGCCTGCCGGACGGGCGGATCGCGATCACGCGGTCGGGCGGGCACAAGGGCTGCCTGACGCAGGATGGCGTGATCGAGGTCGGGATGGATGGCAGGGCCGTGCATCCGGGCGACCGGCCCAGCGCCGAGACCCTGCTGCATTGCCAGCTTTACGCGCATGACCCGGCCATCGGGGCGGTGCTGCATGGCCATTCCGTCGCCTCGACCGTGCTGTCGATGGCGACGACCGATGGCGCCCTGACCCTGGCGGACTACGAGGTCCAGAAGGTGTTCGAGGGGCAGACCACCCACGACGCCAGCGTGCGCGTGCCGGTGTTCGACAATGACCAGGACATTGCCCGGCTGTGCACCGTCGTGGCGCCCGACCTGGGGCGGATGAAGGCGGGCTACATCATTCGCGGCCATGGCGTTTATGTGTGGGGCACCACCATGGACGTGGCGCTGGCGCGGCTGGAGGGGCTGGAATTCCTGCTGGCCTGCGAGTTGGAAAAGAGGAAGCTCCGCCGATGAGTCGCCTCACCGTCTATCGCGATGACGAGCCGGGCCGCATCGTGCTGCGCACCGAGAGCGCGCCGGAAATTGCCGAGACCCTGCGGGGGATTGGCGTGCGGTTCGAACGCTGGGACAGCCCGGTGGTGCCGCCGGCCGATGCGTCGCCTGACGCCGTGCTGGACGCCTATCGTCCCTATCTGGACGAACTGATGGGCGAGACCGGGGCGGGATCGGCCGATGTGGTGCGGATTACGACCCAGACGCCGAACCTGGCCGAACTGCGCGCGAAATTCCTTTCGGAACATATCCATAGCGAGGATGAAGTCCGGTTCTTCGTCCATGGCTGGGGCAATTTCGTGCTGCATGTCGGTGGCAGCGTCTATGACGTGCATTGCGTCGCGGGCGACCTGATCTCGGTACCCGCGGGCATTCCGCACTGGTTCGATGCCGGGATGGAGCCCGATGTGGTGGCGTTGCGGGTCTTTACCGACAAGACCGGCTGGATCGCCCAATATACGGGTGACGATATCGCCCTGCGCTTTCCAGCAGCCTGAGGAGCGGATGACGGTGGCCGAAGCGGCGACGCACGCGGACGGGGGACTCGACTCCGTTCTGCTGGATATCGAAGGCACGACGATTCCGGTCGCCTTCGTGCATCAGGTTCTCTTTCCCTATGCCCGCAAGGCGCTGCCTGATCTGCTGGCGACGCGCGGTGACGAGCCGGCCGTGCGGGATGCCGTGGCCGACATCGCCCGGCTGGCGCCCGGTGTGGCGCCGCTGGTGCAGTTGAATGCCTGGATGGACCGGGACGAGAAGATCGGGCCGCTGAAGGCGTTGCAGGGACTGGCATGGGCGGAAGGCTACCGCACCGGCGCCTTGCAGGCGGCGCTGTATCCCGACGTGCTGCCGGCTTTGCGGCGCTGGCATGAAGGCGGGCTGCGGCTGGCGGTCTATTCCTCGGGCTCCGAGGCGGCGCAGCGGCTGATCTATGGCCATACGACCGAGGGCGACGTGCGCGGCCTCTTCGACGGATTTTACGATCTGCGGATCGGCGGCAAGCGCGAGGCGGACAGTTATCGCGCCATTCTCGCCGAGGCCGGCTGGGTGGCGGGGCGCACGCTGTTTCTCTCCGATATCGTGGCCGAACTGGATGCGGCGGCGGCGGCAGGGCTGCGGACCTGCCAGCTTGCCCGGCCGGAGGACGGCACCCGCCCCGGCGAGGGGCATCCGGTGGCCGCCACGCTGGACGAGGTGGCGCGGCTGTTCGCCCTGCCTGGCGCGCCATGAGGGCGCATCTGCATACCGGCTGGCGGCATATCCCCGACGAGGCGCGGGGCATGGCGGCGGCGCTGGGCAATTTCGACGGCGTGCATCTGGGCCATGCTCATCTGCTGCATACGCTGCATACCGCGCGGCCCGATCTGGGGTCGGCGGTGGTGACGTTCGAACCCCACCCGAGGGAAGTGTTCCGCCCGCAGGACCCGCCCTTTCGCCTGACCCTGGCCGAGGAGCGGCTGGCTGCCCTCTCGGCGCTGGGTGTTCGGCATGTCTTTCAGATTCCTTTCGATGCCGCCTTTAGTGCCATGACCGCCGAGCGGTTCGTGACCGATGTGCTGCATGAGGGGTTCGGTCTGCGTCACCTGGCCTGCGGCACCGATTTCGCCTTCGGCCATCGCCGGGGCGGCAATGCCGCGTTCCTGGCCGAGCGGGCCGAGGAACTGGGGATCGGGATGACCACGGTGCCGGCATTGGCCGATGCGGGGGGGCCCTATTCCTCGACGCGCATTCGCCGGCTGTTGCAGGATGGCTATCCCGAGCGCGCGGCCGAGGAACTGGGGCGGCCCTGGGCGATCCGGGGTGTGGTGCAGCATGGCGACAAGCGCGGCCGCCTGCTGGGCTTTCCCACGGCCAACGTGCCGCTGGGCCGGCATCTGGAGCCGGCGCGCGGCGTCTATGCCGTGACGGTACGGCTGCCGAATGGGCAGGCCTGGCCGGGGGTGGCCAATATCGGCCGTCGCCCGACCATCAATGACGGGCAGGAAAGCCGGCTAGAAGTCCACCTGCTGGATTTCGAGGGGGATCTGTACGGCCAGACGCTCTCGGTCGCGCTGCATACGCTGCTGCGTGACGAGCGGCGCTTCGACGGGCTTGAGGCGCTGAAGGCGCAGATCGCCGAGGATGCGGCGACGGCACGGGCCTATCTGGACCGGCTGGCGCGGACGGGCGCCTGAGTGGAAATGCGCGCTGGCGGCGATCCGGCGCGCGTTTCCCGTGCTTCCTCTCATGCTTGACCATCAGGGGCGTGGCTCCGCATAAGGTTGGGTCCGCGTGGGGAGGGGAATAATTCTCCCGTCACATCGTTGTTCATTGTCGCCAGCAGCCAGAAATTCAGGGTCATGACCGAGTCGAAGTCACAGGATCTCTATCGGGATACGGTATTCCTGCCGAAAACCAGCTTCCCCATGCGGGGCAGCCTGCCGAAGCGGGAGCCGGAGATTCTGGCGCACTGGGCGGCGAGCGGCCTGGATGGGCAGTTGCGCGCGCAGGCCGAAGGGCGGCCGTCCTTCATGCTGCATGACGGCCCGCCTTACGCGAACGGCAACCTGCATATCGGCCACGCGCTGAACAAGATCCTGAAGGATGTGGTCAACCGCGCCCATCGGATGGCCGGTTTCGCGGTGCATTACCGCCCGGGCTGGGACTGTCATGGCCTGCCGATCGAATGGAAGATCGAAGAGGAATACCGCAAGTCCGGGCGCGACAAGGATTCGGTGCCGGTTCTGCAGTTCCGCGCCGAATGCCGGGCCTATGCCGCGAAATGGGTCGGGATCCAGGCCGACGAGTTCCGCCGCCTGGGTGTGCAGGCCGAGTGGGACGAGCGCTATGCCACGATGGATTTTTCCTCGGAGGCCACGATCGCCGAGGAGATCGGCCGCTTCCTGCTGAACGGGCTGCTCTATCGTGGCCTGCGGCCGGTGATGTGGAGCCCGGTGGAGAAGACGGCGCTCGCCGAGGCCGAAATCGAATATCGCGACCATGAATCGACCACGATCCATGTCGCATTCCCGTTCATCCATGACCCCACGCCGACCGGGGCGCTCCAGGATGTCTCGGCCGTGATCTGGACGACCACGCCCTGGACCATCCCCGGCAACCGCGCCATCGCCTTCGGGCCCGAGATCACCTACGCCGTGCTGCGTGTCGATGGGGTGACCGACAATGCGCTGCTGGAGCCGGGCGCCCGCCTGCTGGTGGCCGAGGCGCTGATCGCGCCGTTCTGCGCCGCCGCCGGGATCACCGAGCATTACGTGCTCTACACCATGCCGGGCGAGGCGCTGACGGGGGCGATCTGCGCCCATCCGCTGCGCGGACAGGGCTATGATTTCGACGTGCCGCTGCTGGGCGGCGATTTCGTGACCACCGAGGCGGGCACCGGCCTGGTCCATATGGCGCCGGCCCATGGCGAGGACGATTTCGCGCTGTCGGTGGCGAACGGGATCGAGGTGCCGGAACTGGTGCTGGATGACGGGCGCTATGCCGACTGGGTACCGCTGTTCGCCGGCGGGCATGTCTTCAAGGCGGCGGACCCGGTCTGCGCGGCCCTGACCCAGGCGATGGAGCGGGCCAATGATGCCGGCGAGGCGCCGGCCGGGCTGGTTGCGCGGTCGACGCTGGTGCATTCCTATCCGCATTCCTGGCGGTCGCGCGCGCCGGTGATCTATCGCGCCACGCCGCAATGGTTCATCCGCATGGATGGCGAGGGCCAGTTGCGCGCCCGCGCCCTGCGCGCGCTGGAAGACGTGACGTTCGTGCCCGCCCAGGCGCGCAACCGCCTGACCTCGATGGTTGCCGGGCGCCCGGACTGGTGTATCAGCCGCCAGCGGGCGTGGGGTGTGCCGATCGCGGTGTTTGTCGAGAAGCGGAGCGGCGAGGTGCTGCGCGATCCGGCGGTGATGCAGCGTATCGTGGAGGCGTTCCGCGCCGAGGGCGCGGATGTGTGGTACAGCGCGCCGGCCAGCCGGTTCCTGGGCAACGAACGCAATCCCGACGATTACGAGCAGGTGTTCGACATCGTCGATGTATGGTTCGAGAGCGGATCGACCCATGCCTTCGTGCTGGGGCGTGACGGCATGCCGTTCCCGGCCGACCTGTATCTGGAAGGCTCGGACCAGCATCGGGGCTGGTTCCAGTCCTCGCTGCTGGAAAGCGTGGGTACGCGCGGGATCGCGCCCTATCGGGCGCTGGTGACCAACGGCTTCGTGCTGGACGAGCAGGGCCGCAAGATGTCGAAGTCGCTGGGCAATGTCGTGGCGCCGCAGGACGTGAACGACTCGCTGGGCGCGGACATTCTGCGCCTGTGGGTGATGAACTCCGACACCAACGAAGACCTGCGGATCGGCAACGAGATCCTGAAGCAGCAGGGCGAACTCTATCGCCGGCTGCGCAACACGCTGCGCTGGCTGCTGGGTGCGCTCGATGGCTTCACCGATGCCGAGCGCGTGCCCTACGAGCAGATGCCCGAACTGGAACAGTGGGTGCTGCACCGGCTGACCGAACTGGGCGCGCAGATCGACCGGGCGGTCAAGACGCATGAATGGGTCGGCGTCTATGCCGCCGTGCACGGGTTCTGCGCCACCGACCTGTCGGCCTTCTATTTCGACGTGCGCAAGGATGCGATCTATTGCGACGGTGCGGACAATCCGCGTCGCCGGGCCGCCCGCACGGTGCTGGACCATCTGCATCGCTGCCTGTGCGCGTGGCTGGCGCCGGTGCTGGTCTTTACCGCCGAGGAAGCGTGGACGGCGCGTTTCGGCGAGGCCGAGAGCGTGCATCTGCAATCCTTCCCCGCGCTGCCCGAGGAATGGATCCGTCCGGACCTGGCCGATCGCTGGGCGACGCTGCGCGGCGTGCGTCGGGTGGTGACGACCGAGATCGAGGCGGCCCGGCGCGGCGGCATCGTGGGATCGTCGCTTCAGGCGGCGCTGGAGCTGAAACTCTCGGAGGAAGAGGCCGGACGCTTCGCCGATGTCGATTGGTGCGAACTGGCGATCGTGTCGCAGGCGTCGATCACGGTGGAGCCGGGGGCGGCGTCGATCTTCCTGGCTGGCGGAGCCGAGGGCGAGGAGCGCGACGGTGGGGCCGTGGGGGCCCATGGCGCGCCGGTCATCTCGGCGGCGTCGGGGCATAAATGTGCCCGCTGCTGGAAGGTGCTGGACGAGGTGGGGAGCCAGGCCGCCCATCCTGAATTGTGCCTGCGTTGCGTCGCGGTCGTCGATGCGCGGGCCGGCGCATGAGTGAGGCCGTGCTGGGCACCGGGGTTTCCCGGCCGGCCTTGCGCTGCCGCGCCATCGGTGCCGCGCTGTTCCTGCTGGTGCTGCTGCTGGATCAGGGCAGCAAATACTGGATTCTGTATGGGCTGGACCTGCCAAACCGGGTTTCGGTTCCCGTGCTGCCGTTTTTCAGCCTGACCATGGTGTGGAACCACGCCATCACGTTCGGCATGCTGGGCGGCATGGCCGGAATGGGGCGGATCGTCTTCACCGTCGTGGCGCTGGCGGTGGTGCTGGTGCTGACGATCTGGCTGGCGCGGACCACCCGCCCGTGGGTGGCCGCGGGGCTCGGCGCGGTCATGGGCGGTGCGATCGGCAACGTGATCGACCGCCTGCATTACGGCGCGGTGGTCGATTTCGTGCATCTGCATGCCTATGGGCACAGTTTCTACGTGTTCAACCTGGCGGACGCCGCGATTGATTGCGGCGTTGCCATTTTACTGTTCGACAGCCTGACCGAGCGGCGTGGCCTTGCCGGAACCGGGCAGGAGCGGTAGAAAGCGAAGCATGGCGCCCCTATTCCCTCGTCTGGTTCCGTTCGCACTTCTGCTGTCGGGCGGAGTCCTTCTTGCCGGTTGCTCCGGCTCGGACCTCAATCGGGCCTTCGGCCTGGAACGCGATTCGCCGGATGAATATACGGTGACGACGCGCGCCCCGCTGTCGATGCCGCCGACCCAGGAACTGGCGGTGCCGCACAGCGATTCGTCGCGGCCGCAGGACGAGAGCCCGAGATTGCAGGCGCTGGAGACCCTGTCGCCCAACGTCGCGCTCCAGGGCGCCGATGGCACGCCGAGCGCCGGCCAGGCGGCGCTGGTGAACGAGGCCGACGCGGCCTCGGACAGTTCGGACAAGGGCGAGCTTGGTCCGGCGGGGCAGGGCTTCATCAACCAGTTGATGTTCTGGAACGGCGGGGGAGCCGGCGGCGAGGTGGACGGCGAGGCCGAGAACCGCCGTCTGCGCCAGAATTCGGCGCTGGGCAACAGCCCGACCCAGGGCGCCACGCCGACCGTCAAGAGCAAGGCCCCCAGCAAGTAGAACCAGGGATGGCCTGGCCGGGTTTCCGGCCGGCATGGAGAGGGGACCGGCCTTGGCTGGTCCTTTTTCATTTGGCCCACGCGTTTCCTTCCACCGAAAAGGATTTCGCCCCCTCGGGGCGGATGGTCTAGCCTGCGCCCATGAGTGATTCGTCCAGCCTGCCCGCCCGACCGGTGATCCGGCGTTTGTCGGAACAGGTGGTCAACCGCATTGCGGCGGGCGAAGTCATCGAACGCCCCGCCGCCGCATTGAAGGAACTGGTCGAGAACGCAATCGATTCCGGGGCTCGGCGGATCGCGATCGTGCTGGAGCAGGGCGGGATCAACCGGATTGAAGTGGTCGATGACGGGTGCGGCATGACGCCCGACGACCTGATGCTGGCGGTCGAGCGGCATTGTACCTCGAAACTGCGCGACGAGACGCTGGTGCGGATCGAGACACTGGGGTTCCGGGGCGAGGCGCTGCCGTCGATCGGGGCGGCGGCGCGGCTTTCGGTGACCTCGCGCCCGCATGGGGCCGACAGCGCGTGGCGGGTGACGGTGGAAGGCGGGCTGGTGGGCACGCCCGCGCCCTGCGCCGGCACGGCCGGGACCCGCGTGGTGGTGGAGGACATGTTCTTCGCCACGCCCGCCCGGCGCAAGTTCCTCAAGAGCCCCCGGGTTGAGGCCGGGCATGCCGACATTACGGTGCGCCGGCTGGCGCTGTCGGTGCCGCATGTCGCCTTTCGCCTGCAACTGGACGACCGGGTGGTGTTCGACCTGCCGTGCCAGGACATGGCGGACCGGGTTGCTGCCATTCTGGAGACCGAAGGCGCGGACGGCATGCTGCCGGTCGAGGGTGTGAAGGGCGATCTGGTGCTGAGCGGATTTGCCTGCGGCCCGTCGGTGCATCGGGCGACGGCGGCGGGGCAGATCCTGCTGGTCAATGGCCGGCCGGTGGTCGATCCGGTGCTGCGTACGGCCGTGCGCGTGGGCTACCGGCATGTGATCGAGCACGGGCGGCATGCGGTGGTGGCGCTGTCGCTGACCATTCCGCCGGACATGGTCGATGTGAATGTCCACCCGGCCAAGACCGAGCTGCGCTTTGCCGATCCGGCGGCGGTGCGCGGGCTGGTGATCGGCGCGCTGGGCCGGGCGCTGGGCGGCGGGGCCGGCGTGGCCGGGGTGCGGCCGGGGCTGTTGCAGTCGCGCACGACGGCGCCGGCGCGGATCTGGTATCCGCCCTCCGATCCCGCGCCCGCGCGCCCGGCGGCATCGGTTTTCGCGGCGCCGGGTCCGGCGGCGTTTTCCGGCGGGCGACTCGATCTGGGCGACCGGCCGGCCGCGCGCGTTCTGGACCCCGTGTTGCCGGTTGCGCCGCCGGAAGCGGGAGAAGGTGCCGGTTCGGGGGCGCTGGCAGAGGATCGTGCGGTTCTGGCCGATCCGGCGGATTATCCGCTGGGGGCCGCGGTGGCGCAGGTGATGGGCACCTACGTGATTGCGGTGTCGGGCGACGGGGCGCTGGTGCTGGTGGACCAGCATGCCGCGCATGAGCGCCTGACGCATGAGCGGCTGCGGGCCCAGTACCTGGATGGCACGCTGCGCGCCCAGCGCCTGCTGCTGCCCGAAGTGGTGACGCTGCCGCGCGGCGGGGCGGAGGCGGTGCTGGCCCGTGCCGGAACGCTGTCGGCCCTGGGAGTGGAGATCGAACCGTTCGGGGGTGATGCGGTGCTGGTGCGGGCGTTGCCGGCGCTGCTGGGGACCGACGATCCGGCCGGGCTGCTGCGCGACATGGCCGAGGAAATGGCCGAGGACGATCTGGCCGACGCGGACGAGGTGCAGGCGCTGGATGGACGGCTGGATGCCATCCTGGCCCGCATGGCCTGCCATGGCAGTGTCCGGGCCGGGCGCAGCCTGACGCGGGCGGAGATGGATGCGCTGCTGCGCGACATGGAACGGACGCCGCGCGCCGGCACCTGTTCCCACGGGCGCCCGACCTGGGTGAAACTGAGTCGCGCGGACCTGGAAACGCTGTTCGGCCGGCGATAACCGGTGGAAAACGCGGGGCTGCTTCAACGTCAGTGCGTGGCCGTGGTTGCGTAAAGTGCTGAAAACCGGTGCCGCTCGGGAGAACGTGATGCGGCGCCCGGGTAGTCTCGTTGCCGGAACAGGGATAGGCTTCGCCATCTTTCACGGACGATGAGACCGACGTGCATCCCATCCTGCTCTCCCTGGTCACGTATCTGCCGCTGGGCGGCGCGCTTGCCATCTTCCTGATGCGCGGCACCTCCGAGGCGATCGAGACCGCATCGCGATGGGTGGCGCTGTGGACCAGCCTGCTGGTCTTCGCGCTGTCGGTGGTGATCTGGACCGAGTTCGACCCGCAGGTGCCGGGCTTCCAGTTCGTGCAGCAGGCGGACTGGGCTGCGTCGTTCGGCGTGTCGTACCATACCGGGGTCGACGGGATCAGCCTGCTGTTCGTGCTGCTCTCCACCTTTCTGACGCCGCTGGCGGTGATCGGCGGATGGAAGCTGGTGACGACGCGGGTGCGCGACTACATGGTGGCGCTGCTGCTGCTGGAAACCACGCTGGTCGGCCTGTTCTCGGCGCTGGATCTGGTTCTCTTCTATGTGTTCTACGAGGCGACGCTGATTCCGGGCAGTCTGATGATCGGCGTGTGGGGTGGGCCGAAACGGATCTGGGCCTCGATGCAGTTCTTCCTGTTCACCTTCGGCGGGTCGCTGTTCATGCTGCTGGCGCTGCTGGCGATGTGGACCATGACGGGTACCACCGACATTCCCGTGCTGATGCACGCGAATTTCGCCCCTTCCATGCAGTGCTGGCTGCTGCTGGGCTTTATCCTGGCCTTCGGGGTGAAGCTGCCGCTGTTCCCGCTGCATGCGTGGCTGCCCGATGCCTATACCGAGGCACCCACGCCGACCACGGCGCTGCTCTCGGGCGTGCTGTCCAAGGCCGGTGCCTACGGGCTGCTTCGTTTCGGCGTGCTGATGTTCCCCGATGCCGCCCGGCTGTTCGCGCCCTACGTGCTGACGCTGGGGGTCATCGCCGTGATCTATGCCGCCATCATCGCCCTGGCGCAGACGGACATGAAGCGGCTGATCGCCTATTCCTCGTTCTCGCATATGGGGGTGATCGCGGTCGGGCTGTTTACCCTGACGCCGGAGGGGATTGACGGTGCGATCTTCCAGATGTTGTCGCATGGCGTGATCATCACCGCGCTGTTCTTCTGCGTCGCCGCCGTGTCCTGGCGGGCGGAGACACGGTCGATCGACGCCTTCTCGGGCGTTGCGCATAAGATGCCGGTGCTGGCGACGCTGGGCATGCTGTTCGTGATGGCCAATATCGGCCTGCCGGGCACGGGCGCCTTCGTCGGCGAATGGCTGGTGATGGTCGGTGCCATCCATGTCTCGTTCTGGATCGCGTTCCTGGCGGGCAGCAGCATGATCCTCGGTGCGGTCTATATGCTGGTGCTGTATCGCCGGGTGATGTTCGGCGCACCGGGACGCGGCGTGGTGGCGATGCTGCGTGACCTGACCGGGCCGGAACTGGCGGTGCTGGTACCCTGCGCGCTGGTGACGCTGTGGATGGGCATCCACCCCACCAGCTTCCTGCGGGTGTTCGATCCGGCGGTGGTCAATGCCGTTTCGGCGCCTGCCGCCCAGGCGGCTCTGGCACCGGTCCATCTCGCTTCCCGCTGACCAGCGGGCTTTCCTTTACGGCTGACCTATTCCGTATCCGGGAGAGGGCACAGGGCGCGGCACATTGTTGCCGCGCCCTGTTTTCGTTTGGCGATGGCCAGTGCCATCCACATGCGGGGGGCATGGCGTCTGCAATCGGGTTGCAGGCACGCCGAACGGCAGATTGTAACCAGATCGAAACAGGAAGAGGCTTTTCACGACCTTGCGAGGTGTCGTGGGTATTGATATTAATAATCGTTACCCATGAGAGAGCGCGTGAAAGACGACGGGCCGGATTTCGGTTTTCGGGCGGCCGGTGGAGCGAACTGATCTGGGTTGGGGAATCAGTACGAATGTTCGGCTTTCTGAAATGTCGTCTGGGGGATGCGCGGGCGACGCTTTCCGCGCTCGATCGTTCGCTGGCCATTATCGAATTCGATCTTGCGGGCCGGATCCTGACCGCGAACGAGAATTTCTGCAAGGCGCTGGGCTATCGGCTGGACGAGATCCAGGGACGGCATCACAGCATTTTCGTCGATCCCGATTATGCAGGAAGTCGTGAATATACGGCGTTCTGGGACAAGTTGCGCCGGGGCGAATTCGACGCCCGGGACTATGTGCGCATTGGAAAGGGTGGGAAGGAAGTCTTTATCCAGGCGTCCTACAACCCTGTGCGGAATTTTTTTGGGAAGCCCTACAAGGTCGTCAAGGTCGCGGCGGTCACGACCGACGAGGCGGTGAGGATTGCCGACTTCAGGGGCAAGATGGATGCCGTTTCCCGCGTCCAGGCGATGATCGAGTTTACGCCGGATGGGGAAGTCCTGAACGCGAACGATGCTTTTCTCTCATCCATGGGCTACGGCCTCGACGAGATCAGGGGGCAGCATCATCGGTTGTTTGTCGAGAAGGATTTCGCCCGTTCGCCGGATTATGCGGCCTTGTGGCGGAAATTGCAGGCTGGCGAATATGTGGCGGCCGAGTTCAAGCGGATCGGCAGGAACGGCAGGATTGTCTGGCTTCAGGCCTCGTATAATCCGATTTTTGACCATCGTGGGCGCGTCACCAAGGTCGTCAAGTTCGCGACCGATGTGACCAGCCGTGTCCAGGCGGTGGACGAGGTTGCCGGCGGGCTGGACAAGTTGGCCAGGAATGCCCTCAGCCATCGTCTGGTGACGCCGATCGACCCTGCCTATGAAAAGCTGCGTCGCGATTTCAATGCCGCGATGGAGACGCTGGAAACCACGATGGGGGCGATTTCGGCCTCGGCGGGCAGTGTGGGCAGTGGTGCGCAGGAGATTGCTTCGGCCTCGAACGATCTGGCGCGGCGGACCGAAATGCAGGCCGCCAACCTGGAGCAGACAGCGACGACCCTGGGTGAAATCACCCGTGCGGTGACGCGGAGTGCCGCAGGGGCCAGGGCGGCTTCGATCTCCGCTTCGGTCGTGCGAGCCGACGCCGTGAAGTCCGGCGAGGTGGTGCGTGAGGCCGTTGTCGCGATGGGGGAGATCAAGGGCTCGTCGCAGGAGATCGGCCAGATCATCGGCATGATCGACCAGATCGCCTTCCAGACCAACATGCTTGCGCTCAATGCCGGGGTGGAGGCCGCGCGCGCCGGCGATGCCGGCCGGGGCTTTGCCGTGGTGGCATCGGAAGTGCGTACGCTGGCGCAGCGTTCGGCGGAGGCGGCCAGCAAGATCAAGGCGCTGATCGGCAGGTCGGGCAGCGAGGTGGCGCGGGGCGCGAAACTGGTTGAGGAAACCGGTATGGTGCTGAACGCCGTGGTGAAGAAGATCTCCGAGATCGACGCGCTGGTGTCGGAGATCGCGCAGACGACCGAGGAGCAGGCGATAGGGCTGACCCAGGTCAACGAAGCCGTCACGCAACTGGACCAGGTGACGCAGCAGAACGCGGCGATGGTGGAGGAGGCGACGGCGGCGGCGACCAGCCTGAGTCATGAATCCCACGAACTGATGCGGCTGATCAGCCAGTTCGAGACGTGCGACAGGCCGCAGGTTCTGAAGACCCTTTCGCCGGTCATGGCATCGCGTTCGGCCGCCTGAGAAGGCGTGGCGCGCTGGGAAATGCGGGTCAGGCTGCTGCCAGCGGAGACAGGCTCTTAAAGAAGTCCGTTCTTTGCTGCAGTGACGACTTCGCGCGTCAGGGCGTCCAGCAGTCGGGTGCCGATGCGGGCGTGCTGCCAGTAAAGTGGTACGTCCAGATGGTGATTGGGCGTCAGGCTGACCAGTCGGCCGGTGCGCAGGTGGGCTGCGACCAGCGGAATCGGGTTCATGCACCAGCCCATCCCCGCCAGAGCGGCGTCGATGAAGCCGTGGGTGGAGGGAATCCAGTGGGTCGGCATCTCGGGTTCGGGCCCGAAGAGGGAGCGGGCCCAGCGGGCGTGCAGATCGTCCCGCCGGTCGAAACGCAGGACCGGTGCCCGCGCCAGCGATGGGGCGTCGACACCGTTTGCGAACCATTGCGCCACGAAGGCGGGCGATGCCGTCGCGGCATAGCGCAAGGCACCCAGCGGCACGGTGCGGCACCCCTGGACGGGTGCGTGGTCGGTGGTCACGGCGGCGAGGACGTCGCCCGAGCGCAGGCGTTCGGCCGTATGGTCCTCGCCGGCAATGACCAGATCGACCAGCCGGTCGCCGCGTCCGGCAAAGGCGGCGATGGCGGGAATGAACCAGGTGGCCAGGCTGTCGGCATTGACCGCGACGCGGATTGTCGGCGGTCCGGACTCGGCGATCTGGCTTGCCAGGCCCGGCAGGGCGGAGGCCATCTCGCCTTCCAGCAGGCGCACCCGTTCGACATGGGCGCACAGCCGGGCGCCGACCGCCGTGGCGCTGCAGGGTTGTCCACGAACGATCAGTACCGCGCCCAGCCGGTCTTCCAGCGCGCGCACGCGCTGCGATACCGCCGAGGCCGTGACGCCCAGTGCCGTCGCCGCGCGTTCGAAGCTGCCTTCCCGCGCGACGGCGGCCACGGCGGCGAGGGCGGCGTAATCCAGCATGGAATTTAGATCCGCTTAATCAGGTAAAGAGAATTAAGCTGGATTACGCGAAGATCCCCCGGCATGGAAGCGGCCATGTTGATTCCTTCCGGCTTTGCCAGCGGGTTCGGCCTTGCGGCCGCCCTGATCGTCGCCATCGGCGCCCAGAATTTATTCGTCCTGCGCCAGGGGCTGCTCCGCCGGCATGTCGTGCCGGTGGTGATGTTCTGTGCCCTGTCCGACATGCTGCTGGTCTCGGCCGGGGTGCTGGGGATGGGCGTGATCGTGCAGCGGATGCCCGCGCTGATCTGGATCATGTCGCTGGGTGGGGCGGGGTTTCTGGCGTGGTACGGGCTTGGTGCCCTGCGGCGTGCGTTCGCCCCCGCTGCCATGGTGGCCGATGGGCGCGAAGGGCAGCATAGCCTGGCCGGTACGCTGGGGCGGGCGGCGGCGTTTACCTATCTGAACCCGCATGTCTATCTGGATACGGTGCTGCTGATGGGGGCGGTGGGCGGCGGCCTGCCCGGCACGGCCAGGCCGCTGTTCGTGGCGGGGGCGGCGACGGCCAGCGCGCTGTGGTTCACCGGCCTGGGCTTCGGTGCGCGCCTGCTGCGCCCGGTCTTTGCCCGGCCCGCCGCGTGGCGCGTGCTGGACGGGCTGGTGGCGGCGGTGATGCTGCTGCTGGCCGGCATGCTGGCGGTGCGCGGTGTCGGCGGTGCGGCCCCGTATCTGGCCGCGCTGCACTGGTTCTGAATTGGAGCGGCGTCTTGGAGGCTGACAGCCTCTAATCGCTGGTCATGTCTGGCGGATATGTGCTCCGATCGTTGCATGAGAGATGCGCGATGAGGAGAGCGTCCGGATGCCAGCCCCGCCGTCAAAGCCGTGGTTTGCCGCGAAACAGTATGGTGTCGGGTCGGGCCTGCCCGTCGCATGGCAGGGCTGGGTAGCGCTGCTTCTGTTCCTTGCCGTTCTTTTCGGCGTTTCGGTGCTTCCGCTCTTCTTTCGTTCCGCCATTGTCGTTTTGATCGAAATCGTCATCATTCCCGTCACCGTGGCCGTCTTTCTCGTGATCTGTGCGGTGAAGACGGAAGGGGGATGGAAATGGCGCTGGGGCGGGAACGGCATGTGACGACCGGAAGGCCGTGCGGGTATATGCGCGGCGGGATGTGGCGGTCGTGAGCGATGGCGGGGCCCGCGGGGCGAGGGTTTCCGCCGGCAGTCCGGCGGGGGCCTATGGCTGGTCGCCGATTGTCGTCATGGCGCTGCTGTTCTTCAGCATCGGATTCGTCACCTGGCTGAACGGGCCGCTGATCACGTTCGTGCAGCTTGCCTTCAGCCTGAGCGATGTCGCGGCGTTTCTGGTGCCGTCCTGCTTCTATCTGGCTTATCTGGTTTTTCCGTTGCCAGCCACGCTGCTGGCGCGCCGGACCGGGCTGAAGGCCGGCATGGCGATCGCGCTGATGGTGATGGCGGCCGGTACGGCGTTGTTCGGCGAATGCGTGACCGGGCGCTGGTATCCCGGAGCGCTGGCAGGGCTGGGGGTGATCGGGGCCGGGCTGTCGCTGTTGCAGGTGACGGTGAATCCTTACGTCACGCTGCTGGGGCCGCATGAGCGCGCGGCGCAGCGGATCGCGATCATGGGGACCGCGAACAAGTTCGCCGGTATCCTGGCGCCGCTGGTCTTCGCGGCGCTGGTGATGCGTGATATCGGCGGCATTGCGACATCGGTGCGGGCGGCGCCTTCGATGGCCGCGCGTAATGCCATCCTGACGCAGTTTACCCGCGCCGTGCATGCGCCCTATCTGTTCATGGCGGTGCTGCTGCTGGTGATGGCGGTGTGGGTCCTGCGGTCGCGCCTGCCGGCGATCGGGATCGGGCCGGAGTCGGGCGTGCCAGCCGAAGGGCGTGACGGGGGCCTGTTGCTGCTGGCCCTGGGGGTGTTCAGCACGTTTCTTTATGTGGGCGTGGAGGTGATGGCCGGGGATGCGATCGGCCTGTATGGCCGGTCGTTCGGCCTGTCGCTGGACGTGACCAAATATTTTACCGCCGTCACCCTGGCGGCGATGCTCGCAGGGTATCTGGCTGGCATGGTGGTGGTGCCGCGCCTGGTGTCGCAGGAGCGCTATATGGGGCTTTCCTGCGCCATGGGGCTGGCCTTGTGCGGGGCGGCGTGGATGACGACGGGCCTGCTGTCGGTGCTGTGCGTGGCGCTGCTCGGCTTTGCCAATGCGATGATCATGCCGGCGCTGTTTCCGGTGGTGATGCGGGCGATGGGCCGGCATGCCGACCATGCCGCCGCCCTGCTGGTGATGGCGTTTTGCGGCGGGGGCGTGCTGCCGCAAGTTTTCGTGCATCTGGCGGGGGCCTGCGGGGTGCAGGCGGCCTTTGTCGGGGTCGCGGGGCCGGCTTACCTGGTCATTCTGGTTTATTGCGGCCTGATGGTGCGTCGGGCTGGGCGGTCGCCGGCGGCTCTATCGGGGTAAACGGGCCGGTCGGCTGGACGAAGATTTCGTTCCGGGCCCGGGGAATCCAGACCCGGTGGTTGCGGAGAAACTCCGCCCCCAGCAGACTTTCGTCGGTCTCGCTGACCGGCAGGAGAGGATGGTCGAAGTGGAAGGGGCCGATCTGGAAGGTATCGAAGCGATGCAGGAAGCGCGTCAGTTTCTGGTCGTCGATGCCGAAACTGATGCCTTTGCGATCACCGGCCAGGGTGGATTGCGTCACGCCGGCGTCGTGCGCATCGCTGGCGGCGATCAGGGTTCGTTGGGCGCCGCTGTCGAGAATGGCGTCCATGGGATGCCCGTCGAGCTTGACGCGGACGATGATCTTGGTCGGGTCCCGGTGATCCTCGTCGGTCGGGACGCTATAAAATCCGCCGGTCCATCGCGGGATGACGCCCTTGCATCCATGGACATCGTACAGATTGACCTGATGGTTCGGCAGGTCGAAAACGACATCGTAGCTGGAGAGAAAATCCGCTCCGAGCAGTCCCACAACGGGAATCCCGTTGATCGCGCGGCCATCCATCAGTTTGCCGACGGCAACGAAGGACACATCCGAAGCGGTCGCCGCGCCCAGCCCCATCGAGCGGGCCGTGACGATCGTGCCCAGGGTTTCGCCGCCGACGCCGCGCAGACGGACCTGGCGAAACGTGGAATATAGACCGAGTTTGTCGATCTCCTGTGGCCAGACGGCCGTGATCAGCGAGCCTGTATCGACGATGAACGCCACCGGATGCCCGTTGATGGACGCCTTGACGATGGGGGAGCCGTGCCCGTTCAGAACGGGCATATCGCCGACCGACGCGATAGTGCAGGCGCCGTTCTCGGCACAGGCGCTGAGAATGAGGGGGATGCAGAGCAGCGACCAGCGCAGGGATCGGACCATGAAGCCATGGTAGGGCTTGTCGGGAAATCCTGACAAGCTGCCGGCATCGTGCCGCGTGTTCAGGCGCCGGCCCCGCCGGCGCGGGCGAACCAGGGAACCATGCGCCGCAGGGCCTCTTCCAGCCGGTCGGTCGAGACCGCGAAGCTGAAGCGCATGAAGCGGTTGCCCTCGACCGGGTCGAAATCCAGTCCGGGCGCGGTGGCGACGCCGGTATCGGCCAGCAGCCGGGCGCAGAAGGCCAGGCTGTCATTCGTCAGGTGGCCGATATCGGCATAGATGTAGAAGGCGCCGTCGGGCGGGGCGATCCGCTCGATCCCGAGTTCCGGCAGCCGCTCCAACAGCAGGTCGCGGTTATGGCGGTACATGCGGACATGGCCCTCCAGTTCCTCACGGCAGTCGAAGGCGACTAGACCGGCATGCTGGCTGAGCGAGGGGGGCGTGAGGAACATGTTGCCCACCCGCGTCCGCACCGCCTCGACCAGCGACAGGGGCGCGACCAGCCAGCCCAGCCGCCAGCCGGCCATGCTGAAATATTTCGAGAAGCTGTTGACGACCAGCGCCTCGGGATCGTCCTGCAGGATCGAGCGGGTCGGGCCGACATAGCTGAGTCCGTGATAGATCTCGTCGGAGACGATGCGGATGCCTCGGTCCCGGCAGACGGTGACGATGGCCTGCATCTCGGCGTCCGACAGGATCGTGCCGGTGGGGTTGGCGGGGCTGGCGAGGATGATGCCGTCGGGCGGCGGGTCCAGCGCCGCGATGGCGGCGGCCGAAAGCTGGAACCGCTCGGCCGGGCCGCAGGGGATTTCGACCGGTTCCATATAAAGTGCCCGCAAGGTGTTGCGGTAGGCGACATAGCCCGGCCGGGCCAGCGCGACCCGCGCGCCGGGCGTGAAGGCGCTGTTCAGCGCCAGGACGAAGGCCGGCGAGGCGCCGCAGGTCAGCCAGATCTGCTCGGGCAGGACGGTCGCGCCGTAGGTTTCCAGGTAATGGCGGGCGATGCGCACCTTCAGCGGTGTGCTTTCCCAATAGCCCATGGCGTCGCTGTCGAGGATGCGGTGGGCCTCGGCGATCGCGGCCTTCGGGGCGCCGGTCGAGGGCTGGCCGAATTCCATATGCACGATATCGTGCCCTTCCGCCGCCATCTGGTGGGCCAGCGTGCTGAGGCCGACGGCATGGAAGGGATCGATGCGGGGAACGGTCATGGGCGGGCCTCGTCCGGAGTGGCGAACTCTGTCGGCATAGTCACCATGCCGGCCCCCGGCAAGCTATCGGACCGGGCGCCGTTAACGCGCCCGGCCGAGCCGGTGGCCGCCGGCCGTGCGCAGGAAGGTGCCCTCGCGCAGCCGGCCTTCGATTTCCTCCAGCGACAGGCCGCGCGTTTCGGGAACGAAGCGCAGCACGAACAGGAAGGCCAGGGCATTGACCAGCCCGAACAGCAGGAAGGTGCCGCCCGCGCCGAAGCTCTGGACCATCGACAGGGTGGTGAGCGAGATCAGCAGGTCGGCCGCCCAATGCGCGGCCGCCACCAGGCCCATGCCCTTGCCGCGTACCGACAGCGGAAAGACCTCGGCCCCGATGATCCAGATGGTGACCGACAGGCTGCCGACATTCAGCACCGCATAGCCCAGCAGGGCCGCCACCATTAGCCAGGGATGGGACGCGCCCGCCGCCTGCATATGGAACAGCTCGGCCAGTGCCAGCAGGCACAGGCTGGCTCCCGGCAGGAACCACAGCAGCAGGGCACGCCGGCCGATCGCCTCGACCGCCCAGTTGCCGAACAGCGTGGCCACGATGATCGCCACGCCGACCGCGATCGAGGTGAGGAGGGCCGATCCCTCGCCGAAGCCGGCGCCGGAGAAGATGGTGGGGGCATAATAGAGGACGGCATTGATGCCGCTGAGCTGGCAGAGCAGGGCGACGCCGACCGCAGCCACCAGGGCGGGGCGGATCCATGGGCGGGCCAGTTCCGACCACGGTGCCTGACGGTCGTGCGCGTCGATGATGCTTTGCAGTTCCTGCTCGGCCGTGTGGTGGCTGGAGCGGACCCGGCGCAGGACGGTGCGGGCGCCGTCGAAATCGCCCCGCATGGCCAGCCAGCGCGGACTGTTGGGCAGGAAGGCCATGCCCAGCAGCAGGATCACGGCGGGAATGATCCCCAGACCGAACATGATCCGCCAGCTTTCGTGGCGCAGCAGATAGCCGGCGATGTAGGAGACCAGGATCCCGAAGACCACCGCGAACTGGAACAGCCCGACCAGGCGCCCGCGCCGGTGGGCCGGCGCCAGTTCGGAAATATAGAGCGGCACAATCTGCGACGCGGCACCGACCGCCAGGCCCAGCACGAAGCGCGCCACGGTGAGCATCCGGGTGCTGTCGGCCAGGGCGGCGACGAGCGTACCGATGATGAAGATGGCGGCCGCCACCATCACGGTGCGCCGGCGGCCGCAGCGGTCGGACAGCGGTGCCGCCCCCATGCAGCCGACCAGCGCGCCGGCGATGATGGCCGAGGTGACGATCTGCTGGCCGCCGATATCCAGATGGAATTGTGGCGTGATCTGCAGCAGGGCCGCCGAGATGATGCCGGTGTCGTAGCCGAACAGCAGGCCGCCGGCGGCGGAAATGCCGGCTATGACGTTGATGAGCAGCTTTGCCTGCGGATTTTCTTTTTCATTCATTCAGTTATTTTATGAAGAGATTGAACGAAAATCAAAGAAAAGCAGGGTGTCCGCTATAAAAAGACAGCAATCCCGGACGGGTTTGTGATAATTTTTATCGTCCTTCAAGAAACTTTTCGAGCAGATGGCGTGCAGTCAGAAGGGCGAGAATGGGGAGGGTGGATATATATTGGGGATGCTCGATCACGTATTTGTGATTGAGAGATATGATGTCGATCAGGAAGTTGCCATGCTGATCGGATCACAATTGTCATACCGGGACGACACACCGGGGAACAATGATCAGGAAACGGAAAAGAATGAACAGCAATAAGATATTCCGGCCTGCGGACTCAGAAGACGCGATAACGGGAACCGGCCTGCGCCATGCCGGGGCGGTTCATGCCAATCTTCATGCGCCCGAACTGATCGGGCATGCGATTCGTCGGGAGGAAGGCGCTTTGTCCTCCGGCGGGGCGCTGATGGTGCGCACGGGCCTGCATACCGGCCGGTCGGCGCAGGACAAGTTCGTCGTCGACGAACCCTCGACTCGCGACGGCGTCTGGTGGGGGGCCATCAACGCCCCTCTTCCGGGGGCGGCGTTCCAGCGGGCCTGCGATTATGTGCGGGGCTATCTGGAGGGGCAGGAACTGTTTACCCAGGATTTGTATGCGGGCGCCGATCCGGCCCATCGCATCCGGGTGCGCCTGGTGACGACCCATGCCTGGCACGCGCTGTTCGCGCGCAACATGTTCATCCGGCCGCCGGCGGCCGAACTGGCGGGATTCGTGCCGGATTTCGTGATCCTGCATGCGCCCGACCTGGAACTCGACCCTGCGACGCATGGCGTGCGGAGTTCCACCGGCGTGATCCTGTCGCTGGAGCAGCGGCTGGTGGTAATCGCCGGCACCCAGTATGCCGGCGAGATCAAGAAATCCATCTTCACCGTCATGAACTGGCTGTTGCCGGAACAGGACGTGATGCCGATGCATTGCTCGGCCAATATCGGACCCGGCGGTGAGGTGGCCCTGTTCTTCGGCCTGTCGGGCACCGGCAAGACCACGCTGTCGTCCGACGCCGCGCGCCAGTTGATCGGCGATGACGAGCATGGCTGGTCGCGGGACGGTGTGTTCAATGTCGAGGGGGGCTGCTACGCCAAGGTGATCGGCCTGAAACGCGAGGCCGAGCCCGAGATCTGGGACGCATCGCACCGCTTCGGCACCGTGCTGGAAAATGTGGTGGCCGACCGCGACGGTGTGCCGGACTTCATGCATGGCGGGCTGACGGAGAACACCCGCGCCTGCTATCCGATCGATTTCGTGGCCAATGCCAGCGCGGACGGGCAGGGCGGCGTGCCGCGCCATGTGGTGATGCTGACGGCCGATGCGTTCGGCGTGCTGCCGCCTATCGCGCGGCTGACGCCCGCGCAGGCGGTGTATCATTTTCTGTCGGGCTATACGGCGCGGATCGCCGGGACCGAAAAGGGGTTGGGCAAGGAGCCGCAGGCGACCTTCAGCGCCTGTTTCGGCGCGCCGTTCCTGCCGCGCCCGCCGGAACTGTATGGTGCGCAACTGGCGGCCAGTCTGGCGCGGACGCCGGTGACGTGCTGGCTGGTGAATACCGGCTGGACCGGCGGGCCGTATGGGACCGGGCGCAGAATTGCGCTGGCGCAGACGCGCGCGCTGGTCAACGCCGCGCTGGACGGGAAGCTGGACGACGTGTCGTTTCGGGTGGAAGAGCATTTCGGGCTGTCGATTCCGACCCATGTGCCCGGCGTGCCCGACAGCCTGCTGGACCCGGCTTCGACCTGGGACGATCCGGCGGCTTATGCCCACGCGGCGGCCGACCTTGCGGCGCGGTTTGAGAAGAACTTCGAGACCTTCCGGGAGGGCTGTGCGCCCGAGGTTCGGGAGGCCGCGATCCGTCCGCGCGCGTCGTGACCGGTGCGGGCGGGCCGTGGGGACGGCCCGCCCATTGCGCGACAATGTGACGTGCCGCGCCGCCGGGTAGTGCAGCTTGCTCTTGACCCCGGCCCTTGGGGCGGGACTAAGATTGCGCCGTTCTCCGGGGAGTCGCATGCGAGCGGCTGAGAGAGGGGTGTTTTCCCCCTGACCCGTCGAACCTGATCCGGGTCATGCCGGCGAAGGGATGGGAATTGTGCGCGGCGCTGCGATGTGCCGCCGTCATGACATTTCGCGCCGGCGCGCCCCCTCAATGAGCAAAGAGGACGCGCCATGAATATCCAGACACCCCCCACCACGCCGCCGCGCCAGCCGACACGCACGCCCGCGACCGGCGATGTGACGATTGGCCCCCGTGTCGGCGGGCATAAGGTCTATCAGGAAGGCACGCTGTTTCCCGACCTGCGCGTGCCCTTCCGGCAGGTCGATCTGCACGCCAGTTCCGGGGAGCCGCCGGTGACGCTGTACGATCCGTCAGGCCCCTATACCGACCCTGCCGCCGAGATCGATATTGCGCGCGGCCTGCCCGCCCTGCGTGCGGGATGGATCGCGCGGCGCGGCGACTGTGCGGTGGTGGAGCAGCCGCGCCAGGTGCGGCCGGAAGATAATGGCGGGGCCAGCGGGGCGACGCTGGCGCCGGCCTTCGACAATACCGGGCGGGTGGTGTGGCGTGGTCGGCCGGGGCGACCGGTGACGCAGCTTGACTATGCGCGCGCCGGGATCGTGACCGAGGAGATGGAATATGTCGCGATCCGCGAGAATCAGCGCCGTGCGGCGACGGACCGGGCGCTGCGGGATGGGGAGGATTTCGGCGCCAGCATTCCGGACTTCGTGACGCCGGAATTCGTTCGCGACGAAATTGCCCGGGGGCGGGCGGTGCTGCCGGCGAACATCAACCATCCGGAACTGGAGCCGATGATCATCGGCCGGAACTTCCTGGTGAAAATCAACGCCAATATCGGCAATTCCGCCGTGCTGGGCCATGTGGCCGACGAAGTGGACAAGATGGTGTGGGCCACGCGCTGGGGCGCGGATACGGTGATGGATCTTTCCACTGGCCGGAATATCCACAATATCCGCGACTGGATCATCCGCAACAGCCCGGTGCCGATCGGCACGGTGCCGATCTATCAGGCGCTGGAGAAGGTGGGCGGCGTGGCCGAGGACCTGACATGGGAGGTTTTCCGCGACACGCTGATCGAACAGGCCGAGCAGGGAGTGGATTACTTCACCATCCATGCCGGGGTGCGGCTGGCCTATGTGCCGCTGACGGCGCGGCGGGTGACGGGCATCGTCTCGCGCGGCGGCTCGATCATGGCCAAATGGTGCCTGGCGCATCATCGCGAGAGCTTCCTGTATGAGAAGTTCGGCGAGATCTGCGAGATCATGCGGGAATATGATGTCAGCTTCAGTCTGGGCGACGGGCTGCGGCCCGGCTCGATTGCCGATGCCAACGATGCCGCCCAGTTTGCCGAACTGCGCACGCTGGGCGAGCTGACCCGTGTGGCGTGGGACCATGGCTGCCAGGTGATGATCGAGGGGCCGGGCCATGTGCCGATGCACAAGATCAAGGCCAATATGGACGAGCAACTGGCCCATTGCGGCGAAGCGCCGTTCTACACGCTTGGTCCGTTGACGACGGATATCGCGCCTGGATACGACCATATCACCAGCGCCATCGGGGCGGCGATGATCGGCTGGTTCGGCACGGCCATGCTCTGCTACGTCACGCCGAAGGAGCATCTGGGCCTGCCTGACCGTAACGACGTGAAGACCGGAGTGATCACCTACAAGCTCGCGGCCCATGCCGCCGATCTGGCCAAGGGGCATCCGGCGGCGCGGTTGCATGACGATGCGGTTTCACGCGCGCGTTTCGAATTCCGCTGGGAGGATCAGTTCAATCTGGGGCTGGACCCGGAGACGGCGCGTTGTTTCCATGACGAGACGCTGCCGAAGGATGCGCACAAGACGGCGCATTTCTGTTCGATGTGCGGGCCGAAATTCTGCTCGATGAAGATCAGCCAGGATATCCGTGACGCGGCGCGTGGCCAGAATGACGGGGCTGGGATGTCGGCCGCCGAGATCACGGCCGGGCTGGCGGAGATGGGAGAGAAGTTCCGGGTTGGCGGGAGTGCGATCAACGTGGCGGTGGAGTGAGGTTTCTGTTCTTTTTTGAAAAAAAGAACCAAAAAACTTTTGATCTATTAAGGACTTTCCTGCGGGATTCGTAAAAACCCTAAACGGATAAAAGTCTTTTTGCTTCTTTTTCTTCAGAAAAAGAAGACTCTCCTGCCACTGCATGAAACCGTGCGGTGGCAGGATCCGCCTCGTAAAAACCGGCCATGGGATAGGGCGCGCGAGCCAGTTCGTCCACGGCCGCGATGATCTGTGCCGCTTTTGCGTCATCCATCAGCACGCTGAAATTCAGGCGTGTCCAGCCGGGCTTGCGCATTTCCGCACCCGACAGGATCGCGGTGCGCAGGGTATCGGATTCCGTGCGGTCGATTCCCAGCAGGCGGTGGGCGTAGGGGCCGGCGCAGGCGCAGCCGCCCCGGGCCTGGATGCCGTAGCAATCGGACAGCATGCGGGTGAAGAGTTGCTGGTGGATAAAGCCGCCATGCTGCCGGTCGTGGACCTGCATCGAGAAAATCGGCAGCCGCCGTGTGGCGGCCGGGTTGCCCAGGATGACGAGATTGGGGTTGTGGTCCCAGACCGCGCGGGCCGCGTGGTAGAGCGCGTCATCGCGGGTGTTCATGAAATCCTGTCCGATCGCGTCCTTGACCAGGAAGGCGAGGGCGGCGCGGATATCGCCGATCACATTGGGTGTGCCGGCTTCCTCGCGCGTTGCGATGCCGTCGGCATAGTCATGACCCCAGGGGGAGACGAAGCGCACCGTGCCACCGCCGGTTACCACCGGGCGGTTCAGCGTTACGGCCGCATCGCGGACGATCGTGATGCCCGAGGCGCCGGGCCCGCCGATGAATTTATGCGGCGAAATCACGATGGCGTCTTTTTCGCAGGGGGTACCGGGCTTCATGTCGATCGGCAGGTAGGGGCCGCCGCCGGCATAGTCCCAGACCGCCAGGGCACCGTTGGCTTTCAGCAGCGCCGTGACCGCGTCGGTGTCGGTGATGATGCCGGTGACGTTGGATGCGGCCGAGAAGGCGCCGATTTTCAGGCGTGACGGGCCGGCTTCCGCCAGGGCTGCCGCGAGATGGACGAGATCGGGCCCGCCCTCGGGAGCCTCGTGGATTTCCACGATCTCGGCACCGCTTTCGCGCCAGGGCAGGATGTTGGAATGGTGCTCGTAGGGGCCGATGAAGGCGACCGGGGTGGCGCCGTTCCGCACTGCTTCGGGCACGCCCAGCAGGGACACCAGCCGGTTCAGCCCTGCCGTGGCGCCGGACCCGGTGAAGATGGTCGAAAATCCTGCGCCGGCGCCGCATAGAAGGGCGATGGTGGCCCGCGCGGCATGGCGCAGGCGGCTGACATGCCGGCCGCAGAACGAGGCTTCGGTATGGCTGTTGGCGTACCAGGGCAGGACATGATTCATCACGAAATCCTCGACCTGGCGCAGTGCCCGGCCGGAGGCCACGTAATCGGCATAGATCAGCTTGTGGGTGCCGAACGGGCCGGGGATGGGGGCGCCTTCGCCGATCAGGCCGGCGCGGAGTCCGTCAAGACCGCCTGCGCGCAGGGACATGGTGAAATCCGAGAAGAGATCCTGTCCGTCGCGCATCGCCGCCTGCCTCCATCAATGGGTGGCCAGAAAATAGACGGGATTCGGTGGAAGAACTTTAGCATTCTCTCGATTGAAATGACCAACATTGGGTCATATGATCGGGTATGGCGGAAAAACTGGATCATTTTGATCGGGCATTGCTTCAGGCCCTGCAACGCGATGCCGGATTGTCGCAGCGCGACCTGGCCGAGCGGATCGGGCTGTCGCAGAATGCCTGCTGGCGGCGGCTGCATGCTCTGCGCGAGCGCGGGATGATCCGGCACCAGACGGTGCTGCTCGATCCCGAAGCCCTTGGGCTGGGGCTGACGGTTTTTGTGATGGTACGCACGCGCCACCATTCCCGCGACTGGCTGGACCGCTTTCGCGAGGCGGTGGTGTCGGTGCCGAATGTGATCGATTTCTACCGGATCGCCGGTGAGTACGACTACATGCTGAAGATCGTGACGACGGATATGAATGCCTTCGACGCCATCTATCGTACGCTGATCGCGCGGGTCGAGCTGGATACCGTTACCTCGTACATGGCGATGGAGGCGATCTGCGATCGGCGGGACCTGCCTTTGTGACAGGCCCCGGCGATCCTGGGCGCCTGGTGCTTAGAATTTATTGATCGTGCCCTTTACGGCGCCCTTCGCCTTTTCGGCGGTGCCCTTCAGCTTCTGCGCCTCGCCTTCGGCTTCCAGGTCGGTATTCTTGGTCACCTTGCCGACGTTGCGCTTGATCTCGCCGACCACCGTGTCCGCATGGCCTTTGACCTTGTCCTTGAATTCGCCCATTTCCGTGCCTCCTTGGTTTCGCGCCTCTCGGGGTGGACGCGGGCATGGATCGAAACGTCAGCGTCCGGGAGGGGTTGCGTGCGGGCGCGGCGGGGGTGGCAACGCAGCCATGCCCTGAGCGGGTCAGTGCTGTTCGTCGCCGATCGTGGCCTGATCGGGCGTGACCTCGTGCATCCGGGTGGAGGCCTTGCCTTTTGCGTGGCTGGACGGGGCGCAGGGAGCGGGCGACGAATCGTCGCCGCCGCTCATGCCACCCATGCCGCGATGCATACCGCCACCGCCCATGCTGAAGCCGCCGCCACCCATTCCTCCACCCATTCCGCCGTCCATCCCCCCGGCCATGCCACCTCCGCCCATGCCACCCCCCATGCCGCCACCGGCGCCGTGGTGACCGCCGAAGCCGCCGGAACCGCCGTGCCCCCCGCCACGTCCCGAGCGGCAGGCGCCATCGGAGTCATCGCCGCCGCAGGCGGCCAGCAGGGGCAGGCAGGCAATGAGCAGGCAGGGCAGCAGGATTCGGGTCAACGGCATGGTCAGCGCCTCCATGAATGAACTGGAGGCGATGATGGGCACGGGCGGGCCGGAGGGAAAGAAACAGTCTGTAACGGGCTGGCTTCAGGAAGCGTCTTCCGGGGTGGGCGTGGTCAGCGGGGGCATGTCCGGGGTGAGATGCAGTGCCAAGAACAGCGCGACGATATCCGTGCTGGAACCCAGGTCGACCCCGCAGATGGTTTCGACCCGCCGCAGGCGGTAGTCGAGACTGTTGCGGTGCAGGCCGAGGGCCGCGGCGGTGGGTTGCGGCCGCATGCCGTGGGCCAGCCATGTCCGCAGCGTATGCAGCAGCATCGCCTGTCCGGGGGCTTCCAGCAGGGGGCGCAACGGAGCCCGGAGTTCCTGCGTGCGCCAGTCCTGGGAGGGGGCATCGAGCAGGACTGCCAGGCGCATTTCGTCATAGAACAGGAGGTCGCGCGCCGCATGCAGGCGCCGTCCGACATCCAGCGTGGCCCGTGCCGTGTGAAAGGAGCGTACCAGCCCGTCCGCCCCTTCGATGAAGCCCCCCAATGCCAGCCGCAGGTCCAGCCCGGTGGCGGCGCGTGCCCGCGCCAGCAGGCGGTGTGCCCGCTCGCGATGCCAGTCCAGGCTCCAGGTGCCCTTGGTGGTCAGGGCCGGTTTCAGCACCGCGATTTCGGCCAGCGACAGGGGGGCGACCAGATTGCCGCGTTCGGGCTCGCAGAGCAGGTTGATCAGGTGATGCCGCTCGCCGAGCAGGGAGGCGGCGTCGGGCCCCTCGGAGCGGATTTCGATGATCGCGGCGACCCGTGGCTGCCGCAGGTCGATGCCCAGCCGGGCCGCCGACCGGGACAGGGCCGGCGGCGTGGTGGCCTCGCGCACCAGACTCAGCACCAGTTCCTCGCGCAGGCGGGCATCGCGCGACAGGGTGCGGTTCTGGCGCGCATGTTCCAGCATCGTCTCGGCCGCCATGCGGACCAGTTCGGCATAGGGGCGCAATGTGCCGGGCGCGCCGGTCAGCCCGACGCAGCCCACGATGGTGCGGCCGATCCGCAGCGGCAGGTTGACGCCCGGCCGCGCGCCGCCGAACTGCCGGACGGCGCGGGCCTCGATCTCGACCGCGCTGCTGCGTGCCAGCACCAGCAGGGCGCCGTCATGGATCTGGCCCAGCCGGGCGGGATCGCCGCTGGCGATGATGACGCCGCGGGCGTCCATCACATTGATGTTGCAGCCGGTAATGGCCATCGAGCGATCGACGATCGCCTGAGCGAGGGAAGGGTCGATATCCGGCCGCCCCATGCCGTCGGAGGGCGCATTCTGGGCAGTTGGGTCCGATATCGTCATGGTTTGCCTGTCATATGCCCGGAATTTTGTGCCAATTCTGGCATATTTATCGTGCATATGCACCAAGACGGCGGGGCGGTTCTGCCCGTAGGGTCGATCCAATGGCCCGAACGCCGCATGGTGTCGCGCCCCCGTCCGTATCCCGCCCCGGGACGTGGCCGGGCAAGAAGAACAAGCATCGGGGAAGAATGATGCACGCAGCCTCCGCACTCTCGTCGTCGGCCGTGGACCGGCTGGATGCGACCTTTCGCAAGGTCGCGGGCAGGGTGGTGCCCTATATTTTCGTCTGTTACCTGTTCAATTACCTGGACCGGGTGAATGTCGGCTTCGCCAAGCTGGACATGCTCGATGCGCTGCATATGTCCGAGCGCGCATACGGCCTCGGCGCCGGGATCTTCTTCCTTGGCTATATCGCCTGCGGCGTGCCCAGCAACCTGATGTTGCAGCGCGTGGGCGCGCGGCGGTGGCTGGCGATGATCATGGTCGTGTGGGGCCTGCTGTCGGCCGCGCAGATGTTCGTGGCCGGTCCGGCCAGTTTCTATCTGCTGCGGTTCGTCACCGGAGCGGCGGAAGCCGGATTCTTTCCGGGGTTGGTGCTGTATCTGACGCGCTGGTTCCCCTCCGAGCGGCAGGGGCGGGCGCTGACCCTGTTCATGTCGGCGATTCCGCTTTCGGGCGTGGTGGGCGGCCCGCTGTCGGGCTGGATGCTGTCGCATTTCGCCGCCGCGCCCGGCGGGCTGGCAGCGTGGCAGTGGCTGTTCCTGCTCCAGGGATTGCCGACCGTTGCGCTGGGCATCGGCATGGTGATGCTGCTGAGCGACACGATCGAGCAGACGGCATGGCTGGCGCCGGAGGAACGGGCGGCGGTCAGTGAGGCGTTGCGGCGCGACCGGCTGGAGCAGCCGAAGCAACTGGCCGATACTTTCGGGGCCGTGCTGCGCAATCCGGCCGTCTGGATGCTCGGGCTGCTTTATTTCTGCATCCAGGCCAGCGTTTATGCGATCAATTTCTGGCTGCCCACGATCATCCGCTCCAGCGGCATCCATGATGCGGCGATGATCGGCTGGCTGAGTGCCGTGCCCTATGTGGCGGCCAGCCTGTTCATGATCGGCATGGGCCGTTCGGCCGACCGGATGCGCGAGCGGCGGTGGCATCTGGCTGTTCCGCTGCTGATGGCGGCCGGCGGCCTGGCGCTGGCGGCGCGGTTTCCGGACTCGATGCCCGTGGCATTGGGGGCGCTGACAGTGGCGACCGCGGGCGCGCTGACCGGGTTGCCGATGTTCTGGCCGCTCTGCAACGGTTATCTCAGCCCGGCGGCGGCGGCCGGGGGGCTGGCGCTGATCAATTCGATGGGACAGTTGGCAGGGTTCGTCAGCCCGTATCTGGTCGGCTGGGTCAAGGACGCGACGCAGCGGACCGATGGGGCGCTGGCCCTGCTGGCGGCGATGGCGGTGCTGGGCGTGGTGTTGGTGTTGCGTATGTCCCCCTCCCGCGTCAACCGCTGAAAGCGTGGCCGGACATGCGCGCTGGTGGCGATCCGACGCGCGTTTTCTGCGCTCCGGTGCTCACGGCCATCAAGGCCGCTCCGCTCCGGTGCACGGAAACACACGACGGGCGCGGCCCGTAAAATAAAAAACGGGGAACGACGATGAAGATTGTAATCGTGTGTGATTCCTTCAAGGAAAGCCTGTCGGCCCTTCAGGTGGCCGATGCGATCGAGGACGGATTTCGCGCAATCTATCCCGATGCGACCTATGTGAAGCTGCCGGCCGCCGATGGGGGCGAAGGTACGGCGGAGTCGCTGGTGCTGGCGACCGGCGGGCGGATGTTGGCGCGGGAGGTGACCGGGCCGCTGGGGGCACCCGTCATGGCGGCATTCGGCATTCTGGGTGACGGGCAGACGGCCGTGGTGGAAATGGCGGCGGCCGCCGGATTGATGCTGGTACCGCGTGACCGGCGCGACCCGCTGGCGGCCACGACCTACGGCGTCGGGCAACTGATCCTCGCGGCGCTCGACGAAGGGTGCCGGCATGTCATTCTCGGGCTTGGCGGTAGCGCCACCAATGATGGCGGGGCCGGCATGGCCCAGGCGTTGGGGGCCTCGCTGCGTGACCATGACGGGGTGGAACTGCCGTTCGGCGGCGCGGAACTGGCGCGTCTGGCGCGTATCGACCTGTCGCGCCTCGACGCCCGGCTGGCGGGCTGCCGGATCGAGGTGGCCTGCGATGTCGATAACCCGCTGACCGGCCCGTTCGGCGCTTCGGCGATCTTCGGTCCGCAGAAAGGGGCGACGCCGGAGATGGTGGGCCTGCTGGATGGCGCGCTGGCCGGATATGCCCGGCATGTCGCGGCCGCGACGGGGCGGGAGGTCGACGCCGTTCCCGGCGCCGGCGCGGCGGGGGGGCTGGGGGCGGCGGCGCTGGCATTCCTGGATGCCACCCTGCGGCCGGGCGTGGAGATCGTGATGGAGGCGCTGGGGCTGGATGCCATCCTTTCCGATGCCGACCTGGTGATTACCGGCGAGGGCCGGATCGACGGGCAGACCGTGCATGGCAAGGCCCCCATCGGCGTGGCCCGTGTCGCCCGCCGGCACGGACGGCCGGTGATCGGGATCGCCGGGTCGCTGGGCCACGATGCGGCAAAGGTGCATGCCCATGGAATCGATGCCGTCTTCAGCGTCGTCAACCGGCCCTGCACGCTGGAGGAGGCCCTGGCCGAGGCGGCGACCAATGTGCGGGTGACGGCGCGCAATGTGGCCGCCGCGACAGCAATCTTTCGGGCCAGGTGAGGAAATGTAACCAACGGGGCGAGGTTTCGGCCCGGATTGATTTTATTTTATGTCAAATATGACAGAACGAAGACGGTGTTTTTGCGACGAGTGTGTTTTTCCTGAGTAGATCGTATTTTTTCAACTTGTTGTTTCTTAATTGTTTAATTTAAGAAATTCAGCCTGCCTCAGTGTGGGAAGCAGGCCTTCTGCGCTTTGGATATTAACTTAAATTAACTAAAAGACCATCGTTTCATGTAACATAAGAACCGAAAGCGGCTGCATCTGGGCCATGGGCGCGTGCAACGGGCATGGCGGCATGCTCGCGGAGGGGGGATCCGACGGGGCGCATTCTTGATCTGGCGTCTGATTTCCCCGATGCTCGCCAAGAAGCAGGAGGCTTGTGGCGATCGGCGGGGATCGCACCAGGGAGTGAGCGCGGTATGGCGATCGAGTGGGCCGAAGCCGCATCGCGTGCCGGTACCGGGTCCCTTCAGGCGACAATGTGCGTTTTGATGCGTCGTGCGGCCGGCGGCCGTCGCGACGGTTTGTTTTTTATGGTCTCGAAGAGGGCAGGGGAACATTATGAAGACTAAGGGCGGTATCCGTATCGCGATCGTGGGGGTCGGCAACTGTGCCAGTGCCCTGATCCAGGGCATTCATTATTACGGCCCGAACCGCCACAACGAGGAAGTCATCGGCCTGATGCACGAGAGCCTCGGTGGCTATCGTCCCAGCGACATCGAGGTGGTGGCGGCGTTCGATATCGATGCGCGCAAGGTCGGCACCGATGTGAGCCGTGCCATCTTCTCCGCCCCCAACTGCGTGGTGAAGTTCGAGCCGAACATTCCCGACAGCGGCGTGACCGTCCGGATGGGCGCGGTGCTGGACGGTATGTCCGAGCACATGGCCAATTATGACGAGAAGCGCAGCTTCGTGCGGGCCGACGCCCCCGAGCCGAGCCGGGAAGACGTAGTGGCGGAGCTGCGCCGCAGCGGTGCCGAGATCCTGGTGAACTACCTGCCGGTCGGATCGGAGAAGGCCACGCGCTTCTATGCCGAATGCGCGCTGGAGGCCGGGGTCGGCTTCATCAACAATATTCCGGTCTTTATTGCCAGCGATCCGGAATATGCCGCCCGATTCGCCGAGCGCAACGTGCCGATCATCGGTGACGACATCAAGTCGCAGCTTGGCGCGACCATCGTCCACCGCGTGCTGACCGACCTGTTCGCCAAGCGCGGCGTCAAGATGCTGCATACGTACCAGCTCAATACGGGCGGCAACACCGACTTCCTGAACATGAAGAATCAGGAGCGTCTGGCGTCGAAGAAGACCTCGAAGACCGAAGCGGTGCAGGCCGTCGCGAAGACGCGCATGGAGAACGAGGATATCCATGTCGGCCCCAGCGACTATGTGCCGTGGCAGAACGATAACAAGGTCTGTTTCATCCGCATGGAAGGTCACGCCTTCGGCAACGTGCCGATGGAACTGGAACTGCGCCTGTCGGTGCAGGATTCGCCGAATTCGGCGGGTGTGGCCATCGACATGATCCGCTGCTGCAAGCTGGCGCTCGATTCCGGCGTTGGTGGCGTTCTGGCGGCGCCCAGCGCCTATTTCTGCAAGCATCCGCTGGTCCAGTACACGGATGACGAGGCGTACAAGATGGTCGAAGAGTTCATCACCACCCATTCGACCGAGGCCGTTCCCGCCTGATGAAGTGCCTGATCGTCGCCGCCGGGCAGGGCAGCCGCCTGCGTGACAAGGGGCCGCTCAAGCCCCTGGTCCCGATCCGGGGGCGGCCCCTGATCGCCGAGGTCATCGACCGTGCCCGTCAGGGCGGAGTCGATGAATTCGTCATCATCAACGGCTATCGCGGCGACGAACTGCGCGCGGCCCTGGACGGGATGGCGGAATGTGACGGGGTGCGCATCACCCATGTGCATAATCCGGCATGGGACCGTGCCAACGGGGTTTCCGTTCTCTGTGCCCGGCCGTTCCTCGACGGGCCGTTTCTGCTGACGATGTGCGACCATGTGCTGGACCCGGAGATCAATCGCCTGATGGCGGCAATCCCGGCTGGCCGGGGCGGCGTGACGCTGGGCGTCGACAGCAATGTGGAGCGCATGCTGAACGATCCGGACGATGTGACGCGCGTTCTGTGCCGGGATGGACGGATCGAGCGTATCGGCAAGTCGCTGGTGGAATTCAATGCGTTCGATACGGGGATCTTCCGGTGTACGCCGGAGATGTTCGATGCGCTGGAAAGCAGCCAGGCCGAGGGCGAGGACAGTATCTCCGGTGCCATGAACACGCTGGCCCGCTGGCACAAGGCGCATGTCCTCGATATTGGCGAGCGCCTGTGGATCGATGTCGATGATCCGGTGGCCTATGACAAGGCCGAACGTCTGATGGCCCAAGGGCTGCTTTGACCCCGGGGCCGCTTTGACAGGGACTGCCCCGGTCCGTGTGGGCCCGGGGGACGAGGGAAACAAGGGCGGCCATCGTGTTGCAGCAGACAGACCCCGTGCGGCGCACGTCGGAAATCGAAGAACTGACCAACCTGCACGTTATCCACCCGGTCTCCGGATGGCTGACGCGGCATTTTGCCCGCTTGGGAGTACCGCCCAATGCCGTGTCGCTGGGCGGGATGGCGGCCGGAGTGCTGGCCGGGGTGGCTTATCATCATGTCGGCGACCTGCGTTTCGCGGTTGCCGGGTTCCTGCTTATGGTCGTCTGGCATATCATGGACGGTGCGGACGGCCAGCTTGCGCGCCTGACGGGCAAGCAGTCGCAGACCGGAAAGATTCTCGACGGCATCTGCGATTATGTGACATTCGTCTCGGTCTATGTCGGGCTGGCGCTGGCGCTTTCCGCCCTGTACGGCGCGTGGGTCTGGGCGCTGGTTGTGCTGGCGGGCGGATGCCATGCGGTGCAGTCCGCCGCCTATGAACGGCAGCGGCAGGATTATAATTTCTGGGGCTGGGAGCGTGGATCGGCACCGGTGGCGCGGGCGAAGGCCTGCTCTGGCCGGCGCATGGGCGACCTGCTGTTCGGGTTCTATAACCGGCTTGAGGCGTTGACCGCGCCGGGCGGAGAGGCGGGGCTGAACCAGCGGCTCGCGGCCCTGCTGGCCACGTATCCCGACCGGGCACCGGTGATCCGCCAGGCCTATCGCGAGGCTTTTGCGCCGCCGTTGCGCGGCTGGTCGATCCTTTCCGCCAATTATCGGACCATCGGCATCTTTCTCTGCGTGATCTGCCGCGTGCCGCTGGCTTATTTCACGTTCGAGATCGTGGGGTTCACGGCGATCCTGATGCTGCTGCTGGCGCGGCAGCGCCTGTGTGACGGTGCGTTCATGGCCGGGTTGGATGGTCTGGCCGTGGAGGCGCCGCGCCCCGGCGAACGCCGCCTTGATCAGGCGGTGTTCGCGGTCGAGACCGAGGCGCCTCTGGTGCCGTGATGTTGCGGCAAGGGCGTTGCCCTTGACCCACCAAAGGGCAGTCGCCCTTTGGAAACCCATTCGTTATCAAATGGTTGGGGTGCAGGGCCTCAGGCCCTGCCGGGTCCAGGGCGGAGCCCTGGTTATGCGTCAATCTCAAAACAAGGCTGATGTGAGAGGCTGCTTGCAAAGTCGGCCCGCCGGATCGCCGGCAGGCCGACTTTGCAAGCAGCCTCTTATTCTCTGGTGTGGATGAACAGGTAGGCTGCCGACAGCATCAGCAGGACGGGAGGGGTGAGGGCTGTGATCGCCGGATTCAGGTCCAGCAGCAGGCCCAGCCGGTTGGTGATTTCCTGCCCGAGTGAGAACACGATGGCGATCGCGATGCCGATGGCCATGCGATAGCCGAGGCTTTGCGAGCGCGGCGGCCCGAAGACGAAGGGCGCGGCGCAGGCGATCAGCGCGATCATGGCGAACGGCGTGCTGATGCGCGACCATAATTCCTGCTCGTAGCGTGTGGCCGGCAGATGATGCCGCTTGAGATCCCGGATGTAGCGATACAGCGCGATGGGCGGCACGCTTTCGGGCGGCAGGCTGAGGAAGCGGATCTGCCGCGACGACAGGAAGGCATGCCAGGTCATGCTGTCCTGATGGCTCGTGTGGAACTGGTCGGCGACGATGTCCTTGCGCGTGACGTCCGTCAGTACCCAGTTATCGTCCGCGCCGATCGTGGCGCGGGCCGCGTGCAGATAGCGTGTCAGCGCGCCCTGGTCGTCGAAACGGTAGATGTCGATATCCTCGCCCAGCGTTTCGTTGACGAAGCGGTGGACGCCGAGGAACTGCTGGTCGCCATGGGCCCAGAAAGCGGTGTTGTCCGCGGCATTCACAGCGCCGGAGGTGAGGGCGGTGGCGCGCCCCTGCTGCGCCATGTGGCGGGCCGAGGGCACGACGAACTGTCCGACCAGGAACAGCAGCACGATCGTCGGCACGATCAGGCGCAGCACGGCGCCGATGATCTGCATTTCGGACAGCCCGATCCCTTGCAGGGCCGTGAGTTCGGAATGTTTGGCAAGGCCGCCCAGGCCCAGAAGGCACGCCAGCAGCAGGGCGATGGGCGTGACCTGCATGAAGCGGGCCGGTGCCAGAAGGGCGGTATAGGCGGCGGCATCGGCCAGGTGATACTGCCCCTGCCCGACGAAGGAGAGCTGGTCGACAAATTCCAGGAGGCTGAACAGGGCCGTCAGCCCGAGTGCGACCAGGACGAAGGCCCGCAGCGTGACGAGCTGGATATAGCGGTCGAAGCGTTTCAGTTTCATGTCGCGTCGGCCCGCCGGAACAGGAGATCGGCGATCTGGGTGCGCAGCATGAAGCCCGTCAGGACCGCCAAGAGGGCGGGGGCCCACCAGATGCCGGGGAACGAGGCCACCATGCCGTGCTGCACCCAGGTGCGGGCGGACGTATAGAGCAGGTAATAGACGAAGAAGATCAGGATCGCGGTCCCCAGCTTGCCATAGCGGTTCTGCCGGGGGCGGCCGCGCGCCAGCGGCACGGCCAGCATCGCCAGCAATATGGTCGTGAGGGGCGTGGACAGGCGCCACTGGAATTCCGCCACGTCCGCCGGCTTGTGGGAGGTGGCGATGCGCAGGCTGCCGGCGGTCACCGAACTGTAGTTCGGCGCTTCCACCACATGGCGGTTCGGGTCCTGCGTGATTTCGCGCACGCTCAGGACCTCGTCATGCGCGCCCGGCCGGGTGCCGATATCGTAGATATGGGCATTCTTCAGCCGCACGTAGAAATCGGCGTGGCCCTTGCCGTCATCGGCCACCGGATAGCCGAGTTCGGCATGGATGATCCTGGTATCGTTGGGGCGGCGCAACTGGACGAAGATATCCCGTGCCGGGCCGTTGGGGCCCTGGCGCCGGGTGAGGAAGATGACGCGCGCGCCGTTCTGCACGACATAGAAGGTGCCGGGCTGCATCGCATCGACGTCCAGCGTCAGTTCGGCGCTGCGCGAGAGGGCATGCAGGCGCTCATAGGCCCAGGGGCGCACGGCCAGCGACAGGATGCCGACCCCGATGGCGACGCAGCCGGCCAGTGTCATGACATGGCGCAGCAGCATGCCGGGAGTGACGCGCAGGGCATGCAGCGCCGTGATTTCGGAATTGCCGTACAGCGTGCCCAGCGCCAGCACGATGGACAGGTACAGCGCCACCGGGACCAGCACTTCCAGGCTGATCAGGAGCTTGAGCACGATCAGTTCCACGATCGTGTTGGTGGACAGTAATCCGTTGACTGCGTCCGACAGGAAATCGGCGGCGCTGTAGCCGGCGAACAGGGCCATGCACACCACCAGCATGGTTGCCAGGGGTTTACCGATTTCGCGCAGAAGATAGGTGCGAATGATCAAGCTATGAAAACCGTCCGTCGGGGACATGAGTCGCGTCGGGGCGTGCGCGTTAATATCTTCGCCCTGTCACGCGCGACGGGTGCGGTCTGTGCCGCAGATGAACATGCCCTCGAGGGTTCAAGGATAAAAGAGAGACCCATTTTCGTCAAACCGCTCGCGGCTGCCGGTTCAGGAGCCGGAGGGCGGCAGGATCGGCGACCCGGTGCGCAGCAGATGTTTCAGCCAGCGCCAGGATTGGTGTCGGTACTGCCGCCATTGGCGTGCCTTCCAGCGTTGCGCCGGCTCGGCCGGGGCGAAGAGGCGTTCGGAGATCGCGGTCATGATCCGCGTGGCGCGGGCTTCCCATGTCAGGGTACGGCTTTCCGCCTGCGCGGCCTCGGCGAGACGCGCGCACAGGATGGGATCGTCGGTCAGTTGTCGCACGGCTTCCGCCAGGGCCTGGGGAGAATCGGGCTGGCAGAGATAGGCATTCTCTTCGTGGTGCAGGATTTCCTGCACGTCCGGCGTCGCTCCGGCCAGGATCGGGCGGCCGGAGGCCAGGTAGAAGAACAGCTTGAGCGGCAGCACTGTCGATCCGAAGCGCGTCAGGGGCTGGAGCGACGGCGGGACCAGCAGGATATCGGCCGCCGCGACATATCGGCCCAGGGCCTCGGACGGCTGGAAGGGAACGATCCGCACGTTTGGCAGGAGGCGGGCTTTTTCCTCGATCGGTCCGTCGCCATAGGAGCCGACGAGGACGAACAGCCGGTCGGGCAGCAGGCGCGCCGCCTCGATGACGACATCGAGCCCCTTTTTCTGGTTGATCCGGCCGGTATAGACGATCGTTCGGGCGGTCGCCGGGATGGACAGGGCCTCTCGCGCGGCGTCCGGGGCGGGGATCGCATCCAGCCGCCCGGGTTCGAAGCCGTTATGGATGCAGCGCAGTTTTCCGGCGGGCACGCCCAGTTCCAGATATTTCCGCCGCGTATAATCGGAATGGCAGATATGGAGGATGAAGCGCGGGTGGTTCATCAGCCGGTACAGCCAGCGGCGGAGCGGGGGGATCTGGTCGGGCCACGGGCGATAATGGTCGAAGACCACCTTCTGGCCGAACCGGATGGCCATCCAGGCGATCCACAGATTGCGGGTATAGACCAGATCGGCCTGGCGGAAGGCGTGGCGGCAGACGATGGTCAGGCCGCACATGAGGTGGCGCAGGGCAGCCGGGCCGGCCGGTGCCCAGGCGCGTACGATGTCGAGGCCCGTGACCTCGGCCAGGGCCGCGCAGGATGCCCGGTCGCGCATGGGAACATGCAGCCGCGCGCGGGAGGTCAGGCGGGCCAGATAGCGGGCGGTCGTGATGAAGACTTCGGCGTCGGCCTCGGCGCTGGGGAGCGGATTTTCAAACGCGAACAGGATCTCGATCCTCGCATCCGGATTTCCGGCATGGCCGTTTTGTCTCAAAGCGCGCATCCATCAGGCTTTTGTCCGGGCGCTGGCCCGCCGATGGCGCATATGACCGGGAACGTTCGTGGGTGTCCAGAAGGAGGGCGTGCCGCGCCGGGGCCGGGATGCAACCATTGCGGACATGGCGCGCTACGAAAGCGGGTAACCGCGTCTTTCGCGGTCCCTGTCTGGTTCGGAGGAAACGGCCATGGCTGATCTGACCGCCATCGAGATCCTGTCGCACCTGACCGCGCTGCGCGCCCAGGTGGCGGGATTGTATTCGGTCTTGCAGGCGCCCCGGACCGTGCAGGCGCCTTCGCCTTCGCGGGCCTCGGGAGATGGCGAGCGTGTAACGGTCACGCTGAATGATTCCATTCTCCGGCGCGTCGAGGACTGGCAGGCGCGGCAGTCGGACCTGCCGAGCCGCACGATCGCGCTGGAACGGATGATCGAGGCTTTTCTCGATCTGGAGGCGTGGGCCCGGCGCCCAAGCGCGAGCGGGGCGGGCACCGAGGGCGCCGGAGCCTAGGTAGGCCGCCCAGCGCCGCGCTCGGAGGGCGGGTTATGGCCAGCCGGTCGCCGGAATATCGAAATGCTGGATCAGGTCGTGGTCGGGCAGTTGCGCCAGCTCCTTGGGTACGGCCAGGATCAGCTTGTCCTGCGCGACGCCGGTCAGTTCGGCGCGGATGGCGTGCAGGAGATGACCGGGCGCGGCCAGGATGAAGCGGCTGATCGTGCCGTCGGTCACGCCGCGATTCAGCGTCTCGGCGATGGTCGCGGCGAAATGTTCGGTGGGTGCGATGTGGTCGGTCGTGTGCAGCGCATGTCCTTCGTGGCGCAGCAGGCGCGCCGTATGCGCGTCGGCGACGACATAGGTCACGGGGTCGATCGTTGTCATGATCTTCTTCTCCCTCTCGAAGACGCCATCATCTTTCACCCGAATGCCCTTGCCGGGAAGGGGGCTGCGTCGTGCGCTTCATCACTTTCCGCGATCCGGCCGGCGATGGCGAAGAATTGCTGGCGGACGGTGCGGGCATGGGGATTGAGGTGGGCGATGGCATGGGAGACCTCGGGGGCGTCGTTCCGCACCATGGCGGCGGCGGCGCGGATGAGGTCGAAACTGCTGGTGCTGATCCGTTCGGGCATCGGGCCCATTTCGGAGAGGATATGGGCTAGCAGATGGGTCAGGCCCTGTGCCATCGCGGCGTCGCGGTCGTGGGCGTCGGGCGTGGTCAGGATGACGTCCAGCCCCAGGGTGTGGCGGAGGAACGCGGCGATGGGGCCGGGCCGGGTGCCGCGTAGCGGGCAGAGCACGATCCGGTGGCCGGCGATGCCGTCGCGCGCGCTCTGCGGGCCGAACAGCGGGTGGGTGGCGATGATGCGGACATGCTCCGGCAGTTCGCGGCACAGGATGTCCGCGGGCAGGATCTTGACCGATCCGACATCGGCGACCAGTGCATGAGGCGGCAAATGTGGACCGATCGCGCGGGCGACCGCCTGCATCCGCGTGACCGGAACGGCCAGGATCACGATCGGGCAGCCTGCCGCGTCTTCCAGCGTCGTCGCCGTGACCCCCTGCATGACGGGACCGGGCGGCAGGACAGGATCGTGGACGCGGATGCGGCAATGGGCGGCCAGATGGGTGGCGATCAGCCGGCCGAAGGCGCCGAAACCGAACAGGCCGACCAGGGGAAGGGAGGCCGGGGAGGAAGAGGAGAGAGATGATCCGTCTGACATGACACTGCTTTCGTGAAGCTGCGTTGCCAGGAGGACTCTCGGATGTTCAACCGCTGACGACGCAGCGGTTGAACATGATAATACGCCCCCGCCGCTATGAATGCGGCGCGTAATACAGTCCGGAGAGGAAGGACGGGGTACTCATGGGACGCACCTAAGGGGATTCCGTGGGGCCGGTCAAGGCCGGCGGGGGTTTTGCCGGGGCGGCAACCAGCAGCCATGTTCCGACCACCTGGAGCGGCAGGCCGGCGACCAGCATCACGAAGCCTGCCCAGTGCTGATCTTCAAGCGGCGTCAGGTCCCATCGGCACAGCACGTCCAGATAGGGGGCGTAGAGCACGCGCGGTGCCGTCATCCAGACCACCGCCACCACCGTCATCGGCAGGCTGCCCAGCAGCGCATAGGCTCCGACCAGCGGGTTATGCCGGATCACCCGGCTGCCCGGCATCAACTGGGCCCAGAACAGCAGGCCGGCCAGCAGGTCCAGCAGGCCCAGCGGGGCGCTGAACAGGGCGTTGGCCAGCGAACGATCGAGGATCGAGGGCAGGCCGGTGGCCACCGCCAGGCCGCCGAACAGGGCCGCCGCCACGCCTGGGTCGCGTGCCCAGCCCGCGACATGGATGGGACGCCGGTTTGTCGTCGTGGGCATGGCGAGCAGCAGGAAGGGTGGGACGACCTGGCCCAGCACCATCAGCGCGGCGGTATATTGGGTCATCGAGGCCAGCGGGTCGCGCAGGCCCAGGCAGGAGGCCGCCAGCAGGGCCGTGCCGGCGCCCGCCGCCGCCAGCCGCCAGGATGGGCGCCGGTGGCGGGCGGCCAGGAGCAGGATCGCGGTGCCGATGAGCAGCCCGGCGGTGACCCAGCCGGCCTGGAGCAGCGGGCTCCAGCCCCTCATCGGGACAGGACCGCGCGGATGTCGGCGGCCATGGAGGCCGGAGCGTTGAGTTGCGTCATGCCGTAGCGCGCGCGCATCCGTCCGTCCGGGCCGACCAGGGTCAGGACCGAATTGTGGTTGATGTGGCCGTCGGTGCCCGTCCAGCCGATTCCCCAGGCGCGGGCCGTGGCGGCCAGTTCGGCCGGGCGGCCGGTCAGGCCGGTGGGGGTGGGCTGGAAGTGGGAGAGGTAGGCATGCAGCACGGCGGGGGTGTCATGTGCCGGGTCCAGCGTCACGAACAGGACGCCCGTTCGCGCCGCGTCGGGACCCAGCCGGGCGAAGACCGGTTCCAGCGCCGCCAGCACCGTCGGGCAGACATCGGGGCAGCGCACATAGCCGAAATAGACCAGCGTCGCCCGGCCATGCAGCGTCGCCGGGTCAAACGGGCGGCCCAGATCGTCGCGCAAGGCGAGGCTGGGGGCCGGGAGTGGCGGGACCGCAGAGCCAAACCGGCCGAAGCCGCCGCTCCAGCCGGCATAGAGCGCCAGCAGGGCCAGGATGGCCGCCACCGTGCAGGCGGCGCGGCGCAGCGACTGCCGGAGCGGAGGCGCGAGCGCCGTCACGCGCGCCCTACCAGAGAATCCAGCCCGGCGCCCGTGTGACATGGTGCAGGAACGGCCACAGGATCGGGATGTAGGCGGCGATGGTTGCGAGCGCCGTGATGCCGGTCAGCAGCCAGATATGATCCAGCGTGCGGATCAGGGGCGAGGCCGACTGGACCGGGTTGGGCGGCGAGTCGATGGTGGAACTGGCCGGGCCGCCGAAGGACTGGGCGAAGGGAATGGGCGGCGGGGCCGCGCGCCGGCCGAACAGGATGGTGCCGAAGAAGACGGCGAAGAAACTGTAGCTGGCCACCCAGAGCAGGACGCCGCCGATGGCCACCAGCGCCAGCGGGACCGACGCCACGCCGTAGAGTGCATGATAGGTGCCGTGCGGCAGGGCGGAGACCCATGCCCGGCGCGGCACGCCGTACAGGCCCGCCCATGTCATGCCGATGGCGAAGATCGTCATGCCGACGAACCAGACCCAGACGGAGAACAGAGCCAGCCGGCGGCTGATCAATTGCCGGCCGGTCAGGTGCGGTACCATCCAGAAGCTGATTGCCATGAAGGTCATGGCGGTGACGCTGCCGACGGTGACGTGGAAATGGCCCGGAATGAAGGTGGTGTTGTGGACGATGGCGTTGAGCTGCCAGCTTCCGTTGACGATGCCCGTGGCGCCGCCGAGGATGAAGGTGATGGCGGCGAGGACCTGGCCCGCCACGCTGGGGTCGCCCCAGGGCAGGGCACGGAACCAGCCGAACCAGCCCTGCCCGCCGCGCAGGCGGCCGGCATATTCCAGGCTCAGCCCGATGGTGAAGGCGGTGACCAGGCTGGGGGTCGCCACCGACATGGTCAGCACCACCAGGATGCCGCGCCAGATCGAGGAGAAGCCCGGATCGGAGAACTGGTGGTGGGTGCCCACGGGCAGCGAGAAGATCATCAGCAGGGCGAAGGTGATCCGCGCCATCGGGTCGGAGACCAGCTTGCCGCCGACCTGGCGCGACAGCAGGCCGTACCAGGAGACATAGGCGGGCATCAGCCAGAAATAGACGATCGGGTGGCCCGTCAGCCAGAACAGCGTGCGGTTGATGATCGGATCGACGGTGCTGATCAGCCCCAGCGACCACGGATCGAGCTGCAGCACCAGTTCGGCCACCACGCCTACGCCGGCCAGTCCCCACATCAGCATGGTGGTGAGCGACATGTAGGTGACCAGCGGCGTGATTTCGCCGGGGCGGTGCCGACGCCAGGTCTTGCGCATTTCCATCAGGATCGGCAGCGGCATGGTGCTGCCGAGCGCCAGGAGGGTGATGCCGATATAGAAGAACGGGCTGCCCTTGAGCGGCGGATAGAACGTCCAGAGCACCGACGATGAATTGTCGCCCATGGCATAGAGCACGCACAGCGCACCCACGGCCATGACCGCGAAACAGGCGCGCCACATCGTGAGATTCGGCGTGACCCCCAGTTCGCGGGCGGGCAGGTAGACCAGCAGCCCGCAGGTGACGAAGAAGGTGAAGACGTAGCCGTTCATCACCCCGTGGATGGTCAGGCCCTGGTAGTAGCTTTGCAGCAGCGGGCGCAGGGCGGGATAGGCGTCCACGCCGCCGTAATTCAGCGCCTGGAGCGGGCCGATCGTGGCCCCGACCAGCAGGGCGGAGAAGCCCGTGATCAGGAAGGCCAGCATCAGCCGGCGCATGCTGGCGGCGGCGCGATCGGACTCTGACTGGGGAAGGGCGGACGGGAGTGTGTCGGCCGCGATTTCGATGCTCATGGCGTGCCTGCCGGATCGACGATGATGCGGGCCACCATGGCGTGGTGGAACATGCCGCAATATTCGTTGCAGATGATGCGGAACAGCCCGGTATGGTGGAACGTGTATTTCACCGTGCCGACCACGCCGGGCACTGCCGTGAGGTTGACCGGCGTGCCCTGGATTTCGAAACCGTGCAGCACATCGGCGCTGGTGACGTAGAAGGTGACCTCCGCGCCTTCGGGCACGTGGATCACGTCCGGCGACCAATGCCAGGCGCGGCCGACCATGTAGACCGCATAGGCGTTCGGGCCGGTGTGGACCACCTTGCCGTCCTGGAACGCGGCTTCGCGCGCCGGGGCCTGCGGGTCGGTGGCGTAGGAATGGGTGGCGGTCACCAGGCCGTAATCATGGACGACGTAGAACATCGTCCCGATCGTCAGCAGGACCAGCATCACCAGCACGCCGAAGATCCAGAACCGTTCGTGCCGTTCGGCCGAGGCGTGGAAGGCGGATTCGAGCGGGCTCATGCCCGTATTGTCGTTCATAACCGTTCCTCTCCCGTCACGCGCGATGCAGGAAGATCACCGAGACCAGGATCCAGACCGTCAGCACCGCCACCAGCAGCACGCCGCTGACGACCCAGGTGCCGACGGGCCGGACATCGATCATGGGCGGCGCGAGGCTGTCGTCGCCTTCGCTGTGGTCCTGTGTGGTCGGTGTGCTCATTTCGCGGCTCCCGCATTCGGTCCCGGCAGGCTTTGCAGATAGGCCGCCACGGCCTGCATGTCGGCATCGGTCATCGCGTGGGCTTCCGTCGCCATCATCTTGCCCATCGGGTCGCGATCCTTGCCCTGGTGCCAGCCCCGCAACTGTTCCAGCAGATAGGGGGCCGACTGGCCGGCCAGATGCGGGGCGAAGGTGCCCATGCCCTGACCGGCCGGACCATGGCAGCCCCCGCATGGCATGACGCCGTTGGCCATGACCCCTTTTTCGAACACCTCCTTGCCGCGTGCGCGCAGCCCGTCGCTCGCCGGGTCGTTCTCGGGGGGAGGCGGCTCGGGCAGGCTGGCATAATAGGCGGAGACGTCCTGCATCTGCTTCTGCGTCAGCATCCGCGCGTAGGGGGCCATCCAGCTATTGCTGCGCTTGTCGGTGGCGAAGTAGCCCAGTTGCTGTTCGATATAGGCGGCCGAGAAGCCCGCCAGGCGTGGTATGCCCACGTCGGGCTGGCCCGCGCCGTTCATCAGATGGCAGGCCGAACAGCCGACATGGCCGGTCAGGACACCGCTTTCCGCGATCGTCCGCCCCGCCGCCGGATCCGGTGTATCGGCCGCGTGGGATGGTTGCGCGGCCAGCAGGGCAAACCCCAAGAGCGTCAGTACGCCAGCCCGTCGCCGGCCTGGACGGATGATGCTTCCCGCCGCCTCGTGCATGCCTTTCTCCCGTTCGGCTGTCTTGCCGATATGATACGCTATAGGCGATTGCCTGGGATCGGGCATATCCCGTATCACCCGGCGTCGTGGTGCGTGGTGTTCTTGCTTATTGTCCCGCTCGCACTGTCGCTGGGACTTTCCGCCGTCGCCGATGGCCTGTCACGGGGGCACCGCCGATCCGGATATCCGACCTGTCGCAGAATTGAGACAGGATCGCGCGGTCAGGGCGGAGAAATCCGAAATATAGAGACAGGAATAAGGGCGCTTTCATCGTGGCGGCCATAATCTCTGAAACGTGATTATAGTCAATCCGTATCGATGCTGCCGGGCGGAAAAGCGCCATCCGGGATTTTCTGCATCGCACCATGATTTTCGGGCCCTGTTCTTGTCTGGCCCGGCCCGGACTTGTCGCAGTTTTGCGACAGTCCAACCGTTCCATGCCTTTTCGGTGGCGTGACAGAAACGGCTGGACCGGCGAATGCTGAGGGGCCTGACACAATAAGAACGACAACGTGCAGGTGGAGCATCGTCATGAATGGTTTTGCCTGGGGTAAGTGACGGATCCCGCACCGCGATCCGCCGTTACATCGTCCCGCCCCTGTCGGGCGGCGTTCCGGCTGGTCGGGCGCGACCATCAGTCCTTGAGAGCAGAGCTGTCGTCCGGACGATCCCTACCGGAAGAGTGTTGCGGGAGATCCAAGATGAAGTTCGCTTACCGTACCAGTGTCACCCGGCGGCCCCTGCGCAGGGCGGTGCTGGCCCTGCCGGCCGCGCTGGCCTGTGCGACCGCGCTGACGGTTTCATCCCCCGTGCGGGCGCAAGACCCGGCCGGGCCCTACCAGCCGGTGACGAACGAGCGGCTGGGCCATGCGGCGCAGGATGATGGCTGGCTGATGTACCGGCATGATTATTCCAGCACGGGGTATTCGGCCCTGGATGGGGTCAATGCGGGTAACGTCGCCCAGCTCAAACCCGTCTGGGATTACGAGACGGGGTCGAAGAGCGGGCATGAGGCGCCGCCGATCGTCAATGGCGACTATATGTTCATCACCACGCCGAAGAACGGGCTTCTGGCCTTCCAGGCCAGTACCGGCAAGCTGCTGTGGAAATATCAGCGCGACCTGTCCGATGTGGGGCTGAAGACGATCTGCTGCGACGTGGTGAATCGGGGCGTCGCGCTGTACGGTACCAATGTCTACATGGCCACGCTGGACAATCATGTGCTGGCGCTGGATGCCACGACCGGCAAGGTGGTGTGGGACCAGGCGCTGGAGGCGCCGGACCTGGGCTATGCGATGACGCTGGCGCCGCTGGTGGTCAAGGGCCATGTCATCGTCGGCGTCTCGGGCGGCGAGTATGGCGGGCGGGGCTTCATCGCGTCGTTGGATGCCAAAACCGGCAAGCAGGTCTGGCGGCAATCGACCATCCCCGCGCCGGGCGAGCCGGGCGGCGATACCTGGCCCAAGGGTGCGTACAAGACCGGTGGCGGCGCGACCTGGCTGACCGGCAGCTACGACCCGCAGACCGACTCGCTGATCTGGGGCGTGGGCAATCCGGGACCGTGGCTGGCGGTGCTGCGGCCGGGCGACAATCTCTATACCGACAGCGTGATCGCGCTGAACCCGGCGACCGGCAAGATCAAGTGGCATTACCAGTATACGCCGAACGATACATGGGATTATGACGGCACGAACGAGCCGGTGCTGACCGACCTGACCTACCAGGGCAAGGCGTACAAGGCGCTGGTCAGCGCCAGCCGCAATGGCTGGTTCTATGCCGTCGACCGGACGAACGGAAAACTGATCTATGCCGAAAAATTCGCGCATGCGACATCGGTTTCCGGATTCAAGGACGGCAGGCCGATCACCGATCCCGCCATGCGGCCGGATGTGGACAAGGAGGTCTTTACCTGCCCCAGCTTCCTGGGCGGCAAGAACTGGTGGCCCATCGCCGTCGATCCGCAGACCCATTTCGCCTATGTGCCGACCTTGCACACCTGCATGAAGATGAAGGGGGCCGCCGTGTCGTACAAGGCAGGGCTGCCGTTCCTGGGCGAGACGTTTACCGTCATGCGCGATCCGGAACACCCTGATGAATGGGGTTCGGTGCAGGCGATCGACCTGAATTCCGGCAAGCAGGCCTGGTCGTTCAAATCCGCGCTGCCGTGGAATGGCGGCATGCTGGCGACGGCCGGCGGGGTGGTCTTCTCGGGCAGCGCCGATGGCTACCTGTATGGCTTCGATGCGAAAACGGGTTCCGTGCTCTGGAAGAGTCCGAAAATGTCGTCGGGCGTCCTGGGCGTGCCCAGCACCTGGAAGGTGGGCGACAAGCAATATGTCGGCGTTTATGCCGGTTGGGGCGGCGGTGTGCCGATCTGGGGTGGCGACATGGCGAAGGATCCGCGCGTCCGCTCCATTCCGCTGGGGGGCCATCTCTATGTCTTCGCGCTGTAAGGAGGACCGCATGCGCCTGAACATTGCCAGTCTGTCGCGCCGCGTGCTGGTCTGCGCTGTCGCGGCCAGCGCCCTGATGGCTGCCCGGCCGGCCGGGGCGACCGTCTCGGTCTGCATCGATTCCTCCAACCCGGCCCATGCGATGGATCGCCGTGTGGTCCAGGCGGTGGCCCATCAGCAGGGTACCGATGCCGCGATCTATACGTTCGACGGCAGCGGCGAAGGGGACGACGATGGGTTCGACGTCAAGAAATTCAGCACGCTCGCGGCCTCGCGCTGCGCGCTGGTGCTGGGCTTTCCCGTGGATGCCATGCATGGCGCGGTGCCTGAGGGGATGCGGGCCACGGCGCCCTATGCGCGGATGGGATTCGTGCTGGTGACGCCGCGCAGCCACGAGGCGGAAACGCTGGCGGCGCTGCCGAATGGAACGGATGTGGCGGTGACCTACCTGACGGCACCGAACCTGTATTTCGTGAAACATCCCAACGTGCGGGCCGATATTTATCCGACGGACGCGCAGACCATTGCCAGCGTGGTGCATCATACGGACCGGGCGGCGATGGTGTGGCGCGCCAGTGCCGTGGCCTATCTGCCCGGTGGGGAAAAAGCGCGCGACTATTGCATTCATGCGCTGAACGAGCCCCATGCGGCCTGGGACGTGGTGGCGTTGTATGGCCCGCACGGCGCGGCGGCGGCGGCTTCGTTCCAGAAGAGTGTCGAGGCGCTGCGGCGCTCCGGCCAACTGGCGGCGCTGCTGAGCCCTTATGCCATGTCACCGGCCAATCCGATCGTATTGGCCGCGGCGGATGTGCCGGCTGCCCCGGCGGCTGCGGCCGCTCCGGCTGCTCCGGCTGCCGGTGGGGATAAGCCCGCGCTCTTTACGGCGGCGCAGGCCGATGCGGGCAAGAAAGCCTATGCCGACAATTGCGCGCAATGTCATGGCGACAATCTGGAGGGGATGGCCGGGCCTGCGCTGAAGGGCAAGAATTTCGCCTCGCCCAAGGCGAATTTCCATGTCGGCGATGTCTTTACCATTGTGTCGCAGAACATGCCGGCAACCCAGCCGGCCAGCCTGCCGCACGATGTCTATGTGAATATCATGGCGTTTCTGCTCCAGCAGAACGGCATGCCCGCCGGTTCGACCGAACTGACCTTCGACGGGGCCAAATCATCGACCGTGCCGCTGGTCTATAGCGGCGAGTAGGACGTGGGACGCCGACCCGGCCAGATTCCCGGCCGGGTCGGCTTATGGCGCGGGCGCTGTTTCTGTGGCTTTCTGATGGTCCCGGGGCTTGTGCGGGCGCGCCGCGAATGGTTATTCGCGCTATAGCGACGAACGACTTATAATAAAAATAAGAAACAACGGAGTTGGTCACATGTCTGCAAGACATTGGGCGCATGTGGGTTTGACGGCCGTTCTGGCTGCTGGTGGCGTGTCCATGCTGTCGGCCCGCCCTGCCAGAGCTGATGATTACAGTGATCTTCTTGATATCCTGCGGGCCAAGGGGGCGTTGACGCAGGTTGAATATTCGACCCTGCTGGCCAAGCACCGGCACCATGCGGTGGAGGAGGCTTCGGCCCCGTCGCCGCGACGGGGGCGGGGTGTTGCGCGTCACGGCGCGGCCGCAACGACCGAGGCCGCCACGGATGGCGCGGTGATGCCGGCGGTGGTTGCCGCGCAGCGGGCGGCCGACAGTGCGGCGGCGAGCGCCCGTGCCGCCGAGGCCTCGATGCTGGCGGCGCGCAGCACGATCGACAGCCCCAGCGTGGTCCGGGTCGCGCCCTATGTTTCCGGCAAGGGGCTGACCTTCAAGGCCGGGCCGATCGATATCAATTTCTCCGGCTTCATCAACGGGTTCTATAGCTACAATATGCCCGGGCACGGTCTGCCGGTGGCGGGAGGACTGTCGAGCGGGGGGAGCGGATTCGATTCGTCGGCCGTGCGCAACGGCCTGTTGCCGGCGGGCTTCGTCCTCAAGCTGTCCACGACGCAGTCGGGGATCGATATGTCGGCGGTGCTGGGGATGTATCCCGGCCTCGACAACGCCAATCCGGGGGCGTTCAACGCCAATTCCGGTGGGAGCCCGGTCGGGTTGGGAACGGCGGGCATCGATCTTCGTCAGGTCTACCTGACGGCGGGCACCAAGAGTTTCGGCACCGTCAAGCTCGGTCGCGATCTGGCGCTGTTCGGCTCCGATGCGATTCTGGAAGATGCGACGCTGCTCAGTGTCGGCTCGACGGGCAGCAATACCGCGCCGGCCAATACCTCGCTGGGCCGCATCGGCCTGGGTTATGTCTATGCCGACTGGATTCCGCAGATTTCCTACGCCTCGCCGGTCGTTGCCGGTTTCCAGGGATCGGTCGGTGTCTTCCAGCCGCTGGATGCTTACAATTTTGCCGGGGGCAACCTGTCGGCAGGGTCGACGCAGCATAGTTCGCCGATGGTCCAGGGCAAGCTCACCTATACTTTCAAGATCGGCGACCTGACGACGAAGATCTGGTCCAGTTTCCTGATCCAGCATCAGCAGGGCCTGACGAGCACCATATTGGCGGAAGCAGACCGGCGTGGCGCCATGGCCGAGGCCGGCGAAATCGGTGCCAAGCTGACCTATGGCGCGGCCCAGGCGGTGGTTTATTACTATCGCGGCAGCGGCCTCGGCACGACCGGTCTGTTCTTCGACGGGATCGCGGAGAATGGACGCAAGCGGGATTCGGAAGGTTACTATGTGCAGGGTGCGTATAATTTCACCAAGCGCTTCAAGCTGGTGGGGAGTTATGGCGTCAGTAACCTCTATCTGGCGGCGGGCGATACCGCGACCGGGCTGGTGCGGCGCAATCAGTCCGAGGTCGGCGCGGCCTATTACGACCTGACGGACTGGCTGAAGCTGGTGGCCGAATATGCCCACACCCAGGCGGCGGCGCATAACGGCAACTCCGCCAGCGACAATACTGTTTCGGGTGGTGCGATCCTGTTCTTCTGATATGACTTGTCATCCGGGGGCATGGGTGCCCCCGGATGATTTCGCATCGCCCACGGACGATGACCCAAACGAACAAAAGTCTTTTTGCTTCTTTTTCTTCAGAAAAAGAAGAATCCAGACCTTACGGCATGCGTCGGAACCCATCCATGGTTCCCCCCGCCTGCGTGGCGATGGCCAGCCGGATCAGGTCGGCGGTGCGGGCGACGCCCAGCTTGGTCTTGATCATGCCGGCGGTGTTGGCGACCGTCTTGTAGCTGACGCCCAAAGTTGCCGCGATATCGGACAGGCTGCGTCCTTCGCCCAGAAAACGCATGATATCCAGGTCGCGTGCCGTCAGGCGGCCGAAATCGCGGCCCAGCACGTCGCGATGTTCGTTCAGCATGGCGGCGATTCCGGCTTCGACATAGCATTGTCCGCCCATGGCCTGACGGATGGCGTCCAGCAGGTCTTCGGCGCCGATCGTCTTCGAGACATAGCCTGTTGCCCCGGCATCCAGCGCCCGGCGGGCGTAGATCGGGTCGGCGTGCATGCTCAGCACCAGCACGCGCAGGCCGGCGTCGCGTAGGCGGGGCAGCAGCCACAGGCCGCCGGCGCCGGGCAGGCCGAGATCCAGCACCACGAGGTCCGGCTGCCTGTGCAGGGCGAGATCGAGGGCGGTCGGGGTGTCGGCGGCTTCGAGGATCGTGGCGCCCAGCGCCGTTGACAGGAGTTGCCCCAGCCCGGCGCGCACCACCGTATGGTCGTCTACCAGCAGGATTTTCATATGTCGTGCGCCTCCGGCGCCATGGTGTGGGTGATGGGGGCCGGCGCCGGGTGGATGTCCGGATCGGGCAGGGTGGCGGTGACGGTCCAGCCGTGGTCGCGCGAGATGGCCAGATGGCCGTCCAGGTCCGCGAGCCGGCGGCGCATGCCGGCGAGGCCGAGGCCCGGCGTGCCGGTGCCGGTCGTGCCGTTGTCATGGATCGACAGGATGATCCGGCCTTCGCTGCGCGTGGCTTTTAGTGCGATGTGCGAGGGATGTCCGTGGCGCGCGGCATTGCAGACGGCTTCCTGCGCCACGTGAAACAGGGCTGCGCGCGCTGCATCGTCCAGGGTGGCGAGCGAAGGGGCGCATGAAACCGTAAAGATGATGTGTGGAGCGATGTTGTTCCAGAACAGGACGATTCCGGTCAGGGCTTCGGGCAGGCCGCCGTCAGGCGTGGCGTGCAGCCGCTTCAGGATGGCGCGCAGGGTGCGCTGGATCGATCCGGTGGCGTCCTGTATGGCGCGGATCTGGGCTGGGATGGCGTCGTGGCGGCCTTCGCTGGCGGAGCGGGCAAGGGTGGCGGCGAAGGTGGTGATCCCGAACAGCAGGGGGCCGACTTCGTCGTGCAGGTCGCGCGCGATTTCGGCGCGTTCTTCTTCCGCAACGCGGGCGAGCTGGTCCTGGAGATGGCGGTTTTGCGCGGTTGCGGTGCGCAGTGCGCGGGCCATGCGATTGAAGGAGGCGGCCTGGCCTGCGATGTCGGCCGGGCCGGTCTCGGGGAGATCCACCATTTCGTCGCCTGCCGCGATGCGGGCATAGGCTCCGGATAATGTTGCAAGTGGGCGCAGGCCGCGCACGACGATGACGCAGCATGATCCGGCGATCAGCACGACCAGCAGCGTGATGGTGGCGATCTGTACCCGGAGCTCTCCCCAGCGTTCCGCGGCTTCGTTGGTCGCATCGGCTTGCAGGCGCAATCGCCATCCGGTCGGGAAGCCGGTGGGGGAGAGCGTTATCGGGGCCATGGCCGGTGCGGTGGCGCGCAGGAACCAGGCGGGCGGACGGGAACCGGTGGCCAGTCGGGACTGATGCAGGACTCGTCCGGTCTGATCGGTGATCCGCGCCTGGATGTGGCGGTTGCCGTCGAAGCTGTCGCACAATTCCGTCAGCCAGGCGGTGGCGGACGCGGCTGGTTGAGGGGGCGTCGCAGCAATGTCGGCACGGGCATTCGCCAGGGCGGCGGCGAGTTCCACCCGGATCGAACGGGCTGCCTGCCACGCGGCGAGGCCGGAGCCGGCCGTGAAGCCGATGATTGCCGCCACCGCGAGTGCGAGCAGCAGGCGCCCCAGCAGGTCCAGGCGCGCGGCGAAGGGCCGCGATGTGAAGAATGCCGGCCGGAACGAATGATTTTTGTGGCGCTCGGGAAAATGTCCCATCGACTTCCCTGGTTCCGTTCGGTCTGATGAACCGTGTGGCATGCCAATCAAAAGAAAAGAATAAACGCATGTTTGAAAAAATGATCGGGCGGAGGGCCATGTATCTGGCCTCCGCCGCATTGTGCTTTCTGCCAGCCCGCGCGGTACTGGCGCAGCCGGTCCCGGCGACGGCCGCGGACGGTGTGTCGGCCGGCGTGCAGCCGGAGGATATTACCGTGATCGGCACCTCGCCCTTGCCTGGGTCGGGCATCGACCGTGACCGTCTTCCGGCGGCGACCGCCATCGTGACCGCGCATGACCTGCAACTGACCGGCACGTCGGACCTGCTGCATGCGCTGGATAGCCGTCTGGCGGGTGTCAGCCTCAATTCGCCCGCGGGGAATCCCTATCAGCCCACCATCGTGATGAACGGCTTTCAGGCATCGCCGTTGCAGGGTACGTCGCAGGGTATTGCGGTCTATCTCGATGGTGTGCGCTTCAACCAGGCTTTCGGCGATACGGTGAATTGGGACCTGATCCCGGACCTGGCGATCGAACGGGTGGCGGTGGAGGGATCGAACCCCGTCTTCGGCCTGAATGCGCTGGGTGGGGCGCTGAATGTGCGGATGAAGAATGCCTTCAATAAGGCTACCGGCGGCGAGGCCGATCTGTCCGGCGGGTCGTTCGGACGGATCGTGGCGCAGGGCGATTATGCCGCGCGCCGGGGGAACTGGGGTTTCTATGTCGCCGGCCGGGAGGTTCATGAGGATGGCTGGCGGGACCTGCAAAGCACCGACATCCAGAGCCTGTATGCCGACCTGGGCTGGAAAGGGTTGGCGACGGAGGTGCATGGCAGCCTCGATCTGGCCAATTCGGTGCTGAACGGGCCGGGGACCTCGCCGGTGGAGCTTCTGCGCGCCGACCCCAGGGCGCAGTTTACCGCGCCCAACCAGATGGCGAACAAATTCATCCAGTTCGCGGTGAATGGCCGGCACAGCTTTACCGACACGCTCTCGGTGCAGGGGCAGGTGCATTACGATTATTTCCAGCAGCGCGTGATCAACGGCAACGCACCCAACGATGCGCCGTGCGATGATGGATCGGGCCTGATGTGCACCGACGACGGCGATCCTTCGACCACGCGGGGCGGGGCGACGATTCCCGATTTCCTGGATGGTGGCGCGTATTCCGAACTGGATTTGCAGACGACGAACACCAACGGCTATGGCGTGACGATGCAGGAGACCGAGGACCATTCGGTGTTCGGCCTGCGCAATCATGAGGTGGCGGGCGTCAGTTTCGACGGGGCGCAGACGATGTTCACCGGTTCCGCCATACTGGGGGGACTGACCCCGGTGACACGGGAATATTATGGCCCCGGCTACGTGATTGACGAGCCGGGGGAGACCGTGCCGGTGCGGGTGCGGGTGAATGATGCCTATGTCGGCGTGTTTGCGACCGATACGATCGACCTGACGCCGCGCCTCTCGCTGACCGGGTCGATGCGTTACAATTTCGCGCAGATCAATCTGGCCGACCAGAATGGCGGCGATCTGAGCGGCCATCATGCCTATTCGGCGATCAATCCGGGGGGCGGGATCAGCTACCGCCTGACGCATTGGGCCACGATCTATGGCGGCTATGCCGAGGCGAACCGTGCGCCGACGCCGGCTGAACTCTCCTGCGCCGGACCGGAGAATGCGTGCAGTCTGGCCAATTTCTTCGTCGGCGATCCGGAGTTGAAGCAGGTGCGGGCGCATACGTTCGAGGCCGGTCTGCGTGGCGGGTTTACGATCGGCAAGGCGGGCCGCCTGACCTACGATCTGGGGCTGTTCCGCACCGATGCCGACAACGACATTGTGTTTATCAACAGCGAGACGCTGAACCGGGCGTTTTTTGCCAATATCGGGGCGACGCGGCGGCAGGGGGGCAAGGTGCATCTGGCCTGGCAGGCGGATGGCTGGTCGGCCTGGCTGAATTATACCCATACCGACGCGACCTATCGCAGCGGCTTCGTCGAGGATGCGGGCAGCAACCCCGCTGCTGACGATGACGGCAATATCACCATCAGCAAGGGCAATCGCCTGCCGGGGATTCCGCTGGACAAGCTGACCGGCGGAGTGGATGTGCGTATCACCCCGATCTGGACCGTTGGGGGCGATTTTCTCCTGCAGGGCGGGCAGTATCTGTTTGGCGACGAAGCCAACCTGACGCCGCGCCTGCCGGGGTTCTTCGTGCTGAACCTGCACACGTCGGTTCAGGTCACGCATTCCCTGCAATTGTTCGGCAGCATCTCGAATGTGACCGACCGGCATTACTACACCTTCGGTACGTTCTCGCCGACCGGTTCGGTCTATCTGGCGCAGGCGCCGGGGGCGACTAATCCGCGCAGCTACAGCCCCGCCGCGCCGATCGGCGGGTTTGGCGGTGTGCGCGTGACGTTCTGAGAACCCGATGGGTTCTCCAGACCGGGTGCCTGTCGGCACCCGGCTGACCCGTTGGGGGCGGGTGGTCAGAAGAACCCCAGTTTCTTCGGGGCGTAGCTGACCAGCAGGTTCTTGGTCTGCTGGTAGTGATCGAGCATCATCCGGTGATTTTCACGCCCGATGCCGGACTGCTTGTATCCGCCGAAGGCGGCGTGGGCCGGGTAGGCGTGGTAGCAGTTGGTCCAGACGCGGCCCGCCTTGATGGCCCGTCCGACGCGATAGGCGCGGGTGCCGTCGCGGGTCCAGATGCCCGCACCCAGGCCAAACAGCGTGTCGTTGGCCAGTTTCACCGCCTCGGCATCGTCGCGGAAGGTGGTGACGGAGACGACGGGGCCGAAGATCTCTTCCTGGAAGATCCGCATCCGGTTGTCGCCCCTGAAGACGGTGGGCTGGATGTAGCAGCCGTTCGACAGCGCGTCACCCACGTCGGCCCGGCTGCCGCCGGTCAGCAACTGGGCGCCTTCCTGTCGCCCGATATCGATATAGGAGAGGATCTTGTTCATCTGGTCGACCGAGGCCTGGGCGCCGACCATCGTCGTGAGATCCAGCGGATTGCCCTGCTTAATCGCGGCGACCCGGCGCAGCGCGCGCTCCATGAAGCGGTCATAGATGGATTCGTGGATCAGGGCGCGGGAGGGGCAGGTGCAGACCTCGCCCTGGTTGAAGGCGAACAGGACGAAGCCTTCGATCGCCTTGTCGAGAAAATCGTCGTCTTCGGCGGCGATGTCGGAAAAGAACACGTTGGGGGATTTGCCACCCAGTTCCAGCGTGGCGGGAATCAGGTTGTCGGCGGCCGCATGGGCGATCATCTTGCCGGTCGGGGTCGATCCGGTGAAGGCGATCTTGGCGATCCGGCTGTTGGAGGCGAGAGCCGTGCCGGCTTCGCGCCCGAAGCCGTTGACGATGTTGAGCACGCCGGCCGGCAGGATGTCGGCGATCAGTTCGGCCAGGACCAGGATCGAGGCTGGGGTCTGTTCGGCCGGCTTCATCACCACGCAATTGCCCGCCGCGAGGGCCGGGGCCAGTTTCCAGGCCGCCATCAGCAGCGGGAAGTTCCAGGGGATGATCTGGCCGACCACGCCCAGCGGTTCGTGGAAATGATAGGCGACGGTGTCGTGGTCGATTTCCGACAGCGCACCTTCCTGCGCGCGGATGCAGGAGGCGAAATAGCGGAAATGGTCGACGCATAAAGGCAGGTCGGCGTTCAGCGTCTCGCGCAGGGGCTTGCCGTTGTCCCAGCTTTCGGCGCGGGCCAGCAGTTCGAGATTCTCGTCGATCCGATCGGCGATGCGGTTGAGCAGCAGCGCGCGCTGGGCCGCGCTGGTCTCGCCCCAGGCATCGCGCGCGGCGTGGGCGGCGTCGAGCGCCCGTTCGACATCCTCGGCCCTGGAGCGGGCGACCTTGCACAGGATGCGCCCGTCGACCGGTGACGGATTGTCGAAATATTCCCCGTCGAAAGGGGGCACCCAGCGGCCGCCGATGAAATTGTCGTACTGCGCCTTGAACGGTGACGACATGTCGATTCGATGGCTTTCCAGCGAGTCCATGGTCATTCTCCTTCTTGGTCGCCGCGGACGGAGCGCGGTCAACATTCGGAAGAGTGACGATGGAGACTGGATTTGTCAGCCCGCCAGGGCTGGTGCGAAGCCCGATCTGTCGCAGTTCCGCGACAGTGGCAGGGCCTCAGTGGGCCTCGTGACGCTTCAGCCGGCGATGCAGCGTGGCACGGCTGACGCCCAGTTCCCGCGCCGCCGCCGAGATGTTCCCGTTACAGCGTTTCAGCACCCGTTGCAGGGCGGCGTGGGCGGCGCGTGCGGGATCTTCGTGGCCGGTATCCGACAGCAGGTCGGGCAACGTCATGGGTTTGCCGGCGTGCAGGCCGAACAGGGCGCGGGCGGCCTTGTTGGTGCCGACGATCACCTCGTTCTCGTCCACCGCCAGCAGGGCCTGCGCCTCGTTGCCCAGCGAGATGATGCGGTGGTCGGCGAAGGCTTCGCCGAACAGCCTGGTTTCGATTCGTCGGGCGGCATCTTCGACCACCAACGCCAGGAAGGAGAGCGTCGCCGTGTCGCAATCATTGCGGCACGAGGAAATGTCGATGCCGCCGATCGGACTGCCCGAGGGATCATGGATCGGCGCCATGGTGCAACTGAGGCCGGCGTTGCGGGAGAAGAAATGCTGGTCGCGATGGATCGTCAGCACCCTGTCTTCCGCGAGGCAGGTGCCGATGCCGTTGGTGCCTTCATGGGCTTCGTCCCATACGGCACCGAGATTCAGGCCCCAGGAACTGAAGATTTCCTCGTCGCCGGCCAGGCATCTCTGTTCCAGCGCGACGCCGCGCGCGTCACTGAGCAGCATGCAGAATCCGCCGCGCCGGACCGCGGAGGTCAGCCGGTCCAGAACCGGTTGTGCCGCTTGCAGCAGCAGCGCGCTGCGTTCGCGTGCTTCGCGATAGCCCCGGGCGTCCAGACGGTGTGGGGGGGCGTTATGATTCGGGCTCAGGCCGTAATGGCGCAGCGAGCGCGACCAGGAGGCCGCGAGCGCCGAGCGGCCGGACGCGGATTCATCTCTCAGCATGCTGTAGACACGATCCGCGTGGTGGATGCTCACTGAAGCGTGATGATTGTCGAGTGATCTTGGTTTCGTCACTCTTGGCCTCTGCATTTCAGGCATATGTGTTATGCTGAGACGCTAATCCTGTTCGGGTGGCCAGGGCAATGATGTCGTGTTCACAAACGCGCGGGACCCAGGGGAACGGACCCTTGCAGGAAACCCGCGCGGGTGCATGTGGTTGAATCGCCGTAGCGGCGGGAAGGTTGCGATGTCCATGCGTGAACATGACCATTCTGACCATTCCGGGCCCCGGCGGCCGATGCCGACGCCCTCGCCCGGACCGTATGATCCGGACGAGCCGATCCCTGGCGATGTGCCGGACGAGGGGCCGTTCGAACCCGACGACGATGACGAAGGACCGGTTTTGTCATCGTGCCTGCTCTGGAGGGACGTTCGGGTGGGCCTCTGAGAACCTGTCTGGAAACGCGCGTCGGATCGCCGCCTGCGTGCATTTCCAGACAGGGTTTCAGATCATGCGGATACCGACGATGGTGAGTACGCTGGCCAGAACCATGCGCTGGACGCTTTCGCGGACCATGCCGACGAAGAGGCTGCCCAGGATGATACCGGGGATCGATCCGACCAGCAGGGATAGCAGCATGCCGCCGTTGACCGAGCCGAGAAGCCAGTGGCCCAGACCGGCGACCAGGGTCAGCGGCACGGCGTGCGCGATATCGGCTGCGACAATCCGGGCCGTCGACAGTCCGGGATACAGCACCAGCAGGACCGTGACCCCGATCGCGCCCGCGCCGACGGACGATAGCGAGACCAGAAGGCCGAGCAGCGCCCCGACGGCGATGGTCAGGATATGGGTCCGGCGGTCGGACAGGCTGGCGGAGAAACCGGACAGACGCTGCATGATGGCGGCACGAAACAGGATGCAGGGTGCGGTCAGCAGCAGGGCGACGCCCAGGCTGCGGGTAATGAGGTGGGTGGTGATCAGCGATGGCGCACCCATCGTGTGCAGCACGACGAGTGCCAGGGCGGAGGCGGGGATACTGCCGCTGGCCAGGCGGCGGACCACTTTCCAGTCCACCCCGCCGGAGAAACCATGCACACCGGTGCCGACCGCCTTGGTGATCGCGGCATAAAGCAGGTCGGTGCCCACCGCCGTCTGGGGATGCACGCCGAACAGCAGGATCAGGAGCGGCGTCATCAGGGATCCGCCGCCAACCCCGGTGAGACCAACCAGAAACCCCACGCCCAGACCGGACAGCGAATATAACGGCTGGATGGTGTCAATAAGACTCATTACGGGAATTCCGGCGGGTTAAAAATCATCATGTACGGTCGATATGCGGCAAACAGGTCGGAGCTTGAAGCGACGCGCATCATAATGCGGTATTTCTTTTAATCAACGATCAAATATGGTGATAAAATTCGCGGCCTCGATCCGATAGGGCCGTCATCACGGCCTGTTCATCTTATTGTTCCGATGTCAGTCTTATCGGCGGCTCGGCGGACGGGAGCAACTGGACGGCTATGGGCACGCCGAGGCGGATCGTTGCGGCACGGAGGGGACGTGATCATTCTTCTGCCGTTGCTGGTGTTGTGCGGGCTGTTGGTCCCGGTCTTCTTCATCGGGGCGGACCTGCCTGCCAATGAACCGTCATGGGATGGTGCGATGGGCTGCGGCTTCATTGCCTATGTGCTGATGGCCTTCCTGTTTCTCCTGACCGGTCGCCCGCTGCGGGTCCCTTTCAATGACGGCAAGTTTTTTACCGTTGCGCATCGCCTGCTGGGGTGCGTCGCGGGTGGGTTCGTCGTTCTGCATGCCGGCCTGTCGCTGTGGGCCGAGCCGCTGACGGGCCGCTACCTGCTGCCGGGTGGTCCGGGCTACATGCTGGCTGGCCTTGCGGGGCTGCTGCTGGCCGCTCTGGCCATCGGACCGTCCTTTCATGCCGTGCGCGCTCGGATCTGGCGGAAAGCGGCCCGTTTTCGGCAGGCGCACGGGCTGGTGGCGCTGGTCCTGCTCGGCATGGCCAGTTTTCATATCATGGTGGCCCGCCTGCATGTACAGGCACGGGGCCAGATGATCGCCCTGTCGGCGATTGCCGCCTTCTGCGCCATCCTGCCGTGGGTGGGCCGCCATGGCAGGTTGCCGCGGCCTTCCGGCCATCGGCGCCGTCACACCGCGCCTGTCGCCGTTCGGCTGGCGGTGGTGGTTGGCGGTGTCTCGCTGGGTGTCTGCGTGCTCTATGGAGTCCGTGTCAGCCAGTGGCTGGCGCCATGAAGGGCTGGCTCCCTGTCTGGGGGCTGGCCGCGATCCTCGGTATCGGGGGCGGCGTGGCATGGTGGTGTGAATCGGGCATCAGCCACGCGATGCCGATCCCGGTCGTGTTCATGCATCGCGACCATGCGGCTTATAATTGCGTGCAGTGCCATCATGACGTGCTGGAACCCGCGTTGGCTTCCGCCCCCGACCGCACATGCATCGGTTGTCACCGGACGCGACCGGATCAGGCGGCCCTGGCATTGTCGACATTTCATGATTTCTGCGAGGGCTGCCATCTGGCGCGTCGCCGCGAGCATGGCACGGCCGGCCCGGTCCGGTTGTGCCATGGCTGCCACCTGCCGCCGCAGGGCAGGAAGGGACAGGATATCCTCTGAACCGGATAGCCGCGAGCCGCTGCGTTATGCGCCCCGGCTGGTCCTGCCGATGCCGAGGGGGCGGTCGAGCCATCGAATCGGCGGTAGCAGCATGAGAGAGGGGCCTGGGGCCGGCGGTATTGTTTCTTTCACGGAATGCTTGGCGGCTGCTGCTGCGGCAGGTTCCGATGTCCGAGCGTATCGCGCGGCGGCCGGAGCATAGGCGGCAGGGCGGCGCACGATACGACTCCTGACTTATTAGGCTGATTTTCCCGAATTAAAAATACAATAAAAACAATAAAATAAAAGGATGTTCGCGATTGGTACGGCTATAGGAGCCCAGGATGCCTGTGGTGAAAACGGCAAGAGATCGTGCGGGCCGGCAGGGGGCGGAGCATGCGGCAGTTTGTTGCAACTTTGTCACGCACAATGGATTTTTCATTCGTTTTGAAAAATGAGTTTGAATAATTAATGAAATTTCTGCTGGTCTCTATACAAAACCAGACCAATCGGTCAGGTTCCCTGAAAAATGACCTGGGGGGGTCATCTTTCATCAATGGAGATTGTATGACAAACTATATCAGGTCGACGATGCTCGCTCTGGTGTCTTCGACTGTGCTTTCGTCGATCGGGGGGGCGGCGTTCGCGCAGGACGTCGCGCCGTCGTCATCCAAGCCGGCCGCCAAGGTGCCCGGGACTTCAGAGGCACGCCCGGCTGAGGTTACAGCCAACGCACGCCCGACGATGCTGGGTGCGACGGAGCCGACCGATCAGGAACGTATCGAGGTGCGTGGCGCGCGTACTCTGGGCGACGGTGATACCGGCCGCGCCTTCGGCGGCGGCCTGATGGGCAAGGAAGATGCGCCGAAATCCATTTCGGCGGTGACCCGCGACTGGATTGCCAAGCAGAACCCGGCGCAGAACCCGATGCAGCTGATCGCGTTGCTGCCCGGCGTCAATACGTCCGACAGCGACCCGATGGGGATGACGGGCGGCAACATGTCGGTGCGCGGTCTGACCGAAAGCCAGATGGGTTTCACGCTTGAAGGCTTTCCGATCAACGATATCGGCAATTTCGCGGTCTATCCGCAGGAAATCGTCGATTCGGAAAACCTGAAGACGATCCGCCTGTCGCAGGGCTCGGCGGATCTCGACAGCCCTCATCTGAGTGCCACGGGTGGCACGGTCGACATGTACATGATCGACCCGAAGGCGAAGATGGGCGGTCATGTCAATATGAGCTATGGCTCGTTCAATGGTACACGCGGCTTCCTGCGCTTTGACACCGGTTATCTGGGTAATACCAATCTGCGGGCCTATTTCTCCTATTCGCAGGCCCGTCAGGACCATTGGCGTGGTCCGGGCGTCGAGGACAAGAAGCACGGCGAGATGAAGCTTGTCTCCGACTGGGGGCAGGGCAACCGCTGGTCATGGGTCGTGGTCGGCAATCGTCTGGACAACAACTCTTACCGCACTGTCACGCAGTCGTCCTGGAACCAGTATCTACAGAACGGTGACAAGGGTTTGAACCCGCCCGCTAACTACAGCGCCATTCCCTATACGGTCTCATCGAACGGAACGAAGATTTACAACAGCAACTATTACAAGCTGCATCCCAATCCGTTCACGAACATCTATTCCTCGATGCCCATGACATTCAATCTGGGGCATGGGGTGGAACTGACCGATACGCCGTATTTCTGGTACGGTTATGGCGGCGGCGGTGGCGGCCTCTCGAACTACTGCCTTGATGGCGATGCTTGTACCGCCAACAAGATATCGGTGGTCGGCCAGACGGTGACCGGCAAGTTTGACGGAGTGACTTCGGGAACCTATCCGTTCTACTACACCAGCCTGACCCAGACTTATCGCCCGGGCAACACGGCCAAGGTCACCGTGACGACCGGCGTCAACCGCCTGATGATCGGTTACTGGTTCGAGTATTCCAAGCAGACCCAGACCTCGCCCTACAGCCTGATCGGCGATAATGGTTCGCCGTTGAACTCGGGTGACGACAGCGGAAACCTCGTTATCACCAGTGGTCCGTATAGCGGCGAGACCCTACAGTATCGCGACACATTTACGCAGACCCGTGTCCACACACCCTTCATCGGCGACCAGCTCTCGCTGCTGAATAACCGGCTGACGATTGACGCGGGGTTGAAATATGCCATCGTCGATCGCAGTGGCACCAACTATCTGCCGATGGTGTCGCAGAAATATGTGACCACCAATTACCGGGTGGCGCTGCCGACCGGTGCGATCCGCTACAAGATCGACGAGCACAACCAGTTGTTCGCCTCAGTTTCGACCAATTTCCGTATGCCGCAGAACTATGCGCTTTATGATTCCGGCACGTACAAAAACGGTTCATACAGCACTGTGCCCAATCCCAAGCAGGGGCCGGAAATCTCTATCTCGGAAGAAGCGGGCTGGCGTTATCAGGACAACCTGATTTCTGCGGCGGTGACCTATTTCCACTATGCATTTACCGGCCGTCTCTATACCCAGTTACTTCCGGATCAGGTGACCACGACGAACATCAACGCCGGTAGTTCCCATGCTGACGGTGTCGACGTTGAGGTGGGAACGGCGCCGCTGCGCTACCATCTGCGCCCGTATGCGTCGTTCGAGTATCTGCATGCCGTGACCGACAGCAACATGCCCGGTGGTGGCGACTACCTGCGGACCAAGGGCAAGATCGCGCCGCAGGCGCCGGGATATCAGGTCGGTTTCGGCCTGGATTACGATGACGGCCATGCGTTCGGCGGGTTTAACCTGAAATATGTGGCGAAGCAGTACTCCACGTTCATGGATGACCAGAGCATGCCCGGCTATGTTCGTATGAACATCCATGTCGGTTATCGTCTGCCGAAGCTCGGCTTCTTCCAGAACCCGACGATTCGTCTGAACCTGCAGAATATCTCTGACAACCGTTATCGCGGTTACGTCACCTCGCCGCAGGGCAACGCAGTGGCGACCATCGGCGTCAATGGCACGAAGATTGCCGCCAGCTCACCCAGCTACTCGATCGCCTCGCCCTTCGCGGCGATGGCCACGATTGGTAGCGATTTCTGATTGTTGCCGTGTCGTCGGGGCCATGAAGCTGAGCATGGCCCCGTCGGGTTGACATCCGGCGCGGTGGCTGATGCCGCCGCGCCGGATTGTTTTTTGGGGCAGGGGGGCGCCTTGCCGCTTGTTCTGTCGGGTTAATGTGACCGAACGACGCGGTGGTCATTCGGATGGCGGTTCAGGCTTGTATGGGGCGAGGATGCGCCGCCAGAGTCCGCAGGTCGGCATGGATGCGCCGGATCGGGTCTGACCAGTCGAGGGGGGCGGTCTGCTGATAGATGCGCAGGCTGTCATACCATGGCGAATCGGTGCGACCGGAAAGCCAGCGCCAGCATTGGTCGTAGCGGGACAGCATCCAGACCGGTTTCCCCAGTCCTGCCGCCACGTGTGCGGTTGACGTATCGACGGCGATGACCAGATCCAGCGCGTTGACCAGCGCGGCGGTGTCGCTGAAATCCCGCAACAGGGATGTGTGATCGACCAGGCGCATTCCAGTGGGCGGGGTTTGGGCTTGTAAGGATTTTTCGCCGATTTGCAGGCTGTAGAACAGAATGTTCGCCTCTATCCGGGCAAGAGGCGCGAAGGTTGCAAGGTCGGTCGAGCGCCGCCGATCGGCCAGTTCGGCCGCCTGGATCTCGGGATGCGGAGCGCCTGCCCAGACCAGACCGACACGGAGGGGATTGGCAAGCCCGCCGTTCGCCGCGTCATCCTGATGAAACATCTGGTGCCAGAAGGATGTCTTTTGCGCATCCGCATGGAGGAAACCGCTGGCGCCGGGAATGGTCGTCAGGGTCGTGCCCAGTGCGAAGGGCAGGCTGAGAACGGGGCATTGAAGATCATGCGGCGGTACCGCGTCGTCTTCGGAAAAAAACCGCTGTTCGGGAAAAGACTGCCGCAGGAGGGTCAGTAATTCCCTCCGTGCCCGCACGATGACATGCCCGCCTCGCTGGGCGGCCAATGGAATGAAGCGGGAGAACTGGAGCATGTCGCCGAAGCCGCCCTCGGTATGGATCATGAGGGTGCGGCCGGGGAAATCCTCGCCTTTCCATTGCGGAACGGTCATGCCGTAGCTACGGGAACTGTGGGTTGTCCAACGCCACTCATACTCTCGAAAGCCGGGGAGATAGTCGCCCTGCGCCAGCAGCGAGATGGCATAATTGGTGCGTGTATGCGCGTTGTCAGGCGTAAGCTGTATGGCGACCTGGTGAAATTTCTGGGCCAGTTCGTGCGCGCCGCGATGGTCGAGGACTACACCGAGATTGCTCAGGGCCAGGGCGTGCGCCGGATTGCGTTGCAGGCAGTTTCTGTATGCCGCGATCGCTTCATCGTAGCGCGCCAGATGCAGCAATGTGTTGCCCAGATTGGACCATGCATCGGGTTGGGTCGGGTCGAGCGCAATCGATCGGGTGAGGATTGCGTATGCGTCGTCGAAACGGCTGCATGCGTTTAACAGCCCGCCGTAATTGCTCAGGGTTCTGGGGTCGTTCGGGGTGGATGCCAGCCGGGCCTGATAGGCCGCCGTGGCCTCGTGCAGGTGTCCGGCAAGCTGTAATGCCTCGGCACTGCCTTCGGGATGAAGCGTCTGTTCCGCGGAGAACCCGACTGCCTGGGGCATGACGTGCAACCCTTACACTCTTGGGAGAAGAAAAATGGCGACGGATGCGCACGATTTTTCAGGAGGTCGGCCTGACGGCGGTAATATTCCGCCGGAAGACGGAAGAATGCGCTTCAGAGCGACGAAAACCGGCTGATGACCGGCAAGAACCACAAACCCGACATCGAGGAAGGGCGGTGGGGCCCGATATTGGCACGCTGTTGCCTGAAAAGGAGCCGTGCGGATATCTGGGCGCGCCTTGCCGACGATGGGATAATGCGGGGAAAGGCGATAACCCAGGAAGATCAGATATAATCTGCCAGTGTCATGCCCTTCATGTCGGCAACAAGCTTGTAGGATACTTCAAGCTGCAATTTGACGGATGCGACCTGGGTGGCAACGGTCGCGGCATCGACACCCATGGAATCGTCAAGCTGATCTTCCAGCGTCGACTGGACATTGGTCAGCAGGCTCGATTGTGCCGTCAGGTTGTTCTGGGTGGTGCCGACCGACGATTCCAGTTCGGTAAGCTGGCTGATGGTGGTTTGCAGGGAGGAATAAAGCTGCTTCGCCATGTCTGAAAGACCGCTTGTCGATGATGACATGCCCCCCATGGCCGAGGTGATCATCATGTCGCGCATCAGGTCGCGGATGGGCGACCCCGTCGATGTCGAGGACGCTGCGGAGGTCGTCGAACCCTGTGTCGCGACGATTCCGACATTCGTCGTCGAATCGTTGTTCGTCACCGTCACGCGCTGCTGGTCCTTGGCGGAATTGGCTGAAACCGAGATGGACGAAGCGAAGACAGAGAGCGGATCGCTGGAAGAGGCATCGTTCGTTCCGGCGGCCGTCGTGGCCTGTTCCAGCGCCGATGCCGCGCCGTCGGTCGAAAGCGAACTCATGATGCCCGAGATTGTCGTCGCGAGCTTGCTGTCCGCGAGCGACCCGGAGCCGGCGATCGTCGGCGTATTGGTGTCGGTGCCGGAAAAAATATAGGTCGATCCGCTGGTCGTATTGAGGACGCTCTTGAGTGCGGACAGGGAACTCTTTGCCTGTTCGGCAACGGCTGATACCGTACTGGTATCGGCTGTGCCGGAGATACTGAGCAGGCTTGTCGCCATGGCCTGGGCTTGCGAGACAAGCTGGGACAGGGCGCTGGCAGTGACCGTCAGGTCGGTCTGTGCATTCGTGATATTGGATTGCCAGGCCTTGATCTGGGTGATTTTCGGCGTGAGGCTGATCGCTGTCGATCGTGTGGAACCGAGGCCGGCGAATGTCGGGGCAATGGTGCCGTTGCTGGCCTGCCAGGTCAGCGTTTCCTGTTGCAGGGACATGGCCTTGATGCCGGCGGAAAGAATCAGTGATGTCGCGCCGCCGCCATATTGATTGATTGCCGAGCTCATCAGTTTCCTATCCCGATCTTGAATTAGTTGATGGCGTTCAGAAGCGCGGTAAACATCGTTTGAACCGTGGATACGATCTTGGCATTGGCCGTGTAGGCATTCTGCAAGGCTACGACCTTGGCCAGTTCGTCATTGACGTTGACGCCCGATACGTCGGCGACTTTCGCCTGCAGGACGGTCTGGACCGATGTGCTGGCTGTCAGGCTGCTGCTGTTCGCCGCGATGGTCGCGCCCTGATCCGACGTGAGTGCCGTGGCTAGCTGAAGCAGCCCCTGGGAGCCGGTATAGCCGGTCGAGATATTTCCGTTTACGCCCAGATTGTTTGTCGGGGCCTCGAGATCCGGGCCGCCCGAACTGGTCTGGTCGCTGACATTAGCGGAACTGGTGCCGAATGTCTGGCTGAGAACCTGCTGAATGATGGTCGAATCGCCGGTCGTTGTCGTGCCGGTGGACGTATTGGTGGCAGCCACCGTTGTCGTGTTGCCTGTGCTGTCGGTCGCGGTCGTTGTCGTCGTCAGCAGCGACGGCGTATTGGCATACATGGTGCTGACGCTGATCGCGGACGACAGGCCGACGATGCCGGCCGGCGTCGTTTGCGTCGTATTGGACGACTGGGCCACCGCCGTGCCCGTGGCATCGGAACCGTTCGTGAACAGCGAGAGGCCTGCGTTATTGAAGCGGTTGATCAACGTATAGGAGAACGAATCCAACTGCGCCTGCATCTTCGGGTAGGTCTCGTCGCGCAGGGTAATGTTTGCGCCGAGCGTGCCGCCGGTGAGATGCGAGGTGATGTCCTTGCCGTTCAGCATGATGCCGGGGATCGCCGAGGTGCTGCTGTCACCCGTATAGGACATAGCCGATGTAACGGTCACGTCGCTGGTGCTGAGCGGCCAGGTCGTGGAGGGCAGCTTCTGTGAACTGTCGCTTAGTCCGATCTGGTCGGGACGGGTCGGCAGTTTCGTGCCGTCCTCGGTCCGAACGACCATGTCGCCGTTCGATGACTCGGAAAATGTGACCGACAGATTCGACGACAGGTCGGCCATGACCCCCAGGCGCTGGTTTTCGAGATCGGCCGTATCGGAGCCGAGCGCCTTGAGTTTCATGATCTGCTGCGAAAGAGCGCCGATCTGCGTCAGGTCGGAATTGATGACCGGGACCGTCGAGGCGACACTGTCCTGCGCATTCTGGCGCTGGGTCGCATAGGTCGATGCCAGCGTATGGATCGTATTGGTCAGGGACTGTGCGTCCGTAATCACCTCTGTCTGCGACACGCTCTGAAGCGGCGTGGAAATCAGCGATGTCAGGTCGGCCTGCACATTGCCCAACTGATCGGTCAGCGTATTGGTGGTGCCGGCAGGGGTGGTGTCTGTCGAACTCGCTGCGGTCGTACCCTGAACCGCCGATAGCGCGGCGAGCGAATTGTCCATCGCGGTGTAGGAGGCGACCTGGGCATTCTGTGCATACAGGGCGGTTTGCAGCGCCTGATTGACGTGCAGTTGCGTCGCGCCGATACGGACACCGTTGCCTATGCCGCCGGTGACGGCGCTCGTGATGGTGGCTGTCTCGCTCACATAGCCTGCGGTGCTCTGGTTGGCGACATTCTGGGATGTGACGGAATATTGATATTCAATCGCATTCAGTCCGCTGGTGGCTGTCGAGAGAGAGGATAACAGATCCATCGTTGTAAAATTCCCTGTACCTAGCCACCTGTCCACGGAACATTCGCGTTTGCCGCCGGAAGCATGGCGGACCCCGAGACTATGTTATGGATTTTGCTATCCGTTAATGGTTTCTAAAAGGTTACGCGCAGCGCTGCCCGCTATCGGGGAACGGTCTTTCTTCAAAACGGCCTGTCTCAGGCCGACGGCTCGGCGGTGATCTTGTCGATTGCGTTCATGTTGCGGGTCGATTCGGTCTGGATAAGCTGGAATGTCAGATCATAGTCCCGCTGGATTTCGACCATTCTCGTCGCTTCCGAGACGGCGTTGACATTGCTCGATTCCAGCATGGCCTGCCGGATCTCCGGACGGGCGACGGTATGGGTCTGGGTGGTCGGCCGAAGAAGAAAATGGCCTTCGGGCATCAATGTCTGGGGATTGTCGACCGTTACCAGCCCGATCGTCCCGATGGCGCCGGTCTGGGTCGAGATGCTGCCATCGGCCGCGACCGAGAGCAGGTCTTCCTCATTCTGCAGCACCAGATTCCGGCCGGCATTGTCCAGAACGGGATTCCCTGATCCGTCGACGATCGTGCCATCCATGCGGCGATGGAACTGGCCATTGCGCGTCAGCCTGATTCCCTGGGTCGTGCGCACAGTAAAGTAGCCTTCGCCATTGATGGCGAAATCGGTCAGGTTGCCGGTGTGCCTTAACGGGCCCTGAAGCTGGTCGCGATAGGTTGCCTGATCCTGCGTGTAGGATTCCTGCTTGTCCCCCGGCAGGGTGTTTGGCCCCTTCTGCTTGACGAGATACTCGGAAAACAATTGCCTGCTCGCCTTGAAGCCGTCCGTGTTGGCGTTGGCGAGGTTATTGGCCGTTACATCGAGAGCGCGCGTCAATGTATCGACGCGGGACAGGGCAATATAGGTGGTATTGTCCAACGTCGCTCTCCAGAAGGAACCGGGCAGGGCGCCCTCAGGCCGGTATCCGCCCGATCATTTGACCAGCATGCCCGGCAGGGGGAAACAGCGACGGAGCATGCGCGCCGAGATTAACGAATTGCTGATGCAACGGCAACAGGAGAGGCCACGCCTGTGGACCGTGATCCTGCCGGATGGCGCGCCGTTCGGCCCATCTTTATTTCATCAGGTTGATCGTGCGTGTCAGCATGGATCGCGTGATCTGCATGGTATTGAGGTTGGCCTCGTACGAACGTTGCGCTTCGTGCGTGTCCAGGATTTCGACCATTGCGTTCACATTCGGCATCTTGACCAGGCCGTTGGCGTCAGCGGCGGGATGGGACGGATCGTATTTTGTCTCGAACGGGGTCTGGTCCTGTCCGATGTCCTTGATGTCCACGCCGGAGACGCCGGAAGTGCGGTTCAGGGCTTCCTTGAACGTAATCGTCTTGCGCCGATAAGGGTCTGCCCCGGCTGTCGTGCCGGTGGTTTCCTGGTTGGCGAGGTTTTCGGCCGCGATCTGAAGGCGTTTTGCCTGGGCGCGCATGCCGGAGGCAGAGATGCCCACTGTATCGGAGAAATCCATGACAGGCCTCGTGCGATCAGGAGGATGAGGAGCCGAGGGCTATCGAGAACATCGACATATAGACACTGTAGGCATTCGTCGCGAGGCGTTGCTGGTCGTTGGTGTCCGCGATCTTTTCCAGTTCGCCTTCGATGTTGACCTGATTTCCGTCGAGGGAGGTATTTGTTCCTGTTCGCGTTGCGCTGCTGGCGGTGCTGCGTCCGGCCAAGTGGCCCGGCGCGGTCTGTGCCAGCGTCGTCGCCATCTGGTTTTGCAGCACGCCCTGAAACGATGCGATGTCCTTGGATGCATAGCCCGGCGTATTCGCGTTGGCGACGTTGCCTGCCAGCACGGATTCGCGACTTTGCAGCCATTGCAGGCGGCGCCCGGCCAAGTCCAGCACATCGGTGCCGCTATGAGCCTGTGACATTCGGGATGACAAGGCTTCCAGCATACGCTGTCAATTCCCCTGGTTTCCATTCTGGCCCGGATTTCGGGCACGTGCTTTCCATATATAGTGCGTATCGGCGCCTGAATAGCGTGCCCTTGTGACAAGACGGCAGTTTTTTCTGTCTGGCTAGAGCAGATCCTGTTTGAACGTGTGCGTTCGAACAGGTGAAGATGCTCGTAAAAACAATACTCTAGAGGGGGGATGTCGCGGGTGCGGTATCTGCGGCTTCGCCCGGCGGTCTGGTCATCAGCTTGAACATGCGTCCACGATCTCCGTCCGGCATCCTGTCTCCGACGCGGTCGGCCACCCAGCCCAATATGGTCTGATCGGCCGCCTGCGAGGCATCCGAAGCCAGACGGAGAGCGAGAATCTGCTGGCTTTCCGTCAGGGAACCAGTCGGCGGAAGCAGGTCTTCGGCCATCTTGCGGACGTCGCTGGCCGCCGCCGCCCATTCGCCTTTCTGTTCATGGACGCGGGCGGTCAGGTCGAGGGCGGACGTGTTCGGGCTGTTGCGCAGGAGGGTGAGGGCCTTGGCCTGGTCGCCTGTTGCAAGCGCGATGCGGGCGGCGAGCACCTGTCTGGTGGTTTTGATATCGTCCGGAAGGGAGGGGTCGTCCGTGATCGTCAGGGCCTGGGCCGCGTCCTGAGGACGCTTTCTTTCGATATTGGTTTCCGCCAGTGCCGCGCCCGCCAGCGCGCGAAGATCGGGGGCGGCGAGCATGGGGATCGCATCGGAAAACGCCTGGGCCGCATCATCCGGCAGGCCGAGGGCGAGCAGCATCCTGCCGTAAGAGACCAGAATGTTGCCTTTCCGTTCTCCTGGCGGCAGATCGGGCAGATGGACCTTCAGCATCGCCGTATCATGCAGAAGACTTGCCTTGTCCGATCCGGGGGGGATGGATGCGGCAATGCCGGTGAGAGCCTGGGACAGTAATGGTGCCGCCACGTCTTTTGAAGACGTGTCGGGGGGCGTCCGGGCCGCGTCGATTGCCTGAAGCGCGTCGCCCCATCGCTGCGTCTGGATATAGGCGCCGGCCTGCATCAGGCGAACCTTGGCCTCGCGGCCGGCCAGTCGCGCGTCGGGTATCATGGTTTCAAAGATCTCGGCCGCCGCGCCCGGCTTGAGGTGGCCATCGGCGAGTTCGATCGACGTTTTCTGTTCGAGCGCCTTCTCGGCCACCTGGGGATCGGGATCTTCGGCCAGTTTCCGGAACTGGGCGTAGGCAAGGTCTCGCTTGCCGGAGCGCATCTGCCTGAATGCATTGGCGAGCTGATAGGCTGAGCCGGCGGGCAGGTTGTCCAGCGTCGCGAGATCTTCCGGCGTGCCGTATCGGGCGATTTCCTCGGAGGCGATCGGCAGGAGCACGTCGCGAACCGGGATGGGATAGGATTTGAGCCGCGCGAAATCGCGCGCCAGCAGTTGGGCCGCAGCCGCGTCATTCTCGCCGGTGGCGGCCAGATAGAGCCCCTGCCAGAGCTGGGTCGCGCGCTTCTGGCCGCCTGACCAGGGGCCGTTGAGCATCGTGGCGCCGTCCATATCGCCGCACAGCAACTCGGCTGCGCCCAGAAGGAACCGGACGTCGGGCAGGGCGGCTTCTTCCGGGTCATCCTGGAGGGCTACGGTAAGAATGCCGCGGGCCTCGACAAAGGCACCGAGGCTGAAGGCGGCCTTCGCGGCCTTCAGTCGCTGCGTGAACCGATGGAAGGGATCCGAATCCGCAGCGGCAAGAAGGGCGGCGTGATAGCGTCGGGTCAGGGCATCAAGGGGAAGATTCTGCAGCCCCAGCCATTTCAGGTCGACATCGTTGGCATAGGCGGCCTCGCCATGATCCAGAAAAGCCTTGCCGTCCTGGGTCAGGAGGATGCCGCTGGGAACAGGTTTCAGATCTATGCGCGGCGAGTGTGCCGCGATCACGATGCCTTCCGACGTCGGCCATACGTCATAGCCACCGCCGTGTCGCAGGGAGAGAATGCCGCCGTCATCCAGGGTCGAAGTGCCGACCAGCAGCCGATCCCCGGATGCGGGGTCCGAGATCGAGAGCACGCGACCGGACCGGCGCATCGGATACAGGATGCCGCTGTCGGTATATTGCGGATTGATCACGCGCCTGTCGTCGTAATGGCCGCCCGGAGGCGGCTTGTCGCCCAGTACCCATCCTTCCGCCTGCTGGGAAAGATAAAGGCGCCGCGTATCCGGGAGACGGACCTGGATCAGGGTCGCGTCAGGAAGGGTATTGACGGACAATGTCGAGAAGAGGCCGTCACCGTGCAGGGCGCTGGTATCCATCGGTTCCGCATTGTCGACGACAATGATGAATCGGTCGCCGCTCTGGAAGGCGGCAATACCCATGCGTGACGGCACCGGAAGCAGGATGCGGTTGGTGGATGCCACGCTTTGTGGGGGAGCCCCGGTACTCGCCGGAGGCGTCTTCGATGAAGATGCGCGTGACGCCTCTTTCGTGCCGTTCTTCCCGGCGGTCGGTCCGGTGGGGGGCGTCGTGGCAGGCGGTTGCGGCGGGTCCATGAGCGTTGCCCGCCAGGAGGAGGGCAAGCCCTTGAGCAGGATCGAATCGGACAGTTCGACGTCTTGCGACGGATCGGGCGTCGGGTTTGCGGCCGGGGCGGCAGGCGCAGGCGGCTGGCTGGAAGTCGAGGCGGCGTTTCGCGCGGCCTGGCGGTGGGCCGCCGCAGGTCGATCTGCCGCCATGGCGGACGGAAGCGTGGAGCAGGACAGGCATGCGAGGACTGAAAGCGTGACACGGTGTCTTACGTGGGAAGGTCGGCTGAAAGGCACGTGTCTTTAATCCTGACGGGGATCATATCCCCGTTGTCTCGAGGTCATCGTCTCTGAACGGATCTTATCGCTGATGTCTGCGAGGACAGGATTGCAGTAGCCATGTCGTCAGACGGGACGCTGTGGATCGATCGGAAAGAAAAAAGCCGGACGGATTCCATCTGCCAGCAGGCCGGTCATATGGAAAAGACATGCCGGTGCAGAACACACCGCCCGGCCGCGATCGATCAGGCGAAGAGATCAACGGCGCTGGCGGTCGCGGATTCCTTCTTGTTCTTCGTGCCGGTGGGCACGATCTGGCCGCTGGCGTCGAACTTGATGGACGAGGATGAACCGTCAATGCCGCTGGAGCTTATGTTGACGCCAGTCGCGGCCGCGTGCGCCGGACGCGCGCTGCGATAGGCGACGTGAGAGGCCGTCGAGGTCGCTTGGCGGAGGCTGGACGCGAGAAGCGAGGCAGCCGTGGTGTCAACCATTTCGTTATCCTTCAAAACCACAAAGCAGAATAAATTCCGGCCGAAAACGCAGCCGCGAGATGCCTCACATTCCCGATCCGACGGTTTGCCGGGCGGCGGTCATATGATTCAGCCAGAAGTGGCTAAGGCAGATCTCCCTGATAAGCATTCCCTGTCGGACAAAGTGCGTCTTCCTGGACTCAATCCAGATATGCGGCCACACGCCCCGGCTTTCATTTTGAGGAAACGCGGTGTGAAAGCTACAGAAATGATTCAGTCATATCTCATAGTATAACCGAACTATGCTCCCTTCAGTTTATGAGATGGATGCGGCTTCGCCAAGATGCTTTTTTCCTGTTCAGGCCGTGCCACCGATAATCGTTTATGGCCGGGAAGCCTGTGCAGTCATCGCCGTCTGTGGCAGGTATGTAAAGATCCGAGGTCAGGGTGGCTTTCTTCCGATGATAACGGTGCTGCCGTGAGGCATCGGTCTTGACACTTGCCGCTATATGGGGACTTTTGGACACCGCATCTATTCCGATATTGAACAGACGTGGCTGTCTGGCGGAAACAGCAGAAAATTGGATAGAAGACAAGTATAGTCCTGTATTTCCTCGCGATAGGCGACCACACATTTGGGACGGAAGTGGATATGCGCGTACTCTGCGTTGGCGAAGATTCGACTCGGGGAAGTGGTCGACCCTATGAGGGGTTGTCCAAGGCCGCGGTGGATGGGTCGGTCTCGATAACGATGTCGGGGTCTGCCGGGGTCGTGGAAACATTGCGGCGGTCCCATTACGATATCGTCGTTATTCAGCAGACTTCGCCCGATATGAAATTGCTGCGTCATATCCGGAACAGCCGTGTGCCGACGCCGGTTATGGTCATTGCCCAGACGTCCACGCCATCGGAAGTGGCCGAGTTGCTGTCCATCGGCGCCGATGATTGTGTGCCGGCTTCGGTCGATCCTGCGGAGCTTCTGGCCCGGCTGCGTGCCATTGTCAGACGTGTCAGCGGACATGACAGCCTGACCCTGCATATCGGCCGCTTGACGGTTGGTGTCGACAGGCGGGAAGTCCATATCGATTCCAAGCCTGTGCCATTGACGCGCAGGGAATACGATCTTGTGGAATTGCTGGCCCTGCGCAAAACGCAGGTTTTGAGCAAGGAAACGGTTCTGGACAGCCTGTATGCCGGGGAAAGCGAGCCCTATGGCAAGGTTATCGATGTCATGATCTGCAAAATACGTAAGAAAATGCGCAATTTCGGCATTGACGAGCCGTTTACCACGCTGTGGGGGATTGGCTATCGGCTGAATGAGGTGGCGTTTGCTCCCCTGGGAGCGAGAGCGAACGCCGCGGAGAGCAGGACCGATCAGCCGGCGAAGGAATCCTGTATTCCGGTCATGTCGGGCATCAACATCATGCAGTCGACCACGACGCTGGACCTTGTGTAATTTCGCGGCGGGGGTAACGCACGCCGGAATGTGTCTGATGGCCGGATTGCCCGGAACCGCGCGCGGGTGGCAAGCTGGTGTAAGCTTCCTGTAAATTGCCTGCAGCATCGGACTCTTGAGGGGCTGTTTTAAAAAAGCCCCGCTGGCGCTGGTCGGATGGCAACGTCCTTGCGCTTCATGGCGGGCGGGCCTTCAAGGCCGCTCCAAGGCTCAAGAATTACCGCCAGACGCATGGCTCACGCCATGCTTCCTCGTGATCGGACTCCAGGTTCGCTGGCGATCGGGATTGTCCGGGCTGGGGGCCCTCCTCCGGTCGAGATGCTGGAGGAGGGGTATTTTCAGGAGCTGGCGCTGCTTGAACTGGTGCTGCTGGTGGTTCCCGAGGAGATGTTGGTTACGTTGGACATCGGGATGGTGGCGCTGCCCATCTCGAGTTCCATGTCGGAATCTCCTTTTTGTACTCCGGTGATGGTGCCCGTTACGGTGAAAGGAACGCTGGAGGTGGTGCCGGTCGAACTGATCGTTTGTACCGAAACACTATAGGCGCCATCGGCCAACTGGTTGCCGTTGTTGTCCGTTCCGTCCCATGTCCAGGTATTGGTGCCGCTGGCGGTGGTTGCGACGACGTCCTTGACAATGGTGCCTGCAGAATTGGCCACTGCAATGGCGACCGTCGCGCCCGATGTGCCGGAGAAACTGAGCGAGGCGGAGCTGTTCTGAAGCGGTAGCGTCGTTGTGGTTGCTGTGGCCTGCTGGCCGACCAGAGCGGTGCTGTTGGTCATCTGGCCGCTTTCGTTCAGCGAGATCAGCGAGGAGAGTTTCGAATTCGTCTCGACCTGCTGTTCAACCCCGGCGAACTGCGCGAGTTCCGACGTGAAGGTGTCGGTATTCATCGGGCTGCTCGGGTCCTGATGCTGCAATTGTGTGGTCAGGAGCGACAGAAAGGTGGTGTAATTATTGGCCAGAGAGGACAGGGCTGAAGTCGTGCTGCTGCTGCTGCTTGAACTCGAACCGCTGGAAGAGGACGTGTTCGCGGCACTCTTGGCGGCCGCTTCCGCTGCCTGAATAAGCTGGGTCTCGTTGCTGACACTCGATGTCGTCGTCATTTGCCTGTTCCCTTTCTCCCCGCGACGGCCATTGGGGTCATGCGGTAATGTTAACGCCGCCTCCGGCATAGGGGCCGGAAGGTTTTATGGAATGCGAACCGCTTTGCGCCTCGGGATCGCCAGCGCCATGGTCGGACATGACGCTATTGGTGCTCCAGGCGTTGCCGCCGTACGATTGCTGACCGTTCTGTCCGGAACTGCCGCCAAACATGCTGCCTGAAAAACCGCCATTATATGCGGTGCCGTCGGCATTCTGGTTTTGGCTCTGGTTCTGAAAATTGTCGCCATTGTTGCTGCTGGCGGTGACAACGTCAATTTTCAGGTTGCTCACGTCCACACCGGCGGCACTGAGTGCCGCGACGAGTTCATGCTTGTTGTCGGCCAAGTGGCGTGCGGTTCCCACGTCTTCGCTTTGGAGAAAGACTCCGGTTGTCAGGCCATCCGTACCTTCGAAGCGTACATGCACAGGTGTGGAATCGTCGGTCATGATGGTCATGGAAAGAGATGTCGATCCGTCATCGGATTGTACCGTGACCGGAGGGGCAATGGTCTTGCTGTCGGTTTCATGCGACGTACCGGCCTCTTTCGGGGTGGCGTTGCCCTGGGGGGCGGACCCCGCGTCGTTCAGCGTGGTTGCAAAGGAACCGGACGGCACGATGCCAAGGGGCAGATTGAGGCCGGTGGTCGTCTGCGAGGCAGTCTGGGAGTTTGCGTCGTTGCGATTGTCGTCGGTGGAAGCGGATTCTCCAGGCGTGCCGCCATGGCCGCCCGATTGTGCGGCAGACCCGTCCGTGCTGTCGGGAAGAGGCGTGAGGCTGGAGACAGGATCTGTCGCATCGTCAGGCAAAGGCGACAGCGCGGCCAGGGTGGGGCCGCGGTGCTGAGCAATCTGATTCGCGGAGGCGGATTGCCGGACCGGAGAGGTCGATACGCTAGCCGCGGATGCTGTGGCGACGGTCGCGATGTCTTCCTGGACGGAAGACGTGTCATGCGACGCATGGCTGCGGGTGCTTGACAATGTTGCAGCGGCCTGGAGGGCCGATTGCCCCAAGGGAGAAGCAGGAGCGGCCACGATTTGCGGACTATTCGGTGTCTGTGTCGCTGCGATCGTGGGGCTGTTTTGGGCGACTGCTGTCGGGGTAGCTGTTGCAGGCTGGGTCGCGGTGTCGGTCCAGCCTTGGTTCTCCGGCGTCTGGGTCGGTGCGGCCGTGGTGCTGTTCTGAGCGGTTGTCGGCGTTGTCGTTGTGGGCTGGGGCGCGGCGCTGACCAGGATTTGCGGGCTGTCCGGCGTCTGCGTCGATGCGGTGTTGTTGTTCGGGGCAGTTGCCAGCGTGGTTGTCGCGGGCTGGAGCGTGGCGTTGACCAGGATTTGCGGGCTGCTGTCCGGCATCTGCGTCGGCGCGGCCGTAACGTTGTTCTGGGCGTTGGCGGACGTGGCCTGCTGGGTGTCCGGGATCTGGGCCAGGATAGCGGCGAAGGTGCTCGGGGTGGTTGCCGTTGCGTCGGACGGTGTCGCGGGTGTGACCTGCAGCCCGGATGGCAATACCGGCGCCTGCTGGATTGCGGCCATTTGTGCGGGAGCGGACGTGGTGGGCAACGGGGAGGACGGGTTTGCCGCGGCCGCCGCGTCTGTCTGGTTGGCCGGCCCTTGTGCCTGAGCCGAAGGAGGAAGGCTCTGTTGAAACCCGAGAGTCTGGGACAGAATGTCGGTCAGCAGGCTCTGAGACGTCAGATCGGATTCCGGGGCACTGTCGGTTGCAGTGTCCGGATTGGATGTGGCCTTTTTGGCCTGACTGACCGTGGATTGATCGGGCGCGGTATCCGTTGCCTGGGCGATTTGTGAAGAGAGCGTGGCCGTAACCGTGGCTGATGGCAGGTCGGTGGTTTGTGCCGCCGCATGTCTGGCCTGATTGTCGGCCGGGCCCTTCGATGTCGTTTGGGAGGCGTGGGCTGCCGTTTCGCGAGGGGCCGCATGGTCCTGCGATCCGCCGGCCTGCTCGTCTTGCGCGTTCTTGAGGTGGGCGCTGAAGGACGCTTGCCCGTTGGAACGGCGGCGGGGCGTCCGGGACCGGGACGCGGCCGCCCCGGAGATGGTGGAGCCAGGAGTGACCGGGAGCAGCGAACCGGATGGCGAAGAGGCGAGCGCCTGATCCGCTTTCGTCGAAACTTTTGACATCGTAATGCCCATCGGACGTACCGTATTCCCTGTCGTCATTCCGCTCCGTCAGGCCGCGGCAGCCATGGCGGGCTGCGACACGGATAATGCCGTATCGAGTTCAGTAAACGAAGGCATAAAAGCGGGCGGAATATCCTTGCGCCCGATTTCGGCACTGACCTGGGGTGGATTGCCTTGAAGATGTGCGACGAAGACAATCCGGATGATGTCCTGATAACGGCCATCCTGGGTTATCACATCCCGCATCCGGGCGGCCAGGGGCGCCACGACGCCGTAAGACAGCAGCACGCCGAGAAACGTGCCGACGAGGGCGCCGGCGATCATTTCACCCAGAACGGCTGGCGGCTTGCTGATCGAGGACATTGTCTTGATGACGCCCAGGACCGCGGCCACGATGCCCAGCGCCGGCAGGGCATCTGCTATGCTCCCCAGGCATTCGGCGGTATGCAGCTTCGCCGTCAGGTTCTTTTTCAGCTCGCGCGCCATGACTTCGTCAAGCTGGTAGGCATCCTCCATATTGAGGCTGATCAGCCGTAGATAGTCGCAGATCAGGTTGCGGGTTTCGAGATCGTCGCGGATAGCAGGCGATTGGGCGAAAATGCTGCTTTCGGCCGGATTTTCGACATGCTCTTCAAGCGCCATGTTCCCCTTCGCATGGGCCAGGCGCATGAACCGGAACAGCGTGAGCAGGAGTTCGGTATAGGCCGCCTTGTCGTAACGGGGGCCCTTCAACGTCAATCTCAGGTCGGGGAGAAGTTTTTTGAGCGCGCCGGCCGAATTCGACATCACGAAGATGCCGGTCGCTGCGCCCATGATGGTCAGCATCTCGAACGGCATCGAGGCGAGCAGAGGGGCCAGGACACCTCCGGAGGCTACGAACGAGCCGAAGACGCAAAGCAGCGCAAAGACGAGGCCCCCGATGAAGAGCATTGAGTTGTCTCCGTTTCACCCAGATATGCCGGCCGGCGCGCGCCGGTCGCGGTGGTATGCAGTTTCTCGATCGCAGGCTGCCGGACCGACGTCTTTGGTGCCTGCTTCGATATCGTGGCGCAGGGGCGTTATTCCGGCTGTGCCGCTCCGGATGTCTGCTGATTCATGCCTGTGCCTTCAGGGCCGGGCGCTGCCGCGCCGGGACTGTTCGACAGGGGAAGGACGGGCGGGGCTGCACCGCCATACATCTTGTGCATGACAATCACGACCCTTCTGTTGGCCGCGGCCGAAGGGGTCGCGGGAACGGCCAGGGACCGATCGGCTCTTCCGGATACGTCGAGGATATTGGTGTCGGGATAGCCGGCCTTGACCAGTGCCTCCCGGGCGTAATCCGCCCGCAGCGCGGAAAGGGTCCAGTTGGACATGCTCCAGTTCTTGCCGGGGCGGTACGTGTCGGAATCGGTATAGCCGATGATGGAAATGCGTTCCGGCATCGGGGCGAGCCATCTGGCGATTTCGGCCAGCATCTGTCGGCCCTTGCTGTTGGGTGCCGGCGATCCGGAATCGAACATCGGCGTATTGCTGGCATCCCGAAGCTCGATCCGGATGTCGTTCCGACCGAAACTGACCGCCATGTTGGGGGTGGCGTCGTGAAGGGCCGGGTCTTTCTGGATTGCCTGCTGAAGGTTGGAGGCCATCTGCTCGATCTTGCCCTGTTCGGCGGCCGCATCGTCGGCGCTGACATAGGCCGTGTGCTGGGCGCCGCCGCTGTCCGGTCCGCCAATCGGGACGACACTAGGTGGGCGTGGGACGAATGCTGTCCTGATTCCGTAGGTGATGTCGTCGGGAGCGCCGCCCTCTATGGATGTGATGGGGCCTTGTCCTGCGCCGAGCTTCCTGGGGGCCGGCGCATTCGCAGTCGTATCGTTCTTGATCGTCTGCAGCGATTTTCCCGACGTGAGCGGAGAGGGAGAGGCATCGAGCACGCCATCCGTCGGCGGCACGATGGTCTTGCTGTCCGCCATGGGATTGAAGAATTGGGCGATGCCCCTGCGTTGCTCGTCCGTTGTCGCGTTGAGAAGCCACATGACCAGAAAGAACGCCATCATCGCCGTCATGAAGTCGGCATAAGCGATTTTCCACGCCCCGCCGTGATGGCCCTGCGTGTCGGATTCTTCGCTGCGCCTGATGATGACGGGGGGTTTGGTGTTTTTGGCCATGTGGAGCTACCGTGACCTTACAGGGCCTTGTGATGGACCATGCCGACGCGGCGGGACGGATCTCCGCGAAAGGCCGCGCGCCCGGCATGCGTCAGGGAAATGGAGGTGTCGAGCCAGACTTCGCCACCGAGTTCGCGCCAGCGCCGGCAGAAAGTGAAATCCTCGCTCAGATAGGTGCCGGTTTCCGGATCGATGCTGGCATCGAACAGGGCATGAGCCAGACCGTCGTCTCCGCTGCCCGCGGTGTCGATCCGGCGGTAGGCGGTTTCGGGGTAATGCTTGATCATGCGGGCGATCGCCTTCCGGCTGATCATCATGAAGCCCGTGCCGGCGTAATGTGTCCGAATCAGCGGCCCTTTTTCCCAGGTCTCGTGCATGGCATCGGTCTCGCCGACATAGCGCAGGGAGGCCGAATCCTGAGCTTCGCCGCGCAGGATATTTTCCTGGGTACCTTTATCCCAGAACCGATCCTTGATCGGATACATGCCTGCGATCAGGTCCTTGTCGGCCGCGAGGAGGCGTGCCGGCGCTTCCGCGGGGAAGCCGATATCGGCGTCGATGAAAAGGAGATGCGAGGCGTCGGACCGCGTGAAGAACTGATGCACCAGGGTGTTGCGCGCCCGGCTGATCATCGCGTCGTCGCCGAGCAGGGAGAGAGTCATCGGAGTCCGCATCACGCCGGTGCAGGCGATAATGGATTCCATGTATTCCTGCGTTACCAGACCGCCGAAACAAGGCGTCGCAATGAATAATTTTGCGGTCTGTTGTTCTGTCTGTTCCATGCGCTTTCCTGGTCGCTCACGTCCATGGGGATGATCGGATCGTATCAGGCACGGTCACGCGCCGACCCCGATAATAGCGATAGCCGGGGCATTGCACTTACTCAAGGATGAAACAGGATAAAAACGACGATCGTCTTGCCGGATTGATACATGAACATTGGAAGTCAACCTGGCATCATGCGCTCCCGTCGTGACAGATCGTCGATTTCGGCCATTTCCCGCCGGGTGCGGATCTCTTTTTCCTCTTCCATTCGCCGATCGAGGATCGAGGTTGCCGCCTTTAGGGCCGCGTTGGCCTGCATGAGGGTTGCGCGCGCCTGGTCCGATGCCTGACTGGCGATGTGCAGGGCGTTTTCGGCACGTTCGACCGCTTGCTGCCCGAAGGGCAGCCAGCGACGGAAATCGTCCATCGACACGTGCTCGGACATGGCTGCCTGCCGTTCGCTTTCGATCGTCGCCCGGCAGCTTTCCAACCGGGCGCGTGCCGTATGTTCGCTGGCCAGTGCCTCGGCCATGGTGGCCTTTGCCTGGTCGACCTTCGTTTTGTGAAGGCGGATCAGGGAGCGTAATGCGCGTGTGCGGGCATTCATCGCGATGTGCGGGACGCCGAGAGCGCGCCGCGTAGGGCATCGAAGCTTGCGGCGATCGTAGCCCTTTCCTGACGCGACTGCTTCAGGATGTCCTCGATGACGGGCGCGACGTGAATGGCCTTGTCGGTGACCGGATCATTTCCCGCCCGATAGGCGCCCAGGCGAACCATGTCCTGGATATCTTCCCAGGTTGAAAGATCGGTTCGGGCCTCCTGGACCAGGGCGTTTTCCTCCACGCTGTTGCAGCCGGGAACGGTGCGCGAGAGAGAGCGGAGGACATTGACGGCCGGATATCGCCCGGCTTCGGCGATCCGCCGCTCCAGCACGACATGCCCGTCGAGAATACCGCGTACCGCGTCGGCGACCGGTTCGTTGTGGTCGTCGCCTTCGACCAGCACCGAGAACATGGCCGTGATCTGGCCGGCCTTGCCGTCCGGCCCGGCGAGACCCGGGCCCGCGCGTTCCAGCAGGCGCGGCAGTTCCGCGAAGACGCTGGGTGGATATCCCCGGGTTGCGGGAGGTTCGCCGGATGACAGGCCGATTTCACGCAGGGCCTGGCAAAAGCGGGTGACGCTGTCCATGAGCAGCAGCACCGATTTGCCCTGGTCCCTGAAATATTCCGCCACTGCCATGGCTGAATAGGCGGCTTCCCGGCGCATGAGGGGGGAGGTGTCGGAGGTGGCGACCACGACGACCGATTTGGCCAGCCCTTCCGGACCCAGATCGTCTTCCACGAACTCCCGGACTTCCCGGCCGCGTTCGCCGACAAGCGCGATCACCGCCACGTCGCAGTCGGTATTGCGCGCCAGCATGCCCATCAGGGTGGATTTTCCCACACCGGAGCCGGCGAACAGGCCGAGTCTCTGGCCCTCGCGGCAAGTCGTGAACAGGTTGAGCACCCGGACGCCCAGATCGATGCGCGGCCCCAGGCGTGCCCGCAGGCCGGCTTCGGGGGGAGGGGCGTGCAGCCGGCAGGGTTCCCCGCCCGGGGGAAGCGGGCCCTTGCCGTCAACGGGGCGCCCCATCGGGTCGATGACACGTCCCTGCCACTGCGGATTGACGGCCAGCGTGCCGCCCGCCCGGCGCCTTCTCTGCTCCTGATCATAGAGCCGGAATGTCGCACGGCAGCCGGACCCTATGCCCGCCAGTGACCCGAACGGCATGGCGATGGCCGTATCCCCCCGGAAGGCGACGATTTCCGCATCTGTCTCACGCCCGTCCAGTCCGATAATGCTGACCCGGTCTCCAATGCCGGTGAAGTCGCGCATGCCGCTGAGGGAGACGGACAGGCCGGTCAGTCCGGTCACGCGCCCTTCCAGCACGCCCACGGGAACATCGTGAAAGGGACCGGCCACGGCCTTGCGGAGCGCATCCAGGGTGCGGGCCATCGCGCTGGTGAGCGCATCGTCCTGCGATGCTCTCTCGGTTCCGCTGTTCGTTTCGGCAGGCTGCATGCCGCGCTCATCCTGTCAGGCAGGTTGCGCCTGCGTGGATTGTCAGGCCTGGAGATCGTCTGGTTGGAGGCGGTTTCAGTAACGGCACGTTCGGTGCGCCTGCAACGGCCTTCTTGAAATATGTCAGAAACAGGATTTCAGCTCGAAGATGACGTGTTGACGCCAAACAGCGCGGCGATACCCTCGGCACTCGAACCGCCTCCGTACAGGTCCATCATGGTGACTGGCTTGTCCGGCGTCTGTGGATTGACCTGGAGCATGGCCAGATAGCGTTCGGCATATTGCTGGATCTGCTTCGGGGTCGAGAGTTTGCTGAAATCCACCTTGTCCTTCAGCAGCCGGACCTGTTCGTCGTAATCCAGGGTTCCGAATGTCGAGGGATCATAGCCTGCGACCGTTTCCGCGACTTTAAGCAGGGTAGAATCGGACATCAACTGGGCCAGGGTGGTGACTCCGCTCATCTTGCGCGTGAAATAGAGCGCGTTGCCGACCCCGTTATTCTGCATGTCGTCACTGTTCTCGTACTGGCTCAGTTCGAACTGTGAGACGGCAGTGTTGATATTGACCCCGGTTACGGTGCTGGCAACCGTGCTGTCGCTTGTCAGGGTCGAATCCTGGGTCAGCGGCGACGTCGAGAGATTCGGAGGCTGGACATTGACGGTGTAGGTGACGCCGTTCACCTTCGCCTGTAGGGCGGGAATATCGTGCGAATACTGGCCGTTGACCTGCATCACATTGCCCGTGCTGTCGAACGCGGTCGTAAAGGTCGTGCTGGTGACCTGCGTGCCGTAAGGATCGATGATATAGGCCTGCCAGGTGGAGGGCGAGGATGTGTCCTGCACCCACTTGACGGACAGGGTGGTTCGATTGGCGGCGCTGGTGCCGTTCGCATCGTCTGATGCCTCGTTCGGGTCGAACGGTGCCGTGACGTAGGTCTGGTTCGTTCCCGACGTGGTGCCCAGGGTAATGGAGGGAAGGGTCAGGGTGGTGCTGGAGTCCGCCGAGGACGTCAGGCTGACGACCTGGCTCGTGCTGGCGGTGCTGGTGAAGGAACTCTCCGGAGCCATGGTAACGCCGCTCGTTCCGCCCGGCGCTCCGAGATCCAGGTCGACGGATTGCTGCGTCGTGGTTCCATCGGACTGCAGAATGTCCAGGGTGATCGGCAATGCGACGGTGCCCGCGTCGTTCGTTGCCACCGCCTTGCCGGTCGACGTGTCGGTGGCTGATGCCAGGGTGCCGTCTTTATTGAAGACGACCTGATAGGCGTTCGTATCGACCGTTGCATTGCCGTCGGCATCATAGGCGCTGACGGTCCAGGACAGGGGATTGCTGGAATCCTGGGTCCATTTGAGGGCCACCTGGTGGGCGTCCGAATTCGCGTCGTAGGTCGTGACGGGCGCCGTGGTGTAGGTCTGGCCTGTTGCGCTGGCGGAAGGAAGGATTGCACTGACCGATATGGTCTTCGTCGCCGTATAGGTCGTGCTGAGCACGTCGGAGGTCGCGTCGGTGAGGAAGGGCGACACCGTGGATGTGCCCTTGTTCTGCCCCCAGGTCTTGAAGGCATCGGCGAAGGCCAGCCATGTCGCGTTGCCGGACGATTTGGCGAGGGATGTGGAGGATGTCGGGTCCTGCGTCAGCAGGTCCTTGATGACCGCCGTCTGGCCGGAAAGGGAACTGAGGCCGTAAGCGCCGAGCACCACCTGCAGGACCGAATAATTTTTCAGCAGGCCGTCGGCAGATGTAATGGATGCGGCGTCCTTCTCGAATTCAGCGACCTCGCGCTTGGTTGTGCTGTCGGTCTTCGCATAGGTTTCCGCTGCCGTCGTCTCGTTCTTGATGGCGGAAATATATGTCGCAATCGGAGAGACGCTCGAGATGGACATCAGCGCGATCCTTCATATCCTGCCATGACGCGGAAGACGCGACTATGATTTTGCTGCAGCAGTATAGAACCTTCCGGTGGCCATGACCATAGGGTCATTCTTCCGGAAGTAGAAAAGATGATGCATCGGGTGGATGGATTATCTCTTTAACCTGCGCTTCAATAGAAATGGAGCGGCCTTATGGCCTGTTCTTCCGGATTTCAGGTGATTGTTGCGATCGTCTTGATGCGGGCGCGTGGGTATATTTCAGATTGCGAGAGAACCGACACGCTTGGCCGGACACGCTCCACGATTGACCGCATGGAGTCGCGGACCGGCGTCGAGACGACGATGACGGGCACCTCGCCACTGGACGAGAGGGTATTGAAGACATCGCGCAGTCGCGTGACGAAACGATTCAGCAGCGAAGGCGGCATGGCCAGGCGCCGCTCCTCGCCCTGTCCCGTGATGTGGTTCATGAACTCCGCTTCCCATTCCGGAGACAGCGTGACCATCGGAATATAGCCGCCCGGACCTTCCAGCGTGCTGCAGATCTGCCGGGACAGGCGGACGCGCACATGGTTGGTCAGGTTCTGTATGCCGCGCAGGCCGAGGCCGCTACCTTCCTGGATGCTCTCCAGAATGGTCGGAAGGTCGCGGATCGAAATGCGTTCGGCCAGCAGCGATTGCAGGACGCGCTGCACGGTGCTCAGGGTCACCTGGGATGGGATCAGATCGTTGACGAGCTTCTGCTGTTCGCGGGGCAGGTCGTCGAGCAGCGACTGGGTGGCGACATAGGTCAGGAGGTCGGGCAGGTTCTGTCGGACCAGTTCGCTGAGATGGGTCACGACGACGCTGGCGGGATCGACCACGGTGCATTTCAAGGCGATGGCCTTGGTCTTCAGGGACGGGTCGATCCATACCGCCGGCAGGCCGAATGCCGGCTCGATCGCCTTGTCGCCGGCCAGGGGCGGCGTGCCGCCGGACGGGCTCATGGCCATGAGCTTGCCGGGCTTCGCCTCGCCCGATCCGAGTTCGATCTCCTTGAGCTTGATGACGTATTTCTCGGATGGAAGCAGGATGTTGTCCTGTATCCGGATCGGTGGCGTCACGAAGCCCATTTCGGTCGCGATCGCCCGGCGCAGTGCCTTGATCTGCTCGGTCAGCTGGGAATTCTCGCCGCTTGTCAGCGGCAGCAGGCCGAAGCCGAGTTCGAGGCGTAGCAGATCCAGCTTGAGCACATCGGAGATTGGTGTCGCCGCCGGGGCGGGCGCGGTTTCGGTAACGTCGCCGTCACTGTCCGTCGTGGGGGTCTTGTGGCGCCACCAGGCCCCTGCACCGGCCAGAGCGGCGATGGTAAGGAAGGGAAAAGCCGGCAAGCCGGGCAGCAGGGCGAAGCAGGCCGACAGGACCGCGGCCATGGCCAGCGGCTTGGGATTGCCGCCCAACTGACGGACCAGCGTGACGTCGGCGGAGCCATCGGTTCCGCCCTTCGTGACGACGATGCCGGCGGCGGTGGACACCAGAAGGGCGGGAATCTGCGAGACGAGGCCATCGCCCACGGTCAGCGTGGTGAAGGTATTGGCGGCTTCGTTCACGGGCATGCCGTGGCGCAGCACGCCGATGGCCAGGCCGCCGACGATATTGATGCCCGTGATGATGATCGCGGCGATCGCATCGCCGCGCACGAACTTGGCGGCGCCGTCCATGGCGCCGTAGAATGAGCTTTCCTCTTCCAGTTCCTTGCGTTTCAGGCGGGCAGTCCGGTCGTTGATCGCGCCGGAGGCCAGTTCGGCGTCGATCGCCATCTGCTTGCCCGGCATGGCGTCGAGAAAGAAGCGCGCCGCGACCTCGGCGATGCGGCCCGAGCCTTTGGTGATGACCATGAAGTTCACCACCAGCAGGATGCAGAACACGATCCCGCCGATGACGACATCCCCACCCATCAGGAAGCCGCCGAATGCGGCCACCACATGGCCGGCGGCATAAGTGCCTTCATTGCCGTGGCTGAGGATCAGGCGTGTGGTCGCGATTTCGAGTGCCAGTCGCAGGAGCGTGGTCAGCAGGAGGAGTGTGGGAAACGAGGTGAACTCGACCGGCTTCTCAAGAAACAGCGACACCATGAGAACCAGTGCCGAGGCGGTGATCGACAGCGACAGCCCCATATCGAGGATGAAGGTCGGCAGTGGGACGATGAGAATGGACAGGAGCAGCAGGACGCCGAGCGCGAGGCCGATATCCGTGCCGGGGACCAGGGAGCGCCAGGAGAAGGTATTCAGGTTGCCGCCGCGCAGCAGGCTGGTTGCGGAGGCGATGCCGCGCGAAAGCGATGGGAACTTGCCGCGCGCGGCGGTTCCGTCAGTCAGCTTGCCATTGCCGGGCCCGGCGACCGTGCTGCCATTGGCGGGGTCCAAGATGCCACATTTCCTTTCGCGTGCCGGTCATGATCATAACGATATCTGGTGATGGTCTCCCGTGGTGGGGAATCCAGGGCGACCATATTCTGCGAGATATACCGTACAGGCCCGGTTTCTGGGGGCGATAAGTACCGTTATAGTCGGTTTTGAGCAAGGCGCGAAAAGGGTGGTTGCGCGGAATATGGACACTTCCGGCCAATCCAACGGAAGGGATGTGGCGGGTTGATCTTTGGGCGGTTCGAGGATCGATTCATGGTCGTGAGGCAGAATGCGGGGCGTGGTGTATGGCTCCCGGACGAGGTGAGGCGGGATTCGTGACGGAAATTGAAACGAAGGTGGGCCCGGAGGCCGGAATGGGCGAGGCCGCACAGTCCGTGGATGTCGCGCTCCTGAAGGAAAGCCTGCTGCAATCGCCGACGGCGGCCCATCTGATCGAGGTGAGCGATACGTTGGGGAAGAAAGGGCAGTTCATCGACATCATCCGCCTGGTGCTGGAAGTGACATCGCTGCATATGGATGACGGGCAGTTGAGCCTGGCCGGTGCGACGGTGATCCTGCGGTACAGTTCCCGCTATGAGATTGTCGAAACATTGGTGCGCAATACTGTGCGGGTCGATCCGGACAATGTCGCTGCGCAGGCGTTTCTGGCGCATGTCCGAGTGGTTGGCGGCGATGTCGCCGGTGGGTGCGCCCTGTTCGCCGGCATGATGGAACGCTATCCGGAGAAGCGCGCGAACATATGTGAATTCATATCGATGTCGCTCCTTGAAGCCGGATATCCGGGGGAGGCGCTGAAGGTCCTGCAAGCTCATCTCATGAGCGGGGATGTGACTGCGGCGCTTCTGAACAATATCGGATGTGCTCTGGAGCGTCTCAATCGGTCCTCCGAAGCTCTTCCCTGGTATGAAAGAGCCTTGGCGCTTGAACCGTCGCCCGACCTCAGATTCGGTTATGCCTGCACGTTGCTGAAGGCAGGGAGGTTGGCGGATGGATGGCAAATTTATTCCCAGCGGGACCTGATTGTCATGGACAAGTCGGCATGGTACCTGACGCTGCCGCGTCTGGGGCCGGGCGATGACGTATCAGGACGAAAGGTTCTGCTGTTCGATGAACAGGGGTTCGGCGATACCATTCAGTTCATCCGCGGCGTCCCTTATCTGCTGGAAAGGGGGGCGGAGGTGACCGTCGTCGTGCCCCCGACGCTCGTTCGTTTGCTGTCCTTGTCTTTTCCTGGCGTGTGCGTCCGCGACAAGTGGAGCTTCGGCCAGGAGGATGGCTACAGCTATGCTGCCCCAATTCCGGATCTTCCTTATATCTGCGGCGTGATGTCGGTGCGGGATATTCCGGCTGCCATTCCCTATCTGCGTGCCGATGAGGGGGATGTCGCGCGGTTTGCTGCCCTTTTGCCCGACAGGCGGCCGCGAGTCGGGCTGGTCTGGGCGGGCGAACGGCGGGTGCAATCCGAGTATGAGCTGGCGGACAAGCGTCGTTCGACCACGCTGGCTGATATGGGAGCGGCCCTGACTCCGGTGGAAGCCACGCTGGTCAATCTGCAGTTTGGTGGGCCGCGCGCGGAAATCGAGGCATGGCACGGTCAGAAACTGTTCGACCCGATGGGCGATGTGCGTGACATGGCCGATACGGCCGCGATCATGAAAAATCTTGATCTGGTCATTTCCGTCGATACGGCGCCGCTGCATCTTGCCGGAGCCCTGGGCTGCCCCGTGTGGCTGATCAGCCGTTGGGATGCCTGCTGGCGATGGGGCGATGAAGGAAGCGGCTCGCCCTGGTACCCAAACATGCGCGTGTTCCGGGCGAGGGAACGGTCGTTCGCGCCTGTATTGCAGGAGGTCGGACGGGCTTTGCGCAACTGGCTGTAATGCGGTGCCCGTTCCGGCGGGCGAATGTTTCGCGAGAGACTGTCCGCCATATCGGGCGTCAGCCCGTGGGGCGTGCCATCATGACGGGGTTGGCGCGGTAGGATGCCAGGGTGCGCCCCCGCATGCCTCCGGTGGTCGGGCGATGGATCGTGGGCTGGGTGAAATGCGCAAATCCCTGGAACGGGTGAAAGACCTTGGCCGGCGCCGGTGGAGCGCTGCCGTCGGTCTCGGGCTGTGCGTCGGCCGTCAGGATCGGCTGTATCGTTTTGGGCGCGTTGGGCGCGGCTGGATGCAGAGAAGTTGGCGTGATGGGGGATATCATGTGGACGTTCTGGCGCGCTGGTGCGCGAGCATCCCGTCCGTCCTGCGGGATCGCCCAGGCTTCCAGAACCTTCCACTGGTAGGGGGTGCCGATGCCCGGTGTCTGGGAATGGTACGCGGCGGCGGCGCGCGGCCAGCTTCCCGTCTTGTCATACATCTGGAGCAGGAACCGGCCGGCGTAGAGCGTGTTGGTCACCGGGTCGAATGCCTGGTCGAGGGAGGCGAAGGCATCCGGATGCTGTTGCAAATTGACCTGCATGCAGCCGACGTCGATCGACTGGATACCTTGCTGACGAAAGGCTTCCACGGCCGCGACGGCTTCGGTGCGTGTTGAATAATAATGGCCGATTCCTGCTGCCGTGATTGTCCATGGCCATGCGGAAATGGTGCCGTCCGGGCCGGGCTTGCCGCTTTCGACCCGGCTCATGGCATTGAGAAAACCGTCGGGAACATGCAGGGCCCGTTCCGCTTGCGCTGTCGCCGTGATGCAAAGTGATGCTTCGGGCGGTCGGGCGAATGTGGCACGTGCCGGCAGGAGCAGGGCGAGGACGGTCAGTGTCGTCCGACATGCGGGGTGTTGCGGAGCGTGGTAGCGGATGGCCGGTGTCGGGGCTGGACCTGTCACAGGCCGTCTCTCCCTGTATCGTGGGCCGTTCGGTCCTGCATGGGAGGGGCGAGGTCGCCGCGCCGGCGTTCTGAACGGGTCTATCGAACTTTGAGGTATGGGCAGTCGTCCGGCTTTACCTCATTTCCATGATGGTCCACAACCGGACGGAAGACGAAGGGCCCAGGCGGACTGTCCTTCCCATTTCGCGTCGCTGGACCATTGAATGTGATGGTCCCGCAGCGTATTCTCCAAACCTGCCATGGTCACTTCGCGGAATGCCATGGGCCGAAGTGTAAAAGGTGACCAGTGTCTATGAGGACTTGCCTCAGGGCGGCCAGCCTCTATCGCAACCATTTCGGTCGCGGCGATGGAACGGGTGCCGCGTTTTTCAGTCGGAAGAACAGGCAAGGGCTCCGTTTCCGGCGGATCGTGGCTTTGGTTTCGGCCGCGTTTCTCCTGATCGGGCTGATTCCGTTTCCGCAGGCCAAGGCCGCGATGGTCCGGGTGAAGGATATCGTCGATTATGAAGGCGTGCGTGACAACCAGCTTGTCGGGTATGGTCTGGTCGTGGGACTTCGCGGCACGGGCGATCGCCTGACCAATACCATTTTCACGCGCGAAACGCTGATCAGCATGCTGAACCGCCTCGGCGTGAATATTCGTGACCGCGAAGTGCAGCTTCAGACGCATGACGTGGCCGCCGTCATGGTGACCGCGACCCTGCCGCCTTTTTCGCACGGGGGTGGACGGATCGATGTGACGGTTTCCGCCGTCGGTGATGCGCGCGACCTCGCCGGCGGGACCTTGCTGGTCACGCCGCTTCAGGCTGCGGATGGCGAGGTTTACGCCGTCGCCCAGGGGTCGCTGGTGACGAATGCATTCGCGGCTAGCGGAGCCGGCGGCGGCATGACGCAGAATATTCCGACCAGCGGCCATATCGCCAATGGCGCGGTGGTGGAACGCGAGGTGCCGGTCAATCTGGGAGCGGGCGGGATTATCCATCTTTCCCTGCGGAATGCCAATTTTACGACCGCGAACAGAATTGTCGATGCGATCAACCGCTCTATCGGGCGGGGCATGGCACGGGTTGACGACCCGCGTACCATTGCCATCGACCTGTCCGGGCGCAATGTGGCGACAACCCTGTATCGCATCGGCGACCTGAGCGTCGAACCAGATACGATGGCCAAGGTGATCGTCGATGAAGCCAGCGGAACGATCGTCATGGGCGACAATGTGCGCATCAGCACCGTCGCCATCGCCCAGGGAAATCTAACGATCCAGGTTACGGAGATGCCTGTAGCATCCCAGCCTGGCCCGTTCTCCAATGGAACGACCGCTATTCTGCCGCGGACGCAGATCTCGGCGAATACGGGTAGTTCCAACCGGCTGGGGATATTGCGCGAAGGACCGACTCTTGCCAGTCTGGTCTCGGGCATGAACGCCCTGGGCATGGGGCCGCGGGATATGATCGGTATCCTTCAGGCCATCAAGGCCGATGGTGCGCTCCAGGCCGATCTTGAAGTAAGGTAGCGAGGCATGAGTGGTGTAGGCAGTGTCGCGTCTTCGCTGTCCGCGATGGGCCAGCAGCAGGTTGCGACCGGGCAGTCGGACCAGGATACGGCCCGCACGGAACAGGCCCGCAAGGCGGCCGTCTCGTTTGAAAGCGTGACCATCGGCGAATTGTTGCAGCCCATGTTCGATACGGTGGATACGTCCAAGGGCATGTTCGGGGGCGGTGCGGCCGAGAAGCAGTTCCGCTCGCTTCAGGTTCTGGAAATTGGCAAGCAGATTGCCAATAACGGTGGTATCGGCATTGCCGACAGTGTCTATCGCCAGATCCTGGCCATGCAGGAACAGGCGCAACAGGAGCAGAGCCAGTCATGAGCCGCGCGCCAGCCGGAATGGCGGCGTCCGTTCTGGCAAGCTTCCAGACGGTCTGCGCCGTGCTTGAGACCGAGAACGATCTGCTGAAAGCGGGCAGGCTGCGAGAGGTCGTGGACATGCTTCCGGCGAAGCAAAGAGAAATGGACGCTCTGGAGAACATCCTGGCGATGGATCCAGCCGATTCGTTGCCACCCGACCAGCGACATAGTCTGAGGACGTCGGAAATCGAAGAAGCGGCTGGCCGCTTCGGTGCATTGGTGCGTGCCAACCGGACATTGCTGAAAAATGCGATCGACGCGCAGAATGTCCTGATCCGGCTGATCGTGGTGGATGCGACGCAGGATGCGGGCATCGGTTACGGGGCTTCGGGTCAATATATGTCGAACCCGGACGCCCAGGCGGCACTGACATTGCGCAGCGATGTCTGATACCGGCTGTTTGTTCTTTTCCCTCTGCCGCCCGAATGTGTCCGGACGGCATGCCGTACAGACTGAAGAATCCTCTGCTGCCTGGTATGCCTGGACGAAAGGGGTTTGAATGTTCGGTTTCCCGATATCCGGAAAAGAGAATTCATGAACCTGAGACGTCATTTCGCGGCTCCGCTGCCTGATATCCGGCGGTATGCAATGCGGATGGGTGCAGTGGCCCTGGCGTCCGCCGGGCTTGCGGGCTGCCTGTCTCCGGCCAAGCCGTATCTGGATATGGGGCGCCGTCTGGCGGAAGCCGGTTTTGTCGCGCATAAGGCGGACACGACAGCACGCTACGCCATGATGAATACGCTTCCGCCCGGCGAGGTCACGTATCGGCCATCCACGGTCGGGCCGGTGTATCTCTATGCCGATCCGATCGGCTGTGGCTGTGTGTATATGGGGTCGGCGACAGCCTACAGCTATTATGTCTCGTCGGTTTCCGCAGGCAAGAAATCAGCTCCCGCTCCCTCGGCGATCCCTGCGATGGCGGCCGAAAACAGGCGCGATACCGCGTCGTGGGACTGGAGCGCGTGGTCGCCCAATGCCGATCCCGGGCCCAGCCAGCCCCGGCATGTCATCGGTGGATACTGGTAGGGCAGGGACTCTCTACCGGGAGGGCCGGCCGAGAAAGGTGTTCTCCAGCCTTTTCATCTGGTGATTTTTTTGACGGTAAGAGGTTGAAGCCCGGCTTTTGGTATTCTTCGGCCCGTCATTTTCTCTTTCCGGAGCCGATGTTGCACTACGCTGCGTCGGTGGGAGACTTGGGCTGGGGGCTGGACTTTCCTCGCGAGTTGCCCTGAGCGCCACATTATCAGCCGAAGGCTTGGCGATTGTCGGCGTCGTGTTTCGAGGGGACGCTGTCTCGTCCTGCCTCTTGGATTGCTGGGGCGGCCTGGATTCGCGACCGTTTTCCTGCGGGTCTGCCGGAGCTACCATGGCAATCCTTTGGTCCGTACCCTCGGATGCAGGCTGGCTTTGTGCTTCCTCATTCTGCTTCAGCTCGATTTCGGACGCTTTTTCGAGCAGGTGTTCAAGTTTCTTCTCATGCGGGGAGGCCTTGATCGTCGCCTTCTCCAGACGGCCCGCCGTTGCGTCAGCCTTCTCGACCATGGTGTCGAGTTCGGTGCCTGTTACCTTGGCCAACTCGATCATGCGGCTGAGTGGGCGGCCGCTGACCTCCCCGGCCACGCGCAATTTCTCCACGCCCTCTTCCGCGCTTTTCACGCTGGCTTCGAGCTTTTCGACCAGGCCCATCAGGCTTTCGCGGTCGTGCTTCAGATTGGAGAGAACCCGACTGAGATAAAAGCTGTAGATAATCCCCAGAAGCAGGAAGAACGATAAAACGATCTCGATGATCAACTGGATCTGAGTCAGCATCTGCCAGATGTCTCCAGTCTGGCCCGGTTGTGAAGCGACGGGCGGATAATGAGAGAAGGAATCGGGATGGTCCTGTTTTCTTATTCGCCTGATGCGGGCGGCGGGGTCGTGTGGGGATGGGGACTGTCGGGCGGCACCAGCCGCCGTTCGATTTTCACCGCTGCCTTGCCGTGCAACTGGCCAAGCCTTCCCACGAAAAGGGAGGTCTGTCCGCATTGCAGCGTGACATGGATCTCGGTGTCCTTCCTGTAGGGAAACGCGATCTGGGTGCCGGGGCGCAGGTTGAGGACCTCGGAAAGGGAGACGAGCTTTTCCTCGAATACGGCAGATACTTCAACGTCGGTTTCGAGAATCTCAGAAATCAGGTGGTTTTCCCAGATTGAATCGCGGCCGAACCGTTCGCCCATGAATTGCTGCGACAGGCGGTCACGCACCGGTTCCAGGGTCGCATAGGGAATGATGAGATCCAGATTGCCGCTCTTGTCCTCCATGTCGATATGCAGCTTTGTCATCACCACGGCGTTGGATGCGCGGGCGATGGCAGCGAAACGGGAACTGACCTCGAGCCGCTCGAAGGTGAGATCGATGGTGCAGACAGGATTGAACGCCGCCGAAAGGTCGTTGAGGGTCAACGTGATCAGTTTTTCGATCAGGGACCGTTCGATCGCGGTATGCGGTCGGCCTTCGGTCCCGGCGTGACCCACGCCGCGGGGGCCGCCCATCAGAATATCGATAATGGAATAGGACAATGCGGAGTCGACGACGACAAGCCCGTAATTCTCCCACTGGACGGCCTTGAAAACCGCGAACAGGGACGATGACGGCACAGTGTTCATATAGTCGCCGAAACACATGGAGCGCGTGTTCTCCATGGTGATTTCGACGTTGTCGTTCGTGAAATTACGCAATGTGGATGACAGGAGCCTGACGAGCCGGTCCAGCACGATTTCCAGCATCGGGAGGCGCTCGTACGCCACGAAGCCGGCCTTGATGACACGTTCCATCCCGGTCTCTTCCCGGTCGGGAAGTCCGGCAAATGTATTGCCCAGAAGGCTGTCGATTTCAGACTGATCCAGCACGTGGCTGCTGATCATGCTGTTTTCGAAGCCTGTGGACGCATCTTCTCGCGTGGTGTGGCCCGCGTTCGACCCGTGGCTTGACGTTTCGTGCGGCGCGCCGACGCTGGCCTCATCGGGCTTGGCGGCGTCCGGCGTGTCGTTTACATCCTGCATATTGTCTTCGCCACGGTTTGATCTGTACTCTGTTTGAACATCAAGTAAAGCATTCCGATTACTGAATCAGGAATTCAACCAGATACAGATTCGTGACCTGCAAGGGCGTCAGTTCCGCCCTGAGACGACGGATCATCGCCTCGCGCAGCCGGTATATGCCATCGCCCCGGATATCCTGCGGGCGTGTCTCGTGGAGGTATGTCTGAAATATGTCCTGTACTTGGGGGATCATGTTCTGGAGCGAGGCTTCGTCCCGTGCGCCCGAGATTTCGACCTTGGCCGTCAATTTCACATAGACCGGTCGGCCGTCGCCGTTGTCGAGATTGGACACGATCGACGGGATGCCCAGAATGATCGGCGGATGCAACATCTGGCTCGCACGGTTTGCCACCCCGCTCTGGACCGAATGAAGCAGAGGGCCTTTCTTGACGAATACGGTGCCGCCAGCGCCGATAGCGAGAACGATAGCCGCCAGACCGATGAAGAGAAATATCTTCCTGGAACGACGGGGTTTCACTTCCGCAGCGATGGATTGCCGCCTCTCGTCCCCGGCAGAGGACTCCGGTGCGCCGCCGCCGGTTATAGTCTCGCTCATATGCAGGTGGCTCCCAGAGGGTGGATAAACGATTTGCTAACAGTGTAGCTACTGGCGGGAGCATGCTCAATGGGACGGCGAGAGCGTTTGTGACGATAGGAGAGGATGGCCACCATTACAACGGGCCGGGCTGATCGGTTTGGCGTGATATTTCTATGAGAGTGTGAACTGCCAGAGACGGCCGCCGATCCGTTTTCGTGCGATTATGTGGCATGGATGAAACATGCGGTCGATCGGTGTGTTTCCATCGGCGTCGGACGATGTGTCTGGCCTGGGAGCGAGATGAAAGGGACGCCACGCATCAACAGACAGACATGGCCTGCCTGAAATCATTCATCTGCTGTAAAGGGCGGGAAGCTAATGGTTGTCGTGCCTGACATGCCGTGTCGGCATGCTGGCTAGCCTGTGTCAGCCACAGGCCAGCCATTGCATCTGTTACTGCTTCATGGCGATTGTGGTCTGCAGCAACTGGTCTGCGGTCGTGACGATCTTGGTATTGGCGGAATAGGCTTCCTGCGCGACGATCAGAGCCGACAGATCGCTGGTGAGATCGGTCGTGGAGGATTCCACATACCCGACCGACAGCGTGCCTGTGGCGTTCTCCCCGACATTGCCGATCCTGGCGCTGCCGGATGATGCCGTGGCGGTGTAGGCCTGACCATCGACGGCGTTCAAGCCGTCGACATTGGCGAAATTCGCCAGCGCGATCTTGCCCACAAGCTGGGTATCGCCGTTGTCGAACGTCGCCATGACCGAACCGTCGCTCTGCATCGATATGCTTTGGAACGTGCCGCTCGTCACGCTGTCGCTGGCTAGTTTCGGATCACTCGCCGTTGTGCCAACCGTCATGCCAGTCGTGCCGCCGATGGTACCCAGGTTGACACTGACGCTTTGCGTGGTGCCATCCGGATATGTCACTGGCACCACAACGCTGGCTGCTGCACCTGTCAGGGTGGAGGTGACGTTTTGCGTGCCGTCGGTTACGGACGCTAGAGTGCCATCGCTATTAAAATTGACGGTATAGGTGCTGCTGGCGGGGGTCGTAGAAAAAGTTTTTCCGGCAGTGGTTCCAGTGACATTGGACCCAGATATGGTAACGGTAGCAGTATAGCCGTCGCCGCTGGCGGCTGCTGTCGGGGCGCTCCATTGAACGTTGATCGTACCCGAGTTATCGGAGGGTGCGGTCTGGTTGTATAGACCGTCATAGACAGTCGTTGTGGCGGGATCTGGTGTCGTGCCTTCAGCCAGGGTTCCGGTTGTCGTGATTGTAGTTGACTGCGTGGGGCGGAAGGCGACGTTCGCGACGTTGAGCGGCTGCACGGTGGTGCCGAGCGTTCCGCTCTCATCAACCTGATAGCCATCCAAGTAATAACCACTGGTGTTAACCAGATAGCCGGCCTTGTTTTCGTAAAATTCGCCGTTGCGGGTATAATACTGCGTGTTCTGGAACTGTGTCGCAGTGGCGGTGGACGCGCCGGTTTCCTTGGACACCACGAACAGGCCGCTGCCGGAAATCGACGTCGCCAGGCTGTCCGTGCTGCTGGACGCCGTGCCCTGTGAGTCCACGTGCTGGATCGTTACGGCAGAGACGGAATCTGAAATGTCGGACGACGCGGCGTTACCGACGAGCGAACCCGCCACGAAATCCTGGAATGCCGTCGTGGTCGCCTTGTAGCCGACCGTCTGGCTGTTGGCGATGTTGTTACTCAGATTCGTGAAGGCGGTCGACTGGGCGTTGATCCCGCTGACTGCCGTGGTAAGGGCGTTGAAAACTGACATGTGCCGTCCCTGCCTTGTGCGCGCAGTTATCTGTTCCGCCCACCGTCAGGCAGGAAAACCTTGACCCGATCATGGCTCAGACCATTTCTGGCATGACGTCATCTCGGATCAGCGATCTTACGGACACGGAATGGTGGCTGAAACATTCCCTGCGCAGCAGCTGTGCCTTTCTGGCACCTGAGTAGCATGCACAGCGTGAAATACAAGGATTTCCTGTATCGTTTTTATGGGCAGCGATACGGGAAAAGTGTTACGGAATTGTTTCCTGCCGCCGGCCTTAACGGTCTTTTATTGCCTTGGCGCGCGTGAACCGGGCGTCTTGAGTTTCATGACGTAGGCGATGATCGCGGCGACGGGCTGGAAATATTCCGGTGGTATTTCGGAATCCACCGGCAGGGCGTAGAGCGCGCGGGCCACGGGCGGATTGGAGACGATCGGGACTTTTGAGTCCTCGGCCGCCTCGCGGATTCGGGCGGCCACCTCGTCCGCGCCCTTGGCGACGATTTTCGGTGCCGCGTCCGTGCCGTTGTCATAGGAAAGTGCCACGGCATAATGGGTCGGGTTGGTGACGATGACCGTGGCTTTCCTGACGGCCTGGATCATCATCTGCCGGGCGCGCCGCATGCGGATCTGTTTCTGCTTGGCCTTGACCTTGGGGTCGCCGTCTTCCTGGCGTACTTCCTCCTTGATATCCTGATGGCTCATGCGCAGTTTCTGCAGCCGGTGATAGCGTGTCCATACTTCGTCGAGGAGGGCGATCGCGGCCTGGATCATCAGGATGATCAACGTGGCATACACGAACCATGAGATGAGTTCCGACGTCAGATGACGGAGAGTCCAGCGCTCGGCCTCGGGCGCTACGCGCAGGGTGCCTTTTGCCACTCCGTAGAGCACCGCGCCGAATACAACGAACTTGATCAGGCTTTTCAGCATTTCAACGACATTATTCATGCTGAATACGCGCTTGATCCCCGATAGAGGGGACAGGCGCCCGATATCGGGGACGAGGGCCTGAGGACGGAACAGCAGGCCCGTCTGAAGCATGCCGGACACGACGACAACCACTGCGCAAACGAGTGCCAGGGGCGCTGCCAGAAGGATACCTTCGCGCACCGCCTGCCGGAGGGCGAGGTAGAGTGCGCCGCCGTCCGGCGAGACAGTGTCGAAATGTTCCATCAGGCCGCGCATGTGGCGGAGAAACGTGTTGCCCGAGACGGCGGTCGTCATGGTGAAGACGGCCAGGAACGCGCCCAGGATCAGGAGCATCTGCGTTTCGCGGGAGTGCGCGACGTTGCCTTCCTCGCGCGCTTTCTGCAGCCGCTTTCCGGTCGGGGCCTGCGACTTGTCGTCGCTGCTTGATCCTTCTTCAGCCACGTGAGCCTATCCCCTTATGGTGCCGACATGCCGGACGGGCACATCCGGCCAAAAAAAGGGAGCACCGTGCTGTCGGTTATGTCCGAGGCTCCGGCGCACGGCACCGGGTGGATGGCGTCCAGGTCCGGCATATCAATGTGACGATGACGTTGCACTTATACCGGGTAATGCGGCAAGTAGATCGCTCATTCTTTCCTGCCAGCCGCCCGTCATGACCTGGATCAGCATGGCCAGCAGAAGGATGCCGCCCAACAATTGGGCTGGCATGGCAATGCCATAGACCTGGATGGACGGCATCAGGCGGTTCAGTACGCCCAGCATGGCCGGCCACAAGGTTCCGATGAGGACGAAGGGGGCGGCTAATTGCAGGGCCAGGACGAATGTCTGCGCCGTTGCGGCGACGATGCTCTTCGTCATGTCGCCGAGCATCGGCATGTGGCCGGGCGGAAACAGGTGGTATGAGCCTGTTACCGCGGCCAGGGGGAAGATGTACAGCCCGGTGGACAGGAAAATGACCGGAGTCAGCGTCGAGGCCATATGGCTGATGGCCGTGCTGGATGCCCCGAGTTCCGGGTCCGGCTGCAGGATACTGGCCAGGCCGGCGAGAACGGCGATGAACTGCATCGCGATAATCAGCGCCATGGAAATGAGCCGGGCCAGGAGCCCGATGAATGCGCCGCATAAAAGTTCGCCCGCGATGATGGCCAGTACCATGAACGGATGATGCATCGCGGACCCGGATACGGCCACCAGGTGGTCCTGCACGACCGGCAGAATGGTAAAGGTTACGACCAATGCGATTCCTGCCCGGACCACCATCGGAGACGTGGTTTCGCCAAGGCCGGGAGCCGTCATGACCATGGCGCTGACCCGGCACAGGGTCATCAGAAACATGGCGGCCAGCACGGGGATGGAACCGCCGGGAAAGAACAGATCCCCGGTCATTCCAGAATGGTCGCCGCCGACGTGCGGCCTGCCTTCACGAACCGCCCACCATGATCATCTGGTCGAAAATGGTGTGGGCATAGGTATGAAGCGTGGAATACATGAACGAGCCCGTCAGCATGAGGGCGGCTGTCGCGGCGATGAATTTCGGCACAAAGGATAAGGTTGCCTCGTTCACCTGGGTTACGGCCTGGAACAACGAAACCAGAATGCCGGCGCACAGGGACGATAAAAGGGACGGAGCCCCCATCTTGACCGCCACAAGCAGGGTCTGGCGCAGTATTTCGTGGATATCGACCGTATGCTGCATGAATACGACTTAGATCGACATCTTCATGACGTCCTGATAGGCCTGAACGATCCGGTCCCGGACGGTGGTGACGGTCTGAAGGGTCAGCTTGGCTTCTTCCACGGAGGTTGCGATGTCGGTCAGGTTGCCTTTTCCGGACAGGCCCTGTGCCGTCAGCGTCTCGGCGCTCTTGCCGGTCTGGACCGCGTTCTTGAGCGCGCCGTCCAGGACATTGCCGAAGCTGGATACGCTATCGGAAGAGGCGTCGCTCTGGGTGTCGTCGGTCGAAGGCTGCAGGGCCTTCTGTGTCTGCCCATAGGCGTTGAGCGCATCGAGGCTGCGGGTGGTGATGTCGCTGATCATCGTGTGCGTGCTGTGCCCCTTGCTGCCTGGCCGGAAGTCCCCAACAGGCTACTACGATTCATTGCCTAACCTAGTCTTGCCATAACGGCAAGAGCGCTGTTTTTTACCTTTAATTAAAACAACATGACTGACTGGAAACGCTTTTGACCGGACAGAATCGTTCGGGCTGGCCATCGGGGCAGTCGCCGGTCGGCGGATAAATTCGTCTCTGTCGGACGCTGTGCGGCTGATAGGGATCATGATAGAGGGTGTTTTCGCGCGCTTCAGCCATCATGGGGCGTCTGAGCCGTCGTGGCAGGGTGACAGAAGATCGCCCGGTCGTGTGTACGTGGAGTGCGGCGTTGATAGGTCATATAGAGTCGATATGCGACGTTCGGTGAACGTTGTCCGCGCCGGAACCGGCAGGGGACGATTGGCTTGCGCGACGGCGCTGGCTGCCTTGCTGGGTTTGGGTGGTTGCGGGGCAGCCATGGCCAGAGGCAGCAGCAATGGCGGTACGAACACGACCGCGCATATCGGAGATGACGGTCTTCATTGTCCGGCGGGGCCGGTGCATATCGCTGAAATCCAGGCGATCACGCGACAGAATGATACCGCGGATCCGAACCTGCCGCTCGGTGAGGCTTCGATCGAGATCTGCGCGACGGACGCCACCAAATTCACCGATGTCGTGACGCGCGGCGCGCCAGATAATGGCGCGGCGGGTGGTTCGGTGGGGCAGAAGACGGGCGTCGACGGAACGATGCAGATACGCGGCCGCACCGCGCAGATGGATGCAACGGTCTATGTTCCGCTTGCTGCGGCGGATATGGGGCAATGTGGCTCGCAGGACGATGGCCAACAGCAGGATGGTGCCGGTGGTGGCACATGCAGGCCGCATGGATTCGTGGCGAGCTTTGCCGGGACATGGGTGTTTTCGCCGGGAAAGTGGCAGAGCTTTCAGGCGGGAACGGATTCTTCGGGCAATCCGATTGTTCTGGCCGTCAGGATCCTGAACGGACCTGTGGAATGAGGATCTGACCTTGCGGGCGGACATACCGCAGGGGCGAATGATGCATATGCCGCCTCTGCTGATCATTGCCCTTCGGTAGCGGCTGTTTTCCAATCGGCTTCGACAAAGGGCAAAAAAAGTGCCCCCGGCAATCGCCGGGGGCACTGTCCATTTTACGCTGTGAGCGCAGGAATGGATTACTGGAACATCGAGAGGATGTTCTGCGACTGCGAGTTGGCGATCGTCAGCGACTTGATGGCCAGCTGCTGCTTGGTCTGCAGCGAGGTCAGCTTCGCGCTGGCGGCGGCCATGTCGGCGTCGGTCAGCGCGCCGATGCCGTTGGTCAGGTTGTCGGAGATCGTCGAGCCATAGGTGCTCATGTTCTTGATCATGTTGGTGTTGGCACCGAGCTCCGACGTGACGAAGGTCATCGCCTTGATCGCCGCCTGGACCTGGGTGATCATGTTGGCTACACCGGTTGCTCCGGTGTAGCTCGCGTTCGTGATGCCTTGACCCTGTGTTTCGAAGACGTTGGCCGTCGGATTGACGCCCGCCGTAGCGTCGCTGGAAACGGACAGGCCCAGGATGGCCGAAAGGGTCAGGCCAGTGGCAATGCCTGTTGCTGCGCCGGCAGCGCCGCCCGTTCCAACCCAATTGGCGATCGTTGAGGCGGCAAAGCCTGTAACAGTCGAGACATCGCCCTGCAGGCCCGTCACGTAATTGAGTGTATTGGTGGTCATCCCCTTGCCGTCGGATGTGGACCCGCCAGGGCTGGCGGCCAGCAGGTTCACACCGTTAAACGTCGCGTTGCGGGCAATGGTGTCGATCTGTGCGAGGTACTGGGTGATCTGCGTGCCGATCTGATCCAGTGAGGCGGGGCTGCCCAGGTTGTCGCCCAGCGAGGTCACGGCCTGCTGCACGGACTGCAGCACGCTGATGATCTGGTTGGCGGCGCTGGCCGTCGAGCTGACGGTCTGGGCGGCAAAGGACAGGCCGTCATTCACGGCGCTCTGGCCGGACACGTTGCCCTGCATCTGCTGAGCGATGCCGAAGGCGGCGGCGTTGTCGGCGGCGGTGGAAACCTTCAGGCCGGTCGAAACGACGTTCTGCGTGCTGCTCAGGTCGCCCTGGACGGCATTCAGCGTCTCGATGGCGATTTTCGAAGAGGCGTTGTTGTTAATGGACAGGCTCACGGCATTTTCTCCAAGCGGACTATCCTGGGGTAGACCAGGTCCAGGCCAGACAACCGGGAAATGGCTAAGAGAAGGTTACCAGCGTCGCTCGAAGAGAATTTTTCCTGCGAGATGCGCCTGGCCGGGATAGGGGAAATGCTCTGTTCGGGGAGATGGGCGGGATGGTCTTGGACTGCGGAGTAGGCTAGAATGATCGCTGTCCAGTATGACAAATTGCAGACGGTACGACGATGATTCATCCAGCACTTCGGGCTTACCAGACCGTGACGGAAACTTCCCTGACGGGGAGGGAGGCCGAAGCGGTCTGTTTCAGAATGCTTATCGATGAATTGGAAGCCGCCAGCCAGATTGCCGATTCGCAGGTTCGTAGCCGGGCACTGGACAGGCATCAGCGTCTGTGGTCGATGATTATGAAGGCCAATATTCTCGATAATGGTCTGGCGGTGGAGGAAGATCGGAGGCTTTTTGTCAGGCTGGCCGATCAGGCACAGAAATATGGCATCCAAGCCATCCTGGATCCGAAGATGCCTCTTACGCCCCTGATCGAGATCGCGGAAAATGTTCTCGCGGGTCTGGAGATGGTTCCGGAAGTGAATGAACGGGGGTCGGGTTCCGCTGCTCTGGCCTGAGTGCTGGAGGCGACCCGTCGGCTTCTATCGGGAAACAGATCCCCACGCCGATTTGTGCTGTGCGTTTCGGGTTGGAACAAGCGCCTGTCGGGGCAATGTGCGTCGGATCGCCGACGCTCGTATTTCGAGCCAGACTCGCGGAACTTCCCATAAGGAATGGGGGCGATCCGGGAACTGGCCAAGCTGCTTTCTGCGCGTCGTGCGGAAGGGAGCAAGGCAGGCTGTCATCGGCAGTTTTTTCAGGCAGTCTCCTAGAAAAGGTCTATTTCACCGGCTGCCGTGGTGTGATTTGGCGCGTCTTCGCCCTTCAGAACCTGCACGACATCGCCGAGTGTGATCCCCTCATACAGGCGGGCAACGTTGACGGTGTCCGTGATACCGGCCGGGGCGAGGGACATCAGGTTTTTGAGTACCGTCGCTGCGGAGGCGACTGTCTGCGTCGCCAGGTCCAGTTTTTGCAGGCGGCACATTTCCGAACTGGTCATGGACGTGTCGCGCATGCATTCCGCGACTGCCTGCTGGGCGCTCGTCAGTTCTTCGCCCGCCATGTCCAGAAGGCGCAGGACCTTGAAGACAGTGTCATGCACCGTGATTTCCACGGGGGATGCCCCTTGTGAGATGGTGGAATGCATGGTCATGGCTGTCTCTCTTTCCACGCTCAGGTGATCAGAACAGTTCAATGCTGGAACTGGCCTCGCGCACCCATCTGCGTTCGGCTTCGGCCTCTTGCCGGTTATAGGCCTCTTCCTGACGAACGATGGCCTGACCATCCTGGATCAGGTTCTGCTGGGCTTTGCCCGATGCCGGCCAGAATCGCACCCGCCTGGCCTGGGTGCCGCCGAGGCTCTGGGCGATGCAGGGGATGCCTTCATCGGCCAGATATTGGAGGACGAAGAGGCTGTTTTCATGCCCGATACGGCCCAGGGACGGGACGATCGCGGCCCCTCCGAAGGCCTTGCAGCGCAGGCGGTCGCGTTTGCCGCCCGCCTTGAGGATGCCGTTGATGAGCTTTTCCATGGCATTGACACCGAAACGCATGGCCGTGCCGTCATGGCTCTCGCCCCCACCGGGCAAGAGAAAATGATTCATGCCGCCGACCTGCGTCACCGGATCGAACATGCAGACCGAAATGCAGGACCCCAGAAGGGTCATGAGAAGGTCGGACGGATTGTCCGAAACGACGACTTCGCCTTGTACAACTATCGTGGGTGTCAATGCGTGGGTCACGTTATGGGTCCGAATACCTTCTCGAGCACTTCCCGCAGTTTCGCGACCGTGTAGGGCTTGGCGAGAAAATTGTTCACTCCCGCCTTGACGGCCTCCTGAACGAGGTCTCGGCTGGCTTCGCCGGTCAGGATGATGAAGGCGACCTTCTGGGTCTTGGGATTGCCGCGGACGGCACGAAGCAGTGCCAGCCCATCCATGACGGGCATGTTGAAGTCGGAAATGACGAGATGCGTCGGGTTCTGGGCAAGATACTCGACGGCTTCCTTGCCGTCCTTTCTCTGGGCGATATGGGCGAAACCGAGTTGCAACAGACTGTTGGCCAGAATCTGGCGAATGGAAGACTGGTCATCAACGATGAGGACCCTGATCTGTGAAGCCGCGGGCATTTTTTCCTCCTCTTTCCCTTTCAGGTCTGGCTGGGGCGCCGGTATCAGTCGTCGTGCATCGTAGGCGCATGGCTGCAATGCACGATCGCGCGTCGTTCGGCTTGTATCAGCGTATCTGGGCGTTCATGGCGGCAGCACTGATCTGACCAAGGGGGACGATCTGGGAGGCTGCGCCGAGTTCGGCGGCAACCCGCGGCATTCCATAGACGACGGAAGACGCCTTGTCTTGCGCAATTGTCCAGGCTCCGGCCCGGTGCATTGCAAGCATGCCTTCGGCGCCATCCTGCCCCATTCCGGTCAGGATGATGCCCAGGGCATGATTGCCCGCGGACTCGGCGACGGAGTCGAACAGGACGTCGACGGACGGGCAATGCCCATTGACCGGAGCGGCTTTCAGCAGGCGTGTGACATAGTGGCCGTCCCGTCGTTCCACGGCCGTATGCCGATCGCCGCCCGGGGCGATCCGGACGGTGCCGGGCAGCAGGGTCTCGCCATTCCTGGCTTCGCTGATGGAAAGGGCTTCGATCTTCTGGTTCAGCCTGTTGGCGAAACTCGCCGTGAACAGGGCTGGCATGTGCTGGCAGATGACGATGGGTGGGCTCTGGCGCGGAAAACCCGACAACACCTGTTCCAGTGCTTCCACGCCGCCCGTCGATGCGCCGATCGCAACCAGCTTGAAATCATGGGCCCATGATTTCTGGTGTTGCTGTACGGAGCCTGGCTCGTTGCGCTGAAATTTTGCGACTGGGGAATGGGCGGCCTGCCGGACGAGACGGGCCAGGCCGGCAAACGCATCGCCGCCCGGCGTCACGGAAGAGGGTTTCGGAAAGCAGTCGAACGCGCCCATTTGGAGCGCCGTGATCGCGATATCCGCGCCCCGGGCCGTAAGGCCGGACACCATGACGACGGGAATCGGGCGCAGCCTCATGATCTTGTCGAGAAACTGCAGGCCGTTCATGCTCGGCATCTCGACATCGAGCGTGATGACGTCCGGCTGATCCTTGATGATCAGATCCCGGGCTTCGATCGGGTTTGCGGCTTCGCCGCAGATGACGATGTCGGGATGCTGCTCGAAAGAGCGCCGAATCAATGCCCTTGCTGTTCGTGAATCGTCAACCACGAGAACCTTTATCGGCTTCTCCACGCTTTACTGGCCCTTTCGGTAAATGGTGGGAGCGACCTGTATCAGACCGCATTGGCTTGCACACGATACGCGCTCGGAATGGCCGACATACAGAAAGCCATCAGGTTCGAGCTTGTTCGCCAGGCGCTGCCACAGATGTTCGCGGGTGGTGTCATCGAAATAGATGACGACGTTCCGGCAGAAAATGGCTGAAAAAGACCCCTGGATCGGCCAGGACGCATTGAGATTGAGGACACGGAACGCGGGCAGGTGGCGGATCGGGCCTTCAAACCGATAATCGCCGTTGCCGACAGGCTCCATGAACTGCGATTTCCTGGCCGGCGGAATGCCTTCGATTTCCTCGGCGTTGTAGGTACCTTCGGTGGCCTGGGCGACGACATTGGCGTTGATATCGGTCGCAAGGATGCGAAAATCGTGCGAGGTCGCGTCGGGAAACGCCGTCATGACGGACATGGCGATGCTCCAGGGTTCCTGGCCCGTGGAACAGGCGGCCGACCATAGCCGCCCGCGTTTTCCGGCCCGAACGCGAGCGGCCATCTGCGGGATCACGACGGATTCGAGATGATCGAAGTGGTTCTTTTCCCGGAAGAAACTCGTGACGTTGGTGGTCAGGGCATAGATCAGGTTCTGCATTTCGTTCTGACCGGCGGGCGTCGTTACGAAATTCAGATAGGCCTGGAACGAACTCTGGTTCAGTTCCCGCACCCTGCGGGAAACCCGCGAATACACGAGAGCTTTCTTGGTGGCGGGAAGATGGATACCGGCCTGTTCACGCGCGATTTGCCGGACTCTCTGGAAATCGGCGTCGGTATAGTCGGACTCGCTGACCGGGAGCAGGTCTTTCATTCGGAAACCGTGTCCGTGACCAGTTGTCCGACGACGGTCTCCAGCCGGAGGAGGCCGATCATCCGGTTGTCGACCAGGACCAGGCCGCCCAGACAACTGCCTTCTTCGGACACGGCCTGGACATCGTTCAGATTGATATCGGCCATGTCGATAACGCGATCCACCAGGAGCCCGCAGACGACGCCATTCTTCGATTCGACGATGACCACGACGCGGCGCGGGTTGTCGGTCTGCGGCGGAACATTCAGATAAACGGCGAGATTGATCACCGTCAGGATGATCCCGCGCAGGTTGATGGCCCCGCAGACATAGGGAGGGGCAAACGGCAAGGTTGTCGTCTTCTCGAAACCGCGGATCTCGCGAACGCTGAGGATCGGAATGCAATATTCCTGCACGCCGATGGCAAACACGATCATCTTGACGATCTTGGCGTCCGTGGCCTCTTTGAGCTCTGTCTGTTCCGTCATGATCGGTTCCTGCTTAATGTCGATCGCCCGTATGGCCTTGCTAGGCAGCCAGTTCCGCGCGGATGTTTGATGGCTTGCTGTCGATATGTCCAATGGCGGAGGCCACCAGCGCCGAGACGTCGAGGATCAGGGAAACGCTGCCGTCACCGAGAATGGTTGCCGCCGACACGCCGAATATCTGCCGGTAATTGCTCTCGATGCTCTTGATGACGACCTGGGTCTGGTCCCGGATTTCGTCGACGATGAGGGCGGCTCGGGCGCCGGATTCGTTCTCGACGACGAGGATGACCGAGGCATCGAGGCTATCTGGAGGCGGGGCATCGGACAGTTTCAGGACCGTGGCCAGGGGAATCAGCGGCATGCAGTCGCCACGGATGGAAATCACATTGCTGCCGTCGGGAAGGGCGTAGACATCGTTCTGGTTGACGATCATGGTTTCGATGACCGACGAAATCGGAATGACCATGGTCGATCCGCCAGCGGCGATCAGCATGCCATCCAGAATGGCCAATGTCAGAGGCAGGCTGAAACCGAATGTGGTTCCCTTGCCGGGTATGCTGCTGATCGTGATCCTGCCGCCCAGGCTTTGAATGGCCTGCTTGACGACGTCCATGCCCACGCCGCGGCCGGAGAGGTTGGAAACCTGCGCCGCCGTCGAGAAACCCGGCATGAAGATCAGGTTGTTGACCTCGTCGTCCGACAGGACCGCATCTGGCTGGATAATGCCCCGCTTGACGGCCGTCTCGAAGACGCGCTGACGGTTGATGCCGGCACCGTCGTCCTTGATGGTGATCAGGATCCGGCCGGAACGATGTTCGGCGGACAGCACGATGTGGCCTTCTGCCGGCTTGCCAGCGGCGATGCGGGCTTCCGTGCTTTCGATGCCGTGATCCACCGCGTTCCGCAGCATGTGGGTCAATGGATCGGTCAGCTTTTCGACCAGTGTCCGGTCGACTTCCGTATCCTCGCCCTCGAGCGTCAGCACGATCTCCTTGTGGGTCATGGAGGACGCTTCGCGCACCACGCGCTGCATGCGCTGGAAGACGGCGCGGACGGGCTGGGCCCTGACCGCCATGACCGCGTCCTGGATATCGCGCGTCAGCGACTGCATGCTGCTGATGCTCTGGACCAGTTCGTGCTGTCCCGCCGCATCGGTTCGGCGGGAGAGGGATTCGATCGCCGCCTGCGCAATCACCAGTTCGCCGACCAGATCCATCAGGTCGTCGATGCGGTGCAGGTCGACGCGGATCGATGCCTGCTCGGGCTTGCGGACGGCGGTGGCCGGTGGCGACGCGGGAACGCCGGCATGTAGATCCGGCGCTGCCGGAGCTGGTGGGGAGGCGAGCGTGTGGACCGGATGCGGCACTGCAGGCGGGGGCGCGGGGGGCGGCGCTACCTGGTCTTCCACGGGCGGGATGACGGCCGCCGCCTCGGCCGTTTCCGGCTGTTCTACCGCCGGCTCTGGGGATGCCTCGGCCTCGGTTCCTTCACGGACGATCGAAAAATCGCAATCTTCGCTGACCCAGTCGAAGACCGAATTGGCGCTATCCTCGGAAACCGCGGCCGGCAGGACGATATGCCAGGAGAGGTATGATTTGTCAGGCAGCAGATCGGCGAGAGGAGGTAACGCCGAACGATCGCAGGTGACCAGGACCTCTCCGTCGCATTCACGAGCGAGATCGGCCAGGCCGATCAGGATGTTCCTTGCGTCATCTCCGCGCTCGTACAGTGCGTCATGAGGCCGAAAGGTCACGATCAGTGATGCGGCGGCCGGGGCGGCTTCCGCTTCGCCAAAGTCGAAATCGAAGGGAACTGGTTCGAAATCCGCCGGAACGGGCTCGAAATCCATGGGGACAGGGGAAAAATCCGCTGGAATGACGTCTTCGGTCGTAGCTGCCGGCGAGGCGCCCTGGTTGCTGCCGGTGCCGTTGATGTCGGCCAGCTCGGCTTGGCTCTCGGCAACGCGCGCCGGGTCGACCGTGGCTCCGCCACGGGCCTCGTTGACCAGATCGCTCAGGACATCCATGGCCTTGAGGAAGACCTTGACGACATCATGCGTTGGCGCGAAACGCCCCGAGCGCAGGCCATCGAGGGAATTTTCGAAGACATGGGCGAACCGGACCAGGTTATCCAGTCCGAAAGACGCGGCTCCGCCCTTGATCGAATGGACGGCACGAAAGACGGCATTGACGGTCTCATGTTCGGATTCGCCATCCGACAATGCGGAGAGCCCGCGTTCGAGCTCCTGTAGCTGCTCGTCACATTCCTGGAAGAAAATCTGGAGGATATCATCCATATCGGAACTCATGCCGTCCCCGCTTTCTTCAGGCTGTTACCCGACGGATTGCCGCGACCAGGCTGTCGGAGCTGAAGGGTTTGATGATCCATCCCGTCGCGCCGGCTGCCCTGGCCCTGGCCTTCTTTTCCGGATCGCTTTCGGTGGTCAGAACGATAATGGGCAGATGTTTGAAGGCCGGCATCTTTCGAACGGCCTCAATCACACCGAAGCCATCCATGCGCGGCATGTTGATGTCCGTAATGATCAGGTTGGGCGGGGGATCGGCGCTTTCCAGGACTTCAAGGCCTTCGACGCCGTCCCCTCCCTGAATGACATCGTACCCGGCTTCTTCCAACGCCTTGCGCAGCATGCCCTGCATGGTTCGGGAATCATCAATCGTCAGGACACGCAAATTTTTTTTTTCCGTCATGCTGAAAGCTCGCTAGAGGAAGTGGACGGTTCTGACAGGAATTCACTGACCCCGAAAAGGGCGAACGCTTCCCTGACTTTCTCTGACGGCGCGACCAGGGGGCGACCGCTTGCCAGAAGAACCTGAAGACACAGGCCGCCGATATAGGCAACGCCCGAGGCATCCAGAGCGGAATCCGCCGCCTCGGCCTGCTCGACAAGACCCTTGAGCACCTCGACCGTCGCAGTGTCCAGACGTTCTGGCAATGGCACCGGGGCGATGGAGGGCGCAGGGGTCGTCTCGACGTCGGCAGTCATCAGAAATCTTCCCATCCCTGATCGGATGATGTGGTCAGGAGCGCCGTTGCCGAGGGGGGAACATTGACCGAGCGGGTGGGTTTGGGCACAGGGGCTTGCCCTGATGGAAGCGTAGTGGCGCTTTCGTCGAACATGCCATCTCGACGGTCATTGCCGACCTTGAACCGGCTGATGGTCTGGATCAGCGTTCTGGTTTCCGCTGTCAGGTTATGGCTGGCTGCCGTCGTTTCCTCGACCATTGCGGCGTTTTGCTGCGTCACCTGGTCCATGTCGCCGATCGCCGCAGTGACTTCGGACAGGCGTTGGGCCTGATCGCGGGTGGAGACGGAAATTTCTTCAACCCGCGTTGAAATATTCTGCGTGCTGCCGGCAAATTCGTTCAGGTAACGGCCGGTCTGCTGGACCAGATCGACACCCTTGTCGACCTGGTCCGCCGAAACGGAAATCAGGCGTTTGATCTCGCTGGCTGATTTGGCCGATTTTTCAGCAAGGGACCTGACTTCCTGTGCGACCACGGCAAAGCCGCGACCGGCGTCACCGGCCCGGGCGGCCTCGACGCCCGCATTCAGGGCCAGCACGTTGGTCTGGAAAGCGATGCCGTCGATAACCGAAATGATCTCGCCGATCGCGTCCGACGATTTCTTGATGCCATCCATCGCCCGCGTCGTTTCGGTCATGACGGCCGTAGCGGATTTCACCTTGTCCAGAGATTGCTTTGCTTCGGAACTGGCCTCGGAACTGGCTTTGGCCGTGCGCTGGACGCCATCGGTAATGGTGCGGACCGAGGCAGCGGCCTGACCGAGATTGGCGGCCTGCTTTTCCGTCCGTTTCGCCAAATCGTCGGATGCGGTCGAGATTTCCGTGGCGCCGGTCGCGATCAATTCGGAATTGCTGGCCACGGCACGCAGTGCGTCGTTCAGGTGCGACGCCGAATTGTTGAACGCATCGCGCAGGGGCGCGAACTCGCCGTTGAAGATATCGGAACTGATCCGGCTCCTCAGGTCGCCACGCGCCATGTCCGCCAGGGCGGCGCCGAGGACGTCGATCACTTCGTGGGTCTGCTTGTCGCGGGTCTGGCTATGTTCGAGGGACTGCTTGATTTCCTGGGCCATGGCGGCCTGGCGGGTCTGTGCCTGCTGCTGTTCCTGCAGGCTGCGCGCGAATTCGACCATCACGCGGGCCATGCGACCGGTGCAATCCCTGTTTTCAAGAAACGGAACATCGCCACGAATGTCTCCGCGGCTAAGCTGCTCGCCCAGGTTGGTGAGGGTTTCGAGCGGCTCGGTTACCACGCGGGTCAGCATGAACCAGATGAGCTGGACGACGACCGCGCCGAAGGCGAGGGCGCACATATTCACGATGAACATATGCTGGATCGGCTCATGGATGAAATATCCGACGGCCTCGATAACGATCTGAAGCAGAAGATAGGCTTCCAGACCCAGCATCACCGTTCTGATCTTGCCCCGGAACGGCGCGTCCCGATACAGCCAATTCAACATGCTGACCTAACTTTCCTTACGCATAGGGCGGGGTGCCATCATGTGGAGCTGCTCGCGCATACGGTCTCGCTTCGGATGGAACGCCGGATCCCGATGGCTTTTCACGGCTTCCTCTTGGCCTGCGCCGAGGATAATGGGCTGATGCCTGTTCTCCAAGGCCCTGTGGGAGGCCTTGTAAACGGGTGGTTTTATTTGAATGTCTGTCGGGCGCGCAGGAGGCGTGGCCGGCCTGCCGACGCCGGGCCGGAAGGCAGGAAGTGGTCCTTGCATAACGGTATTGCTATTGCTCGCCAACTTCGAACGCCTGCATTGCCTGTTGGCCATTCTCGCTTCGCCTGCCGCCGCCGGAACGGGGCGTCATTTCCCGATGAATGGCCGGGAGAAGGCCTCTCATACCCCTGAGATGTCGCTATTGGGCATGACGTAAATCAATTAATAAGTCGTTAAATCTTATTGGGGATCGGGTTGCGCCGATGCCGGTTCGAGCTTCCGGCTGTTCGTCGTGGCGGGCAGGTTTTGCCACCTGTTGGAAAACCGGCACGACGTGAGGCGCATGTCTTTTCCCGTTGCCGGGAGGGTGTGGCTCATCCGCCGAAGCTCCGGACGAGGCCGCCCGCCACCATCTGCCAGCCATCGACCATGACGAAGAAGATGAGCTTGAAAGGCAGTGAGATGGTCGCCGGGGGCAGCATCATCATGCCCAGGCTCATCAGCACGCTCGCCGTGACGATATCAATGACGAGAAACGGAAGATAAAGCAGGAAACCCATTTCGAAGCCGCGGCTGAGTTCACCGATCATGAAGGCCGGCATGATGACCCGCCACGGCGTTTCGGCGGCCGTCTTCGGCGGCGGGAGGTTGGCCAGATGCTGGAAAGTCGCGATGTCGGCCGGTCGCGCGTTGGCTAGCATGAAAGTACGGAAGGGCTCGGCCGCCGCCTTCAGGCCATCGATCTCGCTGACCTGCCCTTCCATCATGGGGACGATTCCATGGTTCCAGGACTGTTCGAGGACCGGCTGCATGACGAAGAAGGTCAGGAACATCGCCAGACCGATCACCACCGTGTTCGGCGGTGTTCCCTGCGCGCCGATGGCGCCGCGAAGAAGCGAGAGGACAATGATGATGCGTGTGAACGCGGTGACCATCACCAGCAGGCTGGGAGCGAAGGACAGCAGGGTGATGAGCGCCGTCAACTGAATGAGGCGGCTTGTCGTGCCTGTGTCTCCGAGCCCCTTGCCGAGATCCAGGGTCAGCGCCTGTGCATGGGCCAGGTCGGGCATGGCGGCCAGCATCGCGAAGGCGAGAATGCCTGTGATGAGGGCCCCGAAGCCGGCAGGACGGTTCGTGGGCAGTGGGGCTGTCAACGCATCGCGCTCCCCTGTTCCTCTCGATCGCGAGGATGGTCCGAATCCGTGTTGCATGAAATTCGGTGCGATTTCATAAAACGCTCTCATGGCCACCGGGCAGGCCCCCGCGTGCTTCGGGAGGCGCGTCATCGGCCGGCATGGATATCCGCCGGCAGGATGGGCGAGGGCGGGGCGGCCGATTGTGAAGTATCCTGCTCGTCCATCCATCCCAGGAACAGGTCATTTCCGCCGCCGGTCAGGATCAGCCCCGTTCTGCTGTTGTATCGTATGATGCTGAGCCGCCGCCGCTGGTCGATCGCCAGGCTTTCGACGATCGCCAGGCTACGGGTCCGGCGTCCTTTCAGCAGGTAGGGCTCAAGATATTTCAGGCCATGGCGGCTGAGGAGAATCAGCGCGATGACGATCACGAACGACGCAAGATAGGCAAGCCATGCGGTGGCGAACGTGCCGGCCCCGTGCGCCAGTGATCCCGTCTGGGGCGTAAGGAGGCCTGTTGCCGACATTCCGCCTCTTTCAACCCTGAGGGGTTGGCGTGGAGGACAGAATTTCCGTCATCGTCACGCCGATATGGTTGTCGTCGACAACCACGACTTCACCGCGCGCGATCAGCCGGTTGTTCGCATAGATATCCACCGCTTCGCCCAGCTTCTTGTTCAGCTCCACGACCGCGCCGCGCCCCAGCCGCAGCAACTGGCTGACGGGCATTGTCGCCGTGCCGATGACGGCCGTGATCCTGACCGGAATGTCGTAGACCGCTTCCATCTGGCTGGCGCCAATGGTCGTTGCGTCCTTGTCGGCCGGTTCCGGCGTGCCGGCGGCCGGCGTTGCCGCCGCTGCGCTGGTGGCGAAATCTTCCAGTCCCATATGTCCAGTATCCGAATTCATGGTTCTCTCCGCCTGGTCTATGCCTTCGGTGTTCGTTGATCCGCGCGCTGTCCGGCCAGGGCCGTGACAGCGGTGACGATCTTTTCCGCAACGGATTTTCGCCACTCTTGCGGATCGATGACAATGCTATTCGCCGCCGAGACGATGCTGATGATGGCGGGTTCGGTATCGGGTACGGTTTCCATCCGGATGCGCGGCTCTGCTCCGGCGACCGATTGCAGGAGGCGGGCGTCGGTCTCCCGACAGCGGATCGTGACGTCGCCTTCGCATTCCATGGCGAAGCACGCCGCATCCGCCACCAGGTCGCGCTCCAGGCCGCCCAGCACCGCGTGATCCAGGGCCGTCAGGCCTCCGACAATCTCCACCACGGCATCTACGAAGGATCGGCTGGCTTCCGCGACAACCTGATGCCGCCGGACGCTCTCGGCCTCGAATGAGGCGGCAAGAGAGGCCAGTTGGGATACGAATTCGTGACGGAGCGCCTCTTCCTTCTCCCTTGCGCCCTGTTCCTGTCCCTCACGGAAGGCTGCGTCGTGCAGGGCGGCGATTTCGTCGCGATGCATCGTGACAAGGTTGGGATCCGGTTCGGGCTCGGCGGCGGAGATTTCGGTGGTTCCGACGCTTGCGGCATCCAGTCCCGGTGCCGCGCCGAAATCTTCCAGATCGAGCAGCAGGTGTGGGATTCGCGTCTCGCTGACCATGCGCGCGCTCTTTGGCCGGGTATCTGTTCCCGCCATGTCAGGCGTGTCCGGCCAGTTGGCGGGAGGGGGCGTCACGGAATGATTTCGTCATTGCCGGCGCTCTCGGTCAGGTCGATTTCGCCGGCATTCGCCAGGTTCTTGATCGTCAGGACGATTTCGGTCTGTGCCGCTTCGACGTCCTTGACGCGCACGGGCCCCAGCGAGGCGACTTCCTCGAGCAGGATGCTGCCGGCGCGCTTGGACATGCATTGCAGGAACAGCTTGCGGATGGTGTCGGACGCGCCCTTCAGGGCCAGCGGCAGCTTTTCACGGTCGATCTCGTTGACGATCCGCATGAGCGATTCACGCGGCAGCCGCTTAATGTCCTCGAACGTGAACATCAGCGCCTTCACTTTTTCCATGTCGTCGTGATTGCGTTTATCCATCGACTCCATGAGGCGTGCCTCGGTCTTGCGGTCGAAATTGTTGAAGACTTCGGCAAGCAGTTCATAGCTGTCCCGCCGGGCCGACCGGCCGAGGGTGGAGATGAATTCGGAACGCAGGGTTGCTTCGACACTGTCCAGAACGTCGCGCTGGACCGTTTCCATATGCAGGATGCGCATCATGACATCGGTCGCGTAATCCTCGGGCAGTAACGAGAGGACGCGCGCGGCGTGGGCGGGCTGAAGGCGGGTGAGAATGACGGCGGCGGTCTGCGGGTACTCGCTGCGCAGGTAGCTGGCCAGCACGGTTTCCTGCACGTTGCCCAGCTTGTCCCACATCGTCCGGCCGGCCGGACCACGGATTTCGTCCATGATCTTTTCGACCTGGTCGGATGGGAGGGCCCGGCGCAGAAATTCCTCGGTGGTTTCGTATGTGCCGACCAACCCCTCCGGCGACTCGAAGTTCTTGGTGAACTCCCGGCAGACGCTCTCGACCGCTTCGGCCCTGACGATGCCGAGGCTGGCCATCGCGACGGAGATGTCGCGGATTTCGTCCTCATGAAGCAGCTTCAGCAGCTTGGCCGCCTTGTCACGCCCAACTGCCAGCATGAGGATGGCGGCTTTCTGTTTGCCGGTCAGGTGGAGCGCCTGGGGCGGTGAAGGGGCCATGAATCCCGGCGTGGCTTCCATCGCGCTGTCACTCACGGTCCCGTCCTTTCTTGATATCCGGCGTGGCGAGCCAGTTGCGGATGATGAAGATGGTCTCGCGAGGGCTCTGCTCTATGCGATCCGACACTTTCGTAAGGGCGGCCATCTGGAGTTTTCCTTCGATCCCCTCGATGGCAACCGTGTCGTCTCCATTGCCTTCGACGGCGGCCAGGGCCGGGCCTGGCTGCCCTGGAATCTGGCCGACGGCGGCGCCGCCGGCGGGAGATGCGCCCGGCAGCGTCTCCAGATGCGTCGTCGGGAGGAGATCCGGCAGAGTCTTGCCGCGCCGCAGAATGGGACGGATCGCCAGGAAGATGGCCCCGACCGCCAGGAGAATGGGAACGACCCACTCGGCGACGTAAATCAGGGTATCGCGTGTGAACAGGCTGGAACGCTCCGCGCCGAAAGCGCCTTCCGGTTCTGCCATGAAGCGCATGGAGACGACATTGACCTCGTCGCCACGGCCCTTGTCATAGCCGACAGCCGTCCTGACCAGGGCCGTCAGTCTTTCGACCTCGGTGGTATCCAGCGGCTTCCAGACGTCGTTGCCGGCCTTGTCCTTGCTGTATGTGCCGTCGACCAGAACGGCCAGACTGATCCTGGCGACACGAGGGCGGGTCTGGCTTATGACCCGGACCCGCTTGCCGATCTCGTAATTGTCGGTCTCTTCCTCGCGGTCATCATTGGAGCCGGTGCGATTGTTCTGGTTCGCATTGGCATTCGGCAGATTGTTCCCCACCGTGGTGTTTGGTGTCGCTTCGGTATTGACGCTTTTGTCGGACGTCGTCTGCTGCGATCTCAGGACCTGCTGATTGGGGTCGTAATTTTCCTCGGTTTCGCGAATTTCGTCGGTATTGATGGTAACGGCCGCGCGCGCGCGGACATGGCCGCTGCCCAGCGTGGGAATCAGGATCTCTTCGGCGGCCTGGGTAAGGCGCTGTTCTTCGGCGTGGCGGAATTTCTCGAGGGAGGTGGCCTGGCCATCCGGGCTGTCGGGATCGCCTGGCTTGGCCAGGACGTCACCGCGCGTATCGACAATCGAGATATTCTGCGGACGCAGGCCGGGCACGGCCGCCGCCACGAGGTTCTGGATGGCCTGGATGCCGTCTGGCGCGATGCGCCCGCCGCGGCCGATATCGAGCACCACGCTGGCCTGGGAGGGGCTGGTCTGGGTCGAGAACAGGTCGCGGTGGGGAAGGACGAGATGAACCCGGACGTTTCGCACCCCCTGCAGGAGACGAATGGACCGCTCCAGTTCGCCTTCCATGGCCCGGGTTTCGTTGATTGTCTGCTCGAACTGCGTGCTGGTGAGTGTGGCGCTCTTGTCGAACAGTTCGTATCCGACGCTTCCGCCGCTTGGCAGGCCATCCTTGGCCAGCAGCAGGCGCGCGCTGGCGACCTGATCCTGTGGCACGTAGATGCTGGTGCCGTCGTTGCTCGTGCGGTTGGGAATATGTGCCTTGGTCAGGTCTTCGACCATATGGGCGGCCTCATTGAGGTCGACGCCACCATACAGAAGGGCCATTGACTGGCCGCCGCCCCGGAAGGCGAAGAGACCGATTGCCGCAAGGAGGACTGCTGCGGCAGCCCCCATCACCATCAATCGCGTACGCCCGAGCCCCTTAAGGCCAGCCAAAAAATTCTGCATAAGAAAACCGCTACGTTGATACAGTGCCGGGCCGGGAACTCATGGTATCCCCAGGGAGTTTGATCATTCGAAATCTCTGCAGTTCGCATTGCCACCGCGCTGTCAGGCGCATCAACGCGATCCGGAAGCACTGTGCCGCCATCATAGCGCAGCCGGTCTTCTCAGGAAGGGAGAAACGCCAATTCATGACGAAAACCCGAAAAAAACCGGATTCCGTCATGCGGCGATTGGAAGGCGGGTTGCCTTCGGGGCTCCTGTTCAGGAACGTGAGTCCTGTCCCGTGGGCTCAAGGGATGTAGTCGTTGGTCGGCGGCGCCTGTTTGACGTTCATGTTCAGCCGGTCCGCGTTCTGGTCCTGAGTCAGGCCGGTCGGCCCCTGGGCCACTTCCCGCGCAACATTCGGCATCTGGTCCGGGCGGCCCCAGCAATCCACGCCGTTCCAGCTTTGGGTGCAGTAAGGCTGCGGAACGGGCGGCCTTTCCGGCGGCGCGCACCAATCCTCCCCTTCCTGGATGTAGCCGGCATTGCACTCGCGGCCCGTGAGGTGCCGGGCGACTGTATCGGCGGAACAGCCCGCGAGAAGTGTGGTCATCAGCACCATCGCTCCGCGCCTGATTGTCATGACTGCCCGTTCCTGCCCTTCAGTAAGACTGCATTCCGGTCGCATGGTGTCTGGTCGTTCCAGAATGCCGCACGGAAATGATGCCGAATATGCCTGCGCGCGCACGCCTTCACAACCGGCGGCATCATTTTTCCCGTACAAAACATTCGGGCAGAAACCGATTCGCGTTGCGGCAGCTGTAGAAGTAACAGGCCCCAATATCGGGTGTGATTATTTCCAAAACGGACGAACTGTTGTCAAGTGGTTCGCCAGGGGGAGGTGGATCACTGGCGCGACAGTTTCAGGGCGCCCTGTTCGGATTGCCTCTGATCGGCCCTGGATTTGGGTGGCCAGGCCAATGCTGCCGAATCCACGGGCTGTCCGGCCATGCCATCGAGAGACGTGCGGAGGGGACGGAATGTTCTGACCCCCGCCATGTATTGCGAAACGATATTGACTCGCTCGGGCATCATATACCCCATGACGGCCGATATCTTTCGCGGGCTCATCTTGTTCGCGACGGAAACCAGTACGTGGATGTCCATGATGTTGAACACCGCCGCAGCTTCCTTGGGAGGCATTTCCTCGTAGATCCTGACCAGCCTGTCTGTCTCGGCCGACATCGTTTCACGATGCGCGGCCTGTCGCTCGGCAAGGGCCGCCATCGAACTGTCCAGGGTTCGCATCTTTTCATTGAGCGCTGCCTGGGCCGCGTCGAGGATATGCTTCTGTTCTTCCAGGTTTTTCTGTTCGTCGTCGAAGGTGGATTGTCTTGTCAGAATGTTCTGGACCAGATCAGCTTCCGCCTTGGCGACTTCGGGATCGGCGCTCTGTCTCGACTTCACCGCCGTTGCCGTCGACACCACAGGAGGGCAATTTTCGTCCAGGCAGAGTTCGGCGGAACGGGGAGTGGGTGTCGCGGTCGCAGCCGGAACGGCCGGGTCCGTGGCGCGCTTTGCCACGTCATGTTCGTCCGAATAGAGAATCGAGGTCCACCCTTCGGTGGCATTCTTCGCAGTGTTTACGGTGCGTTCCGTGTTTTCCGCGGGTCTGCTCTGGTCTTTCTGCGGGGCTGGGGTCTGCGTCGTCGTGTCGTCGGCCTCTATGGTGTCGTCCTTCAGGTGGCCGGCAAGGGCATGCATGTTCATCGCCAGCAGCAGTGTCATCAGAATTGACGAAACATGCACAAGCTTCCCGAATGACAGGCGAGGTATCAGCATCTTAACCTGATCGGCTTTCGGATTCGTGTCGATGACGTGACATGGTGTTGACCCAACGTGGGAATACAGGCGATTAAATGGACTTATGCAGGCAACTCGTTACGGGTTTTCGCGCTTTGTCCGTAACGAGTTCCTGCGGAATCTGTAACTGGCTTGCTTTTCTGCAAGTCATCGAGTCTCCGTAGGCATTGAATGCAACGGACGCTGTAATTCGGAAACCGAAATCGCATGTTTCTGTTACCGCATAGTAAAAATGCTGGGAATGGCGGCCTCTGTCAAGCCGGGCCATGACCTGACGGCTTGTTTTCTCAGGGCGGAATAGAGCGCGGCTTGAGGAAAGGCAAGGGGCAGCGCCAGGATGCATTTCCGGCTTGCGGTGCTTCAAAGCCGACGGTTCCATGCATGAGTGTGATCATGCTGGGCAAGCATGGCGTAACAGAAAGAAATGGCTTGGCTTTGCCTGACGGCGGAGTGATCGGCTATTGCGGGGGAAGCGAGCATTCTTCCGTCTTTATTGTTACAATTATTGTAACAATTTTGCCGCCATCTTTTTTTTGGAAAAATATGGTGGAAGGGGTTGGATTCGAACCAACGTAGGCGTACGCCAGCGGATTTACAGTCCGCCCCCTTTAGCCACTCGGGCACCCTTCCGTGTTGGGAAGGGTGGTTAAGGCCATCGGCCGGACGTGTCAATGGGCTTGTCATGCGTTCTCGTGCGCCATGTCGTGACGGGCAAGGCGGTTCGCCCTATATCAAGGAGATGCGTAACCGCCCCCCGCGTCGTCCGGACGCCCGAATCGCCTCTCATTCGACCGATAATCGGGCGGAGAGCGCTGCCCGTGAGCCCTCCCGCCCTTCCCGGCGGAGCGGGGGGACCACGCCGCGCGGTACATACTGGCTGTATGGCCTGCATCCGGCGCTGGCGGCCCTGGCGAACCCGGAACGGCGAATCCGCCAGATCCTGACGACCGAAGAGGGGGAGGCCGCCCTGCGCCAGCGGCTGGAGGCGCCCTTGCCGATGCAGCCCCAGCGGGCTGATCGGACACGGTTCGAGGCTTTGTGCGGCCGTGACGCCGTGCATCAGGGGGTTGCGATCCTGACCGACATCCTGTCGCCCCTGGCGATCGAGGATGCCGTGGAGCGACCCGGCCCACTGCTGCTGCTGGATCAGGTGACCGATCCGCGCAATGTCGGGGCGATCCTGCGTTCGGCTGCGGCGTTCGGCGCCGCCGCAGTCGTGGTGATGGACCGCAATGCGCCTGACGAGACGGGGGCCCTGGCCAAGGCGGCCTCTGGCGCGCTGGATGTCGTGCCGCTGGTCCGCGTGGTGAATCTGGCCCGTACCCTCGATCTGCTGAAGGAGCGGAATTTCTGGGTCGTGGGGCTGGATGCCGGTGGGGGCGTGCTGGATGGGGGCACGTTCGGACAGCGGCGCGCCGCCCTCGTCCTGGGGGCCGAGGGTGACGGGTTGCGGCGCCTGACCCGCGAACATTGCGACGAGATTGCCGGACTGGCGATGCCGGGAGACATGGAAAGCCTGAATGTTTCGAATGCTGCGGCGGTCGCGCTGTATGAGGTGACCCGTCGGCGTTGATGACGCGGGAACGGGGGTGATTCTAAAATCGTCATCATGATCCGTGAAAGGCGGGGCATCCTGCTGACGGGAAGGCCTGGATCTGACATTCTGGACATGCCCCGCGGAGAATGTTCCCGATGAGAGCCGTCATCCCTCTTCTGTTCGTTGCGCCCCTCATGCTTGCCGGCTGCGTCGAACGGCGGGCCGATGGGATCATTGCCCGTTCCGATGTTTCGGCGGGATCGGCCACCAATGCCCATTTTGTGCGGGATTTCGTGGTGGCCGCCGGCCAGCCCGGCATCGTGAATACATGGTTCATGCTGAATCCCGATTGTTCGGTCGTCGGCCAGGTCACGGTGCGGGTGCGGGATATGCCGGCGCATGGCACGGTGACGATCGAACCGGGTGCGTACTATTCCAACTATGCGGTCGGCGACCAGCAGCACGCCTGCAACCTGCAGCCTCGGCAGGGTGTGCGGGCCATCTATCATCCTGCACCTGGCGCGCTGGGTGCGGATCGCTTCTCTATCCTGGTCATAACGCCGTTCGGGCAGTCCTGGACGACCGATATCCATGTCGTCATCCGCTGACAGGCGCCTGGACGCGCCGCGCCCCCTGACCGGAAGCTGCCTGTGCGGCGCCGTTATTTATCGTCTCGAGGGGGCGCCGCTGGATTTCGTGCTGTGCCATTGCGGACGCTGCCGCAAGACGACGGGATCGGCCTTTGCCGCCAACCTGATCGCCCGCCCCGAGGAGCTGGTCTGGCTTTCCGGCGATCCGGATGCGGTCATGCGCTGGGACCTGCCGACGGCCGCCAGCTTCGCCACCGCGATTTGCCGGGCCTGTGGCACGCCCGTTCCGCATGCCACGCGGAACGGGCGACTGATGATCGTTCCGGCCGGCACGTTGGATGACGACCCCGGCATACGGCCCCGCCGGCAGATCTTCACCGCCTCGCAGGCGGGCTGGTGCGTCGATCTCGAGGATGTGCCGGTCGAGACCTGATCATTGCCAACCGGAGATCGATAAATGTTTAGTCATGTGACCATTGGCGCCGACGACGTTGTCGGGGCGATCCCCTTCTACGACGCATTTCTGGCCCCGCTGGGCATTGCCCGGATCTGGACAGACGAGAACGGGGGCTTTGCCGGCTGGCGCAAGGGCGAGGCGGGGCCGATGCTTTACCTCACGCGCCCGTTCGACGGCCGACCGGCAGCGTCAGGCAATGGCTGGATGTGTGCGCTGGTAGCGGACAGTCACGACGCGGTGCGCGCGGCCTGGGAAGCCGCCATGGCCCATGGCGGTGGCGACGAGGGGGCACCGGGACCGCGCCCTCATTATGGTCCCGATTATTTCGGTGCCTATGTGCGCGATCCGAATGGCAATAAACTGCACGTCGTCTATCGCGGCCCCTGAGAGGACTGGCCGTAATGGTGGTCGGCGGGGTTCCGCCGTCCGTCTGGCATCAGGACGCCATTTCCGTCATCGGTGGGCCGGGTCCGTGGCCACGCGCAGCGGGGAGGCGGCGATATCGAGATGAACCGGGGAAAACCCTTTCCTGTCACCGTCACTCTGGATGGGGATGGTGGCGGGGGATGGAACCTGGACGGTTGCGGCGGTCAGGGTTCGCATTCCCTTCCGCGTTCCGATCCGGCCGAGGAACAGGGAGAGAATGGTCCTCATCAGGGCCAGCCTGCCGGATGTTTCGAATAGAATGACGGAAAATGTCTTATCCTTGTGTGCGGAGTGGCGCGTCAGTTCGTATTTTCCGGCGTAGAGCGATCCTTTCGACACGATGATGGTCGTCGCCTGGTAGGGAATATCATCGATGAGTGCCGTGAATTCCGTCAGTTCATACCGGAACAGGGATGAAAGCGTACTGACGGCATAAGCGGCGCGTCCGATACAGGCTTTCAGCCGTGTCGATGTGCCGTGTACGATGTGGGCGTCGAACCCGATGCTCGCCATCTGCACGAAAAGCTGGCTTCCGGCGTTTGTGTGGAGATAACCAGGCCAGATGGTCGTGAAATGCCCGGTATGGATCAGGGTGGCGTTCCTGATCTCGTTGAAGGGTATCCTCAATTCGTGGGCCAGCACATTGGCCGAACCGAGGGGGAGGATGCCCAGGATGGCGGATGTGCCGATCATGCCGGCCGACACTTCCGCGATCGTGCCGTCCCCGCCCGCCGCGACGATGTGGGAATAGGTTCCGCTCTCGGCGGCGCTGCGGGCCAGGAGGGTCGCGTGGCCCGGATAATGCGTCCGGGCGATCGTCGTGCGCAGGCCGGCCTGCTCCAGAGAGCGTGTGAAGCGGGAAATTCTTGAACGACTATGATGGCCAGCCGTTGGATTTGTAATAATAATGACGTGTCTCATCGAAAATATTCATCTTCTGAAAAATTTTCGCGATCATATACATGGCTGTGACAGGTCGCAGGCGGACGGATTGATCAGCATTCCGGGAAATTGACGGCCAGGCCGCCCAGCGCGGTTTCCTTGTAGCGGTGGTTCATGTCCCGGCCGGTTTCCGCCATCGTGCGGATGACCTGATCCAGCGAGACATGATGCGCGCCGTTGCCGTGCATGGCCAGCGAGGCGGCGTTGATTGCCTTTACCGCACCGAAGGCGTTGCGTTCGATGCAGGGGATCTGCACCAAGCCGGCGACCGGGTCGCAGGTCATGCCCAGGTGATGTTCCATGCCGATCTCGGCGGCATTTTCGATCTGGTGCGGAGTGGCGCCAAGTGCGGCCGCCAGGCCCGCAGCCGCCATGGACGAGGCGACCCCGACTTCGCCCTGGCAGCCGACTTCGGCGCCCGAGATCGAGGCATTGAGTTTGAACAATCCGCCGACCGCCGCCGCTGTCAGCAGGAAATCATGCATGCCGGCGCGCGAGGTATCGGGGCAGAAATCACGGTAATAGCGCAGTACGGCCGGGATCACTCCCGCGGCGCCGTTGGTGGGGGCGGTGACGACGCGGCCGCCAGCGGCGTTTTCCTCGTTTACCGCGATGGCGAACAGGCTGACCCAATCCATCGCCTCATGCGGCGGGCGCTGGTTAAGGCGCGCGCGTTCCATCAGGCGTTCGTGCAGTGCGGCCGCGCGGCGACGGACCTTGATCCGGCCGGGTAGCGTGCCTTGCTGGACCAGGCCCCGTTCGACGCAGGCCATCATGGTCTCGATGATCCGGTCCAGATAGGCTGCGATCTCGGCCTGAGGGCGGATTGCGCTCTCGTTGGCCAGGACGATGCCTGCGATGGTCAGGCTGCTTTCGCGCGTTCGATCCAGCAGTTCGGCGCCGCTGGTGAAGTCGAGCGGCATGTCGGGCAGGGCGTAACCGGCTTGTTTCGTTGCGTCTTCTGGCACGATGAATCCGCCGCCGACTGAACAGAAGCGCGCCGTATCCAGCACCTCACCATCGGCGGCCAAGGCCTCGAATTGCAATGTGTTGGGGTGGACGGGCGGGATCGTCTCGCGGTCCAGTACGATGTCGCGGGCAGGGTCGAAGGCGACGGGGCGACCGTGAACGAGGAGTGCGCGGCTGATGCCAATCTGGCGGACGATGTCATCGGCCGTATCGGGATCGACGCTCTCCGGCGCCTCTCCCGCCAGGCCGAGGATAACGGCCTTGTCGGTGGCATGGCCGCTGGCGGTCCAGGCCAGCGAGCCATAGAGCGTGACGCGCAGCCGTGCGATCGGGGTCGCGGGGTCGAGATGCGCGATGAAGCGCCGGGCTGCGCGCATCGGCCCGACCGTGTGGGACGAGGACGGGCCGATACCGATCTTGAAGAGGTCGAAGAGGCTGATCATGCTTCGTCATGGTGCGCCCATGGCTGGTGCAGCACAAGGAGGGGCACGAGGATGTCAGGCTCCGAGACGACAGGATTAGAACGGCAGAACGCTATCCATAATCTGCTGTCCGTAACGCGGTGTCTGAATCCGGCTCAACTGGCCGCGGCCACCGTAGGAAATCCGGGCCTCGGCAATCCTGTCGTGAGTGACGGTATTGTCTTCGGTGATGTCTTGCGGCCGGACGACGCCGCTGACCATCAACTGGCGCAGTTCACCATTCACGCGGACTTCCTGGCGGGCCACGACGACGAAATTGCCGTTGGGCAGGACCTGGGTAATCGTGCCTGCTAGGGCGAGCGTGACCGTTTCGTTTCGCGTGATCGTGCCGGTACCCGTATTGGCACTGGCACTGCTGGTGTCCAGGGCCGATGAACTGGACAGGGTCTTGCCCTGGGCGCCAAAGAAGCTCGGAATGCCGAATGTCTGTGAGCCGCTGCCCGCGGCGCTCGTATTGTTTCTTACGGCCGCATTGTCGGCGATATTGACGTCGATCGTGATCAGGTCGCCGACCTGCGATGCGCGCTGGTCCTTGAAAAAGGCGCGGCTCCCTGGTCGCCACAGGCTTCCCACTTCCGTCGGGGGGGGCTGGAGTGGCGGCATGGGCATCGTGATCGGGCGGTAATCGGGCGCCTGGGTCGGGTCGGACGTTCTCGTCATGCGGGGAGGGTGGCCGATCTCGCTCATATCGGCGAGCCCGGTGCATCCGGAAAGGCACAGTAATCCAGCAAGGACTGCCCCGGACAGAGGATGTTTCATTGCAGGCAGGTTCCAGCGCATATGCGACCGCTACCGAAGGGACAGATTCGCGCGCGAGGCATCGCGCGCAGGCGCCGTCAGGCGCCGCAGTGTATTCCCATCGGAGGGAACCGGATTGCTCCCTGCCTCGACCTCGATTTCCGATGCGTTGATCACTCTGCCTGTTACGATCATGCTGCTCGACAGGTTGAGAATACGCACATACTGGCCCGCTCCTCCATCTTCCAGTGCGCGGCCGGTCGCCGTCAGATGAACGCCCGGAGCGGCGAATGTGATCATCGCCGGGTCTCCCTTGTGCATCAGCACGGTGCGATGGAGATCCTGGTCGAGGACGGCCGAGCCGGCGACCACGCCATGTGTCACGGTCATGCCATCAATATCGGCTTCGTCGGTGAAGGCCCTTGAGGGAAGGTGTCCCGCATAGGATTCGTCGATCTGGACGTCGGAAGCTGAAACCACGCTGCCGGCGGGAAGAGCGTGGGAATAAACCAGCAATCGGCGTGCCGCATGGATCACGCCGGTCAGCATGAAGGAATCCTGCGTGATATCGCCCGTAGGCTGACCACGATAGACAGTCGCGGAAAACCATCCGCTGCGCTGATCCCATTTGACGTCGGACAGTACGACCGGCTTTGGGTTGTCAGGCGCGACCATCATGGGATGAAAGTCGCGGAGGTCGATGGAAACGGGGCCATTGCCGAGTTCCGGCAGGTTCTGCCTGACGAGGTCGGCGAAATAGGCCTGATCGAGCACACGGCTCGCACGGGTAATGGTTGCCATGGCCGTGGGGGATTGATCGAGCCAGTCCACGCCATACTCGTCAGCAATGGCGAGAAGTTGCGCGCCCCCGACCTGAATGCTGGAGCCGGGCGCAGGGCCCGGCCCCAGGGCGCGGTCCTGCCCCGGTTCCAGATCGGCGAAGAGGTCGGACAGCCTGACTGTGCCGGACGTGATGACCGAGGCATTGCGGAGTGTCGCCGCCTGGGAATGCACAACGGATGCTGCCACCAGGCCCGCCGCGAATATGCCTGCAATGACCCCACGCCGCCGCATGTTATTTCAGGTTCGTCAGTGTCTGCAGCATCTCGTCGGAGGCAGTGATGACCTTGCTGTTCATTTCATAAGCGCGCTGCGCGGTGATCAGGTCGGTGATTTCGGTCACCACGTTGACCGATGACTCTTCCACGAAGCCCTGTCGGACCGATCCATAGCCTTCGCTCTGGGGCGTGCTGAGGTTTGCGGTGCCTGACGAAGTCGTTTCGGTGAACAGGTTCTGCCCCATCGCCGCCAGACCGTTTTCATTCTGGAAGGTCGCGAGCTGAATCTGACCTGCGACCTGGGCTGTCGTCTGGCCGGACAGGGTGTACTGAACCTGGCCGGACTGGTCGATGGTGATGTTCTCGGCATTGTTCGGCAGGGAAATGTTGGGAGACAGGGGATAGCCGTCCGCCGACACGATGGTTCCGTCTTCCGACAGTGAGAATGTTCCGTCGCGCGTGTAGGCATATTCGCCAGAAGGCAGCGTCACGCGGAAATAGCCGCGTCCCTCAATCGCGAGATCGAGCGAATTACCCGTCTGTTCCAGTGTGCCCTGTTCGTTGATCCGGTAGATGCCAGCGGTGCGGACACCCAAGCCGATCTGGGCGCCTGCCGGAACAAGGTCGCCGGTATCGGAACTCATGGTTCCGGCCCGTCGCAGATCCTGATAGATCAGATCCTGGAATTCAGCGCGACGCCGCTTATAGCCTGTCGTGGTCATGTTGGCAATGTTATTGGAAATCGTCTCGACATTCGTCGTCTGGGCCTGCATGCCCGTATTGGCGATATCAAGCGAACGCATCATGGGATGACAGTCCTCCGGGTGTGCCGCGCCGTGCGGTTACCCACTATAACAAATGTAGGTCCGTAATATTCGCATATGCCATAGTCCGACGGATTGCATCCATCTCTGCATTGCCATCGACACAGCTACGATCATGTCGCGTTCATGGCAAGGTCTTTCCCCGGTTGCGGTTCGTTAAATTTCTCTGCCCGTACACTTCTTATATGGGAGCAGGGATCAGGCAGAATCCTCGCGGCCCGGTACATGGCGTTGTTCGCGCCGCCCGAAACGATCGGGGGCGTCATGTTACGGCGGCTATGCCCTGCGGAACGAGCAGGGCCTTTTGATATGACGAGACTGGGGGAGAAGGAGGAAAGCGAAGCGGTGGCGCACCATCCCGGGAATCCGGTGCGGTGATCCGGGTGGAGCAGCCCTGCGCTGCCGTCTGGTAGCCGGCGCGTGTGAGGGAGTTGACTGTACGGCGGGGGCCGGGAACGATCGGCGCGCCTATCGGTCGCCTAGAGGAAGGTGGATTATGTCCGTGAAATCGCCCCATGCGTGGAAGCCGCTCAACTGGTTTTACCGGGATCGGCACCGGGTCGACCAGCCGCCGCGCGCGCCGCGATGGATCGACACATTCAATGATCGCCTTGCCGTCAAGATGACGGTGATGTTCGGCAGCATCTGGTGCGTCTATATGTTTACCGTTTTCTCGCTGTTGCCGCTGGTCAATGCATCATGGCAGGGGCCGCTGCTCTATATCAGCAACTGCATCCAGCTTGTCGCGCTGCCCGCGTTGATGGTCGGCAACGCGGTTATCGCGCGCGGCACGGACCAGCGCGCGATCGAGGACCATACGGCCCTGATGGAAATCCTCAACGACGTGCGCGAGGAACTGGCGCAAGTGCGTGCCTTCACAGCCGGCATCGCCCAGACCCAGAAGGAGAACAAGGACCGGCCGACGGATCTTATCTCCTTCGCCAACGAAGCGGTCATCACGGTGAACGAGCCGACCGCACCGAAATCCTGAACAGGGCAGTCGTCGCGTTTCGCGCAGGATCCGGCAGTGGCGAATGTTCAGGATTGGATGTTTTCTGCGGGCTCTGGCGGAGAGGGTGGGATTCGAACCCACGGTACGCTTGCACGCACGGCGGTTTTCAAGACCGCTGCCTTAAACCACTCGGCCACCTCTCCGGCGGGATTGAACGGTATGGACCGCCAACCATATCCGCGAACGGATACCGCATGGCGGCCTTCTACAGTCAACCGCCATGTCGCATTTACGACCTGACGACGCCCTGGATGCCGGACTGGCCGATAAGGGACCAGCCCGCGTACCAGAGCGTTGCTACTGGCGCGCCCTGCTGGATTCGAACCAGCGACCCACAGCTTAGAAGGCTGTTGCTCTATCCAACTGAGCTAAGGGCGCATGCGCAGTGGCGTTTCTTCTGCCAGAGCGCGGTCAATGCGTCCAGTTCTGGACCCGGTCGTAGCGGAAATTGTCGGCGTAGAGTTTCGGCTTGCGCACCCGGGCCACCGGCAGTTCCAGATCGTAGGGAACCGCATGTCGGTCGGCATAGGCGACGGCGCTTTCGCGGTCGGGGAATTGCAGGCGCAACTGCGAACGGGTGTCGCGGCTGCCGGTCCAGCCCATCAGCGCATCCTGCTGCCGGGGCTGGGTCTGTCCGTATTCCAGAATCCAGTCATGGGTATTCGCCTGGCCGGACTGGGTGGCCGTCTTTGCCTGCCTGTAGATTCGGGCCCGCATGGAACGAAACTCCCTTTATTTTTTTCTGGTCGGGGCGCCCGGACTCGAACCGGGGGCCTCGTGTACCCAAAACACGCGCGCTACCAGGCTGCGCCACGCCCCGAACCAGGGGGAAGCTATGAGTCCTTGAGGGCGCTGACAAGCGCCCCACGAAATTTTTCCCATGGCCGCATGCGGTTCAGCCTGCCGTGCTGCCCTTGCGTGCCAGGGGTGGGATGAACAGCGGCGCGGTATCCCACGGGAACAGGACCCAGGTCTCCTGCGGTACTTCGACCACGAACAGGTCGGTCAGAGGCTTGCCGGACGGCTTGGCGTACAGGCAGGCGAACAAGGCCTTGGGGAGGAGTTGGCGCACGATCTGGGCGGTGACGCCGGAATCGACCAGATCGTCGATGATCAGGAATCCTTCGCCGTCACCGGCAGCGGCGGGCGCCTTCAGCACCGTGGGGTGGCCCTGTTCTTCCTCGTCATAGGTCACGACCGAGACCGTTTCGATCAGCCGGCAGTCGATTTCCCGCGCGATGATGGCCGCAGGGATCAGGCCGCCACGGGTGACCGCCACGATCCCCTTGAAAGGACCGCGCGGGATCAGGATTTCGGCCAGTTGGCGGGCATCGCGATGAAGCTGGTCCCAGGTTACGGTTGCATAGTTGGTGGCCATCAGAACAGCTTTCCTCCATCGGGCACGGTCAGGTCGGGTCTGATCAGGACGACGTCGCCCTTCGTGTCGGGCATGCCCAGGGTCAGGACTTCACTCAGGAACGGGCCGATCTGGCGCGAAGGGAAGTTGACCACTGCGCAGACCTGCCGTCCGACCAGTGTATCGGGCGTGTAATGGACGGTGATCTGGGCCGACGAACGCTTCACGCCGATCTGCGGCCCGAAATCGATCCATAACTGGTAGGCCGGCTTGCGGGCAGCGGGAAAGGCGCGGGCCTCCACGATGGTGCCCACGCGGATGTCGAGGCGCGCGAAGGTCTCGAAATCCGTGGGGGGAAGCGGCGCGGATGGGACGGTCTCTGTCATGAAACGGTTTTGCCCGTGCGGCGGCGGATTTGCAAACCACCCGCGGCCTCGGACGCCCGATTACCGGGGTGTGATGGCGCGCACGAGAGACAGTGGATGGTAAAAGGCCGCTATCGGGCTATTGTCCGCCCACCATGCCAGATCACTCGGACCAGGCGGACGAATCGCGGGCGCTATCCGCCGCCCCCATGCAGCCGTCGGCGCGCCTGTTCAGCCACCGGGGATTCGCCGTTTTCCTGACGGCCCGGACCCTGTCCTCGTTCTCGTCGCAGGTTCAGGCCGTGGCGGTCGGGTGGCAGATCTACATGCTGACCCATAGCGCGAGTGCGCTGGGTTGGGTCGGGCTGGCGCAGTTCATGCCGATGTTCTGCTTTACTCTGGTCGCCGGGCATGTGGCCGATCATTTCGACCGACGCTTCATCACCGCGACCTGCCAGATGCTCGAAGCCTGCGGGGTGTTCGCCATGGCGGTCGGGTCGTTCGGCGGCTGGCTGACGCCCGGCATGATCTACGGCATGGTCGCGCTGTTCGGAACCGCCCGGGCATTCGAGATGCCAAGCCAGCAGACGTTCCTGCCGGCGCTGGTGCCCCCGGCGCTGTTTGCGCGCGCGGCCGCGCTGTCGTCTTCGCTGTTCCAGGTGGCGTCGATCATGGGGCCGTCGGTGGGCGGCCTGTTGTACGGTGTCGGGGCCGGGATCTGCTACAGCGTCTGCACGGTCGGGTTCGGGCTGGCATCGGTGGCGACCCTTTGCATGCGGCTGGACGCGCCGGCACGGGTTCGGCGGCCCATGACGCTGGAGACGGTCATGGGAGGGCTCCATTTCATCCGGGCTCATCCCGAGATGATGGGAGCGATCTCGCTCGACCTATTCGCAGTGCTGCTGGGCGGCGCGACCGCTATGCTGCCGCTCTATGCCGATTCCATCCTGCATGCCGGGCCGACCGGGTTGGGTATTCTGCGGATGGCGCCGGCATTGGGGGCGCTGCTGGTCGCCCTGATCTTCGCCCGCTGGCCCTTGAGGCGCCGGGCGGGTGAGGCGATGTTCGCTGCCGTCGCCGTGTTTGGTGCTGCCACCATCGTGTTTGGCCTGTCCCGTTCGCTGGTGGTGTCGGTGGCGGCCCTGGCGGTTCTGGGAGGGGCCGATGTGATCAGCGTAGTGGTCCGTGGCGCGCTGGTGCAGTTGCGCACGCCTGACGAAATGCGGGGCCGGGTTTCGGCGGTGAACATGCTGTTCATCGGGTCGTCGAACCAGTTGGGCGAGTTCGAGAGCGGCATGCTCGCCAGCCTGATCGGTCCGGTGGAGGCCGTGGTGCTGGGCGGAGTCGGTACGATCGCGGTCACGCTGCTGTGGATGCGGCTGTTCCCCGGTCTGCGGCGGCTGGACCGGCTGGACGACATCCGTCCGGCGGAGTGAGCCGATCACGGACCGCAGGAGGCCTCAGAGGCGGTTTGAAAAGTCGGCCTGCCGAGCGCATGTGCCGCATGGCGGCACGCCCGGCGTGTATTTTTGAGCATCGGAGCATAGAAATGCGCGTCGGATCACCGGCAGGGTGGCTTTGCAAGCAGCCTCTCAGTGGAACGAGGGGGCGGATGACGGTATGATGGCACTTCAACATGGATCGGGATATCCGCTTTTCATGTCCGTCTCCACCCTGCCCACCGGCCCGTCCATCGCGCTTGTCTCGCTGCTGGTCGGCTTTCTGTGCCGGGTTGCCCGCCAATATCGTCCCGAGCCGACCCTGCGCCTGCTGGAGATCGGGACGTTTGCCGCGGCGCTGGGGATACCGCTGGTGGTGATGCGCCCGCTGGTTCCGGATTTCATTGCCATTCCGATCGGCAATGCCCTCCTGTTCCTGGCGCTGGGCCTGTTCTGGCAGGCGACGGTCCGGCTGGACGGCAAGCCACTGTCCCGGTCCGGGTTGGCGGCCCCGGTCGTGATCTGGCTGAGCCTGTACGCGTTGCCGGCGTTCCGGCATTCGTTCGTCATGCGGGTGGAAGTCGCGATGGCCATGGCGATCGTGCTGGTGCTGCTGGCGCTGTATCAGTTGATTCGGCTTCCGCGCGAAACCCGATCGCACCAGATGCTGATCATCGTCTGTGCACTGCATATCGTCAGTTGCCTCGGCCGGGCGATCCTTGTGGGATTGCCGCCTCTGGCCTCCTGGCTGCCCCTCATGGCTGCGACCATTCCTTTCGAAATGCTGACCTATGTCGTGTTGTGGCCGGGCCTGATGCTGACCCTGGTTGCCGAACGTTCCATTCTGCAAGCGCGGGCGGCGGCGTTGCGAGACGACATGACCGGCGCGCTGAATCGACGGGGATTCTGGCAGATGGCGGAGACGGTGCCGCAGCGTGGAATCCTGCTGTTCGACATCGACCATTTCAAACGTGTCAACGATACGTTCGGCCATGCGACGGGTGACCGCGTGATCGCGCATTTCACTACCGTGGCGACGGCGGTTCTGGGCGCCGATGCGGTTTTTGGACGGATCGGCGGTGAGGAGTTTGCCGCGGTCGTCAGCCTTCTGTCGCGTGACGAACTAGGAGCACTGGCCGAACGGGTGCGCGCTGCCTTCGAGCGGACGCCGCTGTCCGACGATCTTCTGGCCACGGTCAGCATCGGCTATGCGGCCGCCACTATTCCCGACCGGCCGCTCGGCGAGCAGATGGCGTTAGCCGACACCGCCCTCTATTGCGCCAAGCAGCGGGGGCGCAATCGCGTGGAGGGGGTTGGTTCGGTCGTCGGTATGGCCGCCCGCATCCGCCGCAGGGACATCGAAACCGGGGAAAGCGTGCGCGAAGCCCGTGGTCCGGTGGCTGTCGAGCCGGACTGCCCGTCCTGACCGCAAATCCGCGTGAGTGGCGTGTGCCGAGCGTACGGTAGAGCGGCTTTTCAAACAGTCGTTTAGCGGGAAATGACGGGCATGCGGCGCCTGGACGGTAAAAATTTTTTCTTAAGATGCGTGACGAATTGGATCGTCCGTGGCGCTCGTGCATTCCTTGTTCCGAAGAGCGAAGACAATCGGGTTCTTTTCGATATGACGATTGTCGTCTCGGAGACAGAGCGCGAGATCCTCTCGGCTTCCGTTCCGCGGGCGCCGGTCCTGCTTCAACCGCTTGTCCGCGACATCGTGCCGCCAACCGTGCCTTTTTCGGCCCGGAGGGAAATCGGATTCGTAGGCGGTTTGCTCACCAGCCGAACCTGGATGCCGTTCGCTGGTTCCTGGCTGAAATCTGGCCGCCTGTTCGCCGGAAATGTCCGGACCTGAGCTTTTCGATCGTGGGCAGCCATCTTCCGGAAGGTATCGCCAGGCCGGAAGACGGTGTGATTTATCTTGGGCCGATTGACGACCTGCACGCATGGTTCGACACCTTGCGTGCCTCGGTGGCGCCGCTGCGTTTTGGTGCCGGTGCGAAAGGCAAGGTGGCTTCGAGCCTCGCCAGCGGATTGCCCTGCGTGCTGTCGGCCATTGCCGCCGAGGGCATGAATCTGGTCGACGGTGAAAATGTTCTGATCGCAGATACGCCGGAGATGTTTGCCGACAGGATCGTCGCCCTCACCTCTGACGAGGATCTGTGGCTGAGGATGTCGAACGCAGCGCTCGCCACGGCCCCGACAGCAATTTTCGCATCAGGCCAATCGGCGGGCTCTGCATCGGGCGTTGATCAAAATGGGTTCCGGTGCCGGATGTCTTTCCGGGGTCAGACGCCACCGGGAGCGGGTGAGGTTGGGCAGGCGGTACGATAGCGCCGTTCGCGGCGGGGAGGGGCGGCGAGGGAAAAATCCGCGTTCTCCAGCGTATAATTCGGGTTGTAATAGGGATCATTCAACAGAACATCGCCCCAGTGCGCTACCATGAAGTCTCTCTCGCGCTGGAAACGCGCGGCATTTTTTCCGGATTTGTCATGCCCGCGTGACGCGCTTTCATGATGATAGAGTTCCGCGAATGGCGTCCAGACGATGCGTAGCCCCAGGGTTCGGATTTTCAAGCATAAATCGACATCGTTGAAGGCAATGGCCAGATTGGTCTCGTCCATTCCCCCCGCCTTTTGCCAGACGTCGCGTCGCAATGCGAGGCAGGCGGCCGTGACCGCGCTGGCGCTGCGCAGCAGACCCAGAGTTCCGAACGGGCCGTAATCGTCACGACGCGCGCCGACAAGAAGGTGGGCGCCGACGCCTCCGACGCCCAGCGCCGTGCCTCCATGCTGCAGACGGCCATCCGGATAGAGCAGGCGGCATCCCACGGCGCCGACATCGGGCCGGATGGTGTGCGACACCATCTCGCGCAGCCAGCCGCCATCAATGACTTCGATATCGTTGTTGAGCAGAAGAAGGATTTCGCCCCGTGCCTCGGCGGCGGCCTGATTTGTGATCCGTGCGAAATTGAACGGGCCGGGCTGGGGGAGCACCCGTACGCGTGGATCGGACTGGATATCCTTCAGCAGTGCGAGCGCGTCCGGTTCGGTGCTGTCATTGTCGGCGATCAGGACTTCGATGGCCGGATATTGCGTATGGTTGAGCAAACCATCGAGGCATACACGCAAGAGATCTGCCCGATTGCGGGTGGGTATCACGATTGAAACGAGCGGTGGCGGTTGCGGCACAGGAAAGACGATCCGGTGATAGATGCCGGCGGCCGGCAGAAGCTCGGCCTCGATTCCGCGTGCCGTCAGATGTTCGCCGATGGCCTGGCGTGCCAAGGTGACGCACCGGGCCATTGCCGCTTCCGAAAAGGATTGCGTTCCCGTCTGCTGGCGCCAGTGATACAAGATGCGCGGGATATGGCGTACGGCCTCCGGTCCGCAGGCGGCGGTCGCGCGCAAGGCAAGGTCGTGGTCCTGCGAACCCTCGAAACCTTCGCGGAAGCCGCCCAGGGACAGGACGAGGTCCCGCCTGTAGGCGGTGAGATGACTCAGCAGATTCTGTCCCAGCAGTAGGTCGGGATCGAAATCGGGCTTGAAATAAGGGCTGTGGCGCCGGCCCTGGCCGTCGATCTTGTCTTCATCGGTATAGAGAACCCGGGCTTCTGGGTGGTCGACGATCTCGGCTGCCAGTTCGTACAGCGCGTCGGGCGGTAGCAGGTCGTCATGGTCCATCAGGACCACCCAATCGCCGCGCGCCAGGCTCAGTGCGGAGTTGGAGGCCGCCGAAATATGCCCGCGCATGGAACGCCTGATGACACGTATACGGGGATCGGCTGCCGCGGCCGCGTCGAGAATCTCTGCCACATGGGGCGCGCTTGAGCCGTCATCGGCCACGCAAAGTTCCCAGTCCTCATAGATCTGGGCCTGGAGGGACGTGATCGCCGCGCGCAGATAAGGCGCTGGTGTTTCAAAGGTCGCCATGACGACAGACAGCGTCGGACGGTAGGCAAAGCGCGCGATATGGGCGCGCATGGCGGCCTCGTCCGCCGTGGTGATCGCTTCGTGTTGGGTAATCCAGCTTGCATAATCGCGGCGTGACACGTGCCGGGACCGAAAGGACATGATCAACGGCATGATACGGCGCCCGGCTGGGAGCAGAGCGCGCTTCAGCACCGGATGCCTGCGCACGAAGCGATGCGCCGCTCCCATGGCCTGATAGACTGTCTCGGCGGTCGTTCTGCGGATTGCTGTCGTGAGGCCGCCGATGAATGGGATCATGAATCGCTTTCTCTGGTTTTCGACCTTCATGGCAGCGGCATATGCCGTTTGCTGTCGTCCGGGGCGTCTGAGTGGCGGAAATCGAGCTGGAAAAGATCAGGTAGCCAGCTTGTTTTTTTTGGTAGTGCAAGCTGGAGAACGATGATAGCGACGAAGGTTTCCGAAGCATGAACGATCATGCAGGGGCGATACCTGCAGCCCGCACGGTCGTCTGTCCCATGATCTTACACACCGTTACCGAGGAGGCATGGATAAGCAATCTAGTGGAAAACACAGGCTGTTACTGGGCTGCCGCCTCGATTTTCGTCAGTTCCCTGAACGCCGAAGCGGGGAGATATTGTTCGAGAATGCTCATCGGGTCACCGTCGCCCCTGATCTGACCGTTCTCGATCCAGAGCAGGCGATTGCACCATTCGATCAGGATCGAAGGAGAGTGGCTGGCCAGTACCAGGATGTCGGCGTGGCGGACCATGCCTTCCACCCTTTTCTTGGCCTTCTCCATGAAAACGGCGTCGCCGGCGAGGATCCACTCATCCATCAGCAGGATTTCGGGCGGGAATGCTGTGGCCATCGCGAAGGCCAGCCGGATCGTCATCCCCGAGGAATAATTTCGGACCGGAAGATCGAGAAAATGCCCGAGTTCAGAAAAATCTTCCACGTCCTTGACGAGTTCCTGCGTCTCGGAAACGGATAGGCCGAGATAGAGGCCACGCAGTCGGATATTCTCTCGTCCGGTGAGCTGGTGGTTCATGCCCTGTCCGGGGTCAAGCAAGGCCGTCAGGCGTCCATCCGCCGACAGGACGCCCCCGGTTGGCTGGTATATCCCCGAAAGAACGCGCAGGAGAGTTGTCTTGCCCGATCCGTTCGAACCGATCAATCCGAGACGATCGCCGGAATTCAGGGAAAAGGAGATGCTTTGAAGAGCCTGGACGACGGGGCGGTTGCTGGTGTCTCGTCCGAAGCGAGCCGACGCTTGCCCGAGGATGGTCTTTTTCAGCGAGCGGCTGTCGCTGTGATAGAGCGGAAAATCAATCGTGATATTGGATGCGGTGAGATTTGCCATTGTGTTCAGACCCAGAAGGCGATCCGGCCGCGCGTTCGCGCGAAAGCGATCCATGAGAAAAGGATAAGGACACTGGAAATGATCAGTGCGTAGATCCAGGTCGTGGCCGGCAATGGCGTGCCCAGGAGAGGAGCTCTAAGAATTTCAAGCAGGTAATAGAATGGGTTGAAACGGATCAGAAAAAGCGCCTCGCGGTGGCCGTTGAGGATATTCGCGTTCCACATGACTGGCGTTACGAAAAAAGCAATCTGCATGATTGCCGAAATGATTTGCGGCACATCCCGGAAACGGGCGCACAGGGCGCCGAAAAGCAGCGAGAACGCGAACGCATCGACAAGCCACAGGCTGAATGCCGGTATCGCCATGAAGGAAAACAGGGACTGGTGCACGCCCATGATTGCGAAAACCGCAATGATGATCACGATATTATGGGCAAGAATCATCGTGTTGCGCACGACGCTGCGTGCCGCATGAACGGTGAAGGGCATGCGCATGCCCTTGATGATGGAATCGGACTGAATGAAACAGCCGCAGCCGTCGGTCACCAGTGCATTCAGGTAGTTCCAGGCGATGAGGGAGAGGGACAGGAAGGGAAGATAGGTGTGGATGTCGGTGTGGAACAGATCGGCATAGATGAAGGCCATGGCCCCCACCTGTACGCCCATCGAAATGGTCAGCCAGAACGGCCCGAGTGCGGAACCGCGATATCGGAGTTTGATATCGAGAAAACCGAGGACCGCGATGAGTCTCCAGAGATGGGCCCCTTCGCGCAGATCCGCCAATGCCAGTTGGAAACGCTGTTTCCATCCGCGATCCGCTGACAGACGAAAATGGACCGGTTTTCGAAAAGCTCCGTCTTGCGACATGGTAGAGGTTGCTTTGGTCATGACAATGGAGCCTTTGATACCCTTATATCTGCCAGGAACCTGGGCAAAAATGCGCGCGAACGGTGATCATCCGACGCGCATTCGCGGTGAGGCTCCAGGGAGCTGACCATACGCGGATTGAACCTCGCGAGGCAAACGGGCGCGGACGGGCGATCCAAGCTTATCCCAGCACGAACCAGAGGCGGAAAATCATCTGCTCGGCGCGGGTGCTTCGCCGCATCTCGGGCATCCTTTGCAGAAGCCGGCAGCGGGCCAGACAGCCGGCCGGACCGGGGATATCCAACGCCTCGCGGAGCTTGGCCAGGCGGGTGACAGCCGGTTCCGTCAACAGATCTGCGTGGCGGAGAAGCTGCGTGACGTTGGCGCGGAAGGTCGACATGAACAGGGCCGGCCCCCGCCGGAGGGCAGCCAGTGCCCGGGTTGCGAAATGCGCCGGCGCGCCCACCGCATTGCTCTGGTGCTGGCGGTAATAGAGAGTGGCCTGGCTGTCCGTCACAACATGGCCACCCGCGCCGCTGACCAGCAGATAGCTCCACCAGTCATGCAGCGTTCCGGCCGGCGGCGGCATGGTGGCCCGCACGAGCCGGATCGCGGCGGGTGAGAGCATGACGGTGCAGCCCGTGGCGATGTTCTGAGTCAAGGCCATGGAAAAAACGGGCTCGGGCGGCAATGCGGGCGAAAGGCCGAGGCGGGCAAGCGCCGAGTCCGTGAGCATCTGGCGGGAGCAATATAGAGCTGGCTTATCCGTCCTATGGAAGGGCGACAGGGCCTGCACGGCGCGTTCCAGCTTGTCTGGAAACCAGACATCGTCCTGGTCGCAGAACGCGGCCAGATGACCGTCTGGCACATGGTCTAACAGCATGCCGAACGATCCGGCTATGCCCAGGCGCTCCACGCTGCGGCTGACCTGGACGCAGCGCCCGGCGGGCAGGTTGCCGGCGAAGCGCTGCATGATTCGCACGCTGTCATCGGTCGATCCGTCATCCCGCCAGACAAGGCGCCACGCCGCATGGGTCTGCTGCCCCAGCGACTGGAGCTGCGCATCGAGAAAGGTGGCGCCGTTATGGATTGACAGCAGGATGCACACCGGCATGGCGTCGCGCGTGGGAAGACGGTCGGAACTGGTCACGCGGAAAGATCCCGTGCTGGAATGTTGGTTCAGGGGCGGCTGGGGATCTGGTCGACAGCCAGTAGAGAATGCCTTCCCACCGAGGCGTGTCGTGCCGAAATGGGGAGCCGTGATTTGAAAACGGTGCCTGCGTCCTCATATATCCTATGTCGCTATGTTTATTAAGAAGATTGGGGCGCGATCATGACGGATGGACAGTTTGAAACGATGCTGGAAGAAGGGGTCGGTCGGCTTCAGGATGGGCTTGGCGGATTGCTGGGTGATCCCGCGCTCCAGATGAAGGGCAAGGGGCGGGTGTTGTGTGCCAAGGCTCGTTCTGCCTGCTTCATGGCTGGGGATGCCGTGCGGGACCTGACGGTGGATCAGCCGCTGGTGGCTGTGGTGACGGCGGGGCTGGCTGGATTTGCGCTGGCCATGGCATGGGTGCGGCGCTGAGGAACCGCCGGGCCGACCCGGCGTTCGTCCTGCAAGGACTATGGATGGAGCGTGGATGATGTTGAAGCTGGCCCTCTTTTTTCTGGTGATCTCGATTATCGCCGGGCTGTTCGGGTTTACCGGAATTTCCGCTGCGTCCGCTGGTGTCGCGAAGATTCTGTTCTTCCTCTTCATTCTCGCCTTTGTCGTCTTCCTGCTGATCGCGTTGCTGACAGCCAAAACGATCTTGTGACGACGCGCTCCGGGCCGCCAGCGTGGCCCGGAGTGTTTTCTTTGGAGCTTGTAGGGCGAGTGTGCCCTACTGATTTTTATCTTTCTGGATGAAAGACGGCAGGAACGGATTGTCTGTCTGGAGCGACGCCTTCGAGGGCAGGCGCGCGGCGTTCCATCCGCCGCCGAGGGCCTGCACCAGGGCGACACTGTCGACCATGCGCTGCTGCTGGATCGAGAGGGTTGTTTCCGCGATCCCCAGCGCCGTGGTCACGTTGGTGATGACGGTGGTGTAGATCTGCGTTCCGGCCTCATACTGGTTCATCGAGACCTGGACGGCCTTGTTGGCGTAGTCCAGCGCAACCTCCTGCTGTGCGGCCTGCTGGGCGAGGATGCGCAGGTTGGACAATTGATCCTCGGTGCCCTGCAACGCCGTCAGCACGGTCTGGCGATAGGTGGCCACGGCGCTGTCATACTGGGCGTCGGCCGAATGGACGGCTGCGGTGCGCGACCCGCCGCTGAACAGGGTTTCGGTGGCCGACGCGCCCAGCGACCAGACGCGATTGGCAACGCTCATCAGCGAGGTCACCGGATCGCCGCCGCTCTGCGAATAGCTGGCATTGATGGTGACGTCGGGGAAGAAGGCCGCGATGGCGGCGCCGATCTGGGCGTTGTACTCTTCCATGGCGCGCTCGGCGGCGGCGATATCCGGCCGGCGTTGCAGCAGGTCGGCGGGAACACCGACCGGAATCGGCGGGATGGCGCGGCTCAGTGCACCCGGCGCGATCGTCAGTTCGGCGGGCGAGCGGCCGACCAGCACGGCGATGGCATGTTCATACTGGGCACGGGCGACGCCGGCCTGGATCAGCGATGCGCGGTTCTGTTCCAACTGGGTGCGGGCCTGCATCACCGCCGTCGGGTCGGCGATGCCGGCGTCGAACTGGTTCTGGGCGATTTCCAGCGCCCTGGTGTTGAACGCGACATAGCGGCGCAGCAGGTCCTGCAGCGAATCCTGGTAGCGCAGGTTGAAATAGGCCGTTGCGAGCTGCGCCTGATAGGACAGGGTGGCGTTGGCCAGATCGGCGGCGCTGGCCTGGGCTGCCGTCACCTGGCTCTGGATATTGCGGCGGATCTTGCCCCACAGATCGAGATCCCAACTGGCGCTGGGACCGATGCTGTAGGAATTGTAGACCGTGCCGGCATTGGCAAAGGTACTGCCGGAGGACGAGACGGACGACCCGCCATGGCCCGCGCGGTTGAAGCCGATGCTCCCGCTGATGGTGGGGAACAACTGCGCGCGGACACTGTTGATGGTGGCGCGGGCCTGGCGGTAGTTCGCCTCGTACATCCTGACGTTCTGGTTCGAGATCGCGACCCGCGATTCCAGATCGTTCAGGATGGGGTCGTCATAGATCGTCCACCAGGCATCCTTGGGCAGTTCCGCCATGGCCGGCCGGGCTTTCTCCCAGCCAGGTGCCGGCACCAGTTCCTTGAAACGGGCGGAGACCGGGGCGGTGGGGCGATGATAGGACGGGCCGACCATGCAGCCTGCCAACGCCAGCGGAGACAGGACGACGCCGAGCAGTAGGGCATGCCGGCGCGGCGCGCAGGCGCCGGGGCGGGATTTCGGGGCGATCGATCGGGAGGGCGGCAGGGACATCCGGGTCAGGCATCCTGTTGGGAAAGGGGGCCCCGCCGGCCCGGCAGGGCCTTGGTCAGGGAACGGAACTGGCGTCGGCACCATAGGCCGAAGCGGTCGAGATACAGATAGACGACCGGGGTGGTGTAGAGCGTCAGCGCCTGGCTGACGACGAGCCCGCCGACGATGGCGATCCCGAGCGGGCGCCGCAGTTCCGAACCGTATCCTTGGCCCAGGATCAGCGGCAATGCCCCCAGAGCGGCGGCCAGCGTCGTCATCATGATCGGCCGGAAGCGCAGCAGGCAGGCAGTATGGATGGCCTGAGCCGCTGGCTGGCCGTTCCGTTCGGCCTCGATCGCGAAGTCGACCAGCATGATGGCGTTCTTCTTTACGATGCCGATCAGCAGGATTACTCCGATCATGGCGATCAGTGAGAAATCCTCGCCGGCCAGGTCCAGCGCCAGCAGCGCGCCGACGCCTGCCGACGGCAGGGTGGAGAGGATGGTCAGCGGGTGTACGTAGCTTTCGTACAGGATGCCCAGCACCATATAGACCGCCGCCAGCGCAGCCAGGATCAGCAACGGCTCGTTATTGACCGATTTCTGGAGCTGGCCGGCATTGCCGGCAAAGCTGCCATGAATGGTCGCGGGCACGTGCAGGCGCACCATTTCGGCACTCACGATCTGGGTTGCCTGCTGCAAGGGCACGCCGGTTGCGAGGTTGAAGGAGACGGTGGCGGCGACTGACTGGCCCTGGTGATTGACAGACAGCGGCGTGAGTTGCGGCGCGACGGTGGAGACGATGCCGATCGGGACCATCGTCTCGGCATTGGTCGAAACCGCCGAGCCATTGGATGCCGAGGCCCCGCCAGCCAGGCTGTTGGCGATCTGGTTGCGGAAGGACTGGCTGCTGAGGCTGTTGGCCTGGCTGGAGGTGGACGCGGTGGGGACGCGGATCGTATTCGCTCGCGTTCCGCCGCCGGCCGAGCCGCCGGCAGTGCTGATCCAGACCTGCTGGAGGCTGGCGGGGTCCTTCCAGAACCTGGGTTCGACTTCCATCACCACATGATACTGGTTCAGCGCGTTATGGATGGTCGATGCCGAACGCTGCCCGTAGGCATCGTACAGCGTATTGGCCACGAGCTGGGGCGTGACCAGCATGCGGGCCGAGGTTTCGCGGTCTAGGGCCACGTTGAGGGCGGAGCCGCCCTGCTGCACATCCGACGAGACATCGGTCAGCTCCGGGTGTTTCTGGAGTGCGGCGACCAGCTTGGGCATCCATGTATACAGGTCGGTCGGTGAGTCCGATTGCAGTGTGTACTGATAGGCGGCATTGGACTGTCGGGCGCCCAGCCGCAGCGTGCCGGGAGCCATGAGGTAGAAATGCGCGCCCACCATGTTCTGCAGACGGGCGCTGATGCGGGCGATCGTGGTGCTGGGCGGCCCGGCGCGCTGTGATTTGTCCTTGAGCACGACGAACATGTTGGCCTGGTTGGACGAACCGCGCCCGCCGGTGAAGCCGGTGATGCTGGCGATATCGCGATCGGCCATCACGGCCTTCTGGACCTCGTCGATCTTGCCGACCAGGGCCTGGAACGAGATCGACTGGTCGCCCTGCAGATGCCCCATCAGCATGCCGGTGTCGCTGTCGGGAAAGAAGCCCTTGGGCATGTGGATGAACAGCGCCACCATCAGGACGACGGTGCAGGGTAGCGATAGCAGGACCAGGCGCGGATGGGTCAGCGCCGCATCCAGCGTGTGGACATAGCTGCGTTGCAGGCCATTCAGCATGCGTTCCAGCACGGCGGCGATGCGTTCCCAGGGGCCTCCGGCCGTCCGTGTGGTATCGTGCGCCGGCAGGAACAGCGCCGCCATCATGGGCGTGAGGGTCAGTGACAGGATCATCGAGACGATGATTGTGACCGACATCGTCATCGCGAATTCATGGAACAGCCGTCCCGCGACCCCGCCCAGCAGCAGGATCGGCAAGAAGACCGCGATCAGCGACATCGTGATCGAGAAGACGGTGAACGCGACTTCCTGCGCGCCCAGCAGCGTGGCCTCCAGCCGGCCCTTGCCCTCTTCCAGATAGCGGCTGATATTTTCGATCACCACGATCGCGTCGTCGACGACGAAGCCGGTGGAGACCGTCAGCGCCATCAGCGACAGATTGTCCAGCGAATAGCCCAGGAGTTGCATGGCCCCGAAGGTGGCGATGATCGAGGTCGGGACTACGATGGCGGGGATCAGTGTCGTGCGCCCCGACCGCAGGAAGACCAACACCACCAGCACTACCAGCACCACCGAGATGACGAGGGTATATTGGGTATCGGCGAGGGCCGCGCGAATGGTCGTGGACCGGTCGAGGACAGTATGCAGTTCGACATTGGGCGGCAGGGCGGCACGCAGGGAGGGAACTTCGGCCTTGATCTGGTCGATGGTGCGGATGACGTTGGCGCCGGCCTGGGCGAAGATGATTGCCAGCACCGCCGGCTGGCGATTGTAATAGCCGGCGTTGCGTAGGTCCTCGACGCCGTCATTGACGTCGGCCACATCCGACAGGCGTACCGGCCGGCTGTTGTGATAGGCGATGATCAGGTCGCGATAATCCTGGGCACTACGGGCCTGGTCGTTGGTATCCAGCGTATAGCGGGTGCCCTGATAGTCGATGAATCCCTTGGGGGTATTGGCATTGGCCGAGGCCAGCGCCGCGCGCAGGTCCTCGAACCCGATCCCGAATTTGTAGAGCGGCAGGGGATTCATCTCGACGCGGACCGCCGGCAGCGAACTGCCGCCGACCTCGACCTGACCGACGCCGCGGATCTGCGAGAGGTGCTGTTGCAGCACGTTGGATGTCAGGTCGTAGAGCTGCGACATCGTGCGGGTTTTCGATGTCAGCGCCAGGATCATGATCGGCGCGCCGTTAGGGTTTGCCTTGGAGTAGCTCGGGTTTTGCCGCAGTGACGTGGGCAGGTCGGCGCGGGCGGCCTGCAAGGCCGCCTCCACGTCGCGAGCGGCGCCGTTGATGTCGCGGTTCAAGGCGAATTGCAGGGTGATCCGGGCCTGGTTCTGCGTCGACTGGGACGTCATTTCCGTCAGGTCGGCGATTGAGCCCAGCCGCCGTTCCAGCGGGGCGGCGACCGAACTGGCAATTTCTTCCGGTGATCCGCCAGCCTGGCGCGCCTGGACCTGGATCACCGGGAAATCGACATTCGGTAGGTCGGCGACCGGCAGCGCGCGATAGCCGATGATGCCGGCGATCAGCAGAGCGATCGTCAGCAATGTTGTTGCGACTGGTCTGAGGACGAAGAGGCGGACGGGGTTCATGTCGCGGTCTGCTGGGGCGGCACGTCACGTGCCGGCGTGGCGGCCGCTCCGAAACGGCGGCGCAGGTCGAGGCTGATCCGATCCATCAGCAGATAGATGACGGGGGTGGTGAACAGGGTCAGCAACTGGCTGAGCAGCAGGCCGCCGACGATGGCGATGCCCAGCGGGCGGCGCAGTTCCGAGCCGGTGCCGGTGCCGATGACCATCGGCATCGCGCCGAGCATGGCGGCCAGCGTCGTCATCAGGATCGGCCGGAAGCGCAGCAGGGCGGCGTGATGGATGGCCTGGACGGGCGGCATGCCCTCGATCCGCTCCGCCTCCAGCGCGAAATCGATCATCATGATGGCGTTCTTCTTCACGATGCCGATCAGCAGCACTAGGCCGATGATGCCCATGACCCCGAGGCCGGCGCCGCTGAGTTGCAGGGCCAGCAGGGCACCGACGCCCGCCGATGGCAGGGTGGAGAGGATGGTGATGGGGTGGATGAAGCTCTCATAGAGGATACCCAGCACGATATAGACCGCGACCAGGGCGGCCAGCACCAGCCACATCTCGTTGCCCAGGCTGTTGCGGAACGCCGCCGCCGTGCCCTGGAACGAGGTCTGGAAGCTGGCGGGCAGGTGCAGCGTGCTCTCCACCCGCTCGATCGCGTTCGTCGCCTCGCCCAGCGAATAGCCCGGCGCGACGTTGAACGAGATCGTGGTCGCCGGGAACTGGCCGACATGGGTGATCAGCAGCGGCGCGGTGTCGCGGGTGACGGTGGTGACAGTGCGCATCGGCACCAGGCCCGAGGTCGGCGCGCGGGTCGGGCCCGAGGTGCTGCTGCCCGAATTGCCGCTGATGCCCGGCAGATACAGCTTGTCCAGCGACGCCAGGTCCTTCTGGAAGGCGGGATCGGCCTCCAGGATCACGCGATACTGGTTGGACTGCGTGTAGATGGTCGAGATCTGGCGCTGGCCGAAGGAATCATACAGCACGTTGTCGATCGTCTGCGGGGTGATCGAGTATCGCGCGCCGGTGGTGCGGTCCAGCGTCACATGGGCCACCAGCCCCTCGGCCTGGAGGTCCGACGTGACGTCGGACAGGGCCGGTTCCTGGCGCAGTGCGGCGATGACCTTGGGCACCCAGGTGCGGAACTGGTCGTAATCGGGATTTTCCAGCAGGAACTGGTACTGGGTCGCGGAAACCGTCGTATCCAGCGACAGGTCCTGCACCGGCTGGAGATACAGGCTGGCACCGGGAATGTCGGCCGTCTCCTGCTGGATGCGGGCCGCGATCTGGGCGGCGGTCTCCGACCGGTCGTCATGCGGGCGCAGGTTGATCAGGAACCGCCCCTGGTTCAGCGTCACGTTCTGCCCGTCGACCCCAATGAAGGAGGACAGGCTGACGACATCCTTGTCCTGCAGGATGCGCCGGCCCAGTTCCTGCTGATGGGCCGCCATCGCATCGAAGGACGTGGATTGCGCCATGACCGAGATGCCCTGGATCACCCCGGTATCCTGCACCGGGAAGAAGCCCTTGGGGATCGACCAGGCCAGCAGGCCGGTCAGGCCCAGCGTGGCGACGAAGATGGCCAGGGTCAGCTTCTGATGGCGCAGCACCACCGTCAGCGCGCGGCCGTAGGCGGCGATCACCGCTTCGGTCCAGCGCTCGACGGCGGCCGACCAGCCGCGCGCGTCCGGCCCGTGCGGGCGTTCGCTGAGCAGCCGAGCGCACATCATCGGCACCAGGGTGAGCGACACCACGGCCGACAGCACGATCGTCACCGACAGGGTGATGGCGAATTCGTGGAACAGGCGGCCCACCACGTCGCCCATGAACAGCAGCGGGATCAGCACCGCGATCAGCGAGACGGTCAGCGAGATGATGGTGAAGCCGATTTCGCCGGCACCCTTCAGCGATGCCGTCATCCGGTCGTCGCCCATTTCGATGTAGCGGGCGATGTTCTCGATCATCACGATGGCGTCGTCGACGACGAAACCGGTCGCGATGGTCAGCGACATCAGCGACAGATTGTCCAGCGAGAAGCCCATCAGATACATGATCGCCAGCGTGCCGATCAGCGACAGCGGGACCGACAGGCTGGGGATGATCGTCGCCGGCACGTTGCGCAGGAAGACGAAGATCACCGCCACCACCAGCACCATTGCCAGCACCAGTTCGAACTCGACGTCGGCGACCGAGGCGCGGATGGTGGTGGTGCGGTCGGTCAGCGGCGTGATGGTGATGCCCGGCGGCAGCGCCTGGCGCAGTTGCGGCAGGGCGTATTTGATATTGTCGACCACCGAGATGACGTTGGCGCCCGGCTGGCGCTGCACATTCAGGATCAGGGCCGGCGTGGTGTTCGACCAGGCGGCGAGCTGGGTGTTCTCGGCCCCCTGGACGACGGTGGCGACGTCGCGGATGCGGATCGGGCCGCTGTTCTGGTAAGCGATGACCTGGTTGAGCAACTGGTCGACGCTGGCGATCTGCCCGTCGACCCGCAGGGTGGAGGCCCGCTGCGCGCCGTCGAACGTGCCGGTGGGCGAATTGACGTTGACGTTGCCGATCGTGGTGCGCAGCGTGTCCATGTCCAGGCCGAACGAGGTCAGCTTGGGCACGTTGACGCGCACGCGGATCGCCTTGCGGTTGCCGCCCGACAGCGTGACCAGGCCGACGCCCGAGATCTGGCTGATCTTCTGTGCCAGGCGGGTATAGACATAATCCTCGACCTCGGTCAGCGGCATCGTCTTCGAGGTGATGCCCAGCGTCACCACCGGGGTGTCGGCCGGGTTGACCTTGGCGTAGATCGGCGGGGCCGGCAGGTCGGTGGGCAGCAGCATCTGCGCCTGGTTGATCGCCGCCTGGACTTCCTGCTCCGCCACGTCCATCGACATGGTCAGGCCGAACCGCAGCGTGACGATCGAGGCGCCGCCGGAGGATTGCGACGTCATCTGGTCCAGGCCGGGCATCTGGCCGAACTGGGTTTCCAGCGGCGCGGTCACCGATGTCGCCATGACGTCGGGTCCGGCGCCGGGATAGAAGGTCTGGACCGTGATGGTCGGATATTCGACCTGCGGCAGCGCCGAGACCGGCAGGAAATGATAGCCCAGCAGCCCCGCCAGCATGATGGCGAGCATCAGCAGCGTGGTGGCGACCGGGCGTTCGATAAACAGGCGGGACGGATTCACGCACGGCTCTCCGGCTGAAGGCGACGGATCGGGTGTCGGGCCGGGATCATTGCTGGGGCTGTCCGCCGGATGGGCCGCCGGAGGTACCATCGCCTGAGGTACCATCGGTGGTGCCGCCGGTCGTGCTGCCGGTCATGTCGCCCTGTCCGCTCGCGGCGTGGCGGCGGTGGCGGCGCCCCTGTCCCGCCGCCGGGGCGGCCGCATCGCCGGGCGCGGCGGTGCTGTCGGTCGCGGTCGGGATCGTGACCTTGGCGCCGGCACGCAGATGGTCGGTGCCGTCGGTTACGACCGATTCCCCTTCCTTGAGGCCGCTGGTCACCACCACGCTGTCGCCGTGCGACGTGCCGGTCTTGATGTCGCGGACCTCGGCGGTGTTGTCCGGCTTGACGACATAGACGAACGATCCGCTCGGCCCGGTCTGCACCGCGTTGGCCGGAAGCAGCAGCACGTCATGCTCGGTATTGACCAGCAGGTGCGCGTTGACGAACTGGTTCGGGAACAGGGTCTCGTCCTGGTTCGGGAAGATCGAGCGCAGCTTGACCGTGCCCGTCGCGGTGTCGATCTGGCTGTCCAGCACGCTGACGGCGCCATCGGCGAGCTTGCGCGTGTTGGTGCTGTCCCATGCCTCGACCGGCAGGGAGACGCCGCTGTGCAGCCGCTCGGCCACCCGGCCCAGTTCGGTTTCCGGCAGGGTGAAGATCACGGAGATCGGCTGCATCTGGGTCAGGATGACCAGGCCGTTGGTCTGGCCGGCGGTGATGTAGTTGCCCATGTCCACCTGGCGGATGCCGACGCGGCCGTCCACCGGGGCGATGACGTGGCAGTAGGTGATCTGGAGCTTCTGGTTGTCGACCAGGGCCTGGTCGACCTTAACCGTGCCTTCGAGCTGCGCGACCTTGTATTGCTGGTCGACGGCGGTCTGGGCCGCGATGCTGTTCTGGCGGATCAGGCGCTGATAGCGGGCGTTATCCACCCGGGCCTGCTGGAGTTGTGCGATGTCGGACGCCAGTTGCCCCTGGTACTGGGCCAGCAGCACTTCGTAGGGCCGCGTGTCGATCAGCGCCAGCAGGTCGCCCTTCCTGACATGCTGGCCCTCGGTGAACAGCACCTGCATCAGGTAGCCATCGACGCGCGACTGCACCGTGACGTTGGTGATCGGGATCACCGTGCCCAGTTCGGTCAGTTCCACCGGCATGTCGCCCTTGCGCACGGCAGCCACCGCGACCGGCTGGACATCCGCCGCCATCTGGCGCGCATGCCGCCCGCCGCCGCTCTGGCCGTGCGGCCTCAGGAAGGCCGCCGCAATCACGGCAGCACCTACAAGCGCCGTGCCCCACAGCAGAAGCCGCCGCCGCGATGTCCTCCCGGCCCCGCCCCGCCGGCCGGCCCCCGTCGTTTGCTGCGCAGGCACGTCGGACGGCTCCAGAGTCGGTTTGTCCATGGTCCTCAGGTCTTCCTCAATCCAATGACGTCAGGCACGCCGCAGGCGTGCGATTTGTTGGGGCAGTGTTAGCAGCTACGCGAAAAAAAGATGCCTAAATCCTTGCTTAGGAAACCGTCTAGAAATGTAACAATTTTTGTCGCTCGCCAACTGGCTACCATGCGTTTTCATCGAATGCCGCCAACTGTTCCGTCGGTGGCGGGATCGGGGCGTCCGCGATAGCGTGCCATCCGGCCCGGATGATCCGGTCCGCCCGGGGGCGGTATGCGCAACCGGGGCGCATTCGATCCGTTTCCATAGGACCGGCCCCGCGCGGGCTGGCTCGTTTGGAGGAGTAAAAGGCATGACGGAATCCGGTAACGACACGTTTGTCGAGAAGGCAAAGGGCACGATCGAGGAAGGGGCCGGCCGTTTGAAGGATGCGGCTGGTGGCCTGACGGGCGATCTGGGCATGCAGGCGGAAGGCAAGGTCGATCAATTGAGCGGCATGGCCCGCCGCGAGTTCGCCGAGCTTTATGACGAGGGCGAGGGCAAGGTGGAAAAGGCGGTACTGTTCGTGCAGGACCGGCCCCTATTGTCGGTGGCGATTGCGGCCGTGGTCGGGCTTCTGGCCGGGCTGATCCTGCTGCCGCGGCGGACGTCGAAGGGCTGAAATCTCCCTGGCCCGAGTCCCTGGCGGAAGAAGTTTTTTCCGTTTGAAAGGACTCGGCATGGAATCAGCATCTTGCGCAACATGACGTAAAGATGGTTTCCATCCCTTCAGGACGTGATTCGGTGTGCGAATCGGGCGACAGGCGCCCGGCTCGGCCCGGTTCGGGATGGGGTGAATGCCGGATTACACGCGCGAGGCGCAGCATGGCGGCCGGGTTGCCGGAGTGGATGAGGTGGGCCGTGGCCCGCTGGCGGGTCCGGTCGTGGCGGCCGCGGTGATGTTCGACGGCGGTGTGCCGGCCCAATTGGCCACTCTGCTGGATGACTCGAAGAAGCTGTCTGCCGTGGCGCGGCGTCGTGCCTATGTCGCGCTCCGTGGCGCCCGTGGGGTGCATATCGCGGTTGCCGCTGCTTCGGTCGCTGAAATCGCGCGCCTGAATATTCTGCATGCCGCCTTTCTGGCGATGCGGCGCGCTGTTGCGCGCCTGTCTGTGCGGCCGGAACTGGTGCTGGTGGACGGAAATGCCGCCCCCGATTTCGGATGCCCGACGGAATGCGTGGTGGGTGGCGACGGTGAAAGCCTGTCGATCGCGGCGGCGTCGATCGTGGCCAAGGTGGTGCGCGACCGGCTGATGGAGCGTCTTGCCGTCCGCTGGCCCGCCTACGGATGGGAGCGCAATGCCGGTTACGGCACTGCCCAGCATCGGGCGGCGCTTTGCGATGTCGGTACGACCCCGCATCATCGGGCGGCGTTCGGCCTGGTCCGGCAATTATCGCTTGGCCTGCCCGCCGACAGCCGCCCCACGGCCTGGGGTGTGTCATGAGCGGCGCGGTGATGATGGAATTGCCCCTCGATCAGATTCTGCGTGGCGATTGCATCGAACTGATGCAGACATTGCCGAGCGGGTCGATCGACTGTATTTTTGCCGACCCGCCGTACAATCTCCAGTTACGTGGCGAGTTGCGCCGACCCGATGACAGCATCGTGGACGGGGTGGACGATGACTGGGACAAATTCAGCGATCTCGCGGAATATGACCGCTTTACCCGCGCCTGGCTGGGCGAGGCCCGCCGCCTGCTGCGCAAGGACGGCACGATCTGGGTGATCGGATCGTATCACAACATCTTCCGGATCGGTGCGATTCTCCAGGATCTGGGGTTCTGGATCCTGAATGACGTGATCTGGCGCAAATCGAACCCGATGCCGAATTTCCGGGGACGGCGCTTTACCAATGCCCATGAGACGCTGATCTGGGCGGCACGGGGCGCCGACAGCCGCTATCGCTTCAACTACCAGGCGATGAAGGCATTGAACGACGACGTGCAGATGCGCTCGGACTGGTATCTGCCGCTCTGCACGGGGGGAGAGCGGCTGCGCAATGCCCATGGCCTGAAGCTGCATCCGACGCAGAAGCCCGAAAGCCTGCTGCACCGGGTGCTGGTCGCTTCGACCAATGTGGACGACATCATCCTCGATCCGTTTGCCGGCACGGGCACGACGACGGCGATGGCGCGGCGTCTGCGCCGTCGCTTCATCGGGATCGAGCGTCATCCCGACTATGCGGAAGCCGCGATTGGCCGCGCCCGGCGCGAGCGCCCGGTGCCTCTGGACAGCGTGCTGACCACGCCCGCCCGGCGCGAGGCGCCGCGCGTGCCGTTCGGCAGCCTGGTCGAACGCGGACTGCTGCCGGCCGGAACGATGGTCTATGATCGTCATCAGCGCGTGTCGGCCACGGTTGCGCCTGACGGCACGCTGGTCAGCGGCACGCAGCGCGGATCGATCCATAAGCTGGGGGCGCTATTGACCAACGCCCCGTCCTGCAATGGATGGACCTTCTGGCATCTGATGCGCGAGGGGCAGATGGTTCCGCTGGACACGCTGCGGAGCGAGATCCTGTCGCGGGACAACGCAGCCAGCTAGAAAGCACGTTCTGAAACGTCGGTCGCTGACGCGATACCCCCGTTCGGATTGGTTGATCCGAACGGGGGCCCGGTTCCGCAGATGGAATGTCAGCCGCCGCCGAAGCCCAGGAAGCCGATTTCGGGTCGCGGGGTGCCGTTGTCTCGGGGGGCGGTACGGCTTGTTGCCATCATCATGCCCGATCGGGATCCGTGGCTGGTGCCATCGATGGTCAGATGGCCGCTGCCATCGCGCATCGTGATGCCGGAATGGGTCGTCGAAGCCGCGATGACATGCTCGTCATCCAGCGTGCGGAGCGACAGCAGCAGGAAGGTGATGTCGTTGCGGTTCAGGTCGATCGCCATGTCCAGCGGCGTCTGGCCCAGAACATTGTGGCCTTCCATGTCGGCACCACGGTTCAGGGCTTCCTTGGCCGCGCCGAGGCTGCCGCGGTTAATGGCGTCGAACAGGGCGGCGGTGGGATTCAGGTCGCCATTCGCATGGCCGCCGATCTCTTCGTTCGACTCAGCGCCGGGCAGGGCGGCCGGTGGGGCTGAGGCACGCGCGGCGCGACGGGCTTCAGCCTGCTTCGCCGCGTCGGCGGCATCGGCTTCAGCCTCGTCGTCCTCCGACTGGGCACAGGCAAAATGCATTGGGGCCATGATCACCGCGCTGCCGGTCAGCAGTGCGAGAAAGAGAAGGCGGATACCTGTTCTGACAATCATTATTCGTCTCAGTAACATTCGTCTCGATGACAGGCGCGACCTGTTCGGGGCGGATGCGGACCGTCCGATATGGACCGGCCTGCCGGACGCGGACCCGGCCTCCTTTCATAATCCAGATCGGGGCGGGATGCGATGGAAATCGCAGGATCGTGAGTCATGGCGCCTTCCTGGAGAAGGTGCTGCACACCGGCGGGTCGAGTGGCAGTACACTCTCTTCAGCGGCCTTCGCGCCACCAGCCGGTCAGCAGAAGCACTGCGGCCAGAGCCAGCACCAGCCATGCCGGGAGAAGCGGACTGGCGGTGCGACCGGTGACCAGGCGGGCATCGCGTTGTGGAAAGCCCATCCAGTCCGGTCCCGATACGCGGCCCGAGGCCGGGGGGCGCAGTGCGGGCAGGTGGAGATTGGCCGGGTCGTCGCCGAGCCAGTAGACGCCGCCGCCCGTCTGGCCGGCGAGCGGGGCCGTGACGGTTGCCGTGGCGCGCAGGTCTGACCATTCCACCGGATCGTCCTGGGTCGGAGCGGCGAAGGTGCGATGCGTGCCGTCGTCGGCCATCCAGATTCCCTGCTGGGTCGCGGGTGCATCGGCCTGGGACAGACCGATGCCGGTAGCATGTAGCGGCACCTGGCGGGTAGTGCCGTCGGGCGCGGTGATCGTGACCGCCTGCGGCACGACGGGGGCTGCGGTGCGGCGGGTCACGACGATCCTGCCGTCGGCAATTGTGGCCGTCAGTTGCTCCTCTTCCAGCTCGGGCTCTTTCATCAGCCAGTGCGAGACGTGCCGCAGCAGTTCGGATTGCGGGCCGCCGCCGCCTTCGCCGTGCGACCACAGCCAGATCTGGTCGGACAGCAGGAAGGCGACGCGGCCCCGGTCCACCCGGTCCAGGATCAGCAGCGGTGTATGGGCCGGACCGTCCATCAGGACCTGCCCATGGACGGAATCGGTCCGCAACACACGGTACCATGGTCCCCAGTCGGCATCGTGCCCGTCTGGGGCGGTGCCGGCTCCCGGCAGGCCCGTCGTGACGGGGTGACGATGACCTTCGGCCGTGAGGGTGGGGCGGAAGCGCTGTTCCACCAGCCCGCCTTCGACAGGGACATGGGCCGGCAGGATGTCGCCCAGCGGTGTATCCTGCAACGAGCCCGCGCCCAGGAATTCCGGGCCGCCGATCAGCAGTAGTCCGCCGCCGTCGCGCACATATTGGGCGATGTTTTCCAGATAGGTGCGCGGCAGGATGGCGCGATTCTCGAACCCGTCGAGGATGATCAGGTCGAATTGGCTGATCTTTTCCTGGAACAGTTCGCGCACCGGAAAGGCGATCAGTGCCAGGTCGGACAGCGGCGTGCCGTCATCCTTGTCTGGTGGGCGCAGGATGGTGAAATGCACCAGATCGACCGACGGGTCGGCCTTCAGCAGCCGGCGCCAGACCCGCTCACCCTGGTTGGGCGTGCCCGAGACCAGCAGTACCCGCAGCCGGTCGCGGACTCCGTTGATCCGCACCACGTCCTGGTTGTTGGCGGTGGAGACTTCACCCGCGAGGGCCGAGACCGACAGGCCGACCAGCATGGGGCCGGGATGGGTGACGGGCAGGGTGATGTCCTGTGGCTGGCCGACACGGACGGTCTTGTGCAATGGGGATTCGCCGCCGCGATCCAGTGTCAGGTCGACCTCGGCGCCGGTGTCGGGGTGGGGGCCCAGATCGTCTACCTGCACCCGCAGCGTCGCACTCTGGCCGACGATGGCATAAGGCGGCGCCTGGAGGATGCGCAGCCGGCGGTCGGTTTCCTCGCCCCGCGCGGTCAGCAGCACATGCAGCGGAAGGGTTGTGTGCCGGCCGCCGGAATCGGCGGGGCGCAGCCGTTCGGGCCCCTGGGCCGGGGTGTCGTGGACCTGTCCGTCGGTCAGCAGGATGGCACCGGCCAGCCGGGCCGGCGGAATGTCTGCTGCCGCCTGATCCAGGGCCGCGAACAGGCGCGTGCCTTGGCCATGGCCGTCGCCGTCGCGCACGGTGACGGTGCGCAGGGTCAGCCCCGGCACATGCGCGGCATCGGCCTGGAGGCGTTCCGCCGCCTGGTGGGCTACGGCGGCGCGTTGCCCCACGCTCATGGAGGAGGATTGGTCGACGACCAGGATGGCGGTTTCGGGCAGGGCCTGCCCGGTCTCGCTGATGCGTTCGGGACCGGACAGCCACAGCAGGACGATCGCCGCCGCCGCCGCGCGCCACAGCGTGCCGCGCGCCCGGCGTAGCAGCCCGGTCAACAGGACGACTGCTGCGAGGACTGCCAGCGTGTAGAGCAGCCAGGTGGGTAGCAGCGGCGAGAAGGAGGTCATGTGCCGCAGGGAGGTGAGGTCTGGCATGGTCATTCCCCCAGCCGCCGCAGCAGGGCGGGAACATGGACCTGATCCGCCTTGTAATTGCCTGTCAGGGCATAGAGCACGGCATTGACGCCGAACCGGTAGGCCGTGACGCGCTGGGTGCTGCCGTCGGGCACCGTGGCGTAGGGCGTGTCGCCCTGAGCATCGACGGCCCAGGCATGGGCCCAGTCGCTGGATCCGATGATGACCGGGCTGACACCGTCATTCGCGCTGTCGCCCTCGCGCGCCACCCAGACGGGTAGCCCGTCATAGCGGCCCGGAAAGCTGTGCAGCAGGTAGAATGTGTGGGCAAGCACGTGCTTGTCGGTCAGCCGGGTAAGGGGAGGAACGTCCAGCCCCCTCGTCATGCGCCGCAGCGCCGCGGCCGTGCCGGGAGCCCGGGCGGCGAAGCCGGCCCCCTGGGAGCTATTATCGGTGCCGGGTGCGGCCGGATCGATGCCCTGGCTGTCGATCAGCAGGATGCCGCCATGGCGCATATAGGCGTTCAGCGCCGCCGTGCGCGCGGGGTCGATCGTCGTGTCGGCCACGACCGGCCAATAGAGCATCGGATAGTAGGACAGGTCGTCGCGATCGGGCACGACCCCATCCGGGTGGCCCAGTACGGCCGAGGTTCTGGCGTTGGTGTAATCCGACAGGCCTTGCAGCCCTTCGCGCGACACGGCGTCGATATCGGCATGGCCGGTTAGGATGTAGCCCAGCCTCGTTTCCAGTGCGGCGCCGGGTACACCGTCGGGGCGGGGATCGGCATGGGCGGAGGAGGACGAGATGGCCAGCAGGATGGCGCCCATCAGGGCGGGCTGCCGGCCTGACAGGCGGCCCGCCCTGAGCAATAATGTCAGCACCGCATCCAGTGTCAGCAGCAGCAGGGCCGCGGCGACCAGCCAGGGGCCCAGCGCGCGGTCGCGCGCCTGGCCGCCCAGCGTGACTTCGTGCCCGATCGTGCCCTGGGCGGCGATTGGCCCGATAGCGTCGCCCAGATTCAGGGCCCGCCGGCTGGCGCGCGGGCCGTACAGGCCAGGCGGATGGGCGGCGGAGGCCGACGTGGTGCCGAATGCATCGGCCGGGAGAGCCCGCGCGGCGGGCGGGGGCGGGCCCAGGGCGGCGTCGGCATCCAGCGTCATGTATGGCGCCAGCAGGCTGTGGTCGGCCGGGGCGTCGACACCGACCGAGCGTTCGGCCAGCCGGCGCAGCATGTCGACGAACAGGCCCGACAGCGGCAGGTTGGACCATTCCGCCGTGCTGGTGACATGGAACAGCACCACCTCGCCCGTGTCCAGCGCGGCGTGGGTGACCAGCGGCGTGCCGTCGGTCAGGCGGGCCCAGCTATGCGTGGCCAGGTCGGCTGCCGGACGGGCCAGTACCTGGCGGGATACGGTGACGTCGGCGGGAACCGTCAGCCCGTGGAACGGCGAATCATCGGGGAACGGGGCCAGATGTTCCGGTTTGCCCCAGGACATCGCGCCACCCAGTTGGCGTTCGCCGTCCATCAGTGGAACGGGCAGCAGGGCGTCGGCCAGCGGCGAGGCTGCGGCGCCCGAGTCCGGAAGGGTGTCGGGGGCGGTCGGGTCGTGGTCCGGGCCGCCATTCAGCAGCGGGCCGGCGAAGCGGATCAGCATGCCGCCCTTGCGCACCCAGTCCGTAACGATGCGCCGGGTTTCGGGGCTGTCCAGCGCGCCGTCCGGCGCGATCAGGATCGAGAGCGGACGTTTCAGCAGCGTGGCCGCCGGGCCTTCGCGCAGTTCGGCGGTGGGAGAGAGGGCGCGGCGGAGATAGAACAATGTGCCCACCAGCGGGGTATCGGTGCCGGCGACGCCGATCAGCCCCACCGGGCGGCGCCGATCGCCCTCGTCCAGCAGGCGCACGCCGGCCGGGCCGGGCATGTCGCGCAGGACCAGTCGGCCGATCCGGTTACGCAACTCGGCGGGCAATGCCACGCTGGCCGATCCCTGCCGTGCGCCGGCCGCGACGGGCACCGGCACCAGCGACAGCACGCCGCCATCCGTGGCCTCGGCGCGCACCGTCAACTGACGCGGATGGGGCGCGGGCAGGGTATCGACGGCGACGTGCAATTGCTGGTCGCCGTTGGTGGGGGAGGGTGTCAGGACCGCGATCGTTGCATCGCGGTCGATCAGGGTCTGGACGGGGCCGAGTGCGGTCAGCGCGGCGGCGAAGGCCGGGTCGTCGGCGCTGGCCAGCCCGTCGGAGACATAGGCCACATGCCCGTGCCACCCGCTGGATGCCAGGTCGCGCAGTGCGCGGGCGGCGGCGGCACGGTCGGTCGGCCAGGGCATGGGGCGGGTGGAATCCAGCATGCCGCGCAGAAGGGATGGCGGTGTTGGCACACCGATGGCAGGTGCTTCGCCGGCCGGGCCCGGCGCGGTCGTGAGCAGGCGGACGGGATGCGTTGCGCGGTCCAGCATGGCGTCGATGGCCGCCAGACGGCGGGACCAGTCGGGCACGGCGGCCCAGCCGTTGTCGAAGACGATGATCTGTTCGGCACTCTGGCCGCCGGGTGCGGACTGGCCGGCCCTGTCCTGACGCAGGATCGGGCCGGCCAGTCCGACGATCAGCGCTGCGAGCGCCACGCAGCGCAGCAGCAGCAGCCAGAGCGGGGCGGTGGCGGCCTGCGTGACCCGTGCCCGCAGACCGCGCAGCAGCATGATGGCGGGGAAGGCACGGCGCTGGGGCGGCGGGGGCAGGGTGCGCAGCAGCAGCCACAGCACCGGCAGGATGGCCAGCGCGGCCAGCAGCCAGGGAAGCTGGAAGATCATGGGCGCTCTCCCCGCCCGGACAGGGCGGCGTGCAGGGCCAGCAGGGCTTCTTCCGGCCGGTGGTCGGTCGCATGACGGACCAGGAGATGGCCGTTGGCGCGGCAGAGTTCGGCCAGGTCGGCCTGATGGCGGGCATAGGCCTCGCGATAGGCGCCGCGTACCTGTTCAACGCCGGAGAGCGTCAGCGTGTCCTCGCCTTCCAGGCCCGAAAAGCGGACATGCCCCGCGTAGGGCAGCTCGGCTTCGGCCGGGTCGTTGACCAGCAGGAGCATGGCATGGGCCGGGCGCGCCGTCAGGCCGCGCAGCAGCGCCGCCATGGCCGGCAGCCCGCATAGCCCGTCACCGATCAGGACGACCCTTGCATGCCTGGGTACCTGCTGCGGATGGGGCAGGCTGGTGTCTTCGGGGTCACGGGCCATGGTCCGCATCAGGGCCACGGCCAGCCGGTCCAGCGCCGCCCGTCCGCCTGGGGGGATATCGACCGGTTCGCCCGGCGTGAGCAGGCGTACCCGTTCGCCCTGGCGCAGCAGCAGCGCGCCCAGAGCGAGGGTGAGCAGGATGGCGCAATCCGATTTCAGGGGCAGTGCCGGGACGGAATGCCAGCGCATCGAGGCGCTGGGATCGCACCACAGGCAGACGGTCTGCGCGGCTTCGGCTTCGGTTTCGCGGACATAGGCCCGGCTGCTGCGCGCGGATTGCCGCCAGTCGATGCGTGTGACCGGCTCGCCGGGCTGGGCGGGGCGGAACTGCCAGAAATCCTCGCCCGGACCGGCCTGGCGCCGTCCATGATGGCCGGCCGCGACGGTGGCGGCGATGCGCTGGGCCGACAGGATCAGCGACGGCATGCGCGCGGCCAGGTTTTCCGCCGCCGCCAGGGGAATGGCGGCTGGGGTTATGCCGGCGTCGGGCGTATCCGTCATCGGGACATGACGTGCCAGCGCGCGGCGCAGGAACGCGGCCGCGCGGCCGGGCAGGGAGGGGGGCCGCGTCATCGCGACGCTCAGTCCAGCGTGCGGAGCAGGCCGTCGATCAGGTCCGGCAGGCGCCGGTTCTCGGCCCGGGCGGTGAAGGTCAGGGACATGCGGTGCGCCAGGACCGGCTGGGCGAGGGCCGCAATGTCGTCGATGCTGGGCGACAGGCGGCCGTCGAGCAGGGCGCGGGCGCGGGTGGCCAGCATGAGCGCCTGCGCGGCGCGGGGGCCGGGGCCCCAGGCCACGGAGTCGCGGATGGTGGCGTCCTGCGTCGTTTCCGGCCGGGCGGCGCGGACCAGACGCACGATGGCGTCCACCACCCGGTCGCCGACCGGCAGGGCGCGGACCAGGCGCTGGGCCTCGATCAGGTCGCGGTCGGTCAGGACCGGACGTGGGACGATGTCCTGGCTGCCGGTGGTGGCCAGCAGCATCGCGCGCTCGGAGGCTTCATCGGGGAAACCGAGGGGGATCTGGAGCATGAAACGGTCGAGCTGGGCCTCGGGGAGTGGGTAGGTGCCTTCCTGTTCGATGGGATTCTGGGTGGCAAGGACGTGGAACGGGAGGGGTAATGTGTGGTCGGTGCCGGCGATGGCGACCCGGTGTTCCTGCATGGCCTGCAGCAGGGCCGACTGGGTGCGGGGGCTGGCACGGTTGATTTCGTCGGCCATCAGCAACTGGCAGAAGACGGGGCCGGGCACGAAGCGGAAGCTGCGGCGGCCGTGTTCGTCTTCATCCAGGATCTCGCTGCCGGTGATGTCGGACGGCATCAGGTCGGGGGTGAACTGCACGCGCCGGGCGTCCAGGCCCAGCACCGTTCCCAATGTCGTGACCAGCAGGGTCTTGCCCAGCCCCGGCGCGCCGACCAGCAGCGTGTGGCCGCCGGCCAGGATGCTGGTCAGAGTCTGGTCGATGACCGTGCGCTGGCCGTGGATGACGCGGCTGATTTCGGCCCGCGCTGCCTGCAGCAGACTGCCCAGGCGTTCGGCCTGCGCGAGGTCGGCGGTGGCGTTCGGGGCCGAGAAGGGGGGCAGGCCCGGCGCGGTGCCGGAGGCGGGGGGCAGGGCGTCCGATATCGTCATGCGCTCAATCTGACAGGTCTGGGGGTTTCATCAAGTCGGGGATGATCCCTATATCGGGGGTCGGATGATTCAACAGGCGTGGGTTATGCAGTTGGCTGACGATCTGAACAGGCGTGCCGTCGCGGCTTTCGATGGTGCCCAATGCTCCTCCCGCCCTGCCATTCCTTCCGCGTCGGCGTCATGCGGGGCGTTGCCGTTTAGGATACAGCGGGACGGGACGTGGCTTTATCGCGGCACGCCGATCCGCCGCAAGCCGATGGTCTGCCTGTTCGCGTCGGTGCTGACGCGGGACGCCGAGGGGGCGTACTGGCTGCAGACGCCGACCGAACGCGGCACGATCGAGGTCGAGGACGTGCCATTCGTGGCGATGGAGCTGCATTGGAGCGGATGCGGGCGCGAGCAGGTGCTTTCCTTTCGGACGAATGTGGACCTGGTGGTCTGTGCCGGGCCGGACCATGCGATCGTGGCCGAATGGGATGTTCCCTGCGAGGAATGCGGCACCGGCCCGGTTCCCTACCTGCATGTGCGCGATGGTGCCGGGGCTTACCCGATCCAGGCGCGAATCGCCCGTTCGGTCTATTACGAACTGGCGGCCCTGGCGGTTCCCGGCACCTGTCGCGGCACGCCGTGCCTGGGTGTGTGGAGCCAGAACGTCTTTTTTCCACTCTCGTGCCTGCCGGCGGGGGGCGAGAGCTGAATCGGGGCGGCGAACTGGCGGACCGGCTGGCGGCATTGCCGCCGGATGCGCGGCAGGGGCTGGCAAGGCTGTGGGAATTGCTGCCGGGGGCGCGGCTGGTCGGCGGGGTGGTGCGCGACCTGCTGGCCGGGCGGACAGTGGCTGATATCGACATGGGCACGCCCGAGCCGCCCGAGCGTGTGCAGGCGATCCTGACCGAAGCTGGAATCAAGGTCGTGGCCACCGGGCTGGCGCATGGCACGGTGACCGCCGTGATCGACGGCCGGCCTTACGAGATCACCACGCTGCGTCGGGACGAGCGGACCGATGGGCGGCATGCCGTGGTGGCCTGGACCGGTGACTGGGAAGAGGACGCGGCCCGGCGGGATTTCACGATCAATGCGATGTCCTGCGACCGGCACGGGGTGGTGCATGATTATTTCGGCGGCCGGGTGGATCTGGCCGCCGGCCGGGTGCGGTTTGTCGGCGATGCGGCGGCGCGCATCCGCGAAGATGCGCTGCGCGTTCTGCGTTTCTTCCGCTTTCATGCCCGCTATGGGCGGGGCGCGCCGGATGCGGCGGCGATGGAGGCGATCGTGGCGGGGCGTGACGGCCTCTCCCGGCTCTCGGCCGAGCGGGTGTGGTCGGAGTTGCGGCGCATCCTGACCGGGCCTGCCGTGGTGGCGACGCTGGCGCTGATGGCGGAATGCGGTGTGCTGGCCTGCCTGCTGCCGGAGGGGTGCGACCTGCCGGCGCTGGCGCGGCTGATCGGGACCGGGGCGCCGGATGACGCGGTATTGCGCCTGGCTGTGCTGGCGCGGGCGGCGCCGGAGGAACTGGCCGGGCGCCTGCGCCTGTCGCGGGCCGATACGGCGGTGCTGGCGGCGATCCGGTCGGGACCGGAGCCTGATCCGGCGATGGAGGACGACGACCGCCGTCGCCTGCTGGCCGACGAGCCGGCTCCGGCCCTGGTGGGACGGAGCTGGCGGGTCCAGGCGGAGCGGCTGGGGGGGGCCTCACCCGTGTGGGATGCGCTGCGGACCGATCTGCTGGCCCGCGTGCGGCCGGTCTTTCCGCTGGCGGGCCGGGACCTGGTGCAGGCCGGCATGGTGCCCGGCCCGCGTGTGGGGCAGGTGCTGGAGCAGGTCCGCGCCTGGTGGCACGCCGGAGGGTGCCGGGCCGGGCGGCGGGAGTGCCTGGCGCAACTGGAGCGGTTGACGGCAGGGTCAGCCTGATCCCGGGGCCGGGACCGGCGTTGCTTTCTTTGTCATTCATGGCTTGGTAAAGGGCTGCATGAACGTCGTCTCGTCCCGGACCCCGGCTACTTCCCCGCCCATGACTCCGCCGGCCCGGCCGGCGGGAGGCGATGCGCGTGAGCGGGGCATGGACCTGCTGCGGCGCGTGTGGCGCGAGGATGTGCGTCACCATCGCGGACGGATCGCGGCGGTGATCGGGCTGACCATCCTGATGGCGTCGCTGACCGGGCTGTATCCGCTGGTGATCCAGCGGGCGCTGGACATGTTCGCCGACCACGATCCGCGCATTCTCTACCAGGTGCCGGCGCTGGTGATCCTGATCACCGCCGCCAAGGCGCTGTCGCAATACGGCCAGACCGTCGCGGTGCAGAACCTGGTGCTGGTGGTGATCCGGGGATTGCAGGAGCGGATGTTCGCGCATCTGCTCCATGCCGATATCGCCCGGGTCGAGCGCGAGGCGCCGGCGCAGCTTGCCGCCCGCTTTACCACCGATGCCGTCTCGATCCGCGAGGCGATGATCCGTGTCGTCAATTCGCTGGGCGATGTCGTCACCGTCGCGGGGTTGGTGGTGTCGATGTTCTATATGGATTGGGAACTGAGCCTGATCGCGGCGGTGCTGTATCCGATCGCGGCGGTGCCGATCCAGCGGCTGGGCAAGAAGGTGCGGCGGGCTTCGGGCGGCATGCAGGAACGGATGGGCGAGACCTCGGCCCTGCTGACCGAGAGCTTTTCCCAGGCGCGCACCGTGCGCGTCTATCGTCTGGAGCAGGCTGAGACGAAGCGGGTCGATCAGGCGTTCGACCAGTTGCATGCGGCGCTGCTGCGCATCGCCCGGGGACGGGCGCGGGTCGACCCCGTGCTGGAAGTGCTGGGCGGGGCCGCGGTGGCTGCCGTGCTGGGCTTTGCCGGCTGGCGCGCGGCGCTGGGTGGGGCGACGCTGGGCGATTTCTCCGGCTTTGTGGCGGCGCTGCTGCTGGCTTCGCGGCCGCTGCGGGCGCTGGGGTCGCTGAATGCCGCGATGCAGGAAGGGTTTGCCGGCCTGGAGCGGATCTTCGCCGTGATCGACGAGCCGGCCGACATTGTGGAAGCCCCCGATGCCCGGCCTCTGCCCGAGGGCAATGGCCATCTGCGCTTCGAGGCGGCTTCGTTCGTCTATCCCGATGGCCGGGTCGGGCTGGACGGGCTGAGTTTCGACGCCAGGCCGGGGTTGACGGTTGCGCTGGTCGGACCCTCCGGTGCGGGGAAATCGACCGCGCTGTCGCTGATACCCCGCCTGCATGACGTCAGTGGCGGGCGGATCGTGCTGGACGGGATGGATCTGCGCGCCGTGCGGCTGGCCGATCTGCGCGATGCCATCGCCTATGTCAGTCAGGATACGCTGCTGTTCGACCTGTCGGTGGCGGACAATATCCGGGTGGGGCGGCCGAGCGCGACGGATGCCGAGATTCGGGCGGCAGCGCGGGCGGCGGCGGCGGAACCGTTTATCGATGCGCTGCCGGAGGGATTCGCCACCCGTGTCGGCCCCGGCGGCCAGCGCCTGTCGGGCGGGCAGCGCCAGCGGGTGGCGCTGGCGCGGGCGCTGTTGCGCGATCCGCGCGTGCTGTTGCTGGACGAGGCGACCAGTGCCCTGGACAGCGAGAGCGAGGCGCTGGTGCAGGAGGCGCTGGGCCAGTTGCGGCAGGGGCGGACGACCATCGTTGTGGCGCATCGGCTGTCGACCGTGCGCTCGGCCGATCTGGTCGTGGTGCTGGCTGACGGGCAGGGTATGGAATGCGGAACCCATGCCGACCTGATGGCGGCCGATGGGCTTTATGCCCGCATGGTAAGGACCCAGGCTTTCGGCCTTTGATGGTCTGATCGAAAATGCGCGCCGGCGGTGATCTGACGCGCATTTCCTGCGCTGTGCTCCGATGTTCGAAAACGCACGCCGGGCGCGGTCCGTTCCGGGCCGCTCTCGCTCGCCAGCCCACATTTCAGGTCAGGCTCTGAGGGCCCAGTTGTGACGAGGATCCGATCGGCAGAGGGCATGGCTTGTGCCGGCGACAATAGCTGAATTTCCTTGATGATCATCAGGATGACCGGTCGGAGACCGGTTTGCGGTCTTTAGCAGATTTTTCAGATGCAAGCCGCGCCTGGCGCTGAAATGCGCGCCGCGGGGACCGTCATGCGATTCGATATACGTTTTTCTGGGCTTATCATTTCGATATCAACATTAAATTATATTAATTAAATTCGAATGGAAAATGAACAATGTGCGCTTGTTATGTCTAAAATAGATATGTAATGCATATATTACGGTTACGGACCGTTGCTGCATCAGGCGTAGCGAATGCGTGATCGGAAGGCGCATGGAGCATCAGGAATGACGTTCAGAAAAATGTTGTTGGCGGCATGTGCGACGCCGGTCCTTTTGGCTGCCCAAAACCCGGCATTCGCGCAGACCGCTGCCCCGACGAAGGAAAAGGACACGCATGTCCGGCATGTGCAGGCGGTGCCTCCCGCGCCTCATGCCGTGACCGCTCCATCGGCGATGCGGCAGCGCGAACCCGCGGAAGCCGTGATCGTGACCGGAACGCGGCAGCGCAATGCGACCGCGCGGCAGAGTCTGGCACCGGTTGATGTCGTGACGGGCGCCGCGCTGCGCGGTACGGGGCAGAGCGATCTGCGCATGGCGTTGAGCCTGCTCAACCCGTCGGTGACGACGCAATCATACGATAGCGACGCGGCTGCGCTGACCAACACGCTGCGCCTGCGCGGGCTGAATCCGGACCAGGTGCTGGTTCTGGTGAACGGCAAGCGGCGCCACGTCAGCGCCAATATCGTGGCCGACCGTGGTCCGGAGCAGGGATCGGTTGCGGTCGATCTCGACATGATTCCGATGAGTATGGTCGATCATATCGAAATTCTGCGTGATGGCGCGGCCGCGCAATATGGTGCCGATGCGGTGGCTGGCGTCGTCAACATCATTCTCAAATCCGGTGCGAATAAGGGCACGGTGCAGGGCATGACTGGCGCCTATGACCATGGTGACGGCTGGAACGCCTCGGTGATGGGCGACTACGGGTTCAAGTGGGGGAATGATGGCTACCTTCACCTGGGTTTCGATTTCAAGCATCAGGATGCGACGAACCGTTCGGGCGTGGATAGCCGGACTGGTCGGGCTGATTTCGAGACGTTCGGTCTGCCTGAGCAGACGCGCGAGAATTTCGGTATGAATTGGGAAAAGCCCCTGACCGGAACGGTGACGTTCTTCGGGAATGCGACCTATGCTCATCGTTTCGGACGGGGGTACCAATATTATCGCGTGCCCACGATCCTGCCTTCATATTATCCGTACGGGTTTTCTCCCGCCCTGACCAACAACGAGAACGACTATTCCGTCCTGCTGGGCTTGAAAGGCGTTGTGGGTGGATTCGACTGGCAGGTCAGCACCACCTATGGCGCCGACCGGATCAGCATGGGCATGATCAATTCCGCCAACCTGGACCTGTACGCCGATACGGGCGCGACGCCGACGACCTTCCATATTTCCGGATACAATCAGGCACTTTGGGCGAATAACGTCGATTTCGTCAGGCGATTCAAGGTGCCGGTGATCGACATGCCGCTCAATCTGGCATTCGGTGCGGAGCATAGGATGGAGAATTATACCATCTATCCGGGAGAGGCGGCTTCCTACTATAAATCCGGAACGTCGTCCCTGCCTGGAATATCGCCGGCGAGTTCGGGCGATTTCTACCGAGATGTCTATGCCGGCTATGTCGACGTCAGCATGAAGCCCACGAAGAAGCTGAATATCGATTTTGCCGGCCGCTATGAACATTATTCCGACACGCAGGATACCGAGACCGGCAAGGTTGCGGCGCGATATGATTTCAATCGCCGGTGGGCGCTCAGGGCGTCGATCAGCAATGGTTTTCGTGCGCCTTCTCTAGCTGAAGAGCATTACAGCAATGTGGCCGTTTCTCCCACCGCCGCGACCGGCCAGATTGCCCCGAGTTCCGTGGCTGCCGAGATGCTGGGTGCCAACGCGCTGAAGCCGGAACGTTCGACCAGTGTCAGCGGTGGTATCGTGGCTGAACCGGTCGATCGTTTCCATGTTGCGGTCGATGTCTATCAGGTGGATATCCGTGATCGTATCGTGGATGGTAACAATTACCAGGGGGCCTCGACGTTGGCGGCGTTGAAGGAATCAGGACTCCAGATCTCGGATTCGATCAATCCAGCTTATGTCTCGGCACAATATTTTACGAACGGGGCCAGCACGCGCACCCAGGGCCTGGATCTGACGGCCGATTACATGGTGCCTCTGCGGCAATATGGACGCCTCAATCTCAATCTGGCGATCGACCTGAACCGTTCGACTGTCCGGCATATCGGGACCGATCATCTTGGTAACCCGCTGTTGAATGCGCAGGGTGTCAGCTTCCTGACCAGGGAGTCGCCACGCAGCAAGATCATCATGGGTGGCAATTGGACCATCAAGCGCTGGACGATCAATCTTCGCGAGATCCGTTGGGGACAGACATCCGGCGATCTGACCTATTATGCCGGGCCGTACTACCAGTCCAATACCCAGTTCCTGCAGTTCATATCCAAGCCCAAATGGCAGACGGACCTGGAAGTGAGCTATCGTGCGCTCGACCGGCTCAATATTTCCGTCGGCGCCGTCAACCTGTTCAACAAGAAGGCGACGATGCTTCCCTTCAATGGCCGGTATCTGGGGGCGCAGCTTTACGATATCCGCTCGGCGCAGATCGGATTTCAGGGTGGATATTATTACCTTAGAGTGGATTATTCGCTCTAGGACCGGGACGAGGGACGAGATGACGATGTTTGATCTGAACGAGTATGTCGAGCGGCTCCGCCGGGTTCGTGGGGCGATGGCGGCGCAGGGTCTGGATGCGCTGGTCGTCGACGAAATCGAATCCATGGCGTGGCTTTCGGGCTACGGCGTGTCCGAGACATTGTGGCGTTGCTGCTGCGTGCCGAAAGATGCGGACCCGTTCCTGGTCGTGCGGGAATTGGATATGGCTCCGGCAGCGGAAAAAAGCTGGATCAGTGATATTTCAGGTTTTCTCGACTGGCATGATCCCGTTGTGCTGACGGCTGGCAGGCTGGCAGCTCTGGGGAGTGTGCATCGGGTCGGCGTGGATTTCGGCTCGCCGGCGATGACGGCGGCACGACTGGGCGCGCTGCGGGCCGCGCTTGGTGCCGGTATTGAAGTATGCGATACGGGGCGGCTGATCTCCACTCTGCGCCTGATCAAGTCCGACAAGGAAATCGCCTGTCTTGCGCGGGCATCGTCGATTGCCGATATCGCGTTGGGAGAGGCGATCGCGGCTGTCAGGCCGGGCGGGACTGAGCGGGATATTCTACAGGCTGCGGCGACCGCTTTCATGGAGAACGGTGCGGATGACACCCAGGTCGGGCCGATCACCTCGGGAAAGGGGTGGGGATTCCTGCATGGCTTCGTGCATGATACCTGCCTGGAAGATGGCGATATTGCCCATATCGAACTGATCCCGAAATATCGCGGCTATAGCGCGCGGATCATGCGCTCGGTCGTGGTCGGCGAGGCGACTGCCGAGCAGCAGGCGACCGCGTCCTCCCTGGTTGCGCTGCAGGACCGGCAGATTGCGGCCATGTGGCCCGGAGCGTGTGCGCGGGATGTGGATGCGATCATGCGTGAGGGGGTTCTGGAAGCAGGCTTACGTACTGATTATACGAATATTACTGGATATACACTGGGTCTGTACTGTCTGCCGAGCCAGCGCACCAGCGACTTTACCCGGATCTTTCATCCGGATGCCGAGTGGCTGCTCGAAGAGGATATGGTGTTTCACATGTACACGTCCGCGCGTGGACTGGCGTTCAGTGAAACGGTTCTTGTGACGGCGAAAGGGCCGAAACGCCTGACCGCGTTTCCGCGCAGGCTCTACCAAACAGCTTAGGGGCGCCGCATCGTGCCATCGCAAGGCCAGGCGCGCGCGCGTCCGGGTGGGGGGATATTGTTCATCCTGTTCCTGTCCTATCTGCTGGATTGTATAGATCGCCAGAATATCGGCTACGTGCAGGATGCCATTCGGCGGAGCATAGGCATGTCGGTGGAGGGGTATGGGCTTTCAGCCGGAATCTTCTTCATCGGCTACATCCTGTTCGAGATCCCGTTCAGCATGCTGGGTACGGTTGTCGGAGAGCGGCGGCTGTTTACCGGCATCATGATATTATGGGGTCTGGTCTCGGTTGCGATGGCTGCGGTACAGACGCAGTGGCAGTTTCATGGGCTGCGTTTCCTGCTGGGCGTGTTCCAGGCGGGTTTCGCACCGTGCGTTCTGTATTACCTTTCGGCCTGGTATCCGCCGCAGCGACTGGCATCGGTCGTGGCTCTTCAGCAGATGGGCAGCCCGGCCGCGGGCATTCTGGTCGGGCCGCTTACGGGCACGATCCAGACGCTGGGTGACGGTATGCTGGGCCTGGCCGGCTGGCAATGGGTGTTCGTCCTGGAAGGACTGCCGTCGCTCCTGCTCGGTGTTATCGTCTTCTTCTATCTTCCCGATACGCCGTCGCGCCGGACCGGGCCCGTCGTATCGCATGGCCGCGACCTGTTTCATGCCCTGCGTGATCCGGTGGTCTACTGGATGGCGATTCCATATTTTGCGATCATCTGCGGGATCGATACGATATCGTTCTGGTTGCCGGGCATGATCCGTAATAGCGGAATCCATTCCAGTGTAACCGTGGGCTTTCTCGGGGCCCTTTCCTATCTTATGACGATCTTCGCCATGTATGTGTGGGCGCGCCGTACCGACAGGGGCGGAGGACGGGCCGGGGCGGTGGCGCTGCCGCTGATGCTGGGGGCCGCTTGCCTGGCGGTGATGCCTTTCGTCCTGCATAGCACTGCGTGGGTCGTCGGACTGGCGATGCTGGGCAATGTCCTGATCTATGCTGCCTACGCCGTCTTCTGGGCGATGCCGGCCGGCATGATCGGCTCCGGCCCGACCGGGTATGCGCTCATCAACTCCATCGGGCTCATTGGAGGCTTTGCCAGTCCCGTCGTGATCGGTCGGCTGTATCAGTCCAGCGGCAGTCTCGATACGAGCTTGTGGCTGATGGGGACTGTGATCCTGGTTGGTGCGATCGGTGTTTTTCTTGCTCCCGCCCGTTATTGGGTCGGGCGCTCCGGAGACAATTCTTGACGACCGTACCCAGAGTCAGCCTGGCAGGTATCCACGGGCTTCTGTTCGATGCCGCCTGTGGCGGGTTCAATCTTGCCACGCAGAAGCGCCTGTGGGCGATGTCGCGCCTTCTGTCGGAGCAGGAAGGCGTGGCGGAGACGGTGCCGGGCGTGAATAATCTGCTTGTGCTCTTTCATCCTGACGGGATTGGGCATCGATACCAGTCCGATATTCTTCTTGCGGCCTGGGAGGCGGCCGAGGTCGATGACATGCCCATGCGGGAGATCGAGATTCCCATTGCCTATGGCGTCGGCGTGGAAGAGGATCTGCGGGATATCAGCCGGATGACTGGCCTGACGCCGAGCGAGATCTTCGCGCAGCATGAAGCAGCGCGCTATTTCGTGGTCGCCGTCGGGGCGATGCCGGGCTTTCCCTATATGGCCGGCTTGCCTGGAGCATTGGACATTCCGCGCCGTGCCAGGCCGCGTAACAATGTATCCGTCGGGACGGTGGTCATCGGTGGAGGTCTTGCTGGCATCATGCCTTGCACGGCCCCCACGGGATGGTATGGCGTCGGCACGACCGAAACCGTTCTCTTCAGTCTGGATCGCCCACATGGCCCCTCATTGCTGCGGCCGGGAGATCGCGTGACGTTCAGGAGTGTCGGCCGATGATGCCTGCATGCGAGATCCTGACCGATGGGCCGCTGAATACCATTCAGGATCTGGGACGGAGGGGTTATGCGGCGGAGGGGGTCAGCCGCGCGGGAGCGATGGACCCGCTGGCTTTGCGGCTGGGTAACGCCCTGGTCGGAAATGATGGCGGCCAGGCCGCGCTCGAGATCGCGTTCTTTCCCTTTCGTGTACGTTTTCTGCGCCGGGTGGCGTTTGCGATAACGGGCGCGCATGGCGCTGCCCTGCTGGATGATGTGGTACTTCCACCCTGGTGGGGCATGGTGGGCGAACCGGGCCAGGAACTGACCTTGCAGGCACCCCTTCGTGGAGTATGGCGTTATCTGGCGCTTGAAGGTGGGGTTGACGTACCGCTTGTGCTGGGCGCGCGCGCGACGGACCTGAAGGGGTGTTTCGGTGGTTGGCGTGGTGGTGCCGTTGGTACGGGCACCCGACTGACGACGTTGCCCGCTGCCGGTCCGGGCTGGGGCGAGGCGGGAGGCTGGGGGTGCGTTCTGCCGCCCGATGCGCTCGGGCCTGCCGCGGGCAGCGATACGACGCTGACCGTGCGCGTGCTGGCTGCCGCCGAATATGACCGGTTTACCGATGCGGCGCGGGATGCCTTTACCGGTAATCCATGGTTTGTCAGCCGGACGTGCAACAGGGTGGGCTATCGGCTGGAAGGCACGCCGCTGACTTTCGAGACGTCTGTCAGCCTGTTCTCGCACGGGATTGTGCCAGGGACGGTCCAGGTGCCGCCGAATGGTCTGCCGATCGTACAGATGGTGGATGCCAACACATGCGGCGGCTACCCCAAGATCGCGACCGTGATCGAGCCCGACCTGCGCCTTCTGGCGCAGGCGCGACCCGGCACGGCGATCCGCTTTGAAATCGTGACGCTGGAGGATGCATTGGCCATTTATGAACGGGCGCGGGCCATTGTCTCGGGCCTGTCCCGGGCGCTGGGCGCGGTGGGGCCGCGTTGATGGCGGACGCGCGACAGGCGGGAGCCGGGCGAATCATCGACTTGAATGCCGACATGGGCGAGGGGTTCGGACCCTATCGGCTGGGGGATGATGCGGCCATGCTGGATGTCGTTTCGTCAGCGAATGTTGCCTGTGGCTTTCATGCTGGCGATCCGCAGATCATGGCCACGACGTTCGGCCTGGCGCGGGACATGGAGGTGGCTGTCGGGGCGCATCCGGGGTTCCCGGATCTGTGGGGTTTCGGTCGCCGCACCATGACGTTTTCGCAGCGTGAGATTGTGCATATGGTGGCCTACCAGGTCGGTGCGGCCCAGGGAATGGGCCGCCTGTGCGGTGTTCCTGTTCGGTATGTGAAGGTGCATGGGGCGTTGGCCAACATGGCCGAGACCCGGCATGACGTGGCGGCAGCCATTCTGGACGGGATTGAGAGCGCCGGCCCGGGCCTGCCGGTGCTGGCGATTGCGCACAGTGCTCTGGACGGGCTGTGCCGGGAGCGCAGAAGACGGTGCTATAGCGAAATCTTTGCCGACAGGGCCTATGATGAGCATGGTCATCTCCTGCCGCGCAGCCATCCGGGCGCGGTACTTCATGACCCTGAGGACATTGCGCGACGGGCCATGCGGATGGTGCGTGGCGGATATATCGAGACGATCGGCGGCCGGATGGTCGAGACCCGGATCGATTCGATCTGCGTTCATGGCGACACGCCCGATGCTGTCGGTATTGCCCGCGCGCTTCGCCGTCATCTGGAGAGCGAAGGCGTGATTATCCGTGCATTTGCCTGAGCATCATCGCGGCCGGGAGAGCATCGATGGATGAAGAACTGGTCCAGACGCTGATGGAGGCGATGTCGCGTCTCGGGATGCAGGACCTTGAATATCGGCGGGGAGACCTGCGTGTGGAATTGCATTGCGCGGCGGGGTCGCTTGCAGTTCCGGCCGCCGCTGTCGTCGTGCCGTCTTTGCCCGCGCGTGAACGGGAAGTGGGTGAGGACGGCAGGCTGGTGCGGGCGGGGATGGCAGGAATCTTCTACCGCAGCAGTGCGCCGGGAGCAGAGCCTTATGCGACGGAGGGCGCGCGCGTGGAAGGCGGGGCGACGCTGGGTATGATTGAGGTCATGAAGATCCTGAGCCGTGTCTGTGCCCCCTCGGCGGGAACCGTCGTGGCTGTTCTGGCGGAGGATGGCGCATTTGTGGAAGCGCATACGCCGTTGTTCAGAATGGAGGACGGCACATGATCGGTTTGCCCTTCAAAACGGTACTGATTGCCAACAGGGGCGAAATCGCCCTGCGTATCGTGCGGGCGTGTCGTCATCTGGGGCTGCGCACGGTGGGGATCTGTTCGGAGGCGGATCGCACTGCGCTGCATCTTGGCATGGTGGACCAGGTGCTGTGCATTGGACCGGCGAAGGCGAGCTATCTGGAGATCGGGCGGATCATGCAGGCGGCGGCGCTTTGCCAGGCCGATGCGATTCATCCCGGATATGGCTTTCTGTCGGAAAATCCGGAATTCGCTGAGGCTGTCGAGCAGAGTGGACTGGTCTTTATCGGCCCATCAGCGGATGTGATCCGGACGATGGGCGACAAGATCGCCGCACGCCGACGGATGCGTGCGATAGGTCTGCCATGCCTGCCCGGATCGGATGATGCCCTGCCGTCCGATCCGGATGCCTGTGCGCAGATCTGCCTTGAAATAGGTTATCCGTTGATCCTGAAGGCGGCGAATGGAGGGGGCGGGCGCGGGATGCGAATCCTCCGTCATCCGGCAGAACTGTTACCTGCGCTGGAAAGCGCACGACAGGAAGCCACACAGGCTTTCGGGCGTGCCGACATTTATGCCGAGCGTTATGTCGAGGCGCCCCGTCATATCGAAATCCAGGTTCTGGCCGACAGGTTCGGGCATGCCGTGTGGGTGGGCGAACGTGATTGTTCGATCCAGCGCCGACATCAGAAACTGCTTGAGGAAGCGCCTGCACCTTGCATGAATCGCGCGGCAATCCACGCGTTGGGAGAGGCGTGCGCCGCAGCCTGCCGCGAGATCGGATATATCGGTATCGGAACATTTGAATTTCTCTATGATACGGATGAATTTTTCTTTATCGAGATGAATACGCGCCTGCAGGTTGAGCATCCGGTGACGGAGATGGTCCATGGCCTCGATCTGGTGACCGAGCAGATCCGGGTTGCGGCGGGTTTGCCGCTTTCGGCGTCGCAGGAGGAACTTTATCCGCGCGGGCATGCGATTGAATGCCGGATCACAGCAGAGAAAATGGGGAGCTTTATGCCGGCTCCGGGCACGGTCAGGCGCTGGCGGCCACCCGGTGGGGCGGGCATTCGCGTCGAATCTCATCTGTACGATGGATATGTGATTCCCCCCTTCTACGATACCTTGATCGCCAAGATCGTTGCTCATGGCCGTACGCGTGATGAGGCATTGACACGCATGCGGTGTGCGTTGGACGAAATGGAGATCGAGGGCATCGATACCATCGCGCCGCTCCATCAGGCGATCATGAGGGATCCGACGTTTCGCGCAGGCGGGGTGAGCGTGACCTACATCGAGGACGGGAGCTGGAATGGGGAGGGCAAGCAATGAACATGCTCGACCAGATGACGCGTCTGGTGGAAGGAATGCGCAGGCATGGCATTGATCGTCTTTCCTATCAGGATAAGGCGTTTGGGCTTTGTATCCGCCTGGCTCCCTTGTCCGGAGATGCCTCGACGCAGCGATTCGGCGCCATGCAGCCTGAGCCGCCGGTGACGCACCGGGCGCTGGCGCCGGATATGGGCGTTTTTCTGCGATGTCATCCGCAGGAGGGAACGCCTGCCGTCGCGGATGGCCAGTGGGTTACGGCGGGAACGGTGATCGGCTTCGTCAGGCAGGGAGAGATCCTGAAGGGAGTCACGGCGCCGGCAGATGGATATTGCGGCATATGGCTGATTGAGGAGGGGGCGGTCGTGGGATATCGCGATCCCGTGCTCGTCATCGGCGGATAAGGGGACTTTCCAAGGGATTATGCCCTCGACCGGGGAGGAAATGATCCGTTATGCTCCTGAGATCGGGATGGATTTTCGGTGTGGTCTGGTGACGGCTCATGCCGGACGACCGGCGATACGGCATGAAGGAAGGGCAGGATCATGAGCAGGAAGCCGACGGAAAAGGCACCTCCGCAGACGGCCGCTGCCGCACCTTCGGCCAAGAACGCCTATATCGTCTCGTCCTCGCATCTGGCCATTCATGGGGCGGAGGATCTGAGCGAGTTCGAATTCGGGCTGACGGTTGTGAACAACGCCTTTCAGCGTTGGATCGTCAAGGCCGTCGCCGCCAGTGGTGCGCCGGACCTTTCGCCACTCGATACGTTGATCCTGCATTATGTGAACCATCGTAGCCGCCGGAAAAGTATTACCGACATTCTGTTCACGCTGAACATGCACGAACGACATTATCTCAATTATGCGATGAAGAAGCTGGAATCCGCCGCGCTGATCTCCCGGACCAAGGAAGGCAAGGAAGTCTATCTCAGTGTCACGGAGAAAGGGCAGCAGATCTGTCACGAATATGGGCGGATACGGCAGATCTGTCTTCTGGAGCTAGTTCCTGAGACGCGGGAGATTGCTGGCGTGCCGATCGGGCAACTGGCCAAGGCGTTGCGCGTTCTGTCGGGCATGTACGAACAGGCATCGCGTTCGGCCGTTTCGTTGTGAGAATCTGACCTGCCAGGGTGGCTGCCCTGGGCGGAGTGATGTCACGGATTGATCGTGTGCCGCGTATTCTCACCATGATGACCATGTTCGGGGATCGTCTTTTCGCCGTGCGCATCGGGCTGGGCGGTTGATGGATCCGGTTCTTCGTGCCATGGATTGACCGACCGGTTCGGTCATTCGACCGCGCTGGCGGCATGAGCTGGAAGTCAAGAGGAACCGTATGGCCGAGCAAGACGGCGCAGGGTCGGGCGACAAGCCGGAAGAATCGCGCAAAAAGAAACCCAACCCGCTGGTCCGCGTCGGCCTGATCCTGTTCGTGGTCGGCATTGTCGTAGGGGGCGGACTCTACTGGTTCCTGACCCGCCATGACATCGAGACGGACGATGCGTTTACCGCCGGCCGCGCGGTGACCATCGCGCCGCATGTGCGCGGCTATGTGACGGAACTGCTGGTGAACGATAACCAGTTCGTCCATGCCGGGCAGGTGCTGGCGCGGATCGACGACCGCGATTATCGGGCGGCGCGCGACAATGCGGCGGCGACGTTGCAGGTCGCGCAGGCCCAGGCGGAAGGCGCGCAGTTCGGGCTGGCGGTCGCGCAGAAGGACTTTCCGGGCCGGTTGCTGATGGCGCAGGGCCAGTTGCAGGCCGCCCAGGCGCAGCAATTCAGGGCCGAGACCGATTATCGCCGCCAGCATGCGGTGGCCCGCGCTGCCACCACGCAGCAGGATATCGACTATGCCACGGCGGCGCTTCAGGCCGCCAAGGCGCAGGTGACGCAGGCGGAGGGTAATCTGCGGATTGCCGAGCCGGTGCAGGCCAATATCTCGAACACCCAGACGCGGATCAGCCAGTATGACGCGCAGGTGGCGCAGGCCAAGGCGCAGTTGGCGCAGGCCGAGCTGAACCTGGGCTGGACGGAGATCCGCGCCCCGCATGACGGCTGGATTTCGCAGCGCAATATCGAGCGGGGCAGCTTCGTCAGCGAGGGGCAGTCGCTCTTCTCGGTCGTCGAGCCGGAAGTCTGGGTGATCGCGAACTACAAGGAAACCCAGATGACCCATATGCGGCCGGGCCAGAAGGTGGACATCGCGGTGGATGCCTATCCGTTCCTGAACCTGAAGGGGCATGTGGATTCGGTCCAGCTTGGCACCGGCGCGACCTTCAGTGCCTTCCCGCCCGAGAACGCGACTGGCAATTACGTGAAGATCGTGCAGCGCGTGCCGGTGAAGATCCTGATCGACCAGGGCATGCGGCCCGACCTGCCGCTGACGCTGGGCCTCTCGGTCGTGCCGACGGTGCATACGGAATGAGCGACAGCCCGGCGGCCGGCGCGTCCGCTCCGGCGGGACAGCCTCCAGCGGAAAGGCCATGGAAGCCCAAGGCGAATCCATGGCTGATCGCGGTCGTCGTGACGGTGGCCGCGTTCATGGAAATCCTGGACACGACCATCGTCAACGTCTCGCTGCCGCATATCGCCGGCAGCCTGTCCTCGACCTATGACGACGCGACCTGGACCCTGACATCCTATCTGGTGGCCAACGGCATCGTGCTGACCATCTCGGGGTGGCTGGGAAAACTGCTGGGCCGAAAACGCTATTTCCTGATCTGTATCTTCATGTTCACCGTGTCGTCGTTCCTGTGCGGCATGGCGACCAGCCTGCCGGAACTGATCCTGTTCCGGCTGATGCAGGGCTTCTTCGGCGGTGGGCTGCAGCCCAACCAGCAATCGATCATCCTCGACACGTTCCCGCCCGAGAGGCGCGCGGCGGCATTCGGGCTGACGGCGATCGCGACCATCGTGGCGCCGGTGATCGGGCCGGCGCTGGGCGGGTGGATCACCGACAATTATTCCTGGCGCTGGATCTTCTTCATCAACGTGCCGGTGGGGTTGGCGGCGACGTTTGCCGTGTCGATGATCGTCGAAGACCCGCCATGGGCGGGCAAGCAGAAGGCGCCGCTGGACATTATCGGCATCGGGCTGATCGCCATCGGGTTCGGCTGCCTGGAAGTTGCGGTCGATCGCGGCGAGGACGAGGACTGGTTCGGCTCGTCGATGATCTGCACCATGGCGGTGCTGGCGGTGCTGGGGATTGGCGGCGCGGTGGTGTGGCTGCTGCGCACCAAGAAGCCGGCGGTGGATCTGCGCGTGTTCAAGGACCGCAATTTCGCGACCGGCACGTTGCTGATCGGGGCGGTGGGCGCGCTGCTCTATGCGGCCGCGATCATCGTGCCGCAATATGCGCAGCAGGTGATGGGTTATACCGCAACCCTGTCGGGCCTGATCCTCTCGCCGGGTGGCATCGCGGTCATCATCCTGATTCCGCTGGTCGGGCGGTCGATGAAATATCTGAGCCTGCGGACGCTGATCGCGATGGGCTTCTTCTTCATGGGCGTGTCGCTGTTCTGGTCGGCGCATCTGGTGCCGCTGCTGGATTTCCGCCACCTGGTGATGTTCCGCATGACCCAGACGGCCAGCCTGGCCTTTCTGTTCGTGCCGATTTCGACCATCACCTTCGCCACCCTGCCGCGCGAGTTGAATGGCGATGCCTCGGCGCTGTTCAGCATGGCGCGCAACGTGCTGGGGTCTATCGCGATTTCGGGTTCCACCGCCATGCTGACGGAGATCCGCCAGGCGCATCAGACGCAGATGGTGCATTGGATGACGCCGTTTCATCAGCCCTATAACGATTACCTGGCGCATGCGAAGCAGGCCGCCGCCGGGCGCGGGATCGCGCAGGGGGCGCTGGATGCCGTGGCGCAGCATCGGCTGTTCGTCGAATTCACGCGGCAGATTGCGATCCTGGCCTACAACGAGGTGTTCATGATCCTGGGGATCGGGGCCTTTCTTGTGGTGCCGTTCTGCTTCCTGCTGTCACCGATCAAGGGGGGCGGCAAGAAGCCGTCGGCCGGACATTGAGCGGCAGGAAGGCGCGGGGGCGGGTGATCAGCGTCGTGTCGGCCGCGATCGTGCGGGACGGGGCGCTGCTGGTGGTGCGCAAGCGCGGCACGGACAGCTTCATGCTGCCGGGCGGAAAGGGTGAGCCGGGCGAGACCGAGGCCGAGACCCTGCAACGCGAACTGCATGAGGAACTGGGGTGCCGGCTGCATCCGGACGGGCTGGCGCTGCTGGGGCATTTCGAGGCGCCGGCGGCCAACGAGCCGGGATGCGTGGTGCGGGCGGCGATCTATCGCGGGGAACTGGATGGCACGCCGGTTATCGCGGCGGAGATCGCCGAGATGCTGTGGCTGGATGTGGAGGGGGAGGAAGACCCGCCGATCCGCCTCGCCCCGCTGTTGAGCCGGCATGTTCTGCCGGCCCTGTGCCGCGAGGGCGTGTAGGGCAATCAGCCGCGCGGTTGCGCGTAGGGGGCGAAGTCGCGGACCAGGGTGAGGTAGATGTCGCGCTTGAAGCCGACATTGTGCTCGGGCAGCGTGGCGAGGTCGATCCATTGCCAGGCATCGAATTCCGCCGGCTGGTGGGCATCGAGGCGGATATCGGCATCGGTGCCGGTGAAGCGCAGGGCGAACCATTTCTGGGTCTGGCCGCGATAGCGGCCGCCGAGCACCTTGCCGACCAGCGCCGCCGGCAGGTCGTAGGTCAGCCATTGCGGATGGGCGGCGAGGATCTCGACGCGATCGGTGCCGATTTCCTCGTGCACTTCGCGCAACACGGCCTGCTCGGGCTCTTCGCCGGCGTCGATGCCGCCCTGCGGGCACTGCCAGACGCCCTCCGACAGCGGGCCGCCGGCGCCGGGCTGGTCGGTGCGCCGCCCGATCAGGATCTGGCCCCGGTGGTTGAAGAGCATGGCCCCGACATTGCGGCGGTAGGGCAGGGACGCCGCGTCAGTCATGACGCGGCTGGTTTGCCGGCGTGGCATCGGCCGTGTGCGGGCCGGCGGCCATGGCGCGCACGATCTTGAGCCCCTGCTGCAACTGGAAGTCGGTCGTGGGCTTCGTCATGTCGAAGGCGGGCCAGTTGGCCGGCGGCTCGTTGGGGATGGAGGAGACGATCGGCGGCATGTCGACGCGCGCCGGCGGCTTGGCGGTGTTGCCGCCCTGGTTCTTGATGATGTGGCTGAGGTCGGCTTCGCGGATGCTGTAGCCGGGGTCCTCGCGGGTTTCGCGCACCGTCACGTCGGGGACGATGCCCAGGCCCTGGATGGAACGGCCGGACGGTGTGTAGTAGCGCGCCGTGGTCAGGCGCAGGGCGCCGTCGCCGGGGATCGGCAGGATGGTCTGCACCGAACCCTTGCCGAAGGATTTCTCGCCGACCAGGACGGCGCGCTGATGATCCTGCAGGGCGCCGGCGACGATCTCGCTGGCCGAGGCCGAGCCGCCATTGATCAGGACCACCATCGGCAGGCCGTCGGTGATGTCGGTACCGTGGGCGTCCCAGCGCTGGCTTTCCTGCGCGTGGCGGGCGCGGGTCGAGACGATTTCGCCATTGCGGATGAAATCGGCACTGACGCCGATCGCTTGGTTGAGCAGGCCGCCCGGATCGGAGCGCAGGTCCAGCACCAGGCCGGTCAGGTGCCCATGGGCGTCGGCCTTCAGCTTGCGATAGGCGGCTTCCAGCCCCGGCGTGGTTTCCTCGTTGAATTCCGACACCCGGATATAGCCGGTGGAATCGTAGAGGGCCGACTTGATCACCTGGATATGGATGATCGCGCGCGTCATCGTCACGATGATCGGCTTGGGCGTCTTCTCGCGGATCAGGGTCAGGGAAATTTTGGTGTCCGGCTTGCCGCGCATGCGCTGCACGGCTTCGTCCAGCGGCAGGCCGTCGATATTCTTGCCGTCGATGGCGACGATATAGTCGCCGGTCTTGATGCCGGCCTTGGCGGCCGGTGTGTCGTCGATCGGCGAGACGACGCGGATGTGGCTGTCATCGGCCTGGACTTCCAGCCCCAGCCCGCCGAACTCGCCCTTCGTGCGGGTTTGCAGGTCGGCGTACTGTTTTTCGGTCATGTAGGAGCTGTGCGGGTCGAGGCCGCTCAACATGCCGTTCAGCGCGTTGATGATCAGTTCGCGGTTGGAGACCTGATCGACGTAATTCGCCTTCACCTGTTCCAGCACATGGCCGAACAGCGACAGGAGGCGGAAATTCTCGGCCGGGGAATCCGAATCGCTGTCCTTGGCCAGGCTGGCGGCCAGCGCGTTGGATGTCAGGCTGTTCCCCCCGGAGAGGGAGAGGTGGGCGATCTGTGGCCCCGCCGCGATGCCAGCCAGAAAGGCGCAGCCAAGCAGCAGGCCGGTGCGGAACGTCATACCGTGCGTCTCCTGAGTGAAACCGCCCCTGCCGTGGACGGGTGGGGCCCGTGCCGTCGGGAAACGGCCCGGACCATCATCATTGCGACGATCTTATACCGAACTCGTGCCGGGCGGAAACCGCCGAGAGGAGGACTATAGAAACGGAGCGGGATCGACCGCCCCGCCGCCGTGCCGCAACTGCACGAACAGGGTCGGCCGCGCGCCCTGGCCCGACCAGTCGGGCATGCGGCCCAGCGGGGCGCCGTGGGCGAGCGCCTGCCCCGTCGAGACGGCGAGCGCGCCCAGCCCCGCCAGGACGAAACGGTAATGGCGCCCGCAATTGAGGATGACCATCTGGCCGTAGGAGCGGAAGGCCCCGGCAAAATCGATCTGTCCGGCGCAGGGCGCGCGTACCGTGGCGGCCGAAGGGGGGGCGTAGGTGATGCCGGATGCCGGCCCGGCCTCGGTCGTGGCGCCCCAGGCGGTGACGATGGCACCCGGCACGGGGGCCCCGCGCCCGGCCGGCGTGCCCGGTGGCGGCGTGGTGAGACCGGGGCCCGGCCCCTGGGCGATGGCGGCGGCGCGGGCGCGGGCGGAAGCGGCTTCGTCGGCGCGATGGGCGCGGATGGCGGCCTGGGCGGCCTGTTCCAACTGGTCCTCGGCCGCTTTTTCCAGGGCTTCGATCCGGTTGACGGCGTCTTGCAGGCTGCTGGCCTTGCGCGTTGCGTCCTCGACCTGGCGGGCGGCGCGGGTGGCGGCGCTGTTCGAGCGCTGCTGGGCCTGGCGGGCGGCCTCGGCGGCGCGGGCGACGCTGTCGCGCTGGGCGGCCTGCTTCTGCTGGAGCGCCGCCAGTTGCGCGCCCTTGGCCGCCAGGTCGGCATCCAGCGCCGTCAGGACGGTACGGCGGGCACGGATGGCGCCGGCCCGCTGTTCGAGCTGCGCCGACAGGCCCTGGATGACCAGCAGGCCCGCGATGGCACGGTCGGGCGGGACCGGGGCGGCCAGCAGCGTATCGGCCGGATAGCGCGCCAGCCGTGCCGCGAGCGGCAGCATGGGGGTGACCGCCGCCGAGTCGCGGCCCAGTTCCGCGCGGAGTTGGGCCTGTTCGGCCCGCAGGGCGGCCACACGGTCGCTGAGGTCGGCGGTCTGCTGTTCGGTCTGCTGCAATTGCGTGGTGGCATCGACCGTTGCCTCCGACAGGGCGGCGGCTTTGGCGGTGTCCTGGCGTGCCTGGGCGCGGGCGGCGTCGCGGGCGGCGGTGCGGGCCGCCAGGTCGCGGGCCTGAAGCTGCTGGCGGGCGATCAGCGCCTGCTGGGCGGCATGGGCCTGCGCCACCGCGCGGCGCGCGGCGGCGGCGGCATGATCGGCGGCCGCGCTCTGGCTGGTGTGAGGGGCGGCATGGTGGTGCGGGGTGGTGTGGGACGTATGAGGCGGGGCTGCGCCGACAGGGTTGGCGATGATCAACCCGGCGAGCAAGCTTGTGCTCATGAACCCGCTTGCCGCCAGCGCGCTTTGGCGGAATGAGGGTAAATGTGTGTCCGGAAACGTGGGCTGGTGAGCGAGAGCGGCCCGGAGGGCCGCGCCCGGCGTGTGTTTTTGAGCACCGAAGCGGAGCGGCCTTGTGGGCCGTGAGCATCGGAGCGGAGTAAACGCGCGTCGGATCGCCGCCAGCGCGCGTTTACGGACACACATTTTAGAAGCCGTGCTTTGTGGCCAGCAGGGATTTGCCGGTCATCGCTTCCGGCTTCGGCAGGCCCATCAGGGCCAGCAGGGTGGGAGCCAGGTCGGCCAGGCGGCCGTCATGCAGGGTGACTTCCCGCACGCCGGACAGCACCACGGGGACCACGTTGAGGGTGTGCGCCGTGTGCGGGCCGCCGGTCTCGGGGTCGAACATCGTCTCGGCATTGCCGTGATCGGCGGTGACGAGGATGGCGCCGCGCTGGCGATGCACGGCCTCGACCAGTTGCTTGAGACCCCGGTCCACGGCCTCGATCGCCTTGACCGCCGCGCTGAAGACGCCCGTGTGGCCGACCATGTCGGGGTTGGCGTAGTTCAGGATGATCAGGTCGTAGGTGCCGCTGTTGATGGCCTGGACGGCCTTTTCGGTGAGTTCGGGGGCGGACATTTCCGGCTGGAGGTCGTAGGTCGCGACCTTGGGCGAGGGGACCATGATCCGGTCCTCGCCGGGCAGTTCGCCTTCCTTGCCGCCGTTGAGGAAGTAGGTGACGTGGGGGTATTTCTCGGTTTCGGCCATGCGGAGCTGGCGCTTGCCGGCGGCCGAGACCACTTCGCCCAGCAGGTCGTCGAGCGATTGGGGCGGGAACAGCACGCCGATCAGCGCCGCCAGGCGGTCGCTGTAGCGCGTCATGCCCACGGCGGCCGAGACATGGACCACGCGCGAGCGGGTGAAGCCCTGGAAATCCTTCTCCAGCACCGCGTCCAGCAACTGGCGGATGCGGTCGGCGCGGAAATTGAAGGACAGGATGGCGTCGCCGTCCTTCATGCCCTTGTAGGCGCCGAGAACGGTCGGCGGCAGGAATTCGTCGGTGGTGCCGGCCTTGTAGGCGGCGTCCAGCACTGTCAGCGGGTCGTCGCCATGCGGGCCCTGGGCCGAGACGATGGCGTCATATGCCTTTTCCACCCGCTCCCAGCGGCGGTCGCGGTCCATGGCGAAGTAGCGGCCCGAGATGGTGGCGATGGTGACCGTGGGCGGCAGGTCGTTGAGCAGGCGGGTGACGTAGTCGCGGCCCGAATGCGGGGGCGTGTCGCGGCCGTCGGTAAAGATATGGAAGGCGACCGGCACGCCGTTATTGGCGAGGATCTTGGCGAGCGCCACGGCGTGGTCCTGGTGGGAATGCACGCCGCCGGCCGAGACCAGGCCCATCAGGTGGCAGGTGCCGCCGGTCTTTTTCACCGCCGCGATCAGGTCGGTCAGGGCCGGGTTGGCGGCCAGGCTGCCGTCACGGATGGCGGCGAAGATGCGCGGCAGTTCCTGCATGACGACGCGGCCGGCGCCGATATTGAGGTGGCCGACCTCGGAATTGCCCATCTGCCCTTCCGGAAGGCCGACATCCTCGCCACATGTCTTGAGGAAGGCGCGGGGGCCCTCCTGCCACAGGCGATCGAAGGTGGGGGTGGACGCGGCGCGCACGGCGTTGTCGGCCACGTCCTCGCGCCAGCCGAACCCGTCGAGGATGACGAGCATGACGGGGCGGCGGGGGTGGAGCTGTGTCTGGTCGGCCATGGGTATTCTCTCCCGTTATTTTGTCGCCCATGATGGCACCGATTGCCGGGATTGCGAATGCCCGGGACGGGGCTCCGGCGCGATCGGCGCCCCTGGATGGAGGAAGCGTGATGACACCGAACGAAGCGAACCCGACGGATGGCCCGGCCTGCGGCACTGGCTGCGGCCCGCTGACGCCGGAGCAGATCCGCGTGATGCGCGACCATGGCACCGAGCGCCCCGGATCGAGCCCGCTGAACCATGAAAAGCGGGCGGGACTTTATCGCTGCGCGGCCTGCGGCACGCCCCTGTTCCGCTCCGAGACCAAATATGACAGCGGCAGCGGCTGGCCCTCCTACTATGACGTGCTGCCGCATGCGGTGGAAAGCCATACCGATACCAGCCATGGGATGGTCAGGACCGAAATCCATTGTGCCTCCTGCAAGGGGCATCTGGGGCATCTTTTCCCCGATGGGCCCCGGCCGACCGGGCTGCGCTACTGCATCAACGGGCTGGCGTTGAATTTTGTGCCCGACGCCGCCTGAGAGGGCGGGTAGCCCTTTCGGTTCCGCCACGATCTGCCGTAAAAGGGCAGAATGAGCGAGAATGTGATTACCCCCCCTTCCGCGCCCGTGGTGGTGCTGGATCATCCGCTGGTTCAGCACAAGCTGACCCGGCTGCGCCAGGCGAGCACGTCAACCGCCGGTTTTCGCCGCCTGACGCGCGAGATCAGCCTGCTGATGGCCTATGAGGCCACGCGGGACCTGCCACTGGAGACGGTGGAGATCGAAACGCCGCTCGAACACATGGAAGGGCGCCTGCTCTCGGGCAAGAAGCTCTGCCTGGTGTCGATCCTGCGGGCCGGCAACGGCATCCTGGACGGGATGCTCGACCTGCTGCCGGCGGCCCGGGTGGGGCATATCGGCCTGTTCCGCGACCCGGAATCGCTGGAACCGGTCGAATATTACATGAAGCTGCCCGAGGACATCGATGCGCGGGTCTGCATCGTCGTCGATCCGATGCTGGCGACCGGGCACAGCGCGGCGGCGGCGATCGACCGGCTGAAGATCGCGGGCGCGCGGCAGCTTGTCTTCGTCTGCCTGCTGGCGGCGCCCGAAGGGGTGGCGTTTCTCTCGGCGGCGCATCCCGACGTGAAGATCATTACCTGCTCCATCGACCGCGAACTGGACGAGCACGGCTATATCCGACCTGGGTTGGGGGATGCCGGCGACCGGCTGTTCGGCACCAAGTAGGCGGCCGGAACCCGGGCAGGCGGGAGCCGTTGTTCCTCCATCAGAGGCTGTTGCAAAAGCCTCGATGGTGAGTGGAAGCGTGGCGCAAGCCATGCGTCTGGCGGTGGTTTTCGAGCATCGGAGCGGAGCGGCCTTGATGGCCGTGAGCACCGAAGCGTAGGAAACCGCCGTCAGGCCGCCGCCAGCGGGGCTTTTGCAACAGCCTCGCAGGACAGGGAGGAACATCATGTCCGAACATGTCTATAAAGTGGTCGAACTGGTGGGGTCGTCGCCCGATACGATCGAGGCCGCGATCGGAAGCGCGCTGTCGCGTGCATCGGACAGCGTGCATGCCATCCGCTGGTTCGAGGTCGTGAATACGCGCGGCCATGTCGTCAATGGCCAGGTCGGCCATTACCAGGTGACGCTGAAGGTCGGTTTTACCATCGACGACACCTGACCGGCCGGATCGTCAGTCCAGGCCGTAGACCCCGTTCAGGGGCCAGTTCCAGCGATAGAGGCTGAGATCGTCCATGCGTTCCCCGGCGGGAACGCGGATGCGGTCATGCGTGTCGCGCAGCGGGCCGGTGAAGGGGGACCAGCCGGCCATGATCCGGTCGCGCGCGGCGTCGGCCTGTTGGCGTACGGCTTCGGGCACGCGCCCCCCCCAGGCGTCGCGATCGACGCCGGCGCCCAGCGGCAGCAGGTGAGGGGTGGGGATCCAGCGCCCCTCCAGGCGGGCGCGCACCTGATCGACGTAATGCTGGCGGAAATCGTAGACGACCGAACTGAGATAGGCGTCGGGGCCGCTGGCGCGCTGGTCGGTGCTGGACATGACGCCCCACAGGCCGCGCTGCTGGGCGAGGCGCAGGTAGCTGGGCTCGTCCATGATGCCGGCCAGGACATCGCACCCGTTATCGGCCAGGGCGGCCGCGGCGCCGAGCGCGCCCTGTGGGTCGAACCAGGCATTGATGGACACGACATGCATGGTCGTGTCGGGACGGACGGAGCGGGCGCCCAGCAGCAGCGCGTTGGCGCTGCCATAGACGCTGGGCAGCGGAAAGGACGCGATGAAGCCGAGGCGGCCGGTGCGCGTCAGCCGGCCGGCGGCGATGCCGATGACGTAGGACGCATACCAGTGCGCGATATAGTACCAGCCGACATTGCGGGCCAGGCGGTTGCTGTCGCACTGCACGAATGCGACCTCCGGGGCGCGTTCGGCGACTTCGGTGAGGAAATCGCCGTAATCGGCGCCGGCCAGCACCATGTTCGCGCCTTCGGCCACGAACTGGCGGAGAATGCGTTCGGCATCGGCCGAAAAGGGAACGTTTTCCACCCAGACGGTGCGCAGGCGCGGAAAGGCGGCATGGACGGCCTGGACCGCGCGATTATGCAGGGAACTCCAGCCGCCATCGGTGACCGGGCTGATATGCGCGATGGCGAGGAGGGCGTCTTCCTCGCGGATCGGGGGGAGGGACGGCGTGGACCATTGGGCCGCCAGCCTTGCCAGGATCGGGTCGTCGGGCGGGAGGTCGCGGCCGGCGGCGCGGCCGGGCGGCAGGGCCGTGGCGAGCGAGGCGGCGGTGGCCATGTGCAGGAGGCCGCGCCGTGTGGCCGTGCGGGGCCCGAACGGCCGGATGCGGTTCATCCGGGGGAATCGAGAAAGGGCAGCAGGATGTCGAGCAACGCGTCCGGGGCGACGACGTGGGGGGCGTGGCCGGTGTCGATGGTGCGGATGGTCGCGCCGGGGAGCCGTTGGCACATGAGTTGCTGCAAGGGCAGGGTGACGGACCTGTCGCGGAGGGCCTGGACGTAGAGGCGCGGGATCGTGCCGAAACGCTCCGGCGTCAGATGCGCGGTCAGGGCGCGGCCGCGTTCGCCCTGCGGCGTGAGGCGGCGCGCGGCCGGTATCGCGACGGCCGGCGGGCAGTCCTGGAGGAAGAACGCGATGGCGGCTTCCGGCGGGACGGTGGAGATTTCGCCCGGCACCGGCCAGTCGAGCCACGGGGTGACGCCGGAGGCGGTCGGGTCGGTGGGCAGCAGATGGTTGACCATGTCCGCGAAGCCGGTTTCCGATGGCAGCATCATGCCGGCGATATAGACCAGCCGGCGTGTCAGGCCGGGATGCCGTTCGGCCAGGGCCGAGGCGACGACGCCACCGCCGGAATGGGCGACGATGCTGAATGGGCGCCCGATGTCGGTGACGATCCGGTCGAGATGCTCCAGATAGGCCGGCAGGGAGGCGACCGAGGGCGGCGCGCCGTCGGCGCCGTTGCCGGGGAGATCGACGGCGATGGCTTGGCGTGGATTGGGGCGACGGGCGAGCGCCGCCCGGAAGCCGTCCCATACCCATGCGCCCTGCCATGCGCCGTGAATGAGCAGGAGGGGGTCGGCGCCAGGAGCAGTCATAGGGGATCAGCCATAGGTGCGGCGGTACATGGCGCGCAGATGGTCCTGTACGGTGACGGGCGGGTAGCGCGGCGTTTCGCCCGGTGCCAGGCAGCCGGGCAGGCAGGAGACCGTGTAGTCGGCATTGCCCGTGTAGAAGAAGGGCACGGAATAGCGGTCGGTCCCGGAAATATTGACCACACGGTGCAGCGTGGAGCGGTAGCGGTCGTTGGTCCAGCGCGCGATCATGTCGCCCAGATTGACGACGAAGCTGCCGGGGATGGGGGTGGCGTGAATCCAGCCGTCGTCCGGCCCGCGTACCTGCAAGCCGCCGCTCTGGTCCTGGAGCAGGAGGGTCAGACCGCCGAAATCGGTGTGGGCGCCGCAGCCTTTTTCGCCGGGTTGCGGGTTGGCGGGCTGGGGTGGGTAGTGCAGCAGGCGCAGCGTGATCTGGGGATCCCGGCAATAGGTGCTGAAGAAGGAATCTTCCAGCCCGAGGGAGAGGGCCAGGCCCTGCATCAGCCGTTCCGCGACGACGGTCAGGGCGGCGGAATAGGCCATCATGGCGGGGCGGAAGCCGGGCATGGCCGTGGGCCACTGGTTGGGGCCCTGGTTGAAGCGCTGGCCGCCGCAGTCCGGCTGTTCCGCGCCGATATAGAAGCCTTCCTTGAGGTCGGGCGGGGCGCCGGCTTCGAGCGTCTGGTTGCGGAGTGCTTCGTAGCCGCGATTGCAGGAGGACCGGGATTTGTCGAGGCGGGCCTTGTCTTCCGCCGGCAGGGCAAAGAAGCGGCGGCTTTCCGCCAGCACGGCGTCTATGAGGCCCTGCGGCACGCCGTGGTCGGTGCAGTAGAAGAAGCCGGTGCGGGTGCAGGCGGCGTGCAGGGCGTCGCCGACGGCCTGACGTTGCGCCGGATCGGCCGAGCAAAGGCCGGCGATCGAGATGATGGGCAGGGCATCGGCGCCGACCTGGCGCGCCTGCAGATTCGTCCCACTTCCCATGCGTGTGCCCCTGACCCCAATCTATTGATAACGAACGGGTTTCCAAAGGGCGACTGCCCTTTGGTGGGTCAAGGGCAAAGCCCTTGTATCGTTACGACAACATATCGGGCCGTGTCGCCGTGAGCAAGGAACTCCGGATTCAGAGGCTGTTTCAAAAGCTCTGATAGTGAGCGGAAGCGTGGCGGTAGCCATGCGTCTGGCGGTGGTTTTTGAGCATCGGAGCGGAGCGGCCTTGATGGCCGTGAGCACCGAAGCGCAGGAAACAGCCGTCAGGCCGCCGCTAGCGGGGCTTTTGAAACAGCCTCTTCAGACGCGGCGGACGATGTAGGTCTTGGCCAGTTCATCCATGATCTGCTGGGCGTGCACGGGATCGCGGGCTTCGATCATCACTTCCAGTTCGGCGGCCTGGACGCTGGCGGCGGTGAACAGGCGCTGGTGCGAGACCTCGATGATGTTGCCGCCGGCATCGCCGATCGTGCGCGAGATGTCGGCCAGCACGCCCGGCCGGTCGGGGATGTCCATCTTGAGGCACAGCAGGCGCCCGTCGCGCAGCAGGGTGCGCAGCAGGGTGTTGGCCAGGATGCGGCTGTCGATATTGCCGCCGGTGACGGGGAGGGCGACCCGCTTGCCGCGGAACAGTTCGGGGTAGGTCAGCACCGCCGCCAGGGCCGCGGCGCCGGCGCCTTCGCTGACCTGCTTGGCGCCCTCGGCCATCAGGGTGATGGCGTCCTCGACCGCGCGTTCGGGCACCACGAGCACGCGCGAGACGTGATCGCGGATGACGGAAAGCGGCTGGCGGCCGATGCGCAGCACCGCGATGCCTTCGGCGATCGTGGCGCCGCCGGGGGGCATCAGTTCGTCGCCGGGGAAATCGGAGAGGGAGGAATAGGCTTCGACCTGCACGCCGACGATGCCCATCTCCGGCCGCAGGGCGGCGCCGACCACGGCGCAGCCCGACAGCAGGCCGCCGCCGCCGATGGGGCCGACGAAGACATCGAGCGGGCCGGCATCCTCGAACAGTTCGAGGGCGAAGGTGCCCTGGCCGGCCATGACCGCCGGGTCGTCGTACGGATGGACGAAGACGCGGCCTTCCGCCGCGCATAATGCGTCGGCATGGGCGGTGGCTTCGGCGAAATTGTCGCCCGCCAGCACCACGCGCGCGCCCCACGCGGCGGTGCGCGTGACCTTGGCGGCGGGGGTGAAGCGCGGCATGACGATGACCGCGTCGATGCCCAGCAGGGAGGCGTGGCGGGCGACGCCCTGCGCGTGGTTGCCGGCCGAGACGGTGATGACGCCGCGGCTGCGTTCCTCGGGTGTCAGCAGCGCCAGCTTGTTGGCGGCGCCGCGCTCCTTGAACGAGCCTACGGCCTGGAGATTGTCCAACTTGAGCACGATCTCCGCGCCGGTCGCCTTCGACAGGGCGTGCGAGGGAACCGTGGGGGTGCGCAGGACGCGCCCCTCGATCCGGGCGGCGGCGGCCCGGACGTCATCGAGCGTGATCATCGCCGGCTGCCTCAGCCGTAGGTGACGGCCAGGATTTCGTAGGTGCGGTCGCCGCCGGGCGCGGGAACCGACACCGTATCGCCGATCTTCTTGCCGATCAGCGACTTGGCCAGCGGCGAGGAAACGGACAGCAGGCCCTGCTTGATGTCGGCCTCGTGCACGCCGACGATCTGGTAGGTGGCTTCCTTGTCGGTCTCTTCGTCCACCAGGCTGACCTGGGCGCCGAACTTCACCTGGTCGCCCGACAGGGTGGAGGGGTCGATGACTTCGGCCGAGGAGACGATCTCTTCCAGCTCGATGATCCGGCCTTCGATGAAGGACTGGCGATCGCGGGCGGCGTGATATTCGGCATTTTCCGACAGGTCGCCGTGGCTGCGGGCCTCGGCGATCGCGCGGATCACGGCCGGGCGTTCTTCACTCTTGAGTTTGCGAAGTTCATCTTCCAGCCGTTGCAGGCCCTTGCCTGTCATCGGAAATTTCTGCAAGGCGCGTCCCCAGGGTGAAGGTCGGTCAGATGGCCGACATGGCAGATTGCAACAAGAGCATCCCACAAGACCGACAGCGCCGGGAACGGGGCTGGCGGTGCCTGCCCTGTTCCCGGCGTGGGTGTGGTACGCTCAGAACGATCCGTTAAAGTAGGATTGAAGCGGCGCGACTTCAAGCGGTCCTTCCCGCATCGCCGCGATCGCGTGCGTGGCGGCGCGTGCGCCGGCGATCGTGGTGAAGTGCGGAATGCCCGAAGTGAGGGCCGAACGGCGGATGTCGAAACTGTCCGCGACCGACTGTGCGCCGTGGGCGGTGTTGATGATCATCTGCACCTCTCCGGAGCGGATGGCGTCCACGCAGTTCGGCCGGCCTTCCAGCACCTTGTTCACCACCTGGACGGCGATTCCGGCCTCGCGCAGGTGCTGCGCGGTGCCGCGCGTGGCCAGGATGGTGAAGCCCATATCGACCAGGCGGCGGGCCAGCGCCGGCACCGTCGGCTTGTCGCTGCGGCGCACCGACAGGAAGACCGTGCCCGACAGGGGCAGCTTTACGCCGGCGGCGAGCTGCGACTTGGCGAAGGCGCGCTCGAAGGAGGCGTCGAGACCCATGACCTCGCCGGTGGAGCGCATTTCCGGGCCCAGGATCGTGTCCACGTTCGGGAAGCGGTTGAAGGGGAAGACGGCTTCCTTGACCGCGACATGCGGGGCCACGGCGCGGTCGTCGAGGCGGAATTCCGCCAGCTTCGCACCGGCCATGACCCGCGCGCCGATCTTGGCCACCGGCACGCCGGTCGCCTTGGCGACGAAGGGCACGGTGCGCGAGGCACGGGGATTGACCTCCAGGACGAAGATTTCCTGATCCTTGATCGCGTACTGGACGTTCATCAGCCCGACGATGCCCAGTTCGCGGGCCATGGCCTCGGTCTGTGCCTTCAGTTCGGTGACGATGGCCGGCGAGAGCGTGTAGGGCGGCAGCGAGCAGGCACTGTCGCCGGAATGGATGCCCGCTTCCTCGATATGCTCCATGACGCCGGCGACGTAGACTTCCTGCCCGTCGGCGATGCAGTCGACATCGGCCTCGATCGCGTCGTTCAGGTAGCGGTCGATCAGCACCGGGCCGGAGGCGATGTCCTGGCCGGCCAGTTGCAGGGCCACGCGCATGTAGCGCTGGAGGCTGGCGCGGTCATGGACGATTTCCATCGCCCGGCCGCCCAGCACGTAGGACGGGCGGATGACCACCGGATAGCCGATGCGGTCGGCCACGTCCTCGGCCTCGGCCGCCGAGCGGGCGATGCCGTTGGCGGGCTGGCGCAGGCTCAGCCGCTGGAGCATGGCCTGGAACCGCTCGCGGTCCTCGGCGCGGTCGATCGCGTCGGCCGGGGTACCGAGGAGCGGGATGCCGGCGGCTTCGAGCGCGTGGGACAGTTTCAGCGGCGTCTGGCCGCCATACTGCACGATGCAGCCCAGCACGGTGCCGCTTTCCTGCTCGCGGCGGATCAGGGCGATCACGTCCTCGGCGGTCAGGGGCTCGAAATACAGCCGGTCCGAGGTGTCGTAGTCGGTCGAGACCGTCTCGGGATTGCAGTTGACCATGATGGTCTCGAACCCGGCCTCACGCAGCGCGTACGCGGCGTGGACGCAGCAATAATCGAACTCGATACCCTGGCCGATGCGGTTGGGGCCGCCGCCGAGGATGACGACCTTCTGCCGGTCGGTGGGGCGGCTTTCGCATTCCGGCGTGCCGAAGCCGCCCTCGTAGGTCGAGTACATGTAGGGCGTGCTGGAGGCGAATTCGCCCGCGCAGGTGTCGATGCGCTTGTAGACCGGCGTGACCGCCAGGCGGGTGCGCAGGGTCGCGATCTCGGCGGCCGAGGTGCCCGACAGGCGGGCGAGCTGGACGTCGGAGAAACCCATCGCCTTGAGGCGGCGCATGTCCTGGGCGTCGCGGGGCAGGCCGTCGCGGATCACGCTGTGTTCGGCCGCCACGATCCTGGCCAGTTCGCGCAGGAACCAGGGCTCGAACTTGCAGGCGGCGTGGATGTCTTCGATGCTCAGGCCGGCGCGCAGGGCCTGGGCGGCCATGAGAATCCGTTCCGGCCGAGGCTGGGAGAGAGCTGCGCGGAAGGCGTCGGGGCCGCCGTCGCCGGGGGCTTCCACCGGGTCCAGCCCGGCGAGGCCGGTTTCCATCGAGCGCAGGCCCTTCTGCAGGGCCTCGGGGAAGGAGCGGCCGATGGCCATCGCCTCGCCCACCGACTTCATGCTGGTGGAGAGCAGGGCCGGAGTGCCGGGGAATTTCTCGAAGGTGAAGCGCGGGATCTTGACCACGACATAGTCGATGGTCGGCTCGAACGACGCCGGGGTGGAGCCGGTGATGTCGTTGGCCAGTTCGTCGAGCGTGTAGCCGACCGCGAGCTTGGCCGCGATCTTGGCGATCGGGAAGCCGGTGGCCTTGGAGGCCAGGGCGGAGGAGCGCGAGACGCGGGGGTTCATCTCGATGACGACCATGCGCCCGTCGGCGGGATTGATGCCGAACTGGACGTTCGAGCCGCCGGTCTCGACGCCGATGGCGCGCAGGCAGGCCAGCGATGCGTCGCGCATGCGCTGGTACTCTTTGTCCGTCAGGGTCAGCGCCGGGGCGACGGTGATCGAGTCGCCGGTATGCACGCCCATCGGGTCGATATTCTCGATCGAGCAGACGATGATGCAATTGTCCGCGCGGTCGCGGACGACTTCCATCTCGAACTCCTTCCACCCCAGCACCGATTCCTCGATCAGGACTTCGGTGGTGGGCGAGGCGTCGAGACCGGAGGTGACGATCTGGTCGAATTCCTCGCGGTTATAGGCGATGCCGCCGCCCGAGCCGCCCATGGTGAAGGAGGGGCGGATCACCGCCGGCAGGCCGACCTGCTCCAGCGCCGCGCGGGCTTCGTCGAGCGTGTGGGCGATGGTGCTGCGCGGGCTCTCGATGCCGATCGCGTCCATCGCCTCGCGGAATTTCTGCCGGTCTTCGGCGCGGTCGATCACCTCGGCATCCGCGCCGATCAGTTCCACGCCGTGCTTCTTGAGGAAGCCCGACTTGTCGAGCGCCATTGCGGTGTTCAGCGCCGTCTGGCCGCCCATGGTGGGCAGCACCGCGTCGGGCTTTTCGCGCAGGATGATGCGTTCGACGAATTCCGGGGTGATCGGCTCGATATAGGTGGCGTCCGCCAGGCCGGGATCGGTCATGATCGTGGCCGGGTTGGAGTTGACCAGGATGACCCGATAGCCTTCCTCGCGCAGGGCCTTGCAGGCCTGGGCGCCGGAATAGTCGAATTCACAGGCCTGGCCGATGACGATCGGGCCGGCGCCGATGATCAGGATCGAGCGTATGTCTGTCCGTTTGGGCATGGGGGCGCGACTTTCAGGCGGGCTGATTGGTGCGGTCGATCAGGGCGACGAAGCGGTCGAACAGGTAGTGGCTGTCCGACGGGCCGGGGCTGGCCTCGGGATGGTACTGGACCGAGAAGGCCGCGTAGCGCGTGGAGGCGATGCCTTCGTTCGAACCGTCGAACAGGCTGCTGTGCGTCACGCGGACATCGTCGGGCAGGCTGGATTCGTCCACCGCGAAGCCGTGATTCTGGCTGGTGATCTCGACCTTGCCGGTGCCGAGGTCCTTGACCGGCTGGTTGGCGCCGCGATGGCCGCGCGCCAGCTTGTAGGTGCGGGCACCCAGAGCCTGGGCCAGGAGCTGGTGGCCGAGGCAGATGCCGAAGATGGGCTTGCCGGCATCCAGCACGCCGCGGATCGCGGGCACCGCGTATGCGGCGGTCGCGGCCGGGTCGCCGGGGCCGTTGGAGAGGAAGACGCCGGCGGGGTCGAGGGCGAGGATTTCTTCCGCCGTGGCGGTGGCGGGGACGACCGTGACGTCGCAGCCCGCGTTGGCCAGGCAGCGCAGGATGTTGCGCTTGGCGCCGTAATCGACGGCGACGACGCGGCGGCGCTTGGCGGGCAGGGGCAGGGTGCCGCCCGGCCAGGTCCATACGCCCTCGTCCCAGCCATAGGGCTTGGCGCAGGTGACGTCGCGCGCCAGGTCCATGCCTTCCAGGCCGGGCCAGGCGGCGGCCTGTGCGCGCAGGGCGTCGAGGTCGAACGCGCCGTCGGCCGGGTAGGCCAGGATGGCGGTCTGCGGGCCGCCGTCGCGGATGCGCAGGGTGATCGCGCGGGTGTCGACGCCGCAGATGCCGGGGACGTCGCGGGCTTTCAGCCAGCCGTCGAGATCTTGGGTGGCGCGCCAGTTGGCGGGTTCGGTCAGGTCCTGCTTCACGACCAGGCCGCGGGCCGCGACGCGGGCGGCTTCGTCATCGGCTGTATTGGTGCCGACATTGCCGATATGGGGGAAGGTGAAGGTGATGATCTGCCCGGCGAAGGATGGGTCGGTCAGGGTTTCCTGATAGCCGGTCATGCCGGTGGAGAAGCACAGTTCGCCGATGGCGGCGCCGGTGGCCGGCGTGTGCGCGCCGAAGCCGCGCCCCCACAGGATGGTGCCGTCGGCCAGCACCAGGGCGGCGGTGGCGCCCGTGGGAATGGCGGCTTGGGGCGAGGCGGGAACCTGGCGCTCGGTCATCTGGGTCTCCGGTCCATCGTACGCTTTGCTGGGGGGCACGCTATCGGGTTGCAGGTCGGAAAGGCTGAGGCCGGTATGGCGCAGGATGACCGTCCAGTGCTTGGGCGGAATCGCGCCGGCCTGACGCCATTTGCGGATGGCCTCGGTCCCGACGCCGGTCAGGCGGGCGGCGTTGTCGGCCCCGCCCAGACGGTCGATGATGTGGTCGATCGATGACGGCATGGAGAATTCTTCCTTCCGGGGTTATCTCCTACCAGCCTCTCGTGGGGCTGGGAAGAAAATTCCCACCCTGATTGTTCTCTGTCGGGTGGGAAAAATCTTCCGGCTGTTTACCCGAAGGCACCCCGTCCGGTAGGTGCCTCTCAATTCAGGAGTACGGATCATGAGCCTTCGCGCACGTTTCATGGAAGACCTCAAGGCTGCGATGAAGGCCGGGCAGAGCGCGCAGGTCGCGACCCTGCGCATGGTCAATGCGAAGCTGAAGGATGTGGACATCGCCGCCCGCGCGCGGAGCGCGGAGGTGTCGGAGGACGAGATCGTGTCGATGCTGCGCGGCATGATCAAGTCGCGCACCGAGTCGGCCGCGATGTATCATCAGGGTGGGCGGCCCGAACTGGCCGAAAAGGAAGAGGCGGAGATCGCGACCATTCGCGCCTATCTGCCGGCCGAACTGGACGCGGCGACGCTGGAGGCGGCGGCGCGCGAGGCGATCGCCGAACTGGGGGCGGCGTCGATGAAGGATATGGGCAAGGTGATGGCGGCGCTGAAGGCGCGCTTTGGCGCGGCGCTTGATGCGGGGCAGGCCAGCGGCCTCGTCAAGTCGCTGCTGTCCGCCTGACGGGTGGCGCTCGACCCCGCCTTTCTGGAGGAGCTTCGGGCCCGCACGCCGATCGCATCGGTGATCGGGCGGCGGACGAAGCTTGTCCGCTCGGGCCGGAACTGGAAGGCGTGCTGCCCCTTTCACGGGGAGAAAACGCCGTCTTTCTATGTCTATGACGACCACTTTCATTGTTTCGGATGTGGCGCGCATGGCGATGTGATCACGTTCGTGATGCAGAGTGAGGGGCGGGGGTTTCCTGAGGCGGTTGCCGAACTGGCGGCCGAGGCGGGGCTGGAAGTGCCGCGTGCCAGCCCGCAGCAGCGCGAGAACGAGCAGCGTAGCCGTGATCTGGCAGAGGTGCTGGAACTGGTTCAGGCCGCCTGGGTGCGGCGGCTGCATGCGCCGGAGGGGCGGGGTGGGCTGGCCTATCTGCGTGGGCGCGGCCTGTCCGACGAGACGATTGCCGGATTCGGGCTGGGGTGGTCGGGCGAGGGCCGGGGCGGTCTGCTGGAGGAATTGCGTCCCAAGGGGGTGACGCCCGAACTGCTGGTGCGGGCTGGGCTGATGCGCGTGGATGAGGACGGGCGGCCCAAGGGAGAACTGTTCTTCAACCGCGTCACGTTTCCGATCCGGGACCGGAAGGGGGGGCTGGTGTCGTTCGGTGGGCGCATCCTGGGGGATGGGCAGCCGAAATATCTCAATGGGCCGGAAACCGAGCTGTTCTCGAAGCGGCGGGTGCTGTTCGGCATGGATCGTGCCCGCAGCGCCTTGCGGATGGCGCGGCCGCGTGGGGCGCCGCCGGTCGAGTTGCTGGTCGTCGAGGGCTATATGGACGTTATTGCCCTGCATCAGGCCGGCTTTCCGGGGGCGGTGGCTCCGCTGGGTACGGCCCTGACCGCCGAGCAGATGGAGGCGTTGTGGCGTCTGGCGCCGGCACCGATCCTGTGTTTCGACGGGGATGGTGCGGGGCAGCGCGCGGCGGTGAAGGCGGCCGAGACGGCGTTGCCGCTGCTGTCGATGGAGCGGACGGTCCGGTTCTGCACCCTGCCCGAGGGGGAGGATCCGGACAGTCTGCTGCGCGCGCGGGGCGCGGGGGCGGTTGCCGCCCTGGTGGAGGGCGCGCGGCCGTTGAGTGCGGTCCTGTTCGAGTTGCTGACCCAGGGGGTGCGCGATCCGGGGCCCGAGCAGCGGGCGGCGCTGCGCCGGCGTTTGACGGATGCGGCGGCGATGATCGCCGACAAGGGGCTGGCCTCGGAATACCGCTCGACGTTGGTGGATCGGTTTTTCGAGACTTATCGGCGTCGTCCGGGTGGCGGGCCACGTCGGGATGGTGGGGCCAGGCCGTCCGTTGCCCCGGTGGCGGCGGCGCCGTTCGATGCCCTGGCGGCGACGGAGGAACGCATGCGGATCCTGACCGCGATCCTGCTGCGTCATCCGGGCTTGCTGTCGGAAGTCGAGGATGCCTATTGCCGGTTGGACCTGCCGCCGGCGCTGGGCCGGGTCCGGGCGGGGCTGATGGACGCGGCATCGGAGGGGGGCCTGGTGGATGCCGATGCGCTGGCTGCCTGGCTGGATGAGGCCGGGCTGGCGGAAGAGCGCGCCGCCGTTCTGTCGGCCCGGCCGCTGCCGATGGCGCTCAGTGCGCCAGACGATCTGATGGCGGTCGATGTCGCGCAGGAATGGTGGCATTTCTATGCGCTGATGAATGTGCGCCAGTTCGGCGAGGACCTGCGGGGGGATACCGAACGGATGTGTGCCGGCACGCTGGACGAGCGCGCGTGGGCCAGTCTGCGCCCTCGGCTGCTGGCCTGGGAGGCCCTGCGGCGGGGGGAAATATCCTTCGACGACGGATGACGTTACGGGGCCTGGAACATGCCGGGCCTTGACTTTGGCGGGTGAATCGACCACCTGCACACCACTTGTAATTTGTCAGATGCGATAGAATGGCCGTTTCGTATCCGGAGGTTTGTATCCCACGCGCTTGAGTGGGACCGGATGTGAGGCAGGGCCGGCGATGCCGTGGCGCGGGGAAAGCGTGGCGGCGGGTTAGCGCTTAGGGATAGGGCAGGCGATGGCTACAAAGACAGCCGCGGGTTCGGAAGCGACTGCTGGCGACCAGGATAACGACACCACTCTGCTGGATACGCAATCCGGAGCTGTCAAGAGGCTGATCGCCCGCGGGAAGGAGCGGGGGTACATCACCTTCGACGAACTGAACGCCGTCCTGCCGCAGGACCAGATGTCCTCGGAACAGATCGAGGACGTGATGGCGGTGCTGTCGGAGATGGGTATCCAGGTCGTCGAGAACGAGGATAACGACGACACCGAGGCGAACCGCGAGGAAAAGACCGAGGAAGCCGAGACCGAGGAAGAATCGGCCAGCGGCAATGTCGATACCGAGAGCCTGGGCCGTACCGATGACCCGGTGCGGATGTATCTGCGCGAGATGGGCTCGGTCGAACTGCTGTCGCGCGAGGGCGAGATCGCCATCGCCAAGCGGATCGAGGCGGGCCGCGACGAGATGATCGGCGGGCTGTGCGAAAGCCCGCTGACCTTCAGTGCCATCATCTCCTGGCATGAGCGGCTGAAGGCCGGCGAGATGCTGCTGCGCGACATCGTCGACCTGGAGGCCATGCAGTCGGGCGGCGCCGAGGAAGAGGGTGTCGAGGCATCGCAGGAAGATGGGGCTTTCGAGGCTCCGGCCGAGAACGAGGAAGGCGAGGAAGGCGACAGCGCCGGCCTGTCGCTCTCGGCGCTTGAGGAGAAGCTGAAGCCGGAGATCCTGGCGCAGTTCGAGGAGATTGAGGAGCTTTATTCGCGGCTGCAGAAACTGCAGTCCAAGCGGTTGGAGACCCTGACCTCGGGCGCCGAGATGTCGGACAAGTCCGAGAAATCGTACGAGAAGCTGCGCGAGGAACTGGTCGGCAAGGTGCAGCAGGTGCATCTGCACAACACCCGGATCGAGTATCTGGTGCAGCACATGAAGGAGATCTTCCAGCGGCTGAACGGGCTGGAAGGGCGGATGCTGCGCCTGGCCGAGAGCACCAAGGTCTCGCGCGAGGACTTCCTGATCAAATATCGCGGCAGCGAGCTGGATCCGGGCTGGATGGACATGGTGTCCGCCCTGCCGGCCAAGAGCTGGAAGAACTTCGTCGCCAAGCATACCCTGACCGTGCTGGAACTACGCGGGCAGGTGGCCGCCCTGTCGCAGGAAACCGGCCTGCCGGTGGGCGAGTTCCGTCGCGTCTATGCCACCATCTCGCGCGGGGAGCGGGATTCGGCCCGCGCGAAGAAGGAGATGATCGAGGCGAACCTGCGCCTGGTGATCTCGATCGCGAAGAAATATACCAATCGCGGCCTCCAGTTCCTGGACCTGATCCAGGAGGGCAATATCGGCCTGATGAAGGCTGTGGATAAGTTCGAGTACCGGCGCGGCTACAAATTCTCGACCTATGCCACCTGGTGGATCCGGCAGGCGATCACGCGCTCGATCGCCGATCAGGCGCGGACCATCCGTATCCCGGTGCATATGATCGAGACGATCAACAAGCTGGTCCGGACCTCGCGCCAGATGCTGCATGAGATCGGGCGCGAGCCGGCGCCCGAGGAACTGGCCGAGAAGCTGGGCATGCCGCTGGAGAAGGTGCGCAAGGTCCTGAAGATCGCCAAGGAGCCGATCTCGCTGGAAACGCCGATCGGCGACGAGGAAGACAGCCATCTGGGCGATTTCATCGAGGACAAGACGGCGGTCATTCCGCTGGATGCCGCGATCCAGACCAACCTGCGCGAGGCCACGACGCGGGTGCTGTCCTCGCTGACGCCGCGCGAGGAGCGCGTGCTGCGCATGCGCTTCGGCATCGGCATGAACACCGACCACACGCTCGAAGAGGTCGGCCAGCAGTTCAACGTGACGCGCGAGCGTATCCGCCAGATTGAGGCCAAGGCGCTGCGCAAGCTCAAGCACCCCAGCCGCAGCCGCAAGCTGCGCTCGTTCCTCGACGATAACTGAGGCCCGGTGTCGTGAATGCGATGATCGGGTCCGGACCGACGACCCGGATCGTCGTCGACGTGACGTTCCTGTGCATGGACGCGCCGCCGGTGGGTGTCGCGCCCGTGCTGCCGGATGCGTACCGGATCGTGCGTCAGCCGGCGCCGGACTTCGCCTTCTACCGGCGGCTTTATGATGGTGTGGGGCAGGATTACTGCTGGTGGATGCGCCGGGTCATGCCCGAGCGGGAACTGGCCGCCCTGCTGCGCGATCCGCGCGTCGAGGTGCATGTCCTGTGGCGGGGAGAGGAGATCTGCGGTTTCTTCGAACTGGATCGGCAGGTGCCGGGTGAGGTCAACCTGGCCTATTTTGGCCTGATGCCTGGGCAGATCGGGCAGGGAATCGGGCGGATTTTCCTGCGGGCCGCGCTTGATGCGGCCTGGGCGTCGCGGCCCCAGAGCGTGCGGGTCAATACCTGCACGGCCGACCATCCGAGGGCGCTGGAGACCTATCTGCAGGCCGGATTCCGCAAGGTGCGCATGGTGCGCGAGGTGTGGGACATTCCCGACCGGCTGGGGATGAGCGTGCCGGGCTGGTTGCGTGTGTAGTTTTTCCTTGTGATCGGGCGGGGTTTGTGCTTCACACCGCTCCTTCCCTGCTCGGGCGCGGCATCGCCCCGGCTATACCCATGCCCCCCGGGAGGGGCGCCGTGCGGACCGTGTCCGAGGCGGCCGGGTTGACCTTATCCGAAGGGAGTTCCCATGCCGTTATATGAGACCGTGTTCATCGCACGGAATGACGTGTCGCAGCAGCAGGTCGAAGCCGTCGCCGACGGAATCGCCACCCTGCTGGAGACTGACGGCGGTGCCGTCAAGAAGCGCGAATACTGGGGCCTGCGCAGCCTGGCCTATCGCATCAAGAAGAACCGCAAGGGGCATTACATGCTCCTGGGTCTGGATGCGAAGCCGGAGACGATCAAGGAGATCGAGCGCCAGCTGAGCCTCAACGAGGACGTGATGCGCGTCCTGACCCTGCGCGTCGAAGAGATCGACGAGGCGCCGTCCGTGATCCTGTCCCGCAAGGGCGACGAGCGCGAGCGCGGTTTCCGTGGTCCGAAGCCGGCCGGCCGGTTCGAGAGCGGCCGCGGCGGCCCCCGTCGCAGCTATGACGACCGCGAGGAATTCCGCGCCCGCAATGACGAGCCGCGCGACACCGACGGCGAAGCGGAGTAAGAATCCATGTCCGACACCACCGAAATCAATCCCGCCGCCCGTCGCACGGCCGTGGGCGCGCGTCGGCCGTTCTATCGCCGCCGCAAGTCCTGCCCGTTCTCCGGCCCCAACGCGCCGAAGATCGACTACAAGGACGTGCGTCTGCTCAGCCGCTTCCTGTCCGAGCGCGGCAAGATCGTGCCGAGCCGCATCACCGCCGTTTCGGCGAAGAAGCAGCGCGAGCTGGCCCAGGCGATCAAGCGGGCCCGCTTCCTGGCCCTGCTGCCCTACATCGTCGGTTGAGGGAGGCAGATCATGTCCGCAGTAGAACTGATCCTGCTCCAGCGCGTCGAAAACCTGGGGCAGATGGGCGACATCGTAAAGGTGAAGCCGGGATACGCTCGTAACTTCCTTCTGCCCCAGGGCAAGGCGATCCGTGCCAACGGCATGAACCGCGAGCGCTTCGAGCGCGAGCGCGTGCAGCTGGAGGCGCTGAACCTGAAGCGCCGTGAAGAGGCCGAGCGCCTGTCCGAGCGCATGCATGGCCTGTCCGTCATCCTGATCCGTCAGGCCGGCGACAGCGGCAGCCTGTATGGCTCGGTCACGACCCGTGATGTGGCCGAGGCCACCACGGCCGCCGGGCTGACGGTCTCGCGCACCCAGGTGGTGCTGGAGCACCCGATCAAGCAGCTGGGCCTGTACACCGTGCGCGTGGCGCTGCATCCGGAAGTCTCGATCCCCGTCACGGTCAACGTGGCGCGTTCGGAAGAGGAAGCCGAGCGTCAGGCACGCGGCGAGGCCATCGGCGTCGAAGAGGAGCCTGCCGGCTTCGTCGAGGAAGCGCTGGTCGAGGAAACGGAAGAGGCTCCGGCCGAAGCCTGATCCGACTCGCGCGGCGTAGACGCGCCGAAGCTGCGAAAGGCCCGGAAGAGCTTGCTCTTCCGGGCCTTTTGTCGTTGAAAAACCATCGAAAGCCCCGCCGCGCGTTCTTTACGGATGGCGCCGCAGACTTCATGCTGCCCTCAGGATAAAGGGAGCTGAATGATGACGCCGGTGATCGACAGGATCTTTCGCAGCTTCATCACCGAGGGGCGGCTGGATGTCGTCTTTTCGGACGGGACGCGGCGCACCTATGTCGGCACGCCGGGGCCGATTGCGGCGATGCGCGTGCTCGCGCCGTCGGTGGAGCGGCGGCTGATCACCAATCCGGGCCTGGCCTTTGGTGAAGCCTATATGGACGGGCTGGTCGAGCCGGTCGGCTGCACGCTGTACGACCTGCTGGACCTGCTGATGACCAACAGCATGCGGGCCGGCCATATCGGCGAAGCCGTGGCGGCGGTGATCCGCTATGGCAAGCGGACCTGGACCCAGTTCAATCCGGCGTCGCGCTCGCGGCGGAACGTCGCCCATCATTATGATCTGAACGGGGCGTTGTACGACCTGTTCCTGGACAGCGACCGGCAATATTCCTGTGCCTATTTTCCGCGTGGGGACGAGACGCTGGAAGAAGCCCAGGTAGCCAAGAAGCGGCATATTGCCGCCAAGCTGCGGCTGGATCGCCCTGACCTGGACGTGCTGGATATCGGCAGCGGCTGGGGCGGCATGGCGCTGACGCTGGCGCGGGAATACGGTGCGCGGGTCACGGGTATTACCCTGTCGGAAGAGCAGCTTGCCGTTTCCCGTCGGCGGGCGGCGGAGGAAGGGCTCGCGGACCGGGTGCGGTTCGAACTGGTGGATTATCGCGATGTGACGCGACGCTTCGACCGGATTGTGTCGGTCGGCATGTTCGAGCATGTGGGCGTTGGCCATTATCGCCAGTTCTTCGAGAAGGTGCGTGCGATCCTGGCACCTGACGGGGTGATGCTGCTGCATTCCATCGGGCGGAATGACGGCCCGGGCTCGACCAATCCGTGGATCGATCGCTACATCTTCCCCGGTGGCTATTCGCCGGCGCTGAGCGAGACATTCGCCGCGATCGAGAAGGCGGGGCTGTGGGTGACGGATTGCGAAATCCTGCGCCTGCATTACGCACAGACCATCACGCATTGGCGCGCGCGCTTCGCCGCCAATCGGGATCGGGTGGCCGCCTTGTACGACGAGCGGTTCTGCCGGATGTTCGAATTCTATCTGGCCGGGGCGGAACTGTCGTTCCGCGTCCAGGGGCATCTGAACTTCCAGTTGCAGATTACCCGTTCGATCGATGCGGTGCCGTTGACGCGGGACTATATGGTCGAGGCCGAGCGGGCCGGGACCCCCGCGACCGAAGTCGCTGCCGCGCCGCGGCGCCGGGTTCGTGCCCGCAAGGACAAGATTGCGGGGTAGGGGTGCCGTCCCTGCCCGTCAGGCGGTCCGGGCGGCGTGGCAGCGCGCCAGCCGGTCGAATTCGGCGATCGATAATGTTTCCGCCCGGCGTTCGCCGGCGATTCCGGCTTCGCCCAGCAGGGTTTCGCCGCCGATGGAACGCAGGGAGCCACGCAGCATCTTGCGCCGCTGGCCGAAGGCGGCTGCCGTGACCTGCTCCATGGCCCGGAACAGGGCGGGTTCGGGTTGGACCGCGTGTGGAATGAGGCTGACGACGGCGGAATAGACCTTGGGCGGCGGGGAGAAGGCGCCGGGCGGAATCCGCATGACCAGGCTGGCCTGGCAGGTCCATTGGGCCAGCACCGCGAGGCGCCCGTAATGGCTGGTGTCGGGGGCGGCGCAGATCCGCTCGGCGACTTCCATCTGGAACATCAGGGTCAGCCGTTCCCACGACGCGGCCTGGCGCAGCCAGCCGACCAGCAGCGGGGTGCCGACATTATAGGGCAGGTTGGCGACGATCTGGCGCGGTGCGGGGCAGAGTTCCGTCAGGTCGCGCCGCGTCGCGTCGGCTTCCACCAGCCGTAATCTGTCGGGGAAGTAGGCGACCAGCTCCTCGATGACCGCCACCGCCCGGCGGTCGATTTCCACCGCCGTGACGCTCGCGGCCGGGGTGGCCAGCAGGGAGCGGGTCAGGCCGCCGGGGCCGGGGCCGACTTCGACCACATGCCGGCCGGCCAGGTCGCCGGCCAGGGCGGCGATCCGCGCGGTGATGCCGGGATCGAGCAGGAAATGCTGGCCCAGCGCCTTGCGGGCGTCCAGCCCGTGGCGGGCGATAACGTCGCGCAGCGGCTCCTGGGCCGGATCGGGGGTGGACATGGCCAGATGGTCCGGGCTGGTCACACTTTCGACCGGATGTCGATGACGGCGCGGCGGCGCAGGTCGCGGTTGAGCTGCCGCGATGTCTGTTCCACCCGCTCGTTCATCAGCTGGTCGGCGATTTCGCTGGGGGTCTGCTGGGCGAAGTTCTTCTGCTGGCGCGCGCAGACCATCAGCACCGCGATGCCGTCGCCCGAGACCAGGGGATGGCTGGCCTGGCCGGGGGCCAGGTTGGCCAGGATCTGCTGCATCTGCGGATTGACCCGCTCCAACTGCAGGTCGCCGGGATTAGCGGCGCGCTTGTCGCCGTATTTGTGGTTCGCCGCCTCGAGATCGGCGCAGGAATGTGCGCTGGCGGAAAGCTGCTGGGCTTGCTGCAGCATTTCGCGCTGCTGCTCGGACGGGGCCTGGGGATTGAGTGGCGCGGTGAAGGGCAGGTAGGCCTGACGCAGCGTCAGCAGCGTGCCCATCTGGTGGCCGATGGTGCGGCGGCCGTTCAGCGTGGCGATGACATAGCCGCCGGCGACGCGGATCGGGTTGGAAATGGCGCCGTCCGGCATGGCACGGGCGACGGCGACGACCTGCGGGTCCAGGCTGTCTTCCTGCACCCAGCCCATCATGCCGCCTTCCAGCGCCGTCTGGCTCTGCGAGAACTGGGCGGCAACGATGGGGAAGGGCGCGCCGTTGCGCAGTTCCTGGATGATCGTCTGGGTGAATTTCAGCTCATCCTCGGAATGACGCGCGTCATCGACCGGGATGAAGATCTCGCTCATCAGATACTGCGTCTTGCCGTCTTCGTGGCGCAGCGCTTCCTCGCGCTGGGCGATCTCGGCGGCGGTGGTGCGTCCGCGCGAGCCCAGCTCCTCGCGCAGGACCTGCGACCAGCCCAACTGCACCCGGATCTGGTCGATCATGGTGGTCAGTGAAATGCCGTCCGCGGCCAGATGGTCGCGCAGGGCGTTGTGGGGCATGTTGTTGCGCCGCTCGATATCGGCGATCGAGGCGGCGATCTGCTCCGGCGGCACGTTGATGTGGCGCGAGAGCATCTCCTGCTGCCGCAGGCGCTCGTCGATCAACTGCCGGACGATCTGCGGACGCAGCCGTTTCATCAGGTCGTCGGTCAGGTCCAGGCCTGCGGACAGCCCGAACAGCCGGCCGCGATTTTCCACGTCACGCCGTGTCAGCACCGTGCCGTTGATGACGGCGACGATCGAATCCTGGGGGATCGACCCGTCGGAGGCCTCGGCGGCTGGCTTGGGCGCGGTCTTGGGCGCCGGGGCGGCATCGGCGGGCAGGGCCACGCCTGCTGTCCAGGCTGCCAGCCCGGCGGCTGCGATGCGGGCCAGGAGGGGCGATGGGAATCCGGTCGGGGAAAGGCGGCGTCGCATTCTGTTCGGTCTCTCGCGCGTCGTCGGGTCAGCCATGGATACCAAAGGCCCCGATGGTCTTGAAGGTCAGGGTGAACATGACGGTCGAATTGCGCTGCTCGCCGCCGATCGAGGTATATTGCTTGATATACATGACGTTGAAGGCAAAACAGTCATTCTGATAGCCGGCATTGCCGCCCATGCTGACGAATTCCTTGCGGGACAGGCTGCGCCGGACGAAGCCGGAAAGGCTGTAGCCGCTCCAGTTCGTCGATGCGCCGAGCGTCAGTTCGTTGGTGCGGACGTAGTAGGCGGAAGGCGGGCCGCTCGTCTGGAGGTTGGTGGCATAATAGTAATACGGTGTCACCGGCTCGTAGACATAGCCGCCCGTGACGCGGAAATGCTCGACGCCGGTGGAAAACAGCGCGTCGCCGAAATCGATCCGCCCGGCATAGGGGTCGACCCGGGTGCGGCCGGTGAAGTCGACATAGCGGTTGGGGGCGATGCGGGCCCGGGCGACCACGTCGGAGAGATGGTGGTTCAGCCCCGAATAGGGGATGCGGTTGTGGTCGATATGCTCCTGGACGCTTTCACCGACCAGCGTGTCGATTTCATGCCCGTCCCAGGTCCAGTTGGCATGGACGCCGAAATTGCCGCGCAGGCCGCCATCGAGCCTGTCGGTGCCCGGATAGCGGTTCAGCGCGAACAGGGTCGAGTCGGTGAACTCGTATGACAGGCTGTCTTCATTGGGCATGTTGCGGGTGACGCTGTTGCCCGTGTTGGGCGCGGCGATGATCTGGGCGATCGGCTCCAGGATCTGGGTGCCGCTTCCATGCTGGAAGGAGCGCAGGAACGGCCAGTTCATCTTCAGTGCCACTGTCGGCAGGACCTGGCCGGTGACCGCGGCGCGGCGGGCCGTCGTGAGGGCGTAAAGCGGCTGCTGGTTCAGGCTGGTGGCACGATGGACGGCCGACTCCAGATGCAGGGTCAGTTTCCAGAGCTGGCCCAGCCGGTTGCGGAACGGCCGGTCCCAGTTCGCCGAGAGCTGCGCCCGCTGGTCCGATACGCCGTCGTTGCGGTAGACGTAGAAATCATTGGTATCCAGCGACAGCCGGCCGCCCCAGGCGTCGGGCTGGCCGAAATAGCTGAACGCATAGTGCGGCAGCACCCAGGGCAGGTCGTTGTTGCGGATGACGCCCTGGTTCAGGCCCTGATAGGCCTGTGCGTCGAGGCGCGAATAGGAACCGGTGCCGAACCCTTCGAGGAAGATGTTCGACGACAGCATTTCCTGCCCGTAGCCGGTCACCCGGTAGTCGCGCATGTAATTGGCGGAGGTGGCGAGGTTGATGTTCATCCCCGTGCGCCATTCCCGCGTGATCGAGGCCTGGCCCTGGGCGAAGATGAAGCCCTGTACCCCATGCTCGTCGGCCGAGCCGACGGTGTTGCCGAACGTGTTGATATAGGCACCCTGGCGATGGGTATCATAGGCCAGGCCGGCCAGGATGTTCAGCGTGCCCCAGTTGAAGACGTTGCGGTACTGGCTGCTGACCTGCGGCCCGGTACGGGTGGAGAACAGCCCCTGGACCGTCAGGTCGGACTGGCCGTCGATCACCCAGTAATAGGGGATGGTGACGTAGGCGCCCAGATAGCGGTCGTGCGGCGTGATGCCCGGCGTAAGGAAACCGCTCTGCCGACGGACCGAGGGATCGGACATGGAGAAGACCGGCAGGTACATGACCGGTATCCCGAACATATCGAGATAGGCGTCGCGGAACTCGATGCGCTTGTGCTCGGTATCGTCGATCGCGTCATAGGCCCGCAATTGCCAGAATGGCGGCCGGGTGGGGTTCTTGGCGCAGATCTCGCAGGCGGTATAGACCGCGCGGGTCATGTCGTTGATGCGCGCGCCGGTCCGGCGCATGCCGTTGGCGGCGAGCTTGGCGTTGTCGGCCATCAGCGCGTGCAGGCGCGTCATGATGCCGTCGCGCATGCCGTTGCTGAGTTCGGCATAGTCGCTGAACAGCACGGTGCCGTCCGCCTCGACGATCGCGACGTTGCCGCGCGCCGCCGCGATGCCGGTATTGCGGTCGTAGGTGACCGTATCGGCCCGCAGGACGTGGTCGTTCTGCCAGATCTGGACATTGCCCGACCAGGTGACGATCCCCTGGGCGTTGTCGTAGGACACCTGGTCGGCCTGGACGGTCACCGGGTCTTTCTGGGACACCGACGTGCCCGTGTCGACATGCAGGGGATGAACCTGGGCATGGGCGTGGTGGATCTGGAACGCGGCCCCCAGAAGCGTGCCGCCCAGCATGCTGGCAGCCAGCAGCGTGCCGCGTGCCTGCGCGGATTTTCCCCCGACGGGGCGGAACGGGCAGCGAGGCAGGAGGAAGGGCATCATCCGTCTTCTAGATGAAGCAATAGAGAAACTGCAAGGCAGAGACCCGCTCCAGTCGGGGCCCAGGCGGCCAGAATCGGCGGCATGGCGCCGGATTCGCCGAATTGGGCCGCGACTTTGGACACCGTGAACAATGCGAAGCCGGCGGCCACGCCGCCGCCGACCATGCGCGCCACCCCGCCGCGACGGGTCGGGCGCATCGAGAACCCGGCCGCGACCAGCGCCATGGTGCCCGCCAGAATGGGCAAGGTCAGCAGCGACTGGAAATGCAGCCGGTGCCGGATGGACGAAAAGCCCGAGCGCTCCAGAAGTGAGATGAAGCCCGGCAGTGCCCAGACCGACAGCGTGTCGGGCGAGGCAAAGCTTTCCTGCACGCGCGAGAGCGTGAGGTCGGTCGGCAGCGTGAACCGCCCCACCTCGACGGGCAGGCGGTCGGGCCGGATGGTATGGGTGTCGTCAAGCACCCATTCTCCGTTACCCAGATGCCCCTCGGGCGCTTCGACGCGGACGATCATGCGATCGGCTTCATCCAGCCGGAACAGGCTGATGCCGCTGATCCGCAGGACGCCGTCCTGCAGGTGCACGTTGCGGGCATGCAGGATCGCCACCCCGTGGGGTGTCAGGGCCTTGTCGGCCTGACGGATCCATAATGCGCCGTCGGCAAGGTTCAGCGGGCCGCCGCTGCGCAGATAGACATGGTCCAGCGTCTCGGCCCGCCGGTACATGATCGAGGAAAGCGGCGACAGCACCCCGGTGGCCAGGGCGCCGATCAGCAGGGCGCAGGCTAGCGGGCCGGCCAGGAACTGCCACGCCGAAATGCCGGCGGCCCGTGCCACGATCAGCTCGGACGACCGGGTCAGGCGCCAGAAACAGACGATCCCGCCCAGGAGCACGCCGAAGGGCAGGATTTCGATCATGAAATAGGGGATGTGCAGGAGCGCGATTTCGCTGACCAGGCGCGTGGGGACGTTGGGGCGCGTCGCGACCCGGCGCAGGAGGTCGATGAAATCGAACAGCGAGACCAGGCCGGTCAGCGACAGGATCATCGCCATCACCGCCAGGATGAACTGCCGGGCGATGTAGAAGGAGAGGGTGACCGAGACAGTCATGGCCGGGGTGCCCGGCCCGGCGAGGCGGGTGCCAGGAGCGACGCGGCCATCGCCTGCTGCCGCTGGCGCCATTCGGGCAGGAAAAGCACGATGGCGCACAGGGCGCCGGGCACGATCGCCTCGACCCACATCAGGGGTACCAGGCCCGGATTGCGGCCGGCCAGATTCTGCACCATCAGGCTGAGCGCCAGCAGGCACACCACGCTCATGATCGCGGTGAACGGGCGCAGGATGTTGCCGTGCCGCGAGAACGTGCCGCGCAGCACGCTGACCAGCCCGATCATGGCGAACGAAAAGGCGGTGAAGGGCGACGTCAGGCGCCGCCAGGCCTCGACCGCGAACTTGCCGCGATCGCGGGCGGAGACCTCGTGCGGGTCGGGATGCAGCAATTCGCGCAGCGACATCTCGCTGGCGTCGCGATAGCGGATCTGCTCGCCGTGCGGGGGGGTCAGGTCGATGGTATTGCGGGCGAAGGTCAGGACGTTCAGCCGGCCGGTCCGGCGATCGATTTCCTGCCGCGACCCGTCGAACAGGACCACGCGGGGCTGGTCGTTGACGATCAGCATCGTGCCGCGCTCGGCCAGGATGGTTGACGGATTGTCGGGCTGGCGGCCGTCCTCGACCATGATGCCGTGCAGCGTGCCGTCATGATCGCGGGAGCGGACATAGACGGTCATGGTGCTGGACAGCGGGGTGAAGACGCCATCCTGCAGCATGAAGGCCGCGATGCGGTTCCGGATCTGGAATTCATATTGCTTGAACGCATGAAAGGCCTGCGGGACGATCCACAGATTCAGGAGCAGGCAGAGCATCACCGACGCGCCGGCGCAGAGCAGGCCGGGCCGTGCCACGTGGAAGGGCGACAGGCCGGCGGCGCGCATGACCGTGAGTTCGCGGTCGGTCGCCAGGCGCTGATAGACGAACTGCACCACCACGAAGGTCGTGATCGGCAGGATGATGGCGACGAAGGAGGGCACCAGCAGGCTGGTCAGTCCGATGAAGACCCGCAGCGACAGGCCGCGTTCGACGACCAGCGAGACGAAGCGCAGGGACTGGGTGAGCCAGATCAGGGCCGCGAGGCCGCCCGTTGTCGCCGCCAGTGCCATCAGGAGCTGCCGCAGTACGTAGCGGTCGAGCATCGGCAGGTGCGCCCTTGATGGACGTCTTGTTGCGGATCGGGCGAACGACATAGGCCTGTGTAGCTCCCCGGAGGATATGGTGAAAAGCCCTGCGTCTCCGGTGCCGTGCGACCGTTACGGCGATCCGTTCCGCCGGTTCCCGGCCGTCGGGACGAGGGGCCCGGTTGAAGGGGGTTCCGTCCCGATGGTTGCGGCTGCACGGGCGAAGATGCTTGTGGAAAATTAAGGAACCGGAAATATGCCGGCGCGCCGGCCGGGCGGGCGGCGCGGGCCCTAGCCGGCGGGAGGAAACAGCGTCGCGGGGTTCATCAGTCCGTGCGGGTCGATCGCGTTCTTGATCCGGCGCATGGTGGCCAGCTCGGCGCCCCCGCGCCAGCCCGGCATCATGTAGGGCTTCAGGCGCCCGACCCCGTGCTCGGCCGAGAAGGAGCCGTCCAGCTCGCGCACGATGGCGGCGACCGTGTCCATGATGCGGTGATCCTGCGCCAGGAACGCGGCCGGGTCCATGCCCTCGGGCTGCACCAGGTTGAAATGGATGTTGCCGTCGCCGATATGGCCGAACGGCGCGGGGCGGATGCCCGGGATCAGCGCCGCGCAGGCGGCGCTGGCACGGTCGATCAGCTCCGGCACGCGCGAGACGGGAACCGAGACGTCGTTCTTGACGCTGGCGCCCGCCCTGCGCTGTGCCTCGGCATGTTCCTCGCGCAGTTTCCACAGCGCCAGGCGTTGCCCCTCGCTTTCGGCGATGACGGCGTCGCTGACCGTGCCGGCTTCGAACATGCCGGCCAGGACGTCCTCCAGCACCGTGCGGAGATCGGCATTGCGGCGCGGGGTTGCCAGTTCCACCAGCACGTAGGCCGGGGCGGGTTCGGCCAGCGGCAGACTGGTGCCGGGCACCAGCCGCGTGACCAGGTCCATGCCGGCGCCCGACATATATTCGAACGCCTGGATCAGCGCCGGGTCCTGGTCGCGGAAGGCGGCGAACAGGACCAGGGCCGCGCTGGCGTCGGCCACCGCGCACAATGCGGCCTCGACCGCGCGTGGCTGGGGCTGCAATTGCAGGATGGCCGAGGTGATGAAGCCCAGCGTGCCCTCGGACCCCACGAAGAGCTGGCGCAGGGCATAGCCGGTATTGTCCTTACGCAACCGGCGCAGGCCGTTGAAGACGCTGCCGTCGGGCAGCACGACCTCCAGCCCCAGCACCAGTTCCCGCGCGTTGCCGTAGCGCACGGTATTGTTGCCGCCCGCGTTGGTGGCCAGCACGCCGCCGATCTGGGCCGAGCCCTCCGACGAGATGGAAAGGGGCAGCATCAGGCCGGCGTCGCGTGCCGCGTCCTGCGCTGCCTTCAGTGTCACGCCCGCTTCGATTTCCATGGTGTGGTCCAGCGGGTCGATCCGCCGCACGCGGTTCATCCGTGACAGGCACACCACGATGTCCCGTCCGCTCTCGTCCGGCGTGGCGCCGCCGACCATGCTGGTATTGCCGCCTTGCGGCACCATCGCGACGCCGGCTTCGGCGCAGAGTGCGACGGCCTGGGCCAGTTCGGTCGTGCCGGCCGGGCGCAGGACGGCCGCCGCACGCCCATGATAGAGCGAACGCCAGTCGGTGCAGTAGGGCGCGACGTCGGAGATTTCGGTCAGGATGCCCGACGGCCCCAGCAGTGCCGCCAGACGGGCCAGCAGATCGGCGGTCGGGGTGGCGGAGGGCGGGGGAACGGTCATGACGGATTTCCGGTGGCGATGGAGGATCGGCGCGGGAGAGGGCGGTGCCTGTGCCAAGGGTGCCTGTCTTGGGGCAGAATGGCGGGCATGGCAATGTCTCGCATGCGCGCCGCCTGCCGATCGGTTGCCGATCTGGCTGCGATCAGTTCAGGGCGGTCGTCCTGAACGGGACGGCCGGCACGTCCATTGCGCGGACCATGCCCATGCCGATCGCGCCGACCAGGGCGCCGACGGCGAAGGCCAGGGCGACGACCGAGCGCCGGCGCGGCGTGGGGCGCGCCCGCATTACGGACAGGGCGGCTTGCGTCTCGGCCCGGGCCTGCTGGGTCAGGTAGAGCTGCGAGCGCAGTTCCTCATTGCGGGCGCGTGCGCTGCGCAGGTCGAGATCGAGCCGGTTGACGCTTTCGGTCAGTTGCAGGATCCGCGTCCGCGCGGCCTGCATTTCCTCGGCGGCGGCGCCCGAGGCGGCGCGTGATGCGCGCGGGCGCGGCGGCGGGCGCGAAGGCGGGTTCGGCGCGAGGGCGGTGAACAGGTTTTTCAGCGCCCCGCCGGTCATGCTGTTGCGGCGGGCGCGGTTGCGGATGGCATCCAGGGCATTGGCGGACTGACCCGGATGGTCCTCCAGGACCAGCGCCAGGATATCCGCCAGAATCTTCAGTTCCTTGGGATCGAGTTTGTCGCTCATGGCGGCGGATCACGATGTTCCAGGCAGGCGGTTGTGGACGGATACGGCATCATGCGGGGCGGGGCGAGGCGGCGCGGCGCAGGCGGTCGCGGATGGCCAGGCCCAGGCCGTCGCGGGGGATCGGCATCGCGGCGATGCGGGTCAGGCCACGCCGGGCGCCCTCGCTGTCGAGAAAGCGCAGGCCCGCGAACAGGCGGGCCGCGGCTTCGTCCACCGCGCCCGAGGGGCTGAGATTCCAGACCAGCCCGGCCCCCGGCAGTTCCGGCCCGAAGGCCAGGAGCGCCTCGTCGGCGCCGACTTCCTGCGCGTCGAGACGGACCGGCAGGGAGGGCGCGTAATGCGAGGCCATCCGCCCCGGGGAGACGGGCAGCGTGTCGGCGTAATCGTCGGGGTGGGAGATCGGGCCGCAGATTTCGGCGAGGGCCTCGATCGTGACGCCGCCGGGGCGCAGCAGCATCGGCGCGGTGCCCGTCAGGTCGAGGACCGTGCTTTCCACCCCGACCTGGCACGGGCCGGAATCCAGCACCGCGTCGATGCGGCCGCTCAGGCCGCGCAGGACGTGATAGGCGTCGGACGGGCTGACCTTGCCGGACAGGTTGGCCGAAGGCGCCGCGACCGGGCGCCCCGTGGCGCGCAGCAGGGCGGCCGTGACGGCGCCGCGCGGCACGCGGACGGCCACCGACGGCAGGCCGGCGGCGGCCAGGTCGGAGATCGTGCCGCCCGGCTGGCGCGGCAGGATAAGCGTCAGCGGGCCGGGCCAGAACCGCTCGGCCAGGCGCCGGGCGAGATCGTCGGGCACGGCCTCGGTGAAGGCGGCTGCGGCATCGGGGAAATGGCTGATCAGGGGATTGAAGCGCGGGCGCTCCTTGGCGGCGAAGATGCGGGCCACGGCCGTATCGCTGGTCGCGTCGGCGCCAAGCCCGTAGACGGTCTCCGTCCCGAACGCCACCAGGCCGCCCGCCCGCAGCAGGTCCGCCGCGCGGGAGATGCCCGTGTCGTTTGCTTCCAGGCGTTCCGTCATCTCCCCTCTACCCGTCCGTTTCCTAGCCGATCATAACGTGTCACGCGCCTGATGGCTCCCGCTTTCCGGCGCAGATGAAGTGCGGGTTGCGCCAGTCGGGCTTGCCGTAGCGCAGCGGTTCGCCATCCATCGTGGTGACGCTGCCGCCCGCGGCCTCGACGATGACCTGCGGGGCGGCGGTATCCCATTCCATCGTGGTGCCCAGGCGGGGATACAGGTCCGCCGCGCCTTCGGCCACGCGGATGAATTTCGCGGCGGAGCCGATATTGCCCAGATGGGCGATCCGCCGGCCGCCGAGGAACGATGCCAGGCGCGGATCGTCGGCATAATGACGCGAGGCCAGCACCGTCAGCCCGTCGGGCGGGACCGCGCGCGCGTGGATGGCCTGCGTGCCGTTTGCGTCGATGCGGCGCGCGCCGGTGGCGACGTGGCCGGCATAAAGCTGGTGGTAGGCCGGCAGGGCGACCGCCCCCAGGACGGCGCGGCCGTCGCGGACCAGGCCGATATTGACCGTGAAATCGTCCCGGCCGGCCGCGAATTCGCGCGTGCCGTCCAGCGGGTCGACCAGCCAGAACATATGGCCGCCCTCGACGCGCACGCCGGCGGCGGCCTCTTCCTCGGCGATCACGGGGATGGTCGGCGCAAGGGCGCGCAGCCCGGCCAGGATATGGGCCTCGGCCGCATGGTCGGCCTCGGTCACCGGGGACGAATCGGACTTCGTCACGGTCTCGAACCCGCGCGCGCGGATGACGCGGATCAGTTCGGCGGCCTCGTCGGCCAGCCGGGTCGCGAGATCCAGCAAGATGTCGTCGCCGGGATGCAGCGGGGAGGAACGGTTCATGGGTTCATGGGATTAGCTTACTCGCGGCCGCGCGTCATGCGCCTTTTCTCGGGGCCCCGGCCTTTCGGCGGCAGCGCGCGGGGGCGTGCTTTGGACAGATGGGCTGGCATGCGGCATGCTGCGACACCTGTTCCGGGGCCAGGGCGCCACCCTGTCCGACCGATCGTTGCGGAGTATCAGCGCCATGTTGCAGACCGGCTTTTCCGACGTCACCCTTCCCGTCGATGGTGTTCTGGCCATTCTGGTGCCAGAGGATGGGCCGCGCCCGGCTTCCTATCTCGCGGCCGACCGGGCGACCGGCGGCGCGCTGGAGCGCGCGGTCGAGGCGGCGTCGTTCACGTTCGGCGCCGGCCGCACCTGCATGCTGCTGGCGCCGGGGGGCGGGTTCGACCGGGTTCTTCTGGTCGGCCTGGGCAAGGTGGCCGAGATCGGTGCCCGCGTCGTGGAGAACGCGGCGGGAGCCGCTGTCACGGCGCTGGGCAAGCTGGCTGTTACGGCGCGCATCGCGGCCGATGGTGTCGAGCCAGCGTTGGTGGCTCATGTCGCGCAGGGAGCGACGCTGGCGGCCTTCCGCTTCGACAGTTACCACACCCGGCTGCCCGAGGATGCGCGCTGGCGCCTCACGGAAATCACGATCCTGACCTCGGACATCGCACTGGCCGAGGCCGCGTGGGCGGATCTGCTGGCTGTCGCGAAAGGTGTCTATCTGGCCCGCGACCTGGTCAGCGAACCCGCGAACGTGCTGCGTCCGCCCGAATTCGCGACCCGCATCGAGGCATTGCGCGATCTGGGGGTCGAAATCGAGATCCTGGATCGCGATGCCATGGCCGAACTGGGGTTCGGTGCGCTGCTGGGAGTCGCGCAGGCGAGCGACGCGCCGCCCCGTACGGTGCTGATGCGCTGGAATGGCGCCGGCGACGATTCGGCGCCGCTGGCCTTCGTCGGCAAGGGCGTGACCTTCGATTCCGGCGGTATCTCGATCAAGCCGGCCGGTGGCATGGAGGAGATGAAGACCGACATGGCCGGTGCCGCCGCCGTGGTGGGGCTGATCGCGGCGCTTGCCGGCCGCAAGGCGCGGGTCAATGTCGTGGGCGCCGTCGGGCTGGTGGAGAACATGCTGGCCGGCAACGCCCAGCGGCCGGGCGATGTGGTGCGGACCTATTCCGGGCAGACGGTCGAGGTGATCAATACCGATGCCGAGGGACGGCTGGTACTGGCCGACGTGCTGTGGTACGTGCAGGAGCGCTTCAAGCCGCGCCTGATGGTCGATCTGGCGACGCTGACCGGGGCGATCGTCGTCGGGCTGGGGCATGAATATGCCGGCCTGTTCTCCAATGATGATGCGCTGGCCGGTCGGCTGGCGGCGGCGGGCGAGGAAACGGGCGAACTGCTGTGGCGCATGCCGCTGTCCGATGCCTATCGCGACGCGCTGCGCTCGGATATCGCGGATTTCAAGAATGTCGGTGGCCGGCCGGGCGGTTCGATCACGGCGGCGAAATTCCTGGAGCATTTCGTCAATCAGGTGCCCTGGGCCCATCTGGACATTGCCGGCACCGCCTGGGCCAAGAAGACCGTGCATTGCACGCCCAAGGGCGCCACGGGCTTCGGCGTGCGCCTGCTGGAGCGCTTCGTGCGGGAAAATCACGAAGGGTGAGGCGAGGCTGAGGCGGGATCGCGGCGCGCCATGGCGGAAATCGGCTTCTATCATCTGACGCGGACCAGCGTGGACCAGGCGCTGCCGGCCCTGCTGGGCCGGACGCTGGAAGCCGGGCGGCGTGCCGTCCTGCGTTGTGGCGACGTGCAGCGGGTCAAGGCGATGGACGAGGCCCTGTGGCGCTCCACCGACCCCGTCTGGCTGCCGCATGGCAGCGCCGCGATGGGACACGGGCCGTTGCAGCCGATCTGGCTGACGGTGGGAGAGGACGTGCCGAACGGGGCGACCTACCTGTTCCTGATCGATGGGGTGAACTGCCCCGATGCTGCGGCGTTCGAGCGGGTGTTCGATCTGTTCGATGGTGGCGACCCGGATGCCGTGGAAGCGGCCCGCCGGCGGTGGACCCTTGCCCGCGAGGCCGGGCATACGCTGGTCTACTGGCGGCAGCAGGCAAAAGGATGGAGCCGGGGAGGCCGCTGAGAGGTTGCGAGGAGGACCGCGCGGCATGATGAATTCCGTATCGTTTCCGGGTGGCACGCGCCTGCCGGCGCTGGGGATGGGCACCTGGGCGTTGGGCGACAGTGCCGAGCGCCGTGCGCAGGAGATCGCCAGCCTGCGGCTGGGCCTGGATCTGGGGCTGCGGGTGGTCGATACCGCCGAGATGTACGGCGCCGGGCGGTCGGAGCGGCTGGTGGGCGAGGCGATCGCCGGTCGGCGGGACGAGGTCTTCCTGGTCACGAAGGTCCTGCCGTCCAACGCTTCGCGTGCCGGAGTGGCGGCCAGTTGCCGGGCGTCGTTGCGGCGGTTGGGCACTGACCGGATCGATCTGTACCTGCTGCACTGGCGGGGCGCCGTGCCGCTGGAGGAAACGATCGGCGCCTTCGAGAAGCTCAAGCGGGAGGGGCTGATCGGCGCCTGGGGGGTGTCGAATTTCGATGTCGGGGATCTGGACGATCTGGCACGCGTTGCCTCGCCCGACCCCTGTGCCGCCAATCAAATTCTTTACAGCCTGGATTATCGCGGGGTGGAGTTCGACCTGCTGGAGGCGGACCGACGGCGGTCCATCGTGACCATGGCCTATTCTCCGCTTGGGCAGGGCGGCGACCTGCTGCGCCAGCCGGTGTTGCAGCGGATCGCGGGAGAGCACGAGACCAGCCTGGGGCCTGCCACGCCCGCCCAGGTGGCGCTGGCCTGGGTGCTGCGGCAGCCGGGCATGCTGGCGATTCCTAAGGCGGGCAGCCCGCAGCATCAGCGCGAGAATGTCGCGGCGACCGAACTGGTGCTGACACCGCATGACCTGGAGGCGATCGACCGGTCGATCCCGCCACCGCGCCGCAAGGTCCCTCTCGCCATGATCTGAGCGGCGTGGTTTGATGGGGGTTCGATCGGACCCGTGATTCGGGGATGGGGCCATCCTGCCGCTGTTTCTCATGCTTGTGCTGTCGGTGCTGCTGCTGGACGGCCTGATGCCCCGGTTCGCGGTGCCCCAGGCGGTGCGGGCGGGGTGGGGGCTGGCCCTCGTTCTGGCGTTGGCGATGGCCTGCCTGCCTCCCGGGTTGGCCCTGATCGCGGGCTATCCATCGGGGCCGGTGGCCCTGTTGCGGGTCGATGCGCTCTCGCTGCCCTTTGTGCTGATCCTGTCGGTGGCCGGTCTGGCCTCGGGTGCGCGGACGCCGGTGCTGGCGGGGGCGGCACTGATGGTCGGAACCGGCAATCCAGTCCTGTTCTGCGTCGGCGCGGCGGGGGTGCTGCCCCTCCTGCGGGCGGAGGGAGCCGTGCCACGTGGCATGGTGGCCTGGGGGAGTGCGGGGATTGCGGTGGCCACTGCCCTGCTGTCGGGTTCGGGCGGTTGGCGGCTGATTGTGCTGCCGTTTCCCGTTCTGCTGGCCGCTTCGGCGCTGATGGGGTTGTCGCTCCGGCCGCTGTCTGGCGCGCGGCATGGGGCGCCCGTCGGGGTGGCGCATCTGGCCGGGCTGGTGACCGGACTCTGCCTTGCGGTGCGGATGCTGGTCGACTGGCCGGTGGCGCCGGTCGGCGCCATGTGGGGCGGTGGCCTGAGCGTTGCGGGGCTGGTGCTGGCGCTGGCGGGATGCTGGCGGGCCCTGGGCGCGCGCGATGCCGGACGTGTGGTGGCCGGCATGCTGAATGGATGGGGCGGTCTGGCGCTTTTGCTGGTCGGCCTGGTGGTTACCGGGCGTGCGGATGACCTGCCGCTGCTGGCGCTGGGGGCATTTCGCGCCCTGATGCTGCTGGTGGGGGGAGTGGGGCTGGCGGTCCTGGCCGCGATCCTGACCCTGGCGCGGATCGCCGAGGCGGCGGGTTCGCTGGGACTGGCGCGTGTCGGCGGGCTTGCGGCCCTGATGCCGAAGGCGTCGGCGCTGCTGGCCCTGGCGCTGGCCGGGTCCTGTGCGCTGCCGCCGTTCGGCGGGTTTGCGGTGGCGTGGCTGCTGGTTCAATCGCTGCTGGCGCTGCCGCGTGCCGAGGGGCTGGCGGGGGCGATGCCGCTGCTGGCGGTGCTGGCCGGGGTAGGGCTGGTCTGCGGGCTGCTGATCCTGGCGGCGGCGCGCCTGTTGGCCTGCCTGGTGCTGGGGCGGCCGCGCACGCCGCGCGCCGCCGGTGCGACCGACCCTGAATCGGGACGACTGGCCGTGCCGGCTGCTTGCCTGGGTGGGGCGGTGGGCGTGGTGCTGGTGCCCGGGTTCTGGTTGTGGCTGACGCGGGGGGCGGGTTGGGCCGCCGCCGGCCTGAGGGGGCCGATTCCATCAGGCGCGCGTCCGGACTGGCTGGCGCTTGCCGCGCCGGGTGGTGGTGGCGTGCTGTATCCGATCGGCATCGTTGCGCTGCTGGCGCTGGCGGGCGGGCTGGTGCTGGCATTGTCGCGTCTGGCGGGCACGGTGCCGTCACGCCCGGTGCCGGCCTGGATGGAAGGGGCGCCGCCATCGCCGCCCTGGATGCCGTTCGGCGAGCCGGCGGCGCAGGCCGGGCCGGCGCAGTTTACCGGTGCGCTGGCCTGGGGCATGGGGGGGCGGCGCCCGGTTCGGCGCGTGATCCGGCGGGTGGTTCGCAGGGTTCGGGATCGTGGCAGCCGGGTGTCGACGCTGATGGAGGCCGGGGTGGCCTGGGTGGCGCGCCATGCCATGGGGCTGGTGCTGCTGTGGCTGGCTGTGGCGGCGCTGGTCCGGATGTGGGGCCGTTCGGGATGATGGCGTGGGCGATGATTTCGGCGGCGATGGCCGGGAGTGTGCTGCTGGTCGTGCATCTTGTGCTGATGGTTGCTTGCGCGCCCGTCGTGCGTGGCCTGGTGGTGGCCGGCGTGGCGCGGGTGGGTGGTGGGGAACCGGTGCCGGTGCTGGCCCGCTGGAGGCTGATCCTGTCCCGCGTGCGTGGGCATGGGGTGCGCGCTGCCGGTGGCGCGGAGATCGTGCCCGCGATGGCGCTGGCGGTCGCGCTGGCGGCTTGCTTGCTGGTGCCGTCCTTCGCGCTGGGCCTGCCGGGGGCCGGGCTTTCGGACCTGCTGACGGTGTCGGGCCTGCTGGTGCTGGCCCGCCTGCTGCCCCTGCTGGCGGCGCTGGAGGCGGGTAGCGCACGGGCCGGGCTGGCCGCGGCCGGCGACATGGTGGCGCTGGTGGCGATGCAGGCGGTTTTTCCGCTGGCGGTGGCTGCTGCGGTGATGGCGACCGGACATGGGGGGATCGACGCGCTGCTGATGCGTCTGCGCGAGCCCGACCTGGGGAGCGGGCGGGTGTCGGCCATGCTGCTGGCCGTCGCCATGCTGCTGGCGGGGCCGGATATCGGCCCGGGTGATGATGCGCGCGCGGCGGACAGGATGCTCGATCTGGGCGGGCGCGGCCGTGCCGCCATGGAGTTGGCGCGGGACCTGGTGCTGCTGGCCTGGATCACGTTGGCGGGCGATCTGGCGTGGCCCGGGGGACTGACGATGCCGCAGGCCGGTGCCCTGTTGCCGGCGGCCGCGTCGTTGCCGGGCGCCATTGTGGCGTGGCTGGCGCGGACGGGGGTGATCTGTGCCGGAATCGTCGGGGCGCGGGTGGTGGTGATGGGCTCGGTGCGGGGAACGCGCGGCCGGCTGGTGCTGGCGCTGCTGTTCGCGACGCTGGCGGTGGTGGTGCTGTTCGCGGATCAGGAGGGCGTGTGATGGCATCGCCGCTTCCCGGGCTGCTGATCGCGGCCTCTGTCGTGCTGTCGGGCCTGCGCTGGGCGTTGCCCTGGCAGGCCGGGCTGGTGGTCCTGACGCTGCTGGCGGGGGCGCTGGATGCCGGTGGCCCGGTGCGCCCCTGCCTGGCGGCGCTGTTCGTGGTGGCGGGGACGGCGGCGCTCGTCTGGGGGCTGGCGCGGCTGGAGGACAGGGCGCCGATGCCGGGGGAGCGGATATCGGGGGTCGGTGGTGGCCTGATGCTGACGATCCTGGCCGTGCTGGCGGTGCCGCGCGGGCTGGTCGATGCCGTGACCCGGCCGGACCTGATCGCGGCGCTGGTGGCGATTCTCTGCGGCGTTCTGGCTACCGCGGTCCGGCGTTCGGTGGTGGGGCAGTGCGCGGGGCTGGCGGGGGCCGTGAATGGATTGCTGTTGCTGGCCGGCCTTGGCGGGCGGGACGCGGTGCTGGCGGGGGCGGTGGCCTTGCAGGCGGCGCAGCTGGTGGTTGCCTTCGTCTGTCTGCGCCGCATTGCCTGGGGACGGGAACTGACGTGAGCGTGGCCGCTGTTTCGTCCCCGATGCTGTCGCTGCCGGTGTTGATGCCGCTGGCGCTGTGCTGGCCGTTTCTCTCGATGGGCGTGCTGGCCGCATGCTCGCCGGCCTCGGCGCGGGCGGCGGCGATCGGACTGTCGGCGATCGGGCTGGGGCTGGCCGTTCTGGCGGTGGCGGCGCGGAGCGTCTGGCCGGCCACGCCGTTCGGTGTTCCGGCCGGTTCGCTGGGGCTTCTGCTGCCCTTGCCGCTGGTGGCGCTGTTTGTGGCCAGCCTGTCGGCCGACGCGGTGCCGGCCCGGCGGGGGGCGAGCGTGCTGACCCATGGGCTGGCCGGTGGCGCGGTTGCCGCCACCGCGTGCGCCGATCCGCTCTCCGGCGCGGTCGCGGTGGGCGGGGTGGCGATGCTGGTGGCGCTGGCGACCGCCGTGACGCGCGGCGCGGCGCGGGCGGGGTGGGACCTTTTTCGCCTCAGCCTGTCCGGCATCCTGCTGGCGGTGCCCGGTGCCGCGCTGCTGGCGGCGTCTGACGCGGCGGGGCGGCTGGAGGGGCTGGCCGGCCTGTTGCTGACGGTCGGGTTGGGAACCGTGGCGGGGTTGGGCCCGGCCGCGCCGGTCGTGCTGGCGGCCGGCGATGCGGCGGCGCCCATGGCCCTGGCGCCGGTCATGACCGCCGTGCCGGTATTGCGCCATCTGGCGGAAGGCCCCGACCGGATGGGCGTGATGGCGCTGGGGCTGGTGACGGTGTGGCTGATGGCGCTGTCCCTCCGCGTTGCGCCGGCGGGGCGGCGTGGCCGGCTGTCGGTGGGACTGGCGATCGGCCTGGCGGCGATGGCGGCCGGGGCCGGTGGCGCCGCCGGGCAGGTGGGGCTGGTGGCGCTGCTGCTGTCGGTCGCCCTGCTGGGGCCGCTGGCGCGGCAGGGGGCGGCGTTCGGCCGGGCGGCGCCGCTGGTTTATGCGCCGTTTCTGCCGTTCGGGGGGTTTGTGCTGACGCTGGTGGCGCTGTGCGATGCGGCGCCCCTGCTGGTGTTTCCGGCGGCGGTTGGTGTGGCGGTCGGTAGTCCGGGGCCTGTCGGTGGCGCCTTGCGGGCCGGCTGGCTCGGGAAGGGCGTGGGCGTGTTGCTGCTGGCTGGTCTGGTGGGAGTGGTGCTGTGGGGCTGGCGATGATGGTTCGCGCCGAAGCTGATCCGTCTCCATGGAGTGCCGCCGCGCTGATCCGGCGAGGGGAGGCTGAAGCGGGTGCTTGGCGCTTCCGGCTGGACGAGGAAGGCTGGCGGGATCTGGCGGAGGCCCTGCGGCATGATCCGCTTCCGTTCGTGACCCTGTGGGCCGATGGGCGGGATGTGCATGCGCTGTTTCTCGATGGCGGCGAACGCCCGTTGGTGGCGAGTATCGAACCCTATGGCGGCCGCTATCTGGGGCTGTCTCCGGTGCGTCCCGCAGCCGCGCCGTTCGAACGCTGCGTGCAGGATCTGTGGGGATTTTCGGCGATGGACGCGCGGGATTCGCGCCCGTGGCTGGATCAGGGGGTGTGGACCGCGACCTGGCCGCTGAGTGACCGGCCGGGCCCGGTCGCCTGGCCGCCCGAACCGCCGGATTTTCGGCCGGTGCCGGCGGATTCCATGATTCTGGGCAGTGGGCCGGCCGATGGCGGGCATCATGCGCCCGGCCATCTGCGCCTGGCGCTGGATGGCGGGGGCGTGGTTGGGCAGGCGGAATGGCGCCTGGGCTACGCGCATCGCGGCGTGATGGCCCGGCTGCCGGGGCTGGATGCCGATGGGGCCGTCCGCCTGGCCGGGCGGGTTGTCGCCGGCGCGTCGGTTGCCCATCAATCGGCGCTGTGCCGGGCGATCGAGAGTGCGGTGGGGCAGGGGGCCGATGTGGCCACGACGCGCTCGCGCGTGCTGCTGGCGGAAATCGAACGGGCGGCGACCCATCTGCACGACCTGTCGCGCGTGGCGCGGGCGGCCGGGGCGGCGGCGCTGGCGGCGGAATGCGAGCGGGTGCGCGAGGCGATCCTGGAGCAGTGTGGCCGGGTTGGCGGCCATCGGTTGCTGATGGACCGCGTCAGTCCTGGCGGGGCGGGCGATCCGGCGATGGACGATGCGGCGGCCGCCATGGCGGTCGGGGTGGCCGATCTGCTGGAAGCGGCGCGGGACCGGCTGGTGCGGTGTCGGGCGTGGCCGGGGCTGGAGATGCGTATCGTCGGTGTTGGTGTGCTGGAATTGGTGGCGGCGCGGACGTTGGGCGTGGGCGGCGTCGTTGGCCGGGCGTCGGGGCGCGAGGAGGATCTGCGCCGGCTGGTGCCGGGCTATCGGCGCGAGTGGCTGGATAGCGGCGTGCGGCGCGGTGGCGATGTGGCGGCGCGCATCGACCTTCGGCTGACGGAACTGGGCAGCGTCGCGCGGGTGTTGCGGGCGGCGGAGGGGAGCGCGCCGGCCGTGGCGCGGGCGCTGCCGGGCGTCGGCGAGGGCGTGGGGTGCGCCGAGGGGCCGCGCGGGGCGGTCTGGTATTGGGTGCGGATCGTGGAAGGGCGTGTTGCGGCGGCGCATGTGTGCGACCCCGCGCTGGCGTTGGCGAGTGCGCTGGAGCATGTGCTGGTCGGCTCGCGGGCCGAGGATGTGGCGATGATCGTGCGCTCGTTCGGCCTGTCGGCCGCCGGTGCGGATCTTTAGGCGGGAGACGGGGCTTGGCGCTGCTGCGTGCGATCTTGACGCGGGGATTCCGGCCCGCGATCCGCCTGCCTTCCGTGGGGGCGGTGGCGGTGTTTCACGTGGATACCGGTGGGTGCGAGGGGTGCGCGATGGAGGTTTCGGCGCTGGATGGCGCGGCCTATGCGTTGCCCCGGACGGGTGTGCGTTTCGTGACCACGCCGCGCCTGGCGGATGTGCTGCTGGTGACCGGGCCGCTGACCCGCGCCATGGCCCCGGTGCTGGAGGCGGCATGGCATGGCATGCCCGACCGGAAGGCCCTGGTGGCGGTTGGGGCCTGCGCGATCGACGGTGGCCCGTTCGGGGAGAATTATGCGGTTCTGGGTGGGCTGGAGGGGCGGGCGCCGCTGGATGCGTCGATCCCCGGCTGTCCGCCTTCGCCGGCGGCCATCGTGGCCGGGCTGGCCGGGCTGCTGGGAGTGTCGGGATTGTCTTCCTCGGCCTGAAGGGCCAGGGCTTCCTGCTTCAGGCGGTGGAAGCTGCGGCGGCTCAGCGGCAGCAGGGCGATGTAGATGACGCCGGCGGCGGCCAGCGCGCCCCACGGGTCGGCGACCAGTACGGCGGCATAGGCGCCGGTGCCCAGCATCAGCGGCAGCACGTAGATTGACGGGACCTTGAAGTTCTTGAACGACCAGACGGGCAGCGTGGAGACCAGCAGGAACGCGGTGAAGCTGAGCGTCAATGCCGGCAGGATGGGCAGGCGGGTCATGTCATAAAGCTGGTTCCAGCCCAGCTTGTGGGCCTCCAGGCCCAGGAACAGCGGAAACAGCGCCAGCCCCGCGCCGGCGGGGGCGGGAACGCCGGTGAAGAAATTGCTGGCGTATTTGGGCTTGTCGGTATCGTCGAGGCTGGCGTTGAAGCGGGCCAGGCGCAATGCCATGCACACGGTGAACATGATGCAGGGCAGGTAGCCGTAGCGCCCGGCGTCGCGCAACGCCCACAGATACAGGACGAAGCCCGGCGCCACGCCGAAGCACAGGAAATCGGACAGGCTGTCGAATTCCGCGCCGAAGCGGCTGGTGCCGCGCAGCAGGCGGGCGATCCGGCCGTCCAGCCCGTCGATGCATGCCGCGATCAGCAGGGCCACCGCCGCGTCGCCGAACCGGTCGTCGAGCGCGAAGCGCATGCCCGTCAGCCCCGCGCACAGGCCCAGCATCGTCATGATGTTGGGGATCAGCCGGTTGAAGGACGGGCCGCGAACGCGGGGCCGCCGCCTGCGGATCAGCCGGCGCCGCCGCCGCGGTGCGGCGGGGGCGGAGGACGGGGGCATGTCGGGCAGCGCCATCGGGATCAGAGACGCGCCATGACCGTTTCGCCGCCGATCATGGTCTGGCCGGCCGTGACCAGCGGTTCCACGCCCGGCGGCAGGTACAGGTCGGTGCGCGAGCCGAAGCGGATCAGGCCGAAGCGTTCGCCGGCCTCGTAGGTCATGCCTTCCTCGGCATCGCACAGGATGCGGCGGGCGATCAGCCCCGCGATCTGCACCACCGCCAGGTTGCGCCCGTCTTCCAGCGTCAGGCGCAGGGCGTTGCGCTCGTTGAGTTCCGACGCCTTGTCGAGGCTGGCGTTGAGGAACTGGCCGGGGTGATAGGCCACGCGCGTGACCGTGCCGGCGGCGGGCATGCGGTTGACGTGCACGTCCAGCACCGACAGGAAGGTGGCGATGCGCCAGACCGGGGTGTCGCCCATGTCCAGCGACGCGGGGGGCGCGATCTTTTCCACCGACACCACGCGGCCGTCGGCCGGGGCGACCGCCAGGTGCGGGTCGGCCGGGGGCACGCGCTCCGGGTCGCGGAAGAAATAGAGGCAGAAGCCGAAGAACAGCCCCGCCGCGCGGCTCAGCCAGCGGGCCGGGCGCCAGGGCAGGAGCCGGGCCGCCACCGCGGTGGCGCCCGACGCCAGAAGAAAGGGACGGGCTGCCGGATGCGGCCGCGCGAGGACGAGCTTGATGGACTGGATCAGGGACATAGGCCGAGCTTCATGAGGTTTGCGGGGGAATGGGTCAAGCGTGGCGGCCAGTGTGGCATGGATCGGGGGGCCGGTCAGCCGGGTTCGTAGATCCGTCTTGGCGCGCGGATCAGGGCGGGGGCGGTCAGGGCCGGCACGCCGGAATAGACATCCTTGACCGCCTCGATGACGAACACGCCGCCCAGTTGCGGCAGCAGCATGTGGCCGGCATTTTCGGCCAGCGCGCCGGCGCGGCGATGCCCGGCCCCCGGCGGGGGCATGAACAGCGCGCCGTCATGGCGTTCGGCGCACAGGAAGGCCTGCGACAGGCGCCGCGCGATCTGGCGGGCGGAAAAGGGCTCGCCCTGGCCGAAGGGCGTGCCGTCGGAATGGGCCCACCAGCCGGCCCGGTTGGGCACCACCAGCAGTAGGCGGCCATGATCCTTCATGACTTTCCACACCGAACGGATCAGCGCGTCAGGCCGCTGGGTGACTTCCAGCGCGTGGACCAGCAGCACCCGGTCGAAGGACAGGTCGGGGAAGGGCAGGCGGTCTCCGGCCACCAGGCAGTCGCGCACGCCCTCGGGCGTGGCGGCGGGGGCTTCGCGGGTGACGGGGGTGTTCAGGCGGGCCGAGATGCAGGGCGTGCCGTCCGGCCGGGCCCAGAGCGGCAGGAAGGGCTGGGTATAGCCCAGGCCCAAGATCCGGTCGCTGCCCGTGCGGGGCCAGAAGGCCTGCATGCGGTGCCGCAGCAGCCGGGCGGTGTTCTCACCCGCCCCGCTCGCATAGAATCTGGCCGCGGTGCAGATATCGTCTTGCATCACGCCTGATTAGCACAAACTGTTGGAGAATGCCGGGATGCCCCGGCGCCGCGTACGAGACGGAGACAGATCATGGTGCTTGCCATTCGCCCGGTCCCGATCCTGACCGACAATTATGCCTGGCTGCTGCGCGACGAGGAAAGCGGCGCCACGGCGCTGGTCGACCCCGCCGAGGAGGCGCCGCTGGTCGCGGCCGTGGAGGCGGCCGGCGGCCGGCTGGACCAGATTTTCCTGACGCATCATCATGCCGATCATGTGGCGGCGACGGATGCCCTGCGCAAGCGCTACGGGGCAATTGTGACCGGCGCGGCGGCCGACGCCTACCGCCTGCCGATGCTGGACCAGGCGGTGAATGACGGTGACGGCGTGACGCTGGGCGAGTCCATCGGCACCGTGATGGAGACGCCGGGCCATACGCGCGGGCATGTGGCATATTATTTTCCGCTGACGCCGGCGCTGTTCTGCGGCGACACGCTGTTCAGCCTGGGCTGCGGGCGGCTGTTCGAAGGCACGCCGGAGGAGATGTTCCATTCGCTGCGCCGGATCGCCGCCCTGCCGGATGCGACGCTGGTCTGCTGCGGGCATGAATATACCCAGTCCAACGCGCGCTTCGCGCTGGCGGTCGACCCCGACAATGCGGCGTTGCGCGAGCGGGTGGCCGAGATCGACAGTCTGCGGGCCGAGGGGCGGCCGACCGTGCCGGTACGGTTGGGGGTGGAGAAACGCACCAATCCGTTCCTGCGCGCGCCCGATGTGGCGGCGTTCGCGCGGCTGCGGCGGGAAAAGGACGGCTTTCGCTGAGGGGCCGTTTCAAACGCCCCGCCGGCGGCGGAAGATGGCCGTGCGCGTGATCACATCGATGCCCGAAGGTAGCGGATCATTCGGGGGTTCGTGGTAGGGAACGGACGGACCGTTTGACCATGCCGCGCGCCGCCCCCTGGCGGCGACAGGACCCGTTTTTGATATCGCAGGATTTTTTCGTGCAGCTTTCCTCCACGGCGGCGACCGCGTCTGCCTATACGCCCGCGACACGCATTCTCGTCTTCATCGGCCTGATCCTGACCATGGTCATGGGGGCGCTCGACCAGAGCATCGTCTCGACCGCGCTGCCCACCATCGTCAGCGACCTGGGCGGCCTGGCCCATATGTCGTGGGTGGTGACGGCGTTCATGCTAACCGCCACCATCGCCACGCCGATGTACGGCAAGCTGTCCGACATGTTCGGCAGGCGCCCGCTGCTGGCATTCAGCATCGGCACCTTCCTGTCGGCCTCGCTGCTGTGCGGCATCGCCCAGGGCATGTGGCAGCTCATTCTTTTCCGGGGATTGCAGGGTGTCGGCGCCGGGGGGCTGATGACGTTGTCGCAGACGGTGATCGGCGACATGGTGGCGCCCCGCCTGCGCGGCCGCTACCAGGGCCTGTTTACCGGGGCGTTCGCCGTCAGCAGCGTGACGGGGCCGTTCCTGGGCGGGGTGCTGACCAGCGCCCTGTCCTGGCGGTGGGTATTTTTCGTCAATCTGCCGATCGGGCTGCTGGCCCTGTCGCTGATCATGCTGAGCCTGCCGGCGGGCCGGGCGGAGGCGAGGCCGCGGCTCGATTATCGCGGCGCCGCCCTTCTGAGCGTGGCGACGGCGGGTTTCCTGCTGCTGTTCAATTCGGTGGGCACTGCGCTGGCATGGACCTCGCCCCTTACCGTCTGCCTGCTCGGCGCCAGCGTGGCGGTGTTCGCCCTGTTCATCCGTCAGGAGCGGCGGGCGCCCGAACCGCTGGTCAATCTCGACCTGCTGCGGATTGCCGATTTTTCGGTGTGCGTCGCGGCGACCGGGATCATGTCCTTTGCCATGATGGGGTCCATGATCTTCCTGCCGCTCTATTATCAGCTCGTCCTCGGAGAGACCCCGGCGATGTCGGGCCTGATGATGCTGCCGCAGGTCGGGACCATGATGATCAGTTCGGTGCTGGGCGGCTATGTCTCGTCGAGAACGCAGCGTTATGAACTTCTGCTTGCCGTCGGCGTGGGTATCGAGTTCTCGGCGCTGACCCTGATTGCGTTCTGTGCCCATCACGGGGCGTCCGCGCCGTTCTTTCTGTTCAGCCTGGGCTGTCTCGGCGTGGGAATGGGGATCGGCATGCCCAATGCGACGGTCATCATCCAGAATTCCGTGCCGGGGGAGGCGCTGGGGATCGCGACCGCCATGATGGCCTTTATCCGGTCGCTGGGCGGGTCTCTCGGGGTGGCGCTCTCGGGTGGCGTGATGGCGCTGACCTTGCAGAACCGGCTGCATGCCCTGCCGGAGAAGATCGATGTCTCCGCGTTTCTGGAAAAGGGCATGATCGCCATTCAGGCGCTTTCTCCCGCAACGCGCGGGCAGGTCACCGAGGCTTACAAGGCAGCGATCAGCGCCAGCCTGAGTGTGAGCAGCAGCTTCATGTTCCTGGCATTCCTGATGATCGCGGCCCTTATGGTGCGCCAGTCACGGGCCGGGAAAGTGGCTTCGGACATCGTGCCGCATTGATCGGCTGAGTATTCAATGCCGCAACGCCAGTTTTCCGTGCATCGCATATCCGGAAAATGACGCGGCGGCACTATAAATTGCCGGAATGCGGCCACGAGACGAGATTCTGGGCAATTTCGGCGTATTTTCAGGGGTATGACGGCAGAGATATTCTGCGGGCACGCATTCGTGATGCCATCGCCGCCCAAGCGGAGCGTTGAGAGCTGCATGTGCTGCGTCAACGAAGGATTGCGATCATGATCGAAAAACCATCAGGTTCTCCTGACAGGAAATTTTCGCGCGACACGGAATTCGATACCATTGCCGATGCCCTGACCGGGGCCTCCGGGGATACTTCCGGCCTCATGAGTGTCATGATCGGTTGGTTGGGACGAGGCAACAGTCCCGATCGCGAGGCGGTGCGCGCGCGGGCGAAGGCTGGCGGCATCGCGGGACTTTGGAAGCGCTGGGAGGAGACACCGACCACCCGTCCGATCGGCGAGGATGTTGTGCTCACCCTGATTCCCGAAGCGGCGCTGGAGCGGTTTTCGCGTGAAACCGGTCTCTCGCACGATGCCGTCCTGACGGCGCTGACGAACATGCTGCCGCAACTCGCGCGCATGGACGAGATCCATCAGGTGCAGACTGAGCGCGCGCATGACGAGGCTGGTAAAGCGGCGGGCTCGTGAGGCGGCGATCCGGGCGAAATCGGAGGGCGAGGGCGGCTGTCTGACGATGGCCGCCCGCGCGCATTTCGCGGCTAACGGATCGTGTAGCCGCCGTCGACAACCAGGTTTTCGCCGTTGACCATCGCGGCGGCGTCGCTGACGAGGTAGGTGACCGCGCAGGCGATTTCGTCGGGTTGGGCGAAGCGGCCGGTGGGAACCTGGGCGCGGAAGGCGTCGCCAACGGGGCCGGACCAGACCTGCTTGCCGAGGTCGGTTTCGACCACCGTGGGGGAGATGGCGTTGGTGGTGACGCCGCGCGGGCCCCATTCGAAGGCGAGGACCTTCGTCAGGCCGAGGATGCCGGCCTTGCTGGCGGTGTAGGCCACATGGCCTTCGAGCGCGACCAGCGCCGCCTGGGAGGCGATGTTCACGATCCGGCCGAAGCCGTTGGCGCACATATGCGGGCCGAGGGTGCGCGCGAAGAGGAACGGCGCGCGCAGGTTGATGGACAGCGTGGTGTCCCATGCCTGGGTGGCGAGTTCGGCGGCGGGGGCGATCAGCGCGATTCCGGCATTGTTGACCAGGATGTCGATCGTTCCGGCCTGCTCGATGGCCGAGGCGCAGGCCCGGGTGATGGCGGCTTCGTCGGTGACGTCTGCCTCGATGCCGATATGGCCCGCGCCGAGGCGGGAGGCGGCTTCCGCGACGGTGGGGCTGCGGTCGACGAGGCAGAGGCGGGCACCCTGCTCCGCCAGCCTCTGCGCGATGGCGAAGCCGATGCCCGAGGCGCCGCCCGTGACCAGGGCGGTGCGGTTGCGCAGGGAGAAGAGTTCAGCGAACGGTTTCATTTTCCATAGTCCTTGTCGGTAATTTTTCTGTTCTTTACAGGCGGGTCATTTGGCCAGGCTGGCGTGGGGCACGGGGTGGACCGAGGGCGCGCGGGATCGTCTTGCCCGGTCGAGTTCCGCCTGGAGGTCGGGCTCCAGGGTCAGGAACCAGGTCAGGATGGCGCTGAGCACGTAGATCGCGGCGTAGACCACCATGACGCCGAAGATCCCGAATGAGGGCTCGACCAGATAGACCACGGCGGGGCCGATCCAGACGCTGGCGCCGGCGCCGAGATTGAGCAGCGACATGGCGGCGGGTTTGTCGTCCGGCGCGAGGTAGGGCATCAGGGCCGAGAGCGGGACATAGGCGGCCAGCGTCATGCCGTAGAGCGCGCCGGCGAACAGGGTCGGCATGATATGCTCCGGGCCGAACCAGGTCGGGCACCAGTAGAGCAGCATGGTGCTGACCGCCGAACCGAGGCCGCCGCCGATCATCACCGTGCCGCGCCAGCTCAGCCAGTCGCTGAGGATGCCGAACAGCAGGTTCCAGATCACGTTCGAGACGAAAATGGCTTGCAGGACCAGCAGCCACTGGCTGAGGGTGAAATGCAGGTCGTGCATGAAATAAATCGGCAGGCACACGAGAAATCCGAACTCCGCCGAGGTGTCGATAGCGCGGACGATGCAGCCGATGCCGACCTTGGGCCGCTCCCACGCGATGGAGAGCGAGGCGAACAGGGTGCGCAGCGGGTGTTTTTCGGCGCCTGGAGCATGCTGGTTGCCGTGGGTTTCGCGGATGCCGCCGAGCGCCATGGCGCCCCCCAGCAGGACCAGCAGCAGGGCGCTCCACAGCGTGTAGATCGAGCCGATCCAGGGGATGGTCGTCCGGGCGAACATCGAGCCGAGCGTGGGCATGCCGCCGGTGAAGCAGAACCAGAACCAGCCGACGGCGGAGCCCAGGCGGCGCGGGTGGACGGAGGTGACGACCCAGACCAGGAAGCCGAACGCGAAGAGCGGATAGCCGAATCCCCTGATGCCGTAGAACAGGATCATCAGCGGATAGGAATTCGACGGCAGCGCGAAGGCCAGGAAGCCGACCTGGAAGACCACCCAGATGGCCAGCCCCGTCATCATGACGCGGCGGGCGCCCCAGAGGTCGGAGAGCGCGCCGGACAGCCAGGCGGAGATGGCGGCGCTGAGGCCGTAGATGGTGAAGAGCAGCGCGACGTCATGTTCCGTCAGGCCCGTGCCGACGAGATAGGAGGACAGATAGCCGCTTTCCACGCCGTCGCCGGACATGAAGATCAGCAGGCCGATGAAGCCCCATGCGAGCGACGGCGGCATGCCGATGCCGACGAGAAGGCGCCCGACCGCCGTGCGCGGACGCTCCTCGGCGGGGATTTCGTCCTCGGGACGAACGGGATGTGTGGAGAGTGTTCCAGCCATTTTTCCTGCCCCGGTTTGGGGGCCTGCATGCGTGGGCGCATGTCGGGCCGTGAAGGCTTTTTCTTGTTTCTTGGAGCCTGGCTGCCGATGCGCGCGGGCGGCCCGTACGGCCGCGCCGCGTTTGCTCGCCAGCCGATATTTTCAGACAGGCTCTTGAGTGATGGTGAATGGCGTGTCGGTGCTTGCTGTGGTGTCGTTCTGTCCGCTGTTCGGGCGTGGCGTTCAGGATTCGGCGATTTTCGCCAGTTCGCTCGCCATCGTCTGCAGGATCAGGCAGCAGGAGGTGGCGCCGGCGTCGAGCACGCCGCGCGAGCGCTCGCCGAGGCGGCTGGCGCGGCCGATGCGGGCCACGAGGTCGATCGTGGAATCGCGGCCTTTCTCGGCGGCGGCGGAGGTGGCGGCCAGGGCTGCCTTCAGGCCCCGGGATTCGGCGGCGTGGCACGCCTGGACGGCCGGGACGAGGGTGTCCATGAGCGTCTTGTCGCCGACATCGGCATTGCCGAGCGAGCGGATTCCGGCCTCCGCACCGTCGAGCATGAGGCCGAACACCCTGGCGTCGATATGGTCGGTGTTGGCGAGGGGCAGGGCCATGCCGGCGAAGAAGCGCCCATAGAGCGGCCCCATCGACCCGCCGATGCCGGCCAGCAGGGCGTCGGAGAGGATCTGCAATGCCTCCTGAAGCGGCGGCGGGTTGGCGCCGAGCGCCTGGCCGCAGCGTTCGAAGCCCTTGGCCATGTTGATGCCGTGGTCGCCGTCGCCGATCTTGCCGTCGATCTCGCTCAGCCAGTCGCGGGCGCCGACGATCGCCTCGACCAGGGCCGGGATGACCGTGGTTGTGTTCTGTACTGGAATGCCGTTGCTGGCACTGTATTTTTCGGCGGTGAAGACGTTTTCGACGTCGGCCTGCGTTGCGGCGGCGATGGCGGGGGCTTCGACCGGCGGGGCGGTATAGAAGGTGCCGATGCGGGTCAGGCCGATCGAGTGCGTGGGGTGGGACATCAGCCGGTCCAGCTCGGCATCGAGCTTCATGACCGTCAGCGTCGCGCCCTTCATTTCCAGCGAGGTGAAGAAATTGCCGACGAAACTGTGGCGGATCGTGATGCCGCGCTCCTTCATGACCTCGGCCACGTCGGCGAACAGCACATAGAGTTCGATGATCGGCGTGGCGCCGAGGCCGGAGAGCAGGACGACGACATCGTCGCCGGCCGCGAACGGCAGGTCGCCCAGGACGTGGTCGCACATCATGCGCGCGATCTCGCGGGAGCGCTCCAGCGGGCGGACTTCGACGCCCGGCTCGCCGTGATGGCCGATGCCGACTTCCATGGTTCCGGCTTCGATGATGAAGTTCGGGTGGCCGTTGGCGACGATCGTGCAGGGTGACAGGCCCACGCCGATGGAGCGGGTGTTGTCGATGGCCTTCCGTGCTGCCGCCAGGACCTCTTCGAGCGAGCCGCCTTCTTCCGCGCGGGCGCCGCCGGCCTTCCACATCAGGATTTCGCCGGCGACGCCGCGCCTGCGGGTGGCATCGTCCCTGGGCGCGGAGGCGACATCGTCATTCGCCACCACCGATCCGACGGTGATGCCTTCCCTGGCGGCGTCGCTCATGGCGAGGCGCACATTCATGGTGTCGCCGGCATAATTGCCGAACAGGCAGGCGACGCCCGCCCCCATGTCGGCGACGCGCATCGCATCGAGAAAGCTCGCGGCGGTGGGGGAGGAGAAGATCTCGCCGATGGCGGCGGCGTCGAGCATGCCGGTTCCGACATAGCCGAGGAAGGCCGGCTCGTGGCCCGAACCGCCGCCCGTGATGACCCCGACCTTGCGGACCGGACTGCCCTCGCGGCGGCGGACGACGCGCGGATTGCCGGTCGCGGCCAGGATGTTGGGGTGGGCGAGCAGGTAGCCCCGGACGGCATCTTCGACGATATGGTCAGGACTGTTGAAGATACGGTCCAGCTTGGGAATGGAGCGGGATTTGGGATCGATATTGTTCATGGGATGTCCCCGGTGCTCGCGGACGGTATGGCGCCGCCCTGTTATTTTTACGCGAATGATCCTGAACGAAAAATTACGGTAAGGAACATTTGTGCTCATATAAAGAGGGGGCGATTGCGGAGCCCGATCCGTGTTTGGCTGATTAACGCATAGTTTCCGATGGGAACGGTATCACTAATCAGTGAAACTGTCACCTACGCGCCGAGCGCGGCGCCTTGTTGTTGGAACATTTGTGCAATTTGGTTTGCATTTGTGTGGTGGTCCGCGCAAGATCGGCGCAACGCAAATCCGGCAAGCCGGGGCAGCCCCTGTCGGGCGCATTTCCTGAAGCGCGGGAATCCGGAATCGGCGGAAGATCGGTAAGGAGGACGGGGATGAGAATCGCCATCGGCTGCGACGAGGCGGCCACCACACTCAAGGACATCATCAGGATCGCGGTGGCCGAGGATGGGCACGACGTCACGGATTACGGGACGTTCGGGACCGAGCCCGTGCTTTACCCCGATATCGCGGTCACGGTCGCGAAGGCGGTCATGGCGGGGCGGCATGATCGCGGCATCCTGCTGTGCGGGACGGGGATCGGGGTTGCGATCAGTGCGAACAAGGTGCCGGGCATGCGGGCCGCGCAGACCCATGACACCTATTCCGCCGAGCGGGCCATGAAGAGCAATAACGCGCAGATCATCACGCTGGGCGCCCGGGTGATCGGGCCGGAACTTGCCAAGTGCATCGTGCGTGCGTACCTGCTATCCGAGTTCGGCAATGGGGCATCGGCGGAGAAGGTCGATCGCATTGCGCATTACGAGGGCCTGCTTTCCGCATGAACGCATGAAGGACGAGTCTGACCGCCCGGCTGACGCTTCGCCGCCCCAGGCCCCCGACGAGGGGACGCGGGGAAACGGTGAGGCGCGCAGGGGGCCGCGCGTGGATATCTCGTCCGAGCAGCTTACGGAAATCGCGGCCCTTTATTACCTTGAGCAGGTGACGCAGGAGGATCTGTCGCGGCGTTTCGCCCTGTCGCGGCCCACGATCAGCAAGCTGCTGAAGCGGGCGCGGGAGGAAGGGATCGTCGAGATCCGGGTGCGGACGCGGCCCGCGGCCTCGGCCGAACTGGAGCAGGAATTCCGCAGGCGCTTCCGCATCGAGCGGCTGCTGACGGCGGTGGACCAGCGGGACCCGGAGGCGCAGCGCGACGGGGTGGCGGCATTGCTGGCCTCGCATCTGGAAAGCATTCTGCGCGACGAGATGATCGTGGCGGTCGGCATGGGGCGCAATGTGGCGGCGATTGCCGACCAGGTGGGCAACCCGGTGGCGCGGGAGATCATTTTCGTCTCGGCGATCGGCGGTTCGACGCGGGCGGGCGAATATATGAGTTCCGACCATATCTGCCGGCGGCTGGCGGCCCGGTTCGGTGGCGAGAGCGAGACGCTCTATGCGCCGGCCCTGGTGGCGGACCCCGAGATCCGGCGGGCGCTGATGCAGAACGATGTGGTGCGGCGCACGCTGCATCGGGCGCAGCGGGCCGATGTGGCGCTGATCGGGATCGGCGATGTCAGCGAGGAGAGCAACATGGTCCGGATGGGCTGGTTCTCGCCCCAGGAGGTGGCCGCGGCCAAGCTGGCGGGCACGGTCGGCGACATGATGGGCTATGATTTCATCACCATCGATGGCCTGGCCGCCGATGTGCCGATGCAGGGGCGGGTGATTGGGCTGTCGCTGGAGGATCTGCGGCGGATTCCCAATGTCGTGGCGATTGCAAGCGAGAGTTCGAAGCTGGTGGCCATCATGGCCGCGTTGCGCACCGGCACCATCACCACGCTGGCGACGACGGAAACGATCGCGCGAAACATTCTGAGCCTTGATGGGGAGGGGGAAGCCGGCCACGCTGGCTGACGATGCCGGTTGCCGCCGGTTTGCCGCCGGTTGCCGCCGGTTTGCCGCGGACTGTCCGAGGATACTCCTGATGAAGCTCTATCATGCTCCGCTCAGCCCTTATGCGCGCAAGGTGCGGGCTGCCGCCATCCTGCTTGGCCTGGAGTCCCGGCTGACGGAAATCGTGGTGCGGGTTGCGGACTCGCCGCCCGAGGTGCTGGCGGCGAACCCGTTATGCAAGATCCCGACCCTGGAACTGCCGGACGGCGAGGGGCTGTATGACAGCCGGGTGATCGTGGATTACCTGGACGGGCTGGCCGGCGGTGGCCGGCTGGTGCCGGCCGGGGGTGAGGCGCGCCGGCGGGCCCTGCGGATGCAGGCGCTGGGGGATGGGCTGGCCGATGCCGCGATTCTGGTGCGGACGCTGATCCCGGCGGGGCTGGCGCATGATCATCCGCTGGTCCAGCGCCAGCTTGCGGCGGTCTGGCGCAGTCTGGACCGGCTGGAAAGCGCGCCTCCCGCGCTGGAGCCCATGGATATCGGCGGCCTGTCGGTGGCCTGTGCGCTGGGGTATCTGGATGTGCGCTTCGCCGATGATCCGTGGCGGCGCGATCGCCCGGCGCTGGCGGCGTGGTATGCGGCGGCCAGCGCCCTGCCATGCCTGGCCCGGACGGCCATACCCGCATAGCACCTGCCGATCGGCCGTCGGGTGGCCGGCGGCGTGACCGGTCATCCTCTCGGGCCGTGGCACCGGTGGGCCTGCTGGCGCGTTAGGCGGGGCGCCGCCTGTGCATCGGGGGAGCGGTCATGCTAGGTTCCCCGACCCTGGTGCCCATGTCCGAGGGGATCGCGAGGCGATTGCCCCGGGTGGATGGTCGTTTTCGTGTTGTTTCGCCGATGCTTGCCCGGCGGTTCGTTTCATGCTCCGGCCACCTGCCGGCCCAGCCCGTCGATGGAGGGGATATTGCCGGATGCCAGTCGCCCGTGCGGCCCGATCGTCATCAAGAAATACGCTAACCGACGTTTGTACGATACCGAGCGCTCGATCTATATCACGCTCGACACGCTGGCCGACATGGTGCGTTCCGGCAAGGATTTCGTGATTTTCGATGCCCGTACGGGTGACGACATCACGCGCGCCGTCCTGACCCAGATCATCATGGAGGAAGAGACCAAGGGGCGGGCCATGCTGCCTGCGTCCTTCCTGCGGCAGATCATCCGTTTCTATGGCGACAGCATGCAGGGGCTGGTGCCGGAATATCTGGACCAGATGATGGAACAGTTCACCGCCAACCATAACCAGATCCGCACCACCATGCAGCGGACGATGGAGCAGTTCCTGCCGCCCGGCATCGAGCAGCTTGGCCACCATGACATCGAGATGATGGACCGGGCGATGTCGATGTTCGCCTCGCTCTACCGGCCGGAGGCGGAGCCCTCGGCCTTGGCCGGCGGGGGGGCGCATGACGATGGGAACGGTAACGCCGGGCCGGTGGACGAGGTGGCGCCCGAGGGCGTCGAGAGCATGGAAGAGGAAGTGGCGCGCCTGCGCCGCGAGGTTGCCGAGTTGCGGGCCGCGCTGGGGGTGTCGCCCGGCGTGGAGGGCTGACGCCGCTGGTCCGCTTCAGCGCAGCCAGTCGGTGATGTGACCCAAGGGCAGGGCGCCGATGAAGACCATGCCGGCGTTCAGGCGCAGGGGCAGGCTTATGGGGCGGTCGGTGAGGGCAGGAGCGTCGGGCGTGGCGGGGGCGGTGATGGCGTTGGGAGACCCTGCCGCCAGTTGGTCGATTGCCGTGACCAGTCGTGTGAGGTCCGGCGACAGCGTGCCGGCGTGATCGAGCGTGCGGACGGTCTGGCCGATTCCCGCGATGGACAGGGTGAAGGCGCCCTCCGCACCGCCGGGTGCCGCGAGGTGGGCGGTTCCCACGGCCGACAGGGAGAGATGCGTCCAGCGCGCGTGCAGGTCCTGCACCAGCAGGGGGATCGCCGTGCCGCCGGGGAAGGAGACGGTCAGCCCGGCATCGGACAGGCGGTGCGCGTCGGTCGGGGCGGTGGGCAGCGGCCAGGTTGGCGGCAGGTCGATCGTGGCGGCATGGGTGGTCAGGGCGACGCGGCTGGAATCGGGGCTGGCCTGGCCGTTCCAGAGTCCGTGGCCGCGCAGGTCATGCAGCGTCAGGTCCGTGGTGTGGCCGTCCGGGTTCAGGATCTGGAGGGTGAGCGAGCGGGCGGCCCAGGTGGCGTGACCTGTTGGGGCGTCGGCCGGCAGGCCGAGGGGGAGGAAGAGGCGGGCGTCTTCTGCCTGGAGCCTGAGCGCCTGGTCCGTGTCGGGGCCGGTCAGGCGCGCGGCCTGCGTGCCGTCGAGGCCGATCCGCACCGTCAGGGGGTGCAGCAGGGACAGGGATAGCGTGATCCTGTCCGCGCCCCAGACGATGGTCCGGTTGCCGGCCGGGCCGTTCAGGCGCGGATTGTGGAGGGTGAGGCGGGCCGTCAGGAAGGAGCCGCCCCGCGCGGTCTGGCCGGGGGCCGGGGTCCAGCCCTGCCGGCGCAGTTGCGTGCTCCAGTCCGCGACCATCCTGCCCAGTTCATGCTGCGCGGCCTGCCAGGCCAGGCCGTCGAGGGCCGCGAGCCCGAGCAGGGCAAGGGCGGCACGGCCTGGCCATTTGCGGCGGCTAGGCCGGGGTGGGCGCGCGGCTTGGGGGGCGTGCGAGGGCATGGCGTACTTGATAGGGCACTTTCCGGAAGGCCGGGAACAGATTGATTCACAAATGTTTCACATGATTGCCCGGTCTGGAAAAAAGCGGGGGAGCAGATTTATCCACAATGCGGGGCGGCTGCATTCATCCGGTGGGACCAGGCCAGGCCGCCGGTCGGTTCCATACAGGGTCTGTCAAGAGGAAATATTAAAAACGGGTGCAAATTTAATATGTTATTGCATGTTTTTTCGCCGCCCGGCGCATGATGGCGCGGCGTGGTGGCTGTTGGCGGGAGAGGGATGCGCGGTTGTGGGCAAACGGACAGTCACAGGCCCATCGAATGACCGCTTTGACTGCCCACAGAGTTATCCACAGGCATTTTTGCGCTCTCGGTCCTGTCGAACCGGCTGGATAGCGCCTGCCATTCCGTGGTGATTTCGCCGAGGATGCGCGCCTTGCCCAGATCGGAGGGCAGCGCGGGGCCGATGGCGATATGGATCGGGCCGGGGCGCTTGACGAAGGCGTTGCGCGACCAGCGCAGGCCGGAATCGGTCGCTACCGGGATGATGGGCAGGCCGGTATGGGTAGCCATGGCGACGATGCCGGGATGCAGCCGCCTTGTCTCGCCGGCCTGGGTGCGGGTGCCCTCGGGGAAGATCACGATCTGCCGCCCGTCGGCGGCGGCCTGAGCAGTGGCCGTGAGCAGGGCGCGCAGGGCCTTGGCGCCGTCGGCGCGGCGGACCGGGATCATGCCCGCCAGCAGCAGCATCGGGCCGACCAGTGGGATGCGCGTCAGTTCTTCCTTCATCACATAGGCCGGGCGATCGACCAGGTTCATCCAGACCAGCGTATCGAAGGCCGACTGGTGCTGCGAGGCCAGGAGGCAGGGGCCGGCGGGCAGGTGTTCGCGGCCCGTCACCACGACCCGGATGCCGCAGATATGGCGGAGCCCCGCCACCGAAAGCCGCGTCCACAGCTTGGCGTAGGGCAGCGCGTATCGCCGGGCGAACGCGCGGATGGGCATCGCGGCGATGCCCATCACGATCGTCAGCAGGACGAAATACAGGTTGAACAGGCACGCGCGAACGAAAATCATGGCGGGCGGGGGCGTTCCGGACAGGTGAGGCACGGCATGCGTGCGGCGTGGCGCGTACACCAGAAAAACGGCTGGGAGACAAGGGTACGAAGGCGGGGGGCTGGTCGCCGCCGGGATTGGCGTCAGTTCTGGGCCCTGATCGCCATGTTGCGGGCCAGGCCCAGGCTGGCCATCAGCCATTTGTCGTATTCCGTCGCCATCAGCCGCAGCGACGAGCCGCGCAGCGGTGAGCGCAGGGCCGGCGGGCGGACCGCGTAGGGATAGAGCGCCACGTCGGGCAGCGTGCGGTGGATTTCCATGATCGCGCGGCGGATGTGGTAGCCGGCCGTGACCACGATCAGCGAATGCAGACCGTTGTCACGGGCCCATTGGGCGGTTTCGTCGGCATTGCCGATGGTGGAGGTGGCGTGCCGGCCCAGCGTGACCTGCCGCCAGAGCCCGGCCGGCAGGCTGGCCGCGAGGTCGGGCTGGAGGGCGCCGGCGACGGTGGCGGTCGTGGCGTGGGGGGCGACGCCGGAGATCAGCAATTGCCGTGCCTGGCCCTGGGCCAGCAGCCGCAGCGAGGCTTCGATACGGCCCTGGCCGCCGGTCAGGGCCACGATGCCGTCCGCTACCGGTGGGCGGAGGGGGGATGTGAGCGCGTCGTTGACGAACCATGCGAAGCCCGCGCCCCACAGGAGCATGCAACCCAGCAGGCCCGTCAGCGTGCCGAGGAGAAATCGTCTGGCCGTGCCGCCGCCCTGCCTCATTACGGCAGGGTTCGCAGCCAGGCGCGCACCGTGGCCTGGGTGGTCAGCCAGCCGATCAGCGCGGCGGCGGGGGCCAGGGCCAGCAGGGTGGCGACCAGCGGCGCGGGCAAGGTGTCGAGCAGCATGTGAGCGCGCATCGTCCAGTCCGTCGCCGCCGCTGTCGCGGCCGGTGCGGGAGACGGGGCGGCGGTCGCGAAGGGGGCGGCGACGTGGGACAGCAGCACCAGGAGCGGCAGCGCCAGCACGCTGCCGGCCAGCCCGCCGATGAAGGCCAGCAGGGCGGTGCGGCGGGCGAAGCGCCCGGCGATGTAGCCATCGGTGGCACCCATGGCGTGGATCAGTTCGATCGGCATGCGGCGCGCCGCCAGCCCGGCGCGGGTGGTGGCCATGATCAGCACCACCGCGATCCCGGCCACGATTGCCACCGCCAGCAGCGCGCAGCCATGCAGGCTGTCGGCCAGCCTGCCCAGCCGCTCGCCCCATTCGGCGTTGCGCTCGACCAGCGTGCCGGGGGCGATGGCCGCCAGCCGCTGGGCCAGCGCGCCGGCCTCTTCGGTGGGGCCGGCGGCCAGGTGCAGTTCGATGATCGCGGGCAGGGTGAGGGCGAAATCGTTGTTCTGGCCCAGCCAGGGGGCCAGCAGGGCGTCCAGTTCCGTCTTGTCCAGCCGGTGGACGCGGGCGGCGCCGGGGCTGTCGGCCAGGGCGGCCAGCACGGCGTCGGAGCGGGTCATCGGGGTGGGGGAGGTTTTTGCCGCTGCCGGGGCGTCGGGGTCCGGGACCTGGACGGTGAGCAGCGATGCGGCGCCGCTAGACCAGCGGGCGGACAGGATCTGCGCGCCCGTGGCGCCGGCCAGCGCCAGCGCGGCCAGCACCGCCATGGCCGCCACCAGCAGGGGCAGCAGCCGGTCGGGCAGGGCGTGGCGCAGGGCCAGCCCGTCGGCGCGCCGGGCCTGGTTCCAGCGGGTGAAAAAGCCGCTGCGGTGCGTGCGTTCAGCCATCGCGCACCAGCCTGCCCTGGGCCAGTTCCAGCGCGTGGGCCGGGTAGCGGCGGATCAGGGCGTCGTTATGGGTGGCGACCAGGATCGTGGTGCCCAGGTCCGACAGGTCGCGGAACAGTTCCATCAGCCGGTTGGCCTGGCGTTCGTCCAGCGCGTTGGTGGGTTCGTCGGCCAGCATCAGGGCCGGGCGGTGGATCACGGCGCGGGCGATGGCGACGCGCTGCTGCTCGCCGCCCGAAAGCTGGGGCGGCAGGGCAGCGGCGCGGGAGGCGAGGCCGACCCAGTCGAGGATGGCGTGGACTTCGTCGCGCACTTCGTCTTCCGGCCGGCGTTGCAGGCGCAGGGGCAGGGCGATGTTGTCGAAGACCGGCAGGTCGGGCAGCAGCCGGAAATCCTGATGCACGACGCCGATGCGCCGCCGCAGCCGGGCCAGCGCGGCGCGGCTGGCGTGGCCGATCGTGCTGCCCAGGATCTCCAGCGTACCGGCGGTCGGGCGGGCCCCCAGGGCCAGCAGGCGCAGCAGGCTGGATTTGCCGGCGCCCGACGGGCCGAGCAGCCAGCGGAAACCGCCCTGCGGTACCTCGAACGAGACCTGGCGCAGGGCGACCGGGGCCGAAGCGCCGGAAGCGCCCGAGGCATCGTAGCGGAAACCGACGTCGCGGAGCCGGATCACGGGAGAAGGTCGGGCGGTCGGTGCGTCACATCTCGCGCGCCGCGACGGCGGCGAGCGTGGCGCAGAGGGCGGCCGCCGCCATCATCAGCAGCCCGTCGGTGACCAGCGAGCCGGCCGTGACGACATGCGACCCGATGACGATCTGGTGCGGAATGGTGCCGGCGACGTGGGTGACGATGTCGCGCGTCTGCGGATCGGCGGAGGCGGCGCTGGTGCCGATGGCGCCGACGATGTGGGGGAGCGCGCTCCAGCCCACGCCCAGGATCAGCACCAGCGGGGCCAGGAGCTCCGTGACCTGCTGGACGAAATAGAAAAGCCCGTAGAAGACGGCGCAGATCGCCACGCGCACGATGCGGGCGATGGGAAAGCGCGACGTTCCTTCCGCGCGGGGCGGCAGGAACCGGTCGGTGGCGCGGTCCGAATTGAAACTGTCCATGACGGTCGGATCTCCGGCGGCGGCTGCGGCGCGCCCGATCTGCCGGGAACGCATCCCTGCCGGAGGTAGCCGTCACTTGTATTAAATGCAATCTTCGGGGAGAAAAGGAGGCAGGGAACGCGCCGGAAAGGCTTTGCCGGACCGGCTCGGATGGAAGGCAGCAAAGCCCCCGTGTCAGTGGCCGTCGTCATCTTCCGTCTCGTGGATACGTGCTACGGCCTGCCCGCGCCCGCGGTGCGGGAATGCATGTCCATGCCGGCGCTCGTCCGCCCTGCCGGGACGCCCGCGCCGGTGCTGGGGTTTTTTCGCCTGGGTGCCGAACGGGTGGTGGCGATCGACCTGGCGGCGCTGCTCGGCCTGCGGGGGTGGAGCGTGCCGGACGATGACGCGATGCTGTATCGCCCCCTGCTGCTGTGCGGCCCGGCCGACGGGGTGAAGGTGGCCTTCATGGTCGACAGCGTGCTGGATGTGCGGCAGACGGCTGGGGCGGTGACGGCGTTGCCCGCCGAGGGGGTGCCCGCCGGCGGCTGGCTGACGGGGGAAGTCGAACTGGCCGGAGGAATGAGCGCCTTGCTGATGGACCCGGACCGGCTGCTGATGGAACGCGAACGGCGGCGGATCGAGTCCCTGGCCCTGGATACGGCATTGCGCGACGCCCTGTGGGAGAGCGCGGATGGCTGACCGGCAGCGCGCCCTCGAACGGCTGGCCACCCGGATCGTCGCGCGGACCGGGCTGCATTACTACGCCGACAAGATGGACCTGCTGGAGATGGTGCTGCTGCGGCGCATGGACGCCTGCGGCTGCGCCCGGCCGATGGATTACCTGGCGCTGCTTTCGGACGATGCGGCGGGCGAGGCCGAGTGGCGGGCGCTGGAATCGGCCGTGACGATCGGCGAGACGTTCTTCTTCCGCTATGCCGAGCAGTTCCATGCGCTGGAACGCACGATCCTGCCCGACCTGATCACCCGGCTGCGGCCGCTGCGGACCATCCGGATCTGGAGCGTGGGCTGTTCCAACGGTGCCGAGCCCTATTCGCTGGCCATCCTGATGCGGCGCCTGCTGCGGATGCGGGGCGAGCAGGACTGGACCGTCGATATCCTGGGTACCGATATCAGCGAGCAGGCGCTGGAGCGGGCCCGCGCCGCCGAATATGGGGCGTGGTCGCTGCGCGATGTCGGCGCCTCGGAGCGGCGGCAATGGTTTCGCCCCGCCGCGTGCGGACGGCAATGGATCCTGCGTGACGTCTTTCGCCGCATGGTGCGCTTCGAATACGGAAACATCATGGACCTGCCCGCGGGCGGGGGGCCGGCGGGGCCGTTCGACCTGATCCTCTGCCGCAACGTGCTGCTTTATTTCGAGGAGACGCAGGCGCTGGAGCTGGTGCGGGCGCTGGCGGACCGGCTCTCGCCGCCGGGATGGCTGCTGCTGGGACATTCGGACCCGATCAGCGAATGCGGCGGCATTCTGGAAACGGTGACATTCGCCGGCACGGTGGCGTTCCGGGCGGCGGGCTCGCGCCAGGGGCCGGCCGCGCCCCGCCGCTGCGTGCTCTCCCGGTCGCCCGATCCGCGGCCTGCCGTGCCGGTGCCGCGCCCCCCGGTGCGGGAGGGGGCGCCCGATATCGTTGCCCGCGCGGATGCGGGGCTGGCGCGGGCCGAGGTGCGGGCGCTGGCCGATCGCGGGGCGGTGGCCGAGGCGCGGGCCAGTTGCGGCGCGGCGCTGGCGTTGCATCCGCTGGATGCGGGGCTGCATTTTCTCTCGGCCGTGCTGGCGGAGGATGCCGAAGCCGCCGGGGAAGGGTTCCGGCGCACGCTCTATCTGGATCGCGAGCACATCATGGCGCATGTCCATCTCGCCCGGCTGCTGCGGGATGCCGGGCAGGCGGACGAGGCCGAGCGGATGTTGCGGCAGGCACGGGCCCTGCTGCACCGTCTGCCGCCCGGCGCGGCGGTGCCCGATGGGGATGGCCTGACGGTTGCCGGATTGCTGCGGCTGGTGGGCGAGGATGCCGACGACATGGCTGAGGACGGATCGTCGCTGCTGGCGCGGAGCGTGTTCTGAGCGGTCGCGCTTTCATGCCCACGCCGCATGAGGCGGGCGACGATGCCGCCGGGAGCGCGGAGGGCTATGCCCGCCGGGTGATGGCGGAACGCGCGCGGCTGCTGGCCGCGCGGGGGCAGGCGCCGATCGACGATGCGGGACGGCGGGCGGCGGTGATCCTGGATGTGGGCGGGCAGATTCATGCCATCGACCTGCATCATGTGCTGCGCATGACCGAACCGGCCTGGAGCGTCATGCCCCGGCGCCTCGACTGCCCGGCGGCGGTGCGGGGTGTCTTTGGCCATGTCGGCCATCTGTATACAGTGATGGATCTGTCGGTTCTGCTGGGCGGGGCGCCGATGGATCATGCCGGGGCGATGGCGCTGCTGCGCCCGGTGGCCGGCCTGCCGGTGGCGCGGATCGCGCTGCTGGCCGGGCGGACGCTGGGGGTGGACGATGTGGTGGATGCGCCCGCCGCCGTCTCCGTGCCGGGCCACCCGATGGCGGCCCTGCCGGACGGGCGGCTGGCCGCAGTGCTCGACCCCGCCCGCCTGTTTGCCGCGCGTTCATTCGGAGTCTGACCTGTCGTGACAATCGCCAATCGTCTTCTGTTCGGGTTTCTGGTCGGCGTGATGCTGATGGTGTCGATCGGCGTCTATGCGCTGGGGCAGATCCGCAATGTCCGCGACGAGATGACGGTGATCGTGACCCGCGACCTGCTGGTCTATCGTCATCTGAACCATCTGCGGGTGCTGGAGAATGATCTGGTGGCGCGGCGGCTGTCGATCCTGTCGCATTATTACGCGCGGGATTACCAGAAGGACCCGGCGATGCTGGATGCCGCGATCGCGGACTGGACCGGGATCGACCGGCAGGCCGAGGATACGCTGGTGCAGGCGCTGGCCGCCGCCAGCCAGGCCGACGACGAGGCGCGGATCGACGCGCGGCGCGCCATGTTCGCCACCATTTCGACCCGCCTGCACGAGGCGCTGGACCAGGCGCGGCAGAATGCCGAGGCGGCGTCGGACCTGTTCGCGGCGATCCATCAGGGCGACGACGCGGCGGTGCGCCAGCAATCGGCGCGATCGGACACGCGCGACCAGACCATCGACCGGCTGATCTCGGAGGCCGGGACCACGCTGGATGGTGGGGTGCAGGCCGGGGAGACGCAGAGCAGCGCGCTGTATGAATTCAGTCGCCGGTCGCTGATCCTGGGGCTGGCGGTGGCGGTGATCGTGGCGCTGATCGTGACCTTCTGGACCCGGCGCTCGATCCTTGCCCCGCTGGCGGCGCTGATGCGGGTGATGGAACTGGTGGGGCAGGGAGACCTGTCCACCCATGTGGCGGTCGGCGGGTCCGGCGGGGGGCGGGACGAGTTCGAACGGCTGGCCAGCGGGCTGAACCGGATGATCGACGGCCTGCGCGAGATCGCGCAGCAGAGCCGGGATGCCACGCGCAACCTCGATGCGGCGGTGGCCGATATCCGCGCCTCCGCCCAGCAGCAGGCGGCGAGCGTGGAGGAACAGTTCGCGGCGGTGCAGGAGACGGCGGCGACGGTGGACCAGATTACCCATTCCGGCGCGCAGATCAGCAAGCGCGCGCGGGAGGTGATCTCCTCGGCCGAGACCATCGTCCATAGTTCGGCCAGCGGGCTGGAGGCGGTCGAGGAGACCGCGCGGGCCATGGAGCGCACGCAGGAAGGTGCCGAGGCCGTGGCGTCGAACATCGTGGCGCTCTCGGAGCGGACGGATGCGATCAGCGAGATCATCACCGCCGTCAACGATCTTTCGGAACGCTCGCACCTGCTGGCGCTGAATGCCGCCATCGAGGCCGCCGCCGCCGGGGAGCATGGGCGCTCGTTCGCCGTGGTGGCGGCCGAGATGAAGATCCTGGCCGACCAGTCGCGCGATGCCACCCAGCATGTGCGCTCGATCCTGGGGGATATCCAGCGCGGCATCAACACCTCGGTGATGCTGACGGAAGAGGCGGTGAAGCGTGTCTCGGCCGGCAAGGAGCGGACCGATATCGCCTATCGCACCATCGAGCGCATGACCGGCGGCATCGAGGAAGGGGTCAATGCCTTCCAGCAGATCGTGGCCTCGACCAACCAGCAGCAGATCGGCATCGAGCAGGTGATGACCGCGTTGCAGAGCATCCGCCAGGCCAGCCAGCAGACGGCGGCGGGAACCCGCAACCTGGAAGCCTCGGCCAGCAATCTGGGCAGCCTCTCGCACCAGCTTCTGGCCATTTCCGCCCGTTACCGGACCTGACGGCCGGCCGTGGAGGCTCTGCGACAGGAACTTCTGGCGGTCTTCGATGCCGAATATCGCGACCATCTGCGGGTGGTGCGCGATATTCTCGCCGCAGGCCCGCTCGACGGGCGCGGGATCAGCGAGATTTTCCGGCGGGTGCATTCGCTGAAGGGGGCGGCCCGCGTCGTCGAGCGCGCGGATATCGAGACCATCGCCCATGCGCTGGAAAGCCGGCTGTTCGGGCTGCTGGAGGGGCAGCAGCCGGTGACGGCGGAGGATCTGGCGGCCATCGGCACCGCGATGGACCAGATCGACGCCCGTATGCAGGATGTCGAGGAGCCTCCGGCCGGGCCCGAGCCGGGGGCGGCGGGCCCGTCGGCGCGCGAGGAGCCGGCCGACAGCTATGTGCAGGTGCCGGTGTCGCGCCTCGATGCGCTGGTCGGCGTGGTGCATGACATGATGGGCATCGCCGAGCGGCAGGAGCGGCTGTGGGCGGACCTGGAGGACCTGACCGCCGCTGCCGCGCGGCGGATGGGGCCGACCACCGATCCGGCGGCGGAACTGGCGCGGCTGACCCGTGCGCTTTCCGCCCTGTCGCGCGAGCGCGGGCGGATCGCGGGGCAGGCGGACCGGGCCATGATGCGGCTGGACGAGGAAGTGCGGGCGGTGACGCTGGTGCCGGCCGGGACCGTCTTCGGGTCGTTGAGCGGCATGGTGCGGCAGATCGCGCGCGAGCATGGCGGCAGCGAGGTGACGGTGCGCCTGCTGGGCATGGATGTGCGGGCCGACCGGCGGGTGATGCAGGCGCTGCGCGACCCGGTGATCCATCTGCTGCGCAATGCCATTATCCATGGGATGGAAAGCCCGGCCCGGCGGCAGGCCGAGGGCAAGCCGGCGGAGCCGGTGCTGACGCTGTCGGTGCGGATGCTGGGCGTGCGGCTGCTGGTTTCGGTCAGCGACGACGGGCGGGGGCCGGACCTGGAGGCGATCGCCGCGCGGGCGGTTCGCCAGGGGCTGATGCAGCCCGACGATCCGCGCCTGCCCGAGACGCTGCTGGGCATGGTGTTCGCGCCGGGCTTTTCCACCCGGGCGGCGGCCGACCGGATCTCGGGACGGGGGATGGGCCTGTCGGTGGTGGCCGAGGCCGCGCGGGCCTTGCAGGGGTCGGTCCGCATGGAGGCGGGCAGTCCTTGGGGGACGGTGGTGACGATGGCCGTGCCGGTCTCGCGCCGGCAGCGCACGACGCTGGTGGTCGAGGCCGGGGAGATGACGATCGGGCTGCCGGGGCGGGTGATCGAGCGGCTTGTGCGGGTGCGGCAGGCCGATGTGCGCATGGTCGATGGCCGCGCCTGTTTCGCGCTCGATCGGCGGCGGGGCGCGGCGAGTGGCGCGGCGGGCGCGGCGGTGCTGGTGCCGGTGGTGCCGCTGGCCGCTTTCCTCGGGCGGCCGGACGCGGCGCTGCCGGTGCATGACGGGGCGCTGTCGGTCGTGGTGCTGGGCATGGCGGATGGCGGGTGTTGCGGGTTTGCCGTCGATCAGATGCGCGAGGTGCGGATCCTGCATATTTCCGACGCCGAGGCGGTGGGGTTGGACAGCGAATTGATCCCCGGTGTGGGGTGGCCGCGCGGCGATCGGCCGGTTTTCGTGCTCAACCCCGATACGCTGCTGGAGCGGTGGCAGAAGGCGGGGGCGACCGGCGGGCATTTCGACGGGGCCGAGGACGCGGCGCCGGAGGACGGGGGGCTGGCGCCCCGGCAGGTGCCGACCATCCTGGTGGTTGACGATTCGATTACCACACGGACTCTCCAGAAGACGATCCTCCAGACCCATGGCTATGATGTGCTGCTGGCGACGGATGGCGTCGAGGCGCTGTCGTTGCTGCACCGGTCGTCACGCCGGATCGACGTGATCGTGACGGACGTGGAGATGCCGCGGATGGATGGTTTCGCATTGCTGGACGCGGTCAGGTCCGACCCGCGCCTCTCCCGGATTCCGGTGGTGCTGATGACGTCGCGCAACGAGGAAGCCGACATCAGGCGCGGGCTGGAAGGCGGGGCCCGGGCCTACGTGACCAAGCAGGGATTCGAGCAGGGCGAATTGCTGGATATCATCCGGGGCGTGCTGTGACCGGCGGGACCGGGCCGCGCGTCCGGGTGCTGGTCGTGGAGGATTCGGCGGTGGTCCGGCATGTGCTGGTGCGGCTGATCCGCGACGATCCCCGGCTTGAACTGCTGGAAGCGGTGGAAACGGCCGAGGAGGCGCTACGCCTGGTGCCGATGCTGCGGCCCGACGTGATTTCGATGGATGTGCGGCTGCCCGGCATGGACGGGCTGGAAGCAACCCGGCGCATCATGGCCGAGTGCCCGACGCCGATCGTGATCATCAGCGATGCCTCGACCGATCCGGCGTTGCGGATTTCGATGAATGCGCTGCGTTCCGGCGCGCTGTCGGTGGTGCAGAAGCCGGCCGGCTGGCCGGTCGATGCCGCCGGGGGGCGCGCGATCGCGACCCAGCTTTACATCATGAGCCAGGTGCCGGTGATCCGGCATCGGGTGCAGTATGGCGCGGTTGTGCCCGCCGCGGGGGCCGCGCCGCCGCCGCCGCGCCTGCGCCCGCGTCTGGTCGGCATGGCGGCCTCGACCGGCGGGCCGCAGGCTTTCGCGCATGTCATGGGGGCGCTGCCGGCCACGTTCCCCTGGCCGATCCTGCTGGTGCAGCATATGGGCATGGGGTTCATGGAGGGGTTCGCCGCCTGGCTCGATACCCAGACGAAGCTGCCGGTCGGGCTGGCCCGGCAGGGGGAAATCCTGCGGCCGGGGCATGTTTATGTCGCGCCGGCCGAAGCGCATCTGACTCTTGGGCTCGGTGATGAAATCCGCCTGGTGAACGCGCCGCCGGTGGGCGGGCAGCGGCCTTCGGCGACCGCCCTGTTTACCTCCATGGCGCGGGTGGGGGCCGGGGGGATCGGCGTCCTGCTGACCGGCATGGGTGAGGATGGGGCCGTGGGGCTGCGCGACATGCGCCGGGCGGGGGGATATACCATCGCCGAGGACCGGAGCACGTCGATCGTGCATGGGATGCCCGGTGCCGCCGAGCGGATTGGTGGGGTTTCGATCAGCCTGCCCCTGGGGCAGATCGCGCCGCATCTGGTTGCCGTCGCCTCGGCTGCTGCACCCATGCCGGTGGCGGCCGGGATGGAAGGACGGGCGTTATGACCGACGCTTCCGCCGAGGCGCAGGTGCCGCCGACGCTGTTGCTGGTCGAGGATTCCGACACCCAGGCGCTGCGGATACGCCGCATGCTGGAAGGCCATGGGTTCGCGGTGACGCGGGTGGCCAGCGGCGAGGCCGCGCTGGATACGCTGGATACGCGGATTCCGGACCTGGTGGTGGCCGATTACCATCTGCCGGGCATGAATGGCGGGCAGATGGCGCGCCAGCTTCGCATGAGTGCCGCCACCCGCATGATCCCGGTGCTGATGCTGACCGAGGGGGGCGAGCCAGGCCTGGAGCGTGAAGGGCTGGAGAGCGGCGCCGACGCCTATGTGCCGAAATCGGCCGAGCCGGACCTGATCGTTTTTCGCATCCGCGCGCTGCTGCGCGAGGGGGCGGGCACGGGGGCCGGGCAGCGGGATGCCAGCCCGCTGTTTCGCCGTGCGCGCATCCTGATCGTCGGGGGCGAAGGCGCGCGCGAGGAGGTGGTGGCGGGGCTGGCGGCCCTGATGCGCAATGACGGGCATGATGTGACGGTGATCGGCTCGCCCGGCGCGATGGTGCGGGATGACTGGTTCGACCCCGCACGCGCGCCTGACTGCGTGGTGGTCGATCTGGTGTCCGACCGGTTCGACGGCATCGCCTTCTGCCAGGCGCTGGACGATCTGCGGCAGGATGTGGTGGTGGCGGGCGGCGGGGCGCCGCGTATCCTGGGGCTGAGCGGGCCGGACGCGGCGCGGGGGGCTTTTCCCGCCCGGGCGTTCGAGGCCGGGGTGGACGATATCGTGGCCGACGATATCGAGCCCGATGTGCTGGCGTTGCGGATTCGCGCGCTGGTGCGGCGCAAGCTGTTGCAGGACGATGTGCGGCGCCTGGAACTGGACCGGCAGGCGCGCGAGATCGCGGTGGAGGCCGCGCGGGCCGAGGCGGCGGCGATTGCGTCCAAGGCCTCGCTGGCCGAGGCGCTGGAACAGGCGAATGCCGAACTGGCCGATGCCAACCGCCGGCTGATCGAAACCCAGGGCAAGCTGGTGCAGACCGCCAAGATGGCCTCGCTGGGCGAACTGGTGGCGGGGATCGCGCATGAGATCAATAATCCGCTGGCCTTTATCCTGGCGCACAAGGACACGGTGGCGCGGCTGCTGGCGCGGGTGATCGCCGAGGACGAGACGGCCGGGGATGCGGATGGCGACCGGCACGCCACGCTGATGAAATGCCGCGACCGTGTCGACTCGATGAGTCTGGGGCTGCGGCGGATCCAGAACCTGGTGCTGAACCTGCGGAAATTCTCGCGGCTCGACGAAGGGCTGTTCCAGGTGATCGACGTGCCCGAGGCGCTGGAGACGGTGCTGGCGCTGCTGACGCAGAAATTCGGCAACCTGATCGTGGTGGAACGGGATTATCGGGCGCCCGAGCGCCTGTACTGCCAGTCCGCGTTGCTGAACCAGGTGATGATGAACATCATCAGCAATGCCGCCGATGCGATCCATTCCATGCTGGAGGATGCCGGGCAGGGGGGCGACCCGGCGGGGCCGGCACGGGGGGTGATCAGGATCGCCACCGAATTGCGGGTGAGCGAGGGAACGGGCGAACAATCCTATGTCTTCATCGTGACGGATAATGGGCCCGGCATTCCGTCGGAGGTGAAGGAGCGGATCTTCGAGCCGTTCTTCACCACCAAGCCGGTCGGAGCCGGGACGGGGCTGGGGCTGGCCATCGCCTACAGTGTGGTGCAGGCCCATCATGGGACCATCACGATCGCCGATGCGGTGCAGGGTGCCGATAGGGGCGCCAATTGGGGCGCCAGTGGAGGACGGGGAAGCGTGTTTACCATTTCGGTGCCGTGGCAGCCGCATTTCGAGGCGATGGCCGAGCCTGCCCGTGGCATGACGGAGATGCAGGCGTGACCGATCGCCCCGTTGTGCTGCTGGTGGATGACGAGCCCGAGATCCTGGTGGCGCTGACCGATCTGTTGGAGGATGATTTCACCATCCTCTCCACCACCTCGCCGGTGGAGGCGCTGGAGATCCTGGCCGGGCGGCGGGATGTCGATGTCATCGTGTCGGACCAGCGCATGCCCGAGATGGGTGGCGACGTGATGCTGGCGCGGGCGCGGGGGCTGTGCGACGCGCAGGCGATCCTGCTGACCGGGTACGCCGATATCGGCGCGGTGGCGGCGGCGCTGAACCAGGGGCGGATTTCGTTCTATTCGCACAAGCCCTGGGACGGGGATGCCCTGCGCGCGATGGTCGTGCAGGCGGCGCATCGCCACAAGCTGGAAGGCGAATTGCAGACCGAGCGGATGCTGCTGCGGGGGTTGCTGGGGAATCTGCGTGCGGGGCTGGCCTTCAAGGACCCGGATGGGCGGTTTATCCGGATCAATCGCAAGGCTGCCGCTTTCTATGGCCGGGACGAGGCGGATTGTCTTGGCCGGCGGGAGGAGGATCTGTCCGATCCCGCGCTGCTGCCGGCGGTGCGCGCGGCCGAGGCGCGGCTGGAGGCCGAGGGGCGGGACGAGGAAGTGATGTCGGTGCCCGGCCCCGGCGGCAGCGTGACGTGGCGGGAGTTCACCCGTGCGCAACTGGGTGTGAACAGTCGGGGCGAGGCCTATTCGGTTCTGATCAATCGGGACATCACCCGGCAGCGGGAGATGGAGGCCCGCCTGCGCCAGGCGGAGAAGATGCAGGCGCTGGGCACCATGGCCGGCGGCATCGCGCATGATTTCAATAATCTGCTGACGGCGGTGATGGGGTCTCTGGAACTGGCCGTCGATATGGGCGAGGGGCTGGACGAGCGCACGACCCATCTGCTGGACAATGCCATGGGCGCGGCGCGGCGGGGCGCCGACCTGACGCGGCGGCTGCTGAATTTCAGCCGGCCACGGGATCTGAGCCTGCAACCGGTCGATGTGAACGCGCTGTTGCGCGGCATGCATGACCTGCTGGTGCAGGGGGTTACGGCGCGTCGGCGCGAGGCGGCTTCGCGCGCGCCGGTCGAGATCGGGATCGAGACCACGGATGCGGCCGGGGATGTGCCGATGGTGCGGACCGACGCCGGGCAACTGGAACTGGCGCTGCTGAATCTGTGCCTGAATGCCAGCGATGCCATGCAGGATGGCGGCATGATCATGCTCTCGACGCGGGTGGCCCGGCTGGAGGCACCGGTGGCGGAAGGCGGTGTGCCGCAGCATGACCTGCCGGAGGGCGAATATGTGGTGGTGTCGGTGGCCGACCAGGGCACCGGCATGGCGCCGGAGACGCTCGCGCGGATCTTCGAGCCGTTCTTCACGACCAAGGATGTCGGGCGGGGGACCGGGCTCGGCCTGTCGATGATCTATGGCTTCGTGCGGCATGCCGGGGGCGATGTGCGGGTGAGCAGTGCGCCGGGGCAGGGAACGCGGGTGGATCTGTACCTGCCGGTCCATCGGTGCCCGGCGGCTGCTCTCGATCGGCCGGAGGTGCTGGTGCATCGGCCCGTTCGCAAGGGGCTGCGGGTGCTGGTGGTGGATGACGAGGATACGGTCAGGACCGTGACGGCGGGTTTCCTGCGCGGCATGGGGCATGAGGCGATCGAGGCGCCGGGTGGGGACGAGGCACTGGCGCGGATCGGTGCGATGGCGCCGCATCAGCCCGACCTGGTGGTGCTGGATGTCATGATGCCGAAAATGGGAGGGGAAGAGGCGGCGCGCCGGATCGGGGCATTGTGCCCCGACACGCGGATCCTGTTCCTGACCGGCTATGCCGACAATGCCGCGCTGCCGGAGGATGCGCTGGTGCTGCGCAAGCCGTTCACGCAGGCCGAATTGTCGGGACATGTCGCCCGCGCGATGGGCGGATGATGGGGCTGCTCTTGTCCTGAGGCGGGAACGGCCTATTTCTGTCAGTCATGCAGAACTTACACGCGACCCCCCATGATCCAGTCGGCTGGCATGGAACGACGATCCTGTGTGTGCGACGCGGCGCACAGGTGGCGATGGCCGGTGACGGGCAGGTGACGCTGGGCGCCACCGTCATCAAGGGCAATGCCCGCAAGGTGCGGCGGATCGGGCCGGCCGGCACCATCCTGGCCGGTTTTGCCGGCGCCACCGCCGATGCCTTCACCCTGCTGGAACGGCTGGAGGCCAAGCTGGAGCGGTTTCCCAACCAGCTTGAGCGCGCCTGTGTCGAACTGGCCAAGGACTGGCGGACCGACCGTTATCTGCGCCGGCTGGAGGCGATGATGGCGGTGGCCGATATCGAGCGCTCCTTTACCCTGACCGGCAATGGCGACGTGCTGGAGCCCGAGGATGGCATCATCGCCATTGGCTCGGGCGGCAATTATGCCCTTTCGGCCGCGCGGGCGCTGGCCGGGATGGATGGGCTGACGGCCGCCGAGATCGCGCGGCGGGCGATGCGGATTGCCGGGGATATCTGTGTCTATACCAACCATTCGGTGATTCTGGAGACACTGGGCGAGAAGGGCGGGGAGAACGCATGATGGATATTCCTAACCATTCTCCGCGTGAGATCGTCTCGGAACTCGATCGCTTCATCATCGGCCAGGGCGACGCCAAGCGCGCGGTGGCCATTGCGCTGCGCAATCGCTGGCGGCGGGCGCAGTTGCCCGACGGGATGCGCGACGAGGTGGTGCCGAAGAACATCCTGATGATCGGGCCGACCGGCTGCGGCAAGACCGAGATCGCCCGGCGGCTGGCGCGGCTGGCGCAGGCGCCGTTCCTGAAGGTGGAGGCCACCAAGTTTACCGAGGTCGGGTATGTGGGCCGCGATGTGGAGAGCATCGTGCGCGATCTGGTCGAGGTGTCGCTGAACATGCTGCGCGACCTGCGGCGTCGCGACGTGCAGGCGCGGGCCGAGCAGGCGGCCGAGAACCGGCTGGTGGATGCGCTGGTGGGCGAGGGAGCCTCGGCCGATACCAAGGGCAAGTTCCGCCGTATGCTGCGGGCCGGCGAACTGGAGGAAAAGGAGGTCGAGATTTCGGTCGCCGATGCCCAGAGCGGCCCCAGCATGGGCGAGATGCCCAACATGCAGCCCGGTACCGTCATCAATTTCTCCGACATGATGAAGGGATTGATGAACCGTGTGCCGCAGCGCCGGAAGATGACCGTGGCGGCGGCGCGCGAGGCGCTGACCCGCGAGGAAGCGGACAAGATGCTGGACAACGACGCCCTGGTCGGCGAGGCCGTGGCGCATGCCCAGGATCATGGCATCGTGTTCCTCGACGAGATCGACAAGGTCTGCGCCCGGTCGTCGGAAAGCGGGTTCCGGGGCGGGGATGTCTCGCGCGAGGGCGTGCAGCGCGATCTGCTGCCGCTGATCGAGGGAACGACGGTTTCGACCAAATACGGGCCGGTGAAGACGGACCATATCCTCTTCATCGCCTCCGGCGCGTTCCATATCGCCAAGCCGTCGGACCTGCTGCCGGAATTGCAGGGGCGGTTGCCGATCCGCGTGGAACTGGCGCCGCTGACGCGCGAGGATCTGCGGCGGATCCTGACCGAGCCGGAACATTCGCTGCTGAAGCAATATACGGCGCTGCTGGGGACGGAGGGGCTGGATCTCGCTTTCTCGGACGACGCGGTGGATGCGCTGGCGGAACTGGCGGCCGACATCAACGAGCGGGTCGAGAATATCGGGGCGCGGCGGTTGGCGACGGTGCTGGAGAAGCTGCTGGAGGAGGTGTCCTTCACGGCGGCGGATCGGTCCGGCCAGACCGTGCGGATCACCGCCGCCGATGTGCGCGACCGGGTGGAGCCGCTGGCCAGCAAGGGTGACCTCAGCCGCTTCATCCTCTGAGCTTGTGGTCGTAAACGCGCGCTGGCGGCGATCCGGCGCGCGTCTCTTGCGCTTCGGTGCTCACGGCCCATCAGGCCGCTCCGCTCCGATGCTCGGAAATGCACGCCGGGCGTGCCGCTGCGCGGCACTCTCGCTCGCCAGCTCACGGTTTCCGGCCACAAACCGGGGGCGGGGCGGGGCGGGCTTCTAGCGGGTGAGGATGTGTTTTAGTCTTTGTCCGTCCATTTGCTTATTCTTGTCAGGTAGCCTTGATGACTGATCCTTTCGTCTTGCCCCAGGATGCCACCGCCGCCGCCGCGATTGCGGCGATCGGCGAGGAACTGGACCTCTTCGATGACTGGATGCAGCGCTACCAGTACATCATCGAACTGGGCCGCACGATGCCGCCCTTTCCCGCCGAATGGACGAATGACGCCCATCGCGTGCCGGGTTGCCAGAGCCAGGTGTGGCTGGAAATGACCGACCGCGATGGTGTGCTGTTCTTTGCCGGTGCGTCGGATGCCGCCATCGTCTCGGGCCTGGTGGCGCTGCTGCTGCGGGTTTATTCGGGCCGGAGCGCCGAGGAAATCCTGGCGACCGATTCCGGCTTCCTGCGCGATCTGGGGCTGGTGCAGGCGCTTTCGACCAATCGTGGGAATGGGGTCGAGGCGATGGCGCGCGCCATCCGGCATGCGGCTTCGCAGGTCGTTCCCTGAACGGCGGTTTATGACGACCCGGCCTTATTCGCGGTCGGCCGGTTCGGCATCGGCGTCGTACAGCACTTGCAGCACGACGCACCAGGGGTAGCGCGGGTCGTAGCTGTGGCCGGTGGGGTCGGCCAGTTTGCCGTCCGGCCCGACGGGAACGTGGGTCAGGGCGACCGCGTCGTCGACATTGCCGCCGATGATGCTGATCTGATGGCCGAAGGGCTGCCCGTTCTGGTTGGTGGCGACGACGATGCCGCAATGGGCCGGGAAACCATAGCGGGTCGGCAGGTCGGCGAAGCGGACCGATTTGCTCGCGCCCCGCCCGACGCAGATCAGGTCGCCCAGCGCCGGGGCGTAGGAGACCGGGTCCTGGGCGCGGACGCCGCTTTCGGTACCGGCGGCGGCGGCGTTGATATAGGTGGAGTGATTCGGCGAATAGGCGAAGCGGTCGTTCGCGCCCGCGACCCGCATGACGTAGGAAATGAACGCCGCCGACCAGGCGAACATGCCGTCATGAACGTAGTTGGTGATCGCGCCTTCGGTATTGTGCTTGCCGGTCCAGGCGACCTCGCTTTCGCCCGGGTCCTGGCCGATCCACCAATATTCGCCCACGCGCTGCCACAGGCCGGGCATGCGTTCCGGCTTGACGGTCGCGCTGGCGGCCTCGGGGCGTTGTTCGGGGTCGTCGTCATTCACCGGCTGGCCGAACAGCCGCCATTCCCGCATCGCGATCGCGGCCACGTCCTGACGGGTGAAGGGTTCGAAATTGCGGCTGGCGAAGTCGGGCACGTGGTCGTCCACCACCAGCGCGCCCTGGCCGGCGGCATATTGCGCCGATGGCGTGTGGGCCGGATGGGGGGAGGGGTAGCGCGGGGCGCAGGCGGCGAGGAGTGCCAGGGGGGCCATCAGGGTGATCGTGCGTGATACCGTCGGGGCAACCTTGCGCGACATTGCTTCGCTTCTCCATTCAGCGCGGGCCGGTCGTGTCGCGCACACGACGCCGGCACCCTACCCATAGGACGCGACGCAGGACGGGGAAAGAGGCGGCGTTGCGTGGCGGGGCCGCGTGACGCTGCCGTTCACGGCAAAGATAACAAGATGAAATGCTTTTTCATTGTCGTGCGAGCGGTTCGGGTGCCGGATGGAACGTGACGGCTCGGCCGTCGCTTGCATACGAGGGAAAGACTTGGCCGGGGTGCTCGTGCGCTCCGGTCCTTTTTTGCGTTCTTTCCCGATTGCTGAGTCCGTCCTCCAAGGGAGGCGGGCAGGAAGGAGCATTTCATGCCGATGGAAACCATTGCCGTCTCGGGCATTCCCTTTCCGGTCTCGCGCATCGCGCTGGGCACCTGGGCGATCGGCGGGTGGATGTGGGGCGGGGCCGACGACCGCCAGGCCGTCGCCACGATCCACGAGGCGCTGGATCTGGGGATCAGCCTGATCGATACCGCGCCGGTTTATGGATTCGGCCATTCCGAGGAGGTCGTGGGGCAGGCGCTGGACGGGCGGCGCGACAAGGTGGCCATTGCCACCAAGGTCGGGCTGGACTGGAAGGACGGCAAGCCGTTCCGCAACTGTTCCGCCGCGCGCATCCGGCAGGAAATCGAGGATTCGCTGCGCCGGCTGCGCACCGACCGGATCGACCTCTACCAGATCCACTGGCCCGACCCCTCGGTACCGCTGGACGAGACCGCGCGCGTGCTGGAGGACCTGCACCGGGAGGGCAAGGTGCTGGCGCTGGGGGTGAGCAATTTCTCCGTCGCGCAGATGGAGCAGTTCAGCGCCGTGGCGCCGCTGGCGGCCGTGCAGCCGCCCTATAATCTGTTCGAACGCGCGATCGAGGATGATATCCTGCCCTGGTCGGTCAGGCATGGTCTGGCGGTGCTGGCTTATGGGCCGCTGTGCCGGGGGCTGCTGTCGGGCAAGATGACGGCGGCCAGCCATTTCGGTAGCGACGATCTGCGCAGTGCCGATCCGAAATTCCAGGCACCGCGCTTTGCCCAGTATCTGGCGGCAGTGACGGCGCTGGAGGTGTTTGCGAAGGAGCGGTTCGGGCGGTCGGTGCTGGCGCTGGCGATCCGTTGGGTGCTGGACCAGGGGCCGACCATCGCGCTGTGGGGGGCGCGCAAGCCCGAGCAGATCGCAGGCATCGACCAGGCCTGCGGCTGGCATCTGTCGGTGGACGACAAGGTGGAGATCGACCGTATTCTGGCCGCGCACATCACCGACCCGGTGGGGCCGGAATTCATGGCGCCGCCGGGCGGCTGATGGGGGGCGTGACCGGGCGGACAAGGCCTGATCGCGTCATTGAAAGGGGTCTTCTGTCGTGCGGGTGGAATGGCGGCCTGGCGAAATTAATGTACGTCATATCGCTGCATCAACTGGCTGTCCGGGCCGCCAGAGTGATCTCTGGCCTCTTCGCGCTCGGCCATGACGGCCCATTCGCGCGTCATAATTTGTTCTATGGCGAATGGGTCAGCGTATTTGTTAATACCAAAATGACCTCGGCGCATCTCGATGCGTCAGATCTATCGCTGCGATGTCATGAGGCAGGCAACGAAATCTCGCCGTTCAGAAACCGTAGCTGACTTCTTTTGTTGCCCTGACCGGATTATCCTGCGCACCGCCTGCCGCGAGATTGAAAGGTTCCAGCAGTTCTCCCTGATCGCCGTTCCTTCAACAAAATGCGTGTGATGGAGCTTTCCAATTGACATATTCCGGTTCTCCATGAAAATTGAAATAATATAGAGGCATGCTAAAGAGGGGGTTTTATCTTCAAATAAAATTTGAAATATTCAGAATGTATGGTCCAAATTCTAACAAATATTTTGTGAGATCAAAATGAATAATTTACTTGTAGACACCCTTAATAAGGATTTGTCCAATGAAGATTTTGTCAAGGTCCTGTATAATATTATATTGAATCGACCGGCAGATGATGCAGGGTTATCTGCACATGTGAGTTCTCTAAAGAATGGGAGGCCTAGAAAAGATCTGATCAATGCCTTCACAAAGTCGCCGGAATTTCGTTCTGGGTACTATGCTGAGCCTGAGAACAGGTGGCCGGAATATTCCAAGGAAGATATAGATTTTCTTCAGTCTTGGGAAATCAAAGATCAGAAGCCACTTCCAGGATTTGTGACGGATTTCGTTGGGCAGAAAACCCGCATAAGTTCTCTGTGGCATGGATGCGAAGGATTGGACAATGTGGTCCTTGGTCTTCCCGTCCCTTCCGACTATCGTTCCGGCGCAGGAGAATGGATTGGTACTCTACGCGCGGTCGCGGCGACCAAAGGCGATAGTTTTTCCGCTATTGAACTTGGTGCAGGAAACGGGCCGTGGATTACGGCTGCAGGAAAAGCGGCGGAACTTCGCGGCATAAAAAATATTTATCTTGTCGGGGTGGAGGGAGATCCAGCCCGCTTTGAAACCATGCAGCAGCATATCAAAGATAATGCACTTGACAAATATTCAGTGGAATTAATTCAAGGGGCTGTCGGCATTGAAAATGGCACCGCCCGTTGGCCTATTCTTACAGATCCCAAAAATGAGGCCAGCGCACGGCCAATGCAGGAGGGTAATTCCGAAGACGAAAAATATCTCAGCTCTTCATTTAATCTTGAAAATATGATAGAAGTTAAGGTTTTATCTTTCTCTTATATTTTATCTAAACGTCCATTGTGGGACTTTATTCATATCGACATCCAAGGGGGGGAATATGATATTTGCAATAAAACCATTTCCATACTTAATGAGAAAGTCAGGTATATCATAATTGGAACGCATTCGAGGAAATTGGATGGGGATCTTATAGATCTTTTCTTCCAGAATGGGTGGTGTTTGGAAAACGAACATCCTACAGTTATGAATTATAATCCAAATTTAAATTCTTTGCTCAATGCTACCATTGCTGATGGTCTGCAGGTCTGGCGAAATCCGCGTCTCTGATCTTTAGAGCGCGTGACGAGTGGGGCGTTCAGGCCGACACGGGAAATGCGGTCGCGCTTTTTTCAATCCGAAGGAATCAGCTTCGAAAAAAGCGTGCTGCCCTGCGAGCAGGGTCAGTCTGACATTGCGCGTAAGCATAAGTTCTGGAAGCGATATCAGGCCGATATAGATCCCACCCGTCTGGTCTTCATCGACGAAACCGATTGACTATGAGACGAATGCAAGAGAGCATCACCCGGCCTTTGGTCGAGGACGCTCTCGGACTCGTTCTGTATTGCAATGACCGTTTGGCGTGCGGGGTGGTGAGAAGACGGTTTCTGCCTTATTCCGATACAAAACAGACGGTCAGGCTGCGGACGCCCTGGGCGCCGCGGATGAGGACGCCCTGGATGTCGGCGGTGGCTGAGGGGCCGCTCATGAGCACGCCGTAGCGGGCGGTGTGGAATTCCGGGCGCAGATAGGCGGTGTGCAGGTTGGCCGTGATCTGCGCCGGGTCCAGCAGGACTACCATGTGCTGGGTCAGGTGGGCGATGGCGTTGAGGTGGAGCTGGGCCTCGCTGAGGAAGATCGAGCCGGTTTCCGCGATGCCGAAGGCGGCGCGGACGATGGTGACGTCGACCGGTTCGGCGGCCTGCGGGGTGGGCAGGTCCTCGATGCGCACCGTGCCGGTGGCCTCGGGCACCAGCGAGCAGATCATCAGGCCGGGCTTGGGGAAGCGGCGGGCGATGGCCTGGTCGAGCGGTTCGTCGGGCTGGCGGTCCAGCATCGTGCCGCCCATCTGCAGCAGGCTGGCGCTGAAGCGTTCCGGGCTGGCGTCGGCTTCGCCCAGCACGGCAGGGTCGGGCAGGGGGTGGGCGGCCGGCGGGGGGCTGTTGCGGCGCAGGGTCGCCAGGATGCTGTCGCGGGCGCTCATGCCTTGGTCTCCGTTTTGGCGTTCTCTGGCGTGGCCTTGCCGTCCGCCGGGCGGTTGCGGCGGTACCAGCTATGGAAGGTTTCCTTGACCGGCTTGGGGAGTTCGCGATTCTTGCCCCACGGGTTCAGCCAGTTATAGAGCGCGAAGCGCGGCAGGGTGCTGAGGGCGGTTTCGGTGCCGTTGATGGCGGCGCGATAGAGCTTGGGCTGGCCCATCAGCTTGCCGGCCATGTGCATGATCTCGCGCTTCACGAACGGCATCTGGTGGTGCTCGACCAGCACCTGGCGCCATTTGTAAAGCTGCTCGTGGATGTTGATCTTGACCGGGCAGACATTGGTGCAACTGCCGTTCATCGTCGAGGCGTAGGGCAGGGTGCTGTATTTGCGCTCGTTGAAGGTGGGGTCGATGATCGCGCCGATCGGGCCGGAATAGACCGCGCCGTAGGACAGGCCGCCCGAGCGGCGGTAGACCGGGCAGGTATTCATGCACGCGCCGCAGCGGATGCATTTGAGCGAGGTCCAGAAATCCGCCATGCCCAGGCGGGCGGAGCGGCCGTTATCGACCAGCACCACATGCATCTCGCCGCCATCCTGCGGGCCGCGGAAATGGGTGGTATATTGGGTGATGGGCGAGCCGAGCGCGCTGCGCGACAGCAGGCGGATGAACACGCCGAGATCGGCCATGCGGGGGACGACGCGCTCGATGCCGATGGTGGCGATATGCACGCCCGGCACCGTGGCGCTGAGATCGGCGTTGCCCTCGTTGGTGCAGACGACGAAGGTGCCGGTTTCGGCCACGAAGAAATTGCCGCCGGTCATGCCCGCGTCGGCATGCAGGATGACCGGGCGGGCGGCCAGGCGCTGGGCCTCGGCGAGCTGGTGCGGGTCGTCGGCGTTGGGGTCGGTGCCGTAGGAGCGGGCGAAGATGCGCGCCACGTCGCTGGTCAGCTTGTGGACCGACGGCACGACGATGTGGCTGGGCAACTGGTCGTCGAGCTGCTGGATGCGCTCGCCGAGGTCGGTTTCGGTGACCGTGACGCCGCGCGCCGCCAGGTAGGGGCGGAGGTCGCATTCCTCGGTGACCATCGACTTGCTCTTGATGAGCGTCTTGGCGCCGCGTGCTGCCAGGATTTCGCCGACGATGCGGTTATGTTCGGCGCCGTCGGCCGCCCAGTGGACGTGGATGCCGTTGCTCTTGGCGTTGCGCTCGAACTCTTCGAGATAATCCGCGAGGTTCGCCAGCGCGTGTTCCTTGATGGCGGAGGCGCGGCTGCGCAGTTCCTGCCATTCGGGCAGCAGGTGCATCTGGGCGTCGCGCTTCTGGCGCATGTCCCACAGCCTGGCATCGTGGAAATCCAGATGCGGCTTGTCGGCGATGAAGGCGACGGCGGCGGCGGCGTGGTTGACGGGCTTTTCCTTCATTGCCGGGCTCCGTTCAGGATTTCAGCGATGTGAATGAAGCGGATGTCCACCCGGTTGCGTTCGGCACAGCCCTGCTGGTGCATCATGCATGAAGAGTCGGCCGAGACGATATATTCGGCGCCCGCGTGGAAATGATCGCGGACCTTGTCCAGGCCCATGCGGGCGGAGACGGCTTCCTCGGTGACCGAGAAGGTGCCGCCGAAGCCGCAGCATTCGTCGGGCCGCGCGGGCGTGGCGAAGCGGATGCCCTTGACTCCGGAGAGCAGGGTCATGGGCTTGGAGAAGGCGGGTTCGCCCAGTTCCGACATGCTGGCGGTGCGCAGCGCGCGCAGGGACGAGCAACTGTTATGCAGCCCGACCGTGTGGGGAAATTCCGCCCACGGGAAATCGCGCACCTTCAGCACGTCGTGCAGGAATTCGACCAGTTCGTAGGTGTTGGCGCGGACGTGGCGCACCGCGTCGGTCTGTTCGATCGCGTCGAAATGCGAGCGGACGTGATGAGTGCAGCTTCCCGAGGGCATCACGATGGCGTCGAAACCGGAGAACAGCTTGACGAACAGGGCCTCGGCCGCCGCCGAATCCGACACGCAGCCGGCATTGGTCATTGGCTGGCCGCAGCAGGTCTGCTCGGTGGGGTAGGTGACGTCCTGGCCCAGCCGTTCCAGCAGTTCGAGTGTCGCGATTCCGACGCCGGGGTAGAAGGCGTCGATATAACACGGCACGAACAGGCCTATTTTCATTCCCATCGGGTCTTTTCCCTCGGCGCCGCCGCTTGCGCGGGCCCTTGTGTGCGGACCATTCGGTCTTCTGAGCGTTCGGACAGGGTCTTGTTATAACAAGATGCCGGACGGACTCAACCGGGGGATTTTGCAGGGGGGCTCTGTCCGAGTCAGTGATCGTCCGGGCGGTCGCCGGGGGCGTTGCCGGTGATCCGTATCCATGCGCCCCGGCTTTCCATGCAATGGGCGTAGTACGTCTTCAGGCGCTTGAACTGGTTGCCGCCGCTGCCGGTCATCACGGCGCCGCTGGTCGCGGCGCTGACCGAGGCGTCGGTCTGGCAGAAACTGTCGGCGGACCGGTAGGCGTCGCTGTCGTGATCGAGGATCGCGCGATAGCCGGCAATGGAGCCGTAGATCGAATGTTCCTTGTGCGCGCGTGCCTGCGCGGGGCCGGCAAGGGCCGCGCCCGTTCCGGCCAGCAGCAGGAGCAGACGGCGGGCATTGAGGCGGATGATCATGGTCGTGGTCCCTTTTTCGTGCCCCAGCCTAGCGTGCCTCAGGCCGGGCGCGAAGCCGCCTGCCGGGCAGGCGCGCGTGCAGGATGGCAGCCTTGCGTGCGGGCTTACATTGACCGGTCGGCGGCTGCTCCCCATTATTTCAGACAGGGGGCGTGTCCGGATGATGGCGCGCCGGGGCGGAGCCGGGTGCTGCGCCCGATTTGTTCGATATCGCGTGCCGCCAGGGAGAAGACGCATAACCGTGAGTACCGATCCGTACGAGATCCTGGGCCTGTCGCGCACGGCCAGTCAGGACGACATCCGCAAGGCCTATCGCAAGCTGGCCAAGAAATATCATCCGGACCTCAATCCAGGTGACAAGGAGGCCGAGGAGAAATTCAAGGCGATCGGCTCGGCCCATGCGCTGCTGTCGGACGCCGACCAGCGCGCGCGTTTCGACCGGGGCGAGATCGACGCCGCGGGCCAGGAGCGCGGCTGGGCGGGCGGCGGTGGCAGCGGCTATCGCGACCATGCCGAGGGCGCGCAGGGCTTCCGGTATTCGGGCGGTGGATTTTCCGAGGACGATCTGGGCGACATGTTCGGCTCGATGTTCGGCCAGCAGCGCGGCTTCCGCCGCCGTCCGCAGGGACCGGCGCGGGGGGATGACCGGAATTTCTCGCTGACCGTCAGTTTCGAGGATGCGGTCAATGGCGGCACCTCGCGCGTGACGCTGCCGGGCGGCGGGACGCTGGACGTGAAGATCCCGCCGGGGATCGAGGACGGGCAGATCATGCGTCTGCGCGGCAAGGGCGGCGAGGGGCATCAGGGCGGGCCGGCCGGCGACGCGCTGATCACCATCACTGTCGCGCCCAGCGAGACCTATACCCGGGACGGCAACGACCTGCGCATGACCCTGCCCGTGGGGGTGAAGACCGCCGTGCTGGGCGGGCCGATCAAGGTGCCGACCCCCAGCGGGTCGGTCTCGATGAACGTGCCGGCCCATTCCGACACCGGCAGCGTGCTGCGGCTGCGCGGCAAGGGCGTGAAGGCCCATGGCGGGCAGGAAGCGGGGAACCTGTATGTGACCTTGCAGGTGACGATCGGCCCCGTGGACGCGGCGCTGGAGACCTTTCTGAAATCCTGGACCCCTCCGGGCGAGGCGAAGGGGGGAGGTGCCGCATGATCACGATCGAAACCCTGTGCGTCCGGGCGGGCAATGTCAGCGTGGTCGAGGTCCAGCACTGGATCGACAGCGCATGGCTGCGGCCGGAGGGTGAGCCGGGGGCGTATGTCTTTCAGGACATCGACGTGGCCCGGGCGCGGCTGATTGCCGAGCTGACCGGTGACCTGGGGATCGGGGAGGACGGCATGCCCGTGGTGCTGTCGCTGCTGGACCAGCTTTACGACGCGCGGCGCCAGATGCGGCATCTGCGCGCGGTGCTGGACCGCCCCCAGGCCGCCGACCTGCGCAAGCGCCTGCTCACCCTGCTGGACGCGCCGGAACAAGGACGCGGGTAGGTTTTTTCATCGAAGCTGACGGTGGCCGGGCAAAACCTGGTCGGAAATGTGGGCTGGTGAGCGAGAGTGCCGCGCAGCGGCACGCCCGTCGTGCGTCCGCGAGCACCGAAGCGGAGCGGCCTTGATGGCCGTGAGCATCGGAGCACAGCGGACGCGCGTCGGATCGCCACCAGCGCGCATTTCCGACCAGGTTTTTAGTTGTTGCGGCTTAGGGGGAGATTGACCATCTGCCCCGGCTTGGTGCCCTTGACCGTCAGGGTGGCGCTGTTGGCCGAGACCAGTTGCAGCGTGACCAGCGGGTCGTGGCCCAGCGATTGCAGATTGTCCTTGCCGTGGGGCGCCAGCGTGACCTGGTGCGGCGCGTAATTGTGCAGTTCGTCGGGCAGCGTGACCTGGACCTGATGGTGGGCATCGGGCGCGCCGACCACGACCGGGGAGAGGCCCATGGCGGCCCATTCGCCCGTGAACGGGCTGGCGGTGCCCGCCGCATGGGCCTGGCTGACGGAGAGGGCCAGCAGCGCGGCGGCGAGGGCTTGAAGGCGGGGCATGGCGTACTCTCCGGGTCTGTCTCGTTCCTGGGCGGACCTTACTGCTTCCGGTCCGCGTCCGACAGGGGCGCGCTGGCGTGGGCGTGCAGCACGGCGTTGGGCGGTTTGGGGCGGACCAGGAGACGCTTCAGGCCGTCGAACAGGCTGGTCCATGACAGGCGGGGCCGGCGGCCGTCCGGCATGACCATCGCGACGCTGGCCGTCATGCCCGCCGAGAGCGTGAGGCCGGCGGGGATGGTGTCGATATGGATGCGCACCGGGATGCGCTGGGCCAGCCTGACCCACGTATAGACCGGATTGACCGAGGGCAGGCCCTGGGTGGAGCGTTCGGCGTTGGTCGAGGAAATACCGCGCGTGATGCTTTCCACATGGCCCCAGAGCGGGGTCGGCACGCCCATCAGGTCGATGCGCATCAGGGCGCCGCGATAGAGGCCGCGCAGCCGCGTTTCCTCGAAATAGCCGTCGACCCAGAAGGAATCGGCGTCGATCACCTGGATGTCGGCCACGCCGGCGGTCGCGTAATCGCCGACGCGCATCGTCAGGTTGGTGACGTAGCCGTTGACGGTGCTGTGGATCTGGGTGCGTTCCAGGTTGATCCGTGCCTGCGACAGGGCGGCCAGGGCCTCGGCATACTGGGCCTTGGCCTGTTCCGCTACGGCTTCGAACTGCTGCTTTTCCTCGGCGGAGGCGGAGGCCGAGGAGAGTTGCTGGCGGCGCTGGTGCTGGGCCAGGCGCATGGTCATGTCGGCCTGGCGTTCGTTGACGCGGGCGGTGGCCTGCGCCACCGCGATGCGGAAATCGAACGGGTCGATGGTGTACAGCACGTCGCCGCGATGCACGTACTGGTTGTCGGTGACCTGGATCTCCACGATCTGGCCCGAGACGCGGGGGGCGATATTGGCCACCTGGACGCGCACCTGGCCGTTCCGGGTCCAGGGTGCGGCGGTGTAATATTGCCAGAGCGCCAGCAGGACGACCGAGGCGAGGGCCAGGATGGCCAGTGTGGTGGTAATCCGCATGACCATGCGGGCACGTTCGAACACCATCAGACCCTTTTAGAGAAGAAAGACATAGAAGCCGAGCAGGCAGATCAGGATGCCGAATTCGGCCAGCGGCACGTTCCACAGCCGCTTCTGCACCATGCGGCTGGCCAGCAGCGGGCGCAGGGCCATCAGGGTGAGGACCGCCAGCCCGGCATCGACGAGGAAGGAGGCGATTTCCACCCCGGCGATGGTGATGGTGGGCGTCATCGCGCGGTCTCCGGCACGGGCAGGATGCCGTAATGGCGCAAGGCGCTTGCGTTGCGGTCCAGCAGGCGGGCGGCGCCGAACAGGCCGGAGACGGCGCCGATCAGCGTTTCGCGGTCGGCGGGGGCCAGGCTGTCGGCCGCCGCCAGCAGGTGGGCGGCGTGGCTGAGGATGGGGGTGCCGGCCTCGGACAGGTTGAGGGTGCGCAGCATGTCCTGCGTGCGGGCGACCGGTTCGGCCACCGCCGGGATGGCGGCGGCGCGCATGAGGTGGCGGCGGGCGCGGGCCAGCGCGCCGTTGAGGTCGCCCAGGGAGACGATGCGGTCGAACACGCGCAGGGTGATGGGTTTCTGTGGCAGGTGGCCGCTCCAGGTGCGGGCCTGGAGCAGGCGGTCATATTGCCGGCTGATCAGCAGGGGACTGGCGATGTCGCCATGGCCGGTGAATTGCCGCCGCAGGGTCATGGCCACGGCCATGGCGATGCGGAACCGCCGGCGGCGGGCCGAGGGCGGTGCCAGCGTAAGGGCGAAATACAGGATGATCGAGGAGAGCATGTAATAGAGATTGCGGTCGACGAACTGGGTGGGATCGTAATTATGGAAATTGTCCAGGCCCAGCACGATGAAGAAGAAGACCCCGAAATTCAGCCCGATCGGCATCAGGCGCGGGTGGATCAGCAGCAGGCAGCTTGCGAAGATGATCGGGGCCAGCATCAGCGAGAAGAAGACCATGCCCGAGCCGTAGGGCAGGATGCGGGTATCGAGCACCATCGCGCAGACCGTGGAGAGCGGCACGCCGATCAGCGCGCCCATGCCGAAGGCGCGGGTGTCGAAGGTGGTGATCGACAGGGTGAGGATGGTGGCGACCTGCAACAGGGTGGTCGTCGTCTCCGGCAGGCCGCTGAGGATGCATATGAAGGCGGCGGCGGTGAAGCCCATCATGACCCGCGTGCCGTTCAGCAGGGCCAGCACCGGGTCCTGCTGGCGGCCGATCTGGACCTTTTGCGCGAGGCGGGGGGCGGTGCGGCCTTCCTCCAGCGTGCGGATGCCGTCGCGGACCCAGCGCCCGTAGGAAAGCAGGGCCATCGTGCGTTCGATCAGGTAGGCCTCGGCGGGAGTGAGGGGGGGCTCGCCGGGGTCGCGGTGCAGCAGGTCGGTCATCGCCTGGCTGGCCTCGTCTTCATCGGCGAAGGGGGTGCCGTCGCCGAAGCGCCGGCGTACGCGGGCCAGGAGGGCGGGCCGGACTTCCTCGTCCATGCGCAGGATGCCGCTGATGGCGCGGCTGCATGAGATCATGTCCAGCATCGCGACCATCGCCGAGCGGGCGCCGGTCATGCGCAGGGCGCTGTCGGCCAGTTCGGTGCGGGCGAAGGAGACCTGGCTGGTCAGCGCCATGATCCGCCCCGCCAGGGATACCCAGGTGACGTCGTCGGGGGCGGCGAGCCCGCTGACGGCATCGCGTCCGATCTGCTGCACCTGGGCCGCGCCGTGGCGCAGGCCGGTGGCCAGACGGTGCCAGGCGGTGGGGGAACCGGTGACGTCATTGACGATGGCGACCGAGACGATGCCGATCATGATGGCCGACACGCGGAAGATCGCGACATCGAAGACGTCCTGGGGGCGGTCGATGCAGCCGATGCCGATGATGGCGACGGTGTAGCCCGCCAGCAGCGCGCCATAGGCCCGGAAATCGCGTGCCAGCGTGCCCAGCACCACGCACAGCCCCAGCCACAGCCCGACGCCGCCCAGGAACATCATCCGGTCCTGCCCGAAGGTCGCGATCAGGCCTATGGCCACCGCCGCGCCGGCCAGGGTGCCGGCCATGCGGTACAGCGCCTTGGACAGGATCTGCCCGCGCAGGGGCTGGCTCAGGATCATGACCGTGACGCCCGCGCTGGCGGGAGAATCGATCTGCAGCCAGAAAGCCGCGCCCAGCGCCAGCATGACGGCGGCCCAACTGCGCAGGCAGAAGGCGACGCTGCCCGCCGGCAGCCAGGACGGGCGGGCTGCCGGCAGCCAGAGCCAGCGCGCGAGCGCCGCCGCCGTGGCTGTTACGCCGCCCTGTTCCATCGCCTTCATGGTCCTCCACATGCTCGCAAGCCGCGGACTATGGCGGCTGTGGGCGAGCCGTATATGTCGGGCTTGCGACAAACCGTATCAGACGCCGGAGGTTTCGGGGATTGGAAAAGAATGGATTGGAAAATTAATGATTGAATAAAGAAAGATTTCCTTCCGCCGGTTCGGCGTGGGTTTTGTCCTGCGATGACGATGGCTGGTATGCAGGAGGGGCATGCCCCATTGTGCCCTCTGGCCGTCGCCGCCGGATCGGGCGATAAGGGGGCATGCGCCTGCTTCATACGTCTGACTGGCAGATCGGCAAGGTCTTCCGCTTCGCCGACGACGACATCCTGCCCGTCCTGCAACAGGAACGGCTGGAAGCGATCGGACGGATCGGCCGCCTGGCCCGCGCCCAGGGGGCGGAATGCGTGGTGGTGGCGGGGGATATCTACGACCATCTGCGCCCGTCCGAACGCACGTTGCGCCAGCCGGTCGAGCGGATGCGCCAGTTTCCCGACCTGAGCTGGCACCTGATCCCCGGCAATCATGATTTCAACGAACGGGACGGGCTGTGGGACCGGCTGGCACGGACCGGGCTGCCGGATCATATCGTGCCGCATCTGGCCCATGTGCCGGCGCCCCTGGATGCGGCGGGCACGGCGTGGCTGCTGCCGGCGGGGCTGGGGCATCGGCATGTGATCGGCGATCCGACCGCGTGGATGGATGGGGCGGTGACGCCGGAGGGGGCGATTCGCGTGGGGCTGGCGCATGGGTCGGTGCGCAGTTTCGGTGAGGAGGCGCCGGGCCATAACCTGCTCGCCGTCGATCGGGCACGGCAGGCGGGGCTTTCCTATCTGGCGCTGGGCGACTGGCATGGCGCCGTGAAGATCGATGCCCGGACCTGGTATTCGGGCACGCCGGAGATCGACGGGTTCGATCTCGGCGGGACGGGGGGCGGCCAGGCGCTGCTGGTGACGCTGGATGGGCCGCGGGCCGAGCCGTTGGTGGAACCCCATGTCGTGGGGCGCTTTCGCTGGGAGCGCGCACAGGCGGTGCTGACCTGTGCCGATGATATCGCGGCGCTGGAAGGGCGGCTGCGTGCGCTCGACCCCGACGACCCAAGCCGGGTGCTGGTGTGGCTGGCGGTCAGCGGGGCGCTGGGGCTGTCGGACCTGGAGGGCTGGCAGGCGCGGATCGTGGACGGGCTGGGGTCGGCATTGCGGCTGCTGCGGATTGACGGCGCGCCGGGGCTGGCGCCGTCATCGGACGATCTGGAGGCATTCGGGCCGGGGGGCGCGGTGCGGGCCGCCGCCGAGACGCTGGCGCGGCAGGCCGGCGAGGGGGACGATGCGGCGCGGGCGATCGCGGCCGCGGCGTTGCAGCGGCTGTATCTGCTGGCGCGTGATGGGGCCGGGGGGATGGCATGAGCGGCGGCATGATCCTGCGGGGGCTGGAAGTCGAGCAGGTTCGTCGGTTTGGCGACGCGGTGCGGCTGGTGGGGCTGGGGCCGGGGATCAACCTGCTGGGGGCGCCGAACGAATTCGGTAAATCGACGCTGCTGGCGGCGTTGCGGGCGGTGTTTCTCCTCGCGCATGGGTCCAAGGCAGGACCGGTCGCCGGCCTGCAACCTTATGGAGGGAAAGGGGCGCCGCGTATCGCGGTCGATTTCACGCTCGATGGCTGCGACTGGCGGCTGGAAAAGCGCTTCATGCAGCGTGCCTTCGCTCGGCTGGAGGGCGGGGGCGAACGGCTGGATGGTGATGCGGCGGAAGCGCGACTGCACGATCTGCTGGGTGTGGAAGCGGGCAGGCGCGGTGCCGAGGCGATGGGCCTGCTGAACGCGCTGTGGGTGACGCAGGGGCAAAGCCTGGTGCAGCCGGATTTTTCGGACCCCGCGCGGGCGACCATCCGCTCGTGCCTGGAGGCGGATCTGGATGCCATGACGGGCGGGGATGCCGCCGCGCGGGTGCTGTCGCGGGTGGCGGCCGATCTGGCCGTGCTGCTGGACGGGCGGGGCAATCCGCGTGGCCGTTTTCGCGCGGCGAAGGAGGGCGAGCAGGAAGCGGCGGCCGAACTGGCGCGGCTGGAAGGCCGGCGGCAGGCGCTGGAAGATGATTTGAACGCCATGGCGGATTTGCGCCGCCGCCTGGCGCATGAGGACGATGCCGACCGGCGCGAGAAGGAACGGGCCGATCTGGCGGAGGCGGGCCGGGTGCGTGACCGGCTGCGCGATTACGATGCCCGGTATCGGGCCGCGCGCGCGGTGCGCGACCATGCGGCGGCGCAACTGGCGGCCGTGCGGCAGGATCTGGCGGGGCGTGTGGCCTGGGAGCGCGATCTGGTGGCGGGGACGGCGCGGGTGGCGGAACTGGAGGCGGCGTTCCTGGCAGCGCAGGGCGTGCAGGCGGCGGCGACGGCGGCGCATGCCGCGCGGCTGGACACGGTGCGGGTGGCCGATATCGCGCGCCGGACGGCACGCGAGGCGCTGGATCGGGCGGCCGGCCGGGTGGAGCGGGCGCGGCTGGCGCATGAGCGGCGCGAGGCGGCGGCGGCGCTGGATCGGCTGGAGCAGGCGGCGCGGGCGGTGACGCGGGCGGTGGCGGAGCGTGAAGCCTGCACGATCGACGATGCGCGGATGGACGCGATCCGGCAGGCTGAACGCGCATTGGATGCGGCGCGGGCGGCCAGCCAGGCCCAGGCGACGACGCTGGATATCGTGCTGGCCGACGGCGCGTACGGGCGGCTGGTGCTTGACGAGGTGGCGCTGGAGAGCGGCCGCGTTGTGGTGACGGACAATGCGCTGCTGCGGATCGAGGGGATCGGCACGATCCGCATCGCGCCGGCCAGCCATGGGCGGGATACGCTGCGTGCGGAACTGGCCGGGGCGGAAGAAGCGCTGCGCCGGGCGCTGGCAGAGGCGGGCTGCGCCGATATTGTCGGCGCCGAGGCTGCGTTGGCGGCGCGTCGGCAGGCTGAACTGGCTTTTCAGGCGGCACGGACGGTGCTGGGTGGGCTGCTGGCCGCCAGTGGTCAGTCGCCGGTGCATGCGACGGAGGCGGCCCGGCGGCGGCTGGCGGATCTGGATGTGCGGATCGCCCGGATCGGCGAGGCTGACGCGGAGGCGGCGGCGGGCGATCCGCTGGCGGTGCTGGAGGCGGCCCGTGAGGCGATGCAGGCGGCCGAGGATGGGTATGAAGCCGCGCATCGGGCGCTGCTGGCGCCTGACGAGACGATGCGGCGGGCGGCGGAGGATCTGGCGCGCCTGCGGGCCGAGGCGCAGGTGGCGCGGGATGGCGTGGCCCAGTTGGCGCGCGACCTGGAGGCCGCGCGGGCGGTGGAGGCGGATGACGCGCTGTCGGCCCGGCTGGCTGCCGACCAGAACGCTGCCGAGAGGGCGGAGCAGGCGTTGCTGCGCATCGAGGAGACGCGGCCCGAAGGGACCGAGGCCTTGGCCGATGCCGCGATCCAGCGGTTGGAGCGCACGATTCAGGATGGGCATGCCCGCCTGGCCGCATTGCGGCAGGAGATGGCGGCGCGTGAGGCTCGCATTCGCGCGGCGGAGGGCGATGGGCTGGACGAGCGGATTGCGGCGCAGGAGCGGTTGCGCGCGGCCCATGCCGCCGAGGACGCGGCGTGCGAACGCGAGGTGGCGATCCTGAAGTGCCTGCGCGATGCGGTGGCGGCGGCGGAGCGGGCGGCGACCGAGCGCTATCTGGCCCCGCTGGCCCGTGCGGTGCAGCCGGCGTTGAGCGCGCTGTTTCCGCGTGCCGTGGCTACGGTGGAGCCGGATTTCAGTATCTCGGCGCTGTCGCGGCGGATCGACGAGCCGTTCGTGAATCTCTCGGACGGGACGCGGGAGCAGATCGCGGTGCTGGCGCGGCTGGGGCTGGCCGACCTGATGCGGGCGCGGGGGCGGCCGGCGATGCTGGTGCTGGATGATGCCCTGACCTATGCCGATTCGGGGCGGCTGGACCGGATGTTCGACATTCTGACCGAGGCCGCCGGGCGGTTGCAGATCCTGATCCTGACCTGCCGGACGGAGCTGTTTACCGGGCTGGGGGCCAGGCGGCTGGCGGTTGAGCCGGTGGGTGGCGAGGCAACGGAAGGCCATTGACGCCGTTTCCGCCGATGGGGGAACATGGCGCCATGTCAAAGCTGGATCTTACCCGTCCCTTCCTGCCTGTTCGTATCGCGGTGATGACCGTGTCGGACACGCGTACCCTGGAAACCGATACCTCCGGCGCCTTGCTGGCCGAGCGGATCGTGGCCGCCGGGCACGAACTGGCGGCGCGCAGTATCGAGCCGGACGATGTGGACCATATCACCGGGTGCCTGAAGGAATGGATCGCCGATCCCGATATCGACGTGATCATCTCGACCGGGGGCACCGGCGTGACCGGCCGTGATGTGACGCCGGAAGCCTATGAGCAGGTGCTGGAGAAGCGCATCGAGGGGTTCGGCGAACTGTTCCGCATGCTGTCGTACCAGAAGATCGGGACCTCCACGATCCAGTCGCGCGCGCTCGCCGGGGTGGCGCGGGGCACTTATCTGTTCGCGCTGCCGGGATCGAGCGGAGCGGTGAAGGATGGGTGGGACGATATTCTGGTCTGGCAGCTCGACAGCCGGCATCGGCCCTGCAACTTCGTGGAACTGATGCCGCGCCTGCGTGAGCATCTGCCGGCTTCGCACGACTGAACGGACGACCGTAGAGAGAGGAACGCGATCCATGAGCGCGAAGAAATTGCTGCTGCTGGCGGGCGACTATGTCGAGGATTACGAGATCATGGTGCCCTACCAGGCGCTGTCGATGCTGGGGTTTACCGTCGATGCCGTCTGTCCGGGCAAGAAGGCGGGCGAGCATGTGCTGACGGCGATCCATGATTTCGAAGGGGCGCAGACCTATAGCGAGAAGCCGGGTCATCGTTTTGCACTGACGGCGGATTTCGAGGGGGTGAATGCGGCGGATTATGCCGGGCTGGTGATTCCGGGGGGCCGGGCGCCGGAATATCTGCGGCTGGATCAGCGGGTGATCGACCTGGTGCGGGCCTTTGCCGGGCGGCCGGTCGCCGCCGTGTGCCATGGGGCGCAGTTGCTGGCCGCCGCCCGCGTGATCGAGGGGCGCACCGTGTCGGCCTATCCGGCCTGCCGGCCGGAAGTGGAACTGGCGGGCGGGATCTATGCCGATATCGCGGTTGATGACGCGGTGACCGACGGGTGGCTGGTGACGGCGCCGGCATGGCCCGCGCATCCGCGCTGGCTGGCGCAGTTCATCGCCGTGCTGGGAGCAAAGGTGACGATCTGATCGTTTCGGGGCCGCCCATGTCGGGCCCCGGCATTGGCATGGGCGGATAGCTGTGCATCATGGACGGGCAAGGGCGGCGTTTCGGTCGCCCGGTCATGCTTGGGAGAATTCCGTCTTGCGCACCCGTCATCTTCTGGCCCGCTCGGCGCTGGCCGTTGCGATCGCCACCGGCTTTGCCTCCGCCGCGTTCTCCGGCCCGCAGGCCCTTGCCGCTTCGCCGCCGGCGGCCAATGCGCCGCTGAAGCTGAAATCGCTGGTCATTACCGGGAACAAGCAGGTCTCGACCGACGAGATCCTGGCGGCGCTGCCGTTCCATCAGGGTGATACCGTGACCCGCGACCAGATCACTGCCGGCGCGCAGGACGTGATGGGCGTGTATCAGAAGAAGAACGTGGGCCTGAAATTCGGCCAGAAGATGAAATTCGTCGGGGCCGCCGTCTATGTCGAGTGGGGGATCGAGGAGCAGGCGCCGGAGGTGGTGCAGACCGCGCTGGTGGTCGACCAGATCGTCTTTACCGGCAACAAGAAGCTGTCTGCCGCCGACCTGACCAATGCGACGAAGCTGCGTCCCGGGTCGCCGATCGATCAGGCGGCGATGGCGGCCGACCAGACGGCGGTGCAGAAGGCTTATCAGGCGCATGGTGTCAGTGCGGCGATCCAGGTGGTGCCGTCGCAGGCCGCCGGGAGCAACCATGTCGTGCTGACGTATCAGATCAGCGAGAAATAAGCGTGGTGGGCGCGGGGTGCGGCTGTTGGCCGTGCTCCGCGCTTTTTTCCGTATCGCCGTAGCGTGCGGTTTCGGGTGGGCTACTCAGAAGCGGACGGTCAGGGCTCCATTTTGGGGGATCGCGGCCCATTGAAGCGTCAGTTCGTCGATCCGCTTTCGGATTGCCGCTACATCATGAGATGAAATCGCGGCGATACCGTGTCCGCGCGCCGTGCAGGCATGCTCGTATGTGGCAAGGAAGTCCGCCACCGGGACGCGGCCGCCCCACATTTCGGCTTGAAACGTCTCAACCAGCCGCTCGACCGCTTCCTCGATATCTCCGCCACTGGTGGTGAATATTGCTGCCTGTCCTTCCTTTGCGAGGGAGAGGAAGCCGCGATGAGCGAGCACGCTCTCCACGGCGTAATGCATCATGTCATGCGGGATGATGCCTTGTTTCGGGCATGCGATCGTCTCCGTTGCGCCCCCGCTTCGCACGATGGTCAGCTCGTCATGTTTGCCGCTGCGTTTTACGAATGTCAGTTCCATCATGCCAGTCCATCCGGCCGAACGGCACGGTCTGATGCGCGGGAATGGTTTCGGCGCAGGTTCGATTGCTGAAATGGGGCGGATTTGCCGGTTGAATGTGGGGGAGTGTGCCGATGCACGCCGGATTGCTCCGGCGTGCGGTTGCGGGGTTGGGGTCAGTTCGGGTCCGTGCCCAGGATGCGGTGGTTGAGCATGGGGGTGATGTCGGGGTCCTTGCCGTAGAAGGCGCGGAACATGGGGCCGTAATCCTGCGTGTGGCCCTGGGAGAGGATCATGTCGCGGAAATGCTGGCCGTTTTCGCGGGTGAGGCCGCCATGTTCGCGGAACCAGGCGAAGGAATCGTCGGCCAGCATCTGGGTCCACAGATAGGCGTAGTAGCCGGCGGAGTAGCCGTTGGACCAGATGTGCAGGAAGTAGCTGGTGCGGTAGCGGGTAGGGACGAGGGCGGTGTTGAGGCCGGTCTTGTCCAGCGCCGCTTTTTCGAAGGCGTCGACATCCTGCTCGGGGGCGCTGGCGGGGAGGGCGTGCCAGGCCATGTCGAGCTGGGCCGCCGCGATGAGCTCGCCCATGCTGTAGCCGCGATTGAAGGTGGCGGCTTTCTTGATCTTGTCGACGAGGGCCTGCGGCATCGCGGCGCCGGTCTTGTAGTGGCGGGCGTAGTGGGCGAAGACGGCCGGGTCGAGCGCCCAGTGCTCGTTGAACTGCGAGGGGAATTCGACGAAGTCGCGCGCGACCTGGGTGCCTGAGACCATCGGGTAGGTCTGGTTGGCGAACAGGCCGTGCAGGGCGTGGCCGAATTCGTGGAACATGGTGACCACGTCTTCGAAACTGATCAGGTCCGGCTGGCCGGCCGCCGGCTTGGCGATGTTGGCGACGTTATAGATGACCGGCTTCGTGCCCAGCAGTTTGGACTGGCCGACGAAGTTCGACATCCACGCGCCGCCATTCTTGTTGTCGCGCTTGAAATAATCGAAATACATCAGCCCGAGCGTCGAGCCGTCCTTGTCGAAGACCTCGAACACCATCACGTCGGGGTCGTAGACGGGGATGTCCGTCCGCTGCTTGAAGGTGATGCCGTAGAGCTGGGTGGCCGCGAAGAAGACGCCGTCGCGCAGGACCGTGTTGAGCTCGAAATAGGGCTTCACCTGATTTTCGTCGAGCGCGTAATCCTGTTTGCGCACCTGTTCGGCGTAATGCGTCCAGTCCCAGGGCTGCAAGGTGAAGGACTGGCCGTCCTTGCGGATGGTTTGCTGGATGCGGGCGGCCTCGTGATCCTGCTGCGTGCGGGTGGCCGGGGCCAGTTCGGCGATGAAACGCTGCACGGCGGCCGGTGTGTCGGCCATCTGGTCGTACAGCACATAGGATGCGAAATCGGGGTAGCCGAACAGGGCGGCTTTCTGGGCCCGCGCGTGGGCCAGGGTCGCGATCGTGGCGCGGGTGTCGTTGGCGTCGCCCTTTTCGGCGCGCGTCCAGCTCTGCTGGAACAGGGCCTCGCGGGTGGCGCGGTCGGTCATGTCCTTGAGGTCGGGCTGCTGCGTCGTGTTTTGCAGCGGGATCACCCATTTGCCGGGCAGCTTGCGGTCGGCGGCATTTTTCGCGAAGGCGGTGATCGTGCCGTCATCGAGGCCGGCGAGGGCGGCCTTGTTGTCGACGACCAGCGCGCCGTCGCGGGTGGCGGCCAGCAGCTTCTGCTGGAACGCCGTTTCCAGCGTGGAGATCTGCGTATTCAGGGCGCGCAGCTTGGCCTGGTCGGAGGGGGAGAGCTTCGCGCCGGCATGGACGAACTGCTGGTAGTACAGCGTGAGGACCTGCGCCTGTTCGGGTGTCAGGTCCAGATGGGCGCGGTCGTTGTACAAGGTCTCGACGCGCTTGAAGAGTTTCGCATCGAGATAGATCGAATCCTGATGTTGCGAGAGCAGCGGGGCGATGTCGCTCTGGGTCTTGTCCAGCGTGGCGTTGGTGTTGGCCTGGTAGACGCCATAGAAGGTCATCGATACGCGATCGAGCATGCGGCCCGAGCGTTCCATCGCCACGATCGTGTTGTCGAAGGTCGGGGCGGCATGGTTGTTCGCGATCCGGCGCATCTCGCCCTTCTGGATCGCCATGGCCTGGAGGAAGGCCGGCTTGTAGTCGCTGTCATGGATCACGTCGAAACGCGGTGCCTGGAGCGGAAGCGTGCTGGGACTTGCAAACGGATTGGGTGCGGCCATTGCTGCGCCGGAAAGACCGGCAAGGGTGGTCGTGGCGACCAGTGCGCTGATGCGGAAAAATCGTGTCATTCGGGAAGCCCTTGGAACCCAGGCGGCGCCGGACGGTGCCGCTGGCGAAAGCCGGATGATTCGGCCGATGGTCATTTATAGGCAGGCTGGACCGGTGTGGGAACCCGCGCGGGGTGACAGGTACGCGACCGAAGGAAAGCGCGGGCGCGTGTGGATTTGTTTATGCTATTTAATATAGCATATTGCATATTTTGGTCCGGTACGATTGACTGCCGCGTGGCGTTCCGTTGCTCTGGTTTTCGGCCCGAAGCTGCGTTCGCTCCTTGAGGTCCCTTGGATGGTTTTTGGAATATCTATTGGAGAACGCATGTTTCCGATGTCTCGCCATGTATATAGCAAATGCTATATTTGTGAGTATATGCAGTTTCATGGCGGGTCGGGAAGTGCTCGTCTTCGGCTGGGTGCGGGAGGGTGGAAGGTCGTCTTTGCCTGCCTGGTGATCGGGACGGGTTGGCCGGGCAAGGGCGCCGCATCGGCGGCTCCGGCGAAGGGCATTGTGCCTGCGGCGGTGGATGCGACGCGGGAGAAGGGCGTGCGGCAAAATATCGCCGATGCGAGGGGCGTGCCGGATCGGGCTGGGAAGAATGCGCGGGGCCGTGGTACCGGAGGGGCATCGGTTGCCGCGTCGGCGCCGCCGGACGGTCGTGAGACGGTCAATGTCGTCGGGTACCTCAATCGGGAGCGGGCCCGCATCTTTCCCGGTCTGGGGGCCGTCGATTACAGGATCGACCAGCGCCAGATCGCGGCCACGCCCCAGGGGCAGAATGCGGCGTTCAATCAGATCCTGTTGCGTGTGCCGGGCGTCGTGCTGGACAGTTACGGAGAGGTGCATGTGCGCGGCGAGCATGGTGGCCTGACCTATCGCGTCAATGGCGTGCTGCTGCCGGAGGGGCTCAACGGGTTCGGGCAGGAACTGGATACCCGTATCATCCAGTCGCTCGACCTGCTGACCGGTACGCTGCCGGCGCAGTTCGGTTTTCGGACCGCCGGGGTCGTGGATGTCACGACCAAGACCGGCGACAGTCTGAAACATAATCAGGTTTCGCTTTACGGGGGGAGTTACAACAGCTTCGTCCCGTCGCTTCAGCTCGGTGGGCAGCGCGGCAGATTGGATTATTTCACGACGCTGTCGTTTACGCGCAACGCGATCGGGATTGAAAACCCGAGTGACACGTTTCGGGCTGTTCATGACGTAACGGAGCAGGAAAAGGCTTTTTCCTATCTGTCCTACCATATCGACGACGCCAGCAGGGTGACGCTGCTGACCAGTGCGTCCTATGCCGATTTCGAGATTCCGAATTCGTTCAAGACGTTCGATGTGAACAGTCCGGATTACACCAGCATTTATGATGTGGCGGGCGTCGATCGGCACGACCCGGCCATGAACTGGGCCAAACTGGATGACAGCCAGACGGAGCAGAATTATTATGCCGTGCTCTCCTATCAGCGGAGTACGGACAAGATGAATTTTCAGGCCTCGCCGTATTTTCGCTATGGCCGCATAGATTATACGCCGGATCGGGATCGTGACCTGATTTATCAAGGGGTTTCGGAGCATGAGGTCAACGACTTCACGACCGGCGGCATGCAGTTCGATCTGTCATATGAGATCGCCCCCCGTCATACCGTGCGGGCGGGGATTCTGGGGCAATATACGTCCGAACGGCTCGATACGAATACGCTTGCCTTTCCCGTCGATGCGCAGGGTGAGCAGACTTCCGACGTGCCGGTGCGCCTGATCGACAATACGGGAAACTGGTCGGTGGAGGCGGGGGCGTATATTCAGGACGAATATAGGATTACCCATGACCTGACATTCAATTACGGGATTCGCTACGACCGTTTTGCGTCGTCGTTCGGCAATGAGGGGCAGTTGAGTCCGCGTACGAACATGGTCTGGAAGCCGAACCGCAGCACGACCCTGCATATTGGGTATTCGCGCTATTTCGCGCCGCCTTCGCCGCAATACGTCTATCCCTCGACGCTGGCGCGCTTCGCGGGGACGACCAATGCGGCGGCGAACATGATCGACGACGCAACGAAGGTCGAAAAATCACATTATGTGGACGGCGGGATTCTCCAGCGCATTACCCCGGAATTTCAGATCACGCTCGATGCTTATGCCAAATGGGCGCATGACCTGACGGACCTTGGACAATTTGGCCGCGCGGTGATCCTCGCACCTTTCAGCTACAGGCGGGGACGTGTTTATGGCGTGGAATTCGGGAGTTCGTGGCGGCATGGTCCGTGGTCGGTGTTCGGGAATTTCTCTTATGTGAAAACATCCGCGCGGAACATCAATTCAGCGCAGTACCAGTTCGATATGGCGGAACTGGCCTACATAAAAGGCCATGCGATCCAACTGGACCACCAGGGGGAATATACGGCGACGGCCGGCGCCTCGTGGACCACGACGCATGACATGGCTTACGTCGATTTCGTGTATGGCTACGGCCTGCGCAGCGGCTTCGCCAATCTTGCGAAAGAGCCGGACTATGATGTGTTCAACATCGGCTACGAGCATCGTTTCACGAAGGTGCCGTTCGGGCATGACATCAGGATCCGTGCCGATGTCGTCAACCTGTTCGACAGGCGCTACCAACTCCGGAACGGGAGCGGTGTCGGGATCTATCAGGCGCAATATGGGCAGCGGCGGGGCACGTATTTCTCGGTGGTTGCGGAATTCTGATCTTTTTCGAAGATAGGGTGGCCCTTAGGGCGCGTTTTTGGAGCACGCGCGGAGGGCTTCGACGACACGTTGCTGGTCGGGCTCGGGCAGGGGGAGGATCGGCCTGGGTGGCATGGCCTGGGACAGGCCCAGGTGATGGATTGCGGCGTAGGCGACGCGGAGGCTGCCGAAGGCGCGGAAGAGCGCCCATAATGGCCGGAGTTGCTGCGTGCAATGCAGCACTGTGGCGTGGTCGCCGGTTCGTGCGGCGGTGGTCAGGGTGCGGGCCAGGTGCGGCAGGAAGCCGCCGAGGACGCTGAACCAGCCGTCGCATCCCGCCAGCAGGGCCTCGGCGGCGATCCAGTCGCCGCTATAGCCGATCGCGAGTTTGCCCACCGGGCTGGCCCGGAGCCGGGCGAGTTCGTCGGCGACGGTGCCTTCGGGCGGGGGTGGCATCTTGACGGCGGCGATGTTGGGAACGTCCGCCAGGCGTTCGAGCAGTTCCGTGCCGAAGGTGAAATGGGTGGTGCTGGGGTTGTTGTAGATGCACAGCTTCAGCCGGGTGGCGCCGGCGACCGCCACATAGTGCTGGTAAGCCTCTTCCTGCGTCAGGGGCGTGTAGGACACCGGAGCCATCAGCAGGCCGTCGGCGCCTTCGGCCTCGGCGTCGCGCGCGAGGGCCTGGGCGTCGTCGGTGCGCAATGTGCCGATGCCGACGATCAGGGGCGTGCGGCCGCCGACGCTTTCGACCGCGGCAGCGATGGCCCGGCGGCGTTCGGCGCGCGTGAGATAGGCATAGATGCCGGTGCTGCCCAGCAGGCCGATGGAATCGACACCGGCCGCCGAGAGATATGCCGTCAGGCGGGCGACGCCTTCGACATCCACGGTACCGTGCGCGTCGGCCGGTGTGATCGGGAAGGCGGACAGGCCGTGGAAGATCGACATACGTTCACTCGGCGGCGGGGAGGGGAATATGGGAGGCTGTTTCAAATGCTCTGATAGTGAGTGGAAGCGTGGCGTCAGCCGCGCGTCTGGCGGTGGTTTTCGAGCATCGGAGCGGAGCGGCCTTGATGGCCGTGAGCACCGAAGCGCAGGAAACCGCCGTCAGGCCGCCGCTAGCGGGGCTTTTGAAGCAGCCTCTTACAGGTGGGCGGTGGCGACCGAGGGGCGATTGAGCATGGACATCAGCTCGCGCCGTGTGTCGGAATTGGTGCGGAAGACGCCCAGCATGCGGCTGGTGACCATCGAGACGCCGGGGCGGTGGACGCCGCGCGTGGTCATGCACTGATGGCCGGCTTCCAGGATCACGGCGACGCCGTGCGGTTGCAGCACGTCGTTGATCGTGTTGGCGATCTGTGCGGTCAGGCGCTCCTGGATCTGCAGGCGGCGGGCGAAGGCGTCGACCACGCGGGCCAGTTTGGAAATGCCCACCACCCGCTTGCTGGGCAGGTAGGCGACGTGGGCGACGCCGATGATCGGCACCATGTGGTGCTCGCAATGGCTTTCGAAGCGGATGTCGCGCAGCAGGACGATCTCGTCGTAATCATCGACCTCGGAGAAGGTGCGCGACAGGATCGCCGACGGGTCCTCGCCATAGCCTTCGAAGAATTCCTCGTAGGAGCGCACGACGCGGTTGGGCGTGTCCAGCAGGCCCTCGCGCGACGGGTCCTCGCCTGCCCAGCGCAGCAGGGTGCGGATCGCATCTTCCGCCTCCTCGCGAGAGGGGCGGAGAAGGGGGGCCTGGGACATTTCGGTCATGAATCCTGTCTTCGGGGAGAAGCGTGCGCGGCGCGCTAGTGGATGATGGTGGGGTGGTAGGGACAATCCAGGCTGAAGGGCGGGACCTGGACGTCGAACGGCCGGTGCGAGCGGGCGTCGATCATGTGGTAGCGGCCGCGCATGAAGCCGGTCGGCGTCTGCAAACCGGTGCCGGACGTGTATTCGAAGACATGGCCGGGTTCCAGCACCGGTTGCTCGCCGACCACGCCGTCGCCGTGGACATGCTCGATCCGGCCGGTGCCGTCCATGATCTCCCAGGTGCGGCGCAGGAGCTGGACCGTCTCGCTGCCCAGATTCTCGATCCGGATGCGATAGGCCCAGGCGAAGCGATGCTCCTCGGGCGTGGACTGGTCGTCCAGCCAGAAGGTCTGCACGACCACGCGGATCGCGTTGGTGGTCGCCTCGTAACAGGGGGCGCCTTCCATGGCCTCCGCCAGAGCGGCATCCGGGTCGGGGGGCATTCCCGGAGGTGGCGGTCTGTCAATGGCCATGGCGTGGTTCCTGTCGGTTCAGCGCGACCGCAGGGCCGCGAGGCCGCGATCGAGGTCGTCTTTCAGGTCGGCGATATCTTCCAGGCCGACCGAGAAGCGGATCGCGCCGTCGCTGATGCCCAGGCGCGCGCGTTCCTCGGGGCCGATCTTCATGTGCGTGGTGGTGGCCGGGTGGGTGACCATCGAGCGGGCGTCGCCCAGATTGTTGGAGATCGCGATCAGGCGCAGGGCGTTCATGAAGGCGAACGCGCCCTCCTTGCCGCCCGCGACCTCGAATGCCACCAGCGTGGAGGCGTCGCTCATCTGGCGCCTGGCCAGTTCGTATTGCGGGTGGTCGGCGCGGCCGGGGTAGAAGACGCGGGTTACGCCCTCGGCGGCGGCCAGGTGGTCGGCGACGGCGGCGGCGTTTTCGGTCATCGCGCGCACGCGCAGCGGCAGCGTTTCCAGGCCCTTCAGCATCACCCAGGCATTGAAGGGCGAGAGCGCGTTGCCGGTGTTGCGGGTGAAGGGTTGCAGCGTCTCGGTGATCCAGTCGCGGCGGCCCAGCACCGCGCCGCCCAGCACGCGGCCCTGGCCGTCGATATGCTTGGTGCAGGAATAGACGACCACGTCGGCGCCGAGTTCCAGCGGCTTCTGGTAGAGCGGGGTGGCGAAGACGTTATCGACCACCACCAGCGCGCCGGCCTTGTGCGCGAGGTCGGAGATTGCCTGGATGTCCAGGATGTCGAGCATCGGGTTCGACGGGCTTTCCAGTAGCACCGCCGCCGTCGGGCGGGACAGGGCGGCGGCCCAGGCGTCCAGATCGTGCCCGTCGACGAATTCGGTCTCGACGCCGTAGCGGGGCAGCAGGTTGGCGACGATCCAGTGGCAGGAGCCGAACAGCGCGCGCGACGCCACCACCCGGTCGCCGGCCTTGACGTGCGACAGCAGGGCCGAGGAGACGGCGCCCATGCCCGTGGAGGTCGCGATACAGGCCTCCGCACCTTCCAGGTCCGCCAGGCGGGATTCCAGCGCCGCGACGGTGGGGTTGCCGAAGCGGCTGTACTGGTAATGGACGACATCGCCGGTGAAGGTGGCCTCGGCCTGCTCGGCATTGTCGTAGACGAAGCCGGAGGTGAGGAACATCGCCTCGCTCGTCTCGCCGAAGGGCGTGCGCTCGACGCCCGCATGCAGCAGGCGGGTAGCGGGGCGGTAGGTGGAGTCTGTGCTCATCGTCAGTTCCCGGAACAAAACCGTCAGGAGGCCGAGGCTGGGAGCATCCGGGTGACGGACCGGTTCCGTGGCCCCGCGTCCTGACGCGGAAATCCGACCGTGGAAACCGTGACGCCCGCGGAGTCTGGCGGTGTCAGGCCTCTTTAGCGCGTCTGTTTAACCTCGTCGCAAGCCGGCCGATCCAAATCCCGAGGGTCCGTCGGCCCCTATCGGGGGCTGGCAGACGACAGGGTTATTGCGGATCGGGGGGGCGCTCGTCAACCATAGTGGGGCAGCGGCGGTGGATTGCATCGGGGCGGGCGGTGCGGTATAGGGCTGGTCGCGACGCGGGTGTAGTTCAATGGTAGAACGGCAGCTTCCCAAGCTGCATACGAGGGTTCGATTCCCTTCACCCGCTCCATAGCATGTTCCATGGAAATCCACCGAGTTCCACAAGGGCTTGAAACCGCAGGAAATTTCCCCGGCCGAGTTCCACTGGGATCCATGGAAATCTACCCGCAGCCACTCGCGTTTAGTCCATTTTTTAGTCCGTCTTTGCGGGTGTACGCGAATCCGGTTTCTGCCGGGTATGGACGGCGAAGGTGACCGACGATCGCTCCTGATGTCCCTCAGGAGTTCCTCATGTCTCTTACCGACGTCGTCGTCCGCCAGGCCAGGGCCACGGGCAAGGACTACACGCTGGGCGATCAGGACGGTCTGTCCCTCTGTGTCACGGCCAGAGGCGGCAAGTCGTGGCACTTTCGCTACAGCTGGCTTGGGCGCCAGAAGCGTATGTCGCTCGGCAGCTACCCGGAGGTCAGCCTGCGGGAGGCCCGCACTTTGCGAGATCAGGCTCGGGCGCTTGTCGCGCAGGGAGCCAATCCCCAGGTAGAGCGCGACCAGCGGCGTTCCGCAGCCCGGCAGGCGGCCGAGCATAACTTCGAAGTGGTCTTCACCCAGTGGCATGCCCATCGCGCCCTGTCTCTGCGCCATGGTCGCCAGACCGCGTTGTCCCAGGTGGAGCGTATCTTCGCCAAGGACGTGCTGCCGGTTCTCGGTACCTTATCGATCTACGACATCCGGCGTCATCACCTGCTGGACGTGCTCGATCGGGTGGAGAAGCGCGGCGCGCTCAGCATGGCGAAGAAGATTCGGTGCTGGCTCAACCAGATGTTCCGCTACGCGCTGGTGAAGGTCCCTGGGCTGGAACAGAATCCCGCCTCGGATCTCGACGTGGTCGCGCGTCCGCTGCCGCCGGTGCGCAACAATCCGTTCCTGCGTCTGGATGATATGCCCGCATTTCTGAAGCGGTTGCGTCGCTATCGTGGCCGTCTTCAGACGCAGGTCGGCATCCGTCTGCTGCTCCTGACCGGTGTGCGCACCGGCGAGTTGCGCGCGGCCACCCCCGACCAATTCCATCTCGACGAGGGGCTGTGGGTGATCCCGGCCGAGTCGGTGAAGCAGCTGCAACTCACGCTGCGCAAGCAGCGCAAGAGGCCGCAAGATATCCCACCCTATATCGTTCCATTGTCAGCCCATGCGATCGAGATCGTGCGTTTCCTTCTGGCGCAAATGGCCCCCGCGCAGCGCTATCTCTTTCACCACGACTCGAACCTGCGGAAGCGGATCAGCGAGAACACTCTCAACGCCGCGCTCAAGCGGATGGGGTACGCGGACCAGCTGACGGGTCACGGTATCCGAAGCACACTCTCCACGGCGCTCAATGAGATCGGCTACCCGATGAACTGGATCGACGGCCAATTGTCGCACGCCGATCCTCACCGTGTCAGCGCGACCTACAACCACGCGCTTTATGTGGAGCCCCGTCGGCGCATGATGCAGGACTGGGCCGATCGTTTGGACCTGCTGGAACAAGATCAGGTGATGGCCGCCAGTACCCCGCTGGCCGTTCGGATCGAGGAGGGAGCGGCAGGCGGAGAAAAACCATCGCCGTCACGTCCCCTCCCACCGTCGCCGCAATTGCGGCTTGTCGCGGAGGTGGCCGGCGAACCGATGCCCACAGTCCCGGTGCATCGCCTGTCGGCTGTCCGCCGACCGGCTCAGGAAGAGAACCCGGCGCTCTCGCAGCTTCAGCGTGACCAGATGCTGCTCATGGACACGCTGGAGGCACCGCACAATCTCCCGGTGGCCGAATTCGCCAAGCTCGCCGGGAAGTCTCGCCGTTGGATCAGCTACGAGGTCCAGGCGGGGAACCTGTTGGCGATTGCCGTGGGCAACCGGGGGCAGCGTGTGCCCGACTGGCACCTTGATCCGGTCAAGCATCGGATGATCCAGGCGGTGCTCAAGCAGGCGTGGGACGCCGATCCTTGGCAGATCTACCACGCCCTGTCCCGTCCGAATGCGATGCTTGATGGACGTGTGCCGGTGGAGACGGTCACGCAAGAAAATCTCCCGGAAGTGGCCCGCGCCACGTGCTTCAGTCTCAAGGCAGCGGATAAGGGGTTCCGCCGGACGGCCTGACGTATGTTCCAATCGCGACGGGCGGTCTCGTGACCAGGCCGCTCTGGCTCAGCGGGCCTCCTTGATCTGCCCTGGGCTCTGAAAGGAAAGCCCAGGCGGACCGGAAACGAGGCGACCATGCCGAGGTGGCTCGGGTTCCTATTATCGGGGCACGCTCGATTTCAACAAACGGCTGGACAGCACCACCGCCCTGCGCATCACCGGCATGGGTAGCGAAAACAATATCGTCGGCCGTGACTTCATCTATTCCCATCGCTGGGGCATCGCGCCGTCGATCGCCTTCGGGCTGGGTCAGCGCGCGACGCTGGTCCTGCAATATATGCACCAGCAGGAAAACTCGGTCCCCGATTTCGGCGTGCCTGTCGTCAAAAAACCGGGTGCGGCCTTTGGTGCGCCGATTACCGGATACGGCATTCGCCGTACCAATTTCTACGGTACGAACAACGACCAGAATGCCTCCAACGACAATATGGAGACCGCGCGCCTCTCCTTCAGGCTGAACAAGCACATCACCTTTTATGACCACCTGCGCGGCGGCGAATATTACCGCACTTTCGCGGCGTCCAAGGCGACATGCGATACGACCTGCGTCAATAATTACTTCCTGGGCAATCCCAACGCCGCCCTCGTCGCCCGGTCCGGCCCGGTCGGTGCTGGCAATGGGTAATCATCCGGCGAGAGACGCGGGCGTATTCAGGCGGCGATGGTATTATGGTCGTGGTGGCGGGCTTTCCAGTGCCAGGGCAGGAGTTCATGGAGGCGTGGATTGGGGATGTCGCTGATCCGTGCCAGGACATCGGCGAGCCAGGCCTGGGGATCGACATTGTTCAGGCGTGCCGAGACGATCAGGGAATACATGGCGGCGGCGCGTTCTCCGCCACGATCGGAACCGGCGAACAGCCAGGCTTTTCTGCCCAGGGCAATGCCGCGCAGAGCGCGTTCTGCTGCATTGTTTGAGAGACAGATCCGGCCGTCAGTGAGGAATCGTGTGAATGTATCGGCACGTCTGAGAAAATAGTTCATGGCCTGGGCAACGGGATTTTTGGTCGACATGCGCCGGCAACACTCCCGCATCCAGTCGAACAGATCGTCGACCAGAGGGGCTATGTCTGTTTGACGGACCGTCAGCCGGTGTTCCGGGAACATGCCGTTGATGGCGCGTTCAGCTTCGAATATGGCGTCGATCCGGTGAACCGCCTCCATAGCCAGCGGGGCCTTGTCCTTCTCGGCGATTTTGAACAGCCCTCTGCGTCCGTGGGCCCAGCATCCGGCGGAGACGACCGGCGCGGGTTGGCGTCCCGGTTTCGCCAGAGTGTTATAACCCGCATAGGCATCTGACTGCAGAATGCCGGTCCAGCCGGTGAGATGGTCCGTGGGATGTTCGCCCTTGCGGTCCCGGGAATAACGGAACCAGACGGCTGGCGGTGCTGGCCCACCAAATGGACCATCATCACGCACGTAATTCCACAATCGTCCGGTGACTGTCCGGCCTTTCGCCAGAACCGGCACGGTGGTGTCGTCCGCGTGCAGGCGTTGTGCCGCCAGCACATGCGCCCGGATCAGCGTAGTCAGGGGGGCCAGCGTCGCGGTGCAGGCCCCCACCCAGTCGGCCAGTGTCGACGTGTCGAGATCGATCCCTTCGCGGGCAAAGGCATCGCTCTGGCGGTTCAGCGGCAGATGCTGCAGGAACTTGTCGCACAGGATGGTCGACAGCAGCCATGGGCCGGCGCGTCCACGCGCGATCGGATGGAAGGGGGCGGGTGGCTGGGTGATGCTCTCGCAGTCCCGGCAGGTGAACTTCTCCCGCACCGTCTGTATGACCTTGAACTGGCGCGGGATCATCTCCAGCGTCTCGGTGACGCTCTCCCCCAGTTTGCTCAGACGATCGCTGCCACAGCACGGACACTGTGTCGGTGCGGGGATGACGACCCGCTCGCGCGGCAGATCGGCACGCAGGGGCTGGCGCCCCCGGTTGCTCCTGGGTGCTGTCGCACGGACGGCGGGATTCACGGCGTTTTCGGGCGCGTCCTCGGCGAGTGTCGTCTCCAGCTCTTCCAGTTCGAGTTCGAGCTGGGCCAGCAGGCGGCGCCCCCGCTCCGACGAGGCGCCGAAACGGTCCTGGCGCATCCGCGCGACAAGATGTTTGAGATGGGCAACCTGCGCTTCGGCGCTGGCCGCACGGGCTTGCGCGACCTCGGCACGCGCCTCGGCAGCGGCAAGTGCTGCGCGCAAGGCGATGATGTCGTCCGTGTCTCCCGTCATGAAGGCAGTTGATCACATGGGCGCTCAAAAGGGTACCAGTATATGCGGACCTGGCGCAGTTTTTATTATCCCGCCAGTTCAGGTCTCCATGTTTTCTGCGGATTGCGCCAATCCACACCCTCCAACAGACAAGTCAATTGTGACGGGGAGAGATGGATCGCTCCGTCCTTTGCCGAAGGCCACAGGAAATGCCCGCGCTCGATCCGCTTCGCATATAAGGAAAGGCCGATCCCATCGTGCCAGATCAGTTTCACCAGGTCGCCGCGTCGGCCCCTGAAGGCATAGACGTCACCCGCGAAAGGGTCACGACCCAGTGCTTCCTGGACCTTCAACGCCAGTCCGGGCATCCCCAAGCGCATATCGGTCACGCCGGCCGCCAGCCATATCCTCAGCGTGGAGGGAAGCGGGATCATGACCGCAGTGCGCCCACAATCTCACGCAGACGATCAGCGGACAGCCCTGTGTCGAACTCCAGCCGCACACCGTCCGGAAAGACCAGGCTGACGGCTCGGCCGGACAGCGTTCCCTGTTCTCTCCGACGCTCCAATGGCTGCGGCTCGGGGGCCGGGGCCACCATGACAGGTATGAACGATGTCCCGCCTTTGGCTTGCGCTTTGGCCCGAGCCTCTCGCCGCCAGCGAAACACCAGACTTGGATGGATTGAAGCGTCCCGGGTTTTCCGGAGGCTCCTATCTGTGAGAAGGAGCTACCATGAACAACATGACCAAGAAGTTTTCGCCTGAGATCCGGGAGCGTGCTGTCCGTATGGTTGGCGAGCATCGCGTCGATTACGGCTCGGAGTGGGCCGCGATGACCTCGATTTCTGCCAAGATCGGCTGCACGGCCGAGACTTTGCGCCGTTGGTGCCGCGAGGAGGCGAGCCGGCGAGCGGGTCCCGCGGCGCAAACCGGGGACGACCGCGTTCGGCTCAAGGAGCTTGAGCGCGAGGTAAAGGAATTGCGGCGGGCCAACGAGATCCTGCGCAAGGCGTCGGCGTATTTTGCGATGGCGGAGCTCGACCGCCACGGGAAATGATGATGGCGTTCATAGACGCCCATCGCGAGGACTTGGGTATCGAGCCGATCTGCCGCGAACTGGCGATCGCCCCGTCTTCCTATCACGAGCATGCCCGACGCCTTGTCGATCCTGGCAGGCGGCCTGCCCGTGCCCGGCGCGATGCCGAACTGAAGGACGAGATCAAGCGGGTGTATGAGGCCAGTTCGAGGCTCTATGGGACTCGCAAAGTCTGGCATCAGATGCGCCGTGAAGGCATTCAGGTGGCCAAGTGCACCGTGGAACGCCTGATGCGCGCTATGGGTTTGGCTGGCATTCGGCGAGGGAAGAAGACGGTCACGACCATCAGCAATCCCAAGGCCTCATGCCCGCTGGACAAGGTGAACCGCGAATTCCGCGTGAGCCGACCGAATGCCCTGTGGGTGGTCGATTTTACCTACGTCCACACGTGGAGCGGCTTCGTCTACGTCGCCTTCGTGATCGACGCCTATGCCCGGCGCATCGTGGGCTGGAAGGTCAGCACCAGCGCCACCGCCGGGTTCGTGCTGGACGCCCTGGAGCAAGCAATCCATGCTCGCAGGCCCGGCCCCGAGGATGGCCTGATCCACCACAGCGACAGGGGCGTTCAATACCTCGCCATGAACTACACCCAACGCCTGGCCGAGGCCAATCTGGTGCCCTCGGTCGGCAGCGTCGGTGATTCCTACGACAACGCCTTGGCCGAGACCATCAACGGCCTCTACAAGGCCGAGGTCATCTGGCGGCAGCGCTCTTGGCCGGGGTATCGGCCGTAGAAATGGCAACGCTGCGCTGGGTCGATTGGTTCAACAACCACCGCCTCTTCGGCCCCATCGGCTATATCCCACCCGCCGAGGCTGAAGCCAACTACTATGCAGCCCTTGAGAACATCGATATGGCTGCGTGACTCAAACCAAACAGCCTCCGGAAAACCCGGGACGCTTCAGATCCCATACTGTGCAGCCACCTCCCTTATGGGGCGCCGGCTCTCGTAGGACGCGATGACCACTCGCGCGCGAAATTCAGGGGCGTGCCAGCGGCGGCGATCCGAAACGATCTCGATCCGCGAGGCGTCCGCCAGCCTGTCTCGATCGCCTGTCTCTCTACCGCTCCTTTGGAGCCTCTCTGCGGTACTACCTGCGACACTCGCAGCTAGTACCGCGTCCCTATCTCTTAAATCGCTCATGCTTCATAGCTGAACCAGACCAGAAATATTCAGCAAGGCGTCAGTCGCCGGGAGCTTACGGCAATGGCGTGGGGCCGGGTACTTACATGGCGCCGCTGTCCTACCAGCAGACAAGCTGGTCGGTGCAGAATGTCGGCTCCATGGTCGCGGATTTCGACACCGGTTTCCTGAAGCATCAGATCGTGGCCGGCTTCGATATCGAGCGCGTCAACGACGTGCGCTCGCAATCGACCTATCTGAAGGCCAAGCCTTACGCCAATCTGGTCAATCCCAACCCGTATGTCGGCAATCTCGACCTCGTTCCGGGCGATGCCAATCCGGGCGGCCTGGTCACGCTGGGCAGCCTGGGCGCCAAGCCGCACAGCAACGGCTATGGATTCGATACCGGGCTGTTCTTCTTCGATCAGATCTGGATTACGAAATGGCTGTCGGCCAAAGGCGGCTTCCGCTGGGACCGCTGGCAGACCAGCTACAATCTGACTGGCGGCAATGTCGCCCGGAACCCCGATATCCACTTCCACAATGTCAGCAGCGTCTTCAATCCGAATGTCAGCCTGGTGCTGACGCCCGGCGAGCACCAGACATACTATTTCACCTGGGCTAACTCGACGACGCCGATGGGCATGTATGTCACGAACGGTTCCGTGCCGATCCGTCCCGGCACCAACTCTTATGCCAGTCCGGAGAAGGCCAATCTGTATGAAGTCGGCGCGAAATACAGCGCCTTCCTTGACCGGATCGGCTTTACGGCATCCCTGTTCCGGCTGGAAAAGGGCAACGCGATGAATGCCGACCCGGTGACGGGCGAAATCCTGGGGAGTTCGGACCGTCAGCGCAACCAGGGGCTGGAACTCTCCGTCGGCGGCATGATCATGCGTGGATGGAATGTCAGTGCCACCTATTCCCTCTATGACAGCGATACGACCAGCTCTCCCACGGCAGCCAATCGTGGCCGGCGGGTGCAGTACGTGCCGCATAATCAGGCGACGCTGTGGTCGGTATATGAGGCATTCCCTAACAAGCCCTACAACATCGCCTTCGGCGGCGGACTGACCTGGCGCCAGCATGTATGGCTGGACGCGGCCAACACGATGCGCGCCCCGGCCAATCTGGATTTCGATGCCGTCCTCGCGCATCACTTCGGCGAGCATTGGAAGATTGCGATGAACGGTTATAATCTTGCCAACAGGCTCAATTACCAGAGCCTGTTCTCCAACCGCGCCACGCCGACGGCCGGCGGCACCTTCATGGGGCAGCTCAGCTTTACCTATTGATTGGCCCTTGCTGGCCGGAAGTTTCTTAGCCGGCCAGCTATGGGCTCAAGTCAAATAAGCGCCTGGTGTCGTCTGAAATGTGAGAGTGATCCCGTCGCGAGATGGCGGGGAGCGGTCAGCCTGAATTACAATGATCGTCTTTCGGGTATCGCTTCCCCCGTCTGGGCATTTGCACCCATCTGGTTCTCTGCCAGACTAACCGCAGGACAGAGGGAGCACATCGCAATGGATTTCAAGGGGCTCTTCTCCGGTATGACCTTGGCTTTCGGCGCCTATGCCCTGTTCTCGATCAGTGATGCGTTCTCCAAACTTCTGGCCGGATCGCTTAACCCGTTCGAGGTCGCGTTCTCCAGCGGCGTCTTCGGCCTGCTGCTGCTGCCCTTCGTTCGCAAGCCGCACGAATCCTATCTGGATGTCTTCCGGCCGCGTCAGCGCGGCACCTGGCTGCTGCGCGCGGCGTGCGTGTTCGTGGCCACCGCCGCCAGCGTCAAGGCCTTCATGCTGCTATCGATGCCCGAAGCCCTTGCGCTGATGTTCCTGATGCCGCTCTTCGTCACCATCCTGTCGGTGACGCTGCTGAAGGAAAAGGTGACGGCCTGGGCCTGGCTGGCGGTCATCCTCGGGTTTATCGGCGTGCTGATCGTGCTACGCCCGGGCGTGCGCCCCCTCAATCTGGGGCATCTCTGCGCCCTGATCGCCGCCTTCGCCAATGCCGGTAGCGTCATCGCCTACCGCCTGTCCAGTGCGGAAACGGTCCGCCTGTCGCTGCTGGGCTCCAGCCTGGTCGGCCCCCTGGTGGGCGACGGCCTGCTGATGGGGCTGAACGCCACATGGCCCGCCACGGCCGAGGCCTGGATCTACCTGTTCGGTTACGGCTTCCTGGCCGCCCTCGGCCAGCTCCTGATGATGCTGGCCACCGCCCAGGCTCCGGCCAACCGCGTCGCCCTGCCGCAATACAGCCAGATGGTCTGGGGCGTAGCGTTCAGCTACCTGCTCTTTCACCAGCCGCTTGATGGCTGGACCTTCGTGGGCATCATCGTCCTCACCCTCTCCGGCCTGCTGAACTGGATCCGTCAGCGTATCCGCTACGAACGCTTGATGATTGAAGAGCGTCTGAAACGTTGGCAACGCCCAAAGCCTCTTCAGAGGGAAGGTGGAGGGTCTCACGCCTCCTGATAAAGATCAAAGGAAGCGCTTGAACGCGAGATCCACTAAATCGCATTCATCGCCCTTGGGGGCCATGGCACCGCCCCGGCTGAAGAAACGGGATCATGATTGCGCTCACAGCACGATGTTGAACTGTAGCGCCATGACGGCCGCATCGTGAATAGTACTGGTAGCCCCCGGGCGTTGAATGAATTGGAAGTCGGGCTGAAGACTTACACAGTTGACAACGTTGATGTTATAGAATGCTTCGTAGACGTTCTCATGTGTCTGCACCCCATAGACAGGCCCCCATGGGTTTGACTGAAATGGCAAACCCAATGCCTGCGACGCCTCCTGTTGAAGCGTCGCACTCCTGCTCATCTGCAGCCATCCATAGCTGATACCGATTGTGTCCAATGGACGTCCCCATGACGCGCCGGTTTCGATGGCGCCGGCCCATAAATGGTGGTTCATGGCCGTCGTATGGCCCGACGTATACATATAGCCGCCGAGAAGTATCAGTCCATTTGTTGCTCCCGGACCATTCCGCATGACCATCTGGTTGGCGATGATCCATGCGCTGCTGCGTCCCGACTGCTTTCGAGCAGGGAGCCCCGTTGCGACCCATGGGTCTCCGTGGATGTCCTCGTACAGATCATTGTAATGCGAGTTGTCATAGCCATAGCCTGCCTTGTAGTGGCCGAGCAGACGATCCTTTCCAAATTCTGGTGTCCAGCCCACCTCAACCGGCGTGGTGAGCTTGCCTAGGCCGTCCTGTGCCCATGACCAGCCGGAAATGCCACCACTATAGGCGTGCGGAGACACTGCAAACAGACCGCCTGTCACATAAGTCCTCAGTGTCGGCCGAATTCGAAGAACGACGCCGAGATTCCCCGAAGGCCAGTCAAGATCGCTCTGCGTGTATTTGCTCGGCGCCGGATTCCCGCAGATCGAGACGTTCATAAAGTTACATTCGAGAATGGTGGATGCGAAGAAGCTGCCGACCGGCAACCATCCCGCACTGATGTCGACACGGTTATGAAAGAATGCACTTTCGCCGTACATGTACACGAGGTGTGCAACGACATTCCCGCGGCTGCCATAGATCTGCTGAACAGCCGCCACATTTCCGATATATTGGGAACTCAGGCTACGACCATGCCCGTTGACTATCATGGTGTGGGTCCAGAAATTCGGCAATCCGATGAACTTCGTCCAGTCGATATCGACCTCGACGCCGACCTGCCCGGCATTGGTCACGCCCTGTCTACGGCCCCCCCGGAAGTTTCCCGCCAACTCTTCGTGGACATCAGCAGCCACATGGATGCCTCGGTTGCGCAGCCATGGTTGCATTCCTTGCCAGTCACCAAAAAAATGGCTGTCGCCATATGGTGCCGAGAAGAATGAGCCGGGATCGTCGATCGATGAACTGCCTGGCTGGTTGAACCGGAGGGATGGCTGAACGCCAGCGCGGTCGGTGGTGGACACGGAACCAGCATCTTGGGCGACTGCGTCACAGGGAGCCTGCGCGATCGCGAACAATACAAGAAATGGACAGATATGACGCATACAATGCACGATAATAATTAATCCTGAAGTTCGAATTGAGGAATGGGGATGCCGGCACCGAGCACCACATGTGATGGTTCTTGCGTGTCGTAGATACCCTCAGCGCTCAGGAGGCTACCGTAGGTATCGCGCGGCTTCTGGATCGTCGACGTGTCCAGTCTTGGACACTGAGCGACCTGCTGCACGCTGCTGGATGGCCTTTCGTGCCAGCCATCTAGGCAGCATGGAGGCACACCCCTCGTTATTCTCCGTTGTCGCGTGAACGGCAGGAGACACTAAGTGCGGACGGATTGAAATCTCCTAGAGAGTTCGGAGCATACCGCCGTCCACGAAATAGGAAGATCCTACACTGTAGGATGCTTTGTCCGAGCAAAGAAACACGAAGAAATTCGCCAACTCCTCGGGCGATCCGAATCGTCCGATAGGGGCATGTTCGTCGGCGACCGACTGGAGATAGGCTTCCCAATCACCTCCGGTATTCTGCGTCAACTCCTTCGCGGTCTTGATCCAGTCTGGCGTGAGGATCAGGCCCGGATTGACGCAGTTGACGCGAATATTGTCTCTTACGAGTTCCGTTGCGAGAACCTTCGAGAACATCATGAGTGCAGACTTCGTCACATTATAGATTGGCTCGTACCAAAGGGGCTGCGCAGCACAGATGGACGCGTTGTGAAGAATAACGCCGCCGCCACGCTGGCGCATGCCGGGCGCCAGGCCTCTTGCCAGCCTCACCGCCGCCATGACGTGCAGATCCCAGTAGAACTGCCACTTTTGATCTGGCGCTTCCATGATGGTTTCGTTGGAACCGGTCCCGGCATTGTTGATCAGGATATCTGCCCCGCCAAACGCGTCCGTTACAACTTTTACCAGTTCGTCCGTCCCGTAAGAGGATGCGATGTCCACGGAAACACTCAAGGTGGGAATGCCATAAGCCTCTGTAAGCTTCTTGGCTGCTTCTTCCATCCTTTCACGTTGCCGAGCGACAAGCACGACGGTCGCACCTTCTTTCGCGAGGCCCTCTGCGATGGCGAGCCCAATTCCCGCGCTGGATCCGGTTACGACTGCAACTTTTCCTTCAAGACCCAATTCCATAATACGATCGTCCTTCTTATTGATTCGAGATCGTCATCTGGCAGATCGATCGGCCACGTAGGTCGCAAAGAAACGCCTGGCTACCAACGATATTGGAACCCTCCATCCTCCCGCCGGCGACAGCGGGCATCCACCGGATACTGAAACGGCGAAATCCAGGCGTTCCGCCGTTTGGTGTGATCTTCCAGGCCACCATCACTTTGACAGTCTCTCAATGCGCGAGGCAGCGGTTCGCGCCATGGCTTTTTGTGCATTCCGGCGATATTGACGTGGCGTAACGCCTTTTTCGGTAAGAAAGTAACGATTGAAGTTTGAGAGATTGGTAAAGCCCGCTTTCTCACCTATGGCCGAGATGGCCTCATCGGTTGTCACGAGGAGATCGCAGGCCCTGCTGAGGCGTAGCCGACGCAGGAACGAGGTGAAGGTGTCTCCCGTTGCACTGCGAAAAAGCCTTGAGAAAGCAGAGGGGGTCATCACAGCACGTCGCGCGATGTCCGACTGCTGGATGTCGCGCAGATCGCTCGCTAACAGGTCGCGGACGATCATCTCCATTTTGTCGGCCTCGACCGCGCCGCCAGGACGCAGATCCGTGGAAGTGCATAGCGTTCGACGAGGGCATCGCGACAGGCCGACAAGCAGCGCGACGAACATCGCGACGCGTGACGCGGGATCCGTTTCCTCCAAGGCTTCCATTTGTGCGCTTAGAGCCTCGGCCTCCATTCCAAGGAACTCGATGCCCTTTGCCGAGTCGTCCAGCAGCTTCGACACCTCGTTCAATTCCGGACACAGCTTGACGAGACCACGCAACCACGAGTCATGCGCTTGAATGACCAGGTCGCGTCCTTGGATAATTTCGTCGGGTTTGAGGTCACTAAACCAATTATGAGGTACGTTGGGCCCGGTCAGGACCAAGCTGCCAGGCTTGAACGTGCCGACAAAGTCGCCGACCATATAAAAGCCCTGGCTGGCGGTAATAAGATGAAGCTCATATTCGGGATGGTAATTCCAGCGGGCGCAGTCCGCCGGGTAGTCATGCCGATGGACGACGAAGCTGGTTGCTGGCGCAGCAGTCACCATCTCGAAAACAGGCGGTGGCCGCTTGTCTAGTATGCGTCCGTTTTGTGGCATGAGGGGGTACTCTGGTTCACTCAACGAGGTCGCGTGGACGCCGAAAGGGCGCTTTCAACGTTTTGCATCAGTATCGTAACGAATCCGCCGGCCTGAGAAGGATGCGCTTCGGGCATGCACCTGCAAAAACCAGCCACCTACGAGCACATAAATGATACTCCCTTGTAAATCTAAAACAATCGCGGTTTCCGAAACGTTTGGACAAAACACCGACCGCAACCCTGACGAGAAGCGGTCATACACACTAATTGAACCCGCATTCCGGGGGACGAATCTAGCCGGAAAATTTTATTTTTATGATACTCTCTTGCTGGGTTGATTCTTCTCCCGGTCAGGAGGCTCGCCGACGTTACATTAACGCGGCTGGCGGCCTCTCCGTTTAAAGTGGACGAATTTATTATTTTTTTTCATGTAGTTGACGCGGAACGTATGCATCTCCCCGTTTGAATGGAAATTCGGCTGTCCGCAGCGCGCACGCGTCAACAGGATGCTGAGGAATACGCATAATACTCCCCTTTTTCACGTCTGCGTGATGGTCAAAAAGGAGTTTACGGCCTCAAGTTATTATAGCTATGGCAACGACCTAGTTGTTGAGCGCCGTTCGGGGAAACCAAAACGCAATTATCGGGTCTGCTATATTCGATTGTCCCACTGTATCCCCCAACGGTTCGCTTTCGTTGATGGCTACGGTGGAGAAATAGCAAGCATCACAAATAATGGCGTGCGTAGACGCGGCGTGTTGAATTTATACGGAGGCTGATTAGTCAAGTGTATAACGGACAAGCGATTTCGTCTGGCAGCGCGAGTTGCGGACAGAAGCAACTTCGTCGGCGTGCATTGCTTGCTGCGGGAGCAAGTCTCCTGGCCGCCGCGTCGCTGCCGCTACCCGCCCGGAGCAGTACTCTCTCGACGACAACGCCGGAAGAGTTGCAGCGTTTCATGACCGTGTCTCTTCGGCTGACGGATCGAGATACCCTTCAACCGCTGATGGGGCGAGCGTTGTTCGATACCTTGCTCGAAGTCAACGCCACTCGTCGCCGTGAAATCGGACAACTGTATGACCTGCTGCAAGCTGGACATTTTGCATCGGCTTCTGAGTTCGCGCATGCTGCGGAACAATCCGACCCGGCATTCAAGGAAACGATCCATGATCTGATGCATGGATGGTATCGCGGTGTGGTTGGGCAGACGGTGGTCGTTTATCGTGCCGCCATCATGTTTGCCCTGACTCAGGACGCTGTTTTCCCAAAGACCTATGCGACTGCGAAGCCGTTTTACTGGACGGAGCGACCGCCTGTCGTCGGGCAGCCGCAAGGGCAGCCAGCGCTGTCGCCTTCTCAATATGTCGCCGAATCTCAGTAAGTGTGAGTTGAGTGTCAATGAATTCGTCAAATAGCCTGTCAGCCGACATCGTAATTGTCGGTTCTGGCGTTGCGGGCGCCAGTATTGCCAATCTACTGGCACGAGCCGGCTTGTCGGTAATCGTACTGGAGGCCGGTCCTCGGGTCGACCGGCAGCATATCCTCGAGAATTTCCGCGCTTCCGAAAACAAGGGCGCTTATCAGTTGCCCTATCCGCCAGTTCCCTGGGCCATGCATCCGCCCGATCAGGGATCGCCGAATGGATATCTGCACACAACCGGTCCCGATGGTGCGGCCTACCAGCAAGGCTACCTTCGTGTCCTGGGCGGCACGACGTGGCACTGGGCGGGCTGTGCATGGCGCTATCTTCCCTCGGATTTCGAAATTCAGTCCCGATATGGAGTCGGCCGCGACTGGGCGATCTCCTATGATGATCTGGAGCCATTCTATTATCAGGCAGAAGTCATGATGGGTGTTTCGGGACCCAACATGGACGTTGACGATTTGGGGTCCCCTCGTTCCCACGATTACCCGATGAAAGAGGTGCCGCTTTCTTATGCGGCTGAGCAGTTCCGCAAGCTCATCCATGAGAAGACACCTTACCGGGTGGTTCACGAGCCTCAGGCGCGCAATACGCGGCCTTATGACAAGCGCCCGACTTGTGAAGGCAACAACAATTGCATGCCGCTCTGCCCGATCGGGGCGATGTATAACGGCATCCATTCTGTCAATCATGCCGAAGCTGCCGGTGCACGCATCATACCGAATGCCGTCGTTTATCGTCTGGAAACCGACGGCAGCAACAAGAAGGTCACCGCAGTTCATTATTATGACCCGGACAAGAACTCCTATCGCGTGACTGGGAAGTATTTTGTTGTCGCGGCACATTGCATAGAGAGCGCCAAGTTGCTTCTGCTCTCCGCTGATGAGAAGAATCCCCGGGGCATCGCCAACAGTTCCGACCAGGTCGGCCGGAACATGATGGATCACACCGGTGTGCAGCTTGCCTTCATGAGCGGCGACGACTCACTTTGGCCAGGACGTGGCCCCCTGCTGACCAGCATCATCGACACATTTCGAGATGGGCCATGGCGGAGCGAGCGTGGTGCATATCTCGTTCATATGGTCGATGACAATCAGGTCGATTTCGCGACAGGTCTGGCGATTGCCAAAGGCTATGTCGGAAAGGAACTGGAAGAGCAGATCCGCTATGGGTCGGCCCACGCCGTCCGGTTGTTCAGCCATAACGAGGGGATTGCCGATCCCAACAACCGTTTGACACTCAGTAAGACACACAAGGACGTCCTTGGTATCCCTCATCCCGAGGTCTATTACAAGTTGCCAGATTATACCGTGAAGAGTTGCGATCATACCAAGGAGCTGTTCAAGGAACTGATGGCCCTTATGCACGGAACTGACCCACAGTGGACACCGGGGTATTTTCCGCAATGCCATCCTGCCGGAAGTACTATCATGGGAAAGGACCCGACGAACTCGGTCGTGGACCATGAGTGTCGTACACATGACCATGAGAACCTGTTCGTAGCCAGTTCCGCGGTCTTTTCATCCGTGGGTACCGGCAATATCACGCTGACCATCGCGGCTTTGGCCCTTCGTGTTGCTGACTCGCTCAAGAGAGAGATGCTCCATGCCTAAGTTTCTCTCTTTCTGGACGGTCGCCCATGCCGCGGTAGCCGTTGCTGGCCTTGCGGGGATTGGTACGGCGTTTGCACAGGGCAAGGATATCTCTGTCTTGGAGCGTGGGGCGAGTCTAGCCACGGCAGGCGATTGCGTTGCCTGCCATACAGCTCCAGGCGGGAAACCGTTTGCTGGCGGTCTCGTCATTTCGTCCCCGATGGGCGGTATTGTCTCTTCCAACATCACGCCGGACCAGGGCACCGGAATCGGCACATATACCGAGGCGGACTTCGCGAAGGCGCTCCGGCAGGGCGTCCGCAAGGACGGTGCTCATCTTTATCCCGCGATGCCATACCCGTCCTATTCCGCCATCACGGACGCGGACATCCATGCCATGTATGAGTATTTCATGCATGGCGTACAGCCCGTGATACAGACGAACCCAAAAACGGCGCTGAATTTTCCGTTCAATATCCGCGCGATGATGATCGGATGGAACCTGTTGTTCAGCGGCCCGCCGCCGGCGACGGGGGATTCCCAGCATATGTCGCAGATCGAGCGGGGGCATTATCTTGCCGACGCGCTTGAACATTGCGGCACCTGCCACACGCCCCGTAATTTCCTGCTGGCCGAACGCGGCGGTGAATATCTCGGCGGGGCCACGCTGGCAGGGTGGTATGCACCAAACATTACGTCCAGTGTCAGGAGCGGCATAGGCGACTGGAGCGAGGACGATCTGGTGCAGTATCTGCGGAGCGGCTCCGTGCCTGGACGTTCGCAGGCCGCAGGTATGATGGGAGAAGCAGTTGAGCATAGCCTCAGCAAGCTCAGCGACGATGACCTGCGCGCGATCGCTGCCTATATCAAGCAGGTCCCCGCGATAGAGAATGGTCCCGGGGACCGCCCCCGCGATCGCTACGGTAGTGCTCAGCCTGTGCTCGACATCCAGAAGCCGAAGTTAGACCGGGAAGACGTACTATTTCCGATGGATGGCAAGCGCACTTATGTGAACAATTGCGCGGCCTGCCACGGCCTCGACGGCGCCGGTGCTGCCGACCATTTCACGCCGTCGCTTTTTTCCAATGCTGTCGTGGGGGCACCCAATCCGGACAACCTGATCATGGCGATCGTGCATGGTGTTGATCGCGATGCAAATGGACAGCATGTGCTGATGCCTGGTTTTGGCCCCGACTCCGATGTCCAGCGCCTGAGCGATACGGAGATTGCCAACCTCGCCAACTATCTGACGAAGACATTTGGAAGCGGCGACCACCACGTGACCGCGGACTACGTGCTTACTGCCCGCAACGGGGGCCCGTTACCCGGTCTTGTCAGAAACCTGCCCTATCTGATTACGGGTGCAGGTGTGGCGGTCCTTGCCCTTGTCGGCGTCTTTGTCGGGTGGCTGCTACGACGCAGGTAGACGAGTTTTCACGTTACTCGTGTCGTCCTGACGGAGGGTGATTTTAACGACCGTGATACACTCAATCTGACCGCAGGTTACGGTGACGGTTACCGCAGGTGTCCAATGAGGAGCGCGACGTACGGGGGTTCCCGTCATCGGTGTCGGAGAGGGTATAAAGAGGAGACACGAAGTGGCTTCTGGAATAAATATTCATTCCATTAGAAATCCATGGCCCGCGATGTCCGCGCGTGGTGCCCGGGAGGCGGCGCCTTCACTTCGTTTCGACTTCATATGTTCCGCTTCCAGATTTATTCCCTCATATTCCGGGAAGCCCGCTTAGACGACGGCGAACGAGGAGCATCTCTATGAACGTTAAGACAAAGGCAGGACTGCTGATCCTGAGCGTTGGCATCGTCACCGCTACGGCCAATGTTTCTCCGGTTGCGGCAAAGGGATCGAGCCTGGATCTCGCGACGTCTCTTGCATTTATCGATCAGGCAAAACGGGCTGCGGACGCAGACCACGCGCATATTGCGATCGCGATCGTCGACGCAGGCGGGAACCTCATATCATTTCAGAAAATGGACGGAACCCAGCTGGGTAGCGTTGAACTGGCAATTCGCAAGGCCAAGACGTCGGTGTCGTTTGCCCGTCCGAGCGCAGACATGGAGCGCGCGCTCAATAGCGGGAATTACATGATCGCGACGTTACCCAATGCCCTTCCGGCGGGCGGAGGATATCCAATCGTCATCAACAATGAACTCGTGGGAGCGCTTGGTCTGAGTGGCGGGGAGGGCGAGACTGATGCGCGCCTCGCACAATCGGCCGTGACAACAATCCTGCGAACCTCAAAACCAAGGGCGCCTGAATGAGCAGCGGACGTCAGACCTCATGGAAAATGCTGACAGGCGTTTTTCTTTGCATGATCGTGAGCTTGACTGCGCTGGATCGCAAGGCGATCGCGCAGAGCGAGACTTCCCAGAGTTTGGCCGAGCCTGAATCTTATAAATCGCGCGCCTTTGCGATGGACGGGGTGGGAAGCTTCGCGGTCGGTCCACTTGTGCCGACACTGAATGGCAATCCCCATCTCTTTGGCGACTGGGGCGGGATACAGCCGTGGCTGACCAAACGCGGCCTTTACTTTAATGTCGCTCTTAATGAAGAGTACATGGCGAATGTCACCGGCGGGCGGACACGTGACAACGTGCTGGCTGGACAGGTTGCTGCCGAGCTGGATATCGATTGGCAACAACTGGCAGGGGTGAAGGGTCTTTGGACTCATCTGCTGGTCATTAACGGTCACGGGAGAAGCTTCAGCAATACTCTCGGTGATTCTGTAACCAATCCGGAGCAGATCTACGGCGCCCGCGGTAACGTGGTGGCCCATCTCGTATCGATGTATGCAGACAAGGCCTTTCTGAACGACCGGATCGTTCTCTCGCTGGGAGATATCCCGACCGGGAGCTTTTTTGCCTTCGATTATATTGCCTGTTCATTTATGAACGTTTCTGTGTGTAGCAATTTCGCGCCAGGGAAATATGTACCGGGCGGAAGGGATTGGCCGTCAGGCAATATCGGCGGCGTGCTGCGCCTCCGTCCGACGGAACAGACCTATATCATGGGCGGTATTTTTGCCGTGTCTCCCCATAACTATAACGGTGGTATTTCGGGCTGGGCGCTCGGACAAAGTGGTCTTGGCAAGATCTCGTCTCAGATCGAGATTGGCTGGATGCCGTCTTTTGGGAAAAACAAGTTACGTGGAAACTATAAAATTGGAGCTTGGTACGATAACTCTCGCTATCCTAATCTCTTTGAAGACATTAACGGCAATTCGTTTCAGGAAACAGGACTTGGCCGCCGCTATCAATCCGGCGTATCGACTGCCTGGTTCATGTTCGACCAGATGCTTGTTCGCAACGGACCTGGTGTGGCGGAAGGCTTGATCGTCCTGGGCGGGGCGGGCTACTCCCAAGGCAATGTTGTCGCGATGCGTGATCATGAGTGGATCGGTCTCGTCGAGACCGGACGCCCTTGGCATCGAAGCGGCGACCAGATCGGGGCCATGTTCCAGCATATGGATATGAGCCGTACGGTAAGTCTTCAGCAGGAATCATCTCTCGCTCTCGGTCAACCCTTTCTTTCGAATCAGTGGGGACCGGTCTGGGGAGTGCAGAACTGGGAAAACGTCTATGAGGCTTTCTACAGTATGCATATCATGCGTGCGACAACGCTTCAGGCCGACTTTCAGTATCTTCAACGGCCCGGTGCCACAACGACTTTCAAGGATGCTGCCGTTATCGGCGGACAATTTACGACCAATTTCTGACATGAGCTAATTGGAAAAATGAACAGGGTGTCCTTTCGAGCTGCAGGGCCGCTGCATAGGGCTTAGGCACTTCTTCATGATTTCATTCTTCAGCGGTCTTTCGTCGACGATCGGTGCGATTTGGTAGCACAATTGATCGTCGGCGCAAGAACTGGCAGGTGCCGGATATTCTGCTATCCGGTGGGTAATTTTATTTTCTCCTTATCAGAACATATTATTTGAGTTTCGGACTGGCTCAGTCGCGATGACGACACTGTTATTGGCGCACGGCGGCTTATTCCAATACCTTAAACTGATCCAATATCGGAAGTCTCGTCTAAATATCGGGAGATTTATAAAACGATAGGAGAGTTCCTGCCGATTGGAGCAGTAAGTCAGGCCTCGGATGTGCAGGCGTAGGAATAAGAAACCAGTTGGCCGGAAGACTCTCCCTCATAAAGCACCCTGCGTTTCAAAGAGGAATGGGAAGGGGGACTACAGTGTGCCTTCAGGTAGCGCCTCTGAAAATAGCTAGGTTTATTGAGTAAATTTCGCCGCATTGAAAGGTTGTGCTCGTGATGGATTCGCCGAATAAAATAACAAAAAGAGGAGACTATCTTCTGATAGCTCTGTATCTGTTTATGGTCGCATTTGGATTGATGGAACTTTACGGAGGAATTATTCTAACATCAGTTGGTGGATCTTTATATTATATATTGTCTGGTGCCTCTCTCGTGGCTTCCGGCGCGCTGCTTTGGAAGCGGCGTATGGAGGGCGCGTGGGTCTTCTCGGGTTTGTTTGTTTTTACAATCATATGGACATTGTGGGAAAGCGGTTTTACCTACTGGTCTTGGATACCGCGCCTTGATGTGCTCGTGGTTCTTGCCTTTATTCTTGGATTCGAGCTTCCCCGATTGGGGAACGGCGTTACACCGACGGTATCCCGCTCTGTTTCCGGGGGAGCCGCTGCGATGTTCCTGCTAGGGATCGCGGGGGCCTTCTATCCTCACTATGTGGTCGAGCCCCCTTCAGGATTTCAGGGAAAGCCGTTGGTGGAGACGGCAGAAACTGTCACGTCAGAGCCTGACAGCGATTGGGACACATACGGGCGGGACAAGAATGCCACCCGCTTCTCGCCGCTTGACCAGATCACGCCGGCCAATGTGGGGAGCCTAACCCAGGCATGGGTTTACCGTACTGGAGCGTTGACACCGGAAGGTCATGCCAATGCGCGCGGTCCCGAAACAACGCCGTTGAAAATTGGCGACGGTGTCTATCTTTGCTCGGCTCTCGACGACATCATTAAGCTGGACCCCAGAACGGGCAAGCAGATATGGCGACATAATTCGGGGATAGAATGGAAGAACACGCGGTACGCGCAAAGCTGCCGGGGTGTTACCCACTATGTTTCGACCGTGACACCGGGCGGAGATCCGTGCCACGAGCGTATTATTGTCGGAACACTTAATGATGGACGCTGGCGCCTCCTCGCAGTGGATGCGGCAACAGGAGAATCCTGCGCCGCGTTTGGTCAAAATGGCGAAGTGAACCTGCTGGAAGGCATGGGTGCCGCGGCTCCCGGAATGGTGGATGAAGCTTCACCGCCTCCTGTCGTCGACGGCGTCATCGTCACCAATCAGGAAGTTATGGATGGACAGCGCCGCGATCCGCCATCGGGCGTGATTCGTGGATATAGCGCAGAAGATGGACAATTGCTCTGGGCGTGGGACGTCAAGCGCCCGGATCGGAAGGGGCTCCCGCCGGCAGGAGAGACATACAGCCGGGGCACGCCCAATTCCTGGGCGGTGATGACGGGAGACGACAAGCTGGGATTGGTATACGTTCCGACCGGAAATACGGCGGTCGATTACTATAGTGTTACCCGTTCACCGGAAGAGAACGCCATATCATCCTCGGTCGTCGCGCTCGATGTTCATACGGGCACGGTTCGTTGGGTGTTCCAGACCGTCCACAAGGACGTGTGGGATTACGATATCGGCAGCCAGGCCACCTTGTTCGACTTCCCCGGGCCTGATGGCAAGGCCGTTCCTGGCTTGGTCATACCGACCAAGCGCGGGCAGCTTTTTGTCCTGAACCGGGTAAGTGGCAAGCCTTTGACGGCGGTGGACGAGAAGCCGGCTCCGCAATATCTTGAGATCTCGGAGGATCCGCATTCTAAAACGCAGCCCTGGTCCGTAGGGATGCCTCGGCTGGGTATGCCTAACCTTACCGAAGCAAAAATGTGGGGTATGACCCCGCTCGATCAGATCTTCTGCAGGATCAGGTTCCGTCGGGCGCATTATGAGGGAGAATTCACAGCGCCTACGACCAAGGAGCCCTGGGTAGAGTTTCCGGGTAATAACGGTGGGGTAGACTGGGGTAGCCTGGCCTACGACCCGAAAGATGGCGTGCTGGTGTCCAACTGGAACGCGGTCGCAATGTATAACCAGCTGATTCCCCGAGCGGAGGCTGATAAGCGCGGTATGAAGGCCTTCGACGATCCGACCTATCATCCAGGTGCTCGGGGCGGGGAGGGCGGCGGCGCGCAAGCCGGCAGTCCTTACGCGATCCTGGTCGATGTTCTTCAGAACCCCTTCACCGGCGTGTTGTGTAACGAACCTCCATACGGCATGATTTCGGCGATCGACATGCACACTCAGAAGCTGCTTTGGCAGAGGCCACTTGGTACGGCGCGGGCGAACGGACCATTCGGTATGCCGACTTATGCGCCGATCGAATTCGGTGTGCCGAGTAACGGCGGGCCGATGATGACGGCGGGCGGCCTGGTATTTATCGCTGCGGCGACGGACAATCTGATCCGAGCCATTGATACGAAGACCGGCAAGGTCGTCTGGAGCGCGGTGTTGCCCGCTGGTGGTCAGGCGACACCGATGACTTACGAAAGTGGTGGTCAGCAATATGTGGTTATTGTCGCCGGAGGCCATCATTATATGAATACGCCGAATGGTGATTACGTCGTAGCTTACGCACTTCCCAAAGGATGATCATAAAGATCATTGGAAACTAAGGTAGGAAGATCTGGTGGCGAGCAGGATATGCTCGTCACCAGTCTTTCCATCGGCATCATGGATGGCAGCCGGGCCCGGCTTGACTAGCCCATCTTATTCACGGCATTGAGTATTTTGCGTGGATTTTTCCGTTTCTATGGTTTGGGCGCGCGGGATCGCACCGGGTTGAGGCGGTGTCATTTTGAAACGGTGGATGGCTGCGGCTGGGGTTGCGAGGACGGGGCGCGTTCGGGGGCGATAGCCCCGTCTGTCACGGGCCGGCAGCCTGCATCGAGATGGCGAGACTGCGGAACAGCGCCGCTTCGGGACAGGCGGCGGCAAACGCGATACGGACACGGGTCGCGGTTTCCAGGATACGCCCGGCGATTTTCAGAAGACGATTTCGTAACGTGGTGAACTCGGCCGAGGCGAGCGGCTGTGGGGCTGGGATGGCGTCCCGCAAGGTGAGCATCAGCCAGTATGCGGCAGTGTGCGTAAGCGTGAGCTGAACCCCACATAGCGGTCGATCGGTTTGTGGGGGGATGATGTCATCGATTTCCCCCCCGGAGAACGATGGCATGAAGAATACGGATTTGACTGACGAGAGCGAAGGGGATGACGTTCCGGTTCCGTGGGAGGCCCTGGGTCGTGTGAGCGGTCGTAATAGCGGACATACGAGCGCTCGTACGACCTCGGGTTATGGTTTTGCCGACGGGCAGGCTGAGATTGAAATCCGGCCGCGGATTGTTCGTCGACGCGTCTGGAGCGATGACGACAAGCAGCGCATTGTGATGGAAGCCTTTGCTCCAGGAACGTGCCGACGGGCGGTAGCAAGCCGGTATGGCGTTTCCTCGGGCCAGCTTTATACGTGGCGGAAGAATTTGACCACGAGCGCGGAAGGTTTCATTCCGGTTCATGTTGGTCCTGCCGCTTTTGACAGGAGAGTGCCGGGCAAGTGTTTGAAGATCCCTGGCGGATTGGAAATCACGTTGGCTGACGGTGTCAGCATCCGGGTTGATGGGTCCTGCGATCCCGATATGCTCTGCCAGCTGGTTCATGGATTGAAACGGTCATGATCTGGCCGTCGGGAGAGGTCCGGATCTGGCTGGCCTGTGGTGTGACGGACATGCGGCGCGGGATCCATTCCCTGGCGCTGCAGGTGCAGAATACGCTGGGGAAAGACCCCCACGATGGCTCGATCTATATTTTTCGGGGTCGCAGGGGCGATACGATCAAAGTTCTTTTTTGGGATCGGCAGGGCATGTGCCTGGCGATGAAACGCCTCGATCGGGGGACGTTCATGTGGCCCCAAGCCAAAGATGGCTCGGTGTCCCTGACGGCGGGTCAGATGGCGATGCTCGTTGAAGCCATCGACTGGCGCGCTACGGCCTGGACGGCAAGGCCGCAGGTGGTCGGCTGAGCGGGTCAAACTGCTTGTACCGGGCCGCCCTCTCCGGTATGATCGGAGCATGTCCAGTCCGAACCCCGGCGAGGCTGAAGAACTGACCGCGCTCCGGGCGGAACTTGCGGCGGCCCGGCATGCCCTGAGCGCCGCGGAAAGCAAACTGGCCCTCGCGGAATCGCGCTGTGCGGCCCTACAGGTGCAGATCGAGCGTACCCGCGAACAACTGGCCCTGATGCGGCGGCAGAAATATGGGCAGAAATCCGAGCGTCACCAGAAGGAGATGGACCAGCTCGAGCTGGTGCTCGACGACCTCGAGGAGACGCTGGCCGAGGCCAGTGCCGAACGGGCGGCCCGGGAGCGCGAAAAGGGCGAAACACCCAAGCCACGCCGCAAGGCCATCCGCCGCCCGCTGCCTGACCATCTGCCGCGCGAAGTGATCGAACTGGCGCCGGCTGCTGCGCGACAATCTGGGTGAGAATCGTATTGCCTCATGAAAAAATGTTCCCGAACGTCTGATTGTCGCCTCACGTCATTGATCCCGCTGCCTCACGCTTCGATCCCCATTGCCGCCCGATCGGGCGGCAATGGGGATTCGGTCGCGCCGACCGCATAGAGTGCCTCTGCCGCCGCCGCTCGCCAGTCCCTGATCCGACGTTGCACCGTTCGCAGCAGACCATCTGGATAGCGCCCGGGATAGGTGGTCTGGAGGCGTTCAAGGAAATGTCGCCCCGTCCGCCAGGGCTCTTCGCTAAACCAGCCCTGCAATTCACCGCCAACGTCGGCGAGCGGATCGGGTCGGCGCCGCTCCCGCGGTCCAGACGTCTTGCGACGGTGGGTCGGCCGGATGACCGGGCCACTCTCCCACACCGTTTTCAGGCTGGCGAGGAATGTGTCCAGCGTCACCGTGTCCGGCGCACCGTGACTGCCGGGAACCGTTTCGTCCGAGAGGCTGACCAGTTCCTCCTGCAACTGACGGATGGTCTGGAGCAACCCAATCGGATCCAGCGTCGCTGCTTCCACCTTCAAAGCCTCCTTGACGCGATCGCCGATCCGACGATCGTCTTCGGCCCGTTGGCGCGGCGTCGCGGGCACATGATACCGCTTCACGATGCGCGCGCCGTTCCGCTCCTTGCTCAGCAGCTTGAACGAGGGCTGGAAAAAATTCACGTAAAGCCGAAGGTGGACGTAAAAACGCGCCAGCAGGCGGGCCGCTTCCAGGCCCTCATAGCGCCTGTAACCGATGGCACGCCGCACGATCGATCCGTTCTTCTGCTCGACCCAGGCTTGGTCATTCTTCCGATAGGGACGGCAACGCGTCAGTTCGATGCCGTGTTCGGCGCAGTAAGCCTTGACCGTCTCGTTCATGAACACGCTGTCGTTGTCCGCATCGATCCCCGACAGGGGAAACGGCAGGCGCGTGCGGACCTCGTCGAGAACCTTCGTCAGCAGATGCTGCTCGCGCACCAGCAGCGGCGCGCATTCCGTCCAGCCAGTCGCAATATCCGTCAGGACCAGCGTCTGCACATAACTGCCCTTTTGGGTGCCGCCGCTGTGCGCGACCAGATCCATCTCCATAAAGCCGGGCGCCGGATCGTTCCAGTCATCGAACGTCCGGATCGGGATGTCACGGCGTACCGAAGGCACGCCCGCCTTGCGCCGCGTCGGCGGCCGGACGTTCTTGCGGTTCAGTGCCCGGTCGATGGTCGCAGCACTCATCGTAATCAACTTCGCCCGGACGTCCGGCGCAGGCAACGCATGACCGTGGCGCTCCATGGCATCGAGCAGGACGGGGATCAGCGCCTTCAGGCGGCGGCTGCAAATCCGGTCCGAAACCTCCCACAGCATCACCAACGCCTCGCGGGTCGTATCGTCATACAAGCGCCGATCGACACGCTCTTTCCTGACGGCCGGCCGCTCCATCCGCAAAATGCGCATCGCGTGCTTGCGATGGAACCCGGTGACGGCCGTGAATTCATCCAGAATTCGACGACGGTCGATCCGTCCCGACTTCGCATAGCGCCCTCTCAGCGCCGCTACAATTTCATCACGTGTTGCCATGCTGACCCGCCTCATCTCCGCCTCCCCGGAACATCGTCTCCGGGAGCATTTCAGGTGAGGCAACAATCGTCACTTCAGGAGCATTTTATACGAGGCAATGCGTCCCTCATCCAGATTGTCGCGCTACATCATCGTCTCCGAGGCGGCCTGGAACAGCAGGGCGTAGAGAACGGCCTTGTTCTGGAGCGCGATGTCGGCGATCCGCGCTGGCAGGGTGAAGACGACATGGAAATACCCGACCGGCAGCAGATCGGCCTCCCGCTCGGCCAGCCATGTCCGCGCGGCGTTCCCCTGGCAGCGCGGACAATGACGGTTGCGGCAGCTGTTATAGGCGATCCGCCAGTGTCCGCAGTCCCCGCAGGCCGCGACATGACCACCAAGGGCCGCCGTGCGACAATGTTCGATCGCCGACATGACCTTGAGCTGCTGCAGGGGGAGACGGCCGGCATGGGCTGACCGCCAGGCAGGGCCGGCAGCCCGGAAGATGTCCCCCAGTTCGAGGGAGGCGGACATGACCGCCCCCGCCCGGGGATCAGCCGTCGGGCCTCGCCTGCGTTGTCGCCAGCATGCCCAGTCTGTCGAGCGGACTGATGACGGCCCGCACGGTCCGTGTCGCCACTTTTGTATAAAGGGCCGTGGTCTCCAGACGGGCGTGGCCCAGCAGGACCTGGATCACGCGGACATCGACACCATCCTCAAGCAGGTGCGTGGCAAAGCTGTGCCGCAGGGTATGAGGCCCCACACGTCTGGTGATCGCAGCGGCCCGCGCCGCATCGACAACCACGCGATGGAGCTGCCGTGTGCTGATGGGCCTCATGGTGTCCTGCCCGGGAAACAGCCAGCCACCCGAATGCATCACGCCCTGCTGGCGTCCGGCCTTCCACCACTCCCGCAGTAGGGGCAGAAGGTCTGCCGGAAGCATGGCGTTGCGATATCGTCCCCCTTTGCCCCGTTCGACCCTGAGCAGCATGCGCTCGCTGTCGATATCACTGATCTTGAGAGCTGCGACCTCGGCCACCCGCAGGCCTGCCCCATAGGCGACCGACAGGGCGGCCTGATGTTTGAGGCATACGGTCGCGTTGAGCAGACGGGCAACCTCATCGCGGCTCAGCACGACGGGCAGGTTGCGGGGATGCGCCACCCGGACCAGCTTGCGTGCGAGGTCGGGTCGGTCGAGTGTCTGGGTGAAGAAAAAACGTAGGGCCGACACGATGGCATTCATGGTCGGTGTCGGCATGCCAGCCTCGTTCTGCGCAATCTGGAACTGGCGCACATCCTCGGCTGTTGCCGTATGGGGTGAGCGGCCCAGAAACGTGGCGAAACGGCCGACATCGCGAAGGTAATTGCGCTGCGTCTCCCGGGAGAACCGCCGCACCGCCATGTCATCAAGCAGGCGCTGGCGAAGGGGACTGATTGCAGCAATGCACAGGGACTCTGTCATCATCCGGCTCCTTCTGGTGGGAAGAAGCCAGAGTGCTTGGCCCGATCAGGACAGTTCCAAATAAAACAGATCGCTCACGCCGTGGTGACAGACCTACACACCGTACCAATCCCGCGCAGCGGGTTCGTTCTCCCCCGCATAGCCGCCGCATCAGCAAGAGAGGACCAGCTCTGCCATTCCATCCAGTCGTGCCTTATGCCGCTCCCAGTCTGGCATGACACGCGCTATAAGAGCCCAGAATGCTGGGCCGTGGTTGTGCTCCTTCAGATGGCACAGTTCATGCAGGATCACGTAATCAATGCAGCCGCGTGGCGCTTTGACCAGATGCGGGTTCAGCGTGATGGTGCCGCCCGGCGAACAGTTACCCCACTGGGTCCGCATCACCTGAAGTTTCAGGGCTGGGAACGTTGTCACCCACAGCGTTGTGGGAAGGAGGGCAGACAGGCGATTGCGAAAGACTTCCTGCGCCCTCGCAAAATACCAGAGTTCCAGCAGCTTCAGAATCCGCAGGGTCTGGCGTTCCTGCACGGAAACCTCCAGTCGTCCCCGCAGCATGCGCACGGTCTCTGGCGCATCAGGCTGATGATGCACTTTCAGCAGATGCCGTCGCCCGAGATAGAAATGGCTTTCCCCACTGACATACGCGCGCGGCGTGGCGTGTTCCTGCACCGCCCGGAAGTCCCGCAACTTCTGCCAGATCCAGCGGGTTTTCTGGTGCAGCGCCTTCTCCAGATCCGCATCGGATGTGCCTTCAGGGATGACAGCCTGAACAGTCAGGTCCGGATGCACCTTGATGCGCAGGGTTGTGCCAGAACGTGCACGAGGCACGACGTCTACCCGGATCAGCTCTCCCCCATAAGCCAGAAGGCGGTGTGTCCCGTCGCCCATGCTTAGCTACGCACTGTATCAGCAGGTCCGGCCCGCATGATCTGGATGACCTGCTCGATGATCTCCTGTGCCTTGTCCACGCCAAAGCCGGCTTTCTGGCCCGTGCTGAACAGGAGGGGAAGCAGCTCCTTCTTGACCGCCTTTTCCATATCCGGGCGGCTGAGCGAGTTCTCCCGCACGGCCTTGTCCACAATCCTGTCAATCTCGAATGCCAGATCAATCCAGCGCTGTTTCTCCTCGTCTGTCTGCCTGTGGTTAAAGATAGCCGCGAGTGTTTTCAGAAATACGCCATAATAGGCCTGGGCATGACGATGCCCGTCAAAAGCAGACGGGATACTGTCCAGTTTGCGGTTGGCCACCTGTTCCTCGAACTCCTGAAACAGCATGAACTGCTTGAGCGGATGGTCGAACAGGCTTTCCGCTTCCTCGATCACCTTGCGCAGCAGGGCCGAGAACGCTTCCTTCGCATACGGGTCGTCCTGCATCTCGTGGTCGATCATTTTCGTCACACGCGTGCGGATCAGATCCGTCTCGTTGCGGGTCTTTTCCTCGCTCCAGGTGGCGGGCTGGTTGTCTTCCTGCTTCTGACCCATCTTGCCGACCGCATACAGGCCCTCAGACTCATGGACCTTTACCCCGGCCACATGCCGATCCAGCAGCTTCTTGACCTGCTCGGCATACTGGTCGAAGTCCACGGTTGCGCCCGTATCCTGCATCACCATCTGCCGCAGGCTGGTCAGTTGTTTCAGTGTTTCCTTGTAGGTCGCGCGGTCCTTTTCCGTGAAGCTGGTATCTTCAAAGAAGGCAACGGATTGCAGCGCCACCTTCAGACAGGCGGCAAACTTCGTCAGCGCCTCATAGAAATCATCGCGGCGCTTGAGGTTCACGTCCACCATCTGGCCGTGTTCCTCCGCCATGCGGGGCATGAGCACGGCACGAAGCTGCTGGAGGTCACTCCTGTTCTTCACGCCGTCAAAAATGGCCCACAGCGCTTTGTGCAGGGCCGGGAGTTCCCGGTATTCCGTGCTCATCTGGCTATAGAGCCCGGCAATGTCCTTCGGGTCGTACCCGCCGACATTCTCGGCAGCCAGCTCGTCATACCGGGCCAGCGTGGTGTCCAGCTCCGCCAGAATGCCGCGATAGTCGATCAGCAGCCCGTGCTTCTTCTGGTCATGCAGCCGGTTCACGCGGGCAATGGCCTGCAACAGATTGTGCTGCTTCAGCGGCTTGTCGATATAGAGCACCGCGTTCTTCGGTTCATCAAAGCCGGTCAGCAGCTTGTCGACCACGATGATCAGCTTGAGGTCCGGGTCTTTCTCGAAGCGCTCGATGACGCCGCGTGTGTAGTCATCCTCGCTCTGGCTGCCGACATTGTCCTTCCACCACGTCTGGATTTCTGGCTGTTTGCGCTCATCGACCTCCGTATGGCCTTCCCGCGTATCCGGCGGGCTCATGACGATGGCACTTTCAAACAGACCGACCTCGTCCAGATACTGCTTGTAGCGGATGGCGGAGAGCTTGCTGTCACAGGCCAGCATACCCTTGAGGTTTTTGTCGATGTTGTTGTCGAAATGCGTGGCCAGATCCATGGCAATCAGCCGGATGCGGTCATCCGCCTTGTAGACCTGATTGGCGCGGGCAAAACGCTTCTTGAGATCCGTGACCTGCTCCTCGGTCAGTCCCTGCGTGATGCGCTCGAACCAGGCATCAATGGCGCGGTCGTTCACATCCAGATCGGGTTTACGTTCCTCATAAAGCAGGGGCGTCACGGTCCCGTCCGACACAGCCTGCTGCATGGTATAGGAGTGGATGATCCTGCCAAACCGGCTGGTGGTCTCGCTGCCCTTGAGCAAGGGCGTGCCGGTAAAGGCGATGAAGGCGGCATTGGGCAGGGCGTGCTTCATGCGGGCATGGTTCTCACCGCCCTGACTGCGATGGCCTTCATCTACCAGCACGATGATGTCCGCGCTGTCATTATGACATTCGGGCAGAGTGGTGGCGGTGTGGAACTTGTTGATGAGCGAGAAGATGATGCGTTCCTGCCCATGCCCGATCTGCTGCGCCAGACGGCGGCCAGAGGTGGCGAGTGCTTCTTCCTTGTCCTTCTTGTCTGCTAGCTCGCCCCCCGTGGAGAAGGTAGTGCTGAGTTGACGTTCCAGATCCTTGCGGTCTGTCACGACAATAATGCGACATTGCTTGAGATCGTCATCCAGAATGAGGGCGCGGCTGAGGAACACCATGGTGAAGGACTTGCCAGACCCCGTGGTGTGCCAGACCACACCGCCCTCACGCCCGCCATCGCTGCGGCGGGACTTGATGCGCTCCAGCAAACGCTTGATGCCAAAGACCTGCTGATAGCGGGCGACGATCTTGCCTGCCTTGCGGTCGACCAGCGTGAAGTATCGCGTCATTTCCAGCAGGCGTTGGGGGGAGAACAGGCCAATCAGCAGCCGATCCTGATCGGAGACATGCAGCGGGCGGGAGGCCCAGTCCTCGAACCACACCCGGTCAGATGCCTTGCGCTCGGCAAACAGCGCGTCTTTTTGCGGACTCGAAAGCGGCGTGTTCTTGAGCGTCTCCATCCGGCTTTCGGGAATGTCCTCTTCCTTCCAACTGGCCCAGAACTTCTTGGGCGTGCCACAGGTGCCATAGCGTCCGTCATGCCCGGTTATGGAGAGTAGAAGCTGGCTGTAGGCAAAAAGCTGGGGGATTTCACCCTTGCTCTGGTTGCGAATACTCTGGGAAATCCCGGCCTCCACGGTCGGGCCTTTGCCCGGCTGACCATCGGGGCGCTTGGCCTCGATCACGGCCAGCGGAATCCCGTTGACGAAGCAGACGATGTCCGGCCTGCGGGTCTGTGTCAGATCGGTGCGCAGAACGCTGTATTCTTCAGTGAAGGTAAAGCTGTTGTTCTCCGGGTTCTGCCAGTCGATCAGGGCAATGGTCGGGTTGGCTTTGCGCCCGTTGATAAACTGGGTCATGGCAATACCGAACAGCAGATGGGTCGTCATCTTGTCATTGGCATCGCGCAGACCGGAGACAAAGTCCGGATGCGTAACGTGCGACACCAGTGCATCAATGGCCTGATCGGACAGGCTGTGCTCCTGCCCTTCAAACTTAAAGCGCCGCTTTTTCAGTTCCGCCCGCAGGAGGGTGTCCAGCACGACGGCGCTCTGCCTGCCGCCCCGCAAAGCCAGCGCCTCGGATGGAGGCAGAAACCGCCAGCCGAGCGTGCTGAGCAGGGCCAATGCGGGCAGTTTGGCGCTGTATTCTTCCTGAAATTTCGGGGCAGAAACCATGATGTTCAAATATCCTGTAAGCTGAAATACCTTAATCGACCGTCACGCGGCGCTTGCCCGTGAGAAGCTGCTGCATCAGGGCTTTCTTCTCTTGGCGCAGGCGCGAGAGGTCGGATTCAAGGGATGCTATTTCTTCGTCCGCTGTGGTCAGGACAGTGGCGATGGCCCGCTGTTCGGGGATGGGGGGAGTTACAACAGAAAAGTCCTTTAATGTTCCAAGTTTGATATATGGCATTGCCCCATGTTGTTTTTCCTTTGAAATATCTAAAGGTAAGAAGAACTCTATGAAATGTAGAAGGAAAAATACTGATATATTCGTGAAATCACTCAATATATAAGTTCTCTGATAAGCCTCGAATTTTCCGTTGTAATAATGTGTTTTTCCGACTTCTCCATTTCCTGCGATGAGTATGGCTTCACAGTCGTAAGAATAATTCTCGCTAAATGTATGTTGTTTCGCACAGGTGAAAAACGGATATTCCCCATTTTCACATCCTTCATTTACATCTTTTTTGCCTGTTTTTATCTGACAGACATTAGACAGTGTCTTTTTCTTCCACTCCCCCGTAAACCCCGGCAGGCGTTTTTTGCCTGTGAGGAGTTGCTGCATGAGGGCTTTTTTCTGCTGCTGGCTGTTGGCCAGAAGCTTCTCCGTCCCCTCAATCGCACGATCCCACGTCGAGAGGATCGCCGCGATCTTCTTCTGTTCGGGGAAGGGAGGGAGAAGAATACGGATATTTTCACAAATGGCTTTATTTAGTTTCGGTTGTGCCGAACCTGTATTGTATTTTTCGTAATTTAATGATTCAAGATAGGATGATAAAAAGCGAGTGTCACAATATTTTTTCGCTTTTAGAACATGAGCATGGTTATTAACCCATGTTTTTCCAGATATAATGAATACATGTGGAAGATTTCGAGAAATAATATTCTCTCCATCCTCTCCCATTAGTATAAGAGTGTCGTCGAATATATAATCATTTACATAGTCTATAATGCCCGTTGCGCCATAATATGGATACTGACCGCGAATTTTTAAACGATCTTCAGATTTCAATGGTTTTCGTTTCCCATCCAAGAAGGAAACCGCTTCTTCTAATTTTACTTCTTTCCAGCCCTCAGGAAGCATAACCCAGCTCCTTCAGATAGGCGTCCATCCGGGCTTCCAGCTTGGCAAGTTCTGCCTTGATCTCCGCCCGCTCTTTGCGCACGGCGTTGAGGTCAATCTCTTCTTCTTCCTCAAACGTATCGACATAACGCGGAATGTTCAGGTTGTAGTCGTTCTCCCTGATCTCATCCGGTGTGGCGAGGTGGGCGTATTTGTCCACATCCTTGCGGGCACGGTAGGTCTCCACAATCTTCGTGATGTTTTCTTCGGTCAGCACATTCTGGTTCTTGCCCGCCCTGAACTCGCGGCTGGCATCAATGAACAGCACGTCCTTCGTCTTGCGGTCCTTGCGGAAAATCAGGATGGCGGCTGGAATCCCTGTGCCGAAGAATAGCTTTTCCGGTAGACCGATCACGGCGTCCAGCAGGTTTTCCTCAATCAGCTTCTGGCGGATCCTGCCTTCCGAACTGCCTCGGAATAACACGCCATGCGGCACCACCACGCCCATGCGCCCCGTGCGGTCTTTCAGGGTGGCAAGCATGTGCAGAATAAAGGCGTAATCGCCCTTGGTCTTGGGCGGCACGCCACGGGCAAAGCGATGATGCACGTCCTGTTCAGCCTCATCATGGCCCCATTTGTCGAGGCTGAAGGGCGGGTTGGCTGTCACCACGTCAAAGCGCATCAGATGGTTTTTGTCATCCAGCAGCTTGGGGCTGCGGATGGTGTCGCCCCATTCAATGCGGTGGTTGTCCTCGCCATGCAGGAACATGTTCATCTTGGCAAAGGACCAGGTCGAGCCAATGGCTTCCTGTCCATACAGGGCGTAGTCCTTGCTGCCGTTGTGGTTCTGCGTCACCTGTTTGCCGCACTTCATGAGCAGGGAGGCCGAACCACAGGCCGGGTCACAAATGCTCTCACCCGGTTGCGGGTTCAGCAGACGGGCCAGCAGTTCACTGACTTCCGGCGGGGTATAGAACTCACCCGCCTTCTGTCCACCACTGGCAGCAAAGTTCTTGATCAGGAATTCATAGCCGTTGCCAATCACATCCAGATTGCCAACGCGTGAGGGGCGCAGGTTCAGGTCCGGCTTGGCAAAATCTTCCAGTAGATGCCGCAGAATGGTGTTCTTCTGCTTTTCATCGCCTAATCTGTCGGAGTTGAAGCTGATGTCCTGGAAGACACTCTTGCCCGCGTCCTTCAGTTTGGTGCCGTTGGCCTCTTCAATGGCGTGCAGGGCCTTGTCAATCCGCTCACCGTTTCCGGGCGTATTACGCTCCCTGTGGAGGGTGTAGAAATCAGAGCCCTTGGGCAGAACAAAGCGTTCCTGTGCCATCATGGCTTCAATCAGTTCGGGATTGTCGCCGTATTCCTTTTTGTAAGTGTCATAATGGTCCTGCCACACATCGGAGATGTATTTCAGGAACAGCATGGTCAGCACGTAATCGCGGTAGGTGTCGGGGCTGACAGTGCCACGGAAGGTGTCACAGGCGCTCCAGAGCGCCTTGTTGATGGTGTCCTGTGAAATCTGTTCGGTCACGAAGTCAAATCCTGTTTCAATATATGCACGAAATATCAGTCCGCCAAAAGGTCTCTGGCAAGCCCGGTCATGATCTGGTGGTTGGTCTGGCGCAGGCGTTGAAGAAGTTCTTCCTCGCGCTGCATGGCGTTTGCCAGCGCCACAATCTGTTCCTGTCGGGGCAGGGGAGGCAGCACGACGGGCGTGGCTTCCAGCACCGGCCGGGCAATGTTGCGCACAAGGGTGGAACTCTGGGCGTTCTGTTCCAGATGGCGCTGCGCCGGTTCCTGATTGAGCCACCAGGCCAGATAGGCAGGCAGCACGTCGGAACGTACCACGCGCAGGAGGAAGAAGTGGGGGGCTGCCACGGCCCGAAGCCTGCCGATGCTCTCATCGATCAGAACCGCCTGTGACACATTGCCACGGGCGGGGAAGAGAATATCACCCGGACGCAGCCAGTCGGGCTCACGACGCCCGGCCACTTCGGTCCGCACGCTGGACGTCCAGTCCACGCCAGAAGGTGAGGTGTCACGCATCTGCACAACAACCGTTTCAGCCCCTTCGGTCGGGTCAATCCGTCCTCTGAACGGGTGGCCTGCCGAAATGGTGGCCACTGCGGCGAGATCTGTTTTGTATGCACCATTGGGCTTCATGTGAACTTGATAGCCAGCCATAAGCCCGACGTCAACAGAATTCTTCCATCGTCTTTGGTGCAAAGAAAAGCTCCCATAAATTTTATCTTCATGGGGTGATGACGCGTCATGACGGCGTCATGACGCCACTCAAGGAGGTGTCACGCGTCCGGTGACGCTGTCATCAGCCGCACCAGTCCCGTCTCGCGTGCCAGCAAAAGCACATGCACGAACGCCGCCTCGATCGCCGTGCGGTTGCCGCGCCGGAACGCCGCGATCGTGTTATGGTCAGGATGCAGGTTCGCCGCCACAAAGCGCATACCGATGTCACGATACGTCGCCCGTTCGATCCGACGCGATGAGAATACCCCGTTCGCATGGAGGCATCGAAGTTCACCGAGGTGCAGATTGCATTTATTTTGAAGCAGGCCGAAGGGGGTACACTCACGCCCGCGTGGGCGTGGGTGAAGGGTTTCCTATTCGAAGTCGTGGAAGAAACTGTCCCCCATCTCCTCATACTGGACGACGTCGGCGAAAGGACCGCTCCGTTCTGGCGGCGGCACAAGAGTACTAGACAGGGCGACCATCATGTTGGGCCGGCATCGTCGCAGCAGGCCCAGGGTCAACGTCTGCGCTGCCCACAGCCGCGACAACTCATGCCCGCCGAAGAAGACGTCGGTGTCGCCGGGAATGATATCGCTGGCCAGATCGCGCAGATCGAAGCTGGGCCGGTCCGGATAGTGCAAGCGTGCATTCCTGTAGAGGCAGAGCCAGTGCGGCGGACTGTCCAGCGGACCGCCCAGCAGGCGCCGCACGAAGCCCGCGTGATAGGCCGCGAGAATGAGCGGCCGGGGAACGCCATGCGGCAGCACCGAGCGGAAGGCCACGTCGCCGACAACCAGCGCAGGCTTCCCTTCATCGTCCTGCGTCGCCTCAAGCGCAGTTCGCGCAGCCATGGCATGACCGCACCACCAACTGAGGCAGGAATTCTCGCCGGCCGCCTGGAAGAACCCCTCACGGGAGTGGACGACCACCTCACTGCCCGCGACGAGAGGACCGGGCGCCACGGGGACGATATCGACGACCAGAATACGTCCCATGGACCAGCGTGGCAGGAAATTCGACCGACGCGCGGAGGGCCGAAATTGGGCGGGAAGGAATTCGCTCATGCCCGAACCTCCTTGCCGCGCAGGGTGACGATGGTGTCATGAAATACTTGCCGCAGCCCGGCTGGGTCCATCAGCATGTCAAGAAAAACGCAGACCGGCGTGATTCCGAGAGCGCGATAAAAAGCCAGGCGGCGGTCCAGACGGTCGAGCCATGCCTTTTCCTGAGAGTTGCGAACCACGCGGTCGGACCCGCACGCGCCCACGACCTCGATATAGGCTGCGTCCGCACCCCGCCGGACGGTCATGTCGGCCCGCTGGTCGCCCCGGTCCGCAGAAATTGGCTGATGGAGATCCAGGCTCAGATCCCTGGAAAGCAGGGGACGCAGCTGCTCATAGGCGGCTCGTTCAGGCAGGGAGGCTAGAACCGTGCCATCGGCGGCGACAGGGCCACCCGGCGGAAGGGTCGGCCAGCGCCGGTAGAACTCGCGCAGGAAGCGCGCCCAGTCGGGTTGACCGCTCTCGCCAATGAACACGAGATGCGCGGCCTGGTTCCCCGCATAGCGAAGCATGGCGGAATTGGGCGGTACACCAAGGCTGAGGGTGAGGCGCCGATAGGTGTGCAGGTCGGCCTCGGTGGCACGAAATTGCGTAAAGGCGACGTTCCCGCCATCAGAGCGGGAACGAAACGATGAAAAGGACATGGTTTTTCCTATGCAGGAGAAAAACCCCAGCGGGTGGGATACGGGCCTTTCAGGCGCCGCCCGCCCCGGCATGAGCCGGTTACTGGGGAGAGTGGCCTTTATGACCACCTACCGTGTCCCGAAACCGGCTGCTGGGGCCGGGTGACGAGGCCCCGACGTCGTTAGACGTCGGGCAACGACGCGCACGTAAACCGCATGACTCACGATTGGGGATGGAGCGGTACAGGGCGCATTGCATTCTACGGTCTATCAGTAAGGATCAAGGCGGACCGAAGGAAACAAGGGCGCTGAAGGCGGTCGCTGATGCGCCGGTCACGCGCTCGGAAGGGGAAACCGCCCCTACCGGATCGGCTTCCGCCCGGAGCAAACGTGCATCCGGTGGAAAATCCGTTCTTCTGGTCAGATCGCGTTATAGCCGCGACGGCGACGAATGGTCATCTGGTCGGCGAGGGCGTTCAGGGCTGCACCTTCGTTCGGATGCAGATCGAGACGTTGGGTGCCTCGAGTGCCGATACGTCCCCACTGGCGGACGAGTGCGGCACCGCCAAACAATTCCGGCTGAATCGACAGCGTATAGAAGCGCCATTCATTCTCTTTCGGCCTGATCCGCTGGAAATGGGCGCGAATGGGAAACAGGTCGATCTGAGAGGGGGCCGGCCGCCGTTTACTAGTCATGCTCCCCGGATCTCCGAACTGTTCAGGTGTGAACTTACCATGTGCTGATTCAGGGTACCAGGAAAATTGCGTCTGCGGGCCGTCCAGAGGCGCCTCAATGAAAGTCGCGGGATCGGATGGCAATGCGGTCACCAGGCAGATCGGCGCACATAGATCTGGCATCGTCATGCCCATCCCCACGCCCCGCCCGATTACCGACATCCGCCAGCAGCGCTGATCGATCGACAATCTCCAGGGCGATCAGATGGATCACTTCCCCCTCCTTCTGAATCCGCCCCTTCACAGCCACCATACTGGCGGACAGGACCACTGGCCGGAACTTCTCGAACACGTCCGCCCAGACGATGACGTTCAGCGTTGCCGTCTCGTCCTCCAGCGTCATGAAGACCACCCCCTTGGAAGAGCCCGGCCGTTGGCGCACCAGGACGATTCCGGCCGCCGTCATCCGCTTGCCGTCCTTGGCGCCGATGGCGTCCCGGCATGACAGGATGCCTTCCCGGCGCAGATCGTCCCGCAGGAAGGCAACCGGATGGTCCCGCAGGGTCAGGCCGACACGGTTATAGTCCCGCGCGACCTCGGCGCCGGCCCGCATGGGCTGGAGCAGGACATCGGGTTCCTCGGCCTCCCGCGTGATGGCCGCAGCCGCGAACAGGGGTAACGGTTCATCCCGTAGCGCCTTGATGGCCCACAATGCCTCGCGCCGGGCCAGCCCGAACCCCGGACGGAACGCATCCGCCTCGGCCAGATGGGTCAGGGCAGCCGCCTTCACGCCGGATCGTCGCCACAGATCATCGACGGATGCAAAGGGCTGATTCCCACGGGCCGCCACGATCCGCGCGGCATCTTCATTGGCCAGTCCCTTCACCAGGTGCATGCCAAGCCTGACGGCGAACAGGCCGTTCGCCCGTTCCGGCCCTTCCAGCGTGGCATCCCACCGGGACCGGTTCACGCAGATCGGCCGGACTTCCACCCCATGAGCCTGGGCGTCGCGGACAAGCTGGCCCGGCGCGTAGAAGCCCATCGGCTGGCTGTTCAGCAATGAGGCCAGGAACACGTCCGGATGGCGGCATTTCATCCAGGACGACGAATAGGCCAGGATGGCGAACGACGCGGCATGGCTTTCCGGAAAGCCGTAGGAGCCGAAGCCCTCAAGCTGCTGATAGATGCGCTCGGCGAATTCCTCCGGGTAGCCGTTCTCCCTCATGCCTTCGAGCAGGCGGGTCTGGAATTTCGATACCGTGCCGGTGTTCTTGAAGGTCGCCATGGCCCGGCGCAGGCCGTCCGCCTCGGCCGCCGTGAACCCGGCGCAGACCATGGCCACCTGCATCACCTGTTCCTGGAACAGCGGCACGCCGAGGGTCCGCTTCAGCACCTCTTCCAGTTCCGGCGTCGGATAGTCCGGATGCTCCAGTCCCGCCCGCCGGCGCAGATACGGATGAACCATATCACCCTGGATCGGTCCGGGTCTCACGATAGCGACCTCGATCACCAGGTCATAATAAGTCCGGGGCTTCAGGCGCGGCAGCATCGACATCTGGGCGCGGGATTCGATCTGGAACACGCCGATCGTGTCCGCCTTGCGGATCATGGCGTAGGTTCGCGGGTCTTCGGCCGGGATGGTGGCCAGGGTCAGCGCCTGCCCCTTATGCTCGGCCAGCAGGTCGAGGCTCTTCTTCATGCAGGTCAGCATGCCGAGTGCCAGCACATCCACCTTCATGAATTTCAGCGCGTCGATATCGTCCTTGTCCCATTCGATGGTCTGACGGTTATCCATCGCCGCCGGTTCGATCGGCACCAGTTCGTCCAGCCGGTCGTGGGTCAGCACGAAGCCACCCGGATGCTGGGACAGATGACGCGGCACGCCGATCAGGGCACGCGCCAGATCGAGCGTCAGACGGATACGCCGGTCGGTCAGGTCGATTCCGGTCTCGGCGAATTTCTCCGCATCGACCTCGCGCGACCAGCCCCATATCTGTTTCGACAGCAGGGAGATCAGGTCTTCCGGCAGCCCCATCACCTTGCCCACATCACGGAGCGCTCCCTTGGCCCGATACCGGGTGACCACGGCGGTCAGTGCCGCGCGGGTTCGACCGTAATGGTCATAGATCCACTGGATGATTTCCTCGCGACGGGCATGCTCGAAATCCACGTCGATGTCCGGCGGCTCGCCCCGCTCTTCCGAGATGAACCGCTCGAACAGCAACGTCGTCCGCGACGGGTCGATCGCCGTGATCCCCAGCACGAAACAGACGGCGCTATTGGCCGCCGATCCGCGACCCTGGCACAGGATTCCCCGCCGCCTCGCCTCGCGGACAATGCTGTTCACCGTCAGGAAGTAGGGCGCGTAGGACATGCGCCCGATCAGCGCCAGTTCATGACGGAGGATTTCGGCCACGTCCTCGGGGATGCCATCCGTATAGAAGGCGCGGGCACCTTCCCACGTCAGGGCCTCCAGTGCCTCCTGGGGTGTCTGGCCTGGCGTCGTGATTTCGTCCGGATATTGATAGGCAAGGTCGTCGAGGCTGAACCGGCAGCGTTCGACGATCTCCATGCTCCGGTCGATCGCTTCGGGATATCGTGAGAACAGGCGCGCGATTTCCTGGGGCGGCTTGAGATAGCGATCGGCATGACGCTCGCGGACGAAGCCGGACCGGTCGATGGTCGTATTGTGCCGGACGCAGGTGACGACATCCTGGAGGATGCGGCGGTCATGGATATCGAACAGGATGTCATTGGCGACGACGGTCTTCACCCGGCGCGCATGGGCCAGGTTCGCCAATTCATAGAGCCGCATCTGATCATTCGGCCGGCGGCGCAGGGTCAGGGCCATATAGGCACGGTCCCCGAAGGCATCCCGCAGCTTCCGCAGATGCAGGGCGCAGTCCTCGCCGGCGACATCCGGCACCAGCACGGCCAGCAGCCCGTCGCCCCACTCGGCCAGGTCGGCCCAGTTCAGCAGGCATTTCCCCTTGCCGGCGCGCGCCTTGCCGATCGAGAGCAGCCGACATAAGCGGCCATAGGCGGCGCGGTCCATCGGATAGACCAGGACCGGCGGAAAGTCGGCGAGGTCGAGCCGGCACCCGACCACCAGCCGCATGCCGGTATCTTTCGCGGCGATGTGGGCCTGGACAATGCCGGCCAGCGTGTTGCGATCCGTGATCCCGATGGCGGAGAGCCCGAGGCGCCTGGCCTGGGCAAACAGTTCTGCAGGCGACGACACGCCCCGCAGGAATGAGAAATAACTGGTGACCTGAAGCTCGGCATAGCGGGTCATGCGAACAGTCCGTGCATGAACCATCTCTGCGAGCCGGTTTCCCCATGCTCGCCGTCGCCCTCGCGGAAGACCCAGAACCGGTCGCCGGCCGTGTCCTCGATGCGGAAATAATCCCGCGCGATCGTCAGTTCCGCATCGCCCTGCCACCATTCGCCGAAGACGCGCTCAGGTCCGTCGGCGCAACGCACGCGATGCCGGATGCCGCGCCAGATGAAGAAGATCGGCGGCTGGTCCGGCAATTCGGCCATGGCCTGGACAGGTTCCGGCCGGGAGAGCAGCCGGGTCGGTCGTGGCCATCCGGCCGGCCAGGTGGTGCCATCATCCGGAGCCAGTGCCGGCACCCGGCAGACCGACCGCTCGGGAATGTCGCTCTCCACAGGGGCAAACCGGTAGAGCGATTCCCCGCCGACGCGATTGGCCAGCGTGTCGATCAGGCCGGAGATGTCGGCTTCTTCCTTTTCAATCAGCGAGGAAACCCGCTGCCTGACCTCCATCGGTTCGGCCAGGACGGCGACCAGTTCCATGCGCTCGATGCCATAGCCCGGATCGACCGTCTCGATCTTCTCGCACAATAGGCGCGTCAGATGCTTCGCGTCCCTTGCCGGCCGGGCCGTCGCGATCCGGATGGTCTGGGTCTGGCTGTCCACCCGGTGCAACAGGAGGTCGAGCAGCCGTATGCCGTCACCCCTCGCATCTAGCCCTTCGCACAGGACGGGAACCAGCTTGCCGATATAGCGGGCAATGGTCTCGGCCGCGCCGATGGGTTCGGCGAAGTTGCGCGCGACAGAAACCGGATCGACCGGACGCACGGCCAGGATGGGTTCGGCGACCCGCCCATACGCCTGGTCCAGACGACGCTCCAGTTCCGGCCCGAACCGCAAGGTCAGCGGCGCGCGCGGCATGGCGGCCAGTTTGCCGATCCGGGAGATACCCAGCGTCCGCAGTCCCTCGATGACGGCAGCCGGAAGCCGCAATGCCTCGATCGGCAGGCCGGAGAGCGCGTCGGGGATGCCTCCGTCGGGCACGATGACGATCCGGCCGCGTCCATATCTGGCCAGGGCATGGGCCGCACCCCACGTCCCGGCGATCGTGACCTTGGCGGTGAAGCCTGAGTCAGCTAGGCGCCGGGCCACGGTTTCCAGCATCGCCGGTTCGCCACCATGCAGATGATCCGTGCCGGTCGTATCCATTACGATGCCATCGGGGAATCCGCCGGATGCGTCCACGGCCACGATCGGCGCGATCCGCCGCTGGAACCACAGAGCCAGAGCCTCCAGCCCGGCCCGGTCTCCCTCAGGGTCGGCGTCCATGATGGTCAGATCGGGATAGAGTGCCTGGGCCTTGGCAACCGGAATGCCGGGCGTCACCCCGATCTTGCGGGCGGCAAGGTCGGCGGACATGACGACGCGACGGCTGCCTTCCTGGCCGGCCAAGGCCAGCGGTCTCTCAGGCGCGGCGTTGCCCAGCTTCTTCCTGATGCGCTCCGTCGGCCACAGCGGCAGGTAGAGCGACACCACACGATTCGATCCTCCCGTTGGCATCGCACCCCTCCACCTCGAAATCCGCGCATTCCCCCGATCGCGCGCGCAGCAATTCCAGCATCCACCGGGGCCGCTCCACGCCGGGCACGGGAAGCGGCGCGGATGGCAGGACGGAGACCCGCCAGCGTGTGGTGCTGGCTGTCGGCTGTCCGAAATCGGCGGCTTCCGTCTGGCGGCGCCATCTCCGGACAGCCAGGCCGATCGTTCCGGTCCCTTCGGCCGCGATCTGCAAGCGCCGCGAGGCCGTCATCGTCAGCCGCCCGACCTCGGCGACCACGGAACCCAGCCCGCCATGCCGCAGACCTTCCTCGAAGCAGGCCAGGGCGTCGTTGTCCGAGGATGCTTCGACATGGATGACCCGGCGGGCAGCCAGTCCGGCCTGATCGAGAGCCGGCGCGAAGATGTCCTGCCGGGTGACAATCCACAGCACCTTGCCCTTGGTCCGGGCGGCGATCCCTGCGGCAAACAGGGCCGCTGCCGTCGCGTTCAGGGCGTCATTCCCGCCACCGGCCACTTCGTGGAACGCCCCGAGGGCCAGGCCGCCACCCGGCAGTCTCGTATCGATCGCCTTCACCCCGAACGGCAGGACGGCGCGCTTGCGGTTCTTGTGTCCCTCGATGCGGGCAATGGTCGCCTGGAGCGCTTCCAGGGCAGGCTTCTTCTGGGCTGGGCTCCCCTTCGTGGTCATTTCGATCCGTCCGATGCTGGCGGGCGTCAGTGATAAGAGTTCATGCTTTGTTCCTTAAATGCGATGAGAGTCAAGGCACGATCTCCGGAGATGTGGCACAGTGCAGGGAATGGCTGAGGCCCGGCTATGTCTCTGATATCTACAAGGCTTTGACTCACGGTCGTTTTCTCTGTCCGACGGCGGAAGGCAGGCAGCGATGTGCAACCTCTACTCCGTAATGACGAACCAGGAGGCGATCCGGACGATCGCCAGGGTCATGATCGACCACATCGGCAACCTGCAACCGTTGCCCGAGGTGTGGCCGAACACGATGGCCCCGATTGTCCGCAATGCCGAGGGTGGCCGGGAGCTGGTCATGTCCCGCTGGGGGATGCCGACGCCGCCCGGCATGCTCAAGGGCAAGAAGGTGGACCGGGGCATTACCAACATCCGGCACACGGAATCGTCCTGGTGGCGGCGCTGGCTGGGTGTGGAACACCGCTGCCTGGTCCCGCTGACGGCCTTCGCCGAGCCCGAACATCTGCAGGGAGGACGAAGCCGTCAGGTCTGGTTCGCCAGGGCCGACGGTGAGCCGCTGGCCTTCTTCGCAGGGCTCTGGTGCCGGTGGACATCTGTCAGGAAGCTGGCCGATGGCGAGACGACGGACGACCTGTATGGATTCCTGACCACCGAGGCCAACCGGGAGGTCAGTACCGTTCATCCAAAGGCCATACCTGTCATCCTGACGCGGCAGGAGGATATGGATTTGTGGATGACGGCGCCGGCGGATGAGGCGCTGAGGCTTCAGCAGCGGTTGGCGGATGGGGCGTTGGTGAGGATTGCCTCGCCGGAGGGGGCTTCGTGATAGCAGTTCTGGGGGGGGAAGCGGATAGTCGGTTATCGGGAAGAGATGCCCGAAGGCAGCCATTCGCAATGTTCACATTCATGATAGCTATCGACCAATGTAAGTCATCACCAACAGATCAGACACAACCTGAAAGGCGGACGCACCGCTTCGTCGCGCGAGGTGATCGCCGCCCACACCGCATGTTCATCGGCGGCCCGTAATCGCGTAATCGTCGCTGCGGTGGGGGCTTGGCCTCTTAGTCGCGCCGTAGGTCGGCCGCCGTTTATTTCGATTACGCATTACCATTACCCATTCGGACCGCGCCGCCTGTGAAGCTGGTGTGGACTGTAGGATTGCGCTATAAATCACAATGGAGGCGCATTGGATTGATCATGGCTACAGGACGGATATTCTCAATCGGCTATGGAAGCCAAACTCAGAGCGAACTTCTCAATCAACTCGCTCGTGCCAAGATCAGCTATGTGATCGATGTACGGTCATCGCCCTTTTCTCGATTCCAACCCGATTTCTCTCGAGAGCCATTGGCGAAGTCGCTAAAAGACAACAACATAAAGTATGTTTTTATGGGTGACCTTCTTGGAGGGCGCCCAAAGGATGATGATTGCTATACTGACGGACGCGTGGATTACAGGAAGACACGCTCTAAGGACTTCTTTTGCAAGGGGATCGACCGTTTAAAAACGGCTCATAGTAAAGGGCTGAGTATCTGCATGATATGCAGCGAGGGTCAGCCATCCCAATGCCATCGCTCCAAACTTATTGGCGAGGCGCTCGTCGAGCATGGGATCGACGTCACCCATATCCTACCAAATGGTTCTACCAAGTCGCAATCCGAGGTGATTGCCGAACTCATCAATGGACAGTCGGATATGTTCGGCGAGGAATTTCTGTCGCGTAAATCTTATAGATAGGGGCGTTAATTGCGAATCCTGACTATTGGCGGGTATGGCTTTACGGAACAGAGCTTTATCGCTGCGTTGCAGCGCTCGCACGTCGATGTGTTTATCGACGTGCGTCAGAGGCGGGGGATGCGGGGGGCAAAATATGCTTTTCTGAACAGCAAGCGCTTGCAAGAGCTATTAAGCCACTTGGGTATTCAATACGTTTACGCTCAGGGGCTTGCGCCGACATCCGCTGTCCGCGACGCGCAGAAAGCCGACGATCGTGCTGGGGGCACTGCCAAGCGAGACCGAGCACACTTGTCGTCGGCATTCATTCAAGAATATCGTGCTTATATATCAGGGTCCTTCGATCCTGAGCCCCTTCGTGACCAACTGAAGGATGCTAAGGTAGTCGTCTTGTTCTGCGTCGAGGGTCCGCCGGCGGCCTGCCATCGTTCGCTTGCAGCGGAGTATTTAGTTCACGTGTTCCATATCGATGAACCACTGGAGCATCTACGTCCATGAATGTCCTGATCGTCGGCAAAACTAAGATGTCAGGTAACTTTCGCTGTATCGGGGGCCTCTTGCCGAACGGCAAGTCCGTCCGCTTAATTAAGCCTCATGGACAATGGGATACATCTTCGAAGTTCGACATCGGTGACATTTGGGATATCGAATTCACGCAGATTACAGAATTGGTTGCCCCGCATACCGAAGATGTAATGGTCACAAAGCGTAGCTATGTCAAAGATCAGGAACAATTAACCCAACGTATTCTGTCAAGTATTACCCCATGGAGAGGAGGTATAGATCAAGTCTTTGGCGGTCAATTGGAGTTCACAGGCAATAGCAACGGCTACATATCGCACGCAGGGGGCGTTCCAAACTATAGCACTTGGTTTTGGGTGCCGGACAGGGACCTAACACTGCGAGCTGACGGAAAGCATTACGATTACCCAGGTGTCTATTCAGACAAGGGGATGTCCTACGTCGGAGAGCCTGATGCGATCCCCGTTATCCCAGCCGGAAGATTGGTCCGCATTTCTCTTGCCCGATGGTGGAAGCCGCAGGGAATCGATAACTTGGAGGAGCGCTGTTACCTCCAGCTATCAGGCTGGTTCTAACGAGGCGGGGAAAGATCAATATCTTCAAAACGTAATGAACGAACGTCGGCTATTGGATGGAGCAACAAGGCCATCGTACGACCGAAATGAGGGCGACTGCTGCCTGTCTTCTCCTATATCGCTGAGCAAACAGGCAAATCGTGGAAGAAAACAAAACAGTTGGACTGCTTCCGGATAAAAGGTGCGGAAAGCTGCCAGCTGATTTCACAGTTTGAAAGATGCCCCTAACAGATTTTATCTCCACTCAAAGCCAGAAAATTCCAGATCCAAAAAACTGACAATCTATTCATCGTAGTTTACTCACGAAATATCTGAGATGATCTGCAATAAAACTGGCTACAAAATAATAGCTGTGATCGTAATCAGGACGAAGATTCAGGATGAGTTCCTGCCCTGCATTCTGTGCGGCGTCCTGGAACAGTTCTGGCCTGAGCTGTTCTTTCAGAAACTGGTCCGCCAGACCCTGATCTATCAGAACAGGCAGTCTTTCCTTCGCTGTCCGCACAAGTTCAAGCGGGTCATAGGCTGCCCAACTGGCACGATCCGGACCCAGATAAGCACTGAATGCTTTTTTACCCCATGGTACCTGCGTTGGCGCCACAATGGGTGAAAAGGCTGACACAGAACGATAGCGGCCAGGATTACGCAGCGCGATCATGATGGCGCCAAATCCACCCATCGAATGTCCCGCAATGCCTCGCTGCTGCGTAACCGGAAAGCTCGCCTCAATCAGCGCAGGAAGTTCCGTGACGACGTAATCATACATCCGATAATGCGCAGCCCACGGCTCCTGCGTCGCATTGACGTAAAATCCGGCACCCTGTCCAAGATCATACGCATCGTCATCAGCCACACCCACGCCCCGTGGACTGGTATCCGACGCGACAATGGCGATGCCCAGTTCTGCGGCCACGCGTTGCGCGCCAGCCTTGCCAATGAAATTCTGCTCCGTACATGTCAGACCGGAGAGCCAGTAAAGAACGGGAACCTTTTCAGTTTTTGCCTGCGGCGGCAGGTAGATCGCGAAGTTTGCTTCCACACCCAACGACACGGACTTGTGTCGCCAGACTTCCTGCACGCCCCCAAAAGAGGCGTGTGTTTCCTTGCGTTCCATGGCTCTCACTGCCTTTTGCGCATGTCAGTTACCGTCCGTGAAGGTATAACTGCAGATCTTGTTCCCTGCCGGATCCCGGAGATAGGCAGCGTAAGCGCCCGGTAAGTGGCTTCGCGGGCCGGGTGCGCCTTCATCGGTTCCCCCATTGGCAAGACCTGCGGCATGAAAAGCCTCCACTTCGGCGGGTGTCGCTGCTGCAAAACCGATGGTGACACCGTTGCTTGAGGGCGCTTCACCGTTGCCTGGACGTGCAATGATGAAGGCTGGCTTTTCGCGGCCATACAGAATCCACCCATGCCCGAACGGCCCCAGGTTTTTTATGCCCAGAGCCGCAAGCGCGGCGTCATAGAATTTCGCGGATACCGCAGTATCCACTGCCCCAAGAAAAACGTGAGAGAAAACACCGTCACCGGAAATAACTGCCATGATCGTTCTCCTGTAATTTCCAACCATTGGAAATGATGTTGCGCGGTGAGACGCAGACCTTAGAAATGAATGACGGAACGGATGGATTTTCCTTCATGCATCAGATCGAAGGCCGTATTGATGTCTTCGAGCGGCATGGTGTGGGTTACGAAAGGCGCAAGTTCGATATCGCCACGCATGGCATCTTCGACCATGCCGGGAAGCTGGCTGCGTCCCTTGACCCCACCGAAAGCCGAGCCGCGCCACGAACGCCCCGTCACAAGCTGGAAGGGACGGGTCGAAATTTCCTGACCGGCCCCTGCCACCCCGATGACGATCGACTGCCCCCACCCACGATGCGCGGCTTCTAACGCCGCGCGCATGACGTTGACGTTTCCGATACATTCAAAGGTGTGATCAATACCCCAGCCGGTCATTTCCACAAGAACCTGCTGAATCGGTTTGTCATAATCCTTAGGATTAAGGAACTCCGTGGCGCCGAATGCTTTGGCAAGTTCAAACTTTTCCGGGTTGGTATCAATAGCGAAAATCCGGCCAGCCTTTGCCTGTCGCGCTCCCTGAATGACCGCCAGACCGATCCCGCCCAAACCGAAGACGGCAACCGTATCTCCCGGCTGCACCTTGGCCGTGTTGTGTACCGCACCAATCCCTGTGGTGACGCCACATCCCAACAGACAGACATGCCCTGGATTGGATGCGGGATTGATTTTTGCCAGAGAAACCTCGGCGACAACCGTGTATTCGCTGAACGTCGAACACCCCATGTAATGATGGATCGGCTGACCTTTGTAGGAGAAGCGTGTCGTGCCATCCGGCATCACACCTTTACCCTGTGTGGCGCGCACTGAAATGCAGAGATTGGTTTTTCCCGACTTACAGAACAGACATTCACCGCATTCCGCCGTGTAAAGCGGAATGACATGGTCGCCGGGGGCAACGCTGGTGACCCCTTCTCCGACCTCGATGACAATTCCCGCGCCTTCGTGACCCAAAACGGCTGGGAACAGTCCCTCGGGATCATCCCCTGACAGGGTAAACGCATCAGTGTGGCACACACCCGTATGCGTGATCTGCACGAGCACCTCACCAGCACGAGGAGGCGCTACATCGATCTCGACAATCTCAAGGGGCTTACCCGCCTCGAAAGCAACTGCGGCCCGTGATTTCATGATTTTTTCTCCAAATAACCTATCAGCCAGCATCGAGGGCATTACCGGAGATAGGATCGAACGAGTGACACCACATTCTCGATCGAACCACTGGCAGCATCACGATCACCGGCACACTCAACAAATTCTTCCCGCAGGTGGCTTTCGAGAACACCGGCCATTAATCCGTTGATCGCTCCCCGGATAGCCGCCACCTGTTGCAGCACCGGACCGCAATCAGTTCCCTTCTCCAAAGCCTGTTCCAGCGCATCAAGTTGCCCGCGAATACGGCGCACGCGGGTCAGAACGCGCTTTTTCTCAGCTGGTGTGTGCGGCACGAACGCTTACTCCCGAATATACTACCCTTGAGTATCCTTGTCATACTATAGGGCAGTATGACGAGGATATAAGGGCGTGCTTGTCATATGATCCGATCACAATTCCGTATCGCTGAAATTTTCATCGCAACGTCCATGGGTTGCCCGTCTGTGTCTTGGGATCATTCAAGAGGTACAATTAGTGAGATCCAGACAATCTCTGCAACGAGGCTTTGAAGCGCTGATGTCCGCTATTTGGCAAACAACCTGGTGGTCCAAACGACCGACATGAGGGCGGAAGCAGTCACCCCTCCCAGTTCGCCCCACTTGGCATCCTATTTCGTCCTCCGCGCCGCCTCAACCACCCCCTTCACAGCCGCCAGCACCACCTTCCGCTGTTCCGCCGGGATTTCCCGAATGAGGGCCAGCAAGTCCAGTTCCAGCCTGTTCTGGGCATAGGCCAGCCGCTCCGGAGTCATTCCGCTGACGTGCCGAGAGCCTCGGCCAGGGCATCCAGGCGCTCCTGCTTGGGAACCGCCCGGTTTCGTACTGGGTAACGGCAATGGCAGTCACCTCGATCGAACGTGCTACGTCACTGGTCGAGAGGCCGAGCATCTCCCGTTTCAGTTTGATCCGGGCGCCAACGTCTGTAGTCAGTTCGGTGCGGGGCCGACGTTGGCGTGCTGGGGCGTCGGTCATCGTCACTTCGCTCGCGGCGCATTGAGTAACTGTGCCTTTACCTCGGATGAAAGCGCCGGGAACGGGTCGACGCCCGTCACGCGAACCAGGGTCTCGACGGTGACCTCGCTGCAATGGGGTGATCTCACCTCGTTCCGGCACACATAGACCATCGCCCCTCCCCGTTTCGGGTCGTAGACGGCTTTCCAGGTTGAGGTCGGCACCTTCACATGATCCGGCCCGATCGTCGCGATCACCGACGAATGGTAGGCAGGCCCGGTGACCACGTAAACGTCACCATCCCGAAGCGCGAGGCTCCGGACCGTCTGCTCGATATGCGACCATGCGCCGCTGTTCAGCGCATTGGTCTGGGGAACGACATTCGACAGCGCGAAGGTCTCGGCCTGGGTCGCCTCGGTTGGCGCATCTCCGCTGGGGGTCATGTGCCCACGATCGAAGCCGGAGCGTCGATAGTCCTCAAGCTCGGACCTGGCCTCGATCGGCAGCCGCAGGTCTTCATGGAACCGGCCATGGCGCTTCAGTCGCTCGGCGGCCCGGACATCATCTCGCGTCAGATGTTCGGCCGACCAGAGCGGACCTCGCGTCGCATCAGCATCCAGGGCGGCATAGGTGCCATTGCATAGGAGCGTGGTCCGTCCGGGGAACTGCTGGTGGATCACTGCCGGTAACTCGCCTTCGACGCCGAACTGTGGGCAGGAGGGCGAAGCGTGGGCAACGAGAGGAGTGAGCGCTACGACAGCGGCGAGCAGCAACGACCTGGACATGGGTAGCCGGGTAGCGGTCAATTGCGGTCAGGACAAGGCGAGCGATATAGTCAGATCGCCTCTCAGCGCCGCATCGAGGACCATGAATGAGGTTTACCGTGTTTTCGGTTCCATTGCCGCAGCCGTCCTAATCGGCGGCAGGCCGGCATTCAGCTTCGACCAGACGAAATCTCACCCGTCCCGGCCTGAACCCCAGGAACAGCAACTCACCGAACATCAGCATTATGGTAAGCGCCGATGTAAGGCGGCGTTGACGTAACGACTATTTGGCCTTTCGCTGGCGGGGTGCCCATTTCTTTGCCAGGGCAGTGAAGCGGGTTTGGATCAAGTCGACGTTTGGCTGAGTGTGGAGATCATGGGCGTCCCCCAGGGCTTCCAGTGCGTCCTCATGAAATTCATGCGTCGGATCAGTGAGGGCCTCCAGCTTTTCAGCATAGCCCCAGGGGCCTCCCGAGTCCTCGGGCGGACACATTCCGGTGGCCTCGAGCAGGCGTGGATAGCTGGCGTGCGGGTCGGCAGGGGCGATATCGTGGATCCTGACGCTATGCTCCCAGCCATCGCCGAAGTCGTAGAGGTATCGGAAGGACTTGCCTCGCATTTCCTCCAGAGCCTCAGCCAAGGTCGTCTTGCGCGCATCGAGCGGACCATCGAGACCATAGGAGGGGTCGGGGATGCCGAATCCCGTGCGTCCGAAGGTCAGTTCCCACAAGTGGCTGTCGGTCCATGCCAGCGCAGCCTGGAGGACGGTGTGCAAGCGATCGAGCCTGATACCCAGCGGCACTTCGATCATACGGCTCACAGCCGGTGTCACGTCATCCAGTGTGATCGTCATCCGCACGACGAAGGCATTGCTCAAGCAGCATGCTCCAGTTTTTGGATCTCTCTCGCTGCCTGCCAGTTCCAGGGCAGGAGTTCGTCGATCCGGTTAATCGGGTGGTTGCCGATACGTGCGATGACGTCGGTGAACCAGGCTTCGGGGTGCACGCTGTTCAGGCGGCAGGTCTCGACCAGCGAGTAAAACAGGGCCGAAGCGTCGCCCCCCTTGGTCGAACCGACAAACATCCAGTTGCGGCGGCCAAGGGCAACCCCACGCAGGGAATTTTCGACCAGATTATTGCTGATTTCGAGCAGACCGTCATCGCAATAGCGGACCATCGCCGCCCAGCGGTTGAGCGGATAGCGGCATGCCTTTGCCAAGGCACTGTCCGATGACAGCCCCCGCATCCGCGCTTCCAGCCATGGTCGCAAGGTAGCCAGCTTCGGGCATGCCAACTGCTGGCGAACCTGCCGTCGTTCATCGGGAGGCGCCCCCTTGATGGCGCGTTCGATCGCGAAAAGCTCGCCGATCCTTACCACGGCCTCGGCCGCGATCGGCGACGGGTTCTTTTCCAGGATGTCGGTAAACTTGCGTCGCGAGTGGGCCCAGCAGCCGACCTCGGTTACCTCGCGCGGTGCCTTCGTGCTGGGATCACGGTACAGCGTGTTGTAGCCGGCGTAGCCGTCCGCCTGAAGATATCCCCGATAGCCGGCGAGATGAGCTGCGGGATGCTCACCACCGCGACCGATTGTAAAGCGGAACGTTACGGCGGGCGGGCGCATGTCACCGCTCGAACGATCGTCGCGCAGATAGACCCAGAAGTACGCGGTGTGGCTACCGCCCTCGCCTGTGAGCAATGTGACCGGCGTCTCATCACCATGTATCTTGGAAGCTTCGAGAATGTAGGAGAGCAGCCGTTCGCCGAGCGGGGCCATCAGCCAGGCCAGTTTGCGGGACCAGCGGCCCATCACATCGCGATCGATGTCCACGCCCAGGCGACGCAGGATCATCGATTGACGGTGCCAGGGCTGATGATCGACGAAGCGGCTGACGAGAAGATGCGCAAGCAACGCGCTGCTCGCCATCACCTTCGGCAACGGCAGATCAATGGCTGGAGCCTGGCCGATTTTCTCGCAGGAACGACAGGCGATGCGGGGACGAACATGGCGCAGGACGCGGAAGCGGGCCGGAACGTAGTCCAGCACTTCGGTGACGTCCTGGCAGATGATGGTTTCGGCGCCGCCACAACCGCATGGCTGCGGGCGATGCTCCGTCGTCACGCGCGGGATGTGCGCGGGGATCGGCGCCCGGGTTCCAGCTTTCCGTGCAGATTGCGGCTTTGACGCTGCGGGAGCATCATCGTTGGCGAGTTGGGAGGCATCGACCTCTTCGAACATCAGGCGCAGTTGCGCGATGTCCATCTTCTCGGAACTGCGACCGAACTGGATGCGCAGAAGCCGAGCAAGGCGATGCTCCAGCTTTTCGATTGTCAGGGTCTGGATTTTGACGGTCTGCTTCGTTGCCCTCAGTTCGCTCCGTTCCAATTCCATGGCTTCGGCCATCTCCCGCAGCATTTTCTGCAGGAGAACCGGATCTGTGGGGAGGCGATCAAGGTCGAACCGCATGCCTTGAACTATAGCGCGAGCAACGTTCCGATCCTATATAAAACCTCAGTTTTCTGCGGTTTTACCGTTCACGCAAAGGTCGGTGCAGGCACCTCGTCATGGATGATCGCCTGCCTCCAATCGAGACCTTCAATCAGCATCGCCAATTGCGCAGCCGAGAGTCGGGCTGCCGCCCCGTCCTGGGTTCGGGGCCACACGAACTTCCCACGCTCAAGGCGTTTCGCATACAGGCAGAGCCCCGACCCGTCCCAGACCAGCGCCTTCAACCTGTCACCTCTTTTGCCGCGGAACAGGAATACAGCGCCGGAGAATGGATCGAGTTGCAGGATATTACTAACCTGGGACGACAATCCGTCGAAGCCTTTGCGCATGTCGCACGGCGCCAGCGACAGATAGATCTTCGCCGACGGCGGCAGCGTCAGACTCAACGTTCAAGCTCCCCGACGATGTCGAGGACCAGCCTCAGTGCTTCCCGGTCAACGAGCCTGTCGACCGATACGGTGAAGCCGCCCTCCCGCCGAATGTCGATGCGGCCGACCTCCGATGGCTTTGCAGGAGACTCGGAACTCACCAGTTCGACCGGCACGAACCCGGCCATCGCACCGCGCACCAATTGCTTGCGCCATGTGTATAGCTGGCCAGTTCCGATCCCGTAGCGTCGCGCCACTACCGCAACGATAGCGCCTGGCTGCGTCGTCTCTTTCAGAATCGCGAGTTTTTCCTCATTGCTCCAATGCCGCCGCCGCTCCATTCGCACGACCGCTCCACCATCCCGGCATGCGCTCATACGAGGCTCTTTTGACTGCTCAATATCCACTCGCAAGGCCTCCATGTGCCTCGCCAGCTTCACGCTATTCCCGCCCCGAACAAGGTCGGGTTCCGTCGGCGCTTACGGTGTCCCTCTGGCGAATACAATTGGGCAATCATTCGGCTGGCGGTGGGCGTTTGGTCTTATCGCACTTCTATCTTTGGTGACTACAGCGCTCATTGCGCTTAACGTGCCGATGGATTCTGCACGTCCCAATGCGGACATCTTCACAGAATTGCGCGCTCTGAAGATTCGTCAGGTATGGTTGACTCTTGGCATCAGTGCCGTGGGGTTCGGCGGTATTTTTTGCGTTTATACCTATCTGACAACAATCATGAGCGAAATCATTCACGCGAAGCCGGCGATGATTTCACTGGTGCTGGGCGTCTTCGGTTTCGGAATGACATTGGGTACCTTGGCATGCGCTTGGGCAGCGGACCGTAAAATGATGCTGACCATGGGAGGGATCTTGCTGGTAAATGCGGCTGCTTTGGCAGGATTTTCCGGGTCATCCCATGATATCTCCGAGCTGGTGCCGGTTGTCTTCATGATTGGATTTGGCGGCGGTCTTGGCACTGTGATTCAGTCTCGCCTGCTTCAGGTCGCCGTTGGTGCCGAAGCCATGGCTGCAGCTTTGAACCAAAGCGCGTTTAATCTCTCGAACGCTGTAGGGCCATGGTTAGGAGGACTGGCGATCTCTGCCGGCTGGGGACTGACGTCCGTGGGATGGGTTGGATCGGCTTTGGCTATGGGAGGTTTCGCAATCTGGCTGCTGACGTTGGGCGATCTTCGTTCGGAAGATCTTCGCCGTTCGAGATAGGGCGGAATTCGGCACCCTTCTCTTTCTTCTTTGATATGGCATCAGCTACTGTCAGGTTCTCAGGTGGAAAGATAATTCGCTTACGATCTGGTCAAGAGTAACCAATGGAAAAGAAAAACTTTCACTCAGGGATAACAATTTCATGACTTTCCGAATGTTTGCGTTGGCTACAGCTATGTTGACGGTACTCGGCCCCGTCGGCGCGTTCGCAGCTGACAGTGTCGATCATGGCGCGGTGCCAACGGGCAACGTCACCATTGTCGCCCGCTTCGCCGACATGCAGCCTTCGGGAATTGCGACGTTGCCGGATGGACGTGTGGTCTTGACGTTTCCGCGTAGTGCAGCCGACCATAAAGGGCCACGTCTTGCGGTTCTGCGTGATGGAAAGGCCGTCGCGTTTCCTGACGAGCCAACACAGAGCCGTCTGATTTCGCCCCTTGGCATGACGATCGACGCGACTGGCCGGCTTTGGATTGTGGACGAAGGAACAGTCGCAGGTCAGAAGGAGGAGGCTACGCCATCGCTGATTGCATTCGACGGTCGCAGTGGCCGGATTGTCACCGTCATCCCCTTGGGACATGATGCTGTCCGTGAGGACAGCCATGTCAATGACATACGCGTGGACATGACACATGGCGCGCAAGGTACGGCTTATGTGAGCGATACCTCATTAATGGATCATCCTGCGATCATCGTTGTCGATATTGCCACGGGACACGCGCGGCGTGTTTTGGAGAACGCTCAGTCAACGCGCGCGGATCCCGGTTTTGCCATGGAGTTGGACGGTCAGATGTTCCGCTACAATCTGGCTCATCCGGGGATGGGGCAGGGGGGCATAGACGGTATTGCGTTGAGCGCGGATTCAAGGCGGTTGTACTGGCAGCCGGTATCGAGCCGGAGGCTGTATAGTGCGCCGACAGCGCAGTTGGCCGATCCCGCTGTTTCCCCGACGCAGTTGGCGGGGTCGATCCGGGACGAAGGTGAGGATTCTGTAGTTGATGGCATGATAACTGCGCCGGATGGCTCTTTGTACCTCACCGACTTGGAACGCCATGCCGTGCTGCATCGCTCGCTTGATGGTGGCCTCTCTGTCGTCGCGCATGATTCGCGTCTGATTGCCCCCGACAGTCTGACTTTGAAGAATGGGGATCTATTGCTAACCGTCGGTCAATGGAGTCGCCTACCGATATTCCATCATGGGCGTGACATGGAAGAGCGTCCATGGGTCGTCGTGAAAATATCGTTGAAATAGTAGCTGTCTGACGTGTTCACCATGAGAGTGATTCACGGGATGCGTCGAGGTGGACCCCTTGGAGACGGTGCTGGCGTCGAAGAAAAAGTTCGGCCGGTGAAGCAGTCAGGGGGGAGAAGAACGGTGGAGCACGCCTGTATAGCCGTGTCCTTGAGGACAGTAATCTCCTTGATGTTGGTTTGCCGCACGGACGAGGTTCGAGATCGCGGGCCGCTACCCCCTTGCGGCCCCAGCGCGCCACAGGTGCTGGGCAGGCGCAGTTCCATAGGGTCGACATGATGCTCTCGGCGGGAATCGGTGGTCACGCGTTGCAGTTCTGGTAAGAACGCAGTGGCCTGCGGCTAATGCAGGTGCGTACATTGGTCCGGGCGGCCAGTCGGATTGGTGTCCCATGCCCGAGCATCGGGGCAGGTGCGCCTTATGCGGCGGAATAACGCTTGGGTAGGAACAGTGATGGACACGAGGAAACCCCCGGAGTACTACGCCTGCTTCCCAACGCCATTGTGACCTCCAGCCGCCGGAAACAATCCCGATCCGTTCTTGTTCCGAGCTGTCGTCATGAACCGAGCCAGACCGCCATTCATGGCGATCCGAAATGCATCAAGTGTCTCGGTGCCGACGTAATGCTCCAGGCCTTCAGCATCAATTCGAGCGTTTTCGGAGCTTATTCCCAGAGCAAGAAGAAATGCCTCGACAATCCGGTGACGGACGCGCACCTCCTCCGCCATTCTCCGACCTGTCTGGGTAAGAAAAGCACCACGGTAGGGCTTGCGCGCGACAAGTCCTTCGTCTGCAAGCCGCGTTAACATTTTCGCAACGGTTGGCTGAGATACGCCCAGACGTTCGGCCAGATCGACTTGGCGCGCTTCCTGCCCCTCATCCAGAAGATCGGCGATCAACTCCACATAATCCTCGATTAGAGCGTTCTGCCTTGCGGCACGATTGGCGCGAAACCCTTCAGAATGCGTTTCGGCGTCCGGGAGCGTGTCAGGCGTGGTCATGGGTCGCTTCATTTTGTTTCATCATGATGGTTCGTCCCTCGGAAGCTACGCGGGATATGATTATTCCGTTTGGAATATGTTATCATCCAGAGTATATCATGGCACAGGCTGTACGAAAATCCCTTTGCATTGGATTTTTCTGTGCGCTCTATATTATAGCATATTGCATATCATGCGCTGATGCGATTTAGTGCATCATCATGCCACACGATCCTCTCGTCAGTGCCACCGTGCCAGCACCCGACAAAACTGTCTGGCGCTTTACCAGACTGACGGAATCCGACAGCAACAGCCTGCCGGAAGCCTTTGCTACGGTGCGTCTGCCGTCTGGCGACGCATCCTGGTTCCGGCGCTTTCTGGCCTTCGTGGGACCAGGCTACATGGTTTCGGTCGGCTACATGGACCCCGGCAACTGGGCGACGGATCTCCAGGGTGGCGCGCAGTTCGGCTACACGTTGCTTGCCGTCATCATGCTGTCGAACCTGATGGCGATCCTGCTCCAGGCGCTATCGGCCCGACTGGGCATCGCCACCGGGCGCGATCTTGCGCAGGCCTGCCGCGACCATTTTCCGCCGGCCGTCAACATCATGCTGTGGCTGGCCTGTGAGCTGGCCATCATCGCCTGTGACCTGGCCGAGGTCATCGGTACAGCCGTGGCGCTTCAACTGCTCTTTGGCATTCCCCTGCTGGCGGGTGCCGTGATCTCGGTACTGGATGCCTTCATCGTCCTGTTCCTGATGAACCGGGGCTTCCGCTATCTGGAAGCCTTCATCATCGGGCTTTTGAGCATCATCGCCGTCTGCTTCGCGGTTCAGGTTGTGGCGGCTGCCCCGCCGCTGGCGGGCATCTTGAAGGGTTTTCTCCCTTCGCCCGAGATCGTGACCAACAGCAGGATGCTGTACATTGCCATCGGCATCATCGGGGCGACGGTCATGCCTCACAACCTCTACCTGCATTCGTCGATCGTACAGACCCGCGCCTTCGCACGAACGTCCACCGGGCGGCGCGAGGCGATCCGCTGGGCGACATGGGACAGCACCATCGCACTGATGCTGGCCCTGTTCATCAACGCCGCCATCCTGATCGTCGCGGCGGCCGCCTTTCACACCACCGGTCATCAGGATGTCGCGGAGATCGAGGACGCCTACCGCTTGCTATCCCCGATCCTGGGACTGGGCATCGCCTCCACCCTGTTCGCCGTGGCCCTGCTCGCCGCTGGCACCAACTCGACGATCACCGGAACGCTGGCCGGCCAGATCATCATGGAGGGATTCCTGCGGCTTCGCATCCCGCACTGGGCGCGACGCCTGCTGACCCGTGGTCTGGCGATCATTCCGGTTGTCGTGGTGACCGCGATCTATGGCAGCAGTGGCGTCGGGCAATTGCTGCTGTTCAGCCAGGTGATCCTGTCGATGCAACTGCCCTTCGCCGTCATTCCCCTGGTCCTGTTCGTCTCCGACCGCGGGAAAATGGGTGAATTCGTCATTTCCCGGAAACTCGCCGCCCTCTCATGGACCGTGGCGGCTGTCATTCTGGTTCTCAACTTCAAGCTGCTCTTCGACACGATTTTCTGAGTTCAACCGCCCTCCGGGCATCCTTCGCAGAAGAAACGCATCCTCATGCACACCTCACGATATAGCAACTGCTATACTAATAAGCTCAGACGTTCCGGGAAGAGTTCCGGCCATCAGTACGACCAGTCCCGTTTGGGTTCGCGCGCCATGCTGTGTTCCTGTGTGGCTGTGGGGCTGAGCTGGTTCAGCATGGACGCGGCAAAGGCCGATGAGACCATAACGCACGGACCCGGTGCGGTGGCAGCGAAGTCGGTATCGGCGGCGCAGAATGCCGGGTCTGCGCACCATCAGAGCGGGAAAGCCGCGCGGACAGCCACCCCTTCCGGAAAGTCGGCCCCGGCCGACGCAACCGGCCCCGAGCACATCAATGTCGTCGGCCATCTCAATCGGGAGCGCGCGCGCATTTTTCCGGGGCTGGGGGCCGTCGATTACAACATCGACCAGCGCCAGATCACCAGTACGCCCGGGGGACAGAACGCGGCCTTCAGCCAGATCCTTCTGCGTGTGCCCGGCGTCGTGCTCGACAGCTACGGGGAAGTTCATGTGCGTGGCGAGCATGGGGGCCTGACCTACCGCGTCAACGGCGTGCTGCTGCCCGAAGGACTGAACGGCTTCGGGCAGGAACTGGATACGCGCATCATCCAGTCGGTGGATCTGCTGACCGGCACCCTGCCGGCGCAGTTCGGCTTCCGGACGGCCGGGGTGGTGGATGTGACCACCAAGACCGGCGACAGCCTGAAGCACAACCAGGTCTCGCTTTATGGCGGCAGCTACAACACGTTCGTGCCGTCCGTGCAGCTTGGCGGCCAGCATGGAAAGCTGGACTATTTCACCACCCTGTCGTTCACCCGCAACAATATCGGCATTGAGAACCCGAGCGACACATTCCGGGCCGTTCACGATGTGACCGAGCAGGAGAAAGCCTTCTCCTACCTCTCCTACCATATCGACGATGTCAGCCGGGTGACGCTGCTAACCAGCGCCTCTTATGCGGATTTCGAAATTCCCAACTCGTTCAAGACGTTCGACGTGAACAGCCCGGACTATACGACCATCTACGATGTAGATGGCGTGAACCCGCACGATCCGTCAATGCACTGGTCCAATCTTGATGACAGTCAGACGGAACAGAATTACTATGCGGTACTCTCCTATCAGCGGACGACGGACAAGCTGAATTTTCAGGCTTCTCCGTATTTCCGCTATGGCCGTATTGATTACAGCCCAGATCGCGATCGGGACCTGATTTATCAGGGCGTCTCCGAACATGAAGTCAACGACTTTACAACTGGCGGCATGCAGTTCGATCTGTCGTACGAGGTGGCTCCCCACCACACCTTGCGGGCCGGTCTTCTGGGGCAATACACATCCGAGCGGCTGGATACCAACACGCTGGCTTTTCCCGTGGATGAGGCAGGAAACCAAAGTTCGAATGTGCCGGTGCGTCTGATCGACAATACGGGCAACTGGTCGGTCGAGGCGGGAGCCTACATCCAGGACGAATACAAGATCACCCGTAATCTGACGTTCAATTACGGCATCCGCTACGACCGGTTCGCCTCATCCTTTGACAACGAGGGACAACTCAGTCCTCGCGCGAACATGGTCTGGAAGCCGACACGCGCCACCACCCTTCATATCGGCTATTCACGTTATTTCGCTCCCCCGTCGCCCCAGTACGTCTACCCGTCCACGCTGGCCAGGTTCGTGGGCACGACCAACGCTGCGGCCAACCTGATCGATGAGGCGACGAAGGTGGAGAAATCCAACTACGTGGATGGCGGCATTCTCCAGCGCATCACGCCCGAATTCCAGATCACACTCGATGCCTACGCCAAATGGGCCCATGATCTCACCGATCTCGGGCAGTTTGGCCGTGCGGTGATCCTGGCACCGTTCAGCTACAAGCGTGGGCGCGTCTACGGTGCCGAGTTCGGGAGTTCCTGGCGGCACGGGCCGTGGTCATTATTCGGGAATTTCTCCTATGTGAAAACGGCCGCGCGCGACATCAATTCGGCGCAATACCAGTTTCCGACAGACGAACTGGCCTATATCAAGTCCCACGCCATCCAGCTTGACCATCAGGGAGAATTTACCGCGACAGCCGGTGCCTCATGGACCACGAAGCACGATATGGCCTACGTCGATTTCGTCTACGGTTACGGCCTGCGCAGCGGCTTTGCGAACCTTGAGAAAGAGCCGGAATACGACGTGTTCAACATTGGCTACCAGCACACGTTCACAAAGGTCCCTTTGGGACACGATATCAAGGTGCGGGCCGATGTCGTAAACCTGTTCGATAAACGTTATCAGCTTAGGAATGGTAGCGGTGTCGGCATCTATCAGGCTCAATATGGCCAACGACGGGGGACCTTTTTTTCCATTGTTTCGGAGTTCTGAACGTCGCTGGCAAAACTTGGTGAAAGGGGAGGCATGCATGTGCCTTTGCGCGTCCTCCTTGTGCCCAGCTATTAGAGTCCGTTTGAGAATGGTCATGGATGGGCAATTCTGCGGAGCATGAGGCTACCGAGAGCGACATGGATCATCGCCTGTCAATCGGCATTGAACTTTGACCCCCAATCGGCATCCAAAAATGACCCCTTGGAATCGAGACCGGGCTTCTCCCTGGAGCCGTAGGCGCAAGGGAGAAGCCCGGTCTCGATCGTCCGTTCTTGTGGGGGGTCAAAGTTCAATGCCGATTGACACACAAGGTTCGTAGCGCTCCGCGATGTCTCAGAAAACGGTGCACCACCCCACCGAACAGATGCAGGCGTCTGTTACCGATGTTGGGGATGCGCGGGGCGAAACGGAAACCGAGGAGATGGCATAGGGCGAACACATGATCCGAAACGCCCCCGCCATCGGTATGGTGACGCTCGATCGCAAGGTCGGCGCCATGATGGAGCAGGCCGTCGAGTACATGCGCGGCCTCGCTGGCACCGGCGGAGATGACTGTAGAATGGAACGGCGCGTAGCGATCGGAGACATGGGTGTAGAAGGAGATGGCGGGTTCGCTGCCCTTGTGCGGATTGACGGCGCCGGTCGCCTGCGCAGGCCGATCGAGCGGGAAGTGCTGCCCGTCCGAGCGGGACGCGGTGCCGTCGCCGAACAAGGCGGCAAGCGGCAGCCGATGCTGCGCCTCGACCAGCCTCGCCAGCGCCGCGCCGTAACTATCCTCGCGCAAGGTGCCAGGCCGAGAGCCAGCCGAGCTGACGCCGAGTTACCAACCCACAGGCCTCGGCCATGCGGGCGTGGCCGAGATTGGTCGCATCGGCAAGAACGGCGGTAAGGATCGCGCGGGGATCGTCGTGGGCCCGGCCGGTAGTCAAATGCGTGAAGCAGCCGGCAAATCCCGTCCAGCGATCCACGTCGGCCAGCAGATCGGTGATTCCGATGGCCGGCAGGCGTTATGGGATCGCCCGTGGTCATAACCGAACTCCGTCCCGGGACATGGCGTAGTTTACCGGCGGATATACCGAGCCAGCAGCGTATTCTTGTAGTGAATTTGAGTGGTGCAGAGTAGGCCAAATGGTGATGCCGTCGAAGCCTCTGCGGCTTGGGATGAATTGCTGCGCCGTGGCCGGGTCGAGATGGAATCAAGGTCTCTTTCCCACAACGCTCTCTTCCGTGAGCTTTACGTAAGGGTTGTCCGTAAATGGTTGCGCAATGATGAGAGTCGCGTCGACCAAAAGATATCCATGTAGACGCTTGGTTTTTCTAGGCCCTTGAACCTCGCAGGTCCAAATATTCAATCCATTTGTTTGCTTACGATGGAGATGAAGCTTTTCGAAGGCCTTTTGTACGCATTGCCAGTCGGGAAGCTGACTCAGTTTGGCAAGCGCCGATAGGTCAGGGTGTTCCTGGGCGTACCGCTGAAACACGCCAGGACTGACCAGATAGATGGTACCTGCCACGGTATGAACGACGGCCTTCGCGTCATTGATGATAAGGCGGTGCGACAGAATGCTGTTTCTGAGCCAGCAAACAAAATGCTCTCCTGACGGGGAGGAGCCGTCCGGAGAGGGGGCTGGTGTCTGAGCCGGGGAGACCGGAGTGGAGACAAACGGCGGCTCGCCAGGTAGCACGGATGGTTCTTCAGCCGGTTGGGGCTGCGGCTCGAGTTCGGCGGCTCCGCCAAGCATTGATAGCAGATCGGATACGGCGTCCTGGGCGAACTCGACATTCGAAGAGGACGCGATATCAGATACCGGAGGTGCGGCTGCGGATGACGTGTGCTCCGCAGACGGTTCGTCGGCTGTCACTGTTCCGGCGAACGGTTCCGGTCGCTCGGCTGACGACCAGACCATGGCTGGGGAGAGCTTCAGGAAAGTGAAGCTGTGCGACCAGCCAGTGTCGCTCGCTACGGTGGCCTTCCAGATGGCTTTGCCGTCCGCTGAGGGCTGCGCGACGCCATGGTCCTGAAGGACATTGAAGACGGCCGTATTGTTGGCGGGAATACCATCGATGCCCTGTCCCAGCAGATAGGCCCGCAGCTTGTCGGACACGGTTTTACTGACCAGCCACAAGGCATCCTGCGTCAGCCAGCCATCGGACGCCTCTGGCTGGTTCAGCTTGAGTTCCTCCCGCACGAGGTACCGCAGGCCGTCGAGCAACTTACGTTGCAGCGCGTGTTGGGGGGCCGTGGTCGCCTTGGCCGGGTCGCCGCCGAGCGCCTGGGCGACCGAAGCCTGGTCTGCCTTCGTGACCAGTTCGCCGATCATGCCGGCCCGTTCGTACTGCCCCGCCAGCACGAACAGCAAGGCAGCCCAAAGTTCAGCGTATCCACTGAGCCAATCCAGATGGATGGGATCGATCACGCGCGTGTAAAGCAAGCCGGTGGCGGCACCGTGCAGATGGTAGTCACGGTCCTTTCGGTAGCGGAAACGGTAGGGAGATTGTAGCGGGCCATTCCACGGGTGCCAGACACGACCTGTATCGTCTTCCACATCCAGATCGACGGCGATCTTACCGAGATCGTGCAGAAGAGCCGCATAAGCGATGCCAGCGGTCCATGCTTCGGATTGTTCGGCCTGGGTTTCGGGCGTGGCGCCGGCGGGCAGAAGGTGTGACTGGCGCAGCTTCAGCGCATATGCGACGATTTCGAGGCCGTGATCCAGCATGCCGCCAGCATAGGCATGATGATGACTTTCAGAGGCCGGGATTTGCTGGACCAGTTCCGCATAGCGCTCGATGGGACCGCGGTAGAGTTTTCCGAACTGCTGCCGCGAGAGCGAGGTGCGCTGCCAAATATGCTCGATCAGGATTTGCCTGCGCGGTGTGGCCAGCAGCCTAGAGGCCGGCAGGGGCATCAGCAGCCCTTTGTCCGTTTCTGGCCGAGCGGACGATGTAAGGTTGGTGAAGACGCCTTTGCGTCGGAATGGCAGGAGCATGGTGTATCCCGAAGATCGGCGAGGAGGCGAGCCTTTTGGCCTTTTCAGGTAGGGCCTTTCCCCTTGACCTCCATTCCCTTGCCCCTTCCTGGCCCTTTTGCCCTAACCTTTTGAGCTTAGGGCGAGCGGCAGAAAAATTCCGGTAGCCAATAAGGGAGAGGACAGTTCCGTGTTTAGAAAACGGACTGCACCAAGACGGTTGGCGGCCACAAGAAATGTGGAACCGACGAATGCATCTATGGCACAATACTCACCATGACACCGAAAACCCAGAGCAACAACGCGGAGCGGATGGGCCGATGGCTGGGCAAAGTGTGGCGCGCCTATGCGCGTCGCGAGCGGCAGACTATGGCGTGGCTGAAGGCTCATGGGCTGCCTTCGGGTGTTGTTATCGCGTCGTCGTGGATCGTCAGGCTGGGCGTTCTTGCGATGCTGTGTCATGTGGCATTCTGGCTGACACTGCTACTCGTTTTCGGGCTGGTCGCGGCAGGGATGATCTCGACTAGCGACACCTGTCAGGACGAGCCCACGGGAACCGAGTGGCGATACGGTCCGCTGGGGCATGGACTATACACATACGATGGATATCGAGTGGATCCGCATGATCCAGATGAAGAGCAGGATTAGATTATATCTGCTTTACCGCCTTCATGATGGAATCTGTCCCTTTGGCTCCGGCGGTCTGAACGTCTTTCGTACCTGCTGCCAACCCTTGGAGCGCTGTTCCTGCGCGGACGCCAACCCAGCCTAGCGCTGAAACCCAGAACGTCGGCAGCACGATGAACATCGTCGCCATGACGAAGTTCAGCAGCATGTCCCCGAATGCGTTGCTGAGGCCGATCAGCGGATCGAAATTGACATGAGGACTCGTTGCGGAGATCCCTGACCCGTAGAGTGCGTCGAGAATCGTGCTGTCGATCCAGCGTGCGAGCTGGAACCAGAACTCGACGAAGAAGAGCGCGAACTCCACGCAGCTGACGGCCATGACCGCCTTCAGTTCATAGGTTCCGACCACCAGCACCAGCGGGATGCAAATCACCAGCGCCATCTTGAGCATGGAAAGCACCATTGGAAGGGCTTGGCGCACGGCATCCATGGCCGGGAAAAAGCCCGTCGCCCCCACGGTCAGCCCGACATCGCCAACGCCCCGTGAGACGACATTCGGCAAGGTCATGCCGATCTGTCCGCCATAGTCGGAATAGACCTGCCCCTGGTTCATGATCTGCTGCCGGGGCGAGACGACCGTCCGGATGACCGAGTTGTTGACGTCGTCCTGCGACAGGAAGCCGGCCCATTTGCCGATGCGCGACAACAGACCAGGATCGACCTGGGCCAGAATCCGGCCGCGCAGTCCCTGGCTGCCATCCGACCACCACTGCTTGCAGGTGGGATAGCCGCCGTCGCTGCTCACCTGAGCCAGCCCCGCATCGCGGGTCGAATCATAGGGCCAGGCGGTCCGGGGTGTCTCGGAATGATAGCTGTCGTAGAAGCCGCTGGTGCTGGTGAAGTAGCTGGAGCCGATCCAGGTAACATCATTCATCTGGCTGTCGGACAGCGTGGGACGGTTCATGAACAGCCTGGCTCGCGCCGGACCGTAGCAGTCATGCGTGAAGTCCGCGACCTCCTGCGCCAGCACCGGATCATTGATGCGGGTGGCGTTCACATCCATCCGGATCTGCTGGAGGTCCGTTCCGCAGGGGATCGCCGCGACGGCCGCCCCGGTGATCGCCTTGGAAATCGCGTGCATGAAGAACCACCAGACCGGAACCAGGGCGCTCTGGTTGTTGAGCGCGGTAAAGGACGTCGTCCAACCGGTGCTGGCCGGCTGTGGGGTGCTGACCTGGCATTGCTGCGAACGGGTCGTGTCGAACTGGATCGTTGACAGGCTCACCGGGATGAACGGGATGCCGGCGAACATGATGACCACGATCGCGACGAACACCCGGTTCTCGATACGCATGGAGGACAGCACGCCCTTGTTGCCCTCATCCGCGCCCTCGGCTCGCGCGCGCAGCCATTCCTGGATAATGATGCTCAGAAAGGGCAGGGCGAACACGCCGCTAGTGACGAGCGTATTCCAGATGCCATTGCTGACGAGCCAGCCGACCAGAGTCAGGTAATAGTCCAGGTAATCGGTCGTGTAGAGGGTCATGGCTGGTGGCCGCCTTGGCCGTCTTGCAGCCAGGCGCTGCCTTCCATGAGGCCGATGGCCGCGACGGCTGCGATTTCGATGCGCACGAAGCGTTGGCGCGTTTCTGCGGACGGCTCGCGCATCAGCACACGCTGGCGCATCCACCACCACCCGCGCGCGGTGATGGCGTAAAGGCAGAGCCGCCACGCCAGAAAGACACCCGCATGTACCCGCATCCAGCGCTCCCACCCGGCGACGTCTCCGACAACCCGGACGCCGGCGACGTTGGCGGCTACCGCGGCGCCGGCGATCAGTCCGCACCATGCGAGCGATAGGCCGATACGGCGGTTGATGAGCCAGGCGATTCGCCGCCAGGGGAGCGGCGTCATGGCGTGCCGCTCCGCGCTTTCTGGATCTGATCAAGGCGATCCGGTACGGCATCTCCCTGGAAGATGCCGCGTGAACCGTCGGCCCGTGCGTTGTGCCGTCCGATGAGGGTCATCGCTGAATCGCCCGCCAGTTCCCGTCGCAGTTCCAGTTCGGTCTTGAGGTTGCTGATCTCCTGCTCCAGCGTGGTATTTTCCTGGTCGACCGCCTTCGCGGCCAGATCGTTCGCGGCGACGTTGGGCTCCTTCGCGCCGGTCAGCATCGTGCGTTGCAACAGGAGCGCCTTCTCCAGCACGCTGGACAACGCCACTTCCGAGGCCAGGCGCTGTCCCAGCAGGTCCTGGTCCTGCTCGTCGCGCAGGGCTTCGACCACGCCGCGGGTAACCGGCAGCGCGTCGCTGCCCGCCGCTTCGAGATTGGCGGTGGTCGTCGGCTTGGCGCCGGTCACCAAATCCTGCAAGGCCTTGAGTTTGGTTTCGTATTCTTCCTGGATGACCGGAGTCAGGCCCACGCCCGGTGTGGTCTGCGTCTTGGTGCAGCTCTCGCAGGTCTGTTGTTCGCGCTCGCCCAGCACCCGCGTCGCCCAGTCCGAGGCCGCCTGCGGCGACGCCCATGTCTGGCAGGTCAGGCGGTTGCCGCAGGTTGAACTGTCGATCGACGAGGTATCGGTGACGCCGCGGCCGTTGAGGAGGTTGTAGCCGGCGCGGGTCACATCACTCACGACCTTGATCGCGGACTGGCCGCTGCCGCCGGCGTTGCTGCCGCCGACCCACGGCACACCATTATTGCCGTGGCTGGATTCGGCCTGACCGACCGCCGAGACAGCGTCTCCATTCCCGGTGCCGAGGACGTTTTTCAGGGTCATGCCTTCGGCAAGCTGATCCCAGCTGACCTGCCCGCCGGCGACGTCCGCCAGGCGATTGGCGATGTTACGGCAGGTCAGTTTGGATCGATCGAAATCGAGGCGCGCCTGCAGGATGCCGTTGGTCAGCAGATTGTAGAGCCCGGGATCCGCCCGTTGCAGGATCAGGGCGGGTAGTGACGCGACGGCACTGGTGGCGCTCTGGATCACCGAGGACATGATGGTCTGGAAGCCGTTGGTGACGCCGTTCAGCTGGTTTTGCAGCGTCGTCGCCAGATTCATGTTTCCGCATATCAGGTTGCTGTTCCATCCAAGGCCGACGCCAATGCTCTGCATGTTGCTGGCGCTGCCCATCGAGACAGCGCGCCCGCCGCCGATGCTGTAGAGCACGTCATCGCCGATTACGCTGCCCTGGATGCCGGCGCCATTGCTGTCCAGGTGAACTTGCTGTGCCTGAGCCGCATTGCCGCTGAGGAGCAGACAGGCGCTTGCGAGGACCAGTCCCATGAACATGGCACCGCCAAGGACGTAGAAAGACGGATACCGCATCGGCGCCTCGCTCAGTTGAAATCGGTGCTGCCGAGGAAGATCTCGCCCATGCGTTTGCAGCAGGTATAGGGGCGCCAGAGGGCCCAGGCATAGGCGCCGTCTGTGGCCTGTACGTGCGTCTCGCTGTTGGGAAAGACGGCACAATGGGACGAGAGGGTTGGCGTCAGCTCCTGCCACTTGCCCGTGGAGGCATCGCCTTCCTTGAGGGCGCCGGCCGGCCAGTAGCCGTCGTGGGCCGTCGCGAGGAGAGGCTGGTAGACATGCAACTGCCCGCGGCGTGTCACGATGTCCCCGGCCCGCTGGGCCACAACGGCGCCTGTCATGTAATCGTCGGTCTCGTGCAGGAAGCCGCCCCGCGGATAGACGTTGCCCCAAAGGTCGAGCGCGGCGCGGCTGCCGATCTCCCGTATCCCCGGAATCAGCGCCTCCGGATAGACCGATTCGGGAATGTTGTAGCGCCACGCTACGGTGTCGAGCGTGCTGAGCAGATACGGCATCAGCGGCGTGGCGGAGCCCGAACAGGCAAATCCGAAACCGCCGGCGAAGCGGCTGAACAGCACACCGGCGGGGTCGCCGATCACATCGGCGTTCTTGAACCGCGCGATGTCGTTCTCGTTGCTGTGGCTGGTCGTGCCGTCGCCGCCGGCCTGCGCCATGGGGTTGGGCAGGCTTAGGGGCCGGACATCGATCCACGGATTCGCACCAGTGTTCGCGTAGCTTGAAACCACCGCATCCGGAACGTAGTGCCGGATCTTCACCGACGTGCGTACCGAGCAGCCATACCAGGAGCAATGGAGCCAGTAGCAAATCCCGACGATACGGTAGTCGAGGCAGTCCGGCGAGAGAGCCGACATGGTGATGGTGGCGGTGCTCAGGGTGGATGCCGAGGCGGAGCCGGCCAGGAGCATGACCGCGGCGGCGAGCCGCAGGCGCGTGGCCCGTGCGACCCGGCGGCGGTTCATGGCCGGCTGCCCCGAAAGCGCTCGATGCGTGTCACGGCACGTGCGACATCGGGGTCGCCGTAAACGACGTAGCGATGGTCGACGACGACTGCGGGAATCCTTGCGACGCCCAGTCCGAATGCCATGCCGACGCCCTGGTAGGCCTGTTCGAAACGCCGCTGCAATGCCGGGCCACCGTCGTGCAGACGCTGGCGGACAAGCGTGGCGGCTTGCTCGGGATCCCCGGGCAGGCGTTCTGCGAGTTCGTCTTCGATCCATGTCGGCGCGTCCAGTTCCACCACAGTGGCGTTGGCAGTCGGTTCGACCGGATGGTGGCTGTCGGTGACGACCAGCACTTCGGCGCGGCCGCTGGGGCTCCAAACCGCGACGCTTGCGAGCACGGCGAGCATCATAATCGCTGTTGCACGGCGTCGAAGGCGCTGGTGAGGAGAATTCCGCATGTCAGGGGTTCCGGGAGTCGATCGGGTTAGCCACTTGATCGTCTCGGGCGCGTCGTAGCGACCAGGAAGCCGCACTGCGTGAATGCCGCTTTGTTGCCGGATGAAGAAAGAAGCAGGAGCCGAAGCTCCCGCGAACGATTTCAGGTGGAAGGGACTGTGATCGCCCTGCGCGCGTGTTCGCGCCAAAGCGGGTCGACCAGTCGCCCCCGGAGAAGATCGGCTTGCAGCCAGAGACCCTTGGCGGTCTCGTAGTTGTCCCACCCCTGCTCGACACTGCCTTCATCGTGCAATGTGCGGGCCTGCGTGGCGATGGTGGCCGCTTCCTCGTCCGAGCCGACCGGCGCAAACCAGGATATAGTGCGGCATCTGGCGTCACCGGCAAGAACGAGCCGGTCATGCCGGTCGCGGATGCGAATCACTTGGGGAACAAAATCAAGCTCTCCGCTGGCTTGATCGAGGTCGAATGTGTGGTTCGACACCAGGTCCTGGGCGAGTTGTACGGCTTCTTCGATCAGACCGCATTCACCCAGCAGCAAGGTGGCGGCTGTCCACCACGTTCCATAGGCCAGGTCATCCTCCGGAAATTCGAGCAGACCCTGGCAGATGATTCGGAACTGGGACGAGAACACGTCGTGACGAACAAGGCCTCTCTCGTACGGAGATGCGACGAAGGGAATACCATCGAACAGATGGATCTTGGGCTCTGACATGGTGGACTCCTGGGCAAGGAACATGCGCGGAGCCACAGCAGACCCGTCGGGTCATGGTGACCCACGCGGGTTGAGGAGGAAGATTTTCGGGAAAGCCGCCGTGATGGCGGGGGGTGTCTCAAGATGCAGACTGTCCGGGAGAGGGGGGCTCTTTACGGACGGTCAGACGACATGAGGAAGATAGCATCCGCCATCACGCAGGATGGTTGCTCGCCGGGGGATGCGATGCGAGCGGCTCGATCAACGCGATGGCGTCGCGCCGTGGCCTTGAAGATCATAGGCCACCTGGGCATCTCGCCGACAGGACCGGCGGGGCATCGTCAAAGACGATGAGCCTGTTGAAATTTGTATGCGATCCGTTGTGCCTGGATCAAGCACTACGAGCCGGGCGCTTGGCATCCCAGCTCGGTGGGCCGATCATTGGAGAACGGAGCCCAGCGTCCTACGGTTGTTGCCGCACCCGACTGTGGGGCCTTGCGGTCGTTCAGGCGGCGCGAACATTTCGACGGCGGTGGCGCTCAGTCCTATGCCAGAATGCTCACGCCGGGGCGATCAGTCTCAGTGTCGGGAAATATGTACGGTAGCGCGCCACATCGCGGGTCAGCAATTCGTATCCGGCGATGGCGGCGTGGGCCCCAATGAAGAAATCCGGCAAGGGGGAATGCCTCGCGCCGCCACGCCGCTTATAGGCGAGGAAGGACTTGCCCGCGAGAAAAGCCGCTTCGTAGGGAACGTCCTCCCGGTCGAACAGTGTCCGGGGGAGGGCGGCTTCGAGGTCTTCAATACGGGAATAGCGGATTGAGACCTCGGCATAGACAATCGGGTTGATGACGAGACGCGAGCGATCGGCGGCACGCGCAACAGCGTCGGCCGACCATTCAAGCCAATGTTCGTCCTCCGTCATGATGTCGAGCAGGACGTTGGCATCGACCAAGACCGATGTCATTCAGTCGTGCCGGGTCAGAGCCATTATGGCGTCGGTGCTCATGGACACGTCACCGCGGCCACGCAGATGCGCGACAAGCCTCGCGCCGCGTGTGTCGCCGTGGCGAGGCGTGGCGCGTATCAGACGTACGACCTCGCCGTCGAACTCGAAATCGACGTCGGTATGCGGCAGTAGCCCGGCTTTCTCGCGAATTCCGGCCGGAATGGTGACCTGCCCCTTGGAGGTAATGCGCATGATCGGATCTCCATCTCTTACGGGTAAGAGTAAGAAATCTGGCGCTCTTCCGCAAGGGCGTCTTGGGTCGGGTGCGTGGTGGTGCAACGCGACCCCGATGGGGAAGATTGTGAGCTATCTGGATGTATCGTTTGGAAGCGTGGCCGGCGACGGAGAAGACAATCCCCCGGCGGTATGACGTATGTCGCGTTCCGAGAGCAGATCGATGGCCGAGAGCAGGGCGTCGCCGTCAACCGGGCCGGGCAACAGGAGCATCCTTCCGGTCCGCCTGTCCAGAAGACGCAGCGTCGGCGTCGCGGCGATCCCGGCTCGTGCCGCCTCTGCAGCTTGTTCGCGGATGAACCCGTCTGGGCGGGCGCTGCTGAGGCAGCGTTGAATCGCGGCTCCGGAAAATGGTAGCCGCGCGTCCGAGGGAAGCCCCTGGCCATCGCCCCGCGTGTGCCCGTAAATCCAGGCCACCGCGTTCCAGAAGGCGGCAACCCCGCCGACTTCCCCGGCGCATTCGGCGAGGCGCGCCTCATCGAGTGCCGCCGGCTGGTGCATGGGCAGCGGCAGGTGCCGCCATTGCCAATCCACGTCAGGATGCACGTCGATCCATCCTCTGAGCACCGGGAAATATGCCCGGCAATACGGGCATTCCAGATCGGCGTATTCGATCACCGTGAAGCGTGCATCACGGCGGCCGTAAATCCATGGCGGCCCAGCTTTCGATGGACTCTCCGTCATGGATGGCGCGCCTTGCGGAGCCGCATGGGACCGCGGATGGAGGGCGAACCAGGCACCGGCTCCAGGGACGGACGCAATCGCCAGGATCCACGGAAGGCGGCGTGCGATCGCATTGGACCAGGGCGCGCGCATCGTTCCCCCTTACTCCGGCAGATCCATGGCCAGCGGCGTGATGCCGCGTGCGCGATCGATCTTCTCGGCCACCTTGAAGGCCGCATCCAGCTCGCTGACGCCGTCTTGCTGCATCAGTTGGTAGCGTTCGGCCTTCTCTTCAGGCTCGGTCATCGCCATCGCGAGATACAGGCTCGGCGGCACGGCCCTGAACAGCAGCTCCATGGATTTCGACAGGATCACGCCCTCGCTGAATTTCCCGGCCTCCTTGCGCGCCGAGAGCATCAGCGCCTTCTGCGCGGGGGTGAGTTCGCGGAAGCGCGCGATCTTCTCGACCTCGTCCGGCGGCATGTTCAGGCAGATCCACCATTCGATCATGTTGAGCATCGGCTCGGCCGCTCTGGGGAGATCGTCGACATTCTGCGTTGCCAGCCAGTACCAGGCCCCGAGCTTGCGCCACATCTTGGTGATCTTGACGACGTAGGGTGCGAGCAGCGGATTCTTGGTGATGATATGGCCTTCATCGGTGACGTTGACGATCGGCCGGCCGAGAAACTGGTCGCGCTCGGCGATATTGTTCACGGTGTTGATGAGCGAGATGTAGGCGATCGAGAGCTGCGCGCTGTAGCCCTCTCGCGCGAAGGTCGCCAGATCCACGATGGTGATATCCGCCTCCGGCCAGGGGGTGCCGGGGCGGTCGAACATCTCGCCGTCGACACCCTGGCAGAACAGGGTCATCGCATCGGCCATTTCCAGCAGGCGGCCGCGCCGGATCTCCGGCAGGGTCGCGTCGCCGCCACGCTCGCGCAGCGCGTCGCGCACATCCCGGGTCAGGACGGGACGATTGTCGGTCACGCAGCGCCGGGCCGCATCAAGGATGCACTGGCGGATCAGGCTACGGTCGGCGCGGGTCATCCGCGCTTCCTCCTTGTCCTCGCCGCCGGTGATCATCAGCCGCGCGGTGATTTCCAGCTCGCCGAGCACATCACGCTGCTCGTCTCCATCGGCGGCGCTGGTGTCCTGCGGTTCGTCCAGAACGTCGGCGTCGAGGGTCTGCACCTGACCGGGTGTTGCGACCAGGCGCCACGCATCCGCGAAGGGCGCCAGGCTGACACCCGAGCCGGGGGAGAGCTTGACACGATGCACGGAAAGACCGAGGCGGCCGGCGAAATCCCCGAACAGACCGAAGGAATTGCCCGCCTCGACGATGAACAGCCGCGGGCGGTAGATCGCCACCAGCTGGTTGAGCAGGTTGTTGAGCGTGGCGCTTTTGCCGGAGCCGGTCGGGCCGAACAGGAACAGATGTGCATTCATCTGCCGGTCCAGGCGATTCAGCGGATCGAAGGTGATGGTGCCGCCGCCGCGATTGAACAGGGTGAAGCCGGGATGGCCGGTGCCACGGCTGCGCCCCCAGACCGGAGCGAGGTTCGCGACATGCTGGGCGAACATCAGCTGCGTGTACCATTGCCGCCTGTCGGCCGCCGGATCGAAGGTGGCGGGGAGCCAGCGGAGATAGCTGTTGAGCGGGGCCACCTCGTCGTCCTCGCGCACGGGCTGCACGCCGGCGTTGAGCATCACATTGGTCAGGTGCAGGCCGCGCGCGTCCAGCTCCTCCTGATCGCGGCCACGGAGATAGAAGGCGACCGCGCCGCGATAGAGCTTATGCGCGCTGCCGATCAGCTGGCGGGCCTGCTGCACATCCTGCCGCGTTTGCTCCGAGGCCAGCGTCTCGCCGACCGATTTCCGGCTCAGGTGATTCAGATGCGCCTCCAGCACATCCTGCGGCGTGGCGACCATGGTCAGGCACAGCACCGTATCCTCGGGCATCTGGTCGAGCAGTGCATTGAGCGCGTCGCCCTTGCGGGTCTCGCCGGTCAGATGTCCGGTTGAGGGCGGCGTGCGCAGCCGGTCCATGACGACGACGCGATGAGGCATGCCATCGAAGATCCAGGTGCCGTGCGTAACGTCCGAGCGCGGCGGCGCGAAGAACAGGCGCTGCGCGAAATCGACACCGCTGGCCAGTTCGAGTGCGCCGTCCTCCTCGCCGTCAGGATAGCGGGTCAGCGCGTAGAAGCGTTCGCGGTCCTCGGCTGTGCTGCCGAGATGCGTCGGGGCCGGGTTGAACCAGCGGAGCAGCCAGGCGTGGATGGCGGCGGCGTCAAGGCGGCGGGTCCGTACGCCCGCGTTGGCCAGGCCGCCTGTCAGCCGGTCGCAGATCGTGGTCAGCGTCTGTTCGGGAGACTGGCCGCGACGGACACTCGCGCCGGCTGGCGTGCGCCGGTAGACGACCATACGGACGCGCCGCTCCTGCCCGCGCCAGGCCAGGCGCGTCACGGTCCTGTCCTCGAACAGGCCGCCCGGCTTGGCGACGGCGTTCAGATGATGGGCGAAAAAGCGCAGGTAGAACTCCGTGAACGCGCTGTCTTGCGCGCGCGGCCGGATGTAGTCGCGCAGGCCGTGCAGGTAGTCGTTGAAGCTCGGTTCGTCCTGGGCATAGAACTGCACCACCCAGGGGTTCTCGTCGAATTCATCGAACGAATCCTGAAGCGCGTTCTCGACCACGTCGCGGGCATGCCACAGCCACGCCATCTCGCGCCCCTCGGTACCCACGGGCGTCAACTCGAAGAAGGCGGCGACGGAGCGACCGTCTTCGAGCAGCAGGCTCTGCGAGCCGGGCAGATATTCGGCCCAGGGCAGCAGTTCGACGAAGGACGGCGCGACATCATAGAGCGCCTCCACGTCCGCCTGGGTCGCCGGTTTTCGTTTGCCACGACACAGGACCTCGCCCGGCGATGGAATACCAGATCCCGTCAGGGCCGAGATATAGCGATCCCATACATCCGGCGCGCTGGCCCCATCGCTTGCCGTCGGTCCGCCCCGAGGCGACCAGGGGAACGACCAGGCCATCAATATGCCTCCAGCCGCTCGCCCGGCATGGCGTACTGGATCCGCTGATACAGGGGAAAGGCGGTCGTGTAGCCGGGGACGGGTGCGGGGTCGGTGCCGGCAAGATGCGGGAAGACGTACATCACCAGATCCGGATTGGGCAGCCGGTGGAATTGCCGATAGATCTCATTGGCCGCCGTGCGGGTGTAGGTACTGTTGACTTCCTGCTCGCGGCGGACATCACCCTCGGTGACGGGACGACGCAGGCTCTGGCGTGCGTCCAGCAATCGCCGGGACGCCTGACTGCTGCTCGCGCCACCGTCGGTTTCCTGATTCCAGATGTCGAGCATCGTGCTATCGCCATGCGGCAGCACCGCGTCCTTGCTGGTCGAGCAGCCGCCGAGGGCGACGAGCAGCGAGACGGCGAGCAGGAAGCTGGCGTCAGTCCAGGTCGGACGCATGGGCTTCTCCGATACGATGGTTGACCCGGCGTCCCTTCGGATCGTAGTCGATGTTGAGCGGGTGATCGATATGGACCGCCACCCTGGCGCCCGGCGGTACGTAGATCGCGGCGAAGGCCTGGCCGTAAAGCTTGTTCACCCATTGCGACATTTCCTGCACGCCACCGGCGAGGATACGGCCCATGGCCTGATTGCCGGTGATGCCGACCGTGCCGATGGTCGAGCCATTGGCGCCGTTGACGAACGAATAGTCGTTGTCGCCCTTGGGGATCAGCGATGCGGCCCCGGCACCGGCTGCCGTGATGAGCAGCTGTGAGCCGAGATATTGCTCGGCGTTGCTGTGCCGCTCGCCGGCTACGCAGGGAATGCCGTAGGGATCGCTGATCCAACCAAGCCCGCCCTGTATCGCGTTGGTGTTGCCGTTCTGTCCTGTGGAAGCCGTGTTGCTCGTATTGGTATTGCCATTCGCGTCCCCTCTGTCCTCCGGCATGGTGCGGATCGTGCCATCCTGAAAGACGAAGGTGACGCTGCGGATCTGTCCGCGCACGCAGGACAGGGTCCAGTCACCCGACGCCGTGCCGCTGACGACGGCGCCCGCCACGTCCGGCAAGTCGATGCCGTTGGCGGTCAGATTGTCCGGGCCGATCAGTACTTTGAAGGGATAGGGATCGTTGACGGTGCCGTCGATGGGCACGCGTCCGATCAGCGCGGTCATGGCGACGGATCCCATGAGGGTCGCGTTCGCCGGCACCGTATAGACCGCCGTCCCGCTGTTCCGGGATGGCGTGCCGCTATTGGCGGCGGTATCCGCGGCGGGACCCGTCAGCGTCGTCTGCGCGGGACCGAAACTGGTGGCGAAGGCGTGCGTCCCGGCACTGGCGCCGTTCCCCTTCCTGTCGTCGGGGCGTGGATCGTCCGGTTCGACCCAGCGGGTGCTGTCGAAGCTCTTGCCATCGCCGTCCTGGAGCCCGAGTCCGACAGGAAGGTCGCTCTGGCCTGGCTTGCCGCTCAGCCCGTCGAGGCGCTTTTGCAGATCCTGCAGCAGGGTCTGGGTCTGTTTGTGGTCGGTGCTGACCTGATCGCGTGCCTCGCGCAGATGGTTGCGCTCGCCGTCGATCGCGCCCTGGATGCGCTGGTCGATGGTGCTTTCCCGTGCCCGCAGGCGGTCGTTCTCCGCCTTGGCGTTGGTGTTGTCGTTCAGCGCGGTCTGCAATTCATTGCGCAGCTGCTTCACCTGCGCGACCAGCGTCGCCACCGTGTCACGCGGCGTATCGCCTTCAATGCCCAGCGCCTTCATCTCTTCCGGGGTGAGCTGGCTGCTGCTCTGCGACCCGGCCGAAGGGGCGGAGTGACCGGAGAACAGGCGGATCGCGACGAACAGCACGGCGAGTGCCATCGGGATCATCAGCCATTTGAGCAGACCGTTACTTTTCACGGTGGTCTCCCCGGGGTTGGCCGGCTGCTCCGGCGGGGGGCAGGTTCACGACCGGATCGATGGGCGCGATTGCCGGGAGCAGTGATTCGGCCAGGCCGTGACCGCGGGTGACCAGATAGACCACCGTCGTGTCCGTGGATTGTCCCGCCGGGCCTAGGTCCGGATGCTGGAAGGCCGCCGCCACGAAATCGCCCTGCAGCGCGCGGGGGTCGAGGTCCAGCCAGTTGGCGGACAGGTTGGTGAGCCGGATCGCGGTTACCCACTGGTCTTCCAGACGCCAGGCTGCCAGCGCGCGAGCTTGAATCGGCAGCGTTGGCAGCAGCATTCCCAGCGACAGGTCATGACGGAGCGTCGCGCGGCCGATCCCCGCCACCGGTTCGATGGTGCGCAGGGGCGCATATAGGCTTTGCGCGGCATAACGGGTCAGCGCGACGGCAACGGGCGTCTCATGCACGGCGGTGCTCGCGTTGCCGGAGGCGATGCCGGGACCGGCGGTCGTGGCGCCGTCCGTTTCGCCATAACGCGGCGCGGGCATCTCGTCCTCCACGATGCGCACCGGCTCCAACAGCGGCTGGCCGTCCTTCGCGGGCTGGGCGGCGATATCGACCAGGATCAGCGCCCCGCTTGCGACATCCTGCACTTGCAGCCGTGTCGGTGCGATCGGATCGCTGGCACGCAGATAGATGGCGCCCCCGGCGCTCTGCACACGCAGATGATCGGCGATGGCCGGCGGGACGCCGACCCGGACGTTGCGATCGACGAACACGACCCGCTCCTGACCGACGACCAGCGGGACGGCGAGCGGCAGGCGTGCCCAATGCAGGATCTCGATGGCCCGGCCTTCGGACGGCAGCCCGACGGCAAGGGCAACGCCGGACAGTGCCGGCAGGACATACCGTTTCACGGGGTGTCTCCCTGCGGGGTGAGGGAAGTGCCGCCGGCCGGAGGGGGGGCGGGAGGCGTGGGTGCGACCTCGATGCGTTGCGGCGTGCCGGCGTAGCAGTCGAGCGCCAGGCCGAACGGGTTGTGTTCGGGATCGACATCCATGCGCACGACCTTGAGCGGATAGCGCACGAAGGCGCGTTTGACCTGCTCGGCGCCGTAATATTCGTCGGCGGTGACGTCGAGTGTGACGACCCATTCGTCGTTCGAGACCGTCCTGACGCGCAATGTCGGATCCTCGCCGTAGCCGCGGCCCGGAATCTCGTAAATGCCACGTACCCGTTTCCGGAGCTCGCCGTTCCGCGCCCGGTAGAGGTCGTCCTGTTGCAGGAACGCGAGGCAGCTTGGCGTCAGGTAGGGCGAGAGCGTGCGGAGGTTGCGCGCATAGTCGGCTTCACCGTCCGACGGCCAGCGCTGGATCTGCTGCCAGACGTAGAAGGCGAAGGTGTACACGCTCTCGGGTGGAACATCCCACCAGCGGCGCGTGCTGCCCGAGCGCAGATCGGGCGGTACATGAATGGTCAGATTGCGCGGCGCGCTCCACCAGCCGAACGAGAGCAGCAGCACGATGACGAACAAGGCGCCGGCCGCCAGGCGCAATGTACGGACATGCGACTGAAGATGCACGACCTCATTGCGAAAGCGGCTCATGATCCACCCTGCGGCGGCATGGTCTTTCGGGCCGGTCGTCGTGTGCTCCAGGACCCTGTGCGGGTGATCAGGGCGCGGGTGCCCAGAACGGCACCAAGAGACGGATGGCGGACGGCGAGCCACCACTGGATCTGCCGGTGTAGCCAAGTATCGGGCCGTCCCCGCTTCTGGCGGCGCAGGAAGCCGCCGCCCGCGAAGATGCCCGCCGTGATGCCGAGCACGGCCATGGTCGGAATCATGGCGATGCTGTGCGTGACGCCGGCGAGCGGGATCCCCAGCAGCAGGCCGGCGACACCGGACAGGCCGGCGCAGATCCACAGTTCATCGGCGGTGAGGCCACGCACGACGACAGGCTGCCGGTTCAGGCGATGCGGCAGGAACGTCACCAGCCCGTTCTGCGGCTCATGAGGGGTATTCGAAGGATGGGTCATGGTCGGTCCCGGGATCAGAGGATGCCGGTGGCCTTGGTGAGGAGCCAGATGCCGATCACCAGCAGCACGGCGCCGACGGAGACGGTCAGGCCGAACTGGCCCCAGGTCGCGCGCCCGGTATGGATCTCCGAATAACGCGTGTAGGCGTGGTAACAGACACCGATGAACATCGACGCGATCACCAGCAGCGCGATCAGGGTCACGATGTCGTAGCCGTAATTTTGCAGGGTCTGGATGATCCCGCTGCCGGTCCCCCGAGACGGGTCTTCCATGGTCGGAAGGCCGGCGGCGAACGCGCTGGCCGGTGCCAGGGCGGCCGTCAGTGCCGCGGAGGAGACAACAGGTCGTGTCAGGAAATGGCGAGAGGTCGGAATGGTCGTCATGATCGTCATGCTCGCGGCTTGAGTCAGGAAAGGAGGAGGACACCCAGCGCCAGGTACATCGCGACGAAGCGCGTGATCACGCCCAGGAACTGGCGCTCCGTCAGTTTGCGTCCGGCCCAGCCCGCCCAGGCGGCATGGGTGGCCCACGCGCCCCAGAGAAGGAGTACGGCGAAGACCATGCCGGTCGCAGCCGTTGACACGCTGGCCGGCGTAAAGCCGGCATTGGCCTGGAAGGCGGTGCTCTGATCGGAGGACAGCGTCATGGATTGCGCGCGCCCGTCGGGGTTGCCGATCCCTCACGCGCATAGTCGCCGTTCAGGCGGAGCGGATCACGCGGCTGTGCCCGCTGGGGCGTCAGGTAATCGGCGATGCCCACACGGACAGCTTTGAGATCCGTGTCCAGGCGCTGAAAATCGAAATGATACCGTGTGGGCCCGTCAGGCGTAACATGGGCGGCCTGGGCGGCGAGCCGATCCGCCAGTTCCAATTGGCGAATGACCCCCGCAAGCTGCTCGCGCTCCGTAGGCGCATCCGCCGCCACGGCCGACGACGCACTGAAGAACGCCAGCAGCGCAGTCATGACAGAAAGATATGCTGGTGGACCGGGACAGGCGGTGCATGCCATCGGGTTTTCTCCGCGGAGAAGAACGGGATGGCGAACGTTGCAGAAGCGGACGCGCCTGCGCCGCTGACAACGCGGCGTATGACGCGCCCTGATTGTTGTCCTGCGAATTCGGACAGTGCGCGGCGGTCGGCCGGTCAGCCCTCGGGCCCTCACCGGCATTCGGTGGAGGTGTCAGACGCCAGCTGGATGCTCTCGGTGCCGAAGCACCGGATTGCTCTCGGCGGAATCCCTGCCGGTCGGTAGCGCTGCCTCACGAAAGCACGTCGCGGCGAACCTTCGTTCGCCCGAGCGTGAAAGTCCGGCTTTTCTCTTTATACCGGCGGGTTTTCAGTGCCGTGTCGGGAAGGGAAAAACATTCGTCATGTCCAGGAAGGCGCCGATACCTTCGCTGTCGATGGTCGCGTCAAAGGCCGCCTTTGCGTCTTCGGCTGTCTCGAAATGGTCCTCCCACACGATCGAGGTCCCGTTCCTGTTGATGACCTCCAGCACCCATTGAGGGTCCGTCTCGATCCGGTAAATCTGCACCTCCACCGTCTCGCCGTCCCGCGTGAAGGGGCCGGACAGTCCGGACGTGATGATGTCGGGATCATGGTCCATGTTCATGTCTTTCGGAAGAAGGTCTATTCGGACGGAGCGGGAAATGCCGCCTGGATATCGGTCTGGCTGAAATCATCGCCGACGAACAGGAGCGGACATTCATGGTCGCGGGCGATGACATAGGAAAAACAGTCACCGAAATTCAATCCGGCAGGGTGCATGCCTTTCCCCCACATCCCATAGGCGTGTGCCACTTTCTTCGCGTCAGCGTCGGTGAAGCTGACCACGGTGAAACCGAAATTATCGATCAGCGCACGCATTTCCGCGCCGAACCCGCGCCGATCCGCAACGATCAGGGTTTCGGTGACGGTGGGCGCGGCAATCAGGAGGTCGGCTTCGGTTTCGAGAACGGTGCGACAGCGGCTGGCGGCGGACTCATTGAGGGCAATGGCTACCAGCGCGGATGTATCGACGGCAATCATTCCGGCATGCCGTCATCGCCATAGAGAAAATCCTGGCTGCGCGCGGCATCCGGACCGGACGCTGTCTTTGCGGCACCAGCAGCCGCAAGTCGCTCCATCAAGGCACGCCGTGTGTCAGGGCTGGATCTGGGGCGTATGGGAGAGAGACGCACAATAGCGCGTCCGTGACGGGTCAGGATGACCTCGTCACCTTCTTCGGCGCGGCGGACCAGTTCGGTCAGCTGACCTTTGGCTTCCGTGACGGAAATCTGCATGAGCGGAATTCCCTTGCTGGTGTGACAGGGGAACTATAGTCGAATGAAATGGACCATTCAATGGTCCATTCTCTTGGGGTGGATGACGTGAATGGCTTTCGTCAATGGGTTGTCGGTGGTCGGGCATTACCGATAATCTGGTCGTATAACGCCTCGGGGTCCGCGTCTTCTCCGAGTTCGTCGACCATCTTGTCCAGTTCGGCGCATATGTCAGGTGGCAGCATCATGGTCAGTTCCCATCCGGGCGTATCCCATGCCGGGATAGGCAGACCACGGACATAACGGGTGTCCGGGTTCGTCTGACGTGTTCGGCTGACGCCGGCAAGCTGGCTTTCGCAAAGTTCCGGCGTCGCGGTCATCTCGATGTAGGCGCTGGCCGTCCGAAAGGCGTGGCTTGGCGAAGCGAAGCGCCCCAGCGCGCGGGCCTTGTTGCTTGAATACAGAAACAGGGTCGGTTCCCTGATCCGGCTGAACTGGACCGGAAGCCATTCAACGATCGCCAGATCGGAGGCTTCGGGCCACTGGAACCCCGTGGACGCTTTCCGCGCCAGTTTGAAGGCACGGCCGACGCTCGTCGGTTCGACCCTGACAGTCTGTGCGCCGTTCCGATAGCGCTGGTCCGTGATCCACTGGTTGATAATGCGCGCTTCCCGGCGTGGAGCCTGTTCGCGGACGGAGACAAGGGCCATGTCCGGCATGACGACCTGCTGGCCCATCAGATAGAGGCGATCGAGCCTGTCGTGACGGGCAAGATGGACCAGAGGTTCGCTATCGGTCACGATGATTTCAGCGGGGCGCGTGGGGACAGATGTTTCGCTCATGTCGAATCCTCCCGTCACTTATACTGTCAGCGACCGGCGGAGATTTCCAGAAATTCCGACATGGAGAAGCCGCTCGCGGGTTATATGTCCGGGCTGCCGTTCCGCGCGAACATGCGCTCCAAAGATGCCTGCGAGTGGACACTGATCCAGTTGGCAGGCCCGACGGATTTTCCCATGCTCACGGGTCGAAGCCCCTCCAGGCGCACTCGCCGTCGCCGCATCGGGGGGTATCGAGGTGTGGGAATCAATGTTGATCGTGCGTCCCGACCTCATCTGTCGACAGGAAATCATTGCATGACGCGGAACATATCCCGGCTTCTGCTCAAGGACATTGCCGCTTCGATCGGGCTCGCTCCCGAGGTGGCCGATCGGGTGGCGTTCAGGGGGAATGATCGTCTGCCCTCCTGCTTTCCGGTGACGCAACTCGCGGCGGCGACGATCGGGGCGGCTTGTCGCGCTGTCGCGGACCTTCTGGAGGCGGACGGTTTGTCATTGCCGGTGGCGGTCGATCATCGCCTCGCGTCGCTCTGGTTCCGTTTTTCCATCCGGCCGCAAGGCTGGACGCTTCCGGCTGCGTGGGACGCCATCGCCGGTGATTACCGCGCACGCGATGGCTGGATCAAACTCCACACCAATGCTGCACATCATAAACGCGCGGCTTTGGCTGTGCTCGGGTGCAGCGCGACGCGCGAAATGGTCGCCGAGGCCGTGGCAGGCTGGACCAGCGATGCACTCGAACAGGAAATCGTCACTGCCGGGGGATGCGCGGCGCGACTGCGTGGCCGGGCGGCCTGGGAGAGCCATCCGCAAGGCCGGGCGGTCTCGAGGGAACCTTTAATTCTGTGTGACATGGGGAGCCCGGGAAACGATCGTCGATGGCGTCCCGATCGCGACAGGCCCCTGGCTGGCTTGCGCGTGCTGGACCTGACGAGGATTCTGGCCGGCCCCGTCGCAACGCGCTTTCTTGCGGGATGGGGAGCCCAGGTTCTCCGCATCGATCCGCCCGGATGGGAGGAGCCCGTCGTGGCGCCGGATGTCACGCCCGGGAAACGGTGCGCCCGGCTGGATCTCCAGGATCCGGGTGACAGGGCTACGTTTGAACGATTGCTGTCCAGAGCGGATATCCTCGTCCACGGCTATCGGGCCGACGCCCTCGACCATCTCGGATATGGCGCTGATGCAGGGCAGGCCATCCGGCCGGGTCTGGTCGACGTGTCACTGGATGCTTACGGCCATAGCGGCCCATGGGCGCACCGGCGCGGTTTCGACAGCCTGGTGCAGTTCTCATCCGGGATCGCCGCCAATGGCATGACATGGCGCGGTTCCGAGGCGCCGGTTTCTCTGCCCGTACAGGCTCTTGACCATGCAACGGGCTATCTGATGGCGGCGGCAGCCATGCGTGGCGTTGCAGCACGCCGGCGCGGTGAGGGAACGACACGGTTCCGGCTTTCTTTGGCACGGACGGCTGAACTGCTTTTCGCGTATGAGGGCGACTATGGCGGTGATGCCCCGGGTGATGCCGGGTTTGGTGATTTTTCAGACGTTCAGGAGACGACTGCGTGGGGACCCGCGCTCCGTCTGCGTCCTCCGGCCACTATTGGGGACATCGCAATGCACTGGGCCTCGCCTGCTGTTCCCCTTGGATCCGGACGCGCTGAGTGGACTGACTGACTGAAACCAGGCAGACGATTTTGGAAGAGCGGGAGGTGAAGATGGAAGGTGGATGCCTGTGTGGTGCCGTGCGTTATATCGCTGAGGGTGAGCCCATCAGCAGCGGAATCTGCCATTGCGAGACCTGCCGCCGTGCCGCGTCGGCACCCCGACTTCCCTTCGTGGGCATGCTGTCTGGTGGCTTTCGCTACACGCGCGGCGCGCCGGTCGATTACACGTCCTCACCTGGTGTCACGCGAAGCTTCTGTGGCCGCTGTGGCTCCCCTCTGACCTATCGCCGCGAGGACACGCCCGGCGAACTCGACGTCATGACGGTGAGCCTGGACGACCCGAACACGATCCGCCCGACCTTCCATGTCTGGGCGAGCGAGGCGCTCGACTGGGACCCGATAATGGGCGATCTCCCGAGCTACCCGGGATCACGCCCCTGCTAAATTGTGATTGTCGTTGGAACGAGGACATATCGACGCGCGGTGCTGTTGCGAGTCAGAGGTATTTCTTGAACATCGCTGCCGCGACGTTCGTGGCGAGGCCGAGCAGGACGGCGCACGGAAGCAGGATCAGCAAGGGTGGCACGCTCACCGGTATCGCGAGATAGGTTACCCAGGGCCAGACGGCCAGCGGCATAAGGGCGGCCCTGGCGCGGTGATAGACGAACCCGGATTCCTGACCGGCCCCGAAACGCCTTATGTCCCGGCGGACCAGCCCGTCCACGAAGCCGACGAAGGCGCTCAACACGAAGAGTGGCAAGGTCAGCACCAGCACGAACAGCCGGACCAGAAAGGTCAGCACGGTGTATGCCGCGGCGATGAGATAGGCTTCGACATGCACATAGACGACCGCCATGTAGTAGCGGAAATCATGCGCCTGGTTGCGCGCCCCGCTGCTGGACTGGACGGAAGCGTCGCGTATCCAGTCCAGCAGACCGCTTCTCACGAACAGCCACTCATAGGCGGCCTGCACCAGTCGGTAAGCCGTGCGTCCCGGCTCCTGCACCAGGGCGCTCCGGGTGAAGCCGGAGGAAAGCTGGCCCAGTTCGTGGTTGAGCATGGCTTCGGCATGGTGCCAGCCCTGTTCCGGCCAGAAGAGAGCCATGCCGACGCATTCGATGGCGACGCAGAGCAGGAGCGATCCGCACAGGACGCCGATAAAGCGAAACGGCAGGGTGACGAGGCTGACGACGGCGCTCTGCTGCCGCTGCTGGGCACGCTGCGCCGTGGCAGCGGGATCGCTCAAGCGCTCGTTTCCCCGGCGAGATCGGGCGGCAGGGCGTCCGTCGGCGGGCCACCCAGCTCCGGGTTCTGCCACCACTCGTCCGCCTCGACATAGTTCCGGCGCATGGCGGCGGCCAGCTGCTGCAAGTCTTGTGGCATGACCTCGTCCGGGTCCGGTGCCGGCAATGGCATGCGGACCTTCCAGAGCGTGCCGCCCTCGATCAGCGCGAAACACTGCCCCTTGGGCAGGGCGACGACATGCGCGGGCTCGATCATGGGCACGCTCGAACTGCTGATCCGGTCCTGTGTATTCGAGGTAAAGGCAGTCCGGCCGGTCGGATCGGAACTGTCGGTCGCGCCGCTCATCATGGAAGCCGCATAAACCTCGACCTTGGGCAACTGGCGCGTCAGCAGTTCGGCGGTCGCCGTCTCGCGCACGCGCAGCATGAACAGATTGTTGAAGTTGCCGACGACCTGGCCGGCCTTGGCCCGGTTGCCGATGCGCGCCTCGATGTCGGAGAGCGTCTGCGTGTAGGCGGTCACCTGCATGCCCGCCCCGCCGCCCTTGTTGACCATCGGGATGAATTCATCGCCCATGAGTTCGTTGAATTCGTCGGCATGGACGTTGATCGGCACCTTCGCGCCCGGCGTCGTACCGGGCAGCCCGTCATCGATGCCGAATTTGTAGATGTGGCCTGCGACGGAGACCAGATCCGCGAACATCGAATTGCCGACCGCCGACGCGACTTCGGCGTCGGAGAGCGCGTCGAGGCCGACATAGACCACCGCGCGTTTGCGGATGATCTGCATCCAGTCGAAAATCGGACGCGGATCGTTGAGATCGGCATAGTTCGGGGCGAGCAGTTGCGCGATCTTGCCGGTGGTGAGCTTTTCCAGCAGTGGCAGGAGCGAGGCGACGATCTTGTCGAAATAGGTACGGTCGTAGCGGACGGCCGAGCGCAGGCCATCCAGAACCGGGTCGTAAACCCGGGCCTGCGAGAGATAGTGTTCGAGGGCAACCACCCGTTTCTCGCGGCCGATCATGTTGCGCGGGATGTTCTTGTCGTTCAGGCGCCCCTCGATCTGGACGATCATCTCCCAGGCCTTGGGGTCGTGCGTCGCGAAATAGTGCTGCGCATATTCCATGAACAGGGCGTCGATATTGACGACGTGACGCTGGATCAGAAGGTAGTCGGGCCGCTGGCCAAGTGCCACGAGGGCGCGGGCGATGATATTGACGAAGCGCCAGGCGAACTCGCGGAACGCTGCGCTGTTGCCTTCACCCGAGAGCTGACCGGCGATGCGGGTCGCGACTTCGGAGATGCGTCCGAAACGCCCGACGGCATTGTAGCGGGCGCTGAAGTCAGGCCAGCCCAGATGGAAGACATAGAATTCGCCGGTCCGTCCGGCGCGTTCAGCCTCGACATACATGCGCCGGAGCAAATCCGCGTCGCCCTTCGGGTCGAAGACGATGACGACCTCGAACTCGCCTGCCGCATTGCGGCGCCTGATGTCCTGGGTGATGAACAGCTCGGCGAGCCGCGTCTTGCCAACGCGGGTGGTGCCCAGGACCAGGGAGTGTCCGACCCGTTCGCCCAGCGGCAGCGTGACGTCGGTCTCGTCCGGCTCGATGCCGTGGAGACGTGGCATGCCCCCAACCGGGGGCAGCGGCCGGGCGGGGTTGAATGGGCTATCCCAGCCCAGCGCCTTCCGGAAGTTGGACGCCGGGAACGGGGCGAACTCCAGTTGTTCTTCCAGTCGCCGCGCGAGCCGATACAACACGGTGGGTTCGACATAATGCCGGAACTCCGGCCGATAGGTCTGCATCAGGCGATGGGTATGCCGCTGGTCCCAGCGGAAGCCGCGACCGACGAACAGGCGCTGCTGGCTGACCGGAACCGCGCGGCTGGTCATCACATAACGGGGCAGACGCCGGATATTGCGCCGATAGCGCAGGATGGCCCAGGCTTCGCGCAGCCTGATTGCGCCGAAAGCCAGGAAGGCCAGCGCACTGCCGAGGCCCAGAAGGGGGTTGAGGGCGAGTGACCATGGGGCCGCCAGGCAGAGCAGCGCGGCGGCAGCGCAGACTACGACCGTATAGAGTTCCACCGCGGGGCGCAGCAAGACCTCGATGCTCTGGGACGCGGCCATCGGCGGCTCCGATCAGGGTTCGATGCCCGTGGCGGTGATCAGCGCCGGGTAGGTCCGCAGTCCGAGGCGTTGGGCGAGATCATCCCCTGGCGTCGGGGAGAGCAGCAGGTCCGGTGCCAGCGCGCGCAGGGCGGCCAGCGCCTCCGTGGTGTCGATATTGACCACCAGCCCGACCGCATGCATCGACCGCAGCCGCGTCGCATGCAGGCGCAGCCATTGCCGGGACCGTTCGTCATCTCCGATGACGAAAAACGGTGTCAGGCCCGGTGCTTGGATCTCTCGCGGTTGCACGGCGCCCGGTGATAACAGAGTCGAGCGCACCGGCAGCATGGTCCCCTCAGCAGTCCTCGGCGGACTGGTGAGGGGCGGCGGCGGCGTTTCTGCAGACTCCGACGTCAGGGCCTCATAATAGGGCTGAGCCGGTGCGCCCCCATGGTCCTCGACGATGATCAACGGCGACGATTGCGCGATGCCAGACGCCGGTACCAGCCAGCAGGGAAGTGCGAGCGCCATGTGCATGACGCCACGGGTCATGGCGATGGGCTCCCGATGTCCGCTGTCTGATCGTCGGACACGCCATTGGATGTGTCTTCGTTCTCCTCGTGCTCGCACAGGGTCAGATCGGAAAGACAACCGCCGCCGGGCTGACGCTCGAAGAACAGCGTATATTGGCGCCCGCCCCGGCTTGTCTTGCTCCAGTCCGCAATGGTCCGGATATCGGCGTAGCGGCCCGGCCGGCCCGCATCCATCGGGTCCGTCCCCGCCGCGAAAAAGGTCGAGACGCCGCGCTTGTTGGCGGCGGAAACAATCGCTTCCCAGCGTTCGATCCGATCAATGTGTTCGGGGAAGCGTTCGGCGATCAGGCGCAATTCGTTCTTGGTGCAATGGATGCAGGGCAGACAGCCGACCCGTCCCATGCCGTGGGCATAAAGCGGATTGGGGGCAAGGCCGTACCGGCGGTGCATCGCCCATACATCCTGGACGGACCAGTCGAAGATGGGGCGCCAGACGAAGGAGCCGCTGTCATGGCGGTTCCAGCGGGGATGTCGGGCGCGGCGCGCGCTCTCGGCGGCGCGGATGCCGAGCCATTGCAGGACAGGGCCATGTCGGAGCATGGGAAACACGACCTGAAACGTGATCGGCAGACCCTTCAGCGCCTCCGTGCAGAACCTGGCTCCGGCGCTCGGAAACCGTCCTTTGCTGATGCAGAGATCCAGGAAGGGATTGCCTGTGGGTTCGTGAAGAGCGGCCGCTTCCGCGACGATCGCATCAGGGATGCCCTGCTTCGGCCATTCGCGCAGGATGTAGGCCCGATGGCGTGCCAACTCCCTGGAAAAATCGGCGCGGACGGTCTCGATAGCGGGCCCACCGGTCCGCTGTGCGAGGCGGTCGATGAACGCGTAGGTCGATTCATGTTCGTTCCCGGTATCGGCGAATACGGCGCGAAACGGCAATCCGGATTCCAGCGCGAGCAGATAGACGGCCGTACTGTCCTTACCGCCCGATACGTTGATCAGATGCTGGACTGAAGAGCGAGCCGGGTCGCGCGCGAGGCGACGGCGCGGGTCGAACGGCAACGGCGGAATCGTATCCTGCCGCAACGCATGGTCAGTCATGGCGCCCCCGCGTCCGCGAGAACCTGGGAGAGGCGGAGGCCGACGCTGCGGCGATAGCGCACCGCCAGTTCGCCTCCGGCGGGGCGGTGATACCGGCCGATCGCCAGCAGCCAGTTCTCGTTCGGCAGATGCTGCTCGCGCAGGATCCTGGCGGCCGTTGCCAGATTGGCGTAGGGGTCGAGCAGGTCGCAGGGGGCGGCGTAGCGCCGACTCTGATAGCCCAGATTGATCTGGCCGAGGCCGACATCGACACGGCTGGCAGGAAGCTGGGTCAGGATCTGGCGCAAGTGCCGGCAGGCGTCCGTGCGGGTCGGATAGCGCTCGGCGTGCCCGGCGACGTTGAGCGTCCAGGGCCACGGGATCAGGCGACCGCGCAGGAGCGCCCCGCTCTCCTGCAAAGCCACGGCGAACAGCACCGGCGATGGCACGCCGGCCGGTGCAGCCGCCATCTGGTAGGCCGGAGGCGGCAGCTCGCGTGCAAGGCTGGGTGATGTCCAGCCCATGGGAAGCAGTGCGACAAGGCCGAGCAGCGGCCCTGCCCGACGCGTGGGGGTCAGCGCCGTTGCCATTGGCCGTTGACCTCCTGCACCAATGCGGGCAGGTCGCCGGGCAGTCCGAGCGAGAGCCAGCGCCCTGAATCGTGGTTGAGCGTGATCGTGGCGGAGCGGACTTTGGCGGGGTCGATGCCCGCCTGACGCGCCCATAGGCGGATGCGCTCGTCGTCCCCCTGACTGCCGACCAGATACAGGTCGAAACTGGTTCCGCTCGACTGCAATTGCTCGACGCGCTGCGCACAGGCGGGGCAATCCGGTTTGACGAAAACGGCCAACCGGCCGGAGCCCGAGTTGCCGGTGCTCGGCGTCTGGGCGTCGGGCAGGCTCACCCGCAACTGGCCGGGAAACAGGTGTTGCCACGCGAGATCATAGGCGCGCTGATAGGCCAGCATCTTGTCGACGCGCCTCGCCTCCGCCTGGGCTTGCAGCGTCGCATAACGGGTTCGTTCGTCGTCGTTGCGTGCTTCGATGCCGAGCGCCGTCAGCGGATCGAGATTCGGCGAGTAGATCCCCAGCGGCCCCTGCATCAACTCGCGGAAACGCGCCCACTCCTCGGTGCGCAGACCCCAGGTTCGCGCCTGGCGCTCTTCGGATGCCGCGTCGCTGGTCGTCTGGATCTGGCTGAGGCCGGTGCGCGAAGCGGCTGTCGATACCGGCTGCGAATGGGCAATGAGCGGCATTCCGATGCCCGCGCATATCAGGCCGGCCACGGTGAGGGAGGAGCGCATCTCGGCCAGCCCCCTATGGCAGGGCCACGCGCTGCGCGGTACCGTTGACACGGAACAGCGCGGCGTGAGGTTCGAGGGCCTGCAATTGCCAGCCGCGCTCGCTCTCGCCCGCGTGGAGCAGGCGAGCCGAGGCCAGCGAGGCGGTTGTTGCCGGCGTAATCGAGAGGAAGCGTTCGCCGCCGCGCAATTCGACACCCGTTACCCGGAACGGCGGCGCCAACGGACGGGGTGGGGTCGAGGCGTGTCGGGGAGCGATCGGAGCAGCGGTCAGCGCCAGGCGCTCGTGTTCCTGCTGCGCCTCAATTGCCGCAACACGGGTTTGCAACGCTCGGACATCGTCGGTGTGGACGAAGGCGGCCTGCTCTTGTTCCAGGCGCGTGATCCGTGCTTCCAGCAACCGACGTGCCGTGGCGATTTCGGTCTGGCTGGCGGGTTTGGGTCGGTGTCGATCGGTGTCGGCCAGCCGCTCCAGATCGGTCATGCGTGCGGCCAGCACACTAAGTTGCACGTCGGGGTTGTTGCGGCGTGTCTGGTCAGCCAGTCGGGACAGGGTAAGGTGATCGGTGAGCGCGATCGTGCTGACCGCCAGGAGACAGCCGGCCGCGACGATCCTGAACCAGGGAATCCGGCGACCGCGCAAGGTGGAGATCGGGGGTAAGCTCACGGTCGCGCCCCCTGCGGCTGGTGGAGGTCGAATCGAGGTTGCTGTACCCCCGCTTGGCCGAGAGAAGGGCCGCGCGGTGCGGTTGTGGCCACCGTGAGGGCGGGAGTGGCTGGCCCCACGTGTTGGCTGAAGCACACCGTCCGGCTCGCATCGTCGATCGACAGCGCCCAGGCGGGACCGGCAAGGGTCAGCAGGGCCTCGTGCAAAAACTGCGGACCAAGATGCAGGTGGGCGGCAGGCAGGGGCAGGGCATAAAGCGGCGCGATTTCGCTGCTGGCGCAGAGGCGATAACCAGAGCGGAGCAGCACGTAGTGGATCGCGTCGGCCACTGTCGCATCGAAGGTGGACGGCACTCTGACATCCACAATTTGCAGCATCAGATCCCGTTGCCCGAGATCAGGCGTAAGCTCGACCAGCGTATATCGGCCCTGGCGCATCACCGGCACGAAGCCTGGGGGGAGTGCGCCGGGGCTATGGGATTCCGCTCTGCTCGGCATGCTGGCGCTTGCGGCCGGCGCGGGTGCAACGGGCTTCGTCGTGACGCACCCTGCCAGGAGCAGACTGCTGGCTATGCAGCCCGGGATAGACAGAGAGCGGATGGTGCGGGATGGTCGTTGCATCAGCAGTTCCGGGAAGCAATGGATCGTCACCATCGCCTTGGGGAATCGCCAGGGCAGTCAACAAAAGGGATTAGAAGATCCCCAGGTTCCGCAAAATCTGCCAAAAGGTCGTTCACGCCGCGATGGACGGTGACGGGCCGTATGGGGCAATCTGGATGTGTCGTGTCGAGGTCGTCGGTTTGAAGACGTGAACGGAATATATAAAATTACGATAAATAGACTGATATTTATCGGATAGACTTCTATAGGGATCCATGAGGCGAGACGCGTGAACATGCGTGCGTCGGAGGGCAATAGAGATGGGTAACGTTACGCTATCGGCGACACCCAAAGGAAATGGCTACCAGGCCACAGTCATTTTTTCAGGGGAGAGTGCAATTCCTGCTGGTGTCGTGATCAGTTCGGCGGAGACGTACCCGACAATCGCCGAAGCAATCTCGGCCGCGGCTTTGAAGTTGCTGGAGATGCCCGACCACCTGGAACAGCTGGATCATGTGGCTTCAGGATAGTGGCGGCCGTCGATCTGATTTGAACAGTTTCCCCCAAGCCGCAGAAGACCCGCTACAGAAGCGGTCCTTGGCTTCTCATTGCCGGAAAGCCAGGCTGCGGCGATTAACGGTCTTGTTCACCGCATGTCTTGCGGCAATTACGGCCTGTATCCCTTCGAGGTGGTCATGAAGGGGGAGGAGAGATCCCGACGATCCGATGGATCGCCGGGATTTGGAGGGGATCACGCAGCCAGAAGCTGCCTGGCGAGCGCGACTTCGATGGAATCTCCGTCCTGGTTCAGGACGTCGAGCCCTGATTCAGGCACGTCGCCCGACGTGCTCTGCGAGACCATGATCTTCCTGGCCATAAGGCCCAGGCACGTCATCTGCGACGTGCCCGCATAGCCGAGAAAGATCACCCGGACGGCAAGCTTCTGTCCGATGCGCCATGACCGGCGAGCGGCCTGCTGCAATGAGTAGACGTTATAACCGCTCTGCATGAACACGATCGTCGGAAATTCCAGAAGGTCGAGACCAGTCTTGACCAGTTCCGGGTTCGTGATGAGGACATCAATCCCCCGGTCCAGCTGCTCGGCGATCCAGTCTTCCCGGCGGGACGCATCCACGCTCGCGCGCAGCACGGCCACCTTGAAGCCCTCCTGTTCCAGCAGCATCTTGAGGCGCGACGTGGTATCGCGGGTGCCGGTGTAGACCGAGTAGACGAGGGTCTTGCGCCCTTCTGCCTTCTCGTGCCGGCAGATCTCGATCAACTCGCGCTCCTTGGGCATGATCTCCAGCTCGTTGAACTGAGCTGGAACGAACGCCAGGGTGTGGCGTGTACGCGGATGAACGACGGTTTCCGAGCGAAAGCAGCAATCCGCCCAGGCGAGGAGGACGTTGAGCACCACACCGAGAAGCGTGGTGTCGCGCTTCGCCAGAGCCTGCTTCAGTTCGGCAGTGAGGCGCGAAGCCAGATCCCGATAGGCCGTGGCCTGCTCGGCGTCCATGGCGACTTCACGGAATTCCTCGTCGTAGGGCGGCAGCACATTGCCGCCGATATCTTTCAACTTGAGAAAGACGGTGAATGGCAGGACGCACCGCATCACGCCCTTGGGACCAAACCCCGGGGCCTTGACGGTACGCACCGTGACCTTCGAGCCCCGGGCCGTCTTGTGCGCGGTGCCGGTGCTCTCGGAATAGATGTCCTTCAGGACGCCATGATCGCGCATGAAGGCCATCGCGGCGGATGTCATGCTGCCGCTCTTGTTCGGCCGGTAGCCGTCCTCGATCATCCGGCCTGGCAGGGCACGGAACAGCAGGTAGAAGAGATCGTCGCCATAGCCACCCATCAGTGTACCGGTGAGCAGCAGCGTTCTGGTCGCCTTTGCGGCGAGCACGCCCATGGCCTGACCCTGTGCGGAGCCGCCGTTCTTGTACTCATGCGCCTCGTCGGCGATGAGCAGGTCGAACGTGCTCTGCGGCAGGTATCTCTTGATGAATTCAGACGGCTGATAGCCGCCTTCGCCGAAGCCGAACTCCATGTTGGCCATCGCGCGCTCCATGCGATGGGCCTGACGGTCGGAAAAAACGAGTTCGCCGCGGGCGTCCATCAGGTTGATGAACTCGTGGATATTGTCGCCCAGCATGGAAGCCAGGAAACCGTCTCCAAACGTCTTCATCAGCCGCTGGGCGGTAACCGCCCCGATGGTCGGGATGCGTTTGAGCGCCTTGAGCACGGCCGAGGACTGGTCGCTGGCAGATAGACCTCGTGGACGGATCAGGGTCCACAGGGGGGCAGCGCAGTGGCTGCACTTCCTGCGGTAGTCCTCGGCGTCGAGTTCGACCGGCCTGACCGGTTCGCCGTCGAGATCGGTGATGACATGGCCGCAATCCGGGCAGAGGCCGATGTCGCCGTCTGCACTGCGCCGGCGGGTGAAGGCGGGCTTCCAGTGAAACCCCATCCGCATCCGCACGCGGCCGAGGACGAAGAACTCCTGCCCCTGCGCGGGGACGCCGAGTTGCTGCCGCAGCTTGATGAGCTTGACCAGCGTGTCCGGTCCGTTGAGGACCCAGACCCTGGCGCCGGCCACCGTCTCCTGGATCTCACGCCGCCATTTGTAGACCAGATGCGGCGGTGAGAGGATCAGGGTGCGACGATAGCCCTCGGCATGGAGTACGGCGGCCGTCGCGATACCGACGGTCGTCTTGCCGCAGCCCATCTCGCCGTTGACGATCGCGGCGCGCTCGCCCCGGTCGATCAGCAGTTCGGTCACGGCGTGAACCACATCGGCCTGGGCGTCGAACAGGCGACGCTTGAGCCCGGCCAGAACGATCTGGCGGAATGCTTTCGGGTGTCCGGTATAGACCGGTGGATTGGCGCGGTTCAGCGAGTCCAGCAACTCGTCGCCGAATTCGGTGACGAAGTCCGGCAGGCTGACGGTAAGAGGAGATGCCGCCGCGTCGAGCAGGTCGTCCTGCATGGAGGCGGTTTCGGCGGGAGAGGAAAGAGTATCGGATTCGAGGGACATGGTGATGCTCCAAAAAAAAGGGGCACGCACCTCCCTCGCGGGGCGATGACGTGCCCCGGATTGGGATGAAGCGAACGGCGATGAGCCGCGCGCGGATGTGGAAGAAGAATCGGCCGTTAGAAGCTCAGATCCTCTTCGGGCAGCTGAACGACGGTGACGGTACGGTCAGCGTTGGTGACGACCGCGATCAGCAGACGCGGCGTGATCGCATAATGCGAGATCAGGACGTTATCGGACTGCAATGCGTCGAGATTCGCATGACGCTGATCGTCTCTGACATCGCCCCAGTCGCCCCGGATGTGGCGCTGGACATACTGCAGAGGCTCGATCAGCCCCTTGCGGTCCAGCCATTGGACCTTGTTGCTGAGTTTGAGGCTGCCGAAAGGGAAGAGCGGCGGGGCTGTCTGGGGATAGTCCAGACCGGCGAACAGGTTTTTGAACATGGAAAGGAATCCTTCCTTGATAGTGCGCTTCCACGGGAAGCGGGGATGAACTGGATCAGCGGATCGTGAGCACCTCTCCCCGCGTCGGGGAGGCCGGCGTCATGTCCCAGGCCCGGATGACCGGAACGAACTTGTCAGTGAGGATGCGGGTTTCGGCCACGGAACCGTCGTCGCGTTCGGTGTACTGCGTCTGCGACGTCTTTTCCTTGTGGGTGTCACCCTTGACGACCAGTACACGCCCGCTTTTGGAACGGACGACACCGGAGATCGCGCCCGCCGCGAGAGCCAGGGCGAGATGCCAGTGTGACAAGGCACGCGCCGGGGGGCGCTGAGATTGCTGCGCGGCTCCGAGATGCATGTCGAGCATCGGCCAGAGCCCTTGCAGGCGGCCGATCTCATCGGCGAACTGCTCGGGCTCCATCGTCACGCGGAAGAACTGCTCCGGTTCCGAAGGACTGGCGGGGACTATGTAGGGCAGGAACGGCCAGTCAGGCGGCAGTTCCTCGGCTTCGATATCGCCTTGCCCGATCTGCAGCAGCAGACCGCGCATGGTCTTGGTCACGTCGGACATCTGGTCGCGCTGACGAACGCGGCGTCCGAAGATGACGACCTGTTTGAACTGCGTTTCCACCGCCCGGTAGATGCGCAGGTCGGTGAAGTGGCGTGTGAGCCAGCCGACCAGTTCGGCGTCGAGCACGTAATGCGGCACGATGAAGATCAGTACGCCGCCATATTGCAGGAAGGGAAGCGAGCGCTGGTAGAACAGCTTTTCCAGACGCGGGCGCCCCTGGCCCTGATAGCCGATATTGCCGTCCATCCCTTTCGACAGATCGCCGTAAGGCGGGTTGAGCCACAATAGGCCGAAGCTCTGTCGTGAGATCAATGTGTCCATCAGATCGCCATGGATACAGCGATCGACCAGTTGCCGTGCGTGACGCGCGCGCTCGGCATCGTATTCGACCGCGAATGCCTGGACCTGTTCGCGCCCGAGGGCATGAGCGGCTTCGGCGATCGCAACGCCTTCGCCGGCGCAGGGATCGAGGATGTTCATCGGGCCGACACCAGGAGCCAGTGCGGAGAGCACGCGCTCGATCGTCGGTTCATCGGTCGGAAAATAGCCGTTCCTGGCGAAATTGCGCGCAAGGCGCGGGAACATGAGAGCCATGGGATGTCTCCACGATGACGGTGAGGAAGGGGGACCGACCCTGATGAGCGGGTCTGCATGAAAGTCGGCTATGCGACACGCAGCAGCGGCGACACCGAAGCCAGTGGGCTGTCGTCGGCGCGTAATTCACCGCTACGGATGAGGCCGCCGAGGGCGACGGTCAGAGCCGGGACGTCGATCGCCAGCCGATGGCCTTCCAGCGGCCCGAGGGCGAGCGGGAGATGGCCGAGCATGTCCTGGGCGTAGAGGAGGTCCAGGACGGTTTCGCGCCAGTGATCGAGTAGGGGAAGTGGGCAGGTTTCCTTGACCAGCGTCCACAGCCGGTCGCGGTGGCGGAGAGAGTGACGCGGCAGAAGAGCCAGCGCACTGGCATTGGCTTTGTCCGGACGCACGCAACGGCGGTCGAACAGCCAGAGATGAACGATGGAGCCGAACAGGGTCCGCCGATAGGCCCGCGTGGAGCGCTTTTTGAGCATGTCGACATTGCCGACAAAAATCGGGGTCTTGCTTCCGTCCTCGGCGACGATCTGGAACTGGTCGAGGCCCCGTTCGTCACGCCCGAGGGTCAGGCGTGCCAGGAATTCCTGGATGGCGGTGTCACGGGCCCAGACGGACAGGAAAACGAGGTCGTTGCGCTCGTCGGCGATGCAGGCATCGGCCATGAGATCAGAACATTCGTCGATACGATAGAGCAGTTTGGAAGAAGGGGTTGCGGGCATGGTGAATTTCCCTGGAAAAGGAAGCAGCACCGCCCGGCAGGGACAGTACTGCCCCATTGGGTTGGAAGGATCGGGCCTGCCGATCAGGTCGAGGCAGGCGCTGTCGGCGAAGTCGCGGAATGGTGTTCTTCGTGCCAGGTACGAACCCCCGCGCGCCATTCGGCGGATTGTTCGGGCGCCATGTCCAGAAAGCGCAACGGGCACGAGTAATAGTAGGGGTGCATCGCCTCTTCGAGCGGCTTGTAGCCCCACATATTTCCGCTCCGTTCCAGGAGGTCGCAGCGGATATAAATGAGGGAATCGCCGGGCTTGAGATGAGGATGTACGCCGTCGACCCGCGCGGTGACCCTGACCAATGACCACAGCACGTTCTCGTGCAGGGCGTGGTCCAGGACCTGGGTGAACGCGCGTTCGGTCGTTTCCGACCAGGTGAGTTCCCGGATCAGTTCTTCCCGGGATTGGAGCGAAAAATACCAGCCCATAAAAGACCTCCATTGAAAATGTCGGAGATCCGCCCCGAGGGGATGAATCCCCGACGGGTGAGAGAGGGCCGTTCGCACGGCATGAGGGTTCAGGTGGCCAGACGCCATTCCTGAGCCAGAGGGGTGAACGTATATCCAAGCACGCCGAGACGATCGCACTGCTGACGCAGGCGTTGGCGATCGACTGTCGGATCGAGTTTCACGGTCTCGCCAAGCGGCCAGAGCGTGTCGAAGAGCGCCTTGTCAGCATCCTCGTCTCGGGCTTTGGTCTCCGCGGGCGGTGCGGCACCGAAGGGTGTCGTATCGACCAGGGGATCATGCCGATCTCGTGTCCTCGCCTTTCTCGAAGGTCTGACCTCAGACGGTGCTGGCGTCTGGGTCTCCTCGTCGATCGGGTCGACTTCCTGTGGGCTCAGTCGCTGGACATCGTCAGCGCTCAGGGCATCGATATTGGAGAGGGTCATGCCGCCAAGCAGCGCGCGGATTTCAATGACCATGCGGCCATTGGTCGTATAGGTGGAAGGGCGGATTTCGGCGATGCCGAAATCACCTTCATATTGTCCTTCGGCATATTGCTCGAGTTCGGCATTCTTGACGACGAACTCGCCGATGGAGGTTGCAAGGCGGCCGACATTGAAATCGCCGTTGCGACCGTGAATGGTCTTGATGGCCAGGCGGCCGGGGATCGTAATCATGGGGGCGTCCTCACAGGATGATGCCTCGGTCACACGCTGACGCGGGGCGTCAGGGGCGAGCTGAGGCAGCAAGACCCCGATGATCGGGGTCTTGCCGGAAGATCAGAAGGAATCGGCAAGCGCTGGTACCGGAGTATCGGCGGCGTCTTCCTCGGGCGTATCGGATGCCGGCGCGGATATTCCGGGCGTGGCGGCGTCCTGTGTGGGGGATGAGGCAGGGGCCTGGGGCACCTGGTCGCTGGTCTCGGTCGGCTTGGGCTCAGCCTTGTAGACGAGCTTGCCGTCGATCTTGATCCAGCTGACGAAGAGCAGGCGGGCCTTGAGGCTGACGCCCTGCTCACCGGCACGCTTCCCCTTGGCGTAGGTGAAGATGTCGGTCCAGAGATCGCCGAGGCGAAAGCCGATCAGGACTTTCTTCTCGCTCTCGACCGCCTGGATGCAACGGCGGATAAGGTGCTGGGCTTCGGAGCCTGAAACGCGCGTATCGAAACGCACGTAGGAGGCATCGTTGGCCGGACCGTTCAGGGCTGCGACGTCGCAGGCCAGAAACGGCGCGCCTTTCTTGGGCTTCACCTCACGGATCCGGTTGAGATAGCCGAGACCGGTGATGTGCAGGTCGAAAAAACTGGTTTCGTTGGACGTGGTCATGGTGGATCTCCAGAAAAAAGAGCGGAGACACACCCGACCCTGGCGGGGAGGTGTGAAACCCCCGCGTGGGTTGATGAAACGATGTTCAGGCATCACCATCGTTGACGATGGCCGTTCGCGCATGGATGCCGGTGCGAACCGGGATGATCTACGTGGTGACAACCACGTCGCAGTCTCGAAGATCATGACTGCCTGGGCATGCGGCTGAAAACATCAGCGGGCATGCTGGCAGGGTCGCACGCGGCCGCAATCCCCCGTGGGCAACAATATGCACTGGGGAAAGCTCCTGTTTGCCGTCATGGTGAGGGCAGAGTTGAGGGGGCACGCACCCCTTTGCGAGCCACCTACTGTAGACCGAGGAGGTGGCCGATGATTGTAACGCAGAGCGGAAAGACGATACCGGTGACAAGACTCCAGAGAGGTCCGTCGCGAAACCCATGGGTCAGCTTGTTTGCTGTCTCATGGGCCTGGTTGATCTGATTGATCGTAACATCGCCACCTGCTTGAATGTTTCCGATCGATTGCGAGGAGATGTTGGCGCCGACCAGTTGCTGCAATGTCAGAATATGTTCAGCCTGAGCGATCAATCGAAGATTGCCGAGCGCGCGATCTCTGAGCCAGGCGCCCACTATGCAGGAGCTGAGAGCGGTGAGCCCGGCCAGATTAAAGAATGGAACCGGCATATCAAAAGACGGCTCCGGCGCCACCATCCACACACCTCTGAACCAGGCGTAATTAGCATAAAGATATTTTATTTTTTGAATGAATGGGAAGAGAATGAGCTTCAATATCGCAGGGTCCGTAAAATAGGCGTATTTTACATACTCGGAGATTGGTATAAGAAGCCCTATAATGCAGAACGATATTCCAATATATTTGGAACGTGATGCGCGTTTGCGCGCAATTTGCAACATGCGGCCGATTTCTCCTATCGTGGAGTAGTGTCTGGAACACGGTAGCGGTGTAAAGGATGCGCGCCAAGACCTCGTATCGGGCTGCTGTTCAACAGCACTGCCGCGATGTCATGACGCGGAGCTACGGACAGCCGATCGCGGACGTGCGGCGTCAAAAAAAGGCCCCCGCAGATCTGCGGGGGCCGTAAGCATTTGCTGCTCTCAGGGGATAGGCGGCACCGCCAGTAGCGACAATTGCGTCGGGCTGGCGGACAGTTCGAGATCGTCATCGCTTTCCAGAATGCGGAGGAAGACGCCCTCCTTCGGGTCGAAAAACTCGCCGAAATCGTCTCCGCCAAGTTCCGCGCGGACCAGTTCCCACCAGTCGTCGAACGGGTCGACATCCGGGTTGCAACCGACCGCGTAGGCGAGCAGTTTGTGGTGCCCCGTCTCGGTGCGTTCTCCGCGTTCGGAGAGGAAATAGGTTCCTTGATCCTTGGCGAGGATGACACGGCATTGATTGGCGATTGCTTCGGCCAGCACGGGGCGAAGATCGGCGCCTTTGAATCGTAGTGACATGGATGAATTCTCCTGTTCTGGGAAAGAAAAGGCTCTCCACCCGAGGGACAGAGAGCCTGTAAGACCTGTTTGCAGGCTGTTTGGAACTGATGATTGGGACAATTGGCATCAACCGCGGAGCTTCCGCGTTTCATGCCCGGATACAAAGTGTGCATCCTCACGGGTGGCGGTTTCGTTGCGCGAGCAGATGACCGGGCGGTCCTGAACGCTTGAAGTCACGCTGCTGGCGCCTGGCGCTGACGGGTTTGCTTTTTGTCGACGACGCAGACCTTGATCTGACGCCAGCCTCCGTCATCGATCAGGCGTTCCAGAACAGCGCCGAGATCGTCGAAATACACATCGTCGATGCGTTCGATCGTCTCCGTGTCGCGATGCAGCTCCACAACGTAGGTATCTCGGCCACGATCATAGAGAATCGAGACCTGACCGCAGAATTTCGCGGTGGTGACCGAAAAGCCGATCGTGGGCGGCGTGACGACAATATTGGCAGGGCTGGGATCGACCACAGTGAAGTCTCGCGCGCCAGCATCGACAAGCATATGCGTGATGCGCCGGAAGCCATCCGGGGCGGGCAATTGTTCAAGCTGGCTGATCAGATCGGCCAGCTCCGGACAATCGGGCGACGGGACCGGGAGTTTGGCCGGCGCCGAACCGAGTATGTATGTCTTTGAGGTATAGGATGTGCCGTCCGACAAATTCCGGGTCTGCACCTCCGGCGTGTCCGCTCGCAGGCCGTCGAAGCGGCGTCTGGCATACGGTTCGACGTGAATTTTAGCCCCATCGCCGGGTGCGACGGTGACGAGCTGACGATCGAGCACGGCGAACTGGGTGCGTCCAGTCTTGACGATGATGGCATCACGGGTCGTGGCGACGACCGTGCCGTCGAACGGGTTCGGGTCGACATAAAAACCCAGCGTCGAGCGCTTGGGCTGACCATCGTAGATGGCGAACTGGAATCTGCGGGCGTTGGAGGGCACATGGCCACGAACCAGCGTCGGCATCTGTTCACGAATGGATTGGGTGTCCATGGAAAAGCTCCCTTGAATGCCAGGGGAACTGCGCCCGCAAGGGAACAGGGTCCCCTTTGAGGCGTGATGGACGCGGGATGCGTCCGGTGAGGCGGGATGACCGTCACGGTGTGCCGTGATGCAGTCTCGAAGGTCTCGACTGCCTGGGATGTTGCCGGCAACGCCAGCGAACATGCGTGCAGGATTGCGCGCGGGCGCCGGGGATGCGGCTGAAAAACGGAAGAGAGCGACCTTCGTCTTGTCACAAACCGCGCGTCGCCCATGAGGCCGGAGAGCCGACGGGATCAGGTCTCAGGCACGAAGCGGTGCGTTCGGGAGGCGGGAAAGAACAGATGCGTCCATCGGTCGCCCCGTGTGTGGCCACCGTCGAAACGCACCAGCGCGTAGTGATACAGGCCGCCATCGAGCAGATCGCGGATGGCAACAGACCGAAGACCTGTATCGGTCTTCCGGCGTGCCATGACCCGCGCGTCGCACGTGATGTCCACCTGTGCGAGACTGGCGAGACAGGAGCGGAACTGCTGATCGAAGTCATTCCCGTCGTCAGGCTCTCCGAATACGTCCCTCCAGCCGAGATCCGGTACTATATCGCGGAGGCAGGAAGGATCGTTCTGTTGATCGGCATGGTCGATCATGGGCGTGATGACCTGCGGGGACGATAGGTCGGTCTGATTGGCGGCCGTGCCATCGTGTGAATGGGAACGTGACATGGGGATACTCCTTCGTCGAGACGCGAGCGCCGCACCACTGTCGGATTGGCGCTCGCGTGTGCTCAGAGACAATGGTTTTTGAAAATGCTGATTATGGCTCGTAGAGTTCGAGCCCTTCGAGATCTGGAGCATCCTGGTCGAAGATCAGAATGCGGATATCGGCCTCGCCCGCGCGTTGCAGAATGTCGGCAAGAACCACGGGCAAACCACGGTCCAGGTTCTCTTGCCGCAACTCCTGGGGGGTGATGCCGTCGAGACGCAGATTGTCGTCGGTCCACGGCGTGGCGAACAGTTTCACGCCGACGGCCGGGCTGTCGGTGATAGGGAAGACGATGAACGGGAAGCCCGTAGGTGTGTGCTCGGTTGCCAGGCTGGTGAGGTATTCCCATGCTTCGCCGGTGAGATGGGCCGCGCTGATTTCCCAGCTGCGGCTGTAGATTCCGGTCTCGAAACTCAGGCGGCGCACGGTCTGCCGCGCTGCCTCGGGAGAACCGGCATCGCCGATATGAATTGGCTGGCCATCGAAATCGTCGCCGTAAACGGCGTAGAGAATGGCGCGGACGACACCTGCGTTGCCTTTGGTCGGCTCGATCCCGGAAGTGCCGGTGTTCCGGTCGTCGGGGATTACGGCGAAATCAAGCGTTACGATGCAGCGTGAGTGCAGCAAATCGTCGTCGCTGAAATGGCCCTGCCCGGGATGAACCGGCCGACGCAGAAGTGGGTACTCGGCTCCGGTGTCGATGCAGAGCATGCGCACGACGCGCAGATTCTGATAGCCGCGGGCAAACGGATTGATTTCGTGTGACATGGGAATTCTCCAGAAAATGGTCGCTGGAGGCCCCTGATGCCGGGGTCGGACCCCAGCGGGTGAGAAAGGACGTGGATGGTTACGGGGCGTTTTCCGGCGTCGCGCCGGTAAGGAACTTGTTGACCCGTCAGTCCGTCAGGTCGTCGGACTTCGCCAGAGCCGCGAGAACGACATTGGGGGACAAGGCATCGGCGAGCCGTTCGTAAATGACCGGAGCTTCGCTGTAGCAGACGGCTTCGGCGGTGCCGTCACCGATGGGAAAACGCGTGATATCCACGTCATCCGCATCCTGCGTGTCATAGTCGACGACGACGACACGAGGCTCTGGCAGGGTGGCGGGCCATCCCTGAAGAACGACGGCAATGACGAGGCCGCCTTCGAGGGCAACCGCGATGGAGGGTGTTTCAGACATGATCGCTCCTTGGGAAACAGAGAGGCAGACGACCTCGCATGAGGCGCTCCCTAATCAGGTTGGAGTGGTAGAAATCCGCAGCGGGAGAATGCGAACACTCGGCCGTGGGTGCAGATGCAATCGGCGCCGGAGCGCGGAGAAAGGCCGCATCGACGCCTGACAGGCGTGCGTCCGCAACCTGATGCGAGGCGGACGAGGTGTGGTCCACGCGAAGTCATCCGCGTCGCAGCCCGGGGACCGTGGCTACTGGCAGGTGCTGACGGGTCAGCGCGTGCGGCGATCAGGATCGATGTGGCGCGCCGTGGCGTCGCGTGCCAATCCGCTGTTCCCGCTCTCCCTGTTGCGCAGGACGTTCTTGATGCGGTGCCCGAGCCATGCCATGCACGGCACGGCCATGGAATTGCCGATGGCCTTGTAGCGGGGTGCATCTGCGGCGGGTTTGCCGCGGTAGGGCACCAGCGTGTAGCCGTCGGGCAGCCCTTGCAGGCGCTCGCATTCGACGGGCATCAGGCGACGGACACGCCATGTGGACCAGGGTGGCGTTCCGGGTTCGGGGGTATAGAGAAGCTGCGTGCTGCAGGCGGGTGCTACAATATGCCCCTTGTCGCCGCCACCGCTGCTGGCGCGCAGAGCCGGGGAGAGAGCGCCGCCCAGTTCGGCGCGGACACCGTCCGTGCGTCCGCGGAAAGTGACGCTGACCACCATCGGGCGACCCTGGCCCGGTTTGCCGCCGCCGGTGGACAGCTCCCCCGCGATCTGGCCATGGCCGGATTCAAAGCGGACTTCGCCGCGCGTGTTCTGCGCGAACGCCGCGATGGGTGGGCAGGCCACGATGGGCACGCCCTTGCCAGTGCCGTCCTCGCTGCTTCCCTTGCCGCCGTTGGCCGTGCTCAGCGTATGGCTGATGGCGCCCGCGACCGATTGTACCATGAAGGTTTCGACCTCGAAGTCATTCTTCGGGCCGGGCGCCGCGGTCAGGCAGGCCGCGACATCGATCGGGCCCCGCGTATTGCCGCCGCCAAAGGAGAGTGTGATCGGGTCATAAGGACCCTTCACCCGGGCATAGTCACCCGGGACGCGAGGGCTTGGCGCAGGAGCATTGGCAGGTTTTTGCCACGGCGCGAAGCCCTGCGCAGGATCCCGGCGCAGGCCTTCGGACTCAAAAAGTATTGCGGCGGGATCGACGTCGTCTCGACCACTTGCCACAAGAAACACGCGGCGGCGTCGTTGGGCGACTCCGAAATATTGGGCGTCGAGCACACGCCATGCGATGCGGCGGCGGGGACCAGACACGTGACCCGCGTATGTCCACTTGCCCCCTGGCGGCTCGAGCGCGCGGACTTCTCCGGCCAGGATGCCCAGAAAGAGGCCGAAGGCGTTGTCGCGTGCGCTGAGCACGCCGGGGACATTTTCCCAGACGAGCGTCGAGCGCGGGCGGTGGGTTTCGGTGCGGACCTGATCGATGGCATTGGCAAGCTCCACATAGGCAAGGGTGAGCGCTCCGCGCGGATCGGCCAGGCCTTGGCGGAATCCCGCGACGCTGAATGACTGGCAGGGGGTTCCTCCGACCAGGATGTCCGGCGCGACCGTGCTGCCGTCGCGAATTTTCGGGGCGAGAGCGGTCATATCGCCCAGGTTCGGAACGTCGGGGTAATGGTGTGCGAGCACCGCGCACGGAAAGGGTTCGATCTCGGCGAACCAGGCGGGTCGCAGGCCGGCCGGTTGCCAGGCGAGGCTCACGGCCTCGATGCCGCTGCACACGCTGCCATAAAGCATGGCGGGCGGCGCACTGTGTACAGAGTTCATGGGGGTCTCCTGTTCGGGTGTCGGGAAAGCAGGAGCAAGGCGCCGCAGTCCGAATGGACCGCGGCTGTGGAGAACAGGACCACCTGTGGGCTGGTCCGGCATCGGGCTGTCGTCAGGGCCATTCGCCGGCGCAGCAATCGCACCCGACCCGTTTCGTGGCTGGGGTCGGCATTCGCTGGCGCACATCCGCGCACAAAAGGAGCCCGTTCTTTCCCCGGCGGGCACCGGAACGGAGTACCGTCAACCAGAAAAGGTCTCCCGAACCCTCATGCGCGGGCGACCAGGGATCGGGGGACCCCTTCCGATGAACGGAAGATAGTGATGGGGGCGGCGAGGGATGCGCCGGAACAGAGAGGCGCCTTCCAGACCCGCGGCGAGGATGACTCTCGCGGGACGCGCGCCTCATGGTGGAAGGAATGGCGCGCTGGCTCTCCCGCAGGGCCGCGGGATCTGGGCCATGCCGCCGGGTGGGCGCACACGGCTCAATGAGGAACCTGACGATGTCTGTTATCGATCGGGAGCGAGCAGCGCAGACATCAAATCGTTCCAGGCAGGATCCTGAAATGGATGCGTCGCTCTGGCCGCCGGGTCGTCGTTGCCGCCGCGCTCAGGGACGGCGTTTACGGACGCTGCCCCGCTTCGACGAAACGCCTTGCGTCTGGAGCGTCCCGTCACAGGTCGGGTAGGTGCTGCACGACCAGAACGGCCCATTCTTGCCGGTGCGCTGACGGGTGGGTGCGCCGCATTTCGGACACGCGGGCGTGGACGGCACCGCGATGGTAAGTGTCGCGCCGCGAAATTGCTGGACCAGCTGAGCGATCCATGTGGACTGGCGCGCAATGAAATCATCCAGCGTCATCTGTCCAGACCCGATCATGTCGAGGGCCTGTTCCCAGATGGCTGTCGTGGCGGGATCGACAATGGCGGCCGGCACCGCGTCGATAAGAGTGAAGGCGGCCTCGGATGCGCGGACGGCCCGTCCTTTCTTGACCAGGTAGCCACGCCCGACCAGACCATTGATGATCCCGGCCCGCGTCGCTTCCGTGCCGATACCGGTAGTGTCCTTCAGCTTCTGCTTCAGGCGCGGATCGGTGACGAGTTTGGCCACGCCCTTCATCGCCTTGACCAGTTCTCCCTGCGTGTAGGGCTTGGGCGGCAGCGTCTTTTGCGCTTTGAGATCGACGGCATCGATCCGGCATGAGGCGCCGGATTGCAAGGGGGGCAGGATCTGGCTGCGGGGCGCTTTGTTACCCTCGCCTTCGTCCGGCGCCGGTTCGGCCAGGACCTGGCGCCAGCCCTGCACGACGACCTGCTTGCCGACAGCCCGCAGGGTTTGATCGGCGCATACCAGGTGCGCGGTGGTACGATCATATTCGTGCGGTGGCAGGAACTGGGCCAGGTAATGCGCGCGGATCAGCGTGTAGACGGCGCGCTCCTTCGCATTCATGGCCGACAGGTCGGTGGGTTCCAACGTCGGGATGATGCCGTGGTGGGCGCTGACCTTGCTGTCGTCCCAGGCGCGGGAACGCTGGGTAGGGTCGAGCTGATCGATCAGGGCGCGCAGGCCCGGATCGGTTTTGACGAGGCTGGCGAGGACGGTCGGCACTTCGGCCAGCATGCTCTCGGGCAGGTAGCCGGAATCCGACCGCGGATAGGTCGTGGCCTTATGTGTTTCGTAGAGCGCCTGGGCGATATCCAGCGTTTCCTGCACGTCGAGTCCCAACTGCCGCGAACAGACTTCCTGAAGCGTGCCAAGATCGAAGGCCAGAGGAGCGCCCTCACGGACGCGCTCGGTCTCGACAGACAATACCCGCGCCGTGCCGGCGGCACGCATGCGTTCGACCGCCTGCTGCGCGACGGGCTGTTGCAGGCAGCGACCGGCTTCATCGGTGCTGTTCTCCGGGGGCACCCAACCAGCAAGAAAGGACTGGGTGCCGGCGGACAGGGTCGCGTCGATCGTCCAGTAGGGAACCGAGACGAAACGCGTGATCTCGCGGTCACGGTCGACGACGAGCTTGAGTGTTGGCGTCTGGACGCGGCCAACGGACAGCACGCCCGTATAGCCCGCCTGACGGCCGAGCAGGGTGAACAGCCGGCTCAGATTCATGCCGACGAGCCAGTCCGCCCGGGAGCGCGCGAGAGCGGAGTAATAGAGCGGCAGGGTTTCGGCCGAGGGTTTGAGCGCGCCAAGCGCCTTGCGGATGGACACATCGTTGAGCGCCGAGAGCCACAGGCGCTGGATCGGGCCGCGATAGCCGCAGAGATCCAGGATCTCTCGCGCGATCATTTCACCTTCGCGATCGGCGTCGGTGGCGATGACGATTTCCGTGGCCTGACCGACGCATTGCCTGACGATCTTGAGTTGCGCGGCGGTCGAGGGTTTGGGTTCGACGCGCCAGCGCTCGGGAATGATGGGAAGCTGTTCGAGGGTCCAGCGTTTGTAACCCTCGTCGTAGGCTTCGGGCTGTGCGGCCTCGACCAGATGACCGATGCACCAGGTTACGACAATGCCCGACCCGGTATAGCAACCTGATCCCCGTTGCCGGGCGCCCAGCACGCGGGCGATATCCTTGCCCTGAGATGGCTTCTCGCACAGAAAAACGCGCATGAAACGTCCTGACCGGGTGTAGTGGGGGCCGGTTGTCACCGACCCCTCACCACCCTTCCCGGCGGACTGACCGGCGGCAGCAAACAACGCGCACATTGCATGACCGGGTTATCGCGAGGGCGTGGACTTTTGGCGCGGGAGGAGGCACGTCGACGAAGGCGGCCCGGCAGAGCTGCTCCGCAGCTGGTGTCGGAGAGACAGTCACTGCGAAAATATCGTCGTGGAGAGTCGGAGGCCTGCTATGGACACGGCCAGAATCGTTCGATCAGGTCGGTTACAGGTGGTTCGCCTGCCAGAAGGGCTTCATCGCGACGGTGATGAACTCCGTGCCCGCTGTCACGGCACATCCCTCATTCTTGAGTCCGGCGCGCGGAACTGGGCCTGGTTGAAAGACGTCGTGGGTGGCGTTGACGAGGATTTCGAGCGCGCCGCTCTGGAACGGGAAACAGGGCCGTCAGGCCCGAAGGAGGACCCGCCCGCAAACCCCGAAATGTGATCCGGATCGACCGGAAAGACGGGTGGAACTGATGGCAGGCATCAGTCCCCCTCGAGCGATCCAGAGGCGGCCGTGCGTTGGCGCAGCCGCCCCTGTGAACACGCCTACCGTTCTGTCGCAGGCTTCGCGCCGAGCGTCACGGCCTCAACGCGATAGGGCAGAATGCCGACACGGCGGGCTTCGACCTTGAACGTGACCCGTTCATTCTCCTCGGCGTCTTCCCATTCGTCCCGCACCGTGCGGCCCTCGACCAGCACGCGCATCCCCTTCTGGTAGAGCGTCTGCCAGCGTTCGGCGTCACGATGCCAGAGTTCGACCGGCGCCCAGAAGCCACCGCGATCCTCGTAAGTGCCGTCCTTTTTCGGCACCGGATTGTCGAAGTAGACGTTCAGGCGCAGCAGGCGGCGCGGTTCGTCGTTTCCGTTGGCGAATTCGCGGTATTCGGGCGCGGAGCCGATATTGCCCTCGCCGCTGAAATGGGTGCTCATGGTGCTGTCTCCGTGATGGTGGCGCTGGCCCCTTGGGGGGACTGCTCGTTGTGGAGGTCGAGGAACGACGGGTTCAGCTCACAGCCGATGAACCGTCGTCTGAGCCGGGTTGCCGCGGCGGCCGTGCGTCCGCTGCCCATGAAGGGATCGAGAACGATATCGCCGATGCGCGAACCGGCCAGAACGCAGGGCGTGACGAGCGCGTCGGGAAACACCGCGAAATGGTCGCTCGTGGAGGGCTGGGTTGCGATGGTCCAGACGTCGCGCCGGTTGCGATGTCCGCGCGCACCGATCTGATGCAGGCGACCACGGATGCTGCCATTTGGCCCGGAGGATCGTTCGCCGGGAGGCTGGCGCACTGGCCGGAGATTGCCCGGAGCGCGGGGATCGGACGAGGGCTCGCTGATGGCGTCCCGGTCGAAATAGTACCGTCGCGATTTGCTGAGCAGGAACAGATATTCGTGCGCCCGCGTGCAGCGATCGGTCACGCTCTCCGGCATCGGGTTGGGCTTGGCCCAGATGATGTCCTGACGCAGATACCAGCCGTCGTCGCGGAGCGCGAACGCCACCATCCATGGAATCCCGATCAGATCCTTGCCCTTGACCCCCGGGGGCGCCGGGGACCAGCGGCCGCCGCGCGGTCCCGTTGTCGTCGCGCCGATCGTCTGCCACCGCTGGCCCTGCCTACCGCCGCCCGATTTCCCGGTGCCCGCGTAGCTGTCGCCGATATTGAGCCAGAGGGTGCCGTCGTCGGCCAGGAGCCGGCGGACCTCGCGAAAGACGCTCACGAGGCTGGTGATGAAGGCGTCCGGAGTGTTCTCGGTGCCGATTTCGGCGGCCCGGTCCGGATGATCGGACGGCAGATAGCGGCGGAGCCCGAAATAGGGCGGACTCGTCACGCACATGTTCACGCGGACACCGTCGTCAGCCATCTGACGCAGCAAGACACGGCAATCGCCAACATGGGTGCGGTCGAGCCAAACGGAGGCCGGGGTGCCGGTCATGTTGCCACCCTCGCATCCGGCAGTTCCGCCCGACGCGCGCGAACGGCATCCGCCTCGGCCAGCTTGTCGGCGCAGTCCCGGGCCTGGCGCGCGAGTGTATGCAGCAGGCTGATCTGCATGTTCAGGGTGATCCGCTGGCTCTCCATCGCATGGAGATCGTCCAGCAGGGAGGCGGGCGTCGTCGGGTCCGCCATCAGGGCCTGCCACAGCGCGACCCCCATCTTCGAACGGTCGCGGTTGCGCCAGCGCAGAAAGGTCGTGCCTGCGCCAGTGGGTTGCTGGGCCAGTTGCACGCCGAGCAGTGCAAACGGGTAACGGTCCGTCTGCGCCAAGATCCGTCGCTGCGCCAGCCCGACGAGGTCATCCCGAAGGGCTGAGCATTGGCTGGCCCAGGTCTCCAACCCCTTACCTTTAAAAGGTTGTAAAAGGCCTTTTAGGTAGGCCGCGTGTTCCAGCCGCTGGAAGTCTGTGTGTTCCAGCGGGACGAAGTGAGGGCGGTCGGTCATTCTGGCGCACCTTCCTCATCGGCGGCCTCGGTCGTGTCGCCTGGCGTCTCGCCGGCCGTGTCCGGAGACGCGTCCGCTGATTCCACAGGCGTTGGCTCAGTCTCGGAGGCGCGACGCGCAGAAGCCGAGGTCACGGGCGATCGTCGGGAGATGGGCGGTGCGAAACGCGAGCGGCGCGTGCCTTCCAGCACGTCCTGCGGCAGCTCGCCATATTTCTCGATCGCCGCGCGCCCTGCGGCATTCTTCGAGGCGAAATCGTCGCGGGTGCAGCCCGAATAGCGATATTGCTGGGCCAGACTGAACAGGCTGCGCAGCGCATGCGCGCCCTCGTTGAGCCAGCGCTCGAGGGTGGAGCGGTCGATCAGCGCGGTGTGATGGGCGAGGATCAGTTTCCGGGCCAGCTCGTCGTAATCGGCCAGCAGGTAGAGCGCCATGAAACCGAGTTGCGAGGAGATGAAGAGCGGGAGTTTGACTGGCTGGACATTCAGATTCTCGCCGACGCTCAGGGCGGACGGAAGCCCTGCCAGGGCCTGATCGACCTGTTCGCGCAGCGTCTGGAGCTGGTCCCTTGTGGTGTTCAGCTTCTCTTCGATACGCAGCATCCACCAGTCGCTGTAAGGATCGTCCTGTTCGGCGCCACGTTTCATCCGGTTCATGACGGCGACATAGCCGTTGAGACCGACAATGGCCGGTTTGCCATCGGCCGCGGCGCGACCGTGCCAGATCCGCGATGCGTGGTGGGTATGCAATGTCAGCGACATCGTGCTCCGCAGGGAGCCGAGATTCAGTTGCAGGGTTTCCGTGGGACTGGCCATCAGCGCCGCCTCGCAATGGGAAGGAGGCGCCACCATCCGGGTGGTCGGGAAGGCCGTCAGTCGCCAAACCGCATCGGCCTCCGGCCGGATAGACTGTCAGCTCAAAGCGACGTGCCGCGCCCGGAAGGCTGCGTGTTGCGCTATACCCGGGGTATAAATGCTGGAGGCGGTAATTCCGCCGGATGGGGACGGCGCATGGGCTCGCTACGACCGTAGGCGTGAGCCGGTTCTGGAAGGCCGTCTGTTGCATTATACCCAGGGTATAGATGACGCTGCCGGACTTGATGCCGGCCGCTCTGGCAGACCGGTCGGCGTGCCGACCATGACGCGGCGCGATATGCGTGGAGGCCGGAACCGTCGTCGGAAGGCTGTGTGTGACGTTATACCCTGGGTATAATTTGCCCCGGACACGTCATCGTGCCTGTGGGGACGGCGGGACAGAGGCGAGCGGGCAGCGGGATCATTCTCAGGGGGGCGGTGGCTCCGGCCCGGTCCGGTTGTCGGACTCTCCTGCCCAGCCCAGGCGCGGAACGCGCCACGCAGGGCTTGCATGATCCCGAACAGATGCCCAGCAGGGTCTTGCAATGGTTCCGCTGTCCTTGAACTGAAATGGAATCATTCATATATGACGTGTTAAGACATCTAACTGGTCATATACGGACAAATACGATGGGATCGCCCAAGGTAAAGCCGGCGCTTGAGCGGCTGGGACGCGATGTGCGGCAGGCGCGTCTGCGGCGCGGGATCGCTGTGGCGGATCTCGCGGCGCGCGCCGGAACCTCGCCGAGTTCCATTGGCCGCCTCGAACGGGGCGATCCGGGCGTCGCCATCGGGACACTGGCCGACGTGCTGGTCGTGCTGGGTCTTCTGGAGCGTCTGGCGGACCTGATCGACATTCGCAAGGACGAGCTGGGGCTGGCGCTGACGACGGAACACGGACCGCGTCGCGGACGTTCCTTTGCGGCGCGGCTCCGCAGGCAGAAGGCGCAACCGGCTGGACAGCAGGATCAGCAGGACGTCGTGGACCCTGAAGGGGCATCGTTCTGATGGCTGAGTTCCTTGCCCAGGTTGCCCTCGGAGAGAGCCTGACGCCGGTTGGTCAGCTGCGTTTCACGCATGCCGGGCCGCGGCAGTTTTCGACCTTCGCCTACGATGCCGCCTGGATCGAGAACTCCCGCGCCTTCGCCATGGAGCCGGATCTGTCGCTCGAGGGAGGGCCGTTTCACCGGTCGGGCCAGTCGGGACATATGCGTGACGCTTTGCCCGGTGCTTTTGCTGACGCCGCTCCGGACAGTTGGGGGCGCAGGTTGCTGGAACGCGCCTACGGCAATGGCCTCAACGAGTTCCAGTATCTGACGCTTGCCGACGATGTCTGCCGGCAGGGCGCGATGCGGTTTCTGGACAGCGAGGGCGCGATCATTCGCGGCAAGGCGACGGACTCCGTCCCCCGCCTGGTCGATCTGGAAGCCATCACGGCGATCGCCCGAGCCTATGAGCAAGGCGAGGACATTTCGGCCGAACAGATGCAGGCGCTGGCGGGCGCGGGCGGCTCCGGTGGTGCCCGTCCCAAGGCCAATGTCAGGGATGGCGATGTACTCTGGCTGGCGAAGTTCACCTCGGTTCACGATCAGCAGCCCATCGAGCGTGTCGAGGTCGCGACGCTTCGTCTGGCGGAAGCCTGTGGCATCCGCACGCCTGCGACGCGACTGGAACTGGCGGACACACCGTTCCCCGTAGCGTTGATCCAGCGCTTCGATCGGCGCGGGACGAGCCGGATTCCCTACATCTCGGCGCGTACAGCTCTGGGCAAGACCGGAGCGGAGCTGGGCTCCTACACCGAGATCGTCGATTTCATGCGGGCCTCGTCATCGGACCCCATGGCGGACTTCCGCGAACTCTACCGGCGTCTGATCTTCACGATCCTCGTGTCGAACAAGGATGATCACCTGAAAAACCACGGTTTCCTCTATGTGGGAGCCGGCCAATGGCGGCTGTCACCGATGTTCGATGTGAACCCGGCGCCGGATCGCAACCCGCATCTTGAGACGGCGATCCTTGAGGGTGGCCCCCATGATCGGTCGATCGATCTGGCGCTGGAGGCGTGCGCGTTCTTCGAGATACCCGAGCCGGAGGCGCGGCAGGCGATCCGTGCGATGGCGCAGCGCATCTCGGACGGGTGGCGGGAAGCCTTCCGTGAGGTTGGTGTCTCGGGCGCACAGGCGCGCCACTATGAGCCGGCTTTCGCGAGTGACCAGATGCAGGCGGCGCTTACAATTTAGGTCATATATGACCAATTGAGTGACGTTTCCTCCCAGATATGACCGATACGTCGCAAGCGGTGCGGGCTTAATCGTTTGAATCCCGCTGTCCAGCCCAGGCGCGAAATTCTCCGCGTAGCGCCTTCTGCACGATCCCGAACAGATACCCGGCAGGATTGCGGATCGGCGTGCTGTCGCAGCGGGCGTCCCATTCGTCGAGGATGGGCTGATGCAGCGCGCTGTCGATCGCCTGCAAGGCCGCCAGGACGCCGGCCTGTTGCTCGGGGGTGAGCGTCATGAAGCGTTCCGGCGGTGTCAGCGCACCGCGCGCGCGATGTACAGGCCGTACAGTATGTATTTTTTTATTGTCTTCTTTACGTACAGTACGGTCCGTCTTCGGATTCCGAAGAGAGCCGTTTTCCGCGGAGTCTGGACCGACTTCGGAATCCGAAGAAGGGCGCCGCCGATTCCGAAGACGGTGCGCTCGACCCTCTTCGGAATCAGGATTATCCACATCCTGTGGATAACGTGCGGAGAGCAGCCCATCCTGTGCCGACACCCGTTGCGCGATCGTCCGCAGGCGCGTGGGCAGGATCTGATGCCTCAGAGCGTCGTCTTCGGTGATTTCCTTCAGCACCAGCATACCGATCCGTTGCAGGGATTTGCTGGCGTGCGCGAGCGCCCGGCCGACCAGATCCAGGTAGTCCATGTCGAGCTGAATCCCCTCGTAGGGGGTGAGGGGTTCGTCGTGCAGGACATAGAGATTGCCGATGACGCGACCGGACACGGGATCGCGGCGCCGTCGGGCCAGGCTGATCCAGCGCGTCAGGCGCATGGCCGTCAGGGCGCGGGCGACGGTTTCGTGGGAGGCGCGCCCGGCGCCAGGCATGGAGGCGAGAAAGGGAGCAAGCTCGTCGTAGCTCGGAAACGCCGTGACGCCATCGTCGTTGAGCAGCAGGCGGAAAACCTGCCAGGCATTGCGTTCCAGCGGCGTCAGGCGGCGATCAAGAATAAGACCGCGCGGCACCGCATCATGACGATTGCCCGAGAAGAGAAGGCCGTCAGCGCGCGCGGTGGCAGGGCGGCCTGTATCGCGTGTTCGCTCGGCCTGCATGCGGTGCAGGGCGTGGTCGAGCAGGCCGCCCAGTATTTCAGGACCGCGTGGCGGCCGTGAACGGGTCATGGTTAGATCTGGCCTTCATCGATCCATCCACGAATGGCGCTCCAGACGACGGATAAGGGCAGGCCGGTGCCTTCGGCGAGGTCGGCGGCCAGCGCGAACATCGCCGTCTCGTCCGTCAGCGGGATGTCGCGTGCCTTCACGGCGGCGCTCCAGGTTTCCCACAATGTCGCGTCCTGCTCTTCGGTCAGGACGGGATGGCGGCCCTTGCGCTTCGGCAATCCGATGACGGCGCGTCGCAGCGCGATTTCCTGATGCGTCAGCCCGTAGAAGCGGGTGATCAGTTCGGTGCTGGCGCCAAGGCGGAGCAGTCGGTCGATCTCCTCGACCTCCCGGGCGACGTTGTCCACCTGCTGCAGCAGACGTCGCAGTACCTCGCGGTTGATCGTCACCGCGCACCAGCAGATCGCGGCGTTGGCGAGAATGCTGGCCATCGCCGGATTCTTCAGGGCGTCCAGATCCTGGGCATCGAACCCCATCGAGCGCGCCCGCCGCAACTGGCCGTTGCGCAGATCGTGCAATGCCTGGGCGATCACCGCCTGATTGAGGGGATGGGGACCGGACATCGCAGCCTGTCCCTACAATCCGGGCATGGCGGCGTCGCCCGAATTCGACTGCGCGTCGATGTCCATCAGGCGGCGTCCCAGCCGGATCAGGCGGAAGAGCTTGACCAGTCCGGTGTCGCTCAGCCGCAAGAAGCTTTCTTCGGGCGTGTCCGAGCCGATCAGGAGGGAGCGCAGATCGCCGGGCAGGCCCGCCGGACCCGACGGTGAAACCGGCGAACCGCTCAGCATCCGCAACAGAGCCAGCACAATCTGCGCCATGGCCGGTGCATCGTCGGACGCCACCGTCTGTGGGACGCGCGGGCACGCGAAACCGAGGCCCGTGTCGTCTTCGGTCACGCTGTCGTCCTCGAGACCAGCTTCATGCGCGATTTCACGGGCGAACTGCGCGATATGCAGACGAAGATGCTCCGGCGTGTCCAGTTCGGGTTCGATGTGCCAGACGTCTGAAATCGGATAGAGACCCCCGGCACGAACGGGAATGGCGCGCAGGACCGCGTCTCCGAAATCATGGTGAGCTTCACCCGTGTGTCCGGCAAGCAGACGCTGAATGGCGTCGAGCCGGTCGCTGCCCTGCACGGCCGAGACCACATGGTCCTCAGTCCGTGCGGCTGGCGTGGCATCGGTGGATGTGTCGTTTGCGATGTCTGATGGTGGAGGCTCCCCTGCGGGCATGGGGTCGCCGTGCTCCGGGGGTGACGACTGCGAAGGTGTTTTCGACTGAACCGACTGTTGTTCCGATGGCGCGGATGCCGGTGGCTGGGAAGGCGTCGGCGCTTCGGCCGCGAGCGCCTGCCAGCGCCGGTCGGAATCGACGATCTCAAGGGCGAGCGTGTCGTAATTCTCGCCCAACAGATCCGCCATCTGACCCACCAGCTCGTCCTGCACGCGCTGCGTCGAGAACTGGCCGGGGTCCGCGTCGAAGCCTGCAAGCACGTCCTGGAACAGGGTTGGAAAATCGGCGTTGTCGGGGGTGGTCGTCGTTCGGCTCTCCCATGTCCGGGCGGCGGACCGGCGCAAGGCGGTCAGTTGCTCGATCTGGTGGCGGCCCAGCCCGGCATAGAGGACGTTTGGAATAGCGGGCAGAAGGTACTGGATCGCCTCCTGCATGCGGCTGATATGCGGTTGCGGAACAGGATAGCCATCGGCCCGGAGACGCCGCGCGAGATCCGATTGCGTCAGCGTCTTGCCCGTCTCCGTTTCATACAACTCGCGCGCCTTGGCGACGCCGAGCGCCCGTTCGATGAAGGTCAGGCCACCATGCAGCTCGTTTTCCGCGAGGTGGCCGGTCAGGGCGAGGATCTCCCCGCGCTGGGGCCAGGGCCGGAAGAGGCAGGAAATTCGGTAGAACCGATCCTCGCGGGTTTCGGCCCACAGGTCGCGGAGAATGGCGAGGCGCGTGTTGCCGCCATTGCGGATGATATAATGGTCGACGCCTGGCCGACGGGTAATCGGTGGCGGCGCATCGAGGCCGCGCTCGCGAATGGAAGCCTTGATGTCGTCGTAGAGCGGATTGCGGGTGATGCGCGGGTCGAGTTCATAGGACCGAAGCTGGTCGAGCGTCACCACCATCGGGGTATCCGCCACGGGGTCGCTCAGGCGCTCGGCGGCTTGCCCGGTATGATGGAAGCCGTCGTTCACCAGGCGCGCGGCCATATCCTGGGGGGAGAGATCAGCCATGACCGCGTGCTCCCTTCCGATCGGCGGTGGCATGGCGTTGCACGCGGCGCAGCATCGCACGCGCGTTCCGGCCGGCACGATGATCGCTGGCGGTCGCGCTGGTGTAGATCGGGGGCAGCCCCTCCTTGACGAATTTCAGGTGTCCCCCGGCCGTGCGACGGACGCTCCAGCCCGCGCTCAGCGCGTATTCGATCAGAGGCAGCAGCCGTTTATGGCCTCGGGCGAGTTCACGCGCGTTCGACATTGACGCTCCCCCCTCGTATCTTGCCGTTGACCTGGGCGAAGCGGTCCCGCCATTGCGGGCACAGTTCCGTTGCGACATCGCGCATGGCCTCCAGCGCGGAAGGGGCAAGCCGCCCGGACGGCCGCCGGTGTTCGACCCGGTGCGCCGGCAAGCCCTGCGTGGCCGCACGGGCGATGGATTCGATGGAAGGCATCTGGGCCTCCATCAGATGGATCGCGGCTTCGGGATCGTCAGGGAAAATGAGCCGTAATCCCTCTCCGACGAGACGGGCCGTGGAGGAGATCGCGGGCACGCGGTTGATCAGGAGATGCAGCGGCGGCGGTTCGATCCCGAGACGGCGAAACGGAGCCAGCTCGGAGACCAGTTGCAGCGTGCCGCGGCGCAACTCGCGCGCCGCGAGGATTTCCGGCGTCACCGGGGACATCGCCAGATCGGAAGCCAGCAGCGCCATTTCCAGCACGACGCTGCGTGCGCCCTGGGTGTCGATCAGCAGCAGGTCATAATGCGGCCGAAAAATCGGGAGCAGGTTGCGCAATCTCAGGCGACCGTCGGGCGCATGCAGCAGCAGCGTGCCCAGCTGGTGCTGCGGATCGTTGGAGAGGATCACGTCAAGGCGCGAAATCACCGTGTGGGAAACGAGCGTTGCCAGATCGGATTCGTTGTGGGCCAGCAGTTCATACACACCAGCCGGCGCGCGGTGATCGAGTGCATAGTAAGATGAGAGGGTGGGCTGTGCGTCGAGGTCGAGCAGCAGAACGCGCAGGCCGGCGTCGGCAGCGAAACCGCCGAGATTGGCCGCCATGGTCGTCTTGCCCACGCCACCCTTGGTCGATACGATGCAGATACTATACATGACATGCTCCTGATGAAGACGGGGGGAGCAGGGTCAGGATCGTTCCTTGAGGCGTGCGACGATCCAGCGATCGATTTCATCCGAGTCCCAGCCGACGGCACGGATGCCGATGCGGATGGGCCTGGGGAAGGTGCCGGCCTTCATAAGCTTGTAGATATGCGCTCGCTTGAAGCCGGTTTTGACTTCGACCTCCGATCGCCTCAGAACACGACGTTCGGGCGAAGACGTTCCTTCTTGCACGTTACGATCCTTCCCTGACGCTCTATGGAACTCCCGTGTGCTCTTCATCAGGCGGCAGCGCCGGCTGCCGCATTTGTCAAAGCGAATAGGGCGCGGACCCTATTGGTTAGCGGCCCGCGCAGACCTGGAGTATTCAGAGGAAGGTGAGATGCGGGCCAGAATGACTATGGTCCGCAGAGACCTCCAATAAAGTGGTAATTCGATCGGGCGGTCGTGATTTAGTGAATGGGCGAAGAAAAAGACTAAAAATAGCAGTTTGGTCTGCCTGATTTCCGCATCTCGCATGCGACTGATCTAGAGAATGTCTAATGATTTGCGTGCTGAATTTTGCAAAACTGATACGAAATTATTTCATGTTCGGTCGCTTATCGTGCAATTATTCGGATAAATATTCTTCGCATTAGAATTATTGCCTAGTGTTTCAGTTTCATTATGAAATCGAAACTCTTGCGAATGGTGTGTGTTTTCTCAAGATGGCATGCAGCGGCATGTCATGTCCCGCGGGTTGGTCTTGCGCTGTTCTTCCAACGCCACGCCGATTTAAGTCATCGGAGCCAGCCATACGTCTGGAATGGAGCGCATCCGTTCAGAAAACGCTCCGCTCCAGACGTCGGAAATGATATTCTTTATAGATATGAAAGGCGAAAAAAGACGGTACTATCCCGTTCTCCTGTTGCTCAAGCGGCCGGTCCGCCGACGGCATGACAGGCTCTTTCAATGAACCGCGCCAACTCAGGCACGGGGGAAGCTTCCTTGAACACCAGGAGAATTTCGGCGGGGAACACCGGGTCTGCCAGCGGCCGAATGACGACGTCCGGGTGATGTTCGCGGGACCGCCAGTTCTCCAGGCTCAGACCTAGCCCATAACCAGCTCCGACCAACATCATCAGTGTGTCGTATCCCGAGGCGAATGCGGCCTCACGGGGCAGAGACGACGAGATTTCAGCGAACCATCTCCGAAGAAGATAATGTCCTCCGGACCACATCTCGGGATGACACACGAGAAGGGGGTAGCGCTTGATATCCTGTAAGGAGATCTTTTCAAGGGCGAGCAATGGATGCCGTATGGGCAGAGCAACGACGGGTCGATCTGTCCAGGCGCACTCCTTCGGATAGGCAGCGGTCGAATCTCCATCGAGGGTGAACGCGGCATCGAGGTATCCGCGGTCGAGCGCACTGAGCATCTGGCGAACAGTCATCGCGGTAACGCGGATTTCGGTTTGTGGCTCCTCCTCCCGGCAGCGGGCGAGAAGCTGAGCTATTCGTGGTTGGGCCAGTCCATCGGTGATCCCGATGCGGAGTTGGCTTCGATAGCCTCTGGCGGCCGACATTGTCCTGGCTTTGGCATTTTCAATGCAATTCAGGATCTCTCTCGCATGTTCCCGAAACACCTCGCCGGCCCACGTGAGCCGGATACGGCCTTTCCGCCGGTGCAGGAGTCGAACACCAAACTGAGTTTCAAGCTCTCCGATCGCGCGGGAAAGTGGTGACGGCTCTATGGCGAGTTTGTCCGCCGCATGCGTGAAGTTCAGTTCGTTGGCGACGACCAGATAGTATTCAAGATGGCGAGTTTTCATTTAAAGCCTCTCCTGGTTCACTATTCTCCCTTCGCTACGAGGTTGGGCATCGTGGTTGCGTGACCGTAAATGGTCGATGCACCCGCTTTCCGTCGATATGGACCTCGGCGAAGACCAGTGTGGCAGGGTGAGGACCGTAATTGTCGGAGCGCTTTATGAGGCCGAATTAAAGAGCCGATGGTCGCTGCGTACAAGAAACTTTGGCGACTTGCCGGACGTGATAGATCAAAAAACGAGATATATTAGAAGTAAATTTCTGAATACGTTTGGTTCTACGTGCATTTTGTATACGAAGACCGAGGACTCGAAGTGAGCATTGATCTGATCTGGTCGCGACTGCCCAAGATAATTTTGGAATTCTCTGCCGGCGTGGCCCGCGATTCTAGAGAGATTCCACTGAACTTTCGCTCAGTGGAATCTCTCTAACTAGTTGTTTATAGAGCATTTTTACCAGTTCGAATGTGTCCATTCAAACTGGATCTGCTCTAGACCTGTAAAGATTGCAGATTCTGTACAGATATTAAATACGAGCGATATGATATGTTGAAGAAAATCGCCTTTATGTGAGTGATCAGTGGTTAATATTTATTTAAGGCGCTTTATGTTTGTATATACGAAATAATTGATTGGTTATAGGGTCGCTGTTGTGGTGTTTCATGAGTGCTGTCAACGGTTTGAGATGGGGCTGCGACAGTGCCACTGACGGCTGGAAGTTGGGCGCGGTGGAACTCCCCTTATGCAGGACTGCCTTATTGCGGGAGCATCAGCATGTTCGGCATAGGTATGAAACCGGGTAGCTGGGTTACCCGGGTCATCCAGTCAAGAAGAGCCGGGAAGGCGGTGACATCGATGCCTCCTTCGTGGGCCACGGACAGGTAGGGAAAGATCGCGCAATCGGCGATCGTCGGACGTCCGAGCGCCAACCATTCATGAGCCTCCAGGTGCTTGTTGAGGATCGGCAGTACTTTCTCGCTCCAGCGTATTGCTGTCGGCAGGTCGAGATCGACACCGAACTTCTTGATAAGGCGTGCCGCATTGGGTCCGTTGCGGATTTCCGATGCTGCGACCGACAGCCACGCCACAATCTCTGCCTGCGCCGCGTGATTATCGGGCCACCACCTCCGGTCTGGCAGCCCGCCGGCCAGATAGACGAGAATTGCCTGTGAATCCCGGATCACGGAATCGCCATCGATCAGGACGGGGACTTCCTGGAAGGGGTTGAGATCAGTAAAGACTGCGGAGTGATGTTCCTGTTTCATTAGATCGACGGGTTGGAGGTCTAACGGGATCCCGGCGAGCGCGACGAATAGGCGCACTTTGTAACAATTACCGGATACGTCGAGATCATAAAGTTTCATGTCGCGCTTCCCCCTGTCTGATCTGCGCCGCGAGGTGCGAGGTATTCTTCTCCTTTATAAAAGCAGACCGATCGGTCTTTTCGGAAGGCTGAGATGAAGGCGTCCTATGACGATATCGTGATCGCTGCGCGTGAATTGTTTCGAGAGCGGGGTTATGCCGGCGCATCGATGCAGGAGCTTGGCGAACGGGTCGGGCTCAAGAAATCAAGCCTTTATAACCGATTGCCAAGCAAAGAGTCCCTGGTCGCCGATGTGCTTGAGTTGACGTTGAAGGAGACATTCGACGGGCTGCCCGATCCCGTGACGGATTGGCGGCAAGCGTATCGCGAACTGATCGAGCGAATTGCTGCCGTGCTTGGTGATCGGGGCCGCTGCGTGGGGTTCCACCTGTCGTTTGGCGTCCCTGCGGAGACGTCCGAGGCGAAGGCTGCCGTGAGCGAGTTTTTTCAGGCGCTACGGTCCGGGATGGCCGAGATCCTGGATATGGGCGGCGTGCCGGACGCCAAGCGTGTCGCGACTGATGCGCTGACACGGCTACAGGGCGCGACATTGTGGTTATCCGCGCTCGGGGAAGCAGAACCGTTGCGGCGCGAAACCGAGGCGATCCTGCTGGATCTCGAACGAAGCGGCGAAGAGTGACCGATACCGGAGCGATTTGGTCTCTGTCACCCTTTCGAACCAGGATTCCGTTACGGAATCGCCGAAGATCTGCCTCAAGGCGTTCCAGATTTGCCCCGGCGGTTCTGCGGAGCGCTGTCTGTGCGGCCTTTCCGTTTCGAAGGCCGGCGCGCGGGGGCGGATTTGCTCACCTGGTTGCTGATTGATTTCGTCTGACCTTTGGCAGGGGGCATCGGATCGGGCTCAACCGCGAGCGACGCCTGCGGCATTGTTTCACCGGCAGCCCCGTCTCGCACGACGTGCGTGGCGGCTACCTCCGCACGGCGGCCAAGGCCGATCGCCCGTGCTACGGCCGCCCGTCGTTGCGCGTAGGCGGGCGCGACCATGGGATAGTCTTTCGGCAGATTCCACCTTTCCCGGTATTGCGCCGGAGTGATCTGATAACGCGACATCAGGTGCCGCTTGAGCATTTTCAGCTTCTTTCCGTCTTCCAGGCATATGATGTAATCGGGAAAGACCGACTGTCCGATCGGCACTGCAGGTGTGGGCGCTGTCGGTGTTTCGGGAGGAACGGGATCGGTAGCTGATTGCCCCGTCGTGTTGACGTTGCGGATCGTTGTGTACACCTCACGGATGAATGCCGGGACATTTTCGGTAGGCAGCGACGTGTTGGAATTAGCGAGATGCGCCGCCACGATCTGCGTCATCGCGGCAAGAAGATCCGGATTTTTATGATTGATGTCGTCCACGATAGCTCTTTCGTCGGGTTCGCGGCTAAGAATATCACCGATCATTACGGAGCGTCGATGCAGCTGCAAGTGGAGAACCGCCCCAATGTGATGCTAAAATGAAGAAACCACATGTTGCCGATTTTGCTGTTTCCAGCGCTTCAATGATCACGCGTCGTGATTGAACCCGGATAAGCCCGGGAGCTCTCCTGCCTGGCTGTTCCAGATACGGAGGACATCCACCCCATGGTCGGCGATACGATAGACAACCCTGTACGGCCAGAGGGGACAGATCTCTCTCGTGTTGGGGAAGAGGCCTGGGCGGCCACGCTCCGGCATACTTGAAAGCCGATCGCAGACGGCGACGATCTGCACGGCGATCCGACTGGCGGTGTTGGGACACGTTGCTCCGAGGTCGTTCCTAATCCGGATCAGGTCCGAGACCGCTTCATCGGTCATGGCGACGATGGTAAAGGCCGTCATGACAATGGGAATTCCGTCTCTGACGCGGTTCCCCAGCCGAGCAGCCAGTATCGCACCTTAGCGTAGGCATGTGTTCGGCCGTCCTCGGCGGCATCCCAGCCTTCCTGAACAGCTTCTATAAATTTGAGTTCGTGCTTGTGGGTTTCGCCACCCTTAGTCAGACTGCGTGGCAAAGTTGCCCTCCCTTAGTTTATGTGTAGAAGATATTTATTATTCAAATGAGTGTCCGTGCGCCCTCATTTGTATTTGGGCTTCTTCTCTATCTCACCAGGAGATGACGCTTCAATCTCACGCTCGAAGCGAAGCATAAGCGCGCGGACGTTCCGTAACGCCCGCCAGTCACTGGGAGATGCCGCCGAGTAAACCGGACCGGCGCCCGAAGCATGCGTCCATCTAAGATGGCCCCCATTGGTAAGTCTCATAGACCAGCCGCGTGCTTCGGCCCAGATACGCAGATCCTGCCAAGGATGTGCGCGAGTGCGGCTCATGACGGGAACTCAATTTGTGGCGTTTGCTCACCGCTCCTGTCGTGTTGTTCCTCACCGGTTTCATCGTTGCCAAATGCAGGGGACTCCAAAACGAGGGTGAGGAGATCTGCTGGCACAGGTTCGCCGAGTACCAGGTCGTATCGAGCGTGGAGGTGAGAATGGATCCAGACATCGAGGGGGGTAACTGCGCGAGAGTGGGCAGAGCGCGCAGAGCCGCCGCATCTATCTGATGGATCACGTCGGACGGGAGTGATCGAGCTACCATGGGTAGAGTTCGGTCCGGTAAGGCGATCACGTCTTGTTCGTTCGCTTAATGTCCGGGTGCCGCGACGGCTGCCATCGTCGCACTCGCTCATGCCCATCCCCTTTCGTCACATTCTGGACGTTCGGAAACAGCAACGAAGAAGCGGTAGTGAGCACGACCGTCCTCGCTCCTGGCGTCGGGCGGGTCGTAACGTGTTTCAACAGGGCTAAAAGCACGTCCTGCCTATTTCCCAGATCAGCGAACAAGTCTCCCCGTTCACCGCTGGACCATAGGTCCGGGTGTTCTATTCGGCAGGCCACCCGACAGAGGGGCCGCCCTGTTGAAAAAGCGTTACGACACGCTGTAATCAGAATAGCATGGAATCGCGCCGCATGTCATCCGGCGCTCCCCGAATGACTCGAGCCCCTCATCCGTATGACTCGGTCATCTGGTTCCGGAGAAACTAATCAGACGCGCGATCGGAGCGTCATGGTAAGAAAAATACATGAAAAACAGCATGTCGAGATCCGAGCTCTCGGATAGATAGTGCCCAGGCGAAACTGGGAAAGCCTGTCCACGCCGCTGGGTAGACTATGAGCTCGAAATCGTCTCCCGCGAATTTGGCATGATGGGCGCGCTCATGACTGGCTGGCGGTGTGAACCCCGCCTGGGTCCGGAAATGGAGCACAATCCCGGGAGGATTCGCAGCACGCAGGTACGGGACTATGTTACCTTCTTGCCAACTCTCGCAAATTAGTCCACAGAGTAGTCAGTCTAGTTTTTTTGTTAGTGAAGAGTCGCTTTCTAATCAACCCGTTAGGGGCGATTTGTCGATCCCTTCACCCGCTCCAGACCTGCTGATAAATCCGAGATGGTGGCGATCCGACGCGCGTTTCCTGCGCTTCGGTGCTCACGGCCTTTAAGGCCGCTCCGCTCCGATGCTCGGAAACACGCGACGGGCGCGGCCCTTTGGGCCGCTCTCGCTCACCAGCTCGGATTTCTCAGCAGGTCTGCCTGCTTTCCCTGCGATTCCTTTTTGTTTGTTCAGGCTGTTTCTATTGCGGGGACTGGTCCTCGTGGTGTTGGGCCTGGAATTGTTCGATCGACTGGCGCAGGCCAGTGTCGGGGGCGGCGGGCATTGTGTCGCGGTAGGTGGTGCCGTTCCAGACCCAGCGGTCGGTGCTGTCCACGATCAGGTCGCGCATGCCGCCATGGCTACGGTGGGACAGGGCGATCGGGCCGCTGACCGAATCCAGCACCTTGACCCAGTCCTTCCGGTCGCGCCTCAGGTAAACCGAGGTGGCGCAGCCGGCCGAGCCGCAGAGATTGGCCGATTGCAGTTGCACGAACAGTGCCGTGTCTCCCGCATGGATCGAGAGCGGGGCGGAGCCGACCATTACTATGGGGGTGTCGCCCTTCCGTACCGCCGCCGCGAGGTCGGACTGGTTCAGGGTGCGGGCGGCCTGGTCCAGCGCGCCGCCGGGTTGCTGGGCCAGGATGACCGGGTCGCCGCTCTCGGTCGTGCCGGCGGACTGGTGGCGGGGGGCCGCCAGGGCGGCGGGCGTGTGCGCCAGCGCCATGGCGGCGGCCAGCGTGGGGAGGAGGCGGGTATGACGGGGCGGGCGAATCATGCAATGAGGTCCGTCGGTTCGCGGGCGGCCTTGAGTGGGTCGCCTGGGGAGAGGCTGGCTCCGGATCGCGATCCGGAGCCCCGTGAGGATAGTAACGCATGAACGAGACCGAAAGGACACGGCCGGGCCTGTACCGTCATTATAAAGGCGGGCTGTACACCCTGATCTGTGTCGGCCGACATTCCGAGACCGAGGAATGGCTGGTGACCTATCGCAGCGAGGCGCGTGGCGATTACTGGGTGCGGCCGCTGGCGATGTGGGTCGAGGATGTGGAAGGGGTACCCCGTTTCAGCCCCGTTCGCGGCGCGGAAGGCTGACCGGCGCGGCCTGTTGCGTTTTGGAATCGATCGCCGCACCATCGCCTGATGTTGCGATTCTCCGTTGTCCTTGGTCTGGTCGCCGGCCTGGTCTTGCCCGCTGCGGCGGTTGCCGCGCCCTCGTCCGATGCCGCGTCGCGCGCGTTCGCGCTGTTGGATCGCGATCCGGCCCGGCTGGAAGAATTGCTGCGCGCCATGCCCAAGGGGGCGGACCTGCATAATCATCTGGCCGGCGCGATTTATGCCGAGAACATGCTGGATTGGGCGGCGCAGGACGGGTTGTGCGTCTCGCCCGCGCAGGGGCGGATTCTCAAGGGTGGCTGTGCGGCGGGTGACGCGGGGCAGGTGCGGGCCGCGGACCTTTCCGGCAAGCCGGATGTGCGGGCCGACATGATCGATGCGCTGTCGATGCGCGATTTCGTGCCGACGGCCTTGGACCGGTCGGGGCATGACCATTTCTTTGCGACCTTCGGGCGTTTCATGGCCGTGCAGGCGACCCATGGCGGCGACATGCTGGCCGAGGCGGTGACGCATGCGGCCGGCGACCATGTGCTTTATCTGGAACTGATGATCTCGCCCCAGCTTGGGCCGGTGGCGGGGCTGGGCGTGCGGCGTCCCTTGCAGGGGGAGGCGTTTGCCGAGGCCGATCGCGCGATTGCCGCCGATCTGCCGGCGCTGGTCGGCGCCGCGCGGCGGGAGGTCGATGCGATGGAAGCGCGGATGCGGGCCGTGCTGCATTGCGGGACCGCGCAGGCCGCGCCGGGATGCGGGGTGGCGGTGCGCTATCTGTATCAGACCATCCGCACCATGCCGCCGGCCATGGTCTTTCCGCAGCTTGATTTCGGTTACGCGCTGGTCAGGGCCGATCCGCGCTTTGTCGGCGTCAATATCGTGGCCCCCGAGGACGATGCGGTGGCGATGCGGGATTATGGCCTGCACATGCGCATGTTCGGCTGGCTGGCGGCGCGTGATCCGGCGGTGAAGCTGTCGCTGCATGCCGGGGAACTGGCGCCGGGGCTGGTGCCGCCCGAGGGGCTGCGGGACCATATCCGGCAGGCGGTGGAGATCGCGGGCGCGCGGCGGATCGGGCATGGGGTCGATATCCTGCATGAGGACGATCCGGACGGGCTGATGGCGGAAATGGCGCGGCGCCGGGTGATGGTGGAGATCAACCTGACCAGCAATGACGTGATTCTCGGCATTGCCGGGGCGGGGCATCCGCTCAACGCCTATCGCGCGGCGGGGGTGCCGGTGGCGCTGTCGACCGACGACGAAGGGGTGTCGCGCATCGACCTGACGCATGAATACGCGCGGGCGGCGACGGTGTATGCGCTGGATTATGCCGCGTTGCGTGATCTCTCGCGCGCGGGACTGGAATATGCCTTCGTGCCCGGTGACAGTCTGTGGCGCGGGGTGGCGCCGTACCGCATGGTCGCGGCCTGTGCGTCCGTACCGACGGGGGCGGTGCCTGAAGCGGGGGCGTGCCATGATTTTCTGGCCGCGAGCGAGAAGGCGCGGCTGCAATGGACGCTGGAAGCGCGTCTGCATGATTTCGAAACCACGATGATCCGCGCGGCGGGGATGGGTGTGCCGTCCGCCGCCGCGCGTGCGAAGGGGCATGGACCGGTATGAGGACACACGGAGCGCGGAAACGATCGGTGCGGCGGCTGGCGGGGGCCTGTCTGCTGGCCGGGATGGTGGTCGGCCGGGGGGCCGGGGCCCATGCGGAGCAGATTCCCGTGCGTGTGGTGGTGGTGACCACCTTCGAGATCGGCAAGGATACCGGGGATGCGCCGGGAGAGTTCCAGACCTGGGTGGAGAAGCTGCCGCTGAAGCAGGAACTGCCGGCGCCGGGCACTTATCATGGGGTGATGCGCTACAATCCGGAGCTTCAGGTGCTGGGCATTTCCGCCGGTGAGGGGCCGGAGCATATGGCCTCGGCCATCACCGCGCTGGTGCTGGACCCGCGTTTCGATCTGCGGCGGACGTATTTCGTGCTGGCCGGGATTGCCGGGATCAATCCCAATGTCGCGTCGATCGGCGGGGCGGTGTGGGCGCCGCGCGTCATCAATGGCGGGCTGGCGCATGCGGTCGATGCGCGGGAGATTCCCGCCGACTGGCCGGATGGATACACGCCGGTGCAGGGCAGTACGCCGACCGACAGCCCGGTGCCGCCGTTGCATTCGCTTTCGGGCGACATGGCCTATACGCTCAATCCGGCGCTGGTGGGTTGGGCCTATAACCTGACGCGCTCTCTGAAGCTGCCGGACTCGCCCGGATTGAAGGCGATCCGTGCGCGTTATGTGGGGTATCCGCAGGCACAGAAGCCGCCTGCCGTGCTGATGGGCGACACGCTTTCCAGCGAGACCTTCTGGGTCGGCGAGCGGATGAATCGCTGGGCCGAGCGCTGGGTCGGCTACTGGACGCAGGGGAAGGGCACCTTTGCGACCACTGCCGAGGAGGAAATCGGCCTGATGCAGGCGCTGACGATGCAGGCGCAGGCCGGCCGCGTGGACCCCGACCGGGTGCTGGTGCTGCGGACGGGCAGCAATTTCGACATGCCGCCGCCGGGCGAGAGTGCCGCCGAATTGCTGAAATCCGAGGCCAGCGAGGGCGGATATTCAGGCTATCTGCCCTCGATCGCCGCCGCCTATCAGGTCGGCAGCGTCGTGGTGCGTGAACTGGCGCTGCATTGGGACCGCTATGCCGACCATGTGCCGGGTGTGCCGGTGCAGCAGGGCAAATAGCGGCTGCTGGGCTTTATCGCGGCCAGGCGGCCGCGATGCGGGCTGCCAGGTCGTCGAGGATCGACTGGGTGAGGCTCGCGACCTGGTCGTCGGTCGCGGCGGGGCCCTGACGGGTGAGGACGGCGCGCTGGTGCAGCAGGGGCTGGTGCTCGTCCCGCGGGATGATCGACCAGTCGGCGGCCAGTGACGCGGTGCCGTCATGGGCGATGTCGAGCCGGCTGATATTCACCGCCAGGCGCCAGGTCGCGGGCAGGACCTGCGGCTGGTCGGTCACGAACAGGTCGGTGCGGCTTTCGGCCAGTCGCGCCGTGATCAGGTCGGTGGCACCGACCGACAGGCGGCTGGCCCAGCGGCCGGTGGCGCTGCGCTCGATCCGGTTGCCGTCGCGGGCGATCAGGTCCTGGCCATCCAGATAATCGGGCAGGGTGACGCGGCCGACGGTGACGACGGGTGTGCTCGGGGTGACGTTGCCGACCGGCACCGCACCCGTTGCGATGGCCGGCGCGCCCAGCGTGTAGAACCGCACCGGCGGCGAGGCGCACGCGGCGAGCATGGCCGGAACGATCAACGCGGCTAGCCACGCTGGCGTGTGGCGGTTGTGGGATGAAAAAGACTGTTCTGCCAGCCGGTCTGCCGAGTGAGAGTGCCGCGCAGCGGCACGCCCGGCGTGTGTCGGCGAGCACCGGAGCGGAGCGGCCTTGATGGCCGTGAGCACCGGAGCGCAGCGGACGCGCGTCGGATCGCCGGCAGACCGGCTGGCAGAATAGTCTTTCATGGGCGGCGTCCCATTAGGAGGAGTTGCGGATTGCGTTCTACGTCGCTGGCGAAGCCGCGCAGGGCGGCGGCGGCGGCGGACAGGTCGCGCAGGGTGGAATCGATGTTCGCGCGGTCGGCCGAGCGGGGCGATGTCATGTCGTGCAGGGCGGACAGGCTTTCGCGGGCCTGGATGACCGTGCCGTTGGCGTTGTGCAGCAGTTCGTGCAGGTCGGCGCCGCGCGCGTCGAGCTGTTGGGTGCCGGTATTGGCCAGCTGGTTGATGGAGGCCAGGGTGGTGTCCAGCCGCTGCTCCAGGTCCTGGATGGCGTGGGTCGTGGTATCGACGGCGACGCGGGAATGGTCGGAGGTCTGTTTGATGCTGTCGACCAGCGGGGGCAGGTCCTGGTCCAGCCGTTCGCTCAGTTGCTTGATGCTGGCCAGGGCGGCCTGGGCGTTGTCGGCCAGTTCCTTCAGCGGCAGTTGGGTCAGGGTTTCCTGCACCTTCTGGATCGCGGACTGGCGGGTGGGGATCTCGACCTCCTTGCCGGTCACGATGTCGGGGTGCAGCACGGCGGGGGCGGAGGGGTCGAAATCGAGGTCGATCTCGGACTGGCCGGTGACGAAGCTCTGCATGTTCAGCGAGGCGCGCAGCCCGTGGTCGATCATGTTCTGCAGGCTGAGGCTGCGATGGACGCCCGAGGCGCCGGCGATGGAGATGTTGTTGGGCTGGAGCTCGACCGCCACTGGGATATAGGCGGCGTGGGTCCGGGCGTCATAGGTGATCGAGATGGCATCGACCGCGCCGACACGGACCCCCCGGAAGGTGACCGGGGCGCCGATGGTCAGGCCCGATGTCGAGCCCTGGAACACCACGGTGGCCTGCCGCGTGGGCGAGAAGATGTTGAAATTGCCGAAGAACACCAGGGCCCCCATGCCCAGGGCCACGCCTCCGACGACAAAGGCGCCAACGACTGTTTCTCGATTTGCCATGGGTCAGTCGGTCCTCCCGGACTCGGTTTCGCGTTCGCGGTGCATGAAGGCGTGGACTTGCGGTTCGTCGCAGTGATCGTGGAGCCAGGACGGCGCGCCGTGGGCGATCGGGGTCTTGGTCTTGGCGTCGAGGAAGATGCCGTCATCGGCGATCTTGAACAGGCTGGGCAGTTCGTGGCTGACGATGACGATGGTGGCCCCCAGCCCGTCGCGCAGGTTCAGGATCAGGTCGTCGAGCCGGGCCGAGGTGATCGGGTCGAGCCCGGCGGAGGGTTCGTCGAAGAACAGGATATCCGGGTCGAGCGCCATGGCGCGGGCCAGGCCGGCGCGCTTCTTCATGCCGCCGCTGACTTCCGACGGATACTGGTCGATGGCGTGCAGCATGCCGACCAGACCCAGTTTGAGTTCCACCTGGTTGCGGACGGTGGCGGGGTCCATCTTCGTGAGCATCTGCATCGGCAGGGCGACGTTTTCGCCGACCGTGAGCGAACTCCACAGTGCGGCGCTCTGGAACAGCACGCCGAAGCGCCGGCTGACCGTCTGGCGGTGGGCCGCATCGGAGGTCCAGTAATCCTCGCCATCGACCAGGTAATGGCCGGCGGCGGGGCGCAGCAGGCCGATCATGCTCTTGAGGACGGTGCTCTTGCCGCAGCCCGAGCCGCCCATGACGGCGAAGATGCTGCCGCGCTTGATGTCGAAGGAGATGTCCTTCTGGATCACTTTCGGCCCGAAGGCGAGCGTGACGCCCTGGAGGGACATCAGGGTTTCGCGGCTGTCGGTGGCGGGGGTTTGCGGCGCCATGTCAGATTCCGATCGTCGTCGCGATGACGGCGAAGATCGCGTCGAGCGCGATGACGCCCACGATGCCCACCACCACCGCGCGGGTTGCGGCCACACCGACATCGGCGGCGCTGCGGCCGGCCTGCAGGCCAATGCGGCAACTGGTCAGCCCGATCAGGATGGCGAAGAAGATGCTCTTGATGAAGCCGAACCCGAACTGGTTGAGCGCCACGGCATTGAGCGTCTGGTGGAAATAGCCGGCCCCGGTGACGGACAGCATGCCGATCGCCACCGTGAAGCCGCCCAGCATGCCGACCAGGGAGCCGTACAGATACAGGAACGGCATGGTGGCGGTGAGGCTGAGGATCGACGGCAGGATGATATAGCTGGAGACCGGGATGCCGAAGACGGTCAGTGCGTCGATTTCCTCGTTGCCCTGCATGGTGGCGATGCGCGCGGCATAGGCGCCGCCGGTGCGGCCGGCCATGATGATCGCCGTCATGACCGCCGACATCTCGCGCACCATGGCGATGCCGACCAGGCTGGCGACGTAGATGTCGGCCGCGAACTTGCGCAACTGCACCGCGCCGACGAAGGCGAGGATCGCGCCGACAAGGAAGTTCACCACGCTGACGATCAGCAGCGCCGAGGGGCCGGCGTCGCGGATGTTCGACATCAGGTCGGTCAGGCGCATCCGGCCGCGCCCGGTCAGGCTGGCGATGCCGCCCCTGGCGGTCTCGACCCCCAGTTCGGTGACGGTGCCGATTTCGGTCAGGCTGTCGATCGTCACGCCGCCGATCGTGGCCAGGGGGGCAAAACGGCGGCGGGGGATCGGGGGCGCGGGTGCCGGCCGGTCGGGCAGCAGGTCGAGCAGTTTATGTGCCGCGTCCGGCAGGGTATCGGCGTCCATTTCGAGATGGGCTTGCGCCGCGCCCTGCTTGAGCGCCCACAGGAAGCCGATCAGCCCGGTATCCCAGCGGCCCAGCCCTTCGGTGTGGAAGGTCAGTTTCTGGCCCGGTCGCGCCTGGCGCAGCCCGTCGGACGGGAAATCGGGGACGTGGCCCTGCTGGGCGATCCAGTCGCCGGACAGGACGACCACGTTGGCATTGTCGCCGGTCTGCAGGGACCATTCCGGACCGCGATCGGTACTGTTCACAGCCTCTCCATATCGCAGCGTGTCCCGGGGCGGGGGCTGGAAAAAGGTGGGCAGGCGACGGAGCGCCCGTGGACGGGTTCTGTTTCCTTATCAGATGGAAGCCGTCCGGCAAGGGGGCGGCCTCAGGGATGGGGCGGTACCAGAACCCTGCCTTGCGTGGAGGGCACGTCTCGACCAGTTGCGGCGGCGGCCAGATCGTCCATCACCATGTGGGCGACCGCCTGGCGGTAATGGATCGGGTCCCAGAAATTGGCGCGGCTGTTGGCGATGGGGCCGGGGATATCGAAATCGACCGCCATGGTGTGCGGGGTGGCACGGGCGATGGCGGCGATGGCGATACGGCAGGCGGCGCGGGTTGCCGCGACCCGGCTGCCCGGTGCGCCCTGCTGTTCCCGCGCCGACGGGGGGAACCAGAGGATCTTGGTGGTTTCCGCCGGGATGGCGGCCAGCAGGCTGATCAGGAACGGAACGGAGGCGGGGGGACGTGCGGGCCCGTCCGCCCTCGCCGTGTCGAAGGCCCAGGTGCGGAACAGTTCGTCGACCCGGCGCGGGTCGTAGCGACTGTCGGGCGGCACGAAGCTGGTATAGCCGTCGGAGCCGAAGCGCTGTTGCTTGTGCCCGATCAGCCACATGAACTGGTTGGCGGCTTCCTGCACCGCATACATGTTCATGATCTCGCCATAGCCGCGCCAGGGCGAGCCTTCGTACATCCAGTCCGGCATCGGCCGGTTGGGCTCGGACAGGCCGTGCCGGTCGGCGAAGCACCATTCGGTGTCGATGTCGATCAGCACCACGCGCGGGGCGGGATGGTGACGCAGGAACAGGCGCAGGATGCGGCCCTGTTCCCACGGCGTGGCGCTGTTCATGGCCATGTTGACGAAATGCGCGCCGAACGGGGCGTCGAGGATGGCCGGTTGCAGCAGGCGGCTGGTGGAGGTGCCGATCATCGCCGAGTCGAAACGCGGGCTGATGGCCAGCGCCGGCATGCTGTAGCGCGCGTTGGTGGAAATCGGAATCCGGTGCCAGGGCGGCGACAGGGGCAGCATGTCCCATGGATCGACCAGGGCGACGAACAGATAGAGGATCGCGCCGACCACAGCCGCCGTGACGGCGAACACGCGGACGAAGCCGCGCCACGGGGTGTGGGGATCAGAACTGGAAATAGATGAAGGCATCGGGAATCCGCCCGCCGATCAGCAGGAGCAGGAAGACGAAGGCGATCGCGGCGGGAATAGCGACCAGCGGCGTCGGGCGCAGCATCCGCAGCATGGCGTCCTGCGAGGACGGACCGACCAGCGCCACGGCCAGGGCGATCCAGAACACCGCCGCATCGAGGATTCGGGTATGGCCCAGCCCGCCGAGGCCGGCCATGCCGCGCAGGACGCGCCCGGCGGTCGGGAAGTCCGGCGCGCGGAACAGCACCCAGCCGATGATGACGAACAGCATCGTCACCGCCCATCCTGCCAGCGCCGGCAGGCGCAGGCCCGCGCGTGTCCAGAGGTGATTGACGGCCAGGCCCGCGCCATGCAGCGCGCCCCAGGCCACGAAGGTCCAGCCCGCGCCGTGCCACAGGCCGCCCAGCATCATGGTTGCCATCAGGTTGGCCATCTGGCGCGCCAGGCCGTGCCGGTTGCCGCCGAGCGGGATGTAGACGTAATCGCGCAGGAAGCGCGACAGGGTCATGTGCCAGCGCTGCCAGAAGGCGCGGATGCTGGTGGCGCGGTAGGGCACGTTGAAATTGAACGGCAGGCGGAGGCCGAACATCAGCGCCATGCCGATCGCCATGTCGGAATAGCCCGAGAAATCGAAGAAGATTTCCAGCGTGTAGGTGAGGGCCGCGACCCATGCTTCCGCGAGGTTCGGCGTGGCGCCCGTGGCCGCGTGCGCGAAGAGCGGGTTGCAGGTGAGGGCCAGCGTGTCGGCCACGCCCGCCTTTTTCGCCAGGCCAAGCAGCAGCAGCATCGCGCCGCGCGAGAGGTTTTCCCACATCGCGGGGCCGCGCGGGCTGGTGCCGAACTGCGGCACGATTTCCGAATGGCGGACGATGGGGCCGGCGATCAACTGGGGGAAGAAGGTCACGAATTCCAGGAAATCGAGCATGCCGCGCACTGGGCGGGCGCCGCGCAGCAGGTCGGCGTGATAGGCGATTTTCTGGAAGGTGAAGAACGAGATGCCCAGCGGCAGGAGGATGGTCCAGGCGGGTGGAGGCCGGCCCGTTGCCCAGTCCAGGCTCTCGGCGAAGAAATGTGCGTATTTGAAGGTGAAGAGGATCGTGAGGTTCAGCACGATCCCGGCGATCGGCCAGGCGCGGCGCCCGGTGGCCGCCCAGGCGCGGCCCAGCGCCCAGTTGGCCAGCGTGAGCGCCACCAGGGCCGGGACGAAGCGCCAGTTCCATAGCCCGTAGAACAGCAGCGAGGCCGCGACCAGCACCGCCTGCCGCGCCGTGCGGTTGCCGGCGCACAGATAGAACAGGGCGAGGGTCGGCGGCAGGAAGCCGAGCAGGAAGGCCTGGGTGCTGAACAGCATGCGGGTGGGGGCGGGCCTTACTGGTGCCGGAAGGTCACGACCAGGACGTCGCGCCAGGCGGGGCGCGCGGGGTCGATCGGCCGGACGGCGGTGACGCCGTGATAGACGCGGTTGTCGTCCACCAGGGCGGCGTCCAGCGGGTTGGTCAGGGTGAAATGCCCGACCGGACGGCGATGCAGGTCGTGGATCGTCGTCTCGCCGCTGGCCACGTTCTCGCGCTGGACCATCAGGACCAGCACCCAGTCCACGCCGTCGCGATGCAGCCCTTCGGGCGTCGGCTCGCCCGGTTCCTCGGCGCGGGCCTCGATGCGGAACTGGTGGATTTCGACATGCCAGGCATCGGGGCGCCGGTCGGGCGGCGTGAGGTCGGTGACCAGCCGGCGCATCAGCCGCAGCACGGCGATCAGCGCCGGGTGGGTGCCGATCGTGGCTTCCACGGGGCGGAACCAGCGCTCGATGCCGCCATTCAGCTCGTTGTAATCGCGGCTCTGGTAATGGGGCTGGTGTTTCTTGCGCTCGATCGCGTGCGCCGACACCGTGTAGGTGGCATGCCGCCGCCGGCGGTAGCGGCCGCCGTCGGCCATGTAGCGGTCCAGCCCCAGGCGGTTCCAGCTCGCGGCGAAACCCTCCCAGTCCGCCAGCCCGTAGGGTTGCAGCAGCGCGCGCGTCGTGGGGGCGTGCAGGCAGGCGAAGCCGTCCTGCCCCAGGGGAGATTCGACGCCGGCCAGATCGGCCGGCAGGGGAGTGTCATTCATGGGACGGGTCCGGTTGGGGGGCCGCCGGCGCGGTGTTGCTGTTGGCGGGGGGCGTCGGCTCGGCCTGTCCGATCATCAGGGGGGTGGAGCCGAAATTGCCCATCAGCGAGAGGGTGGAGGGGATCGGGAATTTCACCCCTTCGGCAACCATGCGCAGGCCCAGGCGGCGGTAATATTCGCGCCACACCTTCCATTTGCTGCCGGGTGTGGTGCGGAACGACCCCAGGAATTTCGCGCCGTTTCCGTCGGCGTTCTCGACGCCCAGGAAGGTGAAGTCGGACAGGATCATCGGGGCGAACTGGGTATCGGCCCGCATTTCCGTGACCACCTTCGCCAGGATGCCGGCCACGCGGTCGGGGCTTTCGGTGAGGTCGAGCATGAAGCTGACGATCACCACGTTGTAGTCGCGCGAGGTGTTGGCGATCGAGGTGACGGACGAGAAGGGGATGATGTGGACGTCGCCGGTGACGGTGCGCAGGCGCAGCGTGCGGATCGAGAGATGCTCGACCGTGCCGGAGACGCCGCCGGCGGTGACCCAGTCGCCGACCTGCATCGCGTTTTCCACCAGCATGAAGAAGCCGGTGATGAAATCCTTGACCAGGCTTTGCGAGCCGAAGGCGATGGCCGCACCCATGATGCCCGCGCCGGTCAGCAGCGGCGCGACATTGAGGCCGATCTGCGACAGGGTGGTGACGGCGACGATGATGACGATGACCGTCAGCAGCACGGTGCGGATGATCGGCAGGACCGTGCGCAGCCGGATGGCGCGCGAGACCTGCTCGCTGCTCTCGTAACGGTTGATCTGGTTCTGCAACGCGGCGTTCGCGGCCTCCCACACCACGATCGCGACCGTGAAGGCGATCATGACCGACAGGATGGCGGCGACGATCCGCGTGCCCAGTTCGCCATGCAGGAAGAAGGCGACGGCCGGAATGCCCCATGACTGTAACAGGATGACGGTCGTGGCGAAGACCAGCAGCACCGACAGGGCGCGCCGGGCATAGGGATAGTAGTAATCGGCCCGGGCGCGCAGGCCGGGATAGCGGGCTTCGACGTCATCACTGATGTGGAACAGGCGGTTCTGCGCGCCGAAGAGCAGCAGGGCCAGCATGCGCGAGACGACGATGACGACGACCGTCATGACCGCGGTACGCCAGATCCAGGCATAGCCGCCGCGGACCTGGGTGGCCCAGACCAGCCACAGCGCCAGGTCGAATACCATCGCCGGCAGCCACCAGAGCTGCGCCAGGCGGCTGAGGAACTGCCAGAACGAACTCTTCTGGAAGCGGGCCGGCGGATGCAGGGCGGCCGCCACCTGATGGCGGATGCGCCAGATGAACACCGCGATCATGAGATGTTCGGCCAGCACCAGCGCGCGGATCAGGGCCTCGGTTCCGCGCGGGGCGAGGTGGAACAATCCGCCCAGCGTGGAGAGGCAGACCACGATCGAGGGCATGGCGACCAGCACGTTCCACCAGCGCGTGACGATGCGGGCCGTGCGGTCCGACGCGCCGCATAGCCGGATGGTGGGCGATTTCGGCACCAGGACGGTTTCGACCAGCAGGTAGATTCCGCGGGCGGCGGCATAGGCGTTGGCCAGGGTGAGCGTGACCAGTTCGGCCTGCTCGCTGCCGCCGAGGAAGGTGGCGCCGGCATAGCCGATGCCCAGGAACAGCGCCACGGGCAGCAGCTTGGTCAGCAGATGCAGCAGCGAGAAGGGAATGCGGCGGATGATGCGCAGGGTTTCGACCTGCTTGCGGTCGTCCTGGCGCCTTGTGTCCTGGACCGTCCGTTCGGCCTGCGTTTCCCCGCTGGGGGTGGGTGCGTCGTCTTCGGCCTGGACCTGGGCCGCGCGCTGGTTCAGGCGATGCTCGGCATCGACCGCGCGGGCGGTGATGCTGTTGAGCGGCCGGCGCAGCGCGATCGACAGGCCGCGCTCGGCGGCCATGGCGAAGGCGATGATCAGGCCCGCGCGGCCGAATGCATCGAACAGGGCGTTTCGCGAGTCGGGGTCGGACAGTTCGGTGCGGAACCAGTGGCCGACGAAGGCCAGGTCGGCGAAAAGAGCGGCGAATTGACGGGCCTGGTGGACGACGCCGTTGCGCATGGTGGACAGTTCGTCCAGCACGTCGCTGCCCACGCTGTCGGGCTCCAGCGCCACATCCGACTTGCCGGCGGACGCGGCGGCCGAAGGGGCCGGTGCAGGTGCCGGTGCGGGGGGCGCCGCCGCTGGTGGCGTGGCGGGGGCCGTCTGCGGCAGGCCTTTTGCGATCGCGTTCAGGGTGTTTGTGAACTCGGCGCGCTTCTGCGGATCGTTCAGCACGCCCAGCACCTGCTGGGCCTGCTGGGCGGTCATGGCTGGTGGGGGCGATTGTGACGTGGAAGGGGGGGCTGCCGCGGCATCGGCGGCGCGGCCGGAAGCCCACGGCAGGAAGAGCGTGCCGAGAAGCAGAAGCAGGATCGGCATCATCCGGCATGGGCGCCGTCCGGCGCGGGGAAGGGAAGGGCCACGAACGGGGAAGACCGACATGCCTGTGTATTACCTCCTGGAGGAATGACCGGGTTGGGACCGGATTGTCACGCAGGGCCGGACTGGAAATGCGCGCTGGTGATCCGACGCGCATCTCCAGTCAGGCTCTCAAGGGGCTAGGATAGCGATCCGCGCCTCTTGCGTCACCGTGTCGCGGTCCAGTTGATACAGCGCGTCCAGCAGGCGGACCTGCAGGCTGCCGGGGCCGGCGGCTTCGCGGGCCGCACGCTCGCCCGCCAGGCCGATCAGGACCATGGCGTGCGCGCAGGCGGCCATCGCATCGGGTTCCACGGCCAGGCAGGCGCCGGCCAGCGCGGTCGCGGTGCAGCCCAGGGCGGTGACGCGCGTCATCATCGGGTGGCCGTTCGCCACCGTGGCGATCCGCGCGCCGTCGGTGATGTGGTCGGTCGCGCCGCTGACGACGACGCAGGCGCCGGTTGCCCGTGCCAGCCGGCCGGCGGCGTCCAGGGCCTGTTCGGCGGTTTTCAGGGAATCCACGCCACGCCCGCTGGGCGGCGGTTCGGCATGGCCGTCGCGCAGGTGGGCGAGCGCGATGATTTCCGAGGCGTTGCCGCGAATCGCCCGTGGGGCGTCGGCCAGGCTGTCCAGCGCGATCCGGGCGCGGAAGGCCAGGGCCCCGACCGCTACCGGATCGAGGATCCAGGGCGTGCCGGCACGTCGTGCCGCCTTCGTGGCGCGGGCGATGGCGGCGGCCTGGGGCGCGGTGATGGTGCCGATATTGACCACCAGCGCGGCCGCCATGGCAGCGAAGGCTTCGACTTCCTCCTCGGCATCGACCATGGCGGGCGAGGCGCCGAGGGCCAGCAGGGCGTTGGCCGTGCTGTTCGCCGCCACGATGTTGGTGATGTTATGGACCAGCGGCGTGGCGGCGCGGACGCGCTCCAGCGTCGTGGCGACGGCATCGGACGTGAAGAGGGCGCTCGACATGGGGTGGCCTCCCGCGATTGCGGCCTCTGACGTTATTTATGGCGGTGGGGTGAAGCTGACGAGCGCTTCCTCCTGCCGGCGGATGACGCAGGTACCGGCCAGCAGGTCGTGCAGGGCCTGTTTGCGGCGGGTCCACATCACCATCAGGAAGCCTAGGCCGAGTGTCAGGATCGACAGGAAACGGCCGAAATGGCGCACGATGGCGCGGCCGAGGCCGATCTGCTGGCCGTGCAGGTCGGTGACGCGCATGCGGCAGGCCCGCTTGCCGGGCGTGCCTTGCAGGCGCGAGGATTCGAACAGGATGTAATAAAGCGCCGGCAGGAGAAGCTGGAGGATCTCGTACAGTCCGTTTCCATGCCATGTCGGATGGAAGCCGTTGTAGGAATAGGAATAATCCGCAGGCACAGTGCTGATGACGTCGCTGATGCGGACGATATCCGAGATCTCGTATTTGTCCGCGGCCGATCCGCTGTTCGTCACCGTGACGGTGAGGCTGGGGGAGACCGCCAGCCGCATGAGTCCGCCCAGTATGCTGAGGATGAAAGCGTCGATGATCCAGGCCAGCACCCTGAACCAGAAGCCGGCATAGACCCAGACATAGCGGGGATGGAGGCTGCCGAACGGATCGGAAAGCGGCGGCATGTCGGACATGGAGCGGTCTCCGCGTGGTCGGTCGGCTACGCGCTGTCTAGCTGCGATAGGACCCGTTGATGTCGATATAGCCGTGGGTCAGGTCGCAGCTCCACGCCGCGCCGATGCCGTTGCCGAGACCCAGGTCGATCGTGATCTCGATTTCCGGGCCCTTCATGTGGGCGACGACCGGGGTTTCGTCATAGCCGGGCACCACGGTGCCCTCGCGGGCGATCCAGACGCCGCCGATGGCGACCGACAGCGTATCGCGGTTCGCGGGTTCGCCGCTCTTGCCCACGGCCATGACGACGCGGCCCCAATTGGCGTCCTCGCCGGCGATCGCGGTCTTGACCAGGGGGGAGTTGGCCACGGCCATCGCCACCTTGCGGGCGGATTCGTCGCTGACGGCGCCCCTGACCTGGATTGCGATCAGCTTGGTGGCGCCTTCGCCGTCGCGCACCACCAGCAGCGCCAGTTCCAGCAGCAGATCGTTCAGCGCGGTGGCGAACGCGGCCAGCGCCGGGTCGGCGGGCGTGGTGACGGGCGGGTTGCCGGCCTGGCCGGTGGCGAACAGCAGCACCATGTCCGAGGTCGAGGTATCGGAATCGACCGTCGTGCGGTTGAAGCTGCGGTCGGTGCCCGCCGCCAGCAGCGGTTGCAGGACCGTGGGCGGCAGGGCGGCGTCGGTGGCCACGAAGCACAGCATGGTCGCCATGTCGGGCGCGACCATGCCGCTGCCCTTGGCGATGCCCTGGATGCGGACCGGCACGCCGGCGATTTCCGTCTCGCGCACCGCCGCCTTGGGGAAGGTGTCGGTGGTCATGATGCCGCGCGCGGCGTCTTCCCAGCCGGTTTCGGACAGGGTGGCGTAAAGGCCGGGCAGGGCGGTGGAAATCTTCTCGTAGGGCAGGACTTCGCCGATCACGCCGGTCGAGGCCAGGAAGACCTCGCTGGCCGCGCAGCCGACCAGGCGGGCGGCATCGGCGGCATTGGCCTGGGTGGCTTCGTAGCCGGCGCGGCCGGTGAAGACGTTGGCATTGCCGGCATTGACCACCAGCGCACGGGCCGAACCGTCCGGCAGGGCGGCGCGGCACCAGTCGACGGGCGCGCCGGGGCATTTGTTGCGGGTGAAGACGCCGGCGACCGTGGTGCCGGGGGCGAAGTCCGCCATCACCAGATCGGTCCGCCCGACATAGCGGATGCCGGCTGCCGCAGCGCCGAAACGCACCCCGGCCACGGGCGGAAGGTCCGGCAGCGCGCGGGCGAGGGGGGATACGGGAAGGGGAGCCATCGGTCCGGTCTTCTTTATCTTGGGGGCGGTGTGGTCCGACCCGCCGGGGGCCGGGGAGGGCATGAGGTATTATGGGCCGGCCGCTTCATCGGGTTTCATGTGAAACCGGATGAAGCGGCCGGGTCGGCTGTTACTTCTTGGCCGGGGCAGTCGGGGCCGCCGCCGGGGCGGGCGTGTCGGCGATCGGCTTGCCGCTGGGGTCGTACCGCACGACCTTGACGCCGGCTACCGCCTTCTCGACCGCGTCGCGGACGCCCTGCTGGATCAGTTTCTGGCGGACCTCGTCACGCACCGCGTCCAGCTTGGGGATGGCGGCGGTGCGGGTTTCCAGCACCTCGATCACGTGCCAGCCGTACTGGGTATGCACCGGCGTCTGGCTGACGGTGTGGGGCTTCATGGCGAAGGCGGCGTCGGAGAAGGCCGGCAGCATGTCGCCCTTCTTGAACCAGCCGAGGTCGCCGCCATTCTGCTTGGCCGAGGCCTTGTCGGTCGACAGCTTGGTGGCCAGGGCGGAGAAGTTGGCGCCGCCCTTGAGCTGCTTGATGACGTCGTTCGCCTCGGCTTCCGTCGCCACCAGGATGTGGCGGGCGTGGATTTCCTCTTCCGGCTTCTTGTTGGCGTAGTTCTTGTCGTAATAGGCCTGGATCGCGGCGTCGGTCAGCGTCGGGGTGACCTTCTGCGACAGGTAGGCGTTCTGCAGCGCGTTGGAGGCGGCGGTCTGCATCTGCTGCTTGACCTCGGGCTGGTTGTCCAGCCCTTCCTTGTGCGCCGCGAGCTGAATGGCCTTCTGGTCGATGATCTGGTTCAGCAGCATCGGGAAGATCATGTTCGGCGGGAGCTGGCGCAACTGCTGCGGCATGCCGGCGGCGGCCTGGCGCACGTCGTCCAGATGAATGTCTTCGCCATTCACGGTCGCGACCAGCGGGTTCGGATTGGCCGGGGCTGCCGGCTGGGCCGTGCCGGCGGCCGGTGCGGCAGCGGGGGCGGGCGCCGCGACCGGGGCGGCGGCATGGGCATGAGGAATGGAAAGCGCAGGAACGAGCAGGGCTGCCGCCAGAATGGAGGCTGCCGGGCTGGAAGGCCGCATGTGTTGAGAACCCTAAAATATAAAGTGTCTGTTTCATCATGGCCGAGCCTGTCCGGTCCTGCAAGGCTGGGGGGGAGCGGGGCTTTTGGAACGGCCTCCAGGGTCGGCTTCGGTTGACCGGTGGCGGTGTGGGTCCTATCTCAGATGCCGCGCGCGCGAATGCCCTTGCTCCAGTTCCAGCCCGTCCGGGAGTCCGGCCGGGGGTGGGGCCGCGCCATTCCGGAAGGTCTACATGTTCGCCAGTCTTGCCCGTGCCCTGTTTGGAACCGCCAACGATCGTTCTCTGAAGGCATTCCAGCGCCGCGTGCCCGAGATCAACGCGCACGAACCCGCGTTGCGTGCGCTGGATGATGCGGCCCTCGCGGCCAAGACGGGGGAGTTCCGGGAGCGGATCGCGAAAGGCACGTCGCTGGATGCGCTGCTGCCCGAGGCGTTCGCGGTGGCGCGCGAGGCGGCGCGCCGCGTGCTGGGGATGCGCCATTTCGACGTGCAGCTGATCGGCGGCATGGTGCTGCATGCCGGGCGGATCGCGGAGATGCGGACCGGCGAGGGCAAGACGCTGGTGGCGACATTGGCCGTGTATCTGAGCGCGCTGGCCGGCAAGGGCGTGCATGTGGTGACGGTCAATGACTACCTGGCCCGCCGCGATGCCGAGGAAATGGGGCAGATCTACAGCTTCCTGGGACTGACCACGGGCGTGATCGTGCCCAACATGGCCGACGAGGAGCGGCGCGCGGCCTATCGGGCCGACATCACCTACGGCACCAACAACGAATTCGGCTTCGATTATCTGCGCGATAACATGAAGTACCGGATCGAGGACATGGTGCAGCGCCCCTTCCACCACGCCATCGTGGACGAGGTGGATTCGATCCTGATCGACGAGGCGCGGACGCCGCTGATCATCTCGGGGCCGGCCGACGACAGTTCGGACCTCTATCGTTCGGTGGACGAGGTGGTGCGCGAGCTGGTGAAGCTGCCCGAGACCTTCGAGAAGGACGAGAAGTTCCGCACCGTGATCCTGACCGATTCGGGGTCGGAACAGGTCGAGACCATGCTGCGCGAGGCGGGCGTGCTGGCCGAGGGCGGGCTGTACGACATCCACAATATCGCGGTGATCCATCATGTGCAGCAGTCGCTGCGCGCCCATACGCTGTTCTCGCGCGATGTGGATTACATCGTGCGTGGCGGCAAGGTGATCATCATCGACGAGTTCACCGGCCGCATGATGGACGGCCGCCGCTATTCCGACGGATTGCACCAGGCGCTGGAAGCCAAGGAGCATGTCGAGGTCCAGCAGGAAAACCAGACGCTGGCCTCGATCACCTTCCAGAATTATTTCCGCCTCTATCCCAAGCTGTCGGGCATGACCGGCACGGCGATGACCGAGGCCGACGAATTCGCCGAGATCTACAAGCTGGACGTGGTCGAGATTCCGACCAACCTGCCGGTGTCGCGCAAGGATGGGGATGACGAGGTCTACCTGACCGCGCGCGAGAAATATGAGGCCGTCAGCAATCTGATCGAGGAAATTTCCAAGACGCCGCAGCCGGTGCTGGTGGGCACGACCTCGATCGAGAAGAGCGAGTATCTCTCCGAGCTTCTGAAGAAGCGGGGTATTCGCCACAATGTGCTGAATGCCCGTTTCCACGAGATGGAGGCCACGATCGTGGCCCAGGCCGGCGCGCCGGGGGCGATTACGATCGCAACCAACATGGCCGGGCGCGGCACCGACATCAAGCTGGGCGGCAATGTGGAGATGCGCATTCGCCAGGAACTGGCCGATGTGACCGACCCCGAGGAAAAGGCGCGGCGCGAGGCCGAGATCCGTGCCCAGGTGGCGGAATATCACGGCATCGTCCGCGAGGCGGGCGGGCTGTACGTGATCGGCACCGAGCGGCATGAAAGCCGCCGGATCGACAACCAGCTGCGCGGGCGTGCCGGGCGGCAGGGCGATCCGGGCAATTCGCGCTTCTTCATCTCGCTCGAAGACGATCTGATGCGCATCTTCGGGACCGAGCGCATGGGCGGGATGCTCCAGCGCCTGGGCCTGAAGGACGGCGAGGCGATCGTTCATCCATGGATCAACAAGGCCCTGGAGCGCGCGCAGAAGAAGGTCGAGGCCCGCAACTTCGACATGCGCAAGAACACGCTGAAATACGACGACGTCATGAACGACCAGCGCAAGGAGGTCTACGCCCAGCGCCGGGAGTATATGGGGGCCGAGGACCTGTCGGCGACGGTGCAGGAGATTCGGTCCGAAATCATCCACGACATGGTGCGCCGGCGTATCCCCGAGAAGGCATTTGCCGAGCAGTGGCAAAGTGCCGAGCTGGCCGAGGATGTGCGCGAGACGCTGGGGCTGGATCTGCCGATCGTCGACTGGGCGCGCGAGGACGGGGTGGATGGCGACGTGGTGACCGAGCGGCTGGAGCAGGCGGCGACGCAGGCCCAGGCGGCCAAGGCGGCCAATTTCGGCCCCTCGGTGATGCGCTATATCGAGAAGCAGGTGGTGCTGACCACCTTCGATTCGGCGTGGAAGGAGCACCTGCTGGCGCTGGACCAGCTTCGCCAGGGCATCGGCCTGCGCGCCTATGGCCAGAAGGACCCGCTGAACGAGTTCAAGCACGAGGCGTTCCAGCTCTTTACCGCCATGCTCGACGAGATGCGCCTGCGCGTGACCTCGACCATGGCGCGGGTCGAGGTGGCGCCGCCGGTTCTGGACAATCCGTTCTCGCACGCGGCTGAGATCCATGCCGATCCGCAGGTGCCCGGCCTGACCTCGGAACCCGGGCCCGGCGCGCTCTTTGCCGAGACGGCGGGCGATGTCGCGATTGCAACCCCGATCGGGGCCAGCGCGATCATGCCCGATGATCCGTCGAGCTGGGGCGAGACGCCGCGTAATGCGCCTTGCCCCTGTGGATCGGGGAAGAAGTACAAACACTGCCACGGCCGCCTAGCCTGAGAGGCTGGCCGTAAATGCGCGCTGGTGGCGATCCGGCGCGCGTTTCCTGCGCTCCGATGCTCACGGCCATCAAGGCCGCTCCGCTTCGGTGCTCGGAAACACACGACGGGCGCGGCCCTGGCGGGCCGCTCTCGCTCACCAGCCCACATTTCCGGCCAGCCTCCGGGAGGCCGGGTGGGGTGGGCATGGATGACGATTTGACGATTTGATGAAGAGTTAGAGAAGACGGACGATGGCGGGTCATTCGCAATTCAAGAACATCATGCATCGCAAGGGCGCGCAGGATGCGCGCCGGGCCCGGCAGTTTGCCAAGGTGATCCGCGAGATTACCGTGGCGGCGCGTTCGGGACTGCCTGATCCGGCGAGCAATCCGCGCCTGCGCGCCGCGATTTCGGCGGCGCGTGAGGTCAATATGCCCAAAGACACGGTCGAGCGCGCGATCAAGAAGGCGACGGGCGCCGGCGGCGGCGACGATTATGTGGAAGTGCGCTACGAGGGCTATGGCCCGGCGGGCGTGGCCGTGATCGTCGAGGCGCTGACCGACAACCGCAACCGTACGGCATCGGACGTGCGGGCCGCGTTCTCGAAATATGGCGGGTCGCTGGGCGAGACCAATTCGGTGTCGTTCATGTTTACCCGGCTGGGCGTGATCACCTATCCGGCCAGCGTCGCCAGCGAGGACGAGATGCTGGAAGCGGCGATCGAGGCCGGTGCCGAGAATGTGGAGAGCACCGCCGAGGGGCATGAGGTGACCTGCCCGGTGGAATCCTTCTTCGCGGTGCGCGATGCGCTGGAGACGCGCTTTGGCGAGCCGGCGAGCGCGAAATTCGACTGGCGCCCCGGGACCGTGGTGACGCTGGACGAGGAGAAGGCGCGCACCGTGCTGAAGCTGATCGACGTGCTGGACGAAAGCGACGACGTGCAGGCCGTCTACGCCAATTTCGACCTGCCGGACGACGTGGCCGAGAAGCTGTCGGCCTGACCGGGATGTCGGTGGTCCGGCTGCTGGGCATCGATCCGGGCCTGCGTTTTACCGGTTGGGGCATGATCGACGTGGCGGGGAACCGCCTGAGTCATGTCGCCGACGGTGTGATCGCGACCGACGGGGATGCCGCGGTGCCCGAGCGTCTGCGCTGCCTGCATGACGGGTTGATGGAACTGGTGCATCGGTTCGAACCGGCCGAGGCGGCGGTGGAGGAAACATACGTCAACCGCAACGGGTCCTCGACGCTGAAGCTGGGCTATGCGCGCGGGGTTGCGTTGCTGGTGCCGGCGCTGGCCGGAATCGTGGTTTCCGAATACGGTGCCATGGCGGTGAAGCGGGCGGTGGTCGGCACCGGCGCCGCCAGCAAGGAGCAGGTGGAGATGATGGTGCGCCGTCTTCTGCCCACGGCGACGATCAAGCGGGCCGATGCCTCGGACGCGCTGGCGGTGGCGATCTGCCACGCGCATCATCGCGCCAGCGCCCTGCGCGTGGCGGCGGGAACGCGCACGGCATGATCGCGCAACTGACCGGGCTGGTCGGGCAGATCGAGGCCGATCGCTGCGTGATCGACGTGCATGGCGTGGGCTATCTGGTCCATGCCTCGACCCGCACCCTGTCCGCGCTGCCGATGCCCCCCGAAGTCTCTCGCGTGCTGGTCGAGACCGTGGTGCGCGAGGATGCGTTCCTGCTCTACGGCTTTGCCGATGCGGCGGAGCGGGACTGGTTCCGGCTGCTGACGACGGTGCAGGGGGTGGGGGCCAAGCTGGCGCTGGCGATCCTGTCCGCGCTTTCGCCCGCCGATGTGGCGGCGACCATCGCGGCGGCGGACAAGGCGGGGCTGACGCGGGTTTCTGGCGTGGGCGCGCGGCTGGCGGAACGGATTCTGTCGGAACTGCGCGACAAGGCGGGCAAGCTGCCTGTGGGCGCGGGCGTTGTGCTGCCCGTGCCGACGGCTTCGGCCGGGGTCGAGGGGGATGTGCTGCTGGCGCTGGCGGGGCTGGGCTTCCGCCGGGCCGAGGCGCAGCCGGTGGTGGCGCGGATTCTGGCGCGGCTGAAGGAGGCCGGTGCCGGGCAGGAAGGTGACCTCGACGTGGTGATCCGTGAAAGCCTGCGGGAACTGGCGCGATGAGCGATCTGCCCCCGCGCGCGGTCGATCCGGGACGCATGGACGAGGATGCGGGCGAGGCCGGCCTGCGGCCGCAGACGCTTGAGGATTTCACCGGGCAGAAGGCCAGCCGCGAGAATCTGGCGATCTTTATCGCCGCCGCCCGCGCGCGGGGCGAGGCGATGGACCATGTGCTGCTGCACGGGCCGCCGGGGCTGGGCAAGACGACGCTGGCGCAGATCGTGGCGCGCGAACTCGGGGTGGGGTTTCGCGCGACCTCCGGGCCGGTGATCCAGCGCGCGGGGGATCTGGCGGCGATCCTGACCAACCTGCAGCCGCGCGATGTGCTGTTCATCGACGAGATCCATCGCCTGCAACCGGCGATCGAGGAAATCCTGTATCCGGCGATGGAGGATTTCCAGCTCGACCTGATTATCGGCGAGGGGCCGGCCGCGCGGTCGGTGCGGATCGACCTTTCACCCTTTACCCTGGTGGCGGCGACCACGCGGGCCGGGCTGCTGGCGACGCCGTTGCGCGACCGCTTCGGCATTCCGCTGCGGCTGGTGTTCTATACGGCCGAGGAATTGCGGCAGATCGTCTCGCGCGGGGCGCGGAAGCTGCAATTCGACCTGACGCCGGAGGGGGCTGAGGAAATCGCCCGCCGCTCACGCGGGACGCCGCGTATTGCCGGGCGCCTGCTGCGGCGGGTGCGCGACTTTGCCTCGGTCGCGCGGCCGGGGCCGGTGGACCGGGCGATGGCCGATGCCGCGCTCTCGCGGCTGGAAGTCGATTCGCTGGGGCTGGATGCGATGGATCGGCGCTATCTGCGCCGGATCGCCGAATTTCACCATGGCGGCCCGGTGGGCGTGGAGACGCTGGCGGCGGCGCTGGCCGAGGCGCGCGATACGCTGGAAGATGTGGTGGAGCCCTATCTGATCCAGGAAGGGCTGGTGCTGCGAACCAGCCGCGGGCGGATGCTGGGCGAGCGCGGATGGCGCCATCTGGGCCTGCAACCGCCGGCCCGACAGGCCGATCAGGGCGATCTTTTGCTGGGAGAGGACGGATGAAGCACAGCATCCCGTTTCGCGTCTATTACGAGGATACCGACGCGGGGGGAGTTGTCTATCATGCCCGCTATTTCGCCTTTGCCGAACGGGCGCGGACCGAGGCGATTCGCGGGCTGGGCCGTTCGGCCTTCTCGCTGCTGGAAGAATACGGGCTGGCCTTCGTCCTCCATCGGGCCACGATCGACTACAAGCGGCCGCTGCGGCTTGACGATGTCGTGACCGTGACGACGCGCCTGGTCGAACTGGGCTCGGCCAGTTGCCGGCTGGAGCAGGAATTCCTGCTGGAGGACAAATGCTGCGCGCGTCTGGACGTGCGACTGGCCTGCGTGCGGGCCGCCGATGGCCGGGCTGCCCGATTTCCGCCTTTATGGCATGATCTTCTGACCGGGTTGCTGGATTAGGGCGAGGCGTTTCCCGCGTTTCTGTCCGGAAGAAAATTTTCTACGCGGCGCGTGTGTCCCGCCGTGGGGGTGCTTCTGCTTTCTTCTGGAAGCCTATAAGGAACAGTATGGAAAGCAGTGTCGGACTGCCCCGACTCGGCGTCGGGATGCGGTGCTGAAGCTGCGTGCGGAAGGTGCAGGAGGCGTTTTTGGACCAAGCGGTTAACGCGGCGAATCTGGGCGCGGCGGCGTCCGACCTGTCGCTGTGGAGTTTGTTTCTGCACGCGGCGATCGTCGTCAAGCTGGTGATGATCGGCCTGGCGATCAGCAGCATCATCGTGTGGGGCATCATCTTCGACAAGATCGTGACCCTGCGGCGCGTGAATCGCGAGGCGTCGGCGTTCGAGGACAAGTTCTGGTCGGGCGGCAGCCTGGACGATCTGTATGAATCCGATGGGGCCAAGCCGCTGCATCCGATGGCGGCCGTGTTCGGCGCCGCGATGGGCGAATGGCGCCGCTCGGCGCGCATCGCCGGCATCGACCTGGCGCGCGGCGGGGTGAAGGAGCGCGTGGACCGCGCGATGAACATCACCATCACGCGCGAGATGGAGCGGCTGGGCCGCTGGATGATCTTCCTGGCCACGATCGGGCCGGTGGCGCCGTTCATCGGCCTGTTCGGCACCGTGTGGGGCATCATGCATGCGTTCGGGTCGATCGCGGCGATGCACAACACCAACCTGGCCGTGGTGGCGCCCGGTATCTCCGAGGCGCTGTTCGCGACCGCCATCGGCCTTGTGACCGCCATTCCGGCGGTGATCGCCTATAACGTCATCAGCAACAGTCTGGGCCTGTTCGAGGACCGGATGGCGGCGTTCGGCACCGAATTCGCCGCGATCCTGTCCCGCCAGTCCGAAGAAAGGGGCTGAATCATGGGCGTTTCCCTCGGTGGAGGGGGCGGCCGCCGCGGGCGTCGCCGCCCCATGTCGGACATCAACGTCACCCCGCTGGTCGACGTCATGCTGGTGCTGCTGATCATCTTCATGGTGACGGCGCCGATGATGACCAGCGGCGTGAATGTCGACCTGCCGAAGACCGACGCGGCGCCGGTGAATGCCGATACCAAGCCGATCACGGTATCCATCCGCAGTGACGGGTCGCTGTATCTGGGCGACAATCCGGTATCGGCGGACCAGTTGCTGGATCAGCTGCGCGCGGCATCCCAGAACGATCCTTCGCATCGCATCTTCGTGCGTGGCGATTCGCATATCGATTATGGGCGCGTGATGGAGGTCATGGGCCGTATCACGTCCGGCGGCTTTACCCATGTCGCCCTCCTGGCCCAGCAGCCGCCCTCGGGCGGCGGCGCGCCCTGACCGCCATCGGGTAGGAGAGCCGCAATCGTGGTTCCGCCGCGTCGTTCCGAACGCAAGCTGATGCGGTGGTCGATCATCGTGTCGGGCGTTGCGCATATGGTGCTGCTGGCGGCCATGCTGCTGGGGCTGCATGTGCCCGTGCCGCCCGAGCCGCCGCCGCCACCGACGATCGAGATGGAGTTCGCGCCCTCGGACAGCGGCGGCACGCCGCACAAGGCCGACAAGCCGGCGCCCAAACCCGCGCCGGCTCCGGCCCCGGTGCCGCAGGAGGCGCCGCCGGCCCCGACGCCGCCGGTGAAGGAACCGAACGAGGAAGCGGCCCCGCCGCCGCCTCCGCCGCCGCCCATGCCGCCGCCGCCGGAGACGCCGCCGGAAAAGCTGCCCGATACGCCGGTGCCGCCCAAGGTCGAGCAGCCGTCGCCCGATGCCGTGCCGGCACCGCCGACCCTGCCGTCGCCGCCCGTGCCCTCGCACGAGACGGCGCCGCCTTCGCCGCAGCCCGAACCCGCGCCCCTGCCGAAGATGCAGCAATTCTCGCACATCACGCAGCCGAACGAGACGAAGAAGGCGGTGCCGGATACCCATTCGCTGATGGCGACGCTGGATGCGTTCCGCGCCGACCAGAAGCAGACCCATCCGCCGAAGGCGCGGGCCAATCCGGTGCAGGGCGGAGCGCCCGATGGCGGGGGCGCGCCGGATGGCGACATTACCAGCGCGCTGAGTTCGGCCGACCAGAAGGCAATCGGGAATGCCGTGCGCCGCTGCTACACCGAGGATACGGCGGCGAAGGACTATGCGCAGTTCGTCGCCCATCTGGTGGTGACGGTGGATGGCACGGGCATGGCCCGCATCGTGCAGTTCGCGCCCGAGACCCAGGCGCGGATGGCGGGGGATTCGTCCTATCGCGCGTTGGCCGAACGGGCGCGGGCGGCGGTGCTGAGCCCGACCTGCGCGCAACTGCCCATACCCAAGGCGATGCTGGGGCAGACCCAGCAGCTCAAATTCGTTTTCCGTCCGTGAGGCAGCCCAGGCGCTGCCCGGTCGGTGCCTTCGAGGAGAAGACCATGCGTTCGAGTGAACTTCCGCTGATTTCCGATGCCGAGGCCTCGGTGCTGGCGACCCATTTCGGCCGCCGCGCCTTGCTTGGGACCGGTTGTGTCGCCGCCGGTGTGCTGGCCATACCGCTGTCCGCCCATGCCCAGGGTGCGCCGGGCGATGCGGAGATTACGGTGGACCAGGCGCGGACGGCGCCGATTCCGATCGTCATTCCGGTGCTGGGCGGCGATGCGGGCCAACTGGTGAGCAGCGTGATCTCGGGCGATCTGGGCAATTGCGGCCTGTTCTCGCCCATCAATGGCGCGCTGCCGGTGGGTGTGCCGGATTTCGGCACGTATAAATCGCTGGGCGCGCGGGCGCTGGTCAGCGGCACCGCGACCACGGGCAGCGGCGGGCTGCGCGTCGAATTCCGGCTGTGGGACGTGCTGACCGGGCAGCAGATCCAGGGCACCGCCTACACGGCGGGGGCCGGGGATGCGCGCAAGATCGCCCATATCATCGCCGATGTGATCTATGAGCGGCTGCTGGGCGAGAAGGGGTATTTCAACTCGCGAATCGCCTATATCGCCCGGTCGGGCCCGCGTGCGCACCAGACCACCCGGCTGGCGATCATGGACCAGGACGGCGCCAACAGCCACTACCTCTCCGGTGGGCAATGGCTGACCCTGACCCCGCGTTTCAGCCCGGTCAGCGAACAGCTTGCGTTCATGTCCTACGCCAACAACCGGCCGCGCGTGTATGTGCTGAACCTGGCGACCGGGCGGCAGCAATTGCTGGGCGATTTCGACGGGATCTCGTTCGCGCCGCGTTTCGCCCCCGATGGGCGGACGGTGGTGATGTCCGTCACGCGCGGAGGGGGATCGGACATCTATACGGTGGACCTGGCCTCGCGCGGCAAGCGGCAGCTCACCAGTTCCGGCGCCATCGATACCAGCCCCTGCTACAGCCCGGACGGGTCGCAGATCGTCTTCAACTCGGATCGCGGGGGCACGCCGCAGCTCTATATCATGAGCGCCGGCGGTGGCGGGGCGAAGCGGATTTCCTACGGGAATGGGACATATGGCTCGCCGGTCTGGTCGCCGCGTGGTGATCTGATCGCCTTTACGCGAATTGCGAACGGCAGCTTCTCGCTGGGCGTGATGGCGCCCGACGGCACCGGCGAGCGGATCCTGACCCAGGGCTTTACCGTGGATACCCCGACCTTCTGCCCCAATGGCCGGGTGCTGGCCTTCTGCCGCCAGACGGCGGCGGGGGCCGGAGGGGCCGGGTTCTCGTCCTCGATCGGCACGATCGATATTACCGGCTTTCATGAACGGTCGATTCCGGCGGTTGGTATGTCGTCAGATCCGGCCTGGTCACCGCTGAACGGCTGAAAAGACGACCGAAACAGCGCTTTAGTGTGCTTTTCAGGCCGATGTGCAAAACAAGATGCCCGGCATGTGTTACGGGCATCTTGACGGTCTGTCATGTCTGGCGGTAACGGGCGGGTGGGCTCCGCGGTTCGCATAGTTCTGTCACTGGGTTGTTGACGGAACAAAACGAGTGTCGGAACCAGATAACGCTTACCGGCAACTTAATCATATGGTTCCGTGCGGGAACCGATCTCAGGATCTAAAACCAATGAGACTGAAGCTTCTTGGTGCGCTTGGCATGGCCGTGTTTCTCGCGGCGTGCTCGGATGATACGAACAAGGGCGCCACGACCGGTACCGGTGCCGCCGCCCAGACCTCCGGCGTGACGCCGGGCAGCGAAGCCGATCTGGTCGCCAATGTTGGCGATCGCGTCTTCTTCGAACTGAACAAGAACAATCTGTCCAGCGAAGCCCAGGCCACGCTGGACCGCCAGGCCGCCTGGCTGGCGAAGTATCCGCAGGTGACCGTGCAGCTCGCCGGCAACTGTGACGATCGCGGCACCGAAGAGTACAACATCGCCCTGGGCGAGCGTCGTGCCAACGCGGCGCGCGACTACCTGGTGGCCAAGGGCGTTGCCGCCTCGCGCATCACGACGATCTCCTACGGCAAGGATCGTCCGACCGCGACGGGTGACGACGAGGAAGCCTGGGCCCAGAACCGTAACAGCATCACGTCGGTTCGCTGAGCGAACCGGCCGAAGCGTTCGTTCGGCTGAAGGAAGCCGGCCAGGTCTTTACCTGGCCGGCTTTTTTATTGGCGGCTGACCTGCGGTCTCTTCTGCGTGGTCCGGGTGCGTGATCTCTTCACGGCTTTGGAGCAGGCGTGCATAAGAGGCTGTTTGTGACCTCTTATCGTGACCTCCGGCGATCGGCATTGGTCTGGGCCGGCGGTGGTGCATTCATGGAGACATCCATATCATGCGGCCTGTTGCCTTCCGCTCTTTTTCGCCGTTTCGACATCGTGGGAGCCTGCCGCCGCGCGCGAAGGGGCTGGTGATCCTGACCCTGCTGGCTGGCCTGTCGCCGCTGGCGGTCCGGGCACAGGACACCGAGCAGATGACGAGTCGCGAAGGGATCGCGTTGCAGAACCAGATCATGGATCTGCGCCAGCAGCTTTCGCAGATGCAGTCGGCGGCGCCCGGGGGACAGGGGGGTGGCATTCTTCCGCCGCCCATGCCCGAGGGTGGCGGCAATAGTGGTAATGGCGGGCCGCCGGCGGCCGGTGGCGACCTGACGGCCCAGTTGCTGGACCGGGTGATGACCCTGGAGCAGCAGGTGCGCGACATGCGCGGGCAACTCGACCAATTGACCAACCAGGTGCAGCAGCAGAATGCGGCCCTGGCGAAGCAGATCGACGACATGAATTTCGCCATGCAGAATGGCGGCCATCCGCCGCCCAGGCCGGCGGCGCCGGATGCGCCGGCTGACGCGGCCGGTCCTGCTGCGGCGGGTGGCGGCGGGGATGCCGCGCCGCCGGCCAAGCGCACGCCCGACATCGTGCTGAAGGACGGCAATGCGGCCCTGATGCGTGGGGATTATGCCGGAGCGCAGGCAGCTGCCAAGCAGGTGCTGGCCGGCCCGAAGGGCCCGTTGCAGATCGACGCGCAGTTCCTGCTGGCGCAGTCGCTGGCCGGGCAGAAGCAGTATCGCCAGTCGGCCGTGGCCTATTACGATACCTATAACCGTTCGCCGCGTTCGGGCCGGGCGCCGGATGCGCTGCTGGGGGTGACGGCATCGCTGCTGGCGATGGGGGACAAGAATTCGGCGTGCCAGGCCCTGGCCAAGCTGAAGAGCGAGTTCCCCTCGCCGGCGCCGCGCGTCAAGACGGCCGAGACGGCCTATCGCACCCGCGCGGGATGCCACTGACCGGCTTTGATGCCGACCTGACCGGCGGCGGTTCCGCCGGGATGCTGGATGACGGCCGCTTTGCCGCCATCATGGCGGGGCTGGGGCCGTGGTTGCCTGACGGGGTGGGCATGCCCGAAATCGGCATCGCGGTGTCGGGCGGGGCGGACAGTCTGTGTCTTGCCTATCTCGCGGGGCGGTGGCGGCGTGCGGTGCGCGCGTTGATCGTGGACCATGGATTGCGGCCCGCGGCTGCCGCCGAGGCGCGCCTGACGCGCGATCGTCTGGCCCGGCTGGGGATTCCCGCCGAGATTCTGGTGCTGGAGGGGCTGCGTTCCGGCCCCGGCGTGGCCGATCGGGCGCGGCGCGCGCGCTATGCGGCGTTGTCGGCCGCGTGTCGGCGGACCGGGATCGTCGATCTGCTGCTGGGCCATCATGCGGGCGATCAGGCGGAAACCGTGCTGATCCGGCGCCGGGCCGCCAGTGGGCCGGATGGTCTGGCGGGCATGGGCGCGGTGACGTTTACCGGGGATCTGCGTCTGGTGCGCCCGTTTCGCGACATCGAACCGGCGACCTTGCGCGGCACGCTGCGGCGCGCGGGGCTGGAATGGGTGGAAGACCCTTCAAACGCCGATCCGCGCGCCGAGCGTGCCCGTCTGCGCGCCGGGCTTTCCGCCGATCCGCCGGCCGTGTTGCGGCTTTGCGCGGAGGCGGGGCAGGCGGGGGCCGCGCGCATGGCGCGCGATGCCGGGCAGGCGCGGCGGCTGGCCCGGGGGGTGACGGTCGCCGAGGGGGGGTGGGTGGCGCTGGCGGAGGACCCGGCCTGCCCGCGTACACTGGCCTTTCTGCTGCGTGCGGTGTCGGGGCGGGATTATCTGCCGCCCTCGCGGGCGGTGGCGGCGTTGTGTGCCGATCCTCGGCCGGCCACGCTGGCGGGGGCCTGTCTGGTGGAGGCGGGCGCGGCCCTGCGCCGGGCGGGGTTGCGCTGGCTGCTGCTGCGCGAGGAGGCGGCGATGCAGGCGCCCGTGCCGGCGGTGGCGGATTGCGTCTGGGACGGGCGTTTTGTGCTGCGGGCGCCGCACGGGGCCGATCTGCGGGGCGTGACGCTGGGCGCGGCGGGGCCGCCGGGACGATGGATGGCGCCCGCCGACTGGAAGACGCCGTGGCCGGCCCGCGCGTTGCGTACCCTGCCGGCGCTGTTCCGCGCCGGGCGGGTGGTGGCGGTTCCGACGATGGGGATCTGTCATGATCCGGCACTGGCCGGGGTGCGTCTGACGCTGATGCCGGGTGCGGTGGCGGCCGAGGCGGCGCGGTTCACAGGGGGCCATTGAGCGGTGGGCAGGCGGATTTTCGCGCCCGGGGGGCAATAAAGACCCGGGGTGGGGGTGTGAATGTCCCACGAAGGGCCTATGTATGGCTAAATCGAGGTAGAGAAGGCGTCTGGCTGCCGGTCAGAAGGAAGCCTTACCTGCGTGTTTCGGCACCAGGCGGAATCCGGGTGGCGTCAAGCGTATGGAACAATGGGCAAGATGAACAATTTTGGCCGGAACCTGGCCCTCTGGGTAATCATTATCGTACTGTTGCTGCTGCTGTTCAACGTCTTCCAGCCTGGAAGCACGCAGCATGCGGCGCAGCAACTGGCATATTCCGATTTTATCGGAGATGTGAATAACGGCCGCGTGCGCTCTGTCGTCGTGCAGGACCATAATGTCTCCGGCACGCTGACGGACGGCACGTCGTTCGAGACCTATACACCCCAGGATCCGACGCTGATCCCGCGCCTGACCGAAAAGGGCGTGGAGGTGATGGCGAAGCCGCAGGACAGCGATTCCAATCCGTTCCTGCGCTATCTGATCAACTACGCCCCGATCCTGCTGATGTTCGGCGCCTGGATCTTCATCATGCGCCAGATGCAGGCGGGTGGCGGCCGGGCCATGGGCTTCGGCAAGTCGCGCGCCAAGATGCTGACGGAAAAGCAGGGACGGGTGACCTTCGACGATGTCGCGGGCATCGACGAGGCCAAGAGCGAGTTGCAGGAGATCGTGGACTTTCTGCGTGATCCGCAGAAATTCACCCGCCTGGGCGGCAAGATCCCCAAGGGCGTGCTGCTGGTCGGCCCGCCGGGCACCGGCAAGACGCTGCTGGCCCGTGCCATTGCCGGTGAGGCGAACGTGCCGTTCTTCACCATCTCGGGCTCCGATTTCGTCGAGATGTTCGTCGGTGTCGGTGCGTCGCGTGTGCGTGACATGTTCGAGCAGGGCAAGAAGGCGGCGCCGTGCATCATCTTCATCGATGAAATCGACGCCGTTGGCCGTCATCGTGGCGCCGGCCTGGGTGGCGGCAATGACGAGCGCGAGCAGACGCTGAACCAGATGCTGGTCGAGATGGACGGGTTCGAGAGCAATGAGGGCGTGATCCTGATTGCCGCGACCAACCGCCCCGACGTGCTGGACCCCGCCCTGCTGCGCCCCGGCCGCTTCGACCGCCAGGTGGTGGTGCCCAATCCGGACGTGGTCGGGCGCGAGAAGATCCTGCGCGTGCATATGCGCAAGGTTCCGCTGGCGTCGGATGTCGACCCCAAGGTGATCGCGCGCGGCACACCGGGCTTCTCGGGCGCCGACCTGGCCAATCTGGTGAACGAGGCCGCGCTGATGGCTGCCCGCATGGGCAAGCGCACGGTCGCGATGCTGGAATTCGAGAACGCCAAGGACAAGGTGCTGATGGGCGCCGAGCGTCGCTCGCTGGTCATGAGCGAGGACGAGAAGAAGATGACCGCCTTCCATGAGGGCGGGCATGCGCTGGTCGCGATCATGACGCCGGGCGCCGACCCGGTGCACAAGGCCACGATCATTCCGCGCGGCCGTGCGCTGGGCCTGGTGATGAGCCTGCCCGAGGGCGACCGCTACTCCAAGAGCCGCGCGAAATGCCTGGGCGAGCTGACGCTGGCGATGGGTGGCCGCGCTGCCGAGGAGATCATCTTCGGGGCGGACAACGTGTCGAACGGTGCTTCCGGCGATATCAAGATGGCGACCGATCTGGCGCGCCGCATGGTGTCCGAATGGGGCATGAGCGACAAGCTGGGTATGATCGCCTATGGCGATAACGGGCAGGAAGTGTTCCTGGGCCATAGCGTGACCCAGAACAAGAACGTGTCTGAAGAGACGGTTCGCGAGATCGACGACGAGATCAAGCGCCTGATCGACAGTGCCTATGCCCGGGCGCGGACCATGCTGATCGAGCATGTGGATGACCTGCACCGGCTGGCCAACGCGCTGCTGGAATACGAGACCCTCTCCGGCGAGGAAATTCGCCAGGTGCTGCGCGGGGAGCCGATCGAGCGCGTGGTGGTGGATGATCCGATGCCGGAAAATCGCCGGTCTTCGGTTCCGCCGACGCCGCCGGCGGCGCCGCTGCCCTCGCCGGGTGGTGGTGGAGGCCTCGATCCGGCTCCGGCGGCCGGCTGAAGCCCGGAATCTGGACGCTGCGTTTATAGGATAAGGTGGAAAACAGGCGGGGTGACTCCGTCTGTTTTCATTTTATGACCATGCCATGATGATGGGGCGGAAGCTGGATGGGCGCATTGCGGCTGCTTGAACCGGCGGGACTGGTGTTCGGGCGCGATGCCCATAGGGCGGTGGATGCGGGGCTGGCCCACTGGCTGGCAGATGGACCGGCGGCCTTTACCCTGGCGCGGCTGATCGAGGGCGATGATGCCCGGCTGGTGCGCGCGGGGGATCTGCCCGGCGACTGGCTGGATGTGCTGGCGCGTGTGACCGCGCCGCTGCCCTCGGCGGATCTGCCGCCGGGCCCGCAGGTGATGGGAATCCTGAACGTCACCCCCGACAGTTTCAGCGATGGCGGCCGCCATTTCGGGACGGAGGCGGCGATTCGGGCCGGTATCGCCATGATCACGGCCGGGGCGGGGCTGCTGGATATCGGCGGCGAGAGCACGCGCCCTGGATCGGCCGTCGTGACGCCGGAGGAGGAATGGGCGCGTGTGGCGCCCGTTCTGGCGGAACTGCGGAGCCAGTCCGATGTCGCGTTGTCGGTCGATACCCGCAATGCGCGCACCATGTCGGCCTCGCTTGGGGTGGGGGCGGCGCTGATCAACGATGTTTCGGCCCTGCTGCATGATCCGCAGGCGCTGGCGGTGGTGGCCGATGCCGGCTGTCCTGTCGTGCTGATGCATATGCGCGGCACGCCGCAGACCATGCAGGATTTCGCCGTCTATGACGATGTGGCCGTCGACGTGACGTGCGAACTGGCCGCGCGGATCGATGCGGCGGTGGCGGCCGGCATTGCGCGCGACCGGATCATCGTCGATCCGGGGATCGGATTCGCCAAGAACGCCGCGCAGAATATCGAGATGATCCGGCGCCTGCCGATCCTGGCCAATCTGGGGTGCCGCGTGCTGCTGGGGACCTCGCGCAAGCGTGTGCTGGGGGAGATGGCGGGGGTGCCGGTGGCGTCGGACCGCGATCCGGGTACGGTTGCCAGCAGCCTGCCGGGGCTGGAACTCGGCAATACCATCCTGCGGGTGCATAATGTTCCTGCCATGGTGCAGGCATTGCGGGTCTGGCAGGGATTGTGGACCTGCGATAAGCCGGAGCGGATGTAGGCGCGGTGCGTGGTGAACCAGGGATAGCCGGGAAGATGACCAAGACCAGAAAATTGTTCGGCACCGACGGGATTCGCGGCACGGCCAATCAGGACCCGATGACGGTGGAAGTGGCCCAGAAGCTGGGACAGGCAGCCGGCCTGCGTTTTACGCGCGGGACGCATCGGCATCGGGTGCTGGTTGGGAAGGATACCCGGCTCTCGGGCTATATGATCGAATGTGCGCTGGTGTCCGGCTTTCTGTCGGCCGGGGTGGATGTGACGCTGGCCGGGCCGATGCCGACGCCGGCGATCGCGATGCTGACGCGGTCGCTGCGGGCCGATCTGGGCGTGATGATCTCGGCCTCGCACAATCCGTTCGGCGATAACGGCATCAAGCTGTTCGGGCCGGACGGATTCAAGCTCTCCGACGAGACCGAGGCCGAGATCGAGGACCTGATGCGCGCCGACCTGACGGGCCGGCTGGCGACGCCCGAGCGGATCGGCCGCGCCTCGCGCCTGAACGATGCGGCCGGGCGGTATATCGAGAATGCCAAGGCGTCGTTTCCGCGCGGGCGGCGCCTGGATGGGCTGCGGATCGTCATCGACTGCGCCAATGGGGCCGCCTATCGGGTGGCGCCGACCGCGCTGTGGGAACTCGGGGCCGAGGTGATCCGGATCGGGTGCGAGCCGAACGGCGTCAATATCAACGAGAATTGCGGCTCGACCCGCCCTGAGGCGCTGTGTGCGGCGGTGGTGGCGCATGAAGCCGATATCGGGATCGCGCTGGATGGCGATGCGGACCGGCTGCTGATTGCCGACGAGCAGGGGCGGCTGATCGATGGGGACCAGATCCTGGCCCTCATCGCCCGGTCGTGGAGCCGTCAGGGCAGGCTGAGTGCGAACAAGGTCGTGGCCACCGTGATGTCGAACATGGGGCTGGCGCGCTGCCTGGATGGGCTGGGGCTGGAACTGGTGCGCACGGCGGTGGGCGACCGCTATGTGGTCGAGCGCATGCGCGAACTGGGCGTCAATCTGGGGGGTGAGCAGTCGGGGCACATGGTGCTGTCCGATTTCGCGACGACCGGTGACGGGCTGGTGGCGGCATTGCAGGTTCTGGCGGTGCTGGTCGAGGAAGGTCGGCCGGCCAGCGAGGTCTGCCGCGTGTTCACGCCCTTTCCGCAATTGCTGCGCAATGTCCGCTTCATCGGCAAGAGTCCGTTGCATGCGCCCGCGGTGGAGGAAGCGCGCCGGCAGGCGGAGGCCGAACTGGGAACGGCCGGGCGGCTGCTGCTGCGCGAAAGCGGGACCGAGCCGCTGGTGCGCGTGATGGCGGAGGCGGAAGACCCGGCGCTGGTGGAGCGGGTGGTTGCCGGGATGTGCGCGGTGATCGGTTCCGCGCAGGAAGCGGCGTAGGGGCGCCGGTCTTGGCCGTCATGAAGGGCCGCGTCCTGGTCATCGCCGGCAGCGATTCCGGCGGTGGGGCGGGAATCCAGGCGGATATCAAGGCCGTGACGGCGCTGGGCGGGTTCGCCATGACGGCGGTCTCGGCCCTGACGGTGCAGAATACGCTGGGCGTGAGCGGAATCCTGCCGGTGCCGCCCGATATCGTGGCGGCGCAGATGCGCTGCGTGCTGGACGATATCGGCGTGGATGCCTTCAAGAGCGGCATGCTGGATCGGGGCGAGGTGATCCGGGCAGTGGCGGCGGAAGTGCGTGCCTACCCGGATGTTCCGTATGTGCTGGACCCGGTGATGGTGGCCAAGGGCGGTTCGCGCCTGTTGCAGGATGACGCCGTGGAGACGCTGATGCGGCATCTGGTGCCGCTGGCGAGCCTGCTGACGCCGAACCTGCCGGAGGCCGAGGTTCTGGTGGGTCACCCGATCCGCACGGTGGACGATATGTGCCGGGCGGCGGAGACCCTGCGGCGGGCGGGCGCGCGGGCGGTGCTGCTGAAGGGCGGACATCTGGAAGGGGATATCCTGACCGATGTGCTGTGCGAATCGTCGGGCATCGAACTGTTCTCGGACACCCGCCTGCATACCCGGCACACGCATGGGACCGGTTGCACGCTGGCGAGCGCGATTGCCGCCGGGTTGGCGCAGGGCCTGAGCCTGCGGGATGCCGTGGAACGGGCCCGGCGCTATCTGCGGGCCGCCATCGCGCGTGCCCCCGGCTATGGGGCCGGCGCGGGGCCGCTGAATCATGCCGTGACCGTCGATCCGGCCTGGGGCGCTCCCGGCGGCTGAGAGGCCCCGACCAAAAATAGGGGCGGGTGAATGAGAACTGCCCGCGAGGGACTGCGCCCGGTGGGTATTTTCGCGCGCCGAAGCGGGGCTGGCTCTGAAAAGCCTTCGAGAGAGAGACGTGCTGCCGATCGGGGATCGGAATGAGAGAGCGGAGGATGCGGATTACGCGGTCCGCAGGCGTAATGTTCGGCGGTCTCGGAAACGCTCCTGGCGGCTTGATATAACATATTCGTGATCGAGGCGGTTTGATACCCGGACCCATCCTAAAAGGATTGTTTGTGGAGGATTATACACCTATAGGTAGTAATTGTAGTCATAAACAATCAATGGTTGATGAACATGCGTGTCTTGCTCGTCGAGGGGAATGGGAGTGCGGCTCGTGGTACTTCCAGCACATTGCGCTCTGTTGGCTACATGATCGACCACGCCATGACCGGGCATGAAGGGGTCGAGATGCTTCGCCGTTACGATTATGATCTGGCATTACTTGAAATGGTTCTTCCAGATATCGACGGCTATGAAGTCCTGCGGGCGGCGAGGGCCGCGCGGCTGGATACACCCATCGTTGCCCTGTCCAGCCTGAGTGGGGCGCAGGCGAAGGTCCGGGCCTTTTCAGCGGGCGCGGACGATTACATCACCCGGCCCTACGATACGCCGGAACTGGCCGCACGCATCCAGGCCATCGTCCGTCGTTCGAAGGGATACAGCCAGCCGGTCCTGCAGGCCGGGGCGGTCAGGCTTTCCCTGGACAGCCGCGAGGTTACGGTAAAGGGGCGGCTGGTTCATCTGACCGGCAAGGAATACATGATCCTGGAACTGCTCATGCTCCGCAGGGGTACGGTACTGAGCAAGTTCGCATTTCTCGACCATCTCTATGGGGGGATGGACGAGCCGGAAATGAAGATCATCGATGTTTTTATCTGCAAGTTGCGGAAGAAATTGCAGGTGGCCGGGGCACGGGACGTGATCACGACCGTATGGGGGCAGGGCTACATGCTCAGGGACGAGACCGATGGTGACGCGCCGCTGCCGACCGCGATGATGAAGCCGCCGCGATCGGCCGAGGATCTGCCGTCGCTTGCTGTCGTCTGATCACGCTCGGGGATTATGGGCTTTATAAAACGTACGAACCGGCAGAAACGGAGGGTGCTTCATGTCGCTTCCGCGTGTCGCAAAAAAAAAGCAGGGTCCGAAGACCCTGCAGTTTGCGTGATGATTCGATATGCGATGCCCCCATCGCCCTTTTCTTATGGCACGGGGCGGGGGCATCGGCCTTGATCTGAATCAAAATCGGATGAAAAGAACGTAAGGTCTGAAAGGCTTTTTCAGCAGGTGGTGGTGCCTGACGGATGGGCCGTGTTCCCCTGCATCAGGGCCAGTCCTTCGGCGACCGACACGAACTCTCCGCCGCGATCGATCCGCTCGTTGCCGAAACGGGCGGCGAACAGGGCGCGGACCGCCGGGACGAACGAGGTGCCGCCGGTGAGAAACACCCGGTCGATATCGGCTTCGCCCAGGCCCGCGCGGTCCAGTGCCGTTGTCACAGCGCCGTCGAACTGGGCCAGATCGGGGGCGATCCAGTCTTCGAACGCCGCCCGTGTGATCGTGCGGTCGATATGGATGTCCTTGTGATGGAAGCGCAGGGTGGTGCTGTCGGCGTGCGACAGTTCGGCCTTGGCGGCACCGACTGCGCGATACAGGGCCTGGCCCTGCTGGTCGGCGACCAGAGTGGCCAGCGCATGCAGGCGATCGGGCTCGGAGGCGGTGCGCGCCACGTCGTCGATGGCGCGCAGCGTTGCCGGCGTGCGCATCAGCGACAGGCGGTGCCAGCGCGCCAGGCTGGCGTACCACTCGATCGGCACCGGCAAGGGGGCGCCCCCCATGATGCGGTAGGTACTGTCGCGGCCCAGTTCGGGCGAGACGACGTTGTCGATGATCCGGTAGTCGAACTGGTCGCCCGCGATGCCCACGCCCGCATGGCCCAGCGGAACGGCGCGCCCGATTGCGGGATCGAAGCGCAGGACCGAGAAATCGCTGGTGCCGCCGCCGAAATCGCCGACCAGGATCGTGGCCGGCGCGTCCAGCCGCCGGGCGAAGCGCCAGCCGGCGGCCTCGGGCTCCAGCGCCACGGCGATGCTGCGGAAACCGGCTTCGGCAAAGCCGTCGCGCAGGCGCTGTTCGCCGAACGCATCATCGGGTGCCTCGCCGGCGAATTGTACCGGGCGGCCGACCGTGGCATCGACCGTGGCGGGGTCGATGCCGACGGCGCGCATCAGTTCGGCGACGAAGAAGCCGACGAGGTTCTCCAGCGTCAGTCGGCGGCCCAGCAGGCGCGTTTCGCGGAACGATGTCTGCGCCAGGTAGGATTTCATGGACATGATCAGGCGGCTTTCGGCCGGATCGTCCAGATAGGCATCGATGGCGGCGGCGCCGATGGCCTGATGAACCGCCAGGCGGCCGCGTTCTTCCTCCTGCCACAGGCACAGCAGGGTGCGGCAGGTCTCGGATTCGGGATGGCCGGGGAAGGCGAAGCGCGTGGTGTGGGTTTCGCCGTCCGGGGTCGCGATGACGACGACGCTGTTGGTCGTGCCGAAATCGATGCCGACACGGGGGCGGGGCGTGGGGGCAGAGGACATCATCGCGGGTGAATAAGTGCTGCGGATCGCGATGTCCATCCGTGTCTTGCCGTTCTACCCGGCCCGCCGGAAGGTCAGGTTCAGCCGGGCCCGGCCGGTCAGGGCGTGGGTGCCTTCGGCCAAGGGGTGGATGCCGTGATGGGCCAGGCGGGCCGCCCCGCCCCAGGCCACGATGTCGCCATGCTCCAGCGGCACCCGCTGGACCGGGTCGGTGCGCGTGGGGCCGCCCCAGAGGAATATCGCCGGCAGGCCCAGCGAGACCGAGACGATCGGCTGGCTGAAATCATGCTCGTTGCGGTCCTGATGCAGGGTGAGTCGTGTGCCCGGTTCATAGCGGTTGATCAGGCAGGCGTCGGGCGTGAAGGCGGGGTAGCCGGCTTCGGCGGCGGCCTTGATCGCGAGCGTGGCGAAGGGGGCGGGCATTGCCGGCCAGGGCAGGCCGGTGAGCGGGTCGTGGGTGGTATAGCGATATCCCCTGGCATCGGAGACCCAGCCCAGCGCGCCGCAATTGGTCATGGCGACGGACATCGTGCGGCCACCGGGCGTTGCCATGCGGCGAAACGGGGCCGTTCGGGCGATGGCTTCGATCTGGACGATCAATTCGGGGGCCGTGGCGCGAGCCCGTCCGGCCAGCAGCATGGCACCCGGACCCAGCACGCGATCGTGGGCGCCGGACGCCAGGTCCAAGCCGGGGAGCGGGCCGGTTATCGGTGGACGGGGCGGCATGTCCGATTTTCCGGTTTCAGGGCCGGTCGGGGGGCGTGCGGTCTCCGCTGCCCAGTGCGCATTGCAGCAGCACGACATCCAGCCAGCGCCCGTGTTTGAAACCGACCGATTGGAGTGTGCCGACCGTGCGGAAGCCGTGGCGTTCGTGCAGGCGGATGGAGGGTATATTCGCGCTGTCGCCGACCAGGGCCATCATCTGCCGGAAGCCTCTGGCGACGCATTCCGCCATCAATGCACCCAGCAGGGTGGTGCCGATGCCGCGTCCGGCGGCGTGGGGGGTGAGATAGATGGAGTCCTCTACCGTGTCGCGATAGGCGATTCGCGGGTGGTAGGGGCCGGCATAGGCGTAGCCGATCACCGATCCCGCCAGTTCGGCCACCAGATAGGGGTAGTTCCTGGCCAGGAGTGTTTCCATGCGCCGTGTCATCTCTTCGACGGCAGGAGGGTCGATTTCGAACGAGGCGCAGCCGTGCAGCACATGGTCGTCGTATATCGCCGTGATTTCGGGCAGGTCGTGGGCGTGCGCGGCGCGGATGGTGACGTCGGAAGGCATGTTGGCTGGTCCGGCTGATTTGGGTGGGTGCGTCGGCGTGCTGGTGTGGGAGGAAATCTGCGGCAGCAGGGGCCGGATGTCGATGAGGACATGATCCGTCCGGCTTGGCTTCCAGACAAATGGTGACGACTGAATGGTTTCCAAAGGCAAAGCCTTTGGCGGGTCCAGGGTGGAACCCTGGCCTTTGCACCTACCCTGGCCGAGAGCCGGCCAGGGTAGGATGGTTGGAGGTCAGTTTGTCGCGGTGGGGGCCGGGGCCTTCAGGGTGGCGGCCAGGAAGGCCTCGCGCGCGTCGTTGACGTGGGCGCGCAGGACCGGGTCGGTCAGCATATGGGTGCCGGGCAGCAGCAGCAGGTTGTAGGGGCGGCCGGCGGTGATGAAGGCTTGCGTCATCTTCATCGTATTTTCGAAATACACGTTATCGTCGGTCAGGCCGTGCATGATCAGCAGCGGACGGGACAGGGATTGCGCGTAGGTGAGGACATTGCTGGCGCGGTAGCCGTCGGGGTCGTCCTGCGGTGTGCCCAGATAGCGTTCAGTATAGGCTGTGTCGTAATCGGCGAAGTCGGCCGGCGGGGCGCCCGCGACGCCGGCCTTGAAGACATCCGGCCGGCGGATGGTAGCCATTGCGGTGAAATAGCCGCCGAACGACCAGCCATGGACGCCGACATGATCGAGATCCAGTTCAGGGTAGCGTTTGCCGAGGGCGGTCAGGCCGTCGATCTGGTCCTGGAGCGGCAGGTCGATCAGGTTGTTCTTGGTGGCCCGTTCCCAGTCATGGTCGCGGCCCGGTGTGCCGCGCCCGTCCAGGCTGATGACGATGAAGCCGTGGTCGGCCATGCACTGGCTTTCCAGATTCAGGCGTGGTGCGTCCAGGACTTCCTTGTAGCCAGGGCCGGCATAGACCGACAGCACCACCGGGTAGCGCTGTCCCGGCTTGAAGCTGGCCGGGCGGATGATCATGGCATCCATGTCGCGGGTGCCGGCGCGGGTGTATTCGATATGTGGTGTCAGCGTGGGTGTTTCCGCGACGGCGGGGATTTTGGCCAGCACATGACCGTCGGCATCGCGCAGGGTGGTGACGGCACTGCCGTCGGCGCCCGACAGGCTGTCGACGAAGCGCGTATGGCCGCCATCGGCGAAAGTTGCGCCGTGCAGGCCGGGCTCGGGCGTCAGCAGGACCGGCGTGCCGCCTTGCAGGGGCAGGCGGTAGATTGCGGTGCGGGTTCGATCGGGGTTGGCGGTGATGGTTACCGTTCCGGCATCGGGGTCGAAATCGTCCAGCGAGACGAAGGGCAGGCTGGTGGGCGTGACCGCGTGATCGAGCGTGCCGTCGGCGTGGCGCAGTTCCAGTTGCCAATGACCGTTGCGTTCGGCGGCCCAGAGGAAACCGCTGCCGTTCGGCAGCCAGCGGGGAAGGGAGCGGCCGCGTCCGTCGCCGGAGGGGCTGATATTGATCCAGGCGGGATCGCGCTCGGTCAGCAGGGTGCTGGTCTGGCCGGTGGCAGGGTCGACGCGCAGGACCCGCTCCTCGGTCTGGGCGCGGTTCAGCACGACCAGCGTCAGGGGGCCGTGTCCCTTGGGCCAGACGGCGCGGGCCAGGTAGGGGAAGGCGGTGCTGTCCCATTGGACCCAGCGAGTGGGGCCGCCGTCGCGCGCGACCAGCCCCAGCCGGATGCGCGCGTTTGCCGTGCCGGCGCGGGGGTAGCGGAATTCGACCGGTTGCGTGGCCGGGTGCTGGGGATCGGTGATGTAATGTTTCTCGACGCCTGAGGAGTCGGCTTCCTCATAAAGAATCGTCTGTCCGTCGGGCGACCACCACAGGCCGTCCGGTCGGGCCAGTTCCTCGGCGGCGGCAAATTCGGCCAGGCCGTGGGTCAGGGTTTCGGTGCCGCCGTGGGTCAGGCGCGTGGTGTGTCCGCTGGCCAGTGTCACGACATGGACGTCGTTGTCGCGCACCACCGCGACATGGGTGCCGTCCGGTGACAGGCGCGGGGCAATCCAGCCGCGTCCGGGGACGTCGGCGACCTTGCCGGTTGCAACGTCGATTTGCATCAGGTGGTCGGCCTGGCTGACCAGTGCGGTGCGGCCGTCATCAGACAGGGTGAAGTCGGTGATGCCGGTGAGCGACATGCGGGCCCGTTCGCGCCGGGCCTTTTCCTCGACCGACAGAGATTCGGTGCCGGTCGGGCGGGCCAGTTCGGTCTCGGTTCCGCTCGTGGGGTCGAAGCGCCAGAGATGCAGCGTGGTGTCGCGCGGGCCGCTGCGCAGGAACAGTACCCCGTGTCCGTCCGGCGTGGGCTGTGCGTGGCGTGGCAGGCCCAGGGTGAAATTCCGTGTGGCCGCCAGGTCGGCGTAGCACTGGCTGGCGGGGGCGGCGTGCGCTGCCGCGGCCAGCAATAGTCCGGGCAGGGAGAGGGCCATGTGCCGCATCAGGCGGCGTGGCCGGCGGCCGAGGGAAAATGGAAACATCAGGCAGTCCGTCTGTCATGTCGAAAGTATCCGACGATGAATTGGCGGAGCGTCGAGCGCAAGTCAGGGACCTGGCCCCTCGCGTGGTCGGGATCGTTTCGGTATGACATGAGGTGCCCGCCTCGTGTTCGGGCGGGGAAGCCTGAAGCATGTCTACTGCCGTGCGGTTCCTGCCGCTGATCGTCATTGTTGCCATCCTGTCGTGGGCCAGCGCCTATCCTGTCGTGCGGATCGCGTTGCGCGATCTGCCGCCGGTGCCGCTGGCTGCCGCACGCTATGCCATTGCGGCGATGCTGGCCGGGGGGTGGCTGGCGTGGGCCCGCCCGCCGGTGCCGGCGCGGGGGGATTGGCCGCGTATCCTGGCTTGTGGGGCGATCGGGATCGCGCTTTACAATATCCTGTTCAATACCGGGGAAGTGACCGTTTCGGCCGGTGCTGCAAGCCTGCTGATCAGCGCGATGCCGCTGATTGCCGCCCTGATCGCGGTGGCGGTGATGGGCGAGCGGCTGTCGCCCTGGGGATGGGCTGGGTCGCTGTGCAGTTTTGCGGGTGTGGTGTTGATTGCCGGTGGGCAGGCGGGTGGGATTTCCCTCGGGTCGGGTGCGACTCTGGTTTTCGGGGCGGCGGTCTGCGGGGCGCTTTATACCACGTTGCAGAAGAAGCTGGTGCTGCGTTACGGGGCGCTGCCGACCATCTGCTACATCCTGATCGCGGGAGCGGTCTGTTTGAGTCCATGGTTGCCGCAGGCACTCAGGATATTGCCGGGGGCGCCTGTGCGCTGCTGGGCGGCGGTGCTGGAATTGGGGATTTTCCCCGCAGCCATCGGCTATGCGGCGTGGGCGTTCGTGGTTGGCCATATGGGGGCGGCGAGGGGGGCAGGCCTACTGTATCTGCTGCCGCCGGCGACGCTGGTGCTGGCGTTTATTCTGACCGGTGAAATTCCGACAGTTCGGACCCTGGTAGGTGGTGCCATTGTCATGGCAGGGGTGGTGGCGACTAATATTTATGGTCATCCGGATCGGCAGAGGCGGCGGCAGGGCGGACAGACGGCCTGAACCCCGAAGCATAGGGACAGGATCTGCAGCGAGTTACCCGGCATATTTTTTCAAAAGCGTTCGGTGGCATTCGCGGGCGGAAGCGTCTATCAGTCGGGAGGGGCGGGAGAAGAGGCCGTTTCCCGGAACGGAACGGGTCGAAAGACGGAAGAGCATGAGATTTTGCGTGGTCGGCGCCGGACTGAGCGGGGCTGTCATTGCCCGGACGCTTGCCCGGTGCGGTCACCAGGTCATCGTGGTGGACGAACGATCCCATCTAGGTGGTAACTGCCATACCGAACGCGACCCTGAGACGGGGATCATGGTCCATCGCTATGGACCGCATATCTTTCATACGGCGGATGAGCGCGTCTGGCATTATGTGCGGCGTTTTGGTAATTTTCGCCCGTATACGAACCGTGTGAAGGCCGTCGCGGGAGGGCATGTTCACGTGCTTCCCGTCAATCTTCTGACCATCAACCAGTTTTTTGGAAAGACGATGAGTCCTCGGGAGGCCCGGGACTTCATCGCGGAGAGGGCGGACCATTCCATCGCGCAGCCGCGTTCCTTCGAGGAGCAGGCACTGAAGATGGTCGGCCCGGAACTGTACCGCGCATTTTTCCGGGGCTATACCCTCAAGCAGTGGGGGATCGACCCGACAGAACTGCCGGCCTCCATCCTGAAACGTCTTCCGCTGCGTTTCGACTATGATGACAATTACTTCAGTCATCGGTATCAGGGTATTCCGGAGGAAGGATATACTGTAGTTGTCCAGAATATATTGAATGTCGATGGAATAGAAATTAGGCATAATTGCAGTTTCGAATCCCTGTCCGAGGAATTCAATCATGTCTTTTATACGGGGCCGATCGACCGTTATTTCGGGTTCCGGATCGGGCGTCTGGCATACCGAACCCTTGATTTCGAACGGGTTGTGGCGGATGGCGATTTTCAGGGAACAGCGGTCATGAATTATTGTGACGAAGATATCCCTTATACTCGGATCACCGAGCATAAATATTTTTCCCCATGGGAAATGGGAAATTTCTCCAAAACCGTCTGTTTCCGTGAGTATAGCCGTGCTGCGGGGGGGAATGATATTCCCTATTATCCGGTCAGGCTTGTCAATGACAGGGTTTTGCTCGATAATTATATCAGCATGGCGCGGGAGCAAAAAAACATTTCTTTTCTTGGGCGGCTTGGAACGTATCGTTACCTCGATATGGATGTTACGATCAGGGAAGCGTTGCACGCTAGTGATGTGATCGAGCGATCTTTCCAGTCATCCGGTTTTTCTCTTCCCGTTTTCTTCATTGATCCGAACTGAAGACCCGATGCCGGGGACATGGAATGGAAGATTCTCCGCCGTAATCGTATATCGTCTCAGGGACATGGTTGGATATGAATAAGTTCTTTATCAGCTTGGAAAGAACGCCGGAACGGACCGAGCGTTTTCTCACGGTCAACGCGCATATCCAGGGACTGGTGCATGCCCCGGGAATCGACGGATCGCTATTGGATATCGAGGGCATGAAGCAGCAGGCTTTTCTGCATCCGGATTGCCAGTTCACGCGTGGTGCCGTCGGCTCGGGACTGACGCATGTCGCCCTTTGGGGCTCGGTCGCCAAGAGCGGCGTGGCTGCCCATATTTTCGAAGACGATGCCTTCCTGTGCCGGAATTTCGAAGAGGAAAGCAGCCGGGTCATTGCCAGCCTGCCCGAGGACTGGGACATCATCCTGTGGGGCAATAATTCGGACACGGTGCTGCAGTTCGAGCTTCTCCCCGGCATTACGCAATGTGTTGCAACATTCTCGCAGGATAGCGTCCGGGCGGGGATTCAGACGTTTCGCGACATGGACGTTACGTCGCGGCCTTTCCGGCTGGATCATACGTTCGGTATCTGCGGTTATGCGATTTCGCCCCTGGGCGCTGATAAGCTGATTAGAAGTTGTCTGCCCATGCAGACGGTGGATCTTGCCTATCCGGCATTGGGCGGACGGGTTTTGCCGACGAGCTCGATCGATCATCTGATGAATCGGCATTATCGTGAGATGATGGCGTATACGTGCTTCCCTCCGCTGTGCTTGACGGATAATCAGGTGGAGAATAGCCTTAATAAATAGTATTTATCCTTGCCGCGGATCGTGGGAAAATAATAGAATCGCGGTTGCGGTGAATTTTTTTGTGTGCCGATGGATGACCGTTCTGATCGCAATTTTTGTGTGTTTATGGCAACATATTGGGCCTGCTCTGGGATAACCTTGAAATCACGAAGTCACTGGATGTAGCAATCCGGGGGGAAACATCGTTACGTCTCGATGATGGGATAACGCAATCAAACCAAGGAATTTGTATTTTCTTCGGGATAAGCGGAGGCGGTGACGCTCTGCTACGAAGGGGATGGTCTAACCTTGAGCCTGATGGTGTCCAGAGCGACGAACAAGCGGAATTCGTTCTGTGGGGGGGACGGTGGCCTGAGAGTATCCGTTGTGATCAAGCTGTTTCTGGCGTTCATAGGCGATTGTCGCGCAACAGGGCGTTGGCGAGGACGATGAGTTTTCGCATGATGGCGGTAATGGCGACTTTGGCGTGCTTTCCGGTGGTGGTCAGTCGGTCATAGACCCGCTTGAGATCGGGGTTGAAGCGCATGGCGACGATGGCGGGCATGTAGAGTGCCTGCCGGAGCGGCAGCCTGGCCTTCCTCCATCGTGCCGAGTTCCGGCATGTCGGCCAGCAGGGCATGGGCGGTGATCATGCCAAGACCCGGGATGCTGGCCAGCACGTCCCGGCGCCGAGACAGGTGCGGGTCTTCTGCCACCAATGCCGCGATGGCGGCATCGAGAGAAGCGGTCTGCCCTTCAATCTGCCGCAAACGATGCCGGCCATGGCGTTTCAGCAAATCGATCGTCAGGGTTTTGAGGCGATTGATCGTTGCCGTCCGGTCTCGCATCAGGCTGCGGCGGGCTGCGACCAGTTCGGCCAGGCGGTTCTGCAGGTCCGAACGGACCGGGCGTGCGACCGGCTCCAGCAGCGCGCCATAACGCGCCAGCATCAACGCATCGATACGATCGGTCTTGGCGAGCCTGCCGGTAGCCTCGGCGAAACGGCGCGCCTGCCGCGGGTTGACCTTGATCGCTGGCACGCCGAGGGACGCCAGACGTTCCTCCAGCAGCCGGTGATACGGGCCAGTCGGCTCGAACACCACCCGCGCGACGGTCTTCATGTCGCCGATCCAGCGCAGGAGCGCGGTCTGGCCCTTGCGGGTGTTGGCCACGCGCACGGTCTCTCCACCGGGGTGACGGGCTGCATCGAGATGGTCCTTGGAGACGTCGATCCCGATCGTGATCGACGCGGGCTGTGGTTCGGGCTTGGAAGCCGTGGCCGGATGCGTCATCTTTTCCATGTCCTATGCTTGTCATCCGAGGCCGAACCTCGGGTATCCGTTCAGGGCACAAGGAAAAGAAGGGGCGGTCATACTCTCAAGCCGACCCATCACGGTCTGCCTGTCACCGACCCGTCCCCTTCCTGATTTTTCCGGGGTGGCCACCCCGGAAAAATCAGTCCTTTGTCGCACACAGCGACACGGAAGGCATAAGACAAGACGCTACCCGACCGATCTGATGGACGAGGAATGGCTGTTCATTCAGCCGTTTCTGCCGTCAGTGGCCAAGCGTGGTCGCAAGCCTGCGACGGACCTGCGCGATGTGCTTGATGCGCTTCGCTATCTGGCACGGACAGGCAATGGATGGCGGATGCTGCCGAACGACTTTCGGCCCCTTGATAGACAGTGTATTGGTGGCTCCGCCGCTTCATGCGCCGGCTCCTGTTCCGCACGATCCATGACGTCGCACTGATGCTCGACCGCGAACGCGAAGGGCGCGAGCGGAGCCTGACGGCCGCCGTCGTTGATAGCCAGTCCATCAAGGCACCAGCAGCGGAAAAGCAGGGCTTTTGATACAGGCTAGAAGGTGTCGGCGGTAAGCGATACATTGCCGTCGATACAGATGGCCGATTGCTCATGGTCAATCTGACCATCGCCGATATCTCCGACAGTGCTGGTGCTCAAGCGATCGTCGCAGCCATTCGCAAGCGATGGCCCTGGCTCAAGCATCTGTTCGCTGACGGTAGTACCTACGACCGCACCCGCCTTATGAATGCCGCGACCTATCAGGATTTCGTTCTCGAGATCATCCGCCGCTCCGACAAGGGGCCCAGCTTCAACGTGTTGCCCCGGCGCTGGGTCGTCGAGTGCACTTTCGGTTGGATGACGCGCTGGAAGCGGATCGTGCGGGATTACGAGCAGAGGATCGACGTCACGGAGGCGATGATCCATGTCGCTCTCGGTAGCCTCATGCTCCGCAGAATTGTCCATCCATGACCATTCTTAAACGGACGCTTACACCAGTAGTTGGGAGATATGGGTAAACAAGGAGCCTGGCCCTTTGCGAGGAAAATATGCGGATGACCGTTTTCATGCGGAAGGGGGGGGGTGGTCATTTTCCTGCGTTTCCATTTTTGCCCGGTAAAAGAAGTACAGGTTCTTCAGGGGGTGTTCGCATGAGGCAACCCACGGTTTGACTTCGCCCGTAAAATGAAGAATGGCCGGGTGCTTGGCGGCTTCGGCCTGCTGGAGGTCCGAATAGGCGACATCCTGCTCGTTGTGGCCGTAAAGCCGCCCACCGGCGTTCCAACGCAAGGGCAAGAGTTCAATATCATCTTTGAAGGCGATATTAATAATGTCCTGATCCTGAAGCGTGATATTTTTTATGTTTTTTACAAAAGATTCCATGTACAGAAACTTTAGATTGCCATATTTTTCTTTTGCTCTGTGTAGGTCAATAACAAAAACACCTGCATTGATATAGCTTTTGTTGTATTTCTTTCCAAAAAGCTTTCGCGAATGGGTAATTCCACCTTCATCCATGCACCCACCGAGTGTTTTTTCCTTCAGGTCCATATTCCAGAGTAACGTTATGTCGTCACAATAAATGGTATCTAGATCAGAATAGATGAAACGACCAATATTATCTGGAAGAAATTCGTGCATTATCAGTCTGTAATACGTGTTTTTGCTAATGTGCGGCCGATTGTTTGGGAAAATGTTTGAGAAAGTATCTGAGCTGACATTATAGAAATCGAACTGGTTTATTGGAAATTTCGCATGCATTTTTTTTATGTTGGCATGACTCAACCTTTCGTCATGCAGAACGTGGAAATGGACGCTATTTCGATTTTCTGTATTGTCAAGTAAAGAATACAAAGAGACCATTGCATGATCTATATATTTATCATCAAACGAGATAACAATGTGAATACGGTCTGAGTATTTGATCGGCCTTTCCTTGGGTGGATGTTTGTAAGTTATTTTGCTTATGTCATATGGTGTGGAGAATTTTGGAATAATAATTTCTCCAGCATGAAAAAACGTTTCTTTTTCACCATAAACAAAATGTTTCATCAAAAACACAGTGCTTAGAAAACTATAAATGAATTTAAATACTTTTTTCTGTTCGTTGTTGCGATGAGATGTGTCAACAGTTCTTTCAAAAAGAAAAAGAACAGAAAAAATAAAATCGCAATATTGATCAAAAATGTCTCTCCGTAGGAGAATATTTTCGCTATTAAACTTAGAATCGATATGTGCTGTTAAAAGGGCTGCTTCATAATACACACTAAAGTTGTTTTTTATGAGGGTTAGAACGCAGTCAATATCTTTTTTCTCATGTTCAAAGCAGTAATTCTCATAAAATGTCTGGACATGAGATGCCGCAGAGTGGGGGTGAATCTTGCATAAGGGCGCGGTCAGAATGGTGTGATTCTGGCAGGAACTCTCAATATTTTGGGAGCAGAAATCAATAAATTCGATATTTTTATTAAGAATGGAAATTTTCTGGTGAGCGAGTTCGGAGAAGATCAAATATGATTTTTCAGTGTTCAGGCCGACATAGTCATGTTGCGTATTTTTCCAAATCCAGTAAAGGACCGTAAGTTCGCACCACTCCCGATTTCTAGCAGAGATCGTGTCACCTGTGTCGTCACCAATCATGCCTGCAAATTTTACATTGGCAATTGCGCGCCCCCCCTGAATGGGTTCAAAATAACGGTTTCTATGTATATTTGTATTGGTGTGATGATATACATAAATCTTGATATCCATCAGATTGTCCTTATTGATATTGTCTTTGATTATTTTCATAATGAAAGATTTTTTTTAATCGGTCATTCTCTGCTGTCTATTTGACTTTTGCACTCAGGAATTGCCAGCGCCATGAATCCCTGCACATATCGACCAATGTACGCTTGGCGGTCCAGCCAAGCATGGTTTTTGCCAAAGCCGGGTCGGCATAACAACTGGGAGCATCGCCCGGGCGACGCGCGCCAATTTTGTAGGGAATTTCAATCCCTGTTGTATTTTCAAACGCATGGAGCAATTCCATTACGGAATGGCCAGTGCCAGTCCCGAGATTGACGGCATGGGTGCCATGAGTGCCAAGGGCTACCTCCACTGCGGCACAGTGAGCTTCCGCCAGATCCATGACGTGCAGGTAATCACGTATGCCTGTGCCATCGGGTGTGGGGTAGTCATTGCCAAAAATGGTCAGGCAGTCGCGCTGTCTGGCTGCGACCTGGCACAAATAGGGCATCAGATTGGTGGGAACGCCGCATGGGGCCTCCCCTATTAGGCCCGAGGGATGGGCGCCAACAGGATTGAAGTAGCGTAGCAAAAATGCGGTGGACAATATGCCGGTTCGCACAAGGTCCCCTATCATATCTTCCATGATCAGTTTTGTACGGCCATAGATATTGGTGGCATGCAGAGGCGCTATTTCTGCAATGGGGCAGTGTTCTGGTGCCCCATAAACCGTGGCGGAAGAAGAAAAAACAATACGCCCGATACCCGCATGCCGCATGGCTGTGAGCAAGCTTAAAGTGCCCGCTACATTGACATCAAAATAGAGCAGTGGGTTAGCTTCGCTTTCTCCCACGGCCTTGAGGGCGGCGAAATGAATGACGGCCTCAAATGCGGCAGCTGCAAATATCTGCCGCACAGCCTCGGTATCACGGATATCCACCTCATGGACGGGGCAGTCAACGCGCGTAATTTCCTTCAGCCGGGGAGGGACCGAGCGCGATGCGTTAGAAAAATTATCCAGAAGCGCGACCTCATGGCCACGCGCTAGAAGGGCTACCGCAGTGTGGGAGCCGATAAATCCGGCTCCGCCGGTAAGAAGAATACGTGCCACACGCCCACTTTGCTACAGAGGGAATTTGAACAATGACTATATCAACATTTCCGCCCAAGCCAATATTGGATGCCCCGAAAGGCCGGGCTCATGCGCAATGGGCATTCTGCCGCGTGGGCAGTGCACCGTAAAGCCTTAGAGTCCGTCCAAGATCATGCTTTATGATTACAGAGTCTTCGGAGCATCATCCGGACTGATGCCGATTGAAGGAAAGCGAGTGCGTTCTGGTTGAGGCACTCCCAATCCTTGCTCAGGCGTCGGCAGCGGTTCAGCCAAGCGATGGTGCGTTCCACAATCCAGCGCTTGGGCAACACCACGAACTTTCGGGCATCGCATCGTCGCACGATCTCGACGTTCACAGTGCGGCAGGCATGGGCCAGTCCCTGCTGGAACTTCGGCCCCTGATAGCCAGCGTCGGCGTAGAGTTTCAGAAGGAACGGATACAGTCCGAACAATGTTGCCATCAGCATGACGCCGCCGTGGCGGTCCTGGATATCAGCCGCATGCACTATGACGGCCATCGGAAGTCCCTGTGTATCGACGAGGATATGCCGCTTCTTGCCCTTGATCTTTTTGCCACTGTCGAAGCCGGACGGGTCGATCCGGCGCCCCCTTTTTCGGCACTTTGACGCTCTGACTGTCAATAATGGCCGCTGTGGGGCTGGCGTCGTGATGCACCTGTTCGCGGCAGAGCACGTAAAGGGCATGGTGCAACCGCTCGAGCGTACCCTCATACTGCCAGCGGCAGAAATAATAGTTCACCGTGCTGCGTGGCGGCAGATCTTTCGGGAGCGCGCGCCACTGGCACCCGATGCTCAGAATATACATCAGACCGTTCATGACCTCGCGCACGTTCACGGTCGCTTGTTGCCGCCCCGCTTCGCATGGGGGATCATCGTCTCGATCAGCGACCATTCCTCGTCAGTCAGGTCGCTGGGATAGCGGAGTTTGCCGCTGTCATACCGGACGCGATTTTCAATCGCCCACATCGAGCGCCTCTCCAAATCGGGGCTACCGACATGGAATCACAGATGATTCTAAAGATTCAAGATGATCTCGGACGGACACTTATGATGACCGAGTAGCTTTAAGTAAGGTGATTGCGCGGGCCAAGTCGTCCCTCTCTTTTTGTAGGTCAAGGTATCCTTTGCGGAATTCGCCAATTTTTCCATTAATAGCATTAACCTGCTCTTGCAGGGCGGCGTGGGCCTGTTCGGTCGCACGCAGTTTTTGCAAGGCGAGCAGATACTGTTTTTGCAATTCCGCAAAATTGGTTTTCAATCTTTTTTCGTTATACAAAAGAAATTCTACTGAACGTTCTTTCTGGTCGTCTTGGGTTGGAAAGGTCATGTCTCTGTTTTCCTGCCTGGCGTAAAATTCATGTCTTTATATGCAAAAAAGCGATTGGGGTTTGAGCACGCTCTATTTTGGAAGCCTGATATTTATCAATCGCATGCCAGCTCTTCAAAGATTTTTTTGACGTTCTCGGTATATTGCTCAGGTCCGTGTTGTTCCTCCAATTTGCGGAGGGCGTTGAGCGCAAGTTGCTGGCGCTGCTCCGGGTGGCGGAGAAGATCGTTTAATGCGTGGGCGTAGGCCCTCACCAATTCTTCATCCGTCAGTGTGTCGGAGTGAATGAGCTTGCCGGTCACATTATTTTCAATGATTTCATCAATCCCACCCACGGCAGGTGCTACAATAGGCAGCCCTACAGACATGGCCTCCAGCAGCACGTTGGGAAGCCCGTCAAAGCTGCTTGTATAAAGGAAGCAAGCATAACCCTCTGTCGCAATTTTAGTAAAGTTCGAAAAGGGCCCTCGGTAGGTAATGTTCGGGAAGGACGAAAAGACATGAGTGTCAAAATGACCTAGAACGTTTATTCCAAAAACATCAATCTGGGCTTCTGGATAGAGTTCATAAAGCATTTTGGATATTGGAATTAACAGTTCTGGTCTTTTTTCATTGTCAATTCGACTTGCCCATAAAATTCTCGTGCTTGGTTGGGTAATATTCGATTTTATAGAGTCTATAGAGGTAAAGTTTGGTTGGCATGCATAGAGTAGTTTCCTTTTTTTGTTTTTTGCGTAAATATAATAAATATCGTTGTTAATAATATTTTTATTATCTGATAATATGAGGTCAACCTCATCAAGAATCGTTGCTGCCGTTGTGAAGAAATTTCTGTATATAGGAAAGGAATCTGATCCTGATTTTTCATCAGAAAATCTGTAAAATATTTTCTTGTTATTTTTTAGTATTTTCAGGAATTTATGTGTAAAAATATATGCAAATGGACTTGGCTTGATGTGGATGCGCGCTTGTGGAGCGCAGTTCTGGATAAGCTTGAGGACAATCAGATTGCGTTCATGCTCATTCAGGTCAGAGGCAAGGGTTGGAATGTCAAGTATGGTTACGTGTTTTGGCAAGCGTGCTGATGCGCTCATTGCAGAGGATTTTTCACCCAGAATAATCAGAGTTTGATTGTCGGGGGCTAATGCCTCCAGGGCCTTGATAATATCAAAAATATATCTTTCCGCTCCACCGACGGAGAGGAAGGGTAACAGAATGACATCTGTAAATGTTTTATCCCGAATTATCTCACACACTTCGTAATAGGCAACGCCTATGGCAGGGTTTATCAAATCTAAAGAGGAACGAAAGTCGTTATCTGTCAAAAAATAGGGGTCAATCAAGGGCTCTATTTTGTTGGCAGCAGAAAGCAGTCCCCAGAATACCGGATCTCTGAGCGCATCAATACGTTTGAAATTAAATGTCTTCAGGATGTCTCGGCCATGGGTTTTCCATGACAAATATTTATCCTTGCTCAGGCGTAGAAAAGTTGGCGGCTCGAAAAGAATACAGGGCGCAATTTGTCCGGGAGAGTCGGTTGATGCTTGAACCGAAAGACTGCTTGCTCGTCTTCGGTAAAAAAAGACTGTATCGGGCGTGGGGCGGATGTTGCAGTCTATAGCTAGTGCTGTCGCATTGAAATGCCAATCTTCATACGCATAGCCAGAAGATAGGGAGTGATCCACGAACTGTATTTTTTCGTAAAGACTACGCTGAAACATGATGCACGACAGATAGGGATGCATGCCAATGAATGGCAAAGGGGACGTAGCATCAGTGTCAGGATATTCCAGAATATGGCTCTGCATACCAAATGAGAATAAATATTGACATATCCTGATTGCCAATTTTCCGCTTTGCATGACATCAGTATAAAGGGCCGTCAAGGCATTGAATGAAATAAGGTCATCAGCATCGTGCAGAAGAATGCAGGTTCCTTTTGCCGCTTCAATTCCTGAATTGCGTGATAGACCCAATGAACGATGAGAGACACGGAGAACGGTTACAGGACAGACGTCCTGTAAATCGGTGTTTTGGAAAACCGTTTCAGTTTCTTCATCGCTTGAATCAAAAACGGCAATAATTTCGCAGGTCAGGCCGCAGACCTGCGAGTAGCGAATGCAGCCTTCGAGGTTGATCAGTGTTCGAGCAAGAAAATTTTTTTCTCTATGTATATTGATGACGATGGAAATGTTCGGATTGGAAACATTTTTTTCTTGAATCATACTCGCCATTCCAAATAACTTCAGAGCCTGTTTGAAAATGCACGCTGGTGACGATCCGACGCGCGTTTCCTGTGCTTCGGTGCTCACGGCCATCAAGGCCGCACCGCTCTCGCTTGCCAGGGTAGATTTCCAAACAGGCTCTCATTGGAAGAAGTTTATATAAGGTATCAATCAAATCGGGAATATAAAATATCAGTGGATATAAGTGAGTTGCGCTGCCTGAGAGTATCCGTTGTGATCAAGCTGTTTCTGGCGTTCATAGGCGATTGTCGCGCAACGGCGCGTTGGCGAGGACGATGAGTTTTCGCATGATGGCGGTAATGGCGACTTTGGCATGCTTTCCGGTGGTGGTCAGTCGGTCATAGACCCGCTTGAGATCGGGGTTGAAGCGCATGGCGACGATGGCGGGCATGTAGAGTGCCTGCCGGAGCGGCAGCCTGGCCTTCCTCCATCGTGCCGAGTTCCGGCATGTCGGCCAGCAGGGCGTGGGCGGTGATCATGCCAAGACCCGGGATGCTGGCCAGCACGTCCCGGCGCCGAGACAGGTGCGGGTCTTCTGCCACCAATGCCGCGATGGCGGCATCGAGAGAAGCGGTCTGCCCTTCAATCTGCCGCAAGCGATGCCGGCCATGGCGTTTCAGCAAATCGATCGTCAGGGTTTTGAGGCGATTGATCGTTGCCGTCCGGTCTCGCATCAGGCTGCGGCGGGCTGCGACCAGTTCGGCCAGGCGGTTCTGCTGGTCCGAACGGACCGGGCGTGCGACCGGCTCCAGCAGCGCGCCATAGCGCGCCAGCATCAGTGCATCGATACGATCGGTCTTGGCGAGCCTGCCGGTAGCCTCGGCGAAACGGCGCGCCTGCCGCGGATTGACCTTGATCGTTGGCACGCCGAGGGACGCCAGACGTTCCTCCAGCAGCCGGTGATACGGGCCAGTCGGCTCGAACACCACCCGCGCGACGGTCTTCATGTCGCTGATCCAGCGCAGGAGCGCGGTCTGGCCCTTGCGGGTGTTGGCCACGCGCACGGTCTCTCCACCGGGGTGACGGGCTGCATCGAGATGATCCTTGGAGACGTCGATCCCGATCATGATCGACGCGGGCTGTGGTTCGGGCTTGGAAGCCGTGGCCGGATGCGTCCTCTTTTCCATGTCCTATGCTTGCTGTCACCGACCCGTTCCCTTCCTGATTTTTCCGGGGTGGCCACCCCAGAAAAATCAGTCCTTTGTCGCACGCAGCGACACGGAAGGCATAAGATAAGCCTGACCTGAAATGTGGGCTGGCGGCGATCCAGCGCGCATTTCCTGCGCTCCGCTCCGATGCTCGGAAACACACGACGAGCGCGGCCCTGACGGGCCGCTCTCGCTCGCCAGCGTGGATTTCCAAACAAGCGCTGAGTGGTCACATTAATTGAATAAGCCAGCAATGGCTTATTCAGTTTGAATGATGGGGCTGCTTATGTTTTTTGCGAGAGATTTAAAACATTGATCCCGGATTGGAAAATATTATGAAAGCCATTTTCAATATAGATATATTTTGCATAATCTAACAACACGTCTTTTCGGTAAGCAGAAACATCGTTCCCAAACTGTAAAATAAAATATTGCTCACTTAGGTGAGAAATTAGTTCTTTTATGCTGCTATCGCTCATGCATTGTATTTCAAAATGAATAATAATTGGGTGACATTTGTGTAAAAGTATATCATCGATAATGATTTTATCCATTCCCTCAGCATCGATCACCACAATGTCAGGGGGCGCACCATTTGAAATCGCAACAAGCTCATCGAATCCCACAACATCGACCTCAATTTTTTCGATGCAGGTTTGAATGATTCTTGTCGTTCGTTCATCTATGCCCCCTAGGCCCCCTATGGCATTCTTGTCGTTGTAGATGGAGGATATTCCAAGAACCCATGCGGGTAGGCCAGATTTTTCTACTTTTTGCGGGTTGATGGCATTTAAGGAGAGCTTTTTTTTGTCAAGGCTATAGGCTCGCTGAAGGATATTGGCTCTGGTATTGTTTTTGTAGTTTTCTTTCAGGAGGGTATACATATAAGGATTGGGCTCGAGAAGAAGGGCCCGTGGATTGAAATTAATCATTGCGTTACGCAGCGGGTCTACCAGAATTCCGTCTGCTGCGCCGATTTGCCAAATGAGTTTTTCTGGATATTTATTCAAAACCCAATGAATTATTTTTGATAGTTCAAATAGCTTCTCTGATTTTTCGTTAAAACTAACATTTTTTTCAATACTCATAACGCAATTAATAGTTTGTTCTCTGTGTTTGTGAATTGCGTGAATTATATTCTTGATTTCATCAAGATTATCTAGTGTTTCTAATTGTTTTTTGGCATCTTCAATATCTCCTGATTTGATTAGAGTTATTATTTTTTCTTTTTTTATTTCAGGAGAGACCCACCCTCCACCCCAGATATGAATGCCATATGTGGTATCAAGATTTTTGTTCAGAATAGATGAGAGAGGTTCATTATATTGGTAGGGGTAAAAAGAAGCGGTTGCCAAACGTTTATATGGGTATTTTTTTAAATATAGACCGAATAAGTGAGGTCCTGTTGTAATGTTCGGCCTTGTTTCATCTATATCTGTTTGAATAATATGATGAATCAAATCATAAAAAATTTCATTTTTGGGAGGGGATGCTATAAAACCGATAGAGCAATACTCTTCGGAGTCATCTTCATTGCATATGGTCAATTGTTTTGTTATGTCCTTAATATTGATGTAATTATATGGCATCATATCACAGTCGATATACATGCCACCATGGTGGTACAGAATTTCATAACGAGCTAAATCTGATTGAGAGATTTTGCTGGAAAATATCTTTAATTTTTCATAGGAAAGTGGCAGATTCTTCATGTCTTTATCTGTCCATGTGATGAATTCACATGACGGATATTGACGCTGCCATGCTTTCCAATAGTTTTCGTAAGTATGGGGAATTTCTTTATTTCCAAACCATATTCTATGAATTTTTTGTTTCATGTGGCTCATCCTTCTGATAATATTTCTGTTATTATATACGCAAAATTGCCCTTTGAAAATTTTTCCTGATTACGCACTATGTTCAGTCACGGATTCATTGAACGAAATAAGAACGATTGTTGATTTTGCGAGGCTTGGTCGATGGCTCGGAACTAAGGTTCAGTTTCAAATAGTGGCTGAACGAAACTCAGTTCGACGAACTCTGGAAGCGAAGCGAAGCGAAGCGAAGAGAAGGGGCGGCGGTAATCTTCAACTGGTATTGGGCATTCGGTTTTGAACGCCACAGCCTGTGGTGGGCGGGCGCATAGCGTCATCCAGCGCTGTGGGTAGCAATGCAGCATGTGCTGCAAACAGACGTCTCTGGTCGCCGGGATGATCTTCGCGGCGACCAAGGTGTTGCTGCGGATCGAGTTTCCTGCCCTGTATCACCTGACCCAGAGCAAACGCGGCATCTCCAGCGTTGAACTGGGGCACAGACTCGGCGGAAGGCGTGGCGGGGCAAGCACGAGGGGGGATCAGATAGGTAGGACGCAGATCGTAGACGCTGCCGGAACCACACCGCAAGGTAAGGCAATCCGCCCGAAACTCCGCCGCGCGGCCGGGACTGTCAGGAATTTTCGTGTGCGAGGCGTTGTTCACGTTGTTGATCAGACGATGGCGCGGGCGAAGCGGTCACCGAAGAGAATGGCGAACTGTGCCTTTGCCATGGACCATTCCCTTGGGAGCATAGTCCATTCTTTCTCGGCCCGGTTCAAGGCCAGGAAGAGGAGCTTGAGGGCCGCGTCGTCATTGGGGAAATGCCCTCTGGCCCGGACGGCCCGCCTGAGCTTGGCGTTCAGCGCCTCTATGGCATTGGTCGTATAGACCAATTTCCGGACTTCGGCGGGGAAGGCATAAAAGGGAATGACCTCCTCCCAGGCCCGCTCCCAGGACTGGACGATCGCCGCGTATTTCCGGCCCCAGGCGCTTTCGGCAAAGGCGGCCAGGGCAGCTTTTCCGGCCTCGGCGTCCACCGCCCGGTCCAGCACGGCGTCGGTGATGACGCTGATCAGGTCCGGTGAGGCCTCTACGCCATAGATTTCAAGCAGATGGCCCTGGATCTCGCGTACGCTCACCCCGCGCGAATACATCGAGACGATCCGATCGTCGAAACCGGGAAACCGCCGCCGGTAGCGCGCGATCAGTTGCGGATCGAACGTTCCCGCCCGATCGCGCGGGATGTCCAACCGCAACCGGCCGACATCCGCACGGTCTTCTGGCCGTAGCCATTGCGGCAGTTCGGGGAGCCGGCCGCAGCCTCGTCGTCCAGATGGTGGTCCAGCTCGGCGCGTTGAGCAACCGCTCCGCCAGCGCCTTCTTCATATCGCCCAAAAGGGAGTCCGCGTCGGACATCGTGCGGACCACGCGACCAGCCAGAACCTGGTCCAGAACATCGTCAGGAATCCACCGGCTTCTTGCGTCGGGCCATGATGCTTCTCCTTCTCCAGCATCACACCAAACACACGAAATTCAGGATAGGCCCGCGCAGCCGGGTTCAGGGCAGAAGATACGGTCTGTTTTCACTTTCGAATCGGCATAGAACTTGCTGTGTTTGGCAACTGATTTTGAGCGATCTCTTGATCGTATCGCCCCCCTCGGCAGAATTGCACGCCGAAGGGGGGATGAGGTTACAAATCCTCGTCTTCTTCTTCCTCACCGTCGTCACCGTAAACCGGTTCGACGGTGATGGTGTCGTTGTTGCCGGCGCGGAGGGTTTCGGCGTCGCGTTCGGCTTCTTCTTCGGTCTCGTAGAGCTTGCCGTCGTCCGGGTCGTCGTTCCAGCCTGCTTCCGGATCCCAGAACTGGACTTCGTCGTCGCCGATTTCCCGTATCACGAGATAGCCGACGATCACGTCGTTTTCGTCTTCCATGATGTCCCCCCTTCTTCCTGCTGGACGGCCGACGTATGGACGATGCGGCCAAAAAAGGAAGGGAAAAAATGGCCCGAAGGCGAGATGCTGGCGGGTTCCCGCGTTTATGACAGTTCGGATACGCTAGGCAGGGCGGGGGAAAGGCCCTAAGAGCGGATTATGAGTGTGATGCGCGACAGCAGGGCGAGGTGGCGGGCCGCATGGCCGCTGGTTCTGCTTGCGCTGGTCGCGCGGCTGACGCTCGGTGGGCTGGCGAGCCCGCAGGCGGTGTTCGACGATCCGCTGGTGCAACTGGCCAGTCTGTCGGTGTTCTGTGACAGCGGTCATCCCATGGCGCCGGGACCCGAGGGGTCGCATCATGGTGGTGGAGGCGGGCAGGTAGACGGCTTCGTGCTGTTGGCCGAGGCGCTCGATACGCCGGCCCTGATTGTGGGCAGCGCGGCTTTCGTGGTCTGCGCAGTCGTTGCCATGGGGATGGGGTGGGTATTTCCGCCCGTGCGCGGGCCACCCTTCCGGCACCGTTTCAGCCTTTATCCACAAGGACCGCCCGCCCTGGCCTGAGAGCCTGCGCGAATCTGTGCGCTGGCGGCGATCTGATGCGCGATTTCCTGGCTTTGGTGTTCACGGCCATCTGGCTGGTGGCTTCGATGCCTGGAAAGGCACGTCGGTGCGACCTTGGTGGGGCGCTTTCGTTTGCCAGCCCGTATTTCGAATCAGGTTCTGGATGCGTTCTCGTGACCGTCGTGCGTTGTGCGGCAGGTCTTCGTGTCGGTCTTTCAGGTCTGAATCCATGTCCATCAGAATCGTCCATGCAAGTGGACCGGGGTTGGTGGCCGGCGCGTTGGCGCTGGCCTGCGTGCATGCCGCTTTTGCCCAATCGGTCAAGGAGAGGCGTCCGGCTGTCGCGCCGCCGGAACGGGTGCCTCTCAAGCGTTCGGCCCCGGCTGCGTCGGCCGTGCCGGCGGGAGAGCGGATTACCGTGCGCGGTTCGGGGCGGGGGGCGGCGACGGTGCGGCCGGCGGGGCAGACGACCTACAGCACCGAGCGAAGTAGCTTTGCCAATCAGGTGGGGCAGAGTGTGGCCGATATGGTCGTGACCATTCCCGGTGTGAGTTTCGTTGCGGGGAATGGGCCGCGCGATATCGTGGTTTCGGTGCGGGGGTCGGGGGATCGGCAGTCTTACGGGCTGAAGAACCTCCAGGTGCTGGAGGACGGGTTTCCGGTCACCCAGCCGGATGGCACGGCGCGGTCGGACCTGATCGATCCGCATGCCTATGAGGGGGTGGATGTCTTTCAGGGGCCGGCTTCCACCGTGTACGGGAATTATGCGATCAACGGGGCGATCAATTTCCGCACCCGCTCCGGCGCCGATATCCATGGGCTGGAACTGGGGTCGGATTTCGGCAGTTTCGGCATGTTCAATCAATATGTCACGCTGGGCGTCGGCGGGCGGGCGTATGATCTGACGGTCTTTGGCAGCGACGTGCGGGGGAATGGCTTCATTGCCAACAGCCGCTATGCGACTTCGACCGAAAATATGCGGTTGCGGGTCAACCTGACGGAGCGGGATCGGCTGATCCTGAAATTCGTCAATAACGTCACCGATGCGTTTCTGCCGCTGCGGCTGTCTCTGGCGCAGTATCGGCTTAATCCTTATCAGCAGGGCTGTGCCGTTGCCGCGGATATGGCGGCGGGGTGCGCCACGGTGAACCTGCTGGTCAATGGCCGCTATGGGGCGACCGTCGCGCGGACCCCGCAGCAGGCGGGGCTGGGCCGGTTCGATCGGCGGACCATCGTGGGTCTGCGCTGGGAGCATGATTTCGACAGCCGGACGACCTGGCGCAACCAGTTCACCTATGACCAGCGCCATATCGATCAGCCGACTTCGGTGGCCAGCTATGTAGGGCCGTATAATTCCTACAATGCCAGCAGCGATGTGACGAGCCACGCGCGGCTGGGGGCGAGCAGTCTGACGACGTTCGGCGGTGTCAGTTTCGATTATCTGGATTTCGGGTCGCAGGTTTATAACGTGACGCCGGCAGGCGGGGCGACGCGCGGCGGGCTGAACGGGACGTCATACGGGCATCAGTGGAATCTTGGTGCCCGGTTCCAGGAGGACTGGCAGTTCGCGCCGCAATGGCATGCGGTGGTCGGATTGGGGGGAACCTATTCCGATCTTGGGGCGATCCAGAATCTGTATGGATATAGTGCCGCCGGGCAGAGCGTGACCGCGATTACGGCCAATCGCTTCTTCTTCAATCTCGCGCCCGAGGCGGCGCTGATCTATGCGCCGGATCGCGACTGGACGCTGCATGCGCGCGTCGGCACCGCCTATGCCACGCCGACGACATCGAACCTGTTCGTGACCCCGCAGGGGAATTACGGCAACAATACCCATCTGAAGAGTGAGACCAGCGTGGGGGTCGATCTGGGGGCGGAGTGGCATCCGTTTGCCGGGCTCGACCTTCAGGCGACGGGGTTCTACGAATTCTATCGCAATGAGCTGGTCAGCCAGTCGGCCGGGGTCAATACAGTCAGTTCCTTCACGTTCAATGCGCCGGCGTCGCAGCATCGGGGTGTCGAACTGGGGGCGGAATGGACGCCGCTGCGCCGTGCCCTGCCGGGTGGGCGGATCAGGCTGAGTTATACCTACGACAACCAGATCTACACTGATTATACCGAGGTGATGTCCGGCGGCGGGTTGTCGCGGGCGTTCGATCGGGACGGCAGGCGGATTCCGGGCGTGGTGCCGAATTTTCTGAATGCCCGGTTTCTCTATGACCAGCCGGACGGCACGCTGGAGGGGCTGGGCGGGTATGTCGAGGTGACCTGGCGGAGCGATTACTGGCTGGATAATGCCAACCGGCTGCGGGCGCCGGGCTATGCCCTGGTCAATCTGGAACTGCATTACGATCCGCCGAAGCGCCTTGGCTGGGTGCATCGGCTGCACAGCTACATCGAAGTGCAGAATCTGGCCAACCAGACCTACGTGGCCGGTGCGACGAACATCGCGGACGTGTTGCAGGCCGATGGAACCCAGGCGGGGGCGGCGGTGCTCGCGACGCGGACCGGGTCGATCTATGCCGGGTCGCCGCGCGCCGTGTTCGGCGGTGTGCGGGTGCATTTTTGAAGGGGGATGCGACCATGCGTGAGGGACAATCCGCCTTCTGGCCCGAATATCGGACGATCTGGCGCTGGCATATGCTGGCGGGATTGTTCTGCCTGCCCTTCGTGGCCTTTCTGGCGCTGACGGGCACGATCTATCTGTTCAAGCCGCAAATCGATGATCTGATCGACTGGCGTTATGACCATCGGGTCGCGACGGGGGCGGGGGCGCCCGCGTCGGCCGAGGTGCGCGCGGCGCTGGGGGCGGTGCCGGGCAGCCGGCTCATGGCTTATGAACTGCCGCGCCCTGGGCATGGAGCGGCCCGGGTGATCGTCCTGCGGAGTGGCGAGGCGATCCGGGTTTATGTTGATCCGTCGTCGCTGGCGATCCTTGGGCAGGTGCCGGAAGAGGCGCGGTTCGAGCGGGTGGTGTTGAAGCTGCACGGGCAGTTGCTGCTGGGCAATGTCGGGTCGGTCATCATGGAGATGGTGGCGTCGTGGACGATCGTGCTGATCGTTACCGGTCTTTATCTGTGGTGGCCGCGCGGGCGCAGGGGGCTGGCGGGGATCGTCTATCCGCGGCTTGGCCTCTCCGGACGGGCGCGGTGGCGGGATCTGCATGCGGTGACAGGACTGTGGCTGTCGCTGGTGCTGGCGTTGTTTCTGGTGTCCGGTCTGCCTTGGTCGTTCGTCTGGGGGCATGCGCTGCAATCGGTCGAGCAGCGGGTGGGGCGTTTGATGGCGGTGCCGGATTGGGAAATCGGCGCTGTTCCCGTGCGCGATACGATCGCGGGGCATCCGGTTGCGCCTCCTGCCGGCGCGGATGCCATGGCCGATATGCCGGGCATGGACATGGGCGGTGGGCAGGGCGTGGAGCCGGAAGGTCTTGCCGGGCTCGATGCCGTGGTTGCGACGGGTGTGCGGCTGGGGTTGCCGGCGCCGGCTCTTGTGACGCCGCCCGCTTCGGCGGGCGCGCCGTGGGAGGTGCGGTCGGATACGCAGGATCGGCCATTTCGGGCCAGCGTTCAGGTTGGGTCGGATGGAAGCGTGCTGGCGCGTCAGGATTTTGCCGGCAAGGGGTTGGTCGATCGTGCCGTCGGGTATGGCGTGGCGGCGCATGAGGGGCAGTTGTTCGGCTGGCCTAACCAGTTGCTCAATCTGCTGGTGGCCAGCGGGCTGGCGACCATGAGTGTTGCCGCGACCGTTCTGTGGCTGCGGCGGCGGCCGCCGGGTGGCTGGGGCGTGCCGGCTGCCTTGCCGGATCGGCGGGTGGGTGTGGGGGCGGTTCTGGTGATGGTGCTGCTCGGGCTGGTGCTGCCGGAGCTGGGCGGGTCGCTGCTGGTGCTGGCTGTGGTGGCCTGGATGACTGGGCGTCGTATTCCGCCTGACGGATCGGAGCGTGTTTGAAAGCCTAAATAACCTGACAAATGCTTAGGTTTTCAGGTATTGGGCAGGAGTGTGCGCAGTCGATCGGCGATGCTCCGGGGGCTGGAATCGACGGGGAGCATGGCCGCGAGATGGTTGTTGCCGTCCATCAGATAGAGGACGGAGCTGTGATCCATCAGGTAGGCGCTGTCGGGCTGGTTGGAAGTGGGCGCGTGTCGGCGGGCCAGGACGTGGAAGGAATCGAGCATCGGCTGGATCTGGGCGGGGCTGCCTGTCAGCCCGACGATGCGGGGCGAGAAGCGGGCGACATAGTCGTGGACGACCGATGGGGTATCGCGCGTTGGATCGACGGTGACGAAAACCGGCACGACGGAGGCGGCGCGGGGGCCGAGTTGCTCCAGCGCCGTGGTGACGGTTGCCAGCGTCAGCGGGCAGACGTCGATGCAATGGGTGTAGCCGAAATAGATCAGCGTATAGCGGCCATGAAAAGCGGTCTGGGTGATGGGGTGGCCCTGCTCGTCGGTCAATGCGTAGGGGCCGCCGATGGCGGGATGGGGGCGGTCCAGCACCAGCGTGCGCAATCCGGCGGCGGCCAGCAGCAGGGCGCACGCGGCCGCGCTGAACAGCGCCGGGCGTGTCCAGGGACGGCCCCGTTTGGGCGGGGCGGGGTGAAAGCGGGGTTGGGTCTTTTTCGGCATGCCTCTGTCGTGCGTGGCGATGAAGCGTCGCACTTTACGGGTTTTCGTGGTGGATCGCGACTCCTGTGGTGAGTGCCGGCGTGACGGTGACCCTTTGTGACAATTCAGTGCCTTAACGAAAAGACAGGCTTCGCTAGGTTTTGGCATGTTTCCGTCGGCAACGCAGAGAGGCCCGGCCATGCGCGCATCCGCCCTGAGAATGGTCCTCGTGATGGCGGTTGCGCTGCCGATCTTGTCTGCCTGCGCCGATCGGGGCCGCCCGCTGGATGACGATGGCGAGTCTTACGCGGAAGACGGCGGATCGTCGGGGCGGCGCGGCCGGGGTGGCATGGGCGGCGGGCAGGGATTATGGACGGAAGCCCTGCGTACCGCGACGCAGGTCGGCATGGGGTTTCTGCGCCATTGAAGGTCAACTGGTGATGCCCTCCTGAATCTTCAGGTCTTTTCGGGAGAGTTTGCCGATCAGGGTCTTGGGCAGGGAGTCGCGGAAGACGATCTCGCGCGGGCGTTCGATCTTGGAGATATATTGCTCCAGATGGGTCGCGAGGTCGGCCGCCGTGACTGTGGAGCCGGGGCGGAGGGTGACGAAGGCCTTCGGGGACTGGCCGCGATAGGGGTCGGGGACGCCGATGACCAGGGCTTCCAGCACCGCCGGGTGGCGGTGAAGGGCTTCCTCGATGATATGCGGATAGACGTTGTAGCCGCCGCAGATGATGATGTCCTTGAGGCGGTCGACCAGGAAGAGATAGCCGTCCTCGTCGAGATAGCCGACATCGCCGGTGCGGAAATAGCCGTCTGGCGTGAAGGCGGACGCATTCTCCTCGCTCTTCCAGTAGCCGGACATCACCTGCGGGCCTTTGACGCAGACTTCTCCCTTTTCCATGACCGGCAGGCGCTGGCTGATATCATCGAGGCTGCGGATCTGCAGGTCGGTATGCAGGACCACCTTGCCGCAGGAGCCGTCGCGGACGCCATGGAGGGGATTGAGCGTGAGGACCGGTGAGGTCTCGCTCAGCCCGTAGCCTTCGATGACCGGACACTTTGCCGTTTCCTCGAAGCGCTTGCGCAGGGCGACCGGCAGGGGGGCGCCGCCGGAAATGATGGCGCGCATGTGGGTGAACAGGTCCGGCGACAGGCTGGGGTCGCGAAGCAGGGCGGTCTGGATGGTCGGGACGGTGGGCATGAGCGTGATCCGAACCCGGCGCATGGTGGCGAGGGTGGATTGCGTTTCGAAGCGTGGCAGCAGGACGATTTCGCCGCCGCGCTCGATGGTGAGCAGCATGACGGCCATCAGGGCGAAGACGTGGAACAGGGGGAGGATGCCCAGCGTGATGGGTGGTTCGCGCAGGGCGTCCTGCGCCATGTCCTTGATCTGTTCGATATTGGCCAGAAGGTTGCCGTGGGTGAGTTTGGCCGCCTTGGGAATGCCCGTGGTACCGCCGGTGAATTGCAGGACGGCGACATCGTGCATCGGGTCGATCGTGACGTGCCTGGCCACCGTCTTGCTGTGGGCGAGCGTATCGTAGGTGACGATGCGCTTGTCGGCCGGGAAATGGTAGATGTCCTTCGATTTGAGAACCTTGAACAGGGTCCCTTTGACCGGTGGCAGGGCATGCGAGAACGGGCAGACGACGATGCGCCGGACCTGCGTGTTCTCCGCCGCCCGGTAGGCGGGCTCGGCAATGGCCGCGAGGTCCGAGATCACCAGAACCGACACGTCGGCGGTCTTGAGGATCTGGTGGACCTCGTGCTGGACGTAGAGCGGGTTGAGATTGACGACGATGCCGCCGACCCGCTGCACCGCGAAGAAGAGGATGACGGCGTAAGGCGTGTTGGGCAGCGAGAGGGCGACGCGATCGCCCCTGGAGACACCGATATCCTTCAGGCCGCCGGCGACATGCTCCACCGCCTGGAAGACTTCGCGATAGGTGAGCTTGCGCCCCATGAAGTCGATGGCGAGGGCATTGGGATGGCGAAATGTCGAGACGCGCAGAAGCTCGAACAGATCCTGGATCGAATCACCTGACGCGGTATGACGCAGTATGGTGCTCTCATTCATGACATTCATGGGAAAACCCTTTAATCGGGCGGGAGGGGAGACCCTGGCGGAGGGTCGATCCCGTGAGGTCCCGCTGTCGTTCAGAAACGTGTTCTCACGCCGAAGGAGACGATGTTGCCGTAATCGTTATACGAGCCGATCAATCGCCCCGATGTTTCCGAGGCCGCATCGTTGATTTTCGGATTGGTGCCGAAGATGTGGGCGTAGGACAGGGTGAAGGTCACCCGTTTGATCGGCGTGTAGTCCACGCCTGCGGCCAGATCGAAACGGTTGGTATCCGGCGTGATCGTGTTGCGGTTTCTTATGGTCGTCGGGCTCTGGTCGTAGCTGAAGCCGCCGCGCAGGAGGACGGACTTCGACGCCCGGTATGTCGCGCCGATGCCGCCGAACCAGCTATTGCGCCAGTTGACCGGAATCGAGGTGCTGGCGCCGCCGGGGTGGTCGGAGATGTTGTTCAGCGAATGCAGCAGAGACCAGTGGGTCCATTCGCCCTGCAGCATGATGGTCCAGCGTGGTGACAGGACCCGCGTGACGCCGAAGGAGACGGCGTCGGGCAGGGTGACCTGCATGGCGCCATGGCCGCTCTGGGCGATCAGCGAACCGTTGACCAGCGGATTGGCGGCCAGGAGCGGCGGCGGCGCGAATTTGGTGCGGGTGGAGAGATCGTAGGCGATGCGCGACTGGTAGTTGATGCCGATCTGGGTCGCGTCATCGGGTTTGTAGAGGATGCCGGCGTCGTAGCCGAAGCCGAAGGCGTTTCCGGCCATGTCGGCCGTTGTCGGCCCGAAGGCGTTCAGCGCGCCGAGATTGACATCGCGCGTGAAGCGACCGGCGAGATACCCCATGCGCGGGCCGATACCAATCGAGAACCGCTTGTTGAAGCGGTAGGAGGCCATGATCCCGATTTCATAATCGGTGATCGAACTGACCAGGCTCTGATAGCGCCCGACCCAGTTGGTGGGGTAATTGGCGCGCTGGCCGTAGGGCGTATAGAACCCGTAGCCGATCGCCCAGTGCGGGTCGATTTTCAGGACGCCGTAGCCGGCGGCGGTGGCGGCGTCGGTGATGCCGCGATTGCCCTGCACGCCGGGGGTGGTGACGCCGGGGCCCATATAGTTCTGGCCCGAGAAGCGGGCGACGGGGCCGGCGTAGAAGGCGTTGCCCTGCAATTCGCTGTAGTCGAGGAAGGACATGCCGGCCGGGTTCATCAGGACGGTGGACGCATCCCCCGCGCGGCTGACGGAGCCGACATAGGCGTTGCCCAGCGAAATCGCATCGGTCTCACGCAAGGCGAAACCCGAGGCGGCGGCCTGGTGGCCGGGACTGAACAAGGTCTGGGTGAGGAGGGCGCTGCATGCCATCAGCGTTATTTTATTTTTCATTATTGGACTGACCATCTCAGCATTCAAACCAAACATTTGGTAGGTTAACCGGGCAAGCGCGTTCTCCATGTCTCTGATCCGGGCAAACTATGAGCCCCGCCTGACAGGGTTGCAAGAAAATCACGGCAGGAATCGGAAGCGGCGCGCTTCACACTCTCTCGACTGAAAAGGCGGCGAACGGGCGCGCAAAACGTCGAAAAAAGAGTGGAGTTCCAATGGGTGATTGGATGGGAACGTTTTTTGAGAGGAAAACGAACCGCAGCGGGGGGGTATCCGGGCGTGGGCGCCTTGCGCGTGGCCGATGATCGGCGCGGCGGAGGATGTTCGTGCCCGGTTTGCCATATGAAAGAGGGGTGAGGGCGCTTTTCTGTAGAACACTCGTTAGGCGGGCGACCGTATCGTCGTCCCGCCTGAGTGGGGTTATCCGAGGGCTTCCGTGAGGGCGGGCACGATCTGGAACAGGTCGCCGACCAGGCCGTAATCCGCGACCTGGAAGATGGGGGCTTCTTCGTCCTTGTTGATCGCGACGATCACCTTGCTGTCTTTCATGCCGGCCAGATGCTGGATGGCGCCGGAAATGCCGCAGGCGATATAGAGATCGGGGGCGACGATCTTGCCGGTCTGGCCGACCTGATAATCGTTGGGAACGAAGCCGGAATCGACGGCGACCCGCGAGGCGCCGATGGCGGCGCCCAGTTTGTCGGCCAATGGTTCCAGGATCTTGAACCCTTCCGCGCTTTGCAGGCCGCGACCGCCGGAGACGATGATCCGGGCGGCTTCGAGCTGGGGGCGCTCGGTACTGGAATGCTCCGCCGAGACGAAATGCGCTTTTGCCTGGCAGGCGGGCGGGGTGACGGTTTCGATCGGGGCGGTGCCGCCTTCGGCGGGCACGGGGTCGAAGCTGGCGGTGCGGATGGTGAGGAGTTTCCTGGCATCCGACGAGCGCAGGGTGACCAGCACGTTGCCGGCGAAGATCGGCCGCACGAAGGTTTCGGCGTCCTTGATCTCCATGACATCGGGGATGATCTGTGCGTCGAGCAGGGCGGCGGCACGGGGAAGGGCGCTTTTGCCGATGGCGGTCGCGGCGGCGACGATGTGGTCGTAGTCCGGGGCCAGGGCGACGAGCAGGGCCGCGAGCGGTTCGGCCAGGCCGTGGGCGAAATCCTCGCCCGATACGGCGCGGACCTTGCGGATGCCGGGGATTTTCGCGGCGCTGGCCGCAGCGGCCTCGATGGTGTCGGGGCCACCGGTGACCAGCACGTCCACGTTGCCAAGCCTGGTGGCCGCCGCGATGGCCGAGCGGGCGGTCTGGGGGATGGTGCCGTCTTCGGCATCGAGAAGGACGAGTGCGGTCATGATCAGATCACCTTGGCTTCGTTGCGGAGTTTTTCGACCAGTTCGGCGACGCTGCCGACCTTGATGCCGGCCTTGCGGGTCGGGGGCTCGGCTATCGCGAGCGTGGTGAGGCGGCGGGTGAGGTCGATGCCGAGATCGGCGGCCGCCAGGGTTTCAAGCGGTTTCTTCTTGGCCTTCATGATGTTGGGCAGGGAGGCGTAGCGCGGTTCGTTCAGGCGCAGGTCGGCGGTGACGATGGCGGGGAGTGCCAGGGCCAGGGTTTCCGAGCCGCCATCGACTTCGCGCGTGACGGTGAGGCCGTCCGCGGTTTTCTCCACGCGGCTGGCGAAGGTGGCCTGCGGCCAGTCCAGCAGGCCGGCGAGCATCTGCCCGGTGGCGTTCATGTCGTCGTCGATCGCCTGCTTGCCGAGGATGACGAGATCGGGCTTTTCCCGCTCGACGAGGATGTTCAGGATCTTGGCGACGGCGAGCGGTTCGGGGCTTTCCTCGGACTGGATCAGGATGGCGCGGTCGGCGCCCATGGCCAGGGCGGTGCGCAACGTGTCGGCGGCCTGGGGAACGCCGATCGAGACGACCAGGATCTCGCTGGCGATGCCTTTTTCGCGCAGGCGCAGGGCTTCCTCGACGGCGATTTCGTCGAAGGGGTTCATCGACATCTTGACGCCGGCCGTCTCGACACCGCCGCCATCGCGCCTGACGCGCACCTTCACATTGTAATCGACGACACGTTTGATGGGGACAAGGATTTTCATGGGACCTCGGGGGTGGGAATGCGGAACGCCTTGCGTTCGGTCTGGGGATGGATGGTCTCGCGCGCGGCCGGGCGCCTGAGCGGGGTGCGCTGGGGCTGCTCCGGCCTGATCGCCGTCGCCGGGGCGGATGGGGCGCGGATGATCGCGACGGCGGACTCCATGATGTCCTGTTGGCTCATGCACGTGTCTCCTGCGTTCTGGCGCCGGCCGTCTGGAGCGGCATCTGATGGGTGTGGCACCGTTCAGCAAGGGGGAGTGTATATCGCGGCGTATTTTTATCGAACAGTCGATAGGTAGGGATGTGAGGGCAATGCCGGGTGGTGAGGGTGGCTGCTTGTGGCGGGGGATTTCGTAGAATGATGATAAGAAAAGGAATTGTTCCTGGTGTGTCTTTTCGTCACATATTTGAGATCGGGGGCGGGTTTGCGCTTGATGGGCGAGAACAAGGGCGATTCGGCGTCTGGCGGCGGGGATTTTTCCGGGGATTGTCGGCAGGCTGGAAAAATTTCTAACGATCGTTCGTATTAATTTTTGGGAGGATAATGGCGGGCGAGTGGGTGGGGAGTTGAAGGTAATATATTGATATGTATCGTAATTTATATGGATTTGCTCTGTCCCGGAGGCGGCGGGTGGCATCAATGACTTGTGTCATCACGACAACGCGTCTTTTCTGAAGCGGCGTCGTTCCCTTATCAAGGCGAGGCACAATGCGCGCCTTCAGTTCGAACAAACGTTAGACATAATGAACGAAGGCATTGCCAGGAGCGCTATTCATGAATTCCGTTGTCATCGCAGGGTATGCGCGATCGCCGTTTCAGCTCGCGCGCAAGGGGCAGTTCGTCAGGACACGCCCTGACGACATCGCCGCCCAGGTCGTGCGTGGGCTGGTGGAGCGCACGGGAGTTGCGCCGGAGGAGATCGAGGATCTGATCCTTGGCTGTGCGTTCCCGGAAGGAGAGCAGGGTTTCAATCTGGGCCGGATCGTGGCGCTGCTGAGCGATCTGCCGCTTTCGGTCGGTGGGGTGACGGTCAACCGGTTCTGCGGGTCGTCGATGCAGTCGGTCCATATGGCGGCCGGGGCGATCCGGATGGGGGCCGGGGAGGCCTTTATCTGCGCGGGCGTGGAGAGCATGACGCGCATTCCGATGGGCGGGTTCAACCCGTTGCCCAATCCGGCGCTCTACAAGAAGCGGCCCGGCGCCTATATGGACATGGGTATCACCGCCGAGAATGTCGCGCGGCAATATGAGATCGGCCGCGACCAGCAGGAACAGTTCGCGCTGCGCAGCCAGGCGCGTGCCCGCGACGCGATCGCGGCGGGCCGGCTGGAGGCGGAGATCGTGCCGATCCAGACCCGTGATGGCGTGGTCTCGGCCGATGGCTGCCCCCGTCCGGATACCACGGCAGAAGGGCTGGCCGGGCTGAAGCCGGCTTTCGACGCGGCCGAGGGCACGGTGACGGCGGGAACGTCTTCGCCGCTGACCGACGGGGCGGCCGCGGTGCTGGTCTGCTCGGAGGCGTATGCCGACCGCAAGGGGCTGCTGAAGCTGGCGCGTATCCGCTCGATCGCCATTTCCGGCTGCGCGCCGGAGGTGATGGGGCTGGGGCCGATCCTGTCCTCGCGCAAGGCGATGGAGCGGGCGGGGATCACGATCGAGGATGTGGGCGTCGTTGAACTGAACGAGGCCTTTGCGTCGCAGTCGATCGCCTGCGCCCGCGAACTTGGCGTGCGGGATGCGACGCTGAACATCGATGGCGGCGCGATCGCGCTCGGCCATCCGCTGGGTGCCACGGGGGCGCGGATCGTCGGCAAGGCGGCGCAGCTTCTGGAGCGTGAGGGCGCGCGCTACGCGCTGGCCACGCAGTGCATCGGCGGTGGGCAGGGCATCGCCACGGTTCTGGAGCGCATCTGATGACCCAGGATGTGACATCGGGCGGGGGGGGCGGCGCACGGCCGGTCTTCTCCCGCGTCTGCGTGATCGGCTCCGGCGTGATGGGGGCGGGGATCGCCGCCCAGATCGCCAATGCCGGGGTGCCGGTGCTGCTGCTCGACCGCAAGGCGGATGGGGCGGACCCGAATGCGCTGGCCAATGGCGCGATCGCCAAGGCGCTGAAGACCGATCCGGCGCCCTTCATGGACCCGGCGGCGGCGAAGCTGATCGCGACCGGCAATATCGACGACGATCTGCCCCGCGTGGCCGACTGCGACTGGGTGGTCGAGGTGATCATCGAGCGGCTGGACCTCAAGCAGGCGCTGTATCGCCGCCTGGATGGGGTGCGGCGGCCCGGAACGCCGGTTTCGTCGAATACCTCGACCATTCCGCTGGCGCGGCTGGTGGAGGGGATGCCGGAAAGCTTCACGCGTGATTTCCTGATTACCCATTTCTTCAACCCGCCGCGCTACATGCGGCTGCTGGAGGTCGTGGCCGGGCCGGCGACCGATCCAGCGCATGTCGCCGCCGTTTCGGATTTCTGCGACCGGTGGCTGGGCAAGACCGTGGTGCGGGCCAAGGATACGGCGGGCTTCATCGCCAACCGCATAGGCACGTTCTGGATGCAGGCGGCGGCGCGGGTGGCGGTGGATCACGGGCTGACGGTGGAGCAGGTCGATACCATCATCGGCCGGCCGTTCGGCATTCCCAAGACCGGCGTGTTCGGGCTGCTGGATCTGGTGGGTATCGACCTGATGCCGCATATCTCGGCCAGCATGAAGTCGCTGCTGGCGCCCGGGGACCGGTATCATGCCTTCGCCGAGGATCTGCCGCTGATCGCGAAGATGATCGAGGGGGGGTATACCGGCCGCAAGGGCAAGGGGGGCTTCTACCGCATCAACAAGGCGGGTGGCGGGAAGGTCAAGGAATCGATCGATCTCGCGACCGGTGAATATGCGCTCTCCGAACGGTTTTCGCTGCCGGCGGGGGCTGGGGATGCTGCCGGATTGCTGGCTTCCGGTGACCGGTTCGGTGCCTATGCGCGCACGGTGATGGGCGAGACGCTGGCTTATGCGGCGTCGCTGGTGCCCGAGATCTCGGACGATATCGTGGGCGTCGACCGGGCGATGGAGCTTGGCTTCAACTGGAAGAAAGGCCCCTTTGCGCTGATCGACCAGATCGGGGCGGCGAAGCTGGCGGGGTTGCTGCGCCAGGAAGGGATCGCGGTACCGACGCTGATCGAGGCGGTGGGGGACGGGCGGTTCTATCAGGATCGGGACGGCGCGACCCAGGCCTTTGGCGTGGATGGCGCCTGGCATCCGGTGGCGCGGCCCGAAGGGGTGATCCTGCTTGGGGATTTCCGCAAGCGTGGCAAGCCGGTGCTGTCGAGCAGGTCGGGCGCGCTGTGGGATATCGGCGACGGGGTGGCGTGCTTCGAGATCACGACCAAGATGAACACGTTCGACGAGAGCGTGATGGCGATCCTTGAAAAATCCGTTGCCCATGTCGGGGAGCATTTCAAGGCGCTGGTTCTGTATTCGGACGCGGCCCATTTCTCGGCCGGTGCCAATCTGGGCCTGGCGGCCTTTGCGGCCAACATGGCGGCGTGGGGGGAGATCGGCAAACTCGTCTCACGTGGGCAGAGCGTTTACAAGGCGTTGAAATATGCCCCCTTCCCGGTCGTGGCGGCGCCTGCCGGCATGGCGCTGGGCGGTGGGTGCGAGATCGTGCTGCATGCCGACGCCATTCAGGCTCATGCCGAGAGCTATATCGGGCTGGTGGAATGCGGTGTGGGGCTGATCCCCGGCTGGGGGGGCTGTGGCGAGATGCTGGACCGCCTGCGGGCCGATCCGCGCGCGGCGAAAGGGCCGATGCCGCCGACGCGCGAGGTGTTCGAGATGATCGCCACCGCGCGGGTGTCGAAATCGGCGGCCGAGGCGCGGCGGATGCATATCCTGCGCGATCGTGATGGCATCACCATGAATCGCGACCGGCTGCTGGCTGATGCGAAGGCATTGGCGCTGTCGCTGGTCGAGGGATACCAGCCGCCGCCGAAGCCGGAATTCCGTCTGGCGGGGGCGGGCGGCAAGCTGGCGCTCGACATGGCGGTGGAGGGCATGGCGCGGCAGGGGGTCGCGACGCCGCACGACGTGACGGTCGCGGGCAAGCTGGCCTTTATCCTGACTGGTGGCGATCACGATGTGACGGAGATCGTGACGGAGGAGGACATGCTGGGGCTGGAACGCGCGGCGTTTGCCGAGCTGGTCCGGAGCATTCCGACATTGGACCGGATCGAGCATATGCTCGAAACCGGCAAGCCCCTCAGAAACTGACGCAAGGGGAACCAGAGAGATGCAAACCTATACACCACCCCTCCGCGACATGAAGTTCGTGCTGACCGAGCTGCATGATTTCTCGCGGCTCACGGCGCTGGACGCATTTTCCGAAGTCGATGCCGACCTGGCGGAGACGGTACTGGAGGAAGGCGGGAAATTCACCTCCGAGGTGCTGCTGCCGCTGAACGTGTCGGGCGACCGGGAAGGGTGCCGGCTGGAGAATGGCGTCGTCACCACGCCGCACGGGTTTCGTGATGCCTATCGGCAGTTCTGCGAGGGGGGCTGGTCGGCGCTCTCCGCGCCGCCGGAATATGGCGGGCAGGGGCTGCCCGAGACGATCGGCATGATGCTCTCGGAGATGATCTGCGCGACTAATCTCTCCTTCGGGCTGTATCCGGGCCTGACCGGCGGTGCGATGGTGGCGTTGCGTAAATATGGTTCCGAAGAGCTGAAGGCGCAGTATCTGCCGAAGATGATCAGCGGCGAGTGGTCGGGCAGCATGTGCCTGACCGAGGCGCATTGCGGCACCGATCTGGGGCTGCTGCGCACGAAGGCGGTGCCGCAGGAGGATGGAACCTATCGCCTGAGCGGGGCGAAGATCTTCATCTCGGCCGGGGAGCATGATCTCTCGGAGAACATCATCCATCTGGTGCTGGCGCGGCTGGCGGATGCGCCTGCCGGAATCAAGGGGATCAGCCTGTTCCTGGTGCCGAAATTCCTGGTGCGCGAGGACGGCACGCCGGGCGAGCGCAATGGCGTGCTATGCACCGGCATCGAGCACAAGATGGGCATCAAGGCCTCCGCGACCTGCCAGTTGGCGTTCGACGATGCGAAAGGCTGGCTGGTCGGCGCCCCGCACAAGGGGATGCAGGCGATGTTCGCCATGATGAATGCCGAACGGCTGGGTGTGGGCATCCAGGGGCTGGGGATTGCGGAGGTCTCGTACCAGAGTGCGGTGGCCTATGCGAAGGAGCGCTTGCAGGGACGGTCGCTCGCGGGGGCCAAGTACCCGGCGTTGCCGGCCGATCCGATCGTCGTGCATCCCGATGTGCGGCGCATGCTCATGACCATGCGCGTCAATGCCGAAGGGTGCCGGGCGCTGGGGGCGTGGGTGGCGATGACGCTGGATGTGGCGGAGCATGGCGCCGATGAACGCGAGCGCCGCGACGCCGAGGATTTCGTGGCGCTGATGACGCCGGTGGTCAAGGCGATGTTCACCGATCTGGGGTTTGAATCGGCCAATCTGGCGGTGCAGACCTATGGCGGGCATGGCTATATCGCCGACCATGGGGTGGAGCAGTTCGTGCGGGATTCGCGGATTGCGATGATCTATGAGGGCACGAACGGGATTCAGGCGCTCGACCTCGTGGGGCGCAAGCTGCCGCCGCATATGGGGCGCAATCTGCGCGGGCTGTTCCACCCCATCGCGGCGTTCATCGCGGAGAACAAGGAGAATCCGCTGCTGGGCGAGATGGTCACCGGGCTGGAACGCGCGTTCGGCGCGCTGCAACTGGCGACCGGGCAGATTGCCGAGCGCGGGATGAAGGACCCGGAGGAAGCCGGCGCCGCCGCGACGGATTATCTGCGGCTGATCGGGCTGGTTTCGCTGGCCTATCTCTGGGCGCGGACAGTGGCGGTGGCGGTGCCGAAATCCTTCGCCGCCGGGCCGGACCAGGCGTTCTATAGTGCGAAGATCGCCTCGGCCCGCTTCTTCTATGATCGCGTTCTTCCGGAATCGGCATCGCTTTATCTGAAAATCAAGGCGGGCAAGGCGTCGATGATGGCGCTGGCCGACGACGCATTCTGACGGGAGTGTCGTTCCGCTTCCGATGGGGAGTGGGACGACGTCTCATGTCGGGTTTGTCTGCTTTCTGGGGAAGAATGTGATGGTCCATGGGTCTGAAACGCCGCCGGTGGGCTTTCGTCCGCTGCCCGTGCTCAACGAAACCGGCTTCGACGCGATAATCGGCGGGTTTGACGTGGCCGAGGCGGACGGGCGATTGCTGGCCGGTTTTACGGTGGAGGCTCGGCATTGCAATCATGCGGGGACGTGCCACGGGGGCATGATCGCCACCGTCTTCGACGGATATATGGCCATGGCGGCGATGTTCGAGCACGATCTTCAGGTGCCGATCCTGCCGACCATGTCGTTGTCTGTCGATTTCCTGGCGCCCGGGTTGCCGGATGACTGGATCGGGTTCAGTGCCGACGTGCTGCGGGTGACGCGGAGTGCCGTCTTTGTCCAGGGGCTGGCGCGGGTGAAGGGCAAGCCGATCGCGCGGGCGAGCGGGGTCTATAAACGGCCGGCGCCCGATCCCGAGCTTCGGCTGGATACCGGCAAGCTGCTGCGGGCTTTCATGCGGAGCTGACGCGGCCCTGGGTTACGCCCGGCAATTCCTGTCGCGGATATCCGGGTTGCGCTCGTGGGTGGCGTCTGGCTGGCGTTTTTATGTTTCACACTTGTTTCCCGTTTATTCCGAACCGGGGCGGCGCGGTTGCGCGTCCGTGATGGGGGTGACGGGTTCGGATATCGCATGCGGCGGTATCCGGCATCGTGGGGAGGATCGCGTTATGCCTGGATTGCGCAGGTCGTCATTGCGTATCAGTCTGGCCCTGATGACCGGGCTGGTGGTTGCATCGTCCGCTGGTCATGCGGATACGAAGATCAGGGGAGCCGTGTTCCCTGAGGATCTGAAGATCGGCGGGACGTCGCTGAAGCTCAATGGCGTGGGCGTTCGTGTCTTCTATCATCTGGTCGATGGCTATGCGACCGGCCTGTATGTGGTCTCGCCTGGGCGGGATGGGAAGGCGCTTGCCGAAGGGCCGAATCCGAAGGTCCTCTATACCGAGTTCCTTCATGATGCCTCGCTGGAGCGGGTGAAGGACGAGTATGAGTCGATTCATGCCCGTTATTGCAAGCTCTATGCGTGCAGCACGCAGAACGAGGCATCCTTTGCCGCGCTGACCGCGCATCTGGCTGCCGCGAAAAGAGGGGAGGCCCAGCTTATCCTGGTCACGGATCAGGGGGTCAGCATGCAGCGGAACGGTGCCGTGGTGGTGTCGATCGATGATCCGGGCTTCGGGAAGGGGCTTGTTCAGTCCCTGCTGAGCGAGGCGGCGCCGACGGACGGGTTTCGTGATGGCTTGCTGGGGAATGTCAATTGAGGAAAGTCCCTTCTTTTTCTGAAGAAAAAGAAGCAAAAAGACTTGGGGCTGGCATAGGTAAGCGATTTATCTGGACCGCGGTGGTGGCAGGTTAACCCATTGGGTGAGGATTTTCACGAGCTTTGCGGGCGAGCGGTAGTTGAAGCGCCATTCGCATTCCGCGAGGAAGAGATGAAAGTCTTTCCGTGGTATTCCGTTGTATCGACGCAAGTGACGCTTGGCCTGGCTCCAGAAATTCTCGATGCCGTTGATATGGTTCGTGCCGTCAGCGAAGCGCGTGCCATGATGGATGCGATAATGATGGAACTCCGAGACATCGAGTTTGTCGTATGCGTGCCATGAATCGCTATAGACAATTGAATCAGCCTGAACTTTCTCCCTGATGATCGGCATGAGCGTCTTATGGCCGGCGTTGGGTATCATCACGGCGTGGACCCGACCGCGACGTTTGAGCAGGCCAAAGACTGCAACCTTTCCCGCAGCGCCTCGACCATGCTTGCCTTTGCGGTGTCCGCCGAAATAGCTTTCATCGACTTCGACCTCACCCTCGATGGGTGCCTCATGGGCGATCTGTTCTGCGATCGTCTCACGCAATTTGCGATAAAATAGTGTTGCCGTATTGCGATTGACGCCCACGAGTTCTGCAGCACTGCGCGCCGGCGTGCCAGCAACGAAGTGCTCCAGGAGCCGTTTTTGGGTGCCGACAGGTAGGCGGCTGCGGCGACGTAGTTTCATGCGACATATCAAGCCTCTGTCGGCTTACCTATGCCAGCCCCAAAGACTTTTATTCGTTTCGGGACATCGTGTGTTCCCAGCACAAGGCTCCGGAACGGATTAAAGTTTTTTGGTTCTTTTTTTCAAAAAAGAACGAATGCGATCGCTCCTGATCATATCTCCGTGGAGGCTGGCGTAGTGGTTCCGCGCGCCGGCCGTGAGCGGCGCGGTGCCCCGGATCGGCTGCGTGTTTGGGGACGAGCGACGGTATCGGCTTCTGATTCGGCCTGATGTTTGAAAATCGTGAAGATCTGGTGGGCGATCTGACTGTGGGACATGCGGCCGCTGCGATACCAGTCGTTCGCGGTGTTGAGGGCGCGCAGAAGCAGGATGCGGTAGATGTCGCGGTCGATCGTCGCGGGAAGCGGCAGATCGTCGATGATGTTGCGGAAGATCGATTCGAACTCGTCGCGCTTCTTGACCAGCGCGTCGCGCACGTCCGGCGGTGCCGAGACGATGCTGTTCATCATCGGCAGGGTGATGGAGGTGAGGCTGAGCTGGATATCCAGCAACTCCGTGCAGGCGGCCTCGAGCCGCGCCCACGGCGCGGTGTGGGGGGCGATGGCGGAGAAGATCCTGCTGGCTGCCGCATCGAGCGCGCGGTTGTGGATCTCGACGAAGAGCGATTCCTTCGACTCGATATGGTAGTAGAGCGATCCGGCCATCATGCCCGCCGCATCGGCGATCTGGCGGATTGAGGTGGCCTTGTAGCCGCGTTCGGCGAAAAGCTGGGCGGCGGCTTCGAGAATTTCCTGCCGCCGTTCGGCCTGCGCGCCGGTTTCATCGGCATTCGGGCTGAAGGGGAGCGCGCGCATGGCGGAGAGAATGGCCCCGCCGGCTGGTGCCCGGGTTTTTCTGTTCGGTGGCGTGCGCGATGACGTCATGCTCGGTCGGTTCCAGACTTTCTTCGTTCCAGCCTATCGGGCCTGCTTCCGGAAGACTACAGGATTTGCTGGGATATTTGTCATTTTCCGTAGGCTTCATAAGGTTTTGTGCCCTCAACCATCCGTGATGGCGGGGAATGCGTTTGCGTCTCGACGGGGATCGGCTGGTGGCGTAGTGAAGGGCTAACAAATGTTAGAATTTCTTGCCGCGATAGCCGCCGCGATGCGGGCGGGCGCGGTCGGGAGGGCGCCATGTCTATGCCGATATCCTTTCAGGGCAGGCTGGCATTGCCGGCCATCGTCGCGCCCATGTTTCTGGTTTCGACGATGGAACTCGTCCTGGCCTGTTGCCGGGCCGGGGTAGTGGGGTCGTTTCCTTCGCTCAATGCGCGGCCGGCAGCGGTTCTGGAAGACTGGCTGCGCCGCCTGACATCGTCCCTGAGCGCCGGGGATCCGCCGTTTGCCGTCAATCTGATCGTCCATCGCAGCAATGCCAGGCTGGAAGAGGATCTGGCGCTGGTGGTGAAATACCGGGTGCCTGTCGTCATCACGTCGCTCGGGGCGCGGCCGGAGGTGAATGATGCGGTCCATGCCTATGGCGGGATCGTCCTGCATGATGTGACCACCGATGCGTTCGCGCGGAAGGCGGTGGCGCGCGGGGCGGACGGGCTGATCGCGGTGGCCGCCGGGGCGGGGGGACATGCTGGAACGCAATCGCCCTTCGCGCTGGTGCAGGAAATCAGGGCGTGGTTCGATGGGCCGCTCGCGCTCTCGGGCGCCATCGCGAACGGCCAGGCGATCGTCGCGGCCAGGGCGCTTGGGGCCGATCTGGCCTATATCGGCTCGGCGTTCATTGCGACGGAGGAGGCGGCGGCCGATCCGCGCTACAAGCAGATGATCGTGGAGTCCTCTGCTGGAGACATCGTCTATTCCAACCTGTTTACCGGTGTGCATGGCAATTATCTGGCCCCGAGCATTCGTGCGGCCGGGCTTGACCCGGAGGCGCTTGCCTTGTCCGATCCGTCACGGATGGACGTGTCCAGCTTTTCTGGCGGGGCGAAGGCCTGGCGGGATATCTGGGGGGCGGGGCAGGGGATCGGGGCGGTCGATGCCGTCGTGCCGGCCGCGACATTGATTGCGCGGCTGCAGCAGGAATATCGGGATACGCTCTCCCTTCTGGCGGAGGAAAGCCGTTTGCTGAACGCGGATGATCCGAATATCGCTGGGTAGGACGCATGAATTGCGATGGTGAAGACTGTTGCGGCCGGCAAGGGGGCGTCGCGTGGTACGGGCATCGGGCATTCCGAATGTTTTTGAAAGTTTTCTCGTTCTCTTTTTTCCGGAGAGAACAGGACCATATTCTGATCGATATCGTCTGAAAGGTGACTGAAATGTCGTTTTCCATCAACTCGACCGTGCGTGAGATTCTGGCCGATGAGCAGGCCAAGGGGGTGGTCGAGGGCGTTCTTCCCGGTTTTTCCAGACATCCGCAGATCGGGATGGCGAAGGGGCTGTCATTGAAGACGCTGGCGAAATTTTCGGGGGGCGTGATGACGGACGAGGTTCTGGAAAAGATCGATACGGGTTTGAAAGCGTTGTAGAGGCTGGTATCTGATCGGGTGGCCGACCGGGCGGGCTGGGGCTCGTCCGGGATGTGCTGGCCCGAAAGGATCGGATCGTTGTGACTTCCCCGGTGATCGTCTGGTTTCGGCAGGATTTTCGCCGGGCGGATAATGCGGCGCTGACGGCGGCGGTGGAAACCGGGGCGCCGGTGCTGTGCGTGTATATTCTGGACGAGGCGGCGGAGCAGGATGCGGTGCGCTGGTGGCTGGGCCGGGCGCTGGAACTGTTCGATGCCGATCTGCGGCAGACTGGCGGGGCGCTGCATGTGTTTCGCGGGCCGGCGAGCCAGGTTCTGCCGGCGCTGGTCGCGGCGACCGGGGCGCGGGCGGTGTTCTGGAACCGGCGTTACGACCCCGATGGACGGGAGACGGATACGCGGCTGAAAGCGCTGCTGAAGGCGGGGGGAACCTCCGTGCGGAGCTTCCCAGGCGCCCTGCTGCATGAACCGTGGACGATCCGCACCCGGACGGGGCAGCCTTATCATGTCTTCGGCGCTTATTGGCGCGCGGCTTGCCAGGCCGGGCATGAACGGCCGCCGCTTCCGGCGCCGGAGAGGATTGCGTTTGCCACGCCGGCTCGGTCCGGGCTGCCGCCGGTGATGGAGGCCGGTACGGTTGGGCGGGAAATGCGGGCGACCGGCTGGACGGACGGGCTGGAGGAGGCCTGGCGGCCTGACGAGGCGTCGGCGCGGGAGAGGCTGGCGCAGTTTCTGGATGGGGCGCTGGACGAATACGCGCGGGATCGGGATTTTCCCGCGCGGCCGGCGACCTCTGGCCTCTCGCCCTTTCTGCGCTGGGGCCATGTTACGCCCGCGCAGGTGCGGCAGGCGGCTGTGGCGCGGCCGGCATCGGGTGGGCTTGCGAAATTCATGGCGGAACTGGGGTGGCGGGAGTTCGCGTGGTCGGTGCTGTTTGCGCGGCCCGATCTGGCGTCGCGTAATCTGCGCCCGGAATTCGACGGCATGCCATGGCGAAACGATCCGGATGCCGTGCGGGCGTGGCAGCGCGGGCGGACCGGTTATCCGCTCGTGGATGCCGGGATGCGCCAGTTATGGCGGACGGGATGGATGCATAATCGCGTGCGCATGGTGGCGGCGTCATTCCTGGTGAAACATCTGCTGGTCGACTGGCGGGAGGGTGAGCGCTGGTTTGCGCGCACGCTGGTTGATTACGACCCGGCCAGCAATGGCATGAACTGGCAATGGGTCGCCGGAACCGGCGTGGAGGCCGCGCCCTTCTTCCGGATGATGAATCCGTTGATCCAGTCGCGTAAATTCGACCCGTCCGGCGTGTATATCCGCGACTGGGTGCCGGAGCTGGCCGGGCTGTCTGATACGGAAATCCATACGCCGTGGCTGGCGGGCGGTGTCGATGGCTATCCGGCACCGATCGTGGTGCATGAGGCGGCGCGGGAGCGGGCCCTCTCTGCCTGGCGCGCGTTGCGCGGCCCGGTGGAAGAGGGCGGCTATAACGACGCCGGTTAGTTAGGGCGCGGTTGTGGTGCCGTTCTCCGCCAGGAGGCGGCGGGCGAGGCGGCAGGCGGCCAGATCCCATGCCGCGCAGCCGACCGATTTGAACAGGACCGGCGTTTCGGGGAGCGGTGGGGTGTCGATCGCCGTGGCGAGGGGGTGGACGTTCTGCCAGTCCACGCCGGCCTGGATCAGGTCGCCGGCTTCGGAGGGTGCGCCGATCGGGTCGTCGACGAAAAGCTGGCTGTTCAGGACCAGATTCGGGCCGATTTCGATCATTTCCGGCCGGTAGGCGCCGACGCCGATGACCAGGCGGCCGGCGCGGGGGGCGGCGTCATAGACGATTGCGTGGCTGCTGGTGGTGGTGATGACGATGTCGGCGGCCTCGGCGTCATCGGGGGTTGCAGGACGGACATGGTGGCCTGTCGGGTCCAGCGTGGCGCAGAGGGTGCTTACCGCCGCCGGTTTGCGGCCGCGCACCCGGATGGCGGCCTCGGGATGGAGGGTGCGCAGCGCGTTGATATGGCCTTTGGCCTGCGTGCCGGTACCGATGATCAGGACGTGGCGTGGCGGGGTGCGCTGCAGCAGGCGGATGGCCAGCATCGACATCGCGGCGGTGCGGCGCCCCGTGGTCTCGGGCCCGTCGAGGGTGAACAGGAAGGCGCCGTCACGCGCGTCGCAGCAGGTTACCTGCCCCTGGATGACGGGCAGCGCCTTGTTGCCGTGAAAGATGGTGATCAGCTTGGTCGCCATAATGTCGCTGGCGATGGAGGGCATGCAGAGCAGGTGGCCGCCGGCATCCGTCGTGTCGATGACCATCCGCTCGGGCGACAGGATGCCGCCGGCGGCGTAATCGCGCACGACATCCCGCAGGGTATCGACCAGTTCGGGGAAGGGGAGGAGGCTGGCGGTCTGCCCGGCGGTGAAGATCTGCATTGGAGCCCCTGGATCGGTACGGGGGAAAAATATCCCGCCGTTCCGGGACAGGCAATCAGGCTTCTTCGGGGTGGAGGGCTGCGAAACGGTCCAGTGCTTCGAGATAAATTTGGCGTTCGGCGTCGGAAATCCAGGCGGATGCGAAGGCGTTGCGGCTGATGGCCAGCAGTTCCGCCCGCGTCAGATCGGCGGTTTGCTGGGCGCTGCGCAGGCATTCGGTCATGTAGGCGCTGTTCATGTAGCCCGGATCGTCGGAATTGATGGTGATCCGCAATCCCGCGTTTAGCATGCCGCGCAGGTCGCGCCGGCCGCAGCCTGGCCGGATGACGTCGTTGGGGGATGGGCAGATGGTGAAGACGATATCGCGCTCGCGGGCGCGGGCGATCAGTTCGGGGCGGTCCAGCACGTTCAGCCCGTGGTCGATCCGCTCGCTGGCGAGGTCGTCGAGCGCCTGGCGGATATGTTCGTGGGTGTTTTCCTGGTCCAGGTCGCAATGCATGGTCAGATGCAGGCCGGCCGCGCGGGCGCGGGCGAAGACATGGGCGAACTTCGCGGGCGGATTGCCGGTCTCGTAGGAATCGAGCCCGACGCCGACGATGTCGGCGAGATAGGGCAGGGCCTGGGTGAAGGTTTCATCGGCGGAGTCCGCGCTCATCTCGCGCACGAAGCACATGATCAGTTGCGAGCGGATGCCGAAATCGCGCTCGGCGGCCTTGCGGGCGCGGGTGATGCCGGTGATGACCGTGGCGAAGGGGATGCCCCGGCGGGTGTGAAGCTGCGGGTCGAAGAACATCTCGGTATACAGGACGTTCTGGGACGCGGACTTTTTCAGATACTGATAGCAGAGATCGTAAAAATCCTGCTCCGTTACGAGAAGTTCGACGCCTTCGTAATAGAGGTTCAGGAAGGACAGGAGGTCGTGATAGGTGTAGCCGGCACGGATGGCCTCTTCGCTGCTTTCCTTCAGCGGGTGGTCGTTGCGCCGGGCCAGTTCCATCTTGAGCGATGCTTCCAGCGTGCCTTCCAGATGCACATGCAGTTCCGCCTTGGGCAGCGCGTCGATAAAGGCGGCGATCGAGCCGGTCATGCTGTCTTGCTCCAGCGGGAGGGATCATTGTTGCCGATGATGCCCTGTCGCGGGCCCGGTGGCATCTCTTTCTTTTGGGTGGCGGAACGATAGGCATGGCCGCTTCTTCTGCGGGGGGGGGGGCGTGGGGATATTATTCACTAAATTATGAGTGAATATAAAACGGACTATACAACGATCCGTACGTGAATTACGATTCATAAAATAACATTTTTAAATGGTGATTTTTGACATGAATCAGTCATCATCCGAGGCGGCGCGCGCGCCGTCGCTCGAAGCGCGTTTCGCGCCGCTTTTTGCCGGGATCGCGGCGGGGGCGGTGGAGCGGGAGCAGCACAGGGAACTGGCGCGCGAGCCCGTGCGTGCCTTGCTGGCGGCCGGTTTCGGGCGGCTGCGTGTCCCCGGGGATGCCGGCGGGCTGGGGGCGTCGCTGCGGGAGTCGTTTGCGCTGCTGCGCACGCTGGCGGCGGCGGATTCCAACATCCCGCAGATCGTGCGCGCCCATTTTGCCTTTATCGAGGGGCGGCGGCAGAAGGCGGCGGAGTCGGGTCGCTGGTTCGACGTGATCAATGACGGCGCGCTGTTCGGCGCGGCGATGGCCGAGCGGAGCGACGAGACGGCGATCAGGACGACCCTGCGCGAAACGCCGGAAGGGTGGGTTCTGGATGGGACGAAATATTATTCCACCGGCACGCTCTATGCGGACTGGATCGTGGTGTGGGCGATCAACGAGACCGCGCGCGTTCATGCCGCCGTGCGGGCCGACAGCCCCGGTGTGACGCGGCTTGATGACTGGGATGGGTTCGGCCAGCGCCTGACGGGCAGCGGGACCACGATCTTCGACCATGTGGCGGTGCCTGCGGCCCAGATCCTGGACCAGACGCCTCTGACGGAACTGCCGGCGCCCGATTATCTGGGCGCTTATTACCAGCAATTCCATAATACGGCGCTGGCCGGCATCGCGCAGGCCGTGCTGCGGGATGCGCTGGAATTCGTGCGGCCCCGCACCCGGCTGTTCGGCGTGCCGGGCAAGGTGATCCAGAGGGATGATCCGGTGGTGCAGGGCGTGGTGGGGCGGCTGTCGGCCCTCGCATTCTCGACGGCGGCGCTGGTCGATACGGTCTCTGATGCGCTGGCGGTGGCCGAGCCGTTCTGGGAGCGGGGAGAGACAGGCCATCCGGCGATCGAGACGGCGCAGGAAGTTGCGTTCAAGGCCCAGCAGATCATCGTGGGGCAGACGCTGGAGGCGGCGACGCTGCTGTTCGAGGTCGGCGGCGCGTCCGCCACCAGCGAGACGCGGCGCTATGACCGGCACTGGCGCAATGCCCGCGTTCTGGCGTCGCACAACCCCGCCGCGCAGCGCCAGAGGGAGCTTGGAGACCTGGCGCTGAATGGTACGCGGCTATGGACGCCCTATTTCGAGGGGTTGAAGCGCCAGAACGCGGCGGCCGGCAGGGTGTCGGCATAAGGGGCTGGCCGGATATGCGCGCTGGGCGTGCGTTCTGCGCGCGCGTTCTGGGGGTGGCGGCGGGCGGCTGACAACGCCGCTTTGTTCGGGAATGCAGGCGGGCTGTCGCGTCCGGCCTGCATTCGCAGGGGAATAATTCACTATAAAAATGGAGTATATATGTAAGCGGCGCGTATTTTTCGCGCCAAATTAAACGTTATATATTGATTGAATGATTTATATACGTTACGTCATGATCATTGAATTTAATTTCAACGTATATGGGCGTGATTTGTGCGATCGCGCGGAATGAGTGTGACGGGTAGCCTTATGATTTCGATCCCAGCATCTCGCGTTGTCGTCTCTCATGAGGAGAATGGGGCGTTTGCCGGTGGCGCGCGCCGGGACGATATTCTGGCGCGGGCGGCCGCGTTGCGTGGTCTCTTCGCGGGCCGGGCTGCCGCGCATGATCGGGATGCCGATTTTCCGTTCGATGATATTGGCGATTTCAGTGAATCCGGCCTGATGGCGCTGCCCAGCCGCGCCGATGCGGGGGGGCTCGGCGGGTCGCTGGCGACGGCGCAGGCGGTCGTCGGCACTCTGGCGCAGGGGGATCCGTCCGTCGCGCTGGTGATCGTGAATCATTACATGGTCCATGCGACGATCGCGGCGCGGGCGGGTTGGCCCGAGGCGCTGGCGGCCCGGCTCGAAGGGGAGAATGTCCGGCAGCCGGGGTTGATCAATGCCGCGCTGGCGGAGCCCGATCTGGGCTCGGCCTCCTATGGCGGCCTGCCCGAGACCGTAGCCACCGCCACGGCGGACGGATGGCAGATTTCGGGGCGCAAGGCCTATGTGACGGGTATTCCCGCACTCTCATGGCTGCTGGTGCGGGCCCGGACCGACGAGGCCGATCCGCGCGTGGGATTGTTCCTGGTGCCGGCGCGGGCGGATGGGGTGATCGTGCATCGCAACTGGGATCATATCGGCATGCGGGCGACGCATAGTCATGAGGTCGAGTTCCGTGATGTTGCCGTTCCTGCCGGCGATGTTACGGACCTGGTTGAGGGGGGCGCCCGGCATCCGGTGCTGAGCGGCATGATGCGGTGGAATACCGGCCTGCTGGGGGCGCTGTATGACGGGATCGTGCGCGGTGGCCTGGACTGGACGGTGGGCTTTCTGCGGGAGCGGGTTCCGTCGAATCTCGGTCAGCCGCTGGCGACGCTGCCTTCGGTTCAGGATGCGGTCGGCAGGGTGGTGCTGGCGCTGGATGAGAACCGCATGCTTCTCGACCTGTATGCCGATGACGTTGCCGCCGGGCGGGCCGAGGCGGCCGATCGTGGCGCGGCGGTGATCAAGGCCCGGGTGATCGACGGAGCGGCGGATCTGACGCTGCATCTGCTGTCTTTGGCGGGCAATGCGGGGCTGAGCGCGCGCAATCCGCTGGAGCGATGTCATCGGGATGCATTGTGCGGCCGCATTCACGCGCCGCATGGCGAACTGGTTCGCCGCAAGGCCGGGCAGAGGATCCTGGCTCCCTGAATTCCGGGCAGACGCCCCAGAATATGGACACTCATCATGAGCACTCTCGTTGTTGGTGACGGCGGCGTGGTTCCCGCGCCGGCCGCCCGGCCCGCGGCGCATGTGATCCGCGACGATGAAGAGGCGATCGCGGTGGCGCGGGATATCGCGGCGCGGATCGCGGAAGGCGCGGTGGAACGTGATCGCCGGGACCTGTTTCCTTCCGTGGAACTGGATCTCTATTCCGCCTCCGGCCTGTGGGGGATCACCGTGCCGCGCGCTTATGGCGGTGCCGATGTATCGTATGTGACGGTCGGGCACGTCATTCGGCTGATTTCGGCGGCGGATTCCTCGATCGGGCAGTTGACGCAGAACCATCTGGCCACGGTGGCGGTTATCCGCTCCACCGGCACCGAGGCGCAGAAGGCGGATCTGTTCGCCGAAATTCTGGCGGGCAAGCGCTTTGGCAATGCGTTTTCCGAGACCGGCACGCGCACCGTGGGCGACCTGAAGACCCGTTTCGTGCGGGATGGGCGGGATGTGGTCGTCAACGGCGTCAAGCATTATGCCAGCGGGGCGCTTGCGGCCGATCTGGTGCAGATCGTGGCGTTGGACGATGAGGGGCGAAGCTGGCTTGCCATTGCCGATCGGGCGGCGCCGGGACTGACCGTTATCAATGACTGGGCGGCGTTCGGCCAGCGCGGCACCGGCAGCGGCAAGGTGCTGGTCGAGAATGTGCGGGTGCCGGAGTGGCGGCTGGTCGCGGCATGGAAGGCTTATCTTCCGGAAAATCCGACGGCGGATAGCGCCATTTCGCAATTCATCCAGTCGGCGATCGATGCCGGGCTGGCGGAGGCGGCGATTGCGGAGACCGAGCGCTTCGTGCGGACACGGGCGCGCGCATGGATCGACAGTGCGGCCGAGCGGGCGAGCGATGATCCTTATACGATCCATGCGCTTGGCGGGCTGCATGTGCGGCTGAGCGCGGCGAAGGCGCTGCTGGATGTGGCTGGGCGGGCGATCGACCGGGCGGTGGAGGCGCCAAGCCCGGATTCGGTGGCGGCCGCGCAGATCGCGGTGGCGGAGTCGAAGATCCTGACGACCGAGATCGCGATCGAGAGCACGAACCGCCTGTTCGAACTGGCGGGTACGGCATCGACCGATCGCGCGCTGGGACTGGACCGGTTCTGGCGCAATGCGCGGGTGCACACGCTGCATGATCCGGTGCGGTGGAAATACGCGATCGTCGGGGATTATTACCTCAATGGCCGCCGGCCGCCGCTGCATCCCTGGAGCTGAGGCGCGCCATGTCCAATCCATCGGATGATCCCGGGTTCGACGATATCCGCGAGCCGCCGCAGCCTGAACCGGGCGTGCGCTGGGGGCGGCGGGCCGTTGTGCTGGGGGGGCTGGCCAGTATGGTCGGTGGCACTCTGCTGGCGGCCCGGCATTCGGGCGCGCGGCCGCTGCCGCGCACGGCGGACGGGCTGCGCATCGTGCGGCTGTCGCTGCCGGTGAATGCGCCCTGCGTGGCGCCGCTGATCCTGGCTGAGCAGATCGGGCTGTATCGCGACCGTGGGCTGAAGGTCGAGTTTACCAACTGGACCGATACGCCGAGCCTGCTGGAAGCGGTGGCGACCGGAAAGGTCGATCTGGGCGCCGGCATGATCATGCAGTTCATGCGGCCGCTGGAACAGGGGTTCGACCTGAAGCTGGTGGCGGGCACGCATGGCGGCTGCATGCGCATGGTCGGCTCGCGCCGCGCGGGGGTGACGGACGATATCGCCAGCGTGCGGGGCAAGACCATCGGCATCGCGGATGCGACCGGCTTTGCCTACAACACCTTCGCGCTGCTGCTGAAGAGTAATGGCGTTGATCCGCTTCGGGATGTGGCGTGGCGGGTCTATCCGGCGCCGCTGCTGGAAGCGGCGTTGATGAAGGGCGATATCCAGGCCTACGCCGATTCCGATCCGCTGATGTATCTGGCGCAACGGCGCTCGGGCGGGGATCTGGTCGAGATCCTCTCGAACCTGTCGGCGCCCTGGCAGGGGCGGGTGTGCTGCGTGGTGGCGGCGAGCAATACGCTGCTGCGGCGCGATCGGCCGGCCGTGCTGGCGCTGGTCGATGCCATGGTGCAGGCGTCGGAAATCTGCGCCGCCGACCCGATGCAGGTGGCGCGGGCCTTCGCGCAATACGGCGCGGTCAAGGCGCCGGTCGAGGATATCGCTGCCGTGCTGCGGATGCAGACGCATCACATGCATCCGCTGGGGCACGATCTGGCGGCCGAGGTGGCGTTCTACGCGGCGCAGCTCAAGACCATTGGCGTGATGAGTGCCGATCTCGACCCGGAGGCGTTCGCGCGCGGCATTGTCGATGACGTGACGAGAGGGGAGGCGGCGCATGTCTGACGTGGCTGGATCGGCCGTGGGCGCAGTCGCGCCGATTGCCGTGGGTTCTGTCTTTCGCCCGTGGTGGCCAGGGGTTGTCAGCACGGTGGCATGGGTGGTGGCGGCTGCCGTGACGGCGTTGCTGCCCGACCTGGTGCGGGCACCTGCCGGGCGGCCGCTGGTGGAAGGCGCGGTCGTGATTGCAATCCTGTCCGGTCTGTCCGTGCTGTTCGGGCAGGCCGGCTGGTTCGCGCCGCTGGCTTATCACGGGCGGCGTGTTGCCGCGCTGGGTGGGGCGGTGGCGCTGTGGGAGATCGTGACCGCCAAGACGGGGTGGCTGCCTCTGCCGTTCTTTCCGTCGCCGCAGGCGGTGCTGGATGTCTATCGGGTCGATTCCGGGCGGCTGGCGCAGAGTGTCTTCAGTTCGTTGCTGATCCTGGTTCCGGGTTTCGGGCTGGGCGCGGTGACGGGGTTTCTGGCGGGACTTGCGATGGGGTGGTCGCCGGAGGCGCGGTATTGGGGGCATCCGGTCATTCGGCTGCTGGGGCCTTTGCCGGCCATTGCGTGGTTGCCGATCGCCCTGTTCGTGTTTCCGACGATTTCGGCCGCGAGCATCTTCCTGATCGCGCTGGCGACGGCGTTTCCGGTTGCCGTGCTGACGGCATCGGGTGTGACGCTGGTGGATTCCCGGCTGTACGATGTCGGGCGGACGCTGGGTGCGTCCGAGGGGTTCCTGATCCGGACCATCGTGATTCCCGCGACCCTGCCGCATGTGTTCGTCGGCCTGTTCATGGGGCTGGGGGGCTCGTTCATCGTCCTGATCGTGGCCGAGATGCTGGGGGCGAAGGCGGGACTGGGCTGGTACCTGCAATGGGCGCAGGGATGGGCGGCCTACGCCAATCTCTATGCGGCGCTGGCGGTGATGTCGGTCCTGTTTTCAGGCGTGACGGCGGCCTTGTTTGCAGTGCGTCGCCGTGCGCTGCGCTGGAACCGGGAGACGGTTCAATGGTGACGGCCATGGTGGAAGGCGCCGTGGCGGACAATGGCCTGGCCGGGGCGTCGGTGCAGGTGCGGGCGGTCTCGCATGCTTTTGGCGACGCGGCGCGGGCTTTGCCGGTTCTTGACGATGTGACCTTCGACGTGCCGGCCGGCGAGACCGTGGCGCTGCTGGGGCCGAGCGGGTGCGGGAAGTCGACCCTGCTGCGCCTGATTGCCGGGCTGGGCGTGCCGCGTGCCGGGCGGATCGGGGTGGATCATGTGCGTGTCGTCGGGCCGGACCCCAGCCGGTTGCTGGTGTTCCAGGACCCGCTGCTGCTGCCGTGGCGGACGGTGGCGGCCAATGTCGCCTACGGGCTTGAGGCACGGGGGATCGGTGACGGGCAGGAGCGCGTGCGGCAGGCCCTGCGGATGGTGGGGCTGGCCGATTTTGCCGGGGCCTATCCGCATGAACTCTCCGGCGGCATGGCGCAGCGCGCAGCGTTTGCGCGGGTGCTGGTCAATCATCCGCGCGTGCTGCTGCTCGACGAGCCTTTCGGCAAGCTGGATTCGCTGACCCGCATGACGATGCAGGAGGAATTGCTGGCGCTGGCGCGGCGCCATGCCTTCACGACGATTCTGGTGACGCATGACGTGGAGGAAGCGTTGCTGCTGGCGACCCGGGTTCTGGTGTTTTCGCCCCGTCCTGCCCGGATCATCCGCGACGTCGATAATGGCTTGCCGTTTCCGCGCTTTCGCGATGATCCGGCTTTTATCGCGCGTCGGCGGGAGATTCTGATCGCGCTTGGGCACGGCGAGGAATTTGCACGGTGAGCAGAATCCTTTTGCGCGGTGCCCGGCGATCGGGCCGATGTCGGCTGTCCTTCAGGTGGAAAGAATAGAGAAAAAGACGAAAATGTTACGAACAGGACAGATTATGCCTTATCAGGACAGGACCCGTTACGGCGCCATGAAAAATGTGGTGACGACATCATTGGCCACGCTGCTGCTGGGTTCGGTATCGTTCGAAAGCCTCGACGTTGCCCGTGCGCAGTCGACGGATGCGACCAGCCATCGTCATCATGCGATGAACGCGGCTTCGGCGAAGGCCGTGGCGCAGAAGCCCGCGACGACGGCGGCCTCGGGCAAGGCCGGGCCGGCGGGTGCCGCGAAAGCCGCGAATGCCGCGGATGACGACATGGGCGGCATGTATATGGGGGGCGCCAGTGCCTCGGACGCGGAAAAGGTGAATGTGACGGCTGCCCGTCTGGCCCCGATCCGCCGGGCAGGCGCGCAGCTTCTCTCGATTCCCGGTGGGACCAACATCATCGATTCGAAGATGGTGCTGAAGCAGCGCAACGCGACGTCCGCCGATCTGCTGAGCTATCAGCCCGGCGTGTATGCGCAGGCCCCGGCCGGTTCGGACGATCTTCGCCTGTCCATTCGCGGGTCTGGCCTCCAGGTCGGGGCGAACGCCACGCGCGCCGGTGTCATCGTGCTGTTCGACGACTTGCCGGCGACCACGCCCATCGGCTCGTTCAACGAACTCATGGAACCGCTGGGCATCCAGTACACGGAGGTATTGCGTGGCGGGAACGGGCTCGACAGTGGCTCGCTTCAGCTTGGCGGCCTGATCAATTTCCATAGTTTCACCGGCTATGACGCGAAGACCTATCAGGCGCGCGTCGAAGCGGGCAGCTTCGGCTATGTGAAGGAGCAGCTTTCGTCCGGCAAGGTTATCGGCAAGTCGGATTACTATATCAGTGTCACGAATTCATACCGCAGTGGCTACCAGGACCAGACGAAGGCGACTTCGTTCGGCATCAATTTCAATTACGGTTACCGTTTCAACGATTCGGTCGATACGCGTTTCTTCTTCCGCTATCGCCAGACCTACGAGGGCAATCCCTATTATCTGACGCGCGCCCAGGTCAGGGAGAATCCGAAGCAGGCTCAATATCCCTACAATACCTGGGGAACCTACACGATCGAGCCCGGAACGAAGTATTATGGAAACAGGACGACCATCCATATCGACGATGCCTCCCGCGTCATGATCGGGGCTACCTATATCGATGCGCCGATGGATCATCAGTTGGGCAATACCGCCTCGATCTATAATAACTTCTATCTGAGCGGTGTCATAAACTATACGCGGAACGACACGATACTGGGCCATAAGTCCGAGACCACCGCCGGCATTTACGCGACAGGTGACTTGCCGGGAAGCAACTTCATGAACCTGGTTCGTCGCCAGGCCGCCTATCCCGGCGTGCCGGTGGGCACGCTTCTGACCAAGCAGAAGCTGGGTGGCAGCAGCACGCTGTTCCATATCAGCAATAATACCGAAATTTTCAGGAATTTCTGGCTGACGGCCGGTGGGGGACTAAGCTACGATCCGCGTTCCGGATCGGTGGTCTATCCGGTTCAGAACCATTTCAGCACGGCGCCGCTGAATTTTGCGCCGCGTGGGGGATTCCGTTATCAGCTTACGCCGGAGATCCGTCTTTACGGCAATGTGAGCCGCAGCGTTCAGTCCGCGCAGGACTGGCAGTTCCTTTCAGGCACGCATTACACCTCCGGGCTTGCGCAGGGGCAGACCGAGGGCTGGCAGAAGCTGGAGCCGCAGACCGCGACGACTTTCGAGGTCGGCTCGGAGGGAACCTACAAGGGCCAGCACTGGAGCGTCTCCTACTACCATTCGGCCGTGCATAACGAACTTCTTTCGGCGGTTACGGCGGTCTCGCAGCTTTATAACAGTGCGGTCTTCACCAATGCCTCGCGCACGACCCATCAGGGTGTCGAAGCGGGCATAAATGGCACGCTGTTCAAATGGAACGGGAACGCCATTACCTATATGCAATCCTATACCTGGTCGGATTTCCATTACAATCATGACCCGGTCTTCGGTCATAATCGCCTGCCCGGTGTGCCGGAGCATTATTACCAGGGAGAACTGCACGCGGACTTCAAGAACGGCTTCTATACGACATTCGATGTCGAAGCCGCGTCGTCTATCGTCGCATCCTACGACAATGGGGCGAGGACGGCGCCGTATCATATCTATAGCTATACGCTCGGGTATCTCTGGCCGAAGAAGGACCGTCGCGTCTATCTTCAGTTCCATAATCTTGCCAACAAGCATTATGCGATGGGTGTCGTCCCCGTCTACACGTCGACGAACGGGGATGCCGCTGCCGAACTGGTCGGAGACGGATTCGGCATCTTTGCCGGTGTCGATGTCGGTTTGAACTGAGGCTGGCGCGAGAGGCTGCCCCGGACAATGGGGTCAGGGGGAGTAAGGCGGCTGCTTAGTGGCAGCCGCCGCCATCGCCGCATTTGGTGCAAGCACCGCAGCCGGTGGGGCGCTTTTCGGTCTGCCGGGCGCGTTGCGTTGCCCGGTCGCGGAGGGGGCGCGGGGCGTGGATCATGCGCAGCATGTCGGCGCTGGTGCGCCAGAACATGCCCTGGCTGGCGGGCACCAGCCGGCGCACCCAATAGAGCGCGGACGCGGTGACGATGGTGACGATCACGATGGTTTCCACGACGGTCTCGATCATGGACTGCCCCCCCAACCCAGAAGAAGCGAAATGCGCCAGACGATGAACGCGGCGCCGTAGGCCATGGCGAACAGATAGCCTGCCGTTATGCCTACCATACGCCAGGACCCGGTTTCACGCCGGATTACCGCCAGGGTCGAAAAACATTGTGGCGCGAAGATGTACCATGTGAGCAGCGACAGCGCCGTGCCGAGGCTCCAGTGCGCCGACAGCAGGGGCTGGAGCTGGTTGGCGGCGTCGCTGTCCGTGGCGCCCAGGGAATAGACGGTGGCCAGGGCGCTGACCGCGACCTCGCGCGCCGCCAGGCCGGGGATCAGGCTGACGCAGATCTGCCAGTTGAAGCCGATCGGGGCCATGACATAGAGCATCCAGTGCCCGATGCGGCCGGCCAGGCTCCATTCGATCGCGGGCCCGGCGGCGCCGGCCGGCGGGGCGGGAAAGCTGGCGAGTGCCCACAGCAGCACGCTGACCGTGACGATGATGGTGCCGACGCGCGACAGGAAGATCACCGCCCGCTGCTTCAGGCCGAGGGCGAGGTCGCGCGGGTTGGGCAGGCGGTAGGCCGGCAGTTCCAGCAGCAGGGGGTGCTCCTCCTGCCGGTCGCGGTTCTTCAGCACCCGCGCCACCACCAGCGCGCTGAGAATGCCCGCCATATAGAGGGCGAACAGCACCAGGCCATGCAGGTTGAACAGGCCGGCGACCCGTCGCTCGGGCACGAAGGCCGCGATCAGCAATGTGTAGACCGGCAGCCGGGCGGAGCATGTCATCAGTGGGGCGATCAGGATCGTGATCATCCGGTCGCGCGGGTTCTGGATCGTGCGGGTGGCCATGATGCCGGGGACCGCGCAGGCGAAGCTGGAGAGTAGGGGGATGAACGACCGGCCGCTCAGCCCCGCCGTGGCCATGATCCTGTCCAGCAGGAAGGCGGCGCGGGGAAGGTAGCCGGATTCCTCCAGCGCCAGGATCCACAGGAACAGGATCAGGATCTGCGGCAGGAACACCACCACGCTGCCCGCGCCGGCGATGACGCCGTCGACGATCAGGCTGCGCAACGCGCCATCGGGCAGGAGGGTGCCGACCGCCTGGCCCAGGGCCGCCGTGCCGGCATCCAGCAGGTCCATCACCGGCTGGGCCCAGGAGAAGACCGCCTGGAACATGACGAACATCAGCGCGAACAGGATCACCATGCCCCAGACGGGGTGAAGGAACCAGCGGTCCAGCCGCTCTTCCAGCGCCATGCCCAGCCGTGACGGGCGGGTGACGCAGTCGGCGAGAATCCGGCGGGCCTCGGCGTGGAAATCGCTGCCTGACGGCATGGAAGGCGGCGGAGGCGGGGGCGGCAGGTCGAGCGCGCGCAGGACCTCCTGCCCGCCATCGCGGCGGATGCCGACGGCCGTGACCACGGGGGCGCCGAATTCGGCCTCCAGGCGGGGCACGTCGATTGCGATGCCTTGCCGCTTCGCCGCGTCGATCATGTTCAGCACGAGGATCATCGGCCGGCCCATCTGCCGGACCTCGAGCGCGAAGCGCAGATGCAGGCGCAGATTGGTGGCGTCTACCACGCAGACCAGCAGTTCGGGCGCGGGTTCGCCGCGATAGGTGCCGGCGCAGACGTCGCGCGTGACGGCTTCGTCGGGGCTGGTGGCGACCAGGCTATAGGCGCCCGGCAGGTCGAGCAGGCGCACCGCCTGCCCCTTGGGGGTGGTCAGCCGCCCGACCTTGCGCTCGACCGTGACCCCGGCATAGTTCGCCACCTTCTGGCGGCTGCCGGTGAGGAGATTGAACAGCGCCGTCTTGCCGCAGTTCGGGTTGCCGACCAGGGCGGCGTTGAGGACGCTCATGCGACGGGGCCGGCGATCAGGCCGCGTCGCGGAGCAGCACGCGCGCCGCTTCCGCGCGGCGCAGGGCGAAGCGGGTGAAGCCGATGCCGACCGCGATCGGGTCGGCGCCGATCGGGCCGACAGCCACGATGCGGATCGGTTCGCCGGGTACGAAACCCAGGGTACGCAGCCGCTCGGCCACCGGGTCGCCGACCGTGTGGTCTTCCACATGGTCGATGATGGCGCTGCCCCCCAGTTTCAGTTCGTTGAGTCGCATCCCGGATCCGTTCGGCACTTCAGGTTCAGTTGAGAATAATACTTAATATTTAAGCGTGCCGATGTCCATTGTGCCGGGCGCATTCCACCCGCTCGGGCGCGCAGGGGATGGGCATCCCGGCAGCCGCAAGCGGGCTTCCAAAGCGGTCTCTTGCCACGGAGAGCATGGCCGGAAATGTGGGCTGGTGAACGAGAGCGGCCCGCGTGCTGCGCCCGTCGTGTGTTTCCAAGCATCGGAGCGGAGCGGCCTTGATGGCCGTGAGCCCCCAAGCGCAGGGAATGCGCGCCGGATCGTCGCCAGCGCGCGTTCCCGGTTCTGCGAGCGCCTGGCCGTAAATGTGGGCTGGTGAGCGAGAGCGGCTCGCAGGGCCGCGCCCGTCGTGTGTTTTTGAGCATCTGAGCGGAGCGGCCTTGATGGCCGTGAGCCCCCAAGCGCAGGGAATGCGCGCCGGATCGCCGCCAGCGCGGGTTTCCGGTTCTGCGAGCGCCTGGCCGTAAATGTGGGCTGGTGAGCGAGAGTGGCCCGCAGGGCCACGCCCGTCGTGCGTTTCCGAGCATCGGAGCGGAGCGGCCTTGATGGCCGTGAGCACCGAAGCGCAGGGAATGCGCGCCGGATCGCCGCCAGCGCGCGTTTCTGGTTCTGCGAGCGCCTGGCCGGAAATGTGGGCTGGTGAGCGAGAGTGGCCCGCAGGGCCACGCCCGTCGTGCGTTTCCGAGCATTGGAGCGGAGCGGCCTTGATGGCCGTGAGCACCGAAGCGCAGGGAATGCGCGCCGGATCGCCACCAGCGCGCATTTACGGTCAGGCGCGGTCGGGGACGCCTTTGCTGGTGGAGTATTCAAAATGCAGCGCGGTGTCGGGCCGCACGATGGGGTGGATGGCGTGGGCGGCCATGGCACCCTCGCTGAAGCCTTGCAGGATCAGTTTCAGCTTGCCGGGATAGGTGGCGACGTCGCCGATGGCGAAGACGCCGGGGAGCGAGGTTTCGCAGCTTGAGGGCACCACGGGGATGGTGCTGCGGATGGAATCGATGCCCCACTGCGCGATCGGGCCGAGATCGGTCGACAGGCCGAAGAAGGGCAGCAGGCGGTCGGCTTCCAGGATGCGGGTATCGCCGTCCAGCGTGGCGACCTCCACGCCGTGCAGCGTGCCCTCCGTGCCGTGCAGGCCGTGGAGCTGGTAGGGGACGATCTTCTCGATGCGGCCGGCGGCGACGGCTTCGTCGAGCTGGTGCAGGCTTTCCGGCGCGGCGCGGAAACGGTCGCGGCGGTGGACCAGAAAGATCTTCTCGGCTTCGTCCTTCAGGGCCAGGGCCCAGTCGATGGCGGAATCGCCGCCGCCGGCGATCACGATGCGGGTGCCGGTGAAGTCGGCGCGGCGGCGGACGTAATATTGCACCGCGCCCGTGGCCTCGAAGCCCTCCAGCCCGGCCAGCGGCGGGCGGTTGGGGCCGAAGGCGCCGGCGCCGGCGGCGATGATGACGGCGCGGGCGCTGATGACGTCGCCCTTGTCGGTGCGCAGCGTGAAGGCGCCGCGATGGCCGTCCAGGCCCTCGACCCGGCGGCCGAGCAGGCGGGGAACGGCGAAGGGGGCGATCTGCTGCTCCAGTGCCTCGATCAGGGCGCCGCCCTCGATCGCGGGATGGGCGGGGATGTCGTAGATCGGCTTTTCGGGATAGAGGGCCGCGCACTGGCCGCCGATGCTGTCCAGGGCGTCGATCAGCACGCAATCGAGCTTCAGCATGCCGCATTCGAACGCCGCGAACAGGCCGGTGGGGCCGGCGCCGATGATGGCGACATCGGTCGAGAGGGTGGGGGCGTCGGTCATGTCGGTTCCGTGTTGCTGCGCTGCTGAATGATCAGGGCTTCGGTTGTGCGGTCTGTTTTCGCCGAGTGCAAGATGGGCGGATGCGGGGGTGGGAAAAACGGGGTCTTGTGCCTCTGCCGAGCCGGCGGGCATCATGACCTTATGCATGAACTGATCATCAATTTGTCCAACCAGCAGGCGACGGAGGATCTGGCGCGGCGGCTGGCCGGTGCCGCGCGGCCGGGGGATGCCATTCTGCTCTCTGGTGTGCTGGGGGCGGGGAAGAGCGTGTTTTCACGGGCTTTTCTGCGGGCTGCCTGTGGTGATCCGGGCATGGAGGTGCCTAGCCCGACCTATACGCTGGTGCAGAGTTATGATGCGCCGGGGGGGGCGATCGCGCATTTCGATCTGTGGCGGCTGGAGGGGCCGGAAGGGTTGCATGAGTTGGGCTGGGACGATGCGTGCGAGGGCATCGTGCTGGTGGAATGGCCCGATCGGCTGGGGGCGCTGGCGCCAGCGGATGCGCTGCGGATCGTGCTTTCGGTGACGGGGGAGGAGACGCGCGAGGCGACGATCGCGGGGTGGGACGACCGGCCGGTATGGGCCGCACTGGCGGCGGGGAGGACGGCATGAGCATTCCGATGCCGCAGAAGGCGATGCTGTTCGCGGCCGGGGCCGGCAGCCGGATGCGGCCGCTGACCGAGGAGACGGCCAAGCCGCTGCTGGCGGTGGATGGGCGGGCGATCATCGACCATGTGCTGGACCGGCTGGAGATGGCCGGGGTGCCGGAGGTGGTGGTGAATGTGTGCTGGCAGGCCGGAAAGGTGCGGGCGGCGTTGCGTGCCCGTGCCGAGGCCGGGCGGGGGCCGCGTGTGACCTTTCGGGCCGAGGAGACGCTGCTGGAAAGTGGTGGCAGTGCCGCCGCCGCGTTGCGCGATGGGGCGCTGGGGCCGGAGCCGTTCTTTCTGCTGAATGGGGATTCGCTGTGGCTGAACGGGCCTGTGCCGGCGCTGCGGCGGCTGGCCGCCGCGTTCGATCCGGCGCGGATGGATGCGCTGCTGCTGCTGGCGCGGACCAGTCTGGCGGTGGGGGCCGTGGGGCGGGGCGATTTTACTGCCGGTCCTGACGGGCGGCTGCGTCGGGCGGCGGCGGGGGCAGTGACGCCTTATGTCTTTGCCGGGGTGCAGTTGGCGACGCCGGCGCTGTTTGCCGAGGCGCCGCCGGGGCCGTTCAGTCTGAATCTTCTGTGGGACCGGGCCATCGCGCGTGGGCGGTTGTATGGGATCGTGCATGATTCGGTGTGGTGCCATCTGTCGCGGCCCGAGGATCTGCCGGCGGCGACGCGGGCGCTGCTTCTGGCGCGCGAGCCGGATGCGGTGGAAAGGGATGCCGCGCTGTGAGCCTGATTGCCACCGTTCCGCCGCATGTGCCGTTTCTGGACGAGATTGCGGCACGCTGGATGGAGGGGGTGGGGGGCGATCCGCAACGGAGTGGGGACGGGTTGATCCTGCTGCCCAGTCGCCGGGCGGCGCGTGCGTTGACCGAGGCGTTTCTGCGCCGGGCGGATGGCAAGCCGTTGCTGCTGCCGCGTATTGCGCCGCTGGGGAGTCTGGACGAAGCCGGGCTGGCGCTGTCGGGGGATATGGCGCTGGATCTGCCGCCCGCTGTCGAGCCGCTGCGGCGGCTGGCGACGCTGGCGCTGTTGATTTTGAAAGCGGGGGATGCGTTCGGGGAGGTTCTGTCGCTCGACCAGGCGTGGCCGCTGGCGCGGGCGCTGGCCGAGCTGATGGACGACGCCGAGTGGGCGGAGTGCGATCTGGCCGAGACGCTGCCGCTGGCGGCGGATGGGGATTTTGCCGAACATTGGCGGGAGACGCTGCGGTTTCTCTCGATCGTCACCAGCGTGTGGCCGGCGTGGCTGGCCGAGCAGGGGGTGATGAATCCGGCGGCGCGGCAGGTGGCGCTGTTGCGGGCGCAGGCCGGGCGCTGGCGCGCGGCACCGGATGTGGAATCGCGTTTGTGGGCCGTGGGATTTACCGATGCGGTGCCGGCCGTGCGCGAGGTGCTGGATGCGGTGCTGGGTCGGGCCGGCGGGCGGCTGGTGTTGCCGTGGGTGGATCTTTCGCTGGATGAGGAGATCTGGGCGGCGTTGCCGGACGGGCATCCGCAGGCGGGGCTGGCGCGGTTGCTGACCGGGTTGGAGCGGACGCGGGCCGATCTGGCGGTGTGGGAGGGGGGCGCGGATGTGCCGGCCTCCTGCCCGGCGGCGCGGGGTGGGGTGCTGGCGCGGGCGCTGCTGCCGGCGGCGGCGCTGGGCGACTGGCTGCGCGATGAAGGTGTCGTGGCGCTGGATGGGGTGTCGGTGCTGCGGGCCGCCGACCAGCAGGAGGAAGCGGCCGCCATTGCGCTGGTGTTGCGGCAGGCGATTGTGACGCCGGGGCGGCGGGCGGCGCTGGTGACGCCGGATCGGGGGTTGGCCGGGCGGGTGGCGGTGGAACTGGCGCGCTGGGGCGTGGTGGCGGATGACAGCGCGGGCGAGCCGCTGCATGCGACGCCGCCGGCGGTGTTTCTGCGCCTGCTGGCGCGGGCGGCTGCTGGCGGGTTGTCGCCGGTGGCGTTGCTGTCGCTGTTGAAGCATCCGCTGGCGGCTTGCGGGCTGGCGCCGGGGGCGTGCCGTGCCTCGGCGCGGTTGCTGGAGCGGGCGCTGTTGCGGGGGCCTGCGCCGAGGCCGGGATTCGAGGGGCTGCGCGACCGGTTGGCGGCGGCGCGGGATGATGCGCATGGCGCGCTGGCGGATCGGCCCGATGCGCCGGAGGATCTGGCGGGGTTCGTCGATCGGCTGGAGCGGTGTCTGGAGCCGGTGCTGGGGTTGGGGTCGGCGGAGAGCCGGCCGGTGGCCGATCTGCTGGCCGGGTTGATCGAGGCGGCGGAGGCGCTGGCCGCGACCGACGAGAAAGCGGGTGCCGACCGGTTGTGGGCGGGTGAGGACGGCAACGCGCTGGGGCAGCATCTGGCGGGGCTGGTGGCGTTCTGCGACGTGCTGCCGGCGCAGCCGGGGTGGGTGCTGGAAGGGTTGCTGACGGCGTCGATGGGTGGGCTGTCCGTGCGGTCCCGGCGGGGGTTGCGGGGGCGGAGCGAGACGGCGCTGCATCCGCGCATCTTTATCTGGGGCCTGATGGAAGCGCGGTTGCAGTCGGTCGAGACCATGGTGCTGGGTGGACTGGTGGAGAGTGTGTGGCCGCCGGCGACCGATCCGGGGCCGTGGATGAGCCGGCCGATGCGGGCGCGCGTCGGGTTGCCTTCGCCGGAGCGGGCGATCGGACAGGCGGCGCATGATTTCGTGGCCTGCGGCTGTTCGGCGGGGGAGATCGTGCTGTCGGTGCCCGGCCGGCGGGATGGGGCGCCGACCGTGCCGGCGCGGTGGCTGGTGCGGCTGGATGCGTTCCTCGCCGGGCGGGGGCAGGCTTTGCCGGCGCATGACGCGCTGTCGTGGCTGATGCGGCTGGATCGGCCGGCGGAGGCGCCGCGGCCGGTGGCGCCGCCTCGGCCTTGTCCGCCGGTGGACTGGCGGCCGCGCCGGCTGACGATTACCGAGATCGAGACCTGGATGCGTGACCCGTATGCGATTCATGCGCGGCATATTCTGGGGTTGCGCCGGTTGAAGGAGATCGAGGAACCGGCGGATGCGGCCGATTACGGCACCATCGTGCATGCCGCGCTGGATCGCTGGTGTCGCCAGCCGGCGGGGGAGCGGGCGGACGAGGCCGGATTGCGGGCGCTGTTTGCCGAGGCGCTGGCAGAGGCGCGGCTGCGGCCTGCGCTGGCGGCGTGGTGGGCGCCGCGACTGGAGCGGATCGCGTCTTGGGTGATCGCCACCGAGGCCGCGCGGGCGGAAGGTGGGGGGGCGCCGATCGTACTGACGCGCACCGAGCAGAGCGGCAAGGCGACGCTGCATGACCTGCCGGGTGGGCCGTTTCTGCTGCGCGGGCGGGCCGACCGGATCGACCGCGACGCGGCGGGGGCGCTGGTGCTGATCGACTACAAGACCGGGACCCTGCCGAACCGCAAGACGGTGGTGGCGGGCTGGGCGTCGCAACTGGTGCTGGAGGCGGCGATGGCCGAGCGGGGGGCCTTTGGGCCGGAACTGGCCGGGCCGGCGCGTGAGCTGGCCTATTGGCGGCTGACCGGTGGGGCGGAAGCGGGGAAGATCCTGCCGCTGGCCGAGGGGGACGCGCTGGCCGTGTTGATAGAGTCGGCCTGGGAGAGCCTGCGGGGGCTGATTGCGATGTATGACGACCCGGGCCAGCCTTATCTGTCGCATCCGCATCCCGGAGAGAGCCCGCGTTTTGCCGATTATGCGCGGTTGGCGCGGGTGGCGGAGTGGAGTGCGGCGCGTGACGAGGCCGCGCCATGAGCCTGACGCCGCGTGATGCGATCGGGCTGGCGAATGCGCGGCAGGCCGAGGCTTCGGACCCTGAAGCCTCGGTTTTTGTCTCGGCTTCGGCGGGGAGCGGCAAGACCAAGCTGCTGATCGACCGGCTGCTGCGGCTGATGCTGCCGCGTATAGGGCCGGAAGGGGTGACGCTGCCGGGGTCGGACCCGTCGCGCATCCAGTGCCTGACCTTTACCAAGGCGGCGGCGGCGGAAATGGCGATCCGGCTCCAGAACCGGCTGGGGCGGTGGGTGACGCTGCCCGATGCGGAGCTGGACCGCGAACTGGCGGCGCTGTCGGTGCCGCCGGGTGAGGCGGCGCGGCGGGCGGCGCGGGAGTTGTTCGCCCGGGTGCTGGATCTGCCGGGGGGGATGCGGATCGGCACCATTCACGCCTTCTGCCAGTCGCTGCTGCGTCGTTTTCCGGTTGAAGCCGCGATCAGCCCGCATTTCACGCTGGTCGAGGATGCCGATGCCCGGATGGCGCTGGGCGAGGCTGTGGAAGCGGTGGTCGGCTCGGGCGGCGATGCGGTGGCGCTGCTGGCCGGGCAGGTGATGGTGGGGGCGTTCGCGGCGCTGGTCGGCAACTTGCAGGCGCAGATGCGGCGGTTGCGGCCGGTGGTCGAGCGGCTGGCGGTGGATCGCGCCGGAGTCGAGGCCGCGATGATGCGCGTGCTGGGGGTGCGGAGCCGTGACGAGGCGTCGCTGCGCCATGCCGCCTGTGTGCCGCCAGACGAGGCGCATCTGCGCGCTGTGCTGCGGGTGGTGGCGGAAGCGGGACCGGCCGGTGCGCGGCGGACGGCGGTGGGGATGCTCGACTGGCTGGCGCTGCCGCCCGAGGAACGCACGGCGCGTTGGGGCGAGTGGCGCAAGGCGCTGGTGACGGGGGACAATGAGCCGCGCAAGCGCGGGGGGCTGAGCGCGAAATTCGACACGGAGCATGAAGGGGTTTGCGACGTGCTGGTGGCCGAGGCCGAGCGCGTGATTGCCGTGGACGAGGAATGCCGGGCCATTGCCCTGCTGCGGGCCAGCATGGCGCTGCTGGATGTCGCGGTGCCGGTGCTGCTGCGCTACGGCGACCGCAAGCGCGGGCAGGGGCTGGTCGATTATGACGACCTGATCGAGCGGACGCTGGATCTGCTGAAAGATCCTGGTGCGGCCTGGGTGTTGTACAAGCTGGATGGCGGCATCGATCATCTGCTGCTGGACGAGGTGCAGGATACGTCGCCTGACCAGTGGGCGATCGCGGGTGGGCTGACGGCGGAATTCTTTGCCGGGGCGGGGGCGCGGGAGCCGGATGCGGCGCCGCGTACGCTGTTTGCGGTGGGGGATTACAAGCAGTCGATCTATTCGTTTCAGGGGGCCGATCCCGAGGCGTTCCGGCTTTGGCGGGCGCGGTTTCGCCGGCGGGTGGAGGAGGCGGGGAGCCCGTGGAAGGAGCCGGCGCTGACGGTTTCGTTCCGCTCGACCGCGCCGGTTCTGAATCTGGTCGATGCCGTCTTTGCCTTGCCGGATGCGGCGCGGGGGCTGGTGGAGCCTGGAGGGGAGGTGCCGGTGCATCTGTCCGCGCGGCCGGGGCAGGGCGGGCGGGTCGAGTTGTGGCCGCTGACGCCGGTGGAGGATGACGGGGGGGAGCCCGACCCCTGGCAGGCGCCGCGCGAGAATGCGGGGCAGTCGACGGCGGCGCAGCGGCTGGCGGATGCGCTGGCGGCGTGGATCGTCGCCGAGTTGCGCAGGCCGCCCGAGCCGGGGCAGGTGCCGCTGACACCGGGGGATGTGCTGGTGCTGGTGCCCCGGCGCTCGGCCTTCGTGCGGGCGCTGATCCGGGCGCTGAAGACGCATGACGTGCCGGTGGCCACGCTGGTGCGGACCGGGCTGGTGGACCAGGTGGCGGTGCAGGACCTGATGGCGCTGTGCGATGCGTTGCTGCTGCCGCAGGACGATCTGACGCTGGCCTGCGTGCTGACCTCGCCGCTGGGCGGGGTGTCGGATGACAGTCTGATGGCGCTGGCGGCCGGGCGGGGCGAGCAGCCGCTCTGGGCCGCGCTGCGGCGGCGGCATGAAGAACGGCCGGACTGGCAGGCGGCGTGGACCATGCTGGAGACGCTGTTTCGCCGGGTGGATTATGCCTCGCCCTACGGGCTGCTTTCCGAGGCGCTGGGGACGCTGGGCGGGCGGGCGCGGCTGCTGGCGCGGCTGGGGCCGGAGGCGGCCGAGCCGGTGGACGAACTGCTCTCGGCCGCGCTGCGCTATGAATCGCTGCATCCGGCGTCGCTCCAGGGGTTCCTGCACTGGCTGCGGGCCTCGCAGGAGAGTGTGAAGCGCGAGCCCGACGCGGCGGCCGACATGGTGCGGGTGATGACCGCCCATGGCGCCAAGGGGCTGCAGGCGCGGCTGGTGATCTTGCCCGATACGGTCGGGGCCGCGAAATTCGATGGCGGCATCGTCTGGGGGCGTGATGACGTCTCCGGGCTGGAGGTGCCGGTGTGGGTGCCGCGCGCCGATATGGGCGTGGGCGTGACCAGTGCGTTGCAGCGCACCATCCGCGATGCGGCGGCGGAGGAATATCATCGGCTGCTTTATGTGGCGCTGACGCGGGCCAGTGACCGGTTGGTGGTGTGTGGCTGGCAGCAGAAGCGCAACGTGACCGAGGATTGCTGGTACAGCCTCTGCCGGCAGGGGTTCGAGCAGGCGGGGGCCGAGGAACGGCCGTTCGATCTGGGCTGGGAGGGGACGCGGCTGGTGCTGGAGGCGCCGGCTGCCGTGCCCTCGACGGAGAAGCGCGCGCCCCGTGCCGAGGCCGTGCCGGCGACGCTGCCGGACTGGATGGGCAGCGCGCCGGGCTGGATGGCGACGCCGCCGCCGGTGGAGGCGGCCCTGATGCGGCCGCTGGTGCCCAGCCGGCCGGACGACGCGCCGCTGGGGCCGCAGCCGGCCGTGCGCTCGCCGCTGGCCATTGCGCGGGCGCGGCGTCCGGCGGCGCGCGAGCAGGCGTTGCGGCGGGGCGAGATCGTGCATGCGCTGCTGCAATATCTGCCCGACCATCCGCCCGCGCGGCGGCGGGAGGTGGCGCTGGCCTGGCTGGCGCGGCCGGGCAACGGGCTGGATGCGGCCGAGCAGGCGCGGATTGCCGGGCAGGTGCTGGCCGTGATGGACGAGCCGGCGCTGGCGCCCCTGTTCGGGCCCGGCAGCCGGGCGGAACAGCCGGTGGCCGGCGTGGCCGGGGGCAGCGTGATCGTGGGGCAGGTGGACCGGATGGTGGTGTGCCCCGACGCGGTGCTGCTATGCGATTTCAAGACCAACCGGCTGCCGCCGAAGGATGTGGAGTCGACATCCGTGCTGTATCTGCGCCAGATGGCGTCGTACCGGGCGCTGATGGCTGCCCTCTATCCTGATCGGCCGGTTCGATGCACCCTTGTCTGGACCGAGGAGGTCCGGATCATGCCGTTGCCCGATTCGCTGCTGTTGCGGCATGCCCCCGGCGCGGTGGCGGACGGACCATAACTTGAATCCCGGTGGTCCGGCGCCATGTGCTGGCAGAGGGCCGCCAACGAAGCCCGAGGAGTGATGTGATGAGCGAGAATACCGTGGCCGTGAGCGATGCCACTTTCGAAAGCGATGTTCTGAAGGCCGAAGGGCCCGTGCTGGTCGATTTCTGGGCCGAATGGTGCGGCCCCTGCAAGATGATCGCCCCGGCGCTGGAAGAGATCGGCGCCGAGTTCAAGGGCAAGCTGACGGTCGCCAAGGTGAATATCGACGACAACCCGAACACGCCCAATGCCTATGCCGTGCGCGGGATCCCGACGCTGATCCTGTTCAAGGACGGCAAGCCGGCGGCGACGAAAGTCGGCGCGCTGCCGAAGAGCCAGCTCAAGGAATGGGTCAAGAGCAGCATCTGAGGTTCTGGCCGGCGGGGGAAGCTGGGGCTCTGCCCCAGACCCCGCCAAAGGCCGGCGGCCTTTGGAAACCGATTCGTCGTTACCAGGGGGCGCGGCCTGTGTTCTGGGCGCGGTTGTAGCCGACCAGGATGACCACGACGACGATCACGATCATGATCGGCAACGGAACGTGGCGCATGATCCGGTAGAGGGTCGAATACAGCATCGCGTTGTACATCGTGTGGACGATGCGGCCCGCGAACGCATGGGACGCGGCATGGCCAGCGTAGCTCGACGCTTGAAAGAGCCCATGTGCGGCGGAATGAAAGCGCATCGTCATCTCCCTGGCGGGAGACAGCATAGCATGGATGCGTCGTCATCCGTTCCAGAGCCTGACTGAAAATGTGGGCTGTTGAGCGCGTTGGCTTTCAGGCGGACCAGCTTGTGGGGATGGCGTGGCAGTGCGCCAGACCGGCGCGGAAGCCGGGGCTGCACAGGGCGGCGAGTTCGCCCTGGTGGTCGTAGGTCGGCATTAGCCGTTGCAGCAGGGCGTTCTTGGCCGTGGCCGGGTGGAAATAGATTTCCGACAGCCCTTCGGGCAGGTGGGCGGCCAGGGCGGCGACGCGATCGGCGGTCATGTGGCCACTCCACGCGATGCCGAAGCACCAGTCGTTGGTGCGCAGGCCGGCCTTGTGCGCCTGGTGGCGCAGCACGCCCGTCCATTGGCGCAGGGCCGCCGAACCCATCGAATCGTTGTAGGTTCCGGCCGCGATCAGCGGTTCGGGCGGCTCCAGCGGCACGCGGACGGCTTGCAGGCCGTGGCGCAGGCCGCTTTCGATCAGGTATTTGCCTACCGTAGGATGCAGATGCATGTGCTTGTGGGCGTTGGCGTGGTCCAGCCGCAGGCCGGTGCGGGCGAAGGCGGCGAACTGGGCCTCGATTTCCGCCGCGAGCTGGCGGCGGACGTCGGGGCGGAAGAAATAGCGGATTCCGAGATCGAGCTGGTTGGAGGGGAGTTGCCCGTCCGCGTCGACCAGCAGGGGAATTTCGGCGGGTGGCAGGATGGCCGGGCCTTCGATGACCACCAGATGCAGGCCGACATTGAGGCCGGGCAGGCGGCGCGCGCGCGCGATGGCGTCCTTGGCCGCCGGGCCGGCGACCATGAGGCTGGCGGTGGAGAGCAGCCCGTCGCGATGGGCGATCTCGATGGCTTCGTTGACTTCCTCCGACAGACCGAAATCGTCGGCGGAGATGATCACGCGCTTCATGGTGCGATCCGGTACGGCTTAAAGCCTGAATGGAGAGGTGGGCTGGTGAGCGAGAGTGCCGCGAAGCGGCACGCCCGGCGTGCGTTTTTGAGCACCGAAGCGGAGCGGCCTTGATGGCCGTGAGCATCGGAGCGCAGGAAACGCGCGTCGGATCGCCACCAGCGCGCCTCTCCGTTCAGGCTGCGCGGCGATCCTTGAGGAACTGGAAGAACTCCACACCCTCGCGCAGGCGGCGCTTCATCATCTGCGGGCTGCGCACCATCTCGTTGACGATGGAGGCGATCTTCGGGGCGCGGAAATAGAATTTCCGGTAGAATTCCTCGACGCCCTTGAAGATTTCCTCATGCGACAGATGGGGGTAGTGCAGCGGGGCCATCTGCACGCCGTTCTCGTCGATCAGTTCGGCGTTGCTCTCGTCCAGCCAGCCGTTCTCGGTCGCCTGCTTGTGCAGGAAGGTGCCGGGATAGGGGGCGGCGAGGGAGACCTGGAGCGTGTGCGGGTTGATCTCGGTGGCGAACTTGATCGTCTCCTGGATCGTCTCCCGCGTCTCGCCCGGCAGGCCGAGGATGAAGGTGCCGTGGATCTTGATGCCCAGCTCGTGGCAGTTCTTGGTGAACTCGCGCGCGGTTTCGACGCGCATGCCCTTCTTGATGTTGTGCAGGATCTGCTGGTTGCCGCTTTCATAGCCGACCAACAGCAGGCGCAGGCCGTTGGCCTTGAGCACCTCCAGCGTCTTGCGCGGCACGTTGGCCTTGGCGTTGCACGACCAGGTGACGCCCAGCTTGCCGAGTTCCTTCGCGATGGCCTCGGCGCGGGGCAGGTCGTCGGTGAAGGTGTCGTCGTCGAAGAAGAATTCCTTCACCTGCGGGAAATACTGCTTCGCCAGCCGGATTTCGGCCGCCACGTGCTCGGGGCTGCGGGTGCGGTAGTGATGGCCGCCGACCGTCTGCGGCCACAGGCAGAAGGTGCAGCGCGATTTGCAGCCGCGGCCGGTGTAGATCGAGATATACGGGTGCATCAGGTACCCGATGAAATAATCCTCGATCTTGAGGTCGCGCTTGTAGACCTCGGTCACGAACGGCAGGCTGTCCATGTTCTCGATGATCGCGCGGTCGCGATTGTGGACGATCTCGCCGGCTTCGTTGCGCCAGGAGATGCCGTCGACCTCGGCGAAGTCGCGGCCTTCGGCGATTTCCTTGATCGTGAAATCGAATTCGTTGCGGGCGACGAAATCGACCGGGCCGCCCTTGAGCAGGCTTTCCTCGGGCTGGACGGCGACCTTGGCGCCGACCATGCCGATCTTGAGTTTGGGATTCGCGTCCTTGAGCATCTGCGCCACCTTGACGTCCGACGCGAAGGACGGGGTGGAGGTGTGCATGATGACCAGGTCGCGATTGCGCACGTCCTCGAGGATCGGCTCCATGCCCATGCGCGCCGGGGGGGCGTCGATCAGGCGGCTACCTTCGACCAGGGCGGCGGGCTGGGCCAGCCAGGTGGGGTACCAGAACGACCGGATCTCGCGCTTCGCCTGGTAGCGGGAGCCGGCGCCGCCGTCGAACCCGTCGAAGGAGGGGGGCTGAAGGAACAAGGTTCTCAACATGGTCATGGTACGCTGATCCTCGGACGTGGGGAGAGTGGGGCCCGGCACGGCCGTCTTCTCGGTCTGTCTGTTGATGTCGTGGCGGGCGGTTATTCGCCCGGCGCGACCGGATGGGTAGGTGGCGCTATAGCCGAATGTGGTGTGATATGCATCGTCTGTCCACGCCAGGCAACGCGGGTGCCGCTGACGCTGCCGACCATGATGGCGGCTGACAGCCAGTCGCGCACCGGCAGGAGCAGAAGCGGGACAAGGCTGCGTTGTGCCAGCAGCCGGTCTGTAAAGAACGCGCAGACCGCCCGGATGGCCCACACGAAGAAGAAGATCCACCATGTCCAGGACGCATGGGGGTTCATCAGGACGCTGACCCCCGCCCAGAACAGCGGCAACTGGATGGCCGATGCGGCATAGCCCGCCGGCTCCAGTGTCTTGACGGTGCGGCCCCAGCGCAGTTCGTGCGTCAGCACGTCGCCGAAGCCGGCCTCGCCCACCGTGGTCCAGGTCATGCAGGGCGCGATGGCGATGTGCAGGCCGCGCTCGCGCACCAGGCGGCCCAGCATGGCGTCGTCGGCGATGTGGGGGGCCAGGGCCTCCAGCCCGCCGACGGCATCCAGCGTCTCGCGCCGCAGGGCCATGGTGGCGCCCAGGCAGTCCTGCCGGCCCAGATAGCGCGACAGCATGACGCCGGGCAGGAAGTTATGGTTGATCTGGCAGGCGGCGAGCAGGCGCGGCAGGCTGCGCGAGGCCGGCAGCCCGGCATAGAGCGTGGTGGCCAGCCCGACGCCGGGCTGGGCCAGCGCGTGGACGACATGGCGCAGATAGTCCGGCGCCACATGGATGTCCGAGTCGGAAATGACCAGGAGATCGTGCCGCGCACGGGGCAGCATGTTGATCAGGTTGCCGATCTTGCGGTTGACGCCGTGTACGGTCGGATCGACCACCAGGTCGATATCGAGCGTGGGGTGACGCTGGCGCAGGCGGCGGACGATCGCGATGGCCGGATCGCCGGCATCCTGCACGCCGAAGACGATCTGGAAGCGCGGGTAATCCTGGGTGCAGAAGCTTTCCAGCGCCTCTTCCAGCAGCGGCTCGTCGCCGTGCAGCGGCTTGAGGACGGTGACCGGTGGGGCGGAGCCGCCCGGCGGCACCCGTTCCTCCCGCCAGCGGAAGCGCGCCAGCAATCCGGTGCCTAGCCCTGCCTGCACGCAGCCGGCGGCCGCGACCAGGGCGGCGAGACCGGCGGGGGAAACGAGGGCATGCAAGGCGGACATCAGCGTTCCGGTAAGGGGTGGTGGGACAGGGGCGGCTGGCGGGTGTTCAGTCTTCGGAGAACGCCCGTACCTTTTTCTGTAGCAGGGCAATCAGGTTCTGGACATTCCCAGATGCCAGGGCCCCGCTGAAATCGGACCTCTGGGCTGCAACCTGGCTGATCGTCCCTTTCAGCAGCACTTCCACGATCCGCCAGCCCTGCGGGCCGGAGCGCATGACGTAATCGATCTCTGTGCCGTCGGTATCCTCGGCCGAGCCGATATGGGTGGTCACGATCTGGTCGCTGCCCACCGGCGAGGGACGGGGCGTGGGGTCAATGGTGAAGCGCGCATCGCCGCCCGGCTTGAAGCTGGAGACGTAGCGGGCCACCGTGAACTGGCGGAAGACGTCACGAAGCTGCTGTTTGTCGGCGTCGCTGAAGCCGGCGTAGCGCATGCCCACCGAAGCGCGCAGCACGGTTTCGAGATCGTAGACCTTGTCCACCACCGGGGCGAGTATCTGCGTACGTTGCGCGAAGCTGCCGGCATGGGGGGCCTGGATCTGGCCCAGGGCGGCGTACAGCGCGGTGATGGGAGCCGTGATCGCGGCGGCCGGAGCGGACTGGGCCAGCGCCGGGGGGGCGGGCAGCAGCGGGAGCGCCACCGGAGCCGCCGCCAGGACGGTCCCGAGGGCCAGGGAAAGAGAAAGTGTCATACGGCGCATAACAGTCATGCTTTCAGTCCGATCGTCGCCTTGAGCTGGGGGTGGGCGCTCTCATGGAGGCCCAGGGCGTGCAGGGCGGTTGCCGCGATGGCGGTGGCGTCGAGACCGGCCTCGCGATACTGGGCGTCCTGCGTGTTGTGGTCGATGAAGCGGTCGGGGAGCGTCATGGGGCGGAAGCGGACGCTGTCGAGCAGGCCGGTGCGCGCCAGATGGTGCATGACATAGGCGCCGAAGCCGCCTTCCGCGCCTTCCTCGATGGTGATCAGCACCGCGTGGTTGCGGGCGAGGTTCTCGATCAGCGCGGTGTCGAGCGGCTTGGCGAAGCGGGCGTCGGCCACGGTCGGAGGCAGGCCCTGGGCGGTCAGGACGTCGGCGGCCTTCAGCACCTCGGCCATGCGGGTGCCCAGCGACAGGATGGCGATGCCGCCCTTCTCGCGCCCGGCCTGGCGGCCCATTTCGCGGATGATGCGGCCACGGCCGATTTCCAGCACCGTGCCTTCCTCGGGCAGGGCCAGGCCCAGGCCGTTGCCGCGCGGGTAGCGCAGCGCGATCGGGCCCTGGTCGAAGGCGCAGGCGGTGGCCGTCATGTGCAGCAGTTCCAGCTCGTCGCTGGGGGCCATGATGGTCATGCCGGGCAGGCAGCCCAGGTAGTTGATGTCGAACGCGCCCGCATGGGTGGCGCCGTCGGCGCCGACCAGGCCGGCACGGTCGATGGCGAAGCGCACCGGCAGGTTCTGCAGCACCACGTCATGCATCACCTGGTCGTAGGCGCGTTGCAGGAAGGTGGAATAGATGGCGCAGAACGGGCGCAGCCCCTCGGTGGCCATGCCGGCGGCGAAGGTCACCGCATGCTGCTCGGCGATGCCGACATCGAAGAAGCGGTCGGGATAGGCGCGGGCGAAGGCGTCGAGCCCGGTGCCGGACGGCATGGCGGCGGTGATGGCGACGATGCTGTCATCCTGCTTCGCCCGGCGCGTCAGCTCGCGGCTGAAGACCGAGGTGTAGCTGGGCGGGCCGGGGGGCGCCTTGTTCTGCACGCCGGTGACGACGTTGAACTTGGCGACCGCGTGATATTTGTCCCCCGCCGATTCGGCCGGGCGGTAGCCGCGGCCCTTCTCGGTGAGGATGTGCAGCAGGATCGGGCCCTTGTCGTCGGCGTCGCGCAGGTTGCGCAGGATCGGCACCAGCTGGTTGAGGTCGTGGCCGTCGACCGGGCCGACATAATAGAAGCCCAGCTCCTCGAACAGCGTGCCGCCGGTGATCATGCCGCGCGCGTATTCGTCGGCCTTCTTGGCGGTGCGTTCCAGCCGCTCGGGCAGGCGGCGGGCCACCTTGCCGGCGAGGTCGCGCAGGCCGAGGAACTGGCGCGAGGACATCAGCCGCGACAGGTAGTTGGACATGGCGCCGACCGGCGGGGCGATCGACATCTCGTTGTCGTTCAGCACCACGATCAGGCGGCCGGCACCGGGGCCGGCGACCGAGGCGTTGTTCATCGCCTCGTAGGCCATGCCCGCCGAGATCGAGCCGTCGCCGATCACGGCCACCACGTTGCGCTCGCGGTAGGCGGGGTCATGCTCGGCGCGCAGGTGGTGCGCCACTGCCATGCCCAGGCCGGCCGAGATCGAGGTGGAGGAATGGGCGGCACCGAACGGGTCGTATTCGCTCTCGCTGCGGCGGGTGAAGCCCGACAGGCCGCCGGGCTGGCGCAGGGTGCGCACGCGCTCGCGCCGGCCGGTGAGAATCTTGTGCGGGTAGGCCTGGTGGCCGACATCCCAGATGATGCGGTCGTCGGGGGTGTCGAACACCGCGTGCAGCGCCACCGTCAGTTCCACCACGCCCAGCGAGGCGCCCAGATGGCCGCCGGTGGTCGAGACCGCGTCGACCGTCTCGGCCCGCAATTCCTCGGCCAGCTGGCGGAGCTGGTCCACCGACAGGTTGCGCAGGTCGCGCGGCGACTGCACGCGGTCCAGCAGCGGGAAACGGCCCTTCGTCGGCACCTGTCCCGCAGGCTGGGCGCCCGTCTGGCCGGCGCCGGCGGTCCCGGCAGGGCCGGTAGAAGGGGAAGGCGGGGACTGGTTCATGACGATTACGTCCGTTGTGCTTGCCGGAACATGGGCCGGGGGCGGCCCTGTCCGGTCCATTCTGTTCTTGCGACGTGTCCGGGCGGGCGAGCGTAACGCCCCTCGGTCTGTTACAGTTCGGTTTCTACTCCCGCGGGGGCAGCAAATACAGACTCTTCCTCTCCACTGTGGTCAATTGGTCACAGTGCATGTGATGGGAATTGAGTATAAGATCCGATCTGTCCTATACCCCCCGAAACGGGATCGTGGCGTCGCATGTCCGCAACCTCGCTATGTCTTTCGTGCACGGCTATGATCGTGCCGGGTTGTTATCTGCTGCGTGGACGTGTCCATAATACAAGTCACATGATTTGAGAGAGGCCGGCTTCGTGCCGGCGCAGGAGCAGAGGGTTCATGGCCGTTCCTATTATGCAGGCTGTCCGGGTGGGCGCTTACGTCGTGAAGCAGCACGTGACAGGCCGGAAGCGTTATCCGCTTGTGCTGATGCTCGAGCCGTTGTTCAGGTGCAATCTGGCCTGCGCCGGGTGCGGCAAGATCGATTATCCCGCCGCGATCCTGAACCAGCGCATGAGCGTGCAGGAATGCCTGGATGCGGACACCGAGGCCGGTGCGCCCGTCATCGCCATCGCGGGTGGCGAGCCGCTGCTGCACAAGGAAATGCCGGAAATCGTCCGGGGCCTGATCGCGCGCAAGAAATACGTCTATCTCTGCACCAACGCGCTGTTGCTCGAGAAGAAGATGGACGATTACGAGCCGTCGCCCTTCTTCTCGTGGGACGTGCATCTGGACGGCGACCAGGCGATGCATGATGCCTCGGTCTGCCAGGACGGGGTGTACGAGCGCGCCGTGGCCGCGATCAAGAAGGCGAAGGCCCGGGGCTTCCGCCTGTCGATCAACTGCACCGTGTTCGATGGTACCGACCCCAAGCGCCTGGCCACCTTCTTCGACGAGGTGATGGCCATGGGCGTGGATGGCATCATGACTGCGCCCGGCTATGCCTACGAGCGCGCGCCGGATCAGGCCCACTTCCTGAATCGCCAGAAGACGAAACAGCTTTTCCGCGACGTCTTCCGCCTGGGCAAGGGCAAGAAGTGGCGCTTCACGCAGTCGCCGCTGTTCCTGAACTTCCTCGCCGGCAACGAGCAGTATCATTGCACGCCGTGGGGCAAGCCGCTGCGCAACGTCTTCGGCTGGCAGCGCCCGTGCTACCTGCTGGGCGAGGGTTATGCCAAGACGTTCCAGGAGCTGATGGACGACACCAAGTGGGATGATTACGGCACCGGCAATTATGAGAAATGCGCCGACTGCATGGTCCATTCCGGCTATGAATCGACGGCGGTGATGGATGCGGTGCGTCGCCCCTGGCACATCGCCAAGGTCGCGCTGTTCGGGCCCGAGACCGAGAAGCCGATGGTGCCGGAGATCTCGCTGGCCAACCAGCGCCCGGCCGAATACGTCTTCACCCAGCATGTGGATGCCCGCATGGCGGAAATCGCCGCCGCCAAGAAGCCGGCCAAGCCGCCGCGCGTGACGGTGGTCGATGCGCCTGCGGTCGCGGCCGACGCCGCCGACTGATCGCGGCATCCCTTTTCGGGGCGATAATGAATGGCGGGGCCGGCTGGTCCCGCCATTGTCGTATTCAGGTTTTGGAGATGCCGCATTAGAGTGCGCGGCATCATGATCACGTCCATTGCCGTCATTCTTCTCCTGGTTCTCGTCAACGGCGTTTTCGCCATGGGGGAACTGGCCCTGATCTCGGCGCGCCGGGCGCGCCTGACCATCATGCAGCGGACCGGCGTGAAGGGGAGCGAGCGTGCCCTGCGGCTGGCCGACGATCCGCAGAGCTTTCTGCCCACCGTGCAGGTCGGCATCACGCTCGTCTCGATTCTGGAAGGCACGTTCGGCGGCACGCAGATCGAGGGCGCGCTGACGCCGTGGCTGGCGCGTTTCGCGATTCTGCGCCCCTTTGCCGGCGAGTTGTCTATTACCATCGTGGTGGTGGCGATCACCTCGCTGATGCTGGTGCTGGGCGAACTGGTGCCCAAGCAGATCGCGCTGCGCCATCCCGAGATCATCGCCGCCCGGCTGTCGCTGCCGCTGGAATGGCTGGCGCGGGTGACGCGCCCGGCGGTGTGGCTGCTGGGACGGTCATCGAACCTCGTGCTGCGCCTGATGGGCGTGGAGGCCGCGACGCGCGAGGCGCTGACCGAGGAGGAACTGAAAGCCTATATCGCCGAGGGCGCGCAGTCGGGCGTGCTGGAGCAGGAGGAGCGCGACATGATCGAGCGCCTGCTGCGCATGCCCGACCGGCCGGTGCGCGCGATCATGACCCCGCGCAACGAGTTGTTCTGGATCGAGCGCGGGGCCAGCCAGGAGGAACTGCGCCGCACCCTGCGCAATACCGTCTATTCGCGGATCGTGGTGTGCGAGGGCGGGGTGGACAATCCGGTGGGCGTGATCCTGGCCAAGGACATGCTGGACCGGCTGCTGGACGGGCGCCCGGCCTCGATCGAGTCGGTGCTGCGCAAGCCGGTGGTGGTGCCCGATACGCTTTCGGCCTTCGACATGGTGGAGCGGATGCGCTCGATCCCGCTCGGCATCGCCGTGGTGCTGGATGAATACGGGTCGTTCGAGGGCATCGTGACCGCCTCGGACCTGTTCGAGGCCATCGTGGGCGAGCATCACGAGCCGGGCAGCACGCCCAAGGAGCGCTTCGCGCAGGATGACATCCTGATCCTGGACGGCTTCATGCCGGCCGACGAGGTGAAGGACCGGCTGGGGCTGGCCGACCTGCCGGACGAGGGCAGCTATCACACGCTGGCCGGGCTGATCCTCGCCCTGCTGCGCCGGGTGCCGGCGGCGGGGGACAAGATCGCGTTCTCCGGCTGGCTGTTCGAGGTACTGGAGATGGACCAGCGCCGGGTGCAGAAGGTGCGTGCCAGCCGCCAGGTGCTGGCGGAGAATTAAGTTCGTCCGTCAGCGCGGCAGGTGAGCGGGATCGTCAGGCATCGCAGATGCCGTTGGAACCTGCCTGGAAATGTGGGCTGGTGAGCGAGAGTGCCGCGCAGCGGCACGACCGTCGTGTGTCCGCGAGCACCGAAGCGGAGCGGCCTTGATGGCCGTGAGCATCGGAGCACAGCGGACGCGCGCCGGATCGCCGCCAGCGCGCATTTCCAGGCAGGTTCTCAGTGGATGGTGTGGAGGGGGTGGGTGGCGAGGTCGCGTTCGGCGGCGAAGGCGGGCCATTCGTTGCGGGCGAGGGTTTCCAGCGACGGGGTGGGCAGGCCCATCCGGTCGGCATAGAGCCACAGATAGGTCAGCGAGCGGCGGACGTAGTCGCGGGTCTCGGTGCTGGGCAGGCACTCGATGAACAGCAGCGGGTCGTCGTTATACTCGTCCGGGTCGTCCTGGCGGGCGATGGCGGTGGGGCCGGCATTGTAGCTGGCCAGCAGGCGCAGCAGGTCGCCGCCCGGTGTGCGGTGGTGTTCGTCATGCTGCTCGGACAGGTGCGCCAGGTAGAGGATGTAGAGCTGGCCGATCTCGAGATTCACCGCCGGGTTGTGCAGCAGGGCGGGGGAGGCGACGAAGCGGCCGGTCTGGCCGGTGACGAAGCTGGCGGTGACCGGCATGAGCTGCATCAGCCCATGGGCGCCGGCGCCCGAGACCGCTCCGCTGTCGAAATTCGATTCCAGCCGGGTCAGGGCATAGACCAGCGCCGGGTCGATGCGGAAGCCGTGGCCCGGCGCCAGACGCGGCAGCGGCAGGCGGCTGGTCGGGCTGGCCTGGCCGCCGGCCTGGGTGGCCAGCAGCGAGGCAAGCTGGGTGGAGAGGCCCTTCAGGCCCGCGGCGTCGGCCACGAGTTGGACCGAGCGGCACAGGGCGGCGTCGCCCTGGATATCGGGCCATAGCCGCCGCAGGGCGGCCTCGGCACGGGCGGTCTCGCCGACCTGGAGCAGGGCGAAGGCGCGGCGGCCCGCCGGCGTCGCCGCCACGGCCTCCACGTCGATCTCGCCCATGACCAGCGCGCCGGCATGCAGCATCGCCCGGTCGTCGGCCAGATGGGCGCCGGGTTGGGCGTCGTCGGGCTGGGGATTGTCGGGATGGGCGCTGTCGGTCGGCGGGCGCTCGGCCTGCTTCGGGCGCAGGCCGAGAAGCTGGGCGGCGAGCAGGCCGTAGAACGTGTGCGGGGTGGCGGCGGCGCGGTGCAGCCAGGGCCGCCATGCCGCCAGGTCGCCGGTGTTGCGGTGCGCGCGGGCCGCCCAGAAGGCGGCGCCGGCGCGGACGCTGGCGGCGGTCAGCTCGGCGCGGGAGGCGCCTTCGAACAGCGGGGCGGCGATGTCGGCGCGCCCACGCCGCCAGGCGGACAGGCCGGCGACATAGCCGGCGAGGCCGATCCGGCCGGAGGAATCGAGGAAGGCGTCCTGCCCCGTCTTCAGGGCCAGGGCGGTGTCGCCGGCGCTGAACAGGGCCATCGCGACCTCGGCACGCAGTTGCGCGCCGTAGAGGGGACTGAGGCCGGGCGTGATGCGGATGAGGTGCAGGGCGCTCCGGGCGCCCTTGGCGCCCTGTTCCGAGCGCTCGCGCACCGTGCGGTCCAGCAGCGGGTTGCGGGTGAAGGCCCGGCTGGCGGGATCGTCTTCCTCCGGCAGGCGTACCGGAGCGGCGCCCGTGCCGGCCGCCAGCGCCGCGGCGGCGGGGAGGGGCGGCAGGGCGGTGCCGCGCGGCGACAGGCCGGCCAGCAGCCCATGGATCGCCGGCGCGTCGGCCAGCGTGGCATAGGTGCGCAGCCACAGGCGCAACTGGCCGGGGGCGGCGTGATAGCCGGGGTTCAGGTAGCGGTCGGCCAGGATGTCGCCCAGCAGCGTATCGTCACGCAGGTTGGCGGTTTCCTGGATCGCGGCGTCGAACGAGCCGGCATGTTGCAGGCTGAAGATCCGGCGGACGCGCGCGGCGTCGTCGGGGGCGAGCGGGCGGGCGAGCCCGACCGCACCGCCGCCGGGGGGCGCGATCCGGGGCAGCGCCATGGCGGTTTCCTCGTTCCGCTCGTCGCTGCCCGACGGATGGCCGTCACCGGGCTGCACCGTGGCGCCGGACGCACGAAGCGGACCGAGCGCACCGGCCAGAAAAGCGGCTCCGGCCAGGAAGGCACGGACCGCACGCTGTGGGGGTGTATGGGTTATCCCTCGCATGGCCGACGGGCCTCTAAAGGCTATGGTGGCGGAAAGCAACCATATTCGAACGCAGGCCCATAGTAAGCGTTCCGCATGGGTAGGTTAAACAGCCGTTAAAATGGCCGTTCAGGGTGTGAATTCACGGGTGAATAAAACGTGTATTGCGGTGCAGTCATCCGGCTGTTTGCCACAATCCGGACAAAGTTCCACCGGAGCAGATCTACTTACTGTTTCAGTCTGTGACCTTGTCGTGATCCAGCGTTGTGCGCAGCAACAAAAGGTCCTTCCAGGCATCGCGCCGGGCGGTGGGACTGGCCCCGAGCTGCGAGGGGTGGCGCATCGGCAGCAGCGCGATCGGGGCCGCGCGGCCGGGGATCGGGACGTCGCGCCAGCGGCCGCGCAGGCGGGCGATGCCGGTGGTGTCGCCGGTCAGCAGCCGGGCGGGCATGTTGCCCATCGCGATGATTTTCCGGGGGGCGGCCAGCACGATCAGCCGGTGCAGGAACGGGGTGCAGATCCGCAGTTCGGCGGCGGAGGGCGGGCGCTCGCCCGGCGGCCGCCACGGAATGACCGGGGCCAGCAGCATGTCGGCGCGCGCGAGGCCGATGCTGGCCAGCATGCGGTCCAGCAATTCGCCCGTCGGGCCGGAGAAGGGGGTGCCGCTGCGGTCCTCGGCGGCGTCGGGCGGCTCGCCGATCAGCAGCAGGCGGCCCGGCGCCTCGCCGGCCGTGCCGACGGTATGGGTCGCGGTGTCGCGCAGGGGGCAGGCGGCGAAACCGGCCATGGCCGCGTGCAGATCGGCCAGTGTGTGCGCGGCGGCGGCGGCTTCGGTGGCCTGCTGGACCGCGCGGTCGAGCAGGGAGACGCCGTCTTCGGTGCCTGCGGCGGGCCGGGGGGGCGTGCGGCGGGGCTCCGGCGCGCCGGGGGCGGGCGTGGTGGCGGCCGGCTGGGGGCGTGGGGCCGGGTGGCGCGGCGCGGGATCGTGGAGGCCGGGCGGAGAGGGGGCGGCCAGCGGGGACGCGGCCGGGGCGGGGCGGGCCAGCCAGTCGATGGGGGTGTCGTCCAGCGCCGCGTCGGCGCCCCATTCGCCATAAAGCCGCAGCAGGGCGAGTGCGTCCATCATGCTCTCCGGGGCCTTCCGCGTGGTGGTCGATCCACCGGAGGGAGGACCGGCGAACTGGGGTTTGGCAAGTTTACCCCACGCGAGGTAGGGTCCGCCATCATGCAGCGTTTCCGCTCCTTTTGCGCGTTTCTTCTGGCGCTGGCGGCGCCGGCCGGTCTCCTCCACGCGCGGGAGGGGGCGGGCCAGCCCGCGCCGGCGGTGAAGCAGGCGCCCGCGTCCTGGCCGGCGGGCCTCGACGCCCCGTACCTGGTGGGCACCGTCGCGGCGCTGGAAGGCGACGATGCGGTGGCGGCGACGGCCTTTCGCCAGGCGGCGCAGCTTGCGCCCGGCGAGCCGGCGCTGCTGCGGCGGGCCTTTCTCTATAGTGCCCTCGCGGGCGACGACTCGGCCGCGGCACTGGCCGGGCGCCTGCCGGGGCAGGCGCTGGCCGAACTTGTGATGGGCAATGCGGCGGTGGAGGCCGCGCACTGGGCCGATGCGCTGGCGCATTACGACCGGGTGCGCAAGGACCCGCTGCTGGCGACCATCCGCCCGCTGCTGACGGCGTGGACCCTGCTGGGCGCCGGCCAGGGCGCGCGCGCGCTGGCCGAACTCGACCCGCTGGCGGCCAACCGCGACCTGGGGGGATATTATGCCGTCCATGCCGCGCTGATCGCCCAGGCCGGCGGCTGGCCCGACCGGGCCGCCCGGTACGCGCGCGCGGCACTGGCCACGCCGGCGGCGGGACATGACCTGTTTACCGTGCTGGCGCTGGGGCATTGGCTGATCGGCCAGGGGCAGCGCGAGCAGGCGGGGCATCTGGTCGACGGGTTGCTCGCCGGGGCGCCCGGCCTGTCGCTGTCGCGGCAGGGCATCCTGGCGGCGATGGACCGCGCGCCGCCGGGCACGCCGGGGCAGGGGATCGCGCAGGCCTATGCCTTCCTCGCCGGTCTGGTGGGGCAGGAGGTGGCACGGATGGCCGATCCGTCGGGGCGGCTGGTCCATGATGGCGGGCTGCGCGACATGCGCATGATGATGCTGCGTTTCGCGCTGGGGCTGGACCCGGCGGTGGGGCAGGCACGGCTGATGCTCTCGGCGCTGCAATATGAAGCCGGGCAGGCGGTGGCGGCGCGCGACACGCTGGCCGGCGCCGCGCCGGACGATCCGCTGGCCACGGTCATCCAGCTTCAGCGCGCGCGGCTCGATGCCGCCACCGGGCGGTGGGACGAGGCGAACGCGGCGCTGCTGCGGCTGGCCGCCGCCCAGCCCGGCCAGCCGCGTATCTGGCAGACGCTGGGCGACCTGCAATCGGACCGGCAGGACTGGCAGGGGGCCGAGGAATCCTACAACCGTGCGATCGCGGCGACCGGGCGCCTGACGGCTGCGGACTGGCCGCTGCTGTTCGGCCGCGCCGCCGCCTATGACCGGCTGGAACGCTGGCCGCAGGCGCAGGCCGACCTGGAACGCGCGCTGGCGCTGGCGCCCGACGAGGTGCTGCTGCTGAATTACCTGGGCTATTCGCTGGTGCAGCAGGGGCGCGACCTGGTCCGCGCCGAGTCGCTGCTGCGCCGGGCCGTGGCGCTGGAGCCGCAGAATGCCGCGATCCGCGACAGTCTGGGCTGGGCCCTGGTGCGGCGGGGCCATGTGGCCGAGGGAGTGGTGATGCTGGAACGCGCGGCGGAACAGACGCCCGAGGACCAGGCGGTGAATTACCATCTGGGCGTGGCCTATCAGGAATCCGGCCGGCTGCGCGAGGCCGTCAACCAGTGGCATTTCGCCCAGGGGCTGCCGGCCAGCGATCCGGGCGACGCCCAGCGGATCAGTGCCGCCCTTGCGGATGCGGCGCGTTCGGTCCATCAGGTCGAGCCGCCCGTTCAGGCACAGTCGGGCCAGAAGAAGGACTGAAACGCCCGTGACAGGGACCCTGTACGAATCCGCGCATGCGAAGATCAATCTCTACCTGCACGTGACGGGCCGCCGGCCGGACGGCTACCACCTGCTGGACAGTCTGGCCGTGTTCGCCGGCGCGGGCGACATGCTGGCCCTGCATCCCGGCCACGGGGCGGCCGGGGCGGTCTCGCTGGATATCGCCGGCCCCTTCGGCGCCGGGCTGGTGGCGGATGCCGACAGCAACCTGATCCTGCGCGCGGCGCGCCTGCTGCGGGCGGAAATCGGCGGTAGCGACGGGCTGGAGCCGGTGCATGTGGTGCTGGACAAGATGCTGCCGGTCGCCTCGGGCATCGGCGGCGGGTCGGCCGATGCGGCGGCGGCGCTGCGCCTGCTGCTGCGGGCGTGGCCCGGCAACGTGCCGCGCGAGCGGCTGATGGCGCTGGCGACCGAACTGGGGGCGGACGTGCCCGTATGCATCGACCAGCGCGCTGCCCGGATGGGGGGGATCGGCGAACGGCTGGACCCCGCGCCCGCGCTGCCGGCCTGCGGGATCATGCTGGTGAATTGCGGCGAGGCGGTCTCGACCCCCGCCGTGTTCCGTGCGCGGGCGCCGGTCTTCACCCCGGCTGCCAGCCTGCCCTCCGCCTGGTCCGACGTGACGGCGATGGTGCGGGATCTTTTAGTTCTGACCAATGATCTTCAGGACGCGGCCTGCGCCATCTGCCCGACGATCCGGACGGTTCTGGATGTGCTGGAGGCCGCGCCCGGATGCCGCCTGGCGCGCATGAGCGGCTCTGGTGCGACCTGCTTTGCGCTGTTCGATTCGCCGCAGGCGGCCCAGGACGCGCAGGCGGCGGTCGAACGGACCGGCTGGTGGGTGTGGGCCGGCGGCCTTCACGGCTGAGCGTGTGCCCCGGATATGCGGGCGGGCCGGGTGAAATCGCCCGGTCTGCTTCGTCCGTGTGCCGGGATCGCCGCGCGCTGTGATATCCTGCCTCGCGACGAGGTGGGGAGGTCGGGATGAGCGCGCGTATGCAGATCAGTTTGTCCGATGATCGCGGGACGGCCACGCTGGCGTTTCTCGATGGCAGCGGGGTGGACGGCACGATTGCCTTTACGCTGGAGCAGTTGAGCGAGCTGATCGCCTCTCTGGGCACGGTGCGCAGCGCGATGGTCGAGACCATGCCGCCGCCACCGATCGAGGGGGTGCCGGTGGTGCCGGTGCTGCGCACCAACTGGGCGGTGCAGCCCGATGCGTTGAGCGAGGGGTCGCTGATCGCTTTCCAGCATCCGGCCTATGGCCCGGTCGGGCTGGCGCTGGCGCCCGAGGATTCGCGGCGTGTGGTCCAGGCCCTGACGCGGCATCAGGCGATGATGCACCCCAGCAAGGGCGGGACCGGCCTGCCGAGTTGAAACTTCCGGGGGAAGCCGCCTCCTGTCCGGCGATCTGATCTCACGGATACGACACTGGCTGCCCATGCCGCCAGGGCCTGCCAGAAACTGACCCGCTCGGTGCGGGAGCCCACTATTTTCGCGCCGGAAAGCCGTTCCCCGGCCGTCTTCCGCAGGGCGCCAACGATGTCCGATCGGAACGGGACGGACAAATCTACGCCGGTTATCGCTCCGTCATCGGAACTGCGCGCCTTGGAGCCGTTGGCAATGCATGCCGGCGGCGATCCGGCGCGCGTTTCCTGTGGTTCGCGGCGGGTGGTCCTTATGGGGCCGCTCTCGCTTACCGGCGCGCATTGCCAAACAGGCTGTTACCGGAAAGGGCGCATTCGTCCGATCGCAAGACAAACTGCCAGCCATGTGAGCGGTTACAATCGGATACCGCTACTGACTTGAACTCCTTGCGTTGAAGCCATAGCATAATAAATATATATAAATATGAATGGCTTTAAATGACAATGGAAGTAAATACAGTCATAGCAATCAATTGCGTGCCAGAATATGTGGATAAAACCATTTGTAATTTTTGGCGAATTGTGGCGAAAAAAATGGATGAAGAGGGGTATGTTCTCATATTGCTGTCAACGACGGAAATAAATATTCCCGGATTGAAGGTTGTGCCGCTTCCGTACCTCATGACCGATTTTTTGAGAGTAAAAATATCCAAAAGAAATAAAAAGATAGATAAAGCTGAAATCAGTGACGTCATGCAATGGTATGGGTGTAGCTGTAGAATAGCCTATAAAAGTCTCTCCGCGGCTTACGACTATTTTTCGGACGTTCTGGAGGCCTTTCGACCATCATCGGTTATCGGGTGGCAAAGCATGAATCCTGTCATGCGTGTCTTGCGTAATGAGGCGCAGGTCAGGGATATTCCCTTGTGGTTTGGCGAGCGCGGCTGGGTTCGTCATTCGCTGATGTTCGATGTGTGCGAGAATAACTATCTCAGTGAGATCAACAGAAGTTTTACAATTGATCGGGTTTTGCGAAAATACGTTCCTGCGCCGCGTACCATCGAGTATCTCAGGAATAAATCGAATGGAGAACATGATCTCTCCAGGTATGATGCGGCTCGTGACATATCGAAAGAAGAACTGAAAGAAAAATACGGAATTTCAGAAGAAAAGAAGATTGTTACGATTTTTACTCATGGAGAGCCGCATTTAAATACTCTTTACAGAAGTGCCATCCGAGATGCCCATGATATTTCTTCCGAAAAAATGCAATCGAGGGTGATGGAGGTCGCCGCGTCGTTCGTGAGGAAGGGTTTCTGTGTTCTGGTTCAGGAACATCCGTTCAATGAAATAAACAATAAGAAAATTGATATTTCATTTTCTGACGATGTCATTGAAGTGAAGGAAAATGTAGCGTCACTTCTTTCGGCATCGGATTGTTTTTTGTTTACGTTGACGACGATTCAGTTCGACGCGATTTTCTTCGGCAAGCCCTTTGGCCTTTTGTCCAAAAGCCCGTTATATCATGATGGCGTGCCGCCCTTTATTGGAGACTTCGATAGCGTCGACAGCTTTGTCGATACGATCATATCAGGTCGTAATTGGGGAACGATAAAGGAGGCGCTCGAAAAATATGCTGCTTTCCTCTATGAGAATTTTCTGTTGGATATAGAAGAAGACAAGATCAGCGAAAGCGCGGACATTTTCGTCTCTCATCTGACCCGGTTCAGTCGTCCCGTGGATGGGAATCTTGATGACCGTCTGATGGAATTTTCAGAAAAATGGCTTTCCTGATCGATTGCGGGAACGGACCTCCGTGCGGTCTGCGAAAACGGTCGCCTCTATGCGCGTTTTTGGATAGTATTTCTTTTTATGAAAAATATAATTTTCATGGATAGAGTTATCGCTTTAAGTTTTTAATCTTTGGGAGCGCCGGGGGGGGGCTCAGAGGGAGGGAGGCTCGATGGGCCAGTCGGCGCGGGCCAGGGCGCGGGGGGCCAGGTGGGCCATCAGCAGCGCGAAGGCGACGGCCACGATGGGGAGCCCCCAGGCCAGTGGAGGCATCGGGGAACTGGCGAACAGGAGTTCGGTGTAGATCTGGATGCCGGCCAGGCTGCCCAGCATCGACAGCATCAGGATGATGCCCGGACGATTGGTCAGGGACGAGAGCACCGCCAGGCTGGGCAGGTAGCTGCCGCCGACGATGACGGCGGCCAGTGCCGGCCATGCCGCCAGCGCGCGCAGCGGGGGGACCGCGCCGATCAGGCTGGCGGCCAGGGCGGTGAACAGGCCCAGGATCAGGCCGGCCATCAGCGCGCGGCCGGCATGGGCGCGGTAGAGCGCGCGCGCGAAATCCGCCCGCGCGCCGAATGGGCCGAGCGACAGCAGGAACGGCCAGTCGCGGCGCGACAGCATCCAGTTGGGGAGGGCCACGGCGCCGAGCATCGCGACCTGGCCCAGCGCGGCGGTGGCGGCCGAGCGCGCATCCTGGAGCGTGGGGCCGTGCAACGTGCTGATGGTGTTGACCAGCAGGCCGAAGCCCGTGACCGCCGCCAGGATGACGGCCGACTGTGCGAGCAGCCCCAGTGGCGCGCCCGAGGCCAGGCCGTTGGGCAGCGGTACCGCGCGCAGGCGCGGCGGCTGCCACATCAGCGCGCGGATCAGCGCCTGGATCGCGGCGTTCGGGGGCTTGCGGCCTGGCCGGATGGCGGGGGTGGCGGGTGCGGGCGTGCCCGGATGGGCGAAGGGGCTGTGATGGAGTTCGACCAGCGCCGCCGGCAGGGCCACGGCCAGCAGGCCCAGGGCCACGAACCATGGCGCCTTCATCAGGAGATCCTGCATCCTGGGGAGCAGGAACACGACGAACAGGCCCAGCACGATGGCGGTGCGGACCTTGCGCAGGCGAGGCCGCAGGATCTTCGGTCCGACCAGGTCGCTGCCGGTACTGAGGGAAAGATTGAGGGATTCCAGCGCCAGCACGTTGAGCAGGGGCAGGCCCAGCATGAGGGCGGGCACGGCCAGCAGCAGCAGGCCCAGCACGAGCATGACGTGGATCGCCCGGTATTCCGCCCCGATCAGGCGCGGATACATGGCCGCCAGCGGCGAGCGCACCTGGCGCCAGTACTGGCAGCACAGACCGGTGAACAGCCCTTGCTGCGCCAGCCACCAGAACATGCCGATATCGTGGATGCTGGGCTCATGCCCGGATGTGGATGGGCGCAGGTTGAAGGCGGTGATGGTGAGATAGACCGCCGCCGAGATCAGGGTAGGGTTTTCCCGGATGAAGACCGGCGAGGCGTAGAGCCGGAGCGCGCGCAGGGTGTCGTTCATCGGGCGGCTATCGGGTGAGGGCCAGGAACAGCCGTTCGACATCGCCCGGCAGCAGGATGTTGCCCGCGCCCGCCGCCGCGTCATCCAGCGCCGGGTGCCAGCCGCGCACCCACACGCCTTCCGCTCCCTGGTCGGCGATGATCTCGACGCCCCACCCTGTTTCGGGCTGTGTGGAGAGGCGGCGGACGGTGGCCGCGATCTCCGGTGCCGTCATGTCCAGCATGATCTGGCCATGGCGCATCATGATGAAGCGGTCGCTGATGTCCTGAAGATCGGAGATGATGTGCGAGGAGATCAGCACGCTGGCACCCGTGCGCCGCGCATAGGCCGGCAGCAGGCGCATGAAATCGTAGCGGGCCTGCGGGTCGAGGCTGGCGACGGGTTCGTCCAGTACGATCAGGTCGGGGCAGAAGCGCAGGGCGAGCACGATCGCCAGCCGCTGGCGCTCGCCGCCCGAGAGCGTCTTGATCCGCGCGGTGGGGTCGAGGGCGGCCCATTCCTCCCATGTCCGGTCTTCGGCGTCGTTGGGGCGGGCGCGGTAGGCGGCCAGATAGGCCATCAGTTCCCCGACCCGGAACCAGGTAAAGCCGGTCATGGTCTGGGGAACGAAGCCGATGCGCGCCCTGGTTTCGGCGCGCAGGGCGGAGGCGTCCTCGCCCCATAGCCGCACCGTGCCGGCATCGGCCGAGAGCAGGCCGAGCAGGCAGCCGATCAGGGTGGTCTTGCCGGCGCCGTTGGGGCCGAGCAGGGCCGCGATCTCGCCGGGGCGCAGCGTCAGGCTGAAATCGTCGAGAATGGCACGGCCGCCGAGGATCTTGCGCAGATGTGTGATCTGTACCGGGGCCTCCCGATCGGGGATGGCCGGTGATGGGGTGTCCTGATCTGTCATCGTCCGCGCTTCGGAAAACATCGCGGGACGTTGGAGCGGTGGGGGATTTTCTGTCAAGCGGGTCGAGGGGCGGGCGGTGCTGTTGTGTTGGGCGGGCAGGACCGGTGCGGATGGGATCATCCCCATGCCGGAATAACGCTTTGTGTCGCGGGCTGGTGAATGGTCGCAATTCCTGATTTCAGGTCTCGCGCTTTCCTGCGGCATGTTGCATGGATGTTACAATCTGGATGCCTGCCCATGTGTATGACATTGCCCCCGGGGAGAGAGGGCCGGCCTGTCCGGTCGCCCCATGGTGTGGCGGAGGGACAATGGCCGTTCTTTCGCATCGGTGTGGTCGTCGCGATGGCGACCGTGGGGCGGCCTGCTTCCGGTGCGCCGGCTGCATCCTATTTTATGCCGCCGACGCCCACAATGGCGGTGCCGCGAACTGCCGAACCGGGGGGTGTCGGCGCCGGGGAGGCCGGTATGGCGGCGGCGCGCGGAGGGGTGGGGAGCGGGCAATCGGGGTACGCGGTGACTGCTTCGACATTTTCGCTGGCGCCGCCGGCATCCGGTGGGACGGGGCATGTGGGGCCGTTCGATATCGAGCAGAGCAATGCCAGCCCCGTGCCGATGGAGACGGGGCGGACCGTGACCGCTGCCTATCCCGTCAAGGGCGTGCCGGGCATGGACCTGACCATCAATATGTTCGCCGGCCATCGGGAGACGAATACCGGCAGCAATGTGGGCACCGGCGCGTTGACCGCCGGCATGCGGATCAAATGGTGAGGCGGGAGCGAGGCCGAGGCCGTTCCTGGTCGGGCTTTCAGAATCTTAAACGATCGCGCCAGTAGGTCTTGGCGATTTCCAGCATGATCAGGACGGTGGCGGCCGCGCCGATGCTCAATCCCAGATCGTGCCAATGCAGGGGGGCGAAGCGGAAGAGGCTTCGGATGGCCGGCACGAGCAGGCTGGCGGCGAGGAGGGTGATCATCGTCCCGAGAATCCAGACCAGGGTGGCATTGGGCCGCCTTATGGCCGTGACCAGGGATGTGCTGAACGACCGGTTCACGAGGATCAGGCTGACGATCGAGAGCACCAGCGAGACGAAGGTGAGGGCGCGCGATTCCTCGGCCGGCATGGCGCGCAGGGTGGCGAGCATGAAGAGGCCGCCCACCAGCATGAAAACAAGCAGGCCCTGGAGCAGGCTCCAGACGATCAGCGGCCGCGAGAACAGGGATTCGGAGGGGGAGCGAGGTGGGCGGCGCATGACGTCGTCTTCCTCGGTCTCGGCCTCGAAGGCCATGGTGCAGACCGGGTCGATGATCATCTCCAGGAACGCGATGTGGATCGGGGAGAAGATGAGGGGATAGTCCAGGACCAGCGGCAGCAGCGCCAGGCCGGCGATGGGCACATGCACGGCGAAGACGAAGCCCATCGCCTTGCGCAGATTGTCGTAGATGCGCCGGCCCAGGCGGATGGCGGTGACGATGGAGCCGAAATCGTCATCGAGCAGGACGATGGCGGCGGCCTCGCGCGCCACGTCGGTGCCGCGTCCGCCCATGGCGATGCCGATATGCGCGGCCTTCAGCGCCGGTGCGTCGTTGACGCCGTCGCCCGTCATGGCAACGATTGCGTCGCCGGCTTTCAGGGCCTGCACGATCCGCAGCTTCTGTTCCGGCATGATGCGGGCGCAGATGGTTGCGGTGCGGAGTTGTTCGCGCAGGTCGGGCTCGGCCTGCGTTGCGATGGCGGCGCCGGTCAGGACGGTTTCGCCGTTTTCGATCCCGGCCGCGCGGGCGATGGCGCGGGCCGTTTCCGGGTAGTCGCCGGTGATCATCATGACGCGGATGCCGGCCGACCGGCAGTCGCGCACCGCCGCCGGCACGCTTGGCCGCACGGGATCGGCAATGCCGACGAGGCCGAGGAACTGGAAGGCGAAACCGTGCGGGGTTTCGGGAAAATCCGTTCCTTCATATGCGCCTTTCGCGACGCCGAGGACGCGCAGCCCCCTGGCGGCCATGGCGTCGAGGGCCTGGCCGATGGCGGCGCGCTGTATGTCGTCGAGATGGCAGAGTGTGGCGATGGCTTCCGGCGCGCCCTTTGCGGCGACCATGCAGGCGGGCTTTGTGGCGTCCGGTTGCCAGACCTGTGTCACGGCCAGCAGGTCGGGGCGCAGGCCGTAGGTGCGTGCGAGGGTCCAGCCCGATTGCGCCGGGAGCGGGCTGGCGGGCAGGGACGTGCGGGCGAAATCGTGGAAGGCGGTTTCCATCGGGTCGAACGGCTGGGGGGCACTGGCCAGCAGGCCGTGGAAGGCCAGTGCCCGGGTCTGTGGCGAGAGGGCCGTCAGGGGGGCGGGAGGGGCCATGGCCGCGCCGTCGCTTGCCCGGAGTTCGGCGATCGACATGCGGTTCTCGGTCAGGGTTCCCGTCTTGTCGGTACAGAGCACGGTGGCCGAGCCGAGGGTTTCGATGGCGGCCGCGCGGCGGGTCAGCACGCGCGCGCGGGAGATGCGCCAGGCCCCCATCGCCATGAACACGGTGAGCACGACCGGAAATTCCTCCGGCAGCATGCTCATGCCGATCGTGATGGCGGCCAGCACCGCGTCGAGCCAGCCGCCGCGCATGGTGCCGTACAGCACCAGGGCCAGCAGGCTGACCAGGCCGCCGCCGATCGCGCAGAGGCGGGTCAGGCGGGCCGTCTGGGCGCGCAGGCGGGGTGGTTCGGTCTCCAGCATGCGGAGCGACTGGCCGATGCGGCCGATCTCGCTGCCCGGACCGGTGGCGCGCACTTCGGCGAGGCCGCTGCCGCGCACGATGAGCGAGCCGGAATAGACGAAGGGTTGGTCGTCGCCGCCGGGACGGGGCGCGGGGGGCGTTGTGGCCGCGACGGATTTGCGCACGGCGACGGCTTCGCCCGTCAGCAGGGATTCGTCGGCGAGCAGGTCCTGTGCCAGCACCAGCAGCGCGTCGGCCGGGACCCGGTCGCCTTCGGCGAGCACGATGAGATCGCCCCGGACCACGTCACGGCCGGGAATGCGCTGGCGCGTGCCGTCACGGATGACCAGCGCCCGGGGGCTTGTCAGGTCGCGCAGCGCGTCCAGCACCCGTTCGGTCCGGGTTTCCTGAATCACGGTGATGGCGATGGAAGCGCAGGCGAAGGCCAGCAGGATCAGCGCCTCGTGCAGGTTGCCCAGCAGGAGATAGATGCCGCCGCCCACCAGCAGCAGGGCGAGCATGGGCTCGCGCAGGACCTCGCCCATGATGGCCAGCGGGGTGCGGTGTTCCTGGCGGGGGAGTTCGTTGAAGCCGTCGGCTTTCAGTCTTGCGCGGGCTTCCGGCTCGCTCAGGCCGGAGAGGGGGGCGTCTGCCGGCTGGTCCACGGAGGCGGTCTCCTGTCGACGGGAGGCGACGCCGCGCCCGGGCCTGGCGGGCGTTCAGCCGCTATCGGCTGAACCCGCGAAGAGCCAAGCGCGCGATCCCGTGCCGGAGATGCCGTGGGCGTGAAAAAAATCGTCGGGCCCCGGCCCCTCAGCGCTTCCGGCGCAGGGTGGCGACGATCGCACCCACGCCGGCGGCCAGGGCGGCGCCGGTGAGGATCGTGCGCAGGGTGGTGGTCAGCAGCACCGGCATGGTGCGCCGGCTGAGATGGTCGAAGGGGCCGTGCGCGCCGTGGGCGCCGGAGACCGGGGTGAACAGATTGTCCGGCGTGTTGTCGGGGGCGGGGTATTTTTCCAGTTGCTGGTGATAGGCGTGGTCGGCCTGGCGCCGGTCCAGCAGCGCGGGGGCCAGCAGGGCGGCCACGTGATGGCCGATGCCCGACAGGCCCACCCGGACGTCGCGGTGGCGGCCGAAGGCGGCGCGGCTGATCGCCTCGGCCGCGATTTCGGGCTCGAAGACCGGGCCGGCGGGGCGCAGGCGCTTGCCGGTATGGTTGCGCGTCCAGACGAAGCGCGGGGTGTTGATGGCCGGCAGGCTGACCAGCGAGAGCAGGATGCGGTCGCCGTCATGCAGGATTTCGGGGCGCAGGCTTTCGGTGAAGGCGCGGATCGCGGCCCGTGCGCCGCTTTCGATGCTGCGCAGCGGGCGCGGCAGGGAGATGGCGTCGAGATTGACGATGGTGCCGTAGCCGCGCCGCCGCATGCGGATCAGCGCCGTGCGGGTGCCGAAGACGGTGCCCAGGTAGGTGACCTCGGTCGCGCGGCGGATTTCCTCGGGCGACAGTTCCACGAACTGGCCGCTGACGCCGGCGCCGGCGCAGTTTACCCAGAGCGTGATCGGGCCCAGCGTGGCTTCGATCTGGTCGGCCGCGCGTTCCAGCGCCTCGGCGTCGGTGACGTCGGCGGGTATGGCGAGGGTGCGGATGTGCAGGGCGGCCAGTTCGGCCGCCGCGTCTTCCAGCCGGGCCGCGTCGCGGCCGATCAGCGCGACGTCGCAGCCCGCGCGGGCCAGGGTCCGCGCGGTGGCGCGGCCGATTCCGGCACCGGCTCCGGTAATGACGGCGATCTGGTGAGGCATGGGGCGGGCTCCGCTGGGCTAGTCTGTCTGCTGCCCTGTTTGCTCTTGGTTCCCGCGTGCCGCAAGTCGGGGCGGTTATGCCCGGGCATGCGTTCTACAGATATTTCAGGGCCGCGAAGCCGCCGACGAGCACGACGCCGAACAGGGCGGCCACCAGGGTCAGGCGGCGTTCGATGAAGGACTGGATCGGCGCGCCGTAGCGGCGGAGCAGGGCGGCGAGCAGGAAAAAGCGGGCGCCGCGCGTGGCAATGCAGGCCAGGACGAAGGGCAGCAGCGGAAAATGCGCGGCGCCGCTGGCGATGGTGACGATCTTGAAGGGGATCGGCGTGAGGCCCTTGAAGAGGATGATCGCCACGCCCCACTGGCGGAACTGGTCCTGCAAGGCGAGCAGCCGGGATTCCGCGTGGTAGAAATGGATGATCGGCATGGCGACGTGTTGCAGCAGGACCGCGCCGATATACCAGCCCAGCAGGCCGCCGCAGACGCTGGCCAGCGTGCAGAGCGCCGCCAGCGCCCAGGCGCGGTCGCGATGGGCCAGCACCATCGGCACCAGCAGGATATCGGGCGGCAGGGGAAAGACGCTGGCTTCGGCGAACGCGATCACTGCCAGCCAGAGCGGGGCGTGGCGGCTGGCGGCGAGGGAGAGGGTGCGGGCGTAGAGTCGGTCGAGCATGATCGGTTCGCCATGTCGGATGTCAGGCCGGAATGCCATCCGATACAACGCCCGACAAGCGCGGTGTGAGCAAGCGGCGCATGTTTGACAAAGGATGATGATGCCGTTTGCAAGCACGGCCGCTTCCGCCTTCTTCCCGGTCGTTCACACTCCCGATGGGCCTGGCTGAAAGCTGCCGTCAACCGAGATGGCCGTACAACCATTGTGCCGCTGTAGACAACGCACTAAAAATGCGATGTCGGAAAAGGCAGACTTGGTTTGGTAAGCCCAAGTCCTTCCAGTAATGGACGCTCTGGTCTTTGGCTTCGTGCACGAGATCCCCGCGACGAACGAAGGACGCTTGCCGGCGTTCCCACGTTCGTCCCTGCGGGTCTCAGGTTCGAGAAACGCTCCGGTCGAACGGCGACAACGGAGCAGAACCATGAATGTGCCCATTCCTGACGACCACGATGTCCTGATTGCCGGCGCTGGCCCGGTCGGTCTGTTGCTTGCATGCGAGCTGCGCCTGGCCGGTTGCACGGTGCAGGTGCTCGAACAGGCGCGTGAAATGATTACGCCGTTGAAGCGTGCGCCTTTCGGATTGCGTGGTCTCTCCATGCCGACCATCGAGAGCTTCGACAGGCGAGGCCTTTTGGCCTCCCTCAAGGCCCGGATCCCCGATGGGGAGATCGCTGCGGCATCTCCGTGGATGAAGCAGGAACGCAGGCCTGGCGGGCATTTTGCTGGTATCGACTTCTTTCTCGACCAGATCGACCAGGCGCGGTGGCCCTGTCACCTGCCACACGCGGGCGGCCCTATTGCCGCCGATCTGGCGAGCATCGAAGCGGTTCTCACAGACCGCGCGAAGGCACTCGGGGTCACAATCAGATGCGGTTTTCGTGTCTCGGGCCTCGAGATTACGGATGACGATGTCACCGTCCGGGCAGATGGGCGCGCATTCCGGGGACGCTGGCTTGTCGGCTGCGATGGTGGCCGTAGCATAGTGCGCAAGGCCGCCGGTTTCGGTTTCACGGGGACGGACCCCGAGTTCACCGGCTACTTCGCCAGGGTTGCGTTCGCCGATCCGTCCATGCTCGAGCCGGGTCATCATGCGACGCCGACCGGCACCTACATCTTCGACCGGCCGGACATGGTCAGAATGATCGCGTTCGACGGCGGGGCCTGTCACCGGGGGCAGCCGATCACGCGCGATCATATCCAGACGGTCCTGCGGCGCATCTCCGGTACCCAGGTCGAAGTGACGACGCTCGAACTGGCCACCACCTGGACCGATCGGGCCTGTCTGGCGACCGAGTACCGAAGGGCGCGCGTGCTGCTCGCCGGGGATGCCGCCCACGTCCACTCACCGCTGGGTGGCCAGGGCCTCAATCTCGGTCTTGGTGACGCGATGAATCTCGGCTGGAAGCTCGCCGCAACCATTCGCGGCGATGCCGCCGCTGGACTGCTTGACAGCTATCAGCGCGAGCGGCGACCGGTTGCCGAGCAGATCCTCGACTGGTCCCGCGCACAGGTCGCGCTGATGCGGCCGAACCGAGGTTCGCAGGCGCTCCGAGCTATCGTCCGCGATCTGATCGCGACGCGGGATGGCGCAACCTATATCGCCGAGCGGGTCTGGGGCGTTGCGGTGTGCTACAATCTGGGGGGCGATCATCCGCTGACAGGACGGAGCGCACCCGATTTCGAGCTGAGTGACGGGACGCGCCTGAACGAGCACCTTCGGCATGGGCGCATGCTCCTGCTCGACTTCAGTGGAAGTGATTCCTTGCGAACGCTTGCCGATCGCTATCGAAGTCAGCTTTCCTATGTGGTGTGCGACGCAAAGAACCGGTCAGGCCTGCAAACCTTGCTCATTCGTCCCGATGGTTTTGTCGCCTGGGCAAGCGATCACCCTTCGGAGGGCTCCGAGGCCGCCCAAAGCTTGTCACAATGGCTGTTGTCATCGCGTAACGGTGGCGCGTAGCCCCTGTGGTGTGCGGTTGCCCAGGCCTGATGTCGCTGCCGAGGCTCCAGATGATGTTGCGCGCGATCGTCATCCTTGGTCGGGACCGTGAGCAGACGCTGGCCCTCGTTCTCGCCAATTCGTTACGGCTACGTTTGTTTTCGTCTTGACGGTGCTTCCCGGGTGTTCGCTTCCGGACAGCGTGTTCGACTTCGGACAGGTCCGGGAGGAAGTTCAAAAATCTTTCTTGTTTTTCAAAATGATATGGTTTTCTGAAATCGTGATACGCTCGTCGCTGTCGTAAAGAAACAGGATATGGAATACGCCGGAGCCGGATGTCTGAAAATAAGGAAGCGCTTTAAAAAGTAATCTGCGGTTTCCGTAGGCATACTTGTCAAAAGCCGTCCGGTCTTCGTCGTCTCCATTTCGCAACGCTATCCGAGGGAATCCGTACAGATGCTTGGCATGACCTTGCGCAGCGTTGCACGTCAGGCACGGCGGCATCCTCTTTATGTCGGGCTCAATGTCCTTGGTCTTGCCCTGGGGATCGGCGTCTTTCTCACGCTCTCCCTGCTGGTCCGGTACGAATACAGCTATAATGCCGGATTGTTGGATGTTGACCGCCTGGTGCGGGTAGACATGCGCAGCAGCGAGCCGGGAACGGCGACGAGAGAATACGAGGCCGTCACCTTCCGTGCCCTGCCGTTCCTGCGTGCGGACTTTCCGGAAATCGAGGATGCCGTCCGCATCGAAAGCGACACGCTCCAGGTCCGTCGCGACGGCGATTTTGTCCATTTCGACGCCGCCCATGTCGATCCATCCTTCCTGCGGGTATTCGGCGCGCGGCTTGTACAGGGCACCGGGGACGCGCTTGCCCGGCCGGACGGGCTCGTGCTGTCCGAGACGGCGGCGAAACGGGTGTTCGGCACGTCGGATGTGCTGGGCCGGGCCCTAACGGTGGATAGCGATGGCGAAATGAGCCGCCATGTCGTGACCGGAATCATGAGGGGCGTAGCAGGGCCGAACTTCCTCGCGGGCACTGAAATGCTGGTTTCCATTCCAGCGAACGACGAGAAGAGCCGCGCCTGTTACCTCCACTGGGGCAGTTCCTGCGGCTCGGTCTATCTTAAACTCCATCGGTCGGCCGATATCGCCTCGGTCGAGGCACGGCTGCGCGACTTCGTCATACGGCGCGCGTCGGGTTCCGATGGCGATGAAGCCAGTCTTGGCCCACATCCCGAGAAGACCTTCGCGCTCGTCCTGGTGCAGATGCGCGCCGCGCGCTTCCACGATGCCCACGTGATCGATGCGTCCAATGGCGTGGACCGGAACGTCATCGACGGGATCGGGCTGATCGGGGTGCTGGCCCTCGCCTTGGCCTGTGCCAATGCGGTGAACCTCGCCACGGCGCGTTCGCTCCTTCGGGCGCGCGAGGTCGCCATACGCAAGACCCTCGGCGGCACGCGACGGGCACTCTTTCTTCAGTTCATGGGCGAGGCGCTGTTCCTGACGGCAGGTGCCGGCGCGCTGGGCCTGGCCTTGTGCGAGATGCTTGTACCGGAAGTCGCGAGCCTGATGGGGGAGGGGCTTGCGATACGCTATGGCTTCGTGCTCGGCATGCTGATGCTTGTCGTGGTGGGCTGTGGCCTTGCCTGCGGCGTGTACCCCGCGCTGGTCCTGTCGGGATATCGGCCCGCCGCCGTGTTGGCGGCGGCGAAGATGCCCTCGGGCGGTCGGGGGGCGGCCCGACTGCGCGACGGCTTGGTGATCGGTCAGTTTGCCATTGCCGTCACGATCGTCATCGGCATGGTCGTCATCCATCGGCAGACGGATTTCCTGCGCAGCGCGGACCAGGGCTATGAAAGGTCGGGCCTTCTGATCGGCTCGTTGATACCGAGCGACGATATCGCGGTCCAGCGGCGGCTGCGGGAGGCGCTTCGCGCGGTTCCGGGCGTACAATCGCTCGCCTTCGGGATGCTTGCTCCCAGGCCGGGTATCAGGAACCAGTGGAACTATACCTATGACGGCGCCCATGGCACGGCCAGCGTGGTCCTTCTTCGGGATATGGTCGATGCCGGTTATCGCGACGTCTATCGTCCGAGGCTGCTTGCTGGTCGCTGGTTCGACCCGGCACGCGGGCAGGACGAGACACCGGATTATCGCAGGGACCCTCAGGCAATCGGGAATGTCATTCTCAATGCGACGGCGGTGGCGAAATTCGGATTTGCCACGCCCGCCGACGCGATCGGCAAGGTGATCGACTCGGATCACTGGATGGCCCGGATCATCGGGGTGATTGCCGATGTTCGCTTCGAATCCCCGCGCCAGCCGGTCTTTCCCGGCATCCTCTTCTTCAATTCGCTGAAAGAGAACCGTTATAATAGCCCGATTCCCGCAGTGCGCTTTGCGGGCGTCCCGGCAATGGAGATGGAGAAGCGCCTTCGCCGGGCCTGGGCGGACGTGTTGCCCGACGTGGCCGGCCAGTTCCAGACGCCGGAGCAACGCCTGGACGTCTACTACCGGGGCGACGAGCAGCGCGGCCGTATCTTCACGCTCGGCGCTGTCGCGGCAATGGTCATTGCAGCACTCGGGCTTTACGGCCTGGCCTCTTTTGCCGCCGCGCGACGCATCCACGAAATCGGCATCCGCAAGACTCTCGGCGCCACGGGCGGGCAGGTGATGGGGCTGCTGCTGTGCGATTTCCTGCGTCCGGTTGCCTTCGCCTGCGTGCTGGCCTGCCCGGCTGGCTGGCTCATCATGCGCGGTTGGCTTTCGGCCTTCGACGAGCGGATCGCACTGGGGCCGGCGGCTTTCGTGATCGCCGTTGGCGGTGCCCTGGCCATCGCCACACTGACGGTAATCGGGCAGGCCCTCCGTCTCTCCCGCGTCGAGCCGGCTCGGGCGCTGCGGGCGGAATGAGGTATATTTGCCTCGTTTCCGCTTTGGATTCTAGCAGACGAGGGTGACGGTGACGCGGAGGCCGTGCGGGGTGCGGTTGCCCAGGCGGATGTCGCCGCCGAGGCCCCAGATGATGTTGCGGGCGATCGCCAGGCCCAGGCCGGTGCCGCCGGTTTCGCGGTTGCGGCTGACTTCGGCGCGCACGAAGGGCTCGAACATCCGGTTCAGATCCTCGGGGGGGAGGCCGGGGCCGTCATCCTCGATCAGGACCGTGACCAGGCGCTCGCCCTCGCTTTCCGGCTGCGGGGCTTCCAGCGTGACGCGGGCGCCGCCGCCATAGAGGATGGCGTTCTGGATCAGGTTGTTGAGCGCGCGCTTCAGCGCCATCGGCCGGGCCTCGATCGTGACCGCCGGCGGCGGTTCGGCGAAGCAGATCGCCTCGGCCTGGTCGGGGTGGGTTTCGGCGGCCTCGTCGAGGATGGTCTGGAGCAGGGCCGTCAGGTCCAGCCGGCCCATCGGTTCGCGCCGCGAGGTGTCGCGGCCGAAGGCCAGCGTGGCGGAGACCATGGCCTCCAGCTCGTCGAGATCGGCCAGGAACTTGCCGCGCAGTTCGTCGTCCTCGACGAATTCGGCGCGCAGTTTCAGGCGGGTGATCGGGGTGCGCAGATCATGGCCGATCGCCGTGAGCATCAGGGTGCGGTCGGTCAGGAAGCGCCGGATGCGGCTGGCCATGGTGTTGAAGGCCTGGGCCGCGCGGGCGATTTCCAGCGGGCCGTCCTCGGGCATCGGTGGGGCGTTGACGTCGCGGCCCAGTGCTTCGGCGGCGGCCGCCAGGGTGCCGACGGGGGCGACCAGCCGCCGCACGCCCCAGACGATCAGCACGCTGCCGGCCACCGTCATCAGCGCGAAGGCGGTGGGAAAGGTGGGGGAGCGGAACGGGTTGGGCGACGGTAGGGTATAGCGGATGGTCAGCCACCGTGTCTCGTCGGGCAGCAGGAAGGCCACAGCCCGCCCGGATGCGCCATGCGGCGGCGCGCCGAACAGGATCTGCCGGGGCCGGAGATGGGCCGGCAGCGGTGGCAGGCCCTGGGGGCCCCGGGCGAAGGGCGGCTGGTCGAAAGGCTGGTGGTCGAAAGGCGGGTGCCCGAAGGAGGGCTGGCCCATGCGCATGTGGGCCATCGGTTCGTCGATCGTCTGGTCGACCATGTCGGGGTCGGGGCCGGGGGTGAGGGTGATGTGGAAGGTCGCAGGTGGGTGCAGCGCTTCGAGTTCGGCCTCGCGATTCTGCGGCTGGGTCTCGACGATCGAGCGGTAGATCATGCCGACATGATTCTGGCTTTCCTGCTGGATCATGCGACGGTCGAAATCGATGCGGTCGAGCGCGTGGACGCCAAGTCCGATGGCCTCGATGATCCCCAGCCCGAGGATCAGCACCAGGCTGGTGCGGGCCGCCAGCGAGCGGGGCCAGAACCAGCGGAGCATGCGATGGGGAAGGGCCGGCGTCTCGGTGGCCGGGCCCGACTCGGCGGCGTTCATTCAGCGTGGGTCGTCAGGCTGGGGCACCGGCGCGGGGCATCAGCGGCGTTCGACATCGGATGCCAGCACGTAGCCGCCGCCGCGGACCGTCTTGATCAACTGCGCGTTGCGGCCGTTATCCTCCAGCTTGCGGCGCAGGCGGCTGATGGCGACGTCGATCGCGCGGTCGAAGGGGCCGGCCTGGCGGCCGCGCAGCAGGTCGAACAGCATGTCGCGCGTCAGCACCCGGTTGGCGCGGTCGAGCAGGGCCGTCAGCAAGTCGTATTCGCCGCCGGTCAGCGCCACCTCGGTGCCGTCGGGGTTGAGCAGCCGCCGCCGCGTGGCGTCCAGCGTCCAGCCCGAGAAATGGAGGCATTGCGACTGGCCGTCGGCGCCGCGCGTGACGGGGGTTTCGCTCGTGCGGCGCAGGACGGCGCGGATTCGCGCCAGCAGTTCGCGCGGATTGAAGGGTTTGGGCAGGTAGTCGTCGGCGCCCATTTCCAGCCCGATGATGCGATCGGTCTCGTCGCCCATCGCCGTGAGCATGATTATGGGAACATTGGCCTGCTCGCGCAGCCAGCGGGCGAGTTCCAGCCCGGTCTCGCCGGGCAGCATCAGGTCCAGCACCACGATCTGGTAATGACCGGCCTGCCACGCCTTGCGGGTCTCGCGTCCGTCGCGCGCCGTGGTGACGCGGAACATGTTGCGTTCGAGGAAACGGGCGAGAAGGTCGCGGATTTCGCGGTCGTCATCGACGACCAGAATGTGAGGCAGGGGCTCCATGCCCCTACTTTACCGCTCTTTTTCAGCGCGTGCAGCCGGTGTTTCATTCGGTTGCAATCGGGGCCGGCCGGGCCCGTGGGCAAAAAAAACGGCGCGGACCCCCTTAGAAGCCTGTGACAGGAGCGCCCGGTTCATGCACAGGATTGGGGATGGAACATTCCACCCTGTCCCCGGTCGCGCGTACGCCCGGCCGTTTCGTGCGTCCGGCGGTTCTGTTCGGTGCGCTGTCGGTTCTTCTCGCCCTGTCGTCCGGTGCGGTGCGCGCGGCCGAGCAGGTGGCGCCGGCGCCGGATGGCGCCCCGGGGGCGCCCCTGGTCGGCAATCCCGCGCGGGACATGCCGACGGGCGACCTTCCCGAACTGACGGCGCCGCCGCCGCCGGCCCTGCTGGCGCCGCCGCCGCCCCGGCCGGAGCATGATCATGGCGCGGCGGCCACGGCCACGCACCGGCTGGGCAGCCTGATCGACCGCGACGTGGTGGCGCCCGACGGCAACCATGTGGGGCAGGTGATCGACGTGCTGCTGGACCAGGACGGTCACCCGGCCGCCGCCGTGGTGGATGTCGGCGGCTTTCTGGGGGTGGGCAACCGGCGTGTCGCCATTGCCTGGGATGCGTTCGTGATGGGCGGGCTGACGGAAAAGAGCCCGGTCAAGCTGCGCATCGACGCCGCCAGCGTGCGCTCGGCGCCGGCCTATGACGCGACCTCGATGGATGTGACGGTGATTCAGGCGCCGCCCGCGCCCGTGGTGCCGGCCGCGCCGGCGGCGGCGCCGGTGGCACCGGTCGTGCCGCCGGTCATGGCGCCGGCCGAGGCCGAGCCGGGGCCGGTGTCGATCGAGCCCCAGCCCGTGCCGCCGCCGCTGGTGCCCGGTGCCGCGGGCGGTGGGGGAGACGGGCCCCCGGACGGGCATGCGGCCTCGGGACGCGCGGGGTTCATGGCGCGATGATCCTGCATGACGATCGGTGCGCGGTGATCCGTCGCGGCCTGAGGCGGCACGGGGACGGCCCTGCGTGAAACTGCCCACGAACAGCCAGCGCGGGCTGGATTTGCTCAATTTCTTCGTCGGAAACCTGCAGGCCTCCTTCGGCTCGTTCATCGCGGTGTATCTGACCGGCGCCCACTGGACGCAGGGGCAGATCGGCTATGTGCTCAGCATCGGGTCGATGACCGCCATGGTCAGCCAGGTGCCGGCGGGCATGCTGGTCGACCGGCTGCGCGACAAGCATCGCGTCGCGGCGTTCTCGATCCTCGCCGTGATCTTCTCGTGCCTGCTGCTGGCCATCTTTCCGCAGCAATTGCCGGTGGCGCTGGCCGAGGTGCTGCACGGGCTGGCGAGCTGCACGCTGACGCCCGCGATCGGCGCGATCACGCTCGCGGTGGTGGCGGCGCAGGTGCTGCGCCTGCCCGATGACGGCAAGGGGCTGCTGGGCGAGCGATTCGGCCGCAATGCCAGTTTCGCCTCCATCGGCAACGCCATCGGCTCGGGGCTGATGGGGGCGGTGGGCTACTGGGTCTCGCCGCAGGCGACCTTCTTCCTCGGCGCCGCGCTGGCGATGCCGGGGCTGATGGCGCTGATGATGATCGAGCCGGTCGAAGCGGCGGCTTCGATCAACACCGCCGCCGTGGCAGAAGGCGAACGGCCGCCGCGCACCAAGGGCGCGATGTGGGAATTGCTGCGTGACCGCCGGCTGTTCGCGTTTGCGATCTGCGTCGCCTTCTTCCACCTGTCGGCGGCGGGCATCCTGTCGCTGGCGGCGGGGCAGGTGACGAAGGATGCGGGCAATATCGCCGAGATCGTGATCGCGGCCTGCATCCTGCTGCCGCAACTGGTTGGCGCGGCGCTGTCGCCGGTCATCGGCCGGCTGGCGGAAACGGTCGGGCGGCGGCCCGTGATGCTGGTGACCTTCGCCACCCTGCCGCTGCGCGCCGCCCTGCTGGCGACGACGACCAACCCTTATCTGATCATCGCGATCCAGTTGCTGGACGGGGTCAGTTCGTCGTCATTCGGGGTGATGATGCCGCTGGTTGCCGCCGACCTGACGCGCATCAGCGGCCGGTTCAACATGTGCATGGGGATTCTGGGGCTGGCCATGGGGGCGGGGGCCAGTTTCTCGACTTCTCTGGCCGGCACGGTGGCCGACCGTTCGGTTTCGCTGGCGTTCCTGATCCTCGCGGGGGCGGGGCTGGTCTGCGTGATTCTGGTCGCATTGCTGATGGGCGATACCTCGCGCCGGGAGGCGGCGCCGTCCGTGTCCGGCGGGAAGGATACGGCCGAGGGCGTGTCGTAAGGGCGCTGCTATTCCCGCAAGGGGTTCAAAAGGCTGACTGACAATATGGGCTGGTGAGCAGCGAGAGCGCCGCCAGACCGCATTTCCGGCCCCGCTCTCAGTTGGGGGGGCGTAGGTGGAATGTGATCCGCATGGCTTCGGCCGACAGGCGGGCGCCGCTGGCGGTGGCGGCCGTCAGGTTGACATCCACGTGGTGGTTGTTTTCCAGCAGCTTGCTGCCCAGGCCTTTGCCTACCGTCGCTTCGGCCTGCACCGCCCAGTAGGTGCCGTCGAAATCCTGCAGGCGGGAGAGGTTGCGTACCGTGCCGTGGCCCGCGATGTGCGAATAGCCGACGGTGCCCAACCCACCGCCGGAAATTGTGAAGTCGTAGGACCGGCCACCATAGACCAGTTGCCCGGTGCCCCAGGTGTAGCCGGCGCCGACTCCGATCTCCTTCATCATGAACGTGACCTGCCCCGTTGTCATGGCCGCCGGGTCGGGTGTTGCGCAGACCGCCGGATACAGGCCCAGGGTGTAGAGAGTCAGTCCGGCGGACAGGATTTTCTTCACGCTGCATCCTCCTCGACAGGGTGCGTGCCGGCGGGCGGCTCTTCACTCAACCCTGATCTCACGGATTTTACAATGTGCCTGATGCGCGATCGGATTCGTGCGACGCGGCGAAGGCGGAGAATCCGGCGGAATGGGCGGGGTGCGGGTCTTGTCGCATTGCCTTGGCCACATCATATAGCATATTGCATATTTCTGCCGTCCGGTCCTACGCTGGCTGCAGGCGGTCCGTAATCCCGTTTCCGGCGGAGGGCGTTCCAATCGATGTCTGATCGTTCTCCTGGCGTGGATGCGTCCGTCGGCCTGAAAGCGGGCGGCGGCAGGGCGCGCGGGGCGTCGGCCTCCAGCCTGGCCGATATCGGCGGTTCGATACGGATTCCGGCCGGAGCTGTCGGCTGGCGGCGGCTGCTGGCGTTTATGGGGCCGGGCTACATGGTCTCGGTGGGATATATGGACCCGGGTAACTGGGCGACCGACCTCGCCGGTGGTTCGGCGTTCGGCTACACGCTGCTTTCGGTCGTCATGCTCTCGAACCTGATGGCGATCCTGTTGCAGGCGCTGTCGGCGCGGCTGGGCATCGCGACCGGCCGGGATCTGGCGCAGGCCTGTCGCGACCGGTTCGCGCCCTGGGTGGTGATGGTGCTGTGGGTGGCGTGCGAGGCCGCGATCATCGCCTGCGATCTGGCCGAGGTCATCGGCACCGCCATCGCGCTGCAATTGCTGTTCGGGATTCCGCTTCTGCCGGGGGCGGTGATCACCGCGCTGGATGCGGGCGTGGTGCTGATGCTGATGAACCGGGGGTTCCGCGCGCTGGAAGCCTTCGTGATCGGGCTGCTGAGCGTGATCGCGCTCTGTTTCGCGATCCAGATCGTGGCGGCGGCGCCGCCTGTGGCCGCGGTGCTGGGGGGATTGGTGCCCCGGCCGGAGATCCTGACCGACCCGGGAATGCTGTATGTCGCCATCGGGATTATCGGGGCCACGGTGATGCCGCATAATCTCTATCTGCATTCCTCGATCGTGCAGACGCGGGCCTATGACCGCTCGGAGGCCGGGCGGCGCGATGCCATTCGCTGGGCGACCTGGGACAGCACGCTGGCGCTGATGATGGCGTTTTTCGTCAATGCCGCGATCCTGATCGTCGCTGCCGTTGCCTTCCATGAGAGCGGGCATCGCGACGTGGCCGATATCGGGCAGGCGTGGCGGCTGATCTCGCCCCTGCTGGGGCTGGGGGCGGCCGCGACACTGTTCGCCGTGGCGCTGCTGGCGGCGGGGATGAATTCCACCGTGACCGGAACCCTGGCCGGGCAGATCGTGATGGAAGGGTTCCTGGACCTGCGCCTGCCGCCCTGGGCGCGGCGGCTGGTCACGCGGGGCTTGGCGATCGTACCGGTGGTGGTGGTGACGGCCCTGTATGGCGATGCGGGTGTGGATCGGCTGCTGGTGTTCAGTCAGGTGGTGCTGTCGCTGCAATTGCCGTTTGCCGTCATTCCGCTGGTCTGGTTCGTGTCCGATCGGCGGATGATGGGGAGTTTCGTCATTTCCCGCCCGGTTGCCGCCCTCTCGTGGGTGGTGGCGGTGGTCATTCTGGGGCTCAACGGCAAGCTGCTGTGGGATGTGCTGGCGGGTTGAGCGCCGGTAGCGAAAACAGCGAGGCGCTGCCTTGCGGCGGTGGGGAGGCGAGCAGGTCGGGCGTTTCGCCGCGCGCGAGGGCCCGGAGCAGCCGCAGCGGGCCGCCGTGTGAGATGATTCCGGCCGGCTGGCCTTCGCGCAGCAGGTCGGCCCAGAAGGACAGGATGCGCCGGCGCAGGGCGGCGCCGCTCTCGCCGCCGGGGGGCGCGAAATCCTCGGGGTTTTCGGCCCAGCGGTCCAGCGCCGTGCGGTCGATATCCGCCCAGGGGTGGCCCTCCCAGGCGCCGAAATCCAGTTCGGCCAGTCGGGAGTCGATCCGCAGGGGGAGGCTGGTCGCGGCGGCCAGGCGGCTTGCGACCATCTGGCAGCGGGTGGCCGGGGCGCTGTGGATCACATGGATCGCCGCGCCGCGCGCCAGCACCGCCAGCCCGTCGGCATGACGTTCCCAGCCGGGGCGCAGCGCGATGTCCAGCCGGCCGTAACAGGTGCCGGGCGCTATTGCCACGGGCGGGTGGCGGACCAGCAGCAGGGCGTGGGTGCCGGCCTGATCGGCGGGAGGAAGGATCATGCCCGCGATCAACCGGGATCGGGGGCGGGCGATCAAGCGAAAAAGAAGCGATGCGGTTGATAAGGTGGCTTGGTTCCCGGGCCCGGGTCGTAGGCTGGCGCGTGCCTGTTGAGGGGAACGGGCGGGTTTTATTGCGGCCGCCCATGCGTTTTTCTTGACAGGCAGGGCGCAGATTCTATGAAGGGCGCGATGGTTCCTCTCGATGAGGATTAAAAGGGAACACAGTGCGGGTCGGAAGGCCCAAGCCTGTGGCTGTCCCCGCAACTGTAGGCGGCATGTTCACGCATCGCCGGGCGTCATGGCCCGGGGCCACTGGGGTTTCGTTCGACCCGGGAAGGCCATGCGGAACGACAACCGCGAGCCAGGAGACCTGCCGTCAGCACTGGTTGCGACCGGGAACCGTCAGGCGGGGTGATCTGGCGGACGGGACAGGGACGTTATCCCGGCATCGGATGACGGATCGTGACCCGTGGTCTCGTGGCAGCCGCGCATGGTCACGAGAACGGTCCTGATGCACGATTTTCGCTCGATTCTTTTTTTCTCCACGCTGTTTACCGCCGTCGGACTTTCCGCCGCGCTGGCGGAGGAGGTGCCGGTTTCGCCCGCGATGGGGAAGGCGCCTGCCGTGCGGGCCGCGACCGCGACGACGCGCCCGGTGGCACCCGCCGGCAGCCATATTGTGCTGAAGCCGCAGGATCGGGGCGAGGCGATTACCGTCAGCGCCGCCCGTCGCCCCGTTAGTGTGGACGATATCGGCTCCAGCGTGACCATCGTCACCGAACAGCAGATCCAGACCCAGCAGCGTCGGGGGCTGGCGGATATTCTGGTCCGGCAGCCGGGACTGAATGTGGTGCAGACGGGTGGGGTCGGCGGCACGACCTCGATTTTCATGCGCGGGAATAATGCGAACGAGGTCAAGGTCCGGATGGACGGCATGGACGTCAATGACGGCAGTTCGGCCAGCGGCGCGTTCGATGCCGGGCAGTTCGTGACCGATGGCATGGGGCGGATCGAGATCCTGCGCGGGCCGCAAAGCGGCCTGTATGGCGCCGATGCCATGGCGGGCGTCATCGACATTACTACAGCCCAGGGGCAGGGGCGTTTCAAGCCGTTTGTCCGGCTTGAGGGCGGCGAATACGGCACGTTCAACCAGGTGTTGGGGGCGCGGGGCAGCAAGGGGCGGTTTCACTATAATATCGAGCTGTCCCATTACCGCATGGACGGGTTCAACAATATTCCGTCCTATATCGAGCGGGCTTACGGTGCCGACCGCCAGCAGCGCAACGAGGGGAATCGCAACGACAACCGGAGTGCCAATATCCGGTTGGGATATGATGTGACCCGAACGTTTGACCTGGGGCTGACGGCGCGCCTGATCCAGTCGAATTATCATTCCTATTCGGTCTATGATCTGCAAAGCGAGAATCTGTATGGGGATTCCGGTGTGCGGGAGCAGAACAACAAGAATCAGGCGATCGTGCGCGGCACGGCGCATCTGGTCTCGTTCAACGGGCTGTTCGATCAGGTGATCGGGCTGGGATACATGACCAACCGCAATCGCTGGACGGAGACGGGAACCAGCTATGGCAGCGCGATCAATCCCGACCCCAGCTATTATCGGTCCGAGCGGTTGAAGATCGACTGGCATGGGACCTTCGACCTCAAGCAGTACGGTCAGTTCCTGATCGGTGCGGAACATTTCCACGATAGCTTCAACACCAGCCATACCGCGTCCAGCATGTGGGACAGCGGGTATGATAATTCGGCCGGCATGGATACGACGGCGGGATATGGGCAGTATCAGGGGAACTGGAACCGGATCCTGTATGGCGCGGCCAATATCCGTTATGATGCCAATTCGCGCTATGGCAACCATGTGACCTGGCGGGTGGCACCTGCCATCCATGTGCCGGGGACGGGTACCATCATCAAGGCGAGTGCCGGGTCCGGCTTCCATGGGCCTTCGTTGTACCAGCTTTTCGCCAATCAGGTTGGCGTGGGGTATTCCGAAAAAGGCAATCCAAACCTGCGGGCGGAACAGTTGATCGGCTATGATGCCGGGGTGGAGCAGAAGCTGCTGCATGATCGCCTGAAATTCGGCGCTACGTGGTATGACAACCGGGTCCGGAACCTGATCCAGTCGTCGTTGTCGATCGATTCTTCGTACAACTACAATTATTCGTACGAGAATGTCGCGAAGGCGCGCATGTATGGCGTGGAGGCCTTTCTGGACTGGAAGGCGCGCAGCGATCTGGAATTCAACCTCAGCTATACCTGGACCCATGCGCGCGACGAGACGGTGCATACGGAATTGCAGCAGCGTCCACAGCATAAATTCAATTTCAATACGACATGGACGCCGATCAGGGATCTGACCTTCTCGGGCAACATCCTCTACACCAGCGGCTGGCGCGACCTGCCGGTGATCGGCAGCGAGACATGCAGCATCTGCGCCAAGGGGCATGGGTACGTGACGATCGACGTGGCGGCCAATTACAAGATCAACCGGTTTGTTTCGGTCTATGCCCGTGCGGATAATCTGCTGAACAGGCAATATGAGGAGCCGATCGGGTATCTGCAGCCGGGGCGCGGCGGGTATGGCGGCTTCACGCTGTCTTACTGAGAGGATGCGGGCCCGCGTTCGGCGCTTCGTGATCCTGCTGCTGGCAGCAATGCTGCCGGCGGGGGCGCGGGCCGAGCCCAGGCACCGGATCGTTTCGCTGAATCTGTGTACGGACCAGTTGCTGCTGCAACTGGTGCCGGCCCGCGATATCGTGGGTCTGTCGCCGCTGGCGCGGGATTGCGCCTATTCCGTGATGTGTAGCGAGGCGCGGTCGGTGCCGGTTATTCGGCCCACGGCGGAGGCCGTGGTGGCGGCGCGGCCGGATCTGGTGGTGGGTGGACGCTATGCCAGCGTGACCGCCTTGCTGGCGGCACGGCAGGCAGGCATGCCGGTTGAACTGTTCGACCCCGTCGAGCGGCTGGTGGATGTTCCGGACCAGATCGTGGCGGTGGCGAATGCGGCGGGCGTGCCGGCGCGGGGGCGGGAACTGGCCGAGGCGTTCAGGGCGCGTCTGGCGGCTTCTTCTGTCTCGGCTGGGGCAGCCGCTCCTTCGGCGGTGATTTATGCCGCCAATGGTTTTGTGACCCGTGCCGGATCGCTGGCTGACGATATTCTGGTGCGGGCCGGTTTTCGCAATGCGGCGAACGGGCTGGATGGACGGCATGCGCTCGGCGTGCCGCTGGAGAGCCTGCTGGCGCGGCCGCCCGACCTGCTGATCGTGGCGCGTTCGAATGTCGGTACGTCGATGGCGCAGGCGGTGCTGGATCATCCGGCCTTGCGCGATGCTTTTCCGGCCTCGCATCGGCTGTCGTTGCCCGACCGGATGTGGCTTTGTGGCCTGCCGCAGACGCTCGATACGCTGGACCGGCTGATCGAGGCCCGCAAGGCGCTGGAGAGTTCCCGATGATCGACCGCCGCGACTATCCGCTGATCGCCGCCCTGGCGGCGTGCGTGCTGATGATGCTGGTGCTGTCGCTGGCCTGGGGAGATAGCCCGGTTTCGCTGCCTTCGGCCCTGGGGGATCTGATGGCCGGGCGGCATAGTGTGGGGGCGATCATCGTTGGCCAGTTGCGCCTGCCTCGGGCGATCCTTGGGGTTTCGATCGGGACGGCGCTGGGGCTGTGCGGCGCGGTGATGCAGGGGTATCTGCGCAATCCGCTGGCCGACCCTGGTTTGCTGGGTGTGTCCGGCGGCGCGGCGCTGGGGGCGGTGCTGGTTTTCTATACCGGATTGGCCGGGATCTCCGCGCTGTTGTTGCCGGCGGGCGGGCTGGTGGGGGCGCTGCTGGCGGTGCTGCTGTTGCTGGGGCTGGTGGGGCAGGGCGGGACGCTGGTGCTGCTGCTGGCGGGGGCGGCGCTGAGCAGTTTTGCCGCCGCACTGACGGCCATGGCGATGAACCTGATGCCCAGCCCCTATGCGGCCTATGAGGTGATGCGCTGGGTGATGGGGTCGTTGACCGACCGGACCATGACCGACGTGTGGATCAGTCTGCCGGGAACCGTCGCGGGGTGCCTGCTGATGCTGACGACCGCGCGGGCGCTGGATGCGCTGGCGTTGGGGGATGAAGTGGCCGAGAGCATGGGGTTTCGGCTGCGGGGGCTCCTGGGCGTTCAGACCCGGGTGGTGGTGGGCGCGGCTGTCGCGGTCGGGTCCTGTGTTGCGGTTAGCGGGGCGATCGGCTTCGTGGGGCTGGTGGTGCCGCATATGCTGCGGCCGCTGACCGGGTACCAGCCTTCGCGCCTGTTGGTGCCGTCCGCGTTGGGGGGGGCGCTGCTGCTGCTGGTTGCCGATGCGGCGGTACGGCTGCTGTCGGGTGCCACCGAGATCCAGATCGGTGTGCTGACGGCGCTGATCGGGGCGCCTGTCTTCTTTCACCGGGTGATCGCCATGCGCCGGAGCGGGTCGTGACCGGCCTGCTTGCGCGGGGGGTGACGCTCTCGCTGGGGGGGCGGCGAGTTCTGCATGAAGCGCATGTGGACGTGGTGCCCGGTGAGGTTGTGGGGGTGATCGGCCCCAATGGCGCGGGCAAGAGCACGCTGCTGCGCGTGCTGGCCGGCATCCAGGAGGCCGACGCGGGAGAGGTGGTGCTGGATGGCCGCGTGCTGGCGGCGATGACGCCGGGGGAGCGGGCCCGGCGCCTGTCCTTTCTGCCACAGGAGGGCGTACCGCCGCCGCCGATGCGGGTTGCGGACCTGGTGGCGCTTGGGCGCCTGCCGCATCGGGCGGCGCGGGATGATGCGCGCGATCATGCGGCGGTGGAGGGCGCGCTGGCGGAGACCGGGCTGGTTGATCTGCGCGACCGGCCGGCCAGCCAGTTGTCGGGTGGCGAGGGCGCGCGCTTGCGGCTGGCGCGGGCGCTGGCGGTGGAGGCGCCCTATCTGCTGGCCGACGAGCCGGTGGCGGCGCTGGACCCGGCCCATGCGCTGGCGGTGATGGCGTCGTTCGGCCGGCTGGCGGATGCGGGCAGGGGGGTGGCGGTGGTGCTGCATGACCTGACCCTGGCGGGGCGGTTCTGCCATCGGCTGGTGCTGATGCGCGACGGGCGCATCGTGGCGCAGGGGCGGCCGGCGGAGATTTTGACCGATGCGGCCATGCGCGCGGTTTACGGCGTGACCGTCCGGCGGGTGGGCGATGCGGTCGTGCCCTGGAGCCTGACCGGTGGCCGGCCTGATGAAGCGCTGACCTGACGAAGACCAGATGGTTTCGTGAAAAATACGCGAAAAATATAGTCGGTTTCGACGGATTGCTGCAGGTCACCGCGACGTGATGGGATCGTTTGTCGTCCTGGATGCGTTCGAGGGGGGAACGATGCCCGGGCGGATCGGGCCGCCCCGGTCTGCAAGATGGAACGGCCGATGGCGGCGGTATTCAGTCCACGGGCCAATGTCATCGTTACGATGGCGATGGTGGGGGCCGCGGGTGCCGTCGCCGGGGTGTGTCTGTGGTGGTTTGCCTGGCCGCGCTCCGATTACGTCCGGCATGTCGGGTGGGTGATCCAGCAGCCGGTTCCTTTCAGTCACCAGCATCATGTTGCGGGACTGGGTATTGATTGCCGGTTCTGCCACAGCAGCGTGGAGCGCAGTGCGCAGGCCAGTCTGCCGCCGACCTTTACCTGCATGACCTGCCATTCGCAGGTCTGGACCAATGCCGCCCTGCTGGCGCCGGTACGCGACAGCCTGGTGGAGAACCGGCCGATCGTCTGGGCGCGTGTGACGGACGTGCCGGATTATGTTTACTTCAACCATAGTATCCATGTTTCAAAAGGTGTGGGGTGCGAGAGTTGTCACGGCGACGTGGCGCGCATGCCCCTGACCTTCAAGGCGAAAAGCCTGACGATGCAATTCTGTCTGGATTGCCATCGCAATCCGGGGCCGAACCTGCGCCCGCTGGCGGATGTCTATGACATGGGTTGGCATCGGGACCCTGCGACGCCGTCGGCGGCGGAATTGATGCGGGCCTATCATATCGGCGGCCGGAACCTGACGGAGTGCTCAATATGCCATCGTTAGCGGGGCTGCCGGGCGAGGAACGGGAGTGGATCAGGCGCTTTCCGCAATTGGAACAGGCGCTGGCGCATCCGCTGGACCGGCGGCGGACGCTGAAGCTGCTGGCATTGGCGCTGGCCGGCGGCGGGCTGGCGGGGTGTGACCCCGGAACGCCGGATCGTGGTTTCGTCTCGGCCGTGCGGGCGGCGCCGGGGGTGGTTCCGGGGGTGCCCAACATCTATGCCAGCGCCCATGTGCGCGATGGCTATGCCAACGGCATTCTCGTCACCCATCAGATGGGGCGGCCGATCAAGGTGGAGGGCAATCCCGGGCATCCGTCCAGCCTGGGGGCGACCGACCTGTTCGCGCAGGCCGCGATCCAGGATTTCTATGATCCCGACCGGGCCAGCGGCCCGCTGCATGACGGGATGCCTGCCGCGTGGCAGGAGGTGACGACCGCTCTTCAGGCTTTGCGCGCCGGGCCGGGTGGTGCGGGATTGCGCATCCTGAGCGGGACGGTCACCTCGCCCACGCTGGGGGCGGCGATCGACGCGCTGCTGGCGGCCCATCCCGGCGCGATCTGGCATCGCTGGGACGCTATCGGGCGGGATGCGGTGCGGCAGGGGGCGGCCATGGCGTATGGGCGCCCGGCGATGGTGATTCCCGATCTGCGGCAGGTCGACGTGGCCCTGGCGGTGGAGAGCGACCTGCTGGACAGCGCGCCGGGGCATCTGCGCCATGCCAGGGCCTTCGCCGGGCGGCGCAATCCGGTGCGGAGGCCGATGAACCGGCTATATGCCGTGGAACCGACGCCCAGCCTGACGGGGGTTGCGGCCGATCATCGGTTTATCGCGGGGCCTGCCGGATGCGACGAGGTGATCGGGCGGCTGACGGCTGCCTTGCTGCATAACGAGGAACCGTCTGGCGGGCCGGACTGGCTGGGGGCGGTGGTGGCCGATCTGCGGGCGCATCGTGGGCGGGCGCTGATCCATCTTGGGCCCGATCATGGGGCGCAGGCGCACGCTGCTGTCCATGCGATGAACGAGGCGCTGGGCGGGCGGGGCAGGGTATTCGATGTATTCGAGCCGCCTGAATATCGCCCGGCGCAACCGGTTTCCACATTGCCGGACCTGATGGACGATATGGAAAAGGGACAGGTGCGCGCGCTGCTGATCCTGGATGGCAATCCGGTCTATCAGGTGCCGCGTTTCGCGGCGGCGTTGCCGCGCGTGGCGCTGAGCGTTGCGCTGGCGGACCGGCCGCATGAGACGGCGCGGGCGGCACGGTGGCATGTTCCGCTGGCGCATGGGTTCGAGGATTGGGGGGATGCGCGGGCCGATGACGGCACGGCGACGATCCTTCAGCCGCAGGCGATGCCGCTCTATGGCGGACGCAGTGCCGCGGCCGTCCTGCGGTTCTGTGCCGGCGATGTGGACCGCCCGGCGCGGGAACTGGTGCGGCAGGTCTGGCGGGAGCGCCTGGCGTCGGAGCACGACTGGCGGGGCGCGCTGGCGGCCGGGGTTGTTCCGGGCACCGCCAGTCCGCGCCTTGATGCGGCGATTGCACCCGTTATGCCGCCTGTTGCGCCCCGTGAGGGATTTGCCGACCTGACATTGCTGCTGCGGCCGGACCCGCATCTTTGGGACGGGCGCGAGGCGAATAATCCCTGGTTGCAGGAACTGCCCCGGCCGTTGAGCAAGACGGTCTGGGGCAATCCGCTGCTGATTCCGCCGGATCTGGCACGCTCGATGCGGCTTCGTAACGGGGATGAAGTCGTGCTGTCCGTGGGGGCGGGGCGGGCTGTGCTGCCGGTGTGGGTGCAGCCGGGGCAGGCGCCGGGCTGTGTCGTGGGGTTGCTGGGCTCGGGGAGAAAATGTGCCGGGGAAACGGGGGATGGGGTCGGTACCGACCTGTATCCGCTGCGGGATGTGGTGGGGCCGGTGCGGATTGCCGCTACCGGTCGCAAGGTGGCCGTGGCCTGTACCGAACACCATGCCACGCTGGTTGCTGATGCGCCTTCCGATATCGTGCGGCATGGCACGTTGGCGCGGTTTCGGCAGGAGCCGGGATTTCTTGGTGCCGGTCGGGAAGATCCGGCAGTTTCTGCCGCCTTGTATCGGCGGGACCCCGGCGCGCCGGTGGCATGGGGGATGAGCATCGACCTCAATGCCTGTATCGGCTGCAATGCCTGCATGACCGCCTGCCAGGCGGAGAACAACGTGCCGGTGGTGGGGCGGGACGAGGTGCTGCGCCAGCGCGAGATGCACTGGCTGCGGATCGATCGCGCCTATGAAGGAACGCAGGAGGCCCCGGACACGTTCTTTCAGCCGATGCTCTGCATGCATTGCGAACAGGCGCCCTGCGAAACGGTCTGCCCCGTCGGCGCCACGACGCATGATTCGGAGGGCCTGAACGTGATGGTCTACAACCGGTGCGTCGGGACGAAATTCTGCTCCAACAATTGTCCTTACAAGGTCAGGCGATTCAATTATTTCGCCTTTGCCGAACAGGAGCGCCGGCCGCCGATCAGCCGCAATCCGGACGTTTCGGTGCGGGCGCGCGGCGTGATGGAGAAATGTACCTTCTGCGTGCAGCGGATCGCGCAGGCGCGTATTGCGGCTGATCGGGACGGCACGGCGGAACAGGTGGTGACGGCCTGTCAGGCGGCCTGCCCCACGCAGGCCATTACGTTCGGCGATATCAACGATCCTGATACGGCCGTGAGGCATCGCAAGGCCAGTCCGCTGACTTATGCCGTGCTGCCCGAGCAGGGTACGCATCCGCGCGTGACGTATGAGGCGCGCATCCGGAATCCCAATCCGGCAATCGTGTCATGAGCCTCCCGGCCGTCATCGCCGCCGGCGAGACCGCGCAATCGGTGACCGAGCGGATCTGCGCGGTGACGTTGCGCGAGGGAGCGGGCCGCTGGACGCCGCTATGGTGGTGGGCGGCGTTCGCAGTCTCGCTGGGGCTGCTGGGGTTGGGCGTGGTTTCGGTTGCCTGGCTGTTCTATGCCGGGCTGGGGATCTGGGGCATCGACTGGCCGGTGGCCTGGGGACTGGATATTCTCAATTATGTCTGGTGGATCGCCATTGCCTCGGGCGGCACGTTCATCTCCGCCTTGTTCTTCCTGCTGGGGGTGGCGTGGCGCACGGCGCTGAACCGTCTGGCGGAAAGCCTGACCCTGTGTGCCGCCTTGTGTGCCGCGATCTTTCCGATTCTGCATCTGGGGCGGCCGTGGTTCTTCTACTGGCTGTTTCCCTATCCGAACACGATGGGGCTGTGGGCGCAGTTTCGCAGCCCGCTGGTGTGGGATTTCTTTGCGATCCTGGCTTATGTTCTGGCATCGATCCTGTTCTGGTATTTTGGGCTTCTGCCGGACCTGGCGACCTTGCGCGATCGGGCGCGCGGGCAGGGGCAGCGTGTGTTCTATGGCGTGCTGGCGCTGGGTTTTCGCGGATCCGGGCGGCAGTGGCGGCATTATCGGGCGGTCTATGCCGTCATGGCCGCGCTGATGGCGCCGCTGGTGGTGTCGGTGCACAGCATCGTGGGCATGGATTTCGCGGGGAGTGCGGCCACCGGCTGGCATTCCACGCAGTTTCCGCCGTTCTTCGTGTTCGGTGCGGCCCTGTCGGGGTTCGCCGTCGTGCTGATGGCCATTCTGCCGCTGCGCGTGCTGCTGGGTTTGCAGGCCTATGTGACGGCGCGGCATATCGACGTACTGGGGCGCCTGTTCCTGACCAGTTCGCTCTGTGTTGGCTATGCCTATCTGATGGACGCCTTTTCCACGTTCTATGGGCCGGATCAGGCGGATCGGACCATGTTCGCCTTGCGTGTCTTTGGCCTGTATGCGCCGGTTTATTGGGGCACCATCGTCCTGAATATCCTGTTGCCGCAATTGCTGTGGTGGCGCGCGGTGCGGATGACGGGGCCGCTGGTCTGGCTGATCGGGCTGGGTGTGCTGGTGGGCATGTGGCTGGAGCGGTTCCAGATCATCGTGACCAGTCTGGCGCGTACTCAGATGCCGTCTTCCTGGGGGCAGTATACGCCGACGATCTGGGAATGGAGCCTGCTGCTCGGCACGATCGGGCTGTTTCTCACGACGTTCCTGCTGATCGTGCGGCTGATGCCGGTGGTGGCGATGGCCGAAATGCGCGCGATGTTGCGGGGAGGGGTGGCATGATCGTCGCTGCCTTCGCCACCGAAGCCGGGATGCGGGAGGCTGCTGCTGAAATGCGGCGTGGCGATAGCGGTCCTGTCGAAACCTATATGGCGATGGAGCCGCTGGAGGACGAGGGCGCGGATGGTGGTTCCATTCTTCCGGCCGTCATGCTGGGGGGCGGGATCGTGGGCGGTGTCGGGGGTTTTCTGATGCAGGCCTATGCCACGACCATCAGCTATCCGCAGAATATCGGTGGGCGGCCGGATCTGTCCTGGCCGTCCTATGTGCCGGCGACCTTCGAACTGGCGGTGCTGGGCGCGGTTGTTGCCGGCATGGCCGGCTATCTGCTGCTGGGCGGGATGTTGCGCCTGTACGATCCGGTTGACGAGGCGGAGTGCATGCGCGGGGCCATGCTGGGGAACTATGTGCTGGTCGTGCGACCCGCCGATAGTGCCTACGCGCGGCGGGTGCTGGCGCATCATGCTCCGATCGGGATCGAGGAGGTGGCGGAATGAGGTCGTGCGCCGCCATCGCCCTTGGAATCGCGTCCGTGCTGCTGGTTGCCGGCTGCGACGATATGACGAAGCAGAAGAAGCAGAACCCGTATGCCAGCCGTGCGACGGCGCCCGGCGAGGTTCCGGCCGGTGTGGTGGCGTATGGCGACAATTCCGCCCCGGTGCCGCCGGTGACGATGGCGCTGCTGGAGCGTGGGCGGACCGAATATCACGTCTTCTGTGCGCCCTGCCATGCGGAAATCGGCGATGGGCACGGGATGATCGTGCAGCGCGGCTTTCCCGCCCCGCCGCCGCTGGCCGCCGAGACGCCGCAGTTTGTGTATGACGTCATCACCGGCGGTCGGGGTGTGATGTATGGTTTTGCCCAGCGGATCGCGCCGGCCGATCGGTGGGCCGTTGTTGCCTATGTGCATGCGTTGCAGCGCAGCCAGCACATGACGCTGGCCGATCTGACGGCCGAACAGCGGGGTGCGCCGTGATCCGGGCCCGGCTCCGCATCGAAGGTGTCGCGTGGGCCGTTGCCGTATTGGCCGGTCTGGCGGTGCTGGGTGGGCTGGTGTGGATGCCCCATGCCGTTTATCGCCCGTGGCTGGGGGCATGTGCCGCGTGGCTGGGCTGGCCGCTGGGCAGCATGGCGTTGATGCTGGCGCATGCGCTGACGGGCGGGCGGTGGGGCGAGATCCTGCGGCCGGCCTTGCGGGCCGGCGTGGCGACCTTGCCGCTGGGCCTGCCGGCGCTGGCCGTGCTGTTGGCCGGGGCGGGGGATCTTTATCCATGGTTGCATGGGGAGGGTGCCGCGCATGCGGCGAACCGGTTCTATCTGAACCCGCCCTTCGCACTGTTGCGGATTGCCCTTTATGCCGGGATCTGGGGCACGCTTGGCGTGTTGTGTCTGCGGGGGCGGGGGTTGGCGCGCATTGCGCCGGTGGGGCTGATCCTGCTGGCGTTGACGTTCAGTTTCGCATCCATCGATCTGACGGAATCGCTCGATCCGCGCTTCAATTCGAGCGCCTATGGGCTGATCGCCTCCGCCGGGGCGGGGCTGCTGGCATTGGCGCTGGCCATGCTGCTGGTGGGGGCCCGCCGGCCCGATCGGGAGGCGTTGCGCGGACTGGCCCGGTTGCTGCTGGGGTTGACGGTGTTGTGGGCGTATCTGGATTTCATGCAGTTCCTGATCATCTGGCAGTCCAACCTGCCGGTTGAGGCCGCCTGGTATGGCCGCCGCCTGCATGGCGGGTGGGGGGGCGTTGCGGTGGCGATCGTGCTGCTGCATTTCCTGCTGCCTTTCGCGCTGCTGATGCTGGCGCCGTTGCAGGTGCGGCGGCCGGTGGTTCTGGGCGCGGCGAGCCTGCTGGTGGCCATGGAGGTTGTGCGCAATCTGTGGCTGGTGCTGCCGGGGCAGGCGTCGGTTTCGGTGCTGCTGACGCTGGCTTCGCTGCTGCTGTTCGGGGGGGCGGGGGTGGCGCTGTGCATCCGTGCGATGCAGGGCGAGGTGATCCATGGTTGATGATCCCGCCCCGGTTGCCTCCGCGCATTTTTCCCGACCCCGGCATGAGGAACGGGATGTGGCCCTGCGCCCGGTCCTGGTCGTTGGGCTTGGGGTGGGTGTGGCGGTGGTGGTGCTGGCGGTGGTGGCGAATCTGCTGTTTCCGCAGCACCGGCTGGACAGGTTGATGGCCACGCCTTTGCCGCCGATGGCCGCACCGGCACTGCAAAGCGATCCGCCGGCGGATATGGCGGCGTTCCGCGCGGCGGATATGGCGCAGTTGAATGGGTTCGGCTGGGTGGATCGCGCGCATGGGGTGGCGCATGTGCCGATCGGGCAGGCGATGCGGCAGGTGGCGCGCGAGGGGATTCCCGACTGGCCCGCTGCCGGGGGGGATCGGCCCTGATGCCCCGGATGGCGATCGGGCGCGCCATTCTGGCGGCGCTGGGCCTGACGGTCGCCGTGCCGGCGTGGGCAGGCGCGCTGGGCGATCTGGCCTTTACCCAGCGGCAGGGAGCGAATCTGCCGCTGGATGCGCGCTTTACCGACACGGTGGGGCGTACGTTGCCGCTGGGTGCGTTCGTCGGTGGGCATCCGGCGATCCTGTCGATCGGGTATTATGATTGCCCCAATCTGTGCGCGCTCGAACGCGAGGATCTGCTGCATGCCCTGGACGGCAGCGGGTTGAAGACGCCGGATGATTACACGCTGATCGTCGTCAGTATCGACCCGACCGAAACCGCTTCGGTGGCGCGTCGGGCCCGGAAGGACGATCTGGGTCGTCATGCCACGCCGGGTGCCGAGCGGGGCTGGCATTTTCTGGTCGGGCAGGAAGGGTCGATCCGGCGGCTGGCCGATGCGGTGGGGTTCCATGCGCGATACGATCCGGGGCTGAAACAGTATCTGCATCCGATGGGGCTGGTCTTTGCGACGCCGGCCGGGATGGTTTCGGGCTATGTGCTGGGTGTAGGCTACCGCGCCGGTGACGTGCGCCAGGCTCTGGCGCGGGCGGCGGTGGGGCAGCGGGCCGAGGCGTCGCCGGTTCTGCTGCTGTGCTTCCATTACGATGCCGCCACCGGGCGCTACACACTGGCCGTTCGCAAGCTGTTGCGGCTGGGTGCGCTGATGACGGTGCTGGTTGTGGGCACGATGCTGGCCATGGCCCATTGGCGGAGGGCGCGATGAGCTGGCTGCCCGAGGCTTCGGCCCATGCCATGCGGATCGATATCCTGCTGGCCGGTCTGGTAATCATCAGTCTGGCGGTGCTGGGGCTGGTGTTCGGACTGATGGCGCTGAACGTACTGCGCTTTCGCGCAGGCCGGACGTCGCCCATCGCCCGGGCCAGCGCCGAACATAAAGGCTGGGGGTTCGAGATTGCGTGGACCTCGGCAACGCTGGTGATCTTCTTTGGGCTGTTTCTGTGGGCCACGCAGCTTTATGTCGTGGGGTTTCGGCCGCCGGATGATGCGATCCAGATCTATGTCACCGGCAAGCAGTGGATGTGGAAGATCCAGTATCCGGGCGGCCAGCGCGAGATCAACGCGCTGCATGTGCCGGTGGGACGGCCGGTCCGGCTTCTGCTGACATCGGAGGACGTGATCCACGATTTTTCGATCCCGGTGCTACGGATCAAGCATGACGTGCTGCCCGGCCGGTATCAGAGCCTATGGTTCACGGCGACGCGGACCGGGTCGTTCCGCCTGTATTGCACGCAGTTCTGCGGGCTGGGGCATTCGCGCATGACCGGCACGCTGACGGTTCTGAATGCCACGGATTATGCCGGCTGGCTGAACAGCGCGCCGGCCAGCGGCAGTCTGGCGACGGTGGGGGAAGCGCTGTTCATCCGCAGCGGGTGCAGCGGGTGCCATGCTTCCAGCCGCTATGCCCCGGATGCGGGGGATACCAGCCGGGCGCCCTCGATGGTGGGTTTGTATGGCAGCCGGGTGGCGCTGGCGGACGGGCGGGCGATCGTGGCCGATGCTGCCTTTCTGCATGATTCGATCCTTGATCCGCCGCGCCGGCAGGGGGCGTCTTTCGCGACCGAGATGCCGTCCTTTCGTGGGGTGCTGGCCGAGGAGGATCTGGCCGCGCTGGTGGCCTATCTGCAGACGCTCTCGCCCACTCTTCCTCAAGAAGCAGGGAATTGAACGGGATGTCGGAAAGCTATCTCTGGCAGGACGGAACCCTGCGATCCTGGCTGCTGACGCGCGATCATAAGCGGATCGCCCTGCTCTATCTGGGGTCGATCACTGCCTTCTTTGCGCTGGGAGGGGTCGGTGCGGCGCTGATCCGGCTACAGTTGCTGGAACCGACGGGCGCCATCCTGTCCGACGCGACCTATAACCGGATGTTCACCATGCATGGCGTGGTGATGGTCTGGCTGTTTCTTGTGCCGTCGATTCCGGTGACGCTGGGCAATTTCCTGGTGCCGCTGATGCTGGGCGCCCGTGATCTGGCGTTTCCGCGCCTCAATCTGATCAGTTGGTACCTGTTCGTGGCGTCGGGGCTGCTGGTGCTTTACGGCCTGTTCCGGGGTGGGCTGGAGACCGGCTGGACGTTCTATACCCCGCTTTCGTCGGATTATACCGAGGGCAGGGTGCTGCCGGTGGTGCTGGGGATTTTCCTGAACGGGTTTTCCTCGATTGCGACCGGCGTGAATTTCATCGTCAGCATCCATCAGTTGCGGGCGCCGGGGATGACGTGGTACCGGCTGCCGCTGATGCTGTGGGCGCTGTATGCGACCAGCGTCATCTTCGTGCTGGCCACGCCGGTGCTCGGCATCACGCTGCTTCTGCTCGCGTTCGAGCGCCTGTTCCGGGTGGGGGTGTTCGACCCGACATTGGGTGGGGATCCGCTGCTGTTCCAGCAGATGTTCTGGTTCTACTCCCACCCCGCCGTCTACATCATGATCCTGCCCGGGATGGGGGTGGTCAGCGAGATCGTCAGCACCTTCTGCCGCAAGCCGGTCTTCGGCTATCGCTTCGTGGCGTGGTCATCGGTTTCGATCGCGGCGATCGGCTTCATCGTGTGGGGGCACCACATGTTCGTGGCCGGGGAATCGCTTTACTCGGCGATCGTCTTTTCGATGTTCAGCTTCTTCGTCTCGGTACCGTCGGCCATCAAGGTCTTCAACTGGCTGGGGACGATGCATGGCGGGTCCATCCGGCTGGATGCGCCGATGCTGTATGCGATGGGGTTCATCGGGCTGTTTACCGTGGGGGGGCTGACCGGGCTGTTCCTGGCTTCGCTGGCCGCCGACGTGCATCTGACGCAGACCTATTTCGTGGTCGCGCATTTTCACTACATCATGGTCGGCGGCATGGTGTCGGCCTATTTCGGCGGGCTGCATTACTGGTGGCCCAAGATCACCGGCCGGATGTATCCCGAAATCTGGGGACGGCTGGCGGCTGCCCTGATCTTCTTCGGCTTCAACCTGACCTTCTTTCCGCAATTCATCCTGGGATTCGAAGGCATGCCCCGCCGCTATGCCACCTATCCCGCGCAGTTCCAGATCCTGAACGTGCTCTCCTCGGCAGGGGCGGGGATTCTGGCCGTCGCCTATATTATGCCGCTGGTCTATTTCGGCTGGTCGCTGTTTCGTGGTGCGCGGGCGCCCGACAATCCGTGGGGCGCGACGGGGCTGGAATGGCGGACGTCGTCACCGCCGCCCACCGAGAATTTCGCCGAGACGCCGGTCGTGACGACCGATGTCTATGATTACGGCGACCTGGATGCCCGTACCGGCGTGGCGGATGCGGGAGGGCCGCATCATGTCTGACGGGTCGGTGCTGGACCACCATTCGCCCTACGAGACGCCGGTGCATCGCGACGAGAGCGCGATCGCCGGCATGTGGCTGTTCCTGGCCAGCGAGGCGCTGCTGTTCGGCGGATTGTTCCTGGTCTGTCTGGTCTATTCGCAGACCCGTGCGGGTGGGTGGGGGGAAGGCGTGCGCCATACGAACCTGGTGATCGGAGCAGTCAATACCCTGATCCTGATCACCAGCAGCGCGGTTTATACGATGGCGGTGGAGGCGGGGCAGCGTGGCGACAATCGGCGCGTGGTGCGGGCGGGACTCGGCGCCGCGGTACTGGGGCTGGCGTTTCTTGTTCTGAAAGGCATCGAGTGGGGCGAGGAGTTCCGAGAGAACCTGTTTCCGGGGCCGCATTTTGCTCTTCATGGGCCGGATTCCGGGGCGGCGGCCCTGTTCTACAGCTTCTATTTCCTGGCGACCTTCCTGCATGGCATGCATATGGTCGTCGGGATCGGGTTGATCCTGTGGGTCTGCCGCAAGGCCCGTTACGGGGCGTTCAGTCCGGCGTGGAGCACGCCGGTCGATGTCGTGGGGCTGTATTGGAGCTTCGTCGACCTGATCTGGATGCTGCTGTTTCCGCTGCTCTATCTGATCGGGCGGGTGTGATGGCCCGCATCGCGCTCTGCTGGGGGATGCTGGTCCTGCTGCTGGCGGGGGAACTGGCGGCGACCTGGGCGGGCTTTGGTATCGCCGTCTGTGTGGCGGCGGTGCTGATGGTTCTGGTCATCGTGCTGGGCTTCATGCAGATCCTGCGCGGGCCGCCGCTTGCGATCATCTTCGCGCTCGGGGGGCTGTTCTGGCTGACGATCCTGCTGGCGCTGGGCAGCCTGGACAGTTTTACCCGCACCACCGTTCCGGTGCCCGGAACCGCGCCGTCCGTGCCTGCTCCGATAGTGAGCGGATAGTTTCATCAAAGATACACGAAGGAAACGGGCGGATGCGGGTAGAGAAGGCGCGTCCTTCATCAGGGTGTGCCGCTTGCGATGAACGTGATTCTGAACGATCGACTCGCATCCGCCAGCTATCGGGCTGTCTTTGTTTCGGACGTCCATCTGGGAACGCGCGACTGCCGTGCCGACCTGCTGGCGGAATTCCTGCGTAACATGACCTGCCAGCGCCTGTATCTGGTGGGCGATATCATCGATGGCTGGAAGCTGAAACGGTCATGGTTCTGGAACCGTCATCATGACGATGTGCTGAACCTGATCCTGCGCATGGCGCGCGGCGGGACCGAAATCATCTACATTCCCGGCAATCATGACGAGATGTTCCGGCGCTGGCTGCCGCATGAACTGGAAGTGGCGGGGATCCGCCTGCGGAGCCAGGCCGAGCATGTGACCGCGACCGGACGGAAATTCCTGGTGCTGCATGGGGACGAGTTCGACAGCGTGGTGCGCTATGCCCCCTTCCTGGCGATGCTGGGGGACCGGGCCTATACGCTGGCGCTGGTCGTCAACCGGTGGTTCAACCTGGTGCGGCGCCGGCTGGGCCTGCCTTATCGCTCTCTGTCGCAATGGCTGAAGCGGCAGGTCAAGAGCGCGGTCATGGCCATCGACCGGTTCGAGACCGCCGTGGCGGACGAGGCGCGGCGCCGGGGCATGGACGGGGTGATCTGCGGCCATATCCATCATGCCGTGATCAAGGATCTGGACGGCGTGCTGTACATGAATGACGGCGACTGGGTCGAAAGTTGCAGCGCGCTGGTGGAGCATCATGACGGCAGCATGGCGCTTCTGGACGTGACCGATATGTGCAACCGGTTTGCCGTGGCCGCGCCGCTGGCAGCGCGTTCGTTTGCCGGTGCCTGAGTGACGGTGGACGTGCTTTCCGCCATCGCGCCGCCTGAGGGCACGCCGCATTGCGGCCTCGCGGAGCAGCCCTTGCGTATCCTGATGGTCAGTGATGCCTGGTATCCGCAGGTCAATGGCGTGGTGCGCACCGTCTCCCGCCTGCGGGATGCGCTGGAGGCGATGGGGCATACGGTCGGGATTATCGGCCCGCATCTGTTCCGTACCGTGCCGTGCCCGACCTATCCTGAGATCCGGCTGTGCATCCTGCCCGGCGGCCGGCTGAACCGGCTGATCGAAAAATTCCGGCCCGATGCGATTCATATCGTGACCGAAGGGCCTCTGGGGCTGGCGGCGCGCGGGTGGGCGCTGCGCAACGGGCAGTGTTTTACCTCGTCATTCCATACGCGGTTTCCGGAATATATTCGTGCCCGCACGGGATTTTCGATGGCGCTGTCCTATCGCTTCCTGCGCTGGTTTCATGGCGCGGCGGCGCTGACGCTGGTTCCGACCGCCAGCATGCTTGAGGAATTGCGGGAACGGGGCTTCGCGCATCTGGAATGCTGGACCCGGGGGGTGGATGCCGACCGGTTTCATCCCGATGCCGCCGTGATCGACTGGCATGCAATGTATGATGTGCGGGGCCCGTATCTGCTCTATGTGGGGCGGGTCGCGGTGGAGAAGAATCTGGAGGCATTTCTGTCGCTGGATCTTCCGGGCACCCGGATCGTGGTGGGAGACGGGCCGGACCGGGTGGCCCTGGCCGCGCGCTATCCGGATGTGCTGTTTACCGGCTACCTGACCGGCGCGGATCTGGCGGCGGCTTATGCGGCAAGCGACGTGTTCGTGTTTCCCAGCGTGACCGACACGTTCGGGCTGGTGATTCTGGAGGCGCTGGCCTGCGGCGTGCCGGTGGCGGCCTTCGATGTGACGGGGCCGCGCGATATCCTGCCGCCGGGGGTCTCGGCTGTGGGGGCCATCGGGCCGGACCTGCGGCGCAATATCCTCGCCGCGTTGCGCGGGGATCGGGCCGCCTGCCGGGCCCATGCCGCCCGGTTCAGTTGGGAGGCCTGTGCGCGTATGTTCCTCGATGCCGTCATGCGGGCGCAGCGGGCCGGTCGCACGGCCTGAGCGTTTGGCGGGGATCGTGCGCCGGGCGGCCTATCTGGCTTAGCCCGGCAGCATTGTGACGTCGAACGTGAGGAGAGGGAGTATCCTATCGCGGGGTTTTGCCGGATGCTGAATAATGTCGCGCGTTGAACGGGCGGCCGGGTGAGGCGTTTCTGGTGAAGGGTGATCCAGGCGGGTGGACCGGCGGCTGAAAACATCTTAACGGGGCTGGATGCCGAGGATTGGCCCGGCGCCGTCAGGAAGGAAGAATCGTCATGGAAGGCGCCATTGCCGTCGTCACTGGCCTGTTGGTGGGATTATTCGGCCTGATCCTGACGGCCGTCGCCGCGATCGAGAATCTGGCGCGCGAGATTCTGGCCAGCGTGGGCATAAGGGGCGAGTTGCAGACGGCGCTTCTGATCATCCTGCTGGTTGGTCTGGCGATTAGCGCCTTCCGCCTGTTCGGGGGTGTTTTCGCCGTTCTGATCGGTGTGGTGCTGATGCTGATCCTGCTGCACGCCCTGCTGGTGACAGCGGGCGTGCCGGTGCATTGACGTGTTCGGGCCTTATCTGACCGGTGGACTGAAGGTTCCGGTGCTGTAGACGATGCGACCGCCGACCATGGTGAGCAGGACTTTCGTGTCCGCGATCTGCCCGGCGGGGATGGTGGCGATGTCGCGATCCAGGATGATGAGATCGGCGAATTTTCCGGGTTCGAGCGAGCCGGCGACTGGGTCGGAGCGGAGTTCGTAATTTGCATTCATCGTGATGGCGCGCATTACGCTGGCGCGGGACAGGCCGGGTTCGGTGCCCAGCGGCTTGCTGTATCGGGCGCCGGCGGCGGGCGCGTTGGTGCGGGTGACGCCGACCTTGAGCGCGAACCATTCATCCAGCGGATCGACCGGCCAGTCGCTGCCATAGGCGATGCGGGCGCCGGCCTGTTCGAGTTGCGAGGCGGGTTCGAGAGACCGGGCGCGGGCGGGGCCGATATAGGGCAGCACGCCCTCCGTGGTGTCCGGGGCCTGTTTTTCCCACTGGAAGGACAGGACGGGGATAGTGTTCAGCGCCCGGTGACGCGGCATGTCGGCGGGATCGACCATTTCATCATGGGCGATCGCCGGGCGGAAATCGTTGGCGGGCAGCGCCGTGCGGGTGGCTGCGATCGCATCGAGCGCCAGGCGGACCGCGCCGTCGCCATCGGCATGCATGTGCGGGTCGAATCCGGCCGTGACGAGGGCCTTCAGCAGCGGGCTGAGGGTTTCCAGTGGAAAATAAGGGACGGGGCCACTCGACGGGCCGGGCTGCCAGTCCGGGTGGTCCTTGGTGCCTTTGTTGACCAGATAGGGGGCGAGCAGCAGGCCGGTCTGGGATGGGGCGGTGATCACGCCATCCATGAACAGTTTTACGTTGCGCACGGTAATGGTGGGCGCGGGAGTGAGAGGCCCCTGATCGTAGCGGGCGCGGATCGTGGTCAGGCGCTTGATGTCGCCGGTGATATCCTTGCCCTGAGCGGGTTCGATCAGGGGGGCGAAATGGGCGCGGGCGGTCAGTTTGCCCTGTTTCTGCAGGGCGGTGAACGAGTCCAGATCCTCGGGGAGGGCCCAGGCGTCGAGAAAGCCGGTGATGCCCTGGGCCCGCATGGCCGCGAGGGCCGCCGCCGCCGCCGCGACATTTTCCTGCGCGGTGGGATGCGGCAGGACGGCGAGAATGAGATCCAGCGCCGTGTCCTCGAGGATTCCGGTCGGCTGCCCGTCCGGGCCATGGACGACCTGGCCGCCGGTGGGATTGGGCGTTGCGGCCGTGATACCGGCGCGCTGGAGGGCGGCGCTGTTGGCCAGCAGTGAATGACCGAAGGAGGACAGGACGATGATGGGGCGCGTGCTGTCGATGGAATCGAGCGCGGCTTTGGTCATGCGCAGGCCAGCGGGCTGCATCGCCTCCTGGAACCAGTTGCGGACGACCAGCCAGCCGGACGCCGTGCGATAGGCGGGATTGGCGGCGCAGGCACGGATGCGGGCAGTGAAGGCGTCGGCGGTCAGCGGAAGATAGTCCAGCGAGCAGCCGACCAGGTTCTGGCCGCCGACCAGCGGGTGCATGTGGCCGTCGGTCAGCCCCGGCATGACCATATGGCCCTTGAGGTCGATGGTCCTGGTATGGGCATCGGCGTGGCCGGGCGCATCGCTGTTGGAGCCGGTCCAGATCACGCGGCCATCACGGATGGCCAGGGCCTCGGCCGTGCTGTCCTCATGGTCGATGGTGCGGATCGTGCCGTTGGTCAGCAGGATGTCCGCCGAGGGCGCCGGGGCGGCAATGGCCGCATGGGCGGCGAGGAGACAGGGGATGGACAGCGGAAGAAGCGAGGCGCGGCGCATGGCGATCCGGATGGCTGTTGACGTGATGCGCCACCATGAGGAGCCGGATGTTGCGATGTGTCAATGAGGACGAGGCGCGGGATTGCGTGTTGATTATCGCTGTCGGCGGAAGGCGACGCGGCGTGACAGGCCAGCCGACATCTGGCGCACCGAGGCGACATAGGTGGGCCACGACAGGGTCCTGCGGTTGCGTGCCCAGCCTTGCCATTCCCTGCGACGGGACTTCTCCGGCGGCTGTGCCGGAGGCGCGTCGTGATGACCGTCGGCACAGGCTGGGTGCCTGGCGCCGATCCAGTCACGGACCAGGATATGCCCGATGATGCCGGCCGCGTGTGTCATCGACATTGTCCTCCTGTCCAGGATGTCCGGAATGCAACCCGGACATATCAGCAAAGTTCGGACACAAACACGAGAACTATTCGCCATGATGGCCTCCGTGGCCATCACCGCCGGCGTGGCCGTGGTTGTTTCCGCCAGGAGACCTCGAATGGGGCATGCCGCCGTTCCGATGCTCGCCGCCCCGGTTGCCTCCTGGCGGCGGCCCGCCTCGGCCGCCCCACCCCGCCGCTGGCCCTCCGGGAGATGTTCCCCTGGGGTGGCCATCCGGCCCGGGGCCTGCGCCCCTGAAACCGCCACCCGGTCCGCCGTAACCGCGGCCAGGGCCGCCGCCGTGGAAACCCTGGCCGCCCCGGCTGCCGCCGCCCCAGCGATCGTAACTGGAAAACCAGGGGCGGTTGCGATAATGCGCGCCCCAGTAATCGCCGAAGGCAAAACCGATCAGGGGAAGGCCCATCATGGGGCCATACGCGCTCAGGGGGGCGGGGGAACCGCCATAGAGAAGCTGGACCCGCTCGGCAGGCGCCCAGCCACGATAGGGGCCGCCGGCGACGTCGCACCATCCCCAGCCCGGCTGGCACCCGAAAATTTCGATGGGGGCGCCTGGCGGTAGCTCCCCGACTACCGGGTAGGCCGGGGATGGGCCGGCAAAAATATCGGTGCCATCCATGACCACGCCTGGGGCGGCGAGGGCCGGCCCTGTGAGGCCGATGCCCGCGGCCAGGGCGGACAGGATGATCGTTGCCCTGAGTCTCATCGGTCTCCTGGCTCCGCACGGCGCAGTGGAGCGCATCGGCCGCACCACGGCCATGGATCGTGCGCTGCCGGACTGAGTAGGCTTTCCGGAAAAGGAAAGTCCTTCCGCGATGGCGGCGGGCTATCGCGCGGACTGCGCCATCCTCCCTGCTACCAGGCCTGCCCGAACAGCAGGATGCCAGCATAGAACACCAAAAGGGTGAGGATCCCGCCGACCATGAAGGTCCAGTAACCGATCGAGCGGGGTGGCGTGGCGGAGACGCCGCGTGTGATCGTATGGGCCATGACTGCCTCCTTGTTGCCGAGGGTCGTTTTTACCTGGTCTGCCCAGTGCTGGATCTGGGATCTGCCGCCGCGGGAACAAGGCATGTGACCCGATCACATCCGCACGATCCATCGACATGGATTCTCTTGTCCGGCGCCGGGCAATGCGGGCATGCTGGTGTCTCTCCTCTCTGTAATCAGGATAATGCACATGCGTTTGCGCCTGCTTCTTTCGAGCCTGGCCGTTGTGGCGCTGGTTGGTGCCTCGGCACCGGCTTCCGCCGTCGCGCCGTGTCGGGACGCCAAGGGCAAGTTTACCGCCTGCCCCAAGCCGAAACCTGTCAAATGCCGCGATGAAAAAGGGCGATATGCCAAATGTCCGGCCCAGTCCGCCAGTCCGGGCTGACGGCGTTGCCATCCGGCCTGTGTTCTGGCGAACATCGTTGTTGATTTCATCATATTCTGCATTTCATGCCGGGGAGCGACAGGCTCTCCGGCCGGTCGGGCGGTATTATTTCCGCAGTCTGATTTGCCTGGTGCGGCGTGTCTTCATCGCGGCCACGTTGCGCGGACCTGCGTCGCGATTTCAGTGCGGGCTTTGACGAATCTGATCGCCGATTAGGATTATACCTTTATTGTTGCAGTCTTGTTACCCTAAGATCATTGTCTGGAAACATATTTTGAAATAATAAATGGGCTGTTGGTGCAGGGACACATGCCTATTTGCCGCATCTTGACCTGATGGGCGGCGTGCGGGGGGTCTTTGTACGTGTTGAGGTTGCCGCCTGTTGCAACAGGACAAGATAAACGGTGCCTCCAACTTTCTCTGCCGGCTCAATGGCCTATATGCCCAAGTGACGGAGGGTGTATTGAGCTATGTCATGCTGCGTTTTTACTTGATGTATGGCTGGTATGTGTAGAAAGTGCGGAAACATGATCTGCCGAAGATTGCAGGCAGTCGCCGATATGGAATAAGAAGCCCCGGGTATCGGGTCGGGTAGGCTGGTGGTCGCTATCGTCTCCAAGCAGTCCGGAATGTCCTGCGCGAGGTGATCGCAGGGTGGAGAAGTGATTCATGGGAGAGCCGGCGTTGCAGAGTGGGCCGTCATATCTTTCGTCGGTTCTGAACGCGCTGGCTGATGGCGTGATCATGGTCGACGGCGGTGGCATGGTGGTTTTCGCCAACGACGCGGCTGTAGCGATGTGCGGCGTACAGGCTGCCTCATGGGTCGGGCAGCCCGTGGGCGAGATGTTGCCCGCGCTTGATCTGGCATCTGGTCCGACACCACGTGAATTCTCTCTCTCCCTGCCCGGCTGTCCGGTGCGTTGGCTGGAAGCGGTCGTCGCGTCCGGCGATGCGGCCGGGGGGTCTGCGTGGGTCGTCACGCTGCGTGACGTGACCGAGGCGGTCGGGCGGCGTGAGGCCGGGCAGCTCTGTTCCACCGTTGTCAACCGGACCGGCCGGGGGGTGATGGTCCTCGATGGGCTGGACCGGATCACTTATGTCAATCCGGCTTTTACGCATCTGCTCGGCTATCGTCCGGAGGATGTCCTGTTGCGGGATGTCTCGATTGCCCTGTCGGCAGACGAAGCCGATATGCCGGTCCTGCGCGAGTTCCGGTATAACCTGCGTGCCCGCAGGCCATTCGAGATCGATCTGCGGGCGCGGTCGCGAGCCGGGCGGGAGATCTGGCTCAGCACGGCCGTGAGTCCGGTGCGGGACGATGGTGCGGCCGATGGCGATGTCATCGTTCTCCTGGCGGACGAGACCCAGGCGATGGAATTGCAGGGTCTCCGGCAGGATGTGACGACGGCCCTGAGCGGTGCGACGGACTTTACGGATGTCATGTCGCTGATCTGCAGGCGGGTGGAGGCGATTTCGCCGGATGTCCTGGTGTCGATCCTGCTGGTGACGGACGAGGGAACCGCCTGGATGGCCGGGCGCGGGGCGATGCCGGAAGCGTTTGCCTCGGCCTGCGACGGAATGTCCGTCGGCCCGATGGTGGGGACCTGCGGGGCGGCGATCTATTCAGGCCATGAGATTCTGACACCCGATATCGAAATCGATCCGCGCTGGACGCCCGTATTGCGCGACGCGGTGCGTCCGCTGGGGGTGATCGCCTGCTGGTCGGTGCCCGTGCGCCTGCGTGACGGCACGGTGGCCGGGAGCCTGGCCCTGTATTTCCGCGACCGGCGGGAGCCGACGCTCTGGCAGCGCCGGGTTGTGGATGCCTGCATCCATTTCTGCACGCTGGCGGTCGAGCAGGAACGCGCCCGGGCGCGAATCGCGCAACTGGCGCATTACGATGCGGTGACGGGTCTGCCCAACCGGACGTGGCTGCGTGACCATCTGGCGGGCCTGCAGGACAGGCCGGGCTGGTGTGGCCTGACCCTGATCGCGATCGATCTCGACCAGTTCCGGACGATTCGCGACGGGTTGGGGGGCGCCGGCGCGGACGAACTGCTGGAGAGGGTTGCGCGTCGGTTGAAACGTGCGGTGGGGCGGAACGATACGCTGACCCGTACCGGCGAGGACGAGTTTTCGATCGTGACCGGCTGTGGCCGCACGCCGATGGGACCGGGATGCTGCGTGGATGGGGACGGGTTTCTCGCGGTCGATCATGCGTCGGTGATGGCTGGAGCGATTGTGCGGGCCATGGCGGAGCCCCTGATGATCAATGGCCTGCCTGTCACGTCGAGTGTGAGCATCGGTATCTGCGCCGGCAGCGAGAAGGGGAGGACCGTCGACACGCTGCTGCGCAATACCCGGATCGCCGTTTCGCGCGCGCGGGATGCCGGCGGCAATTGCTACCGATTCTTCAGCCCGGCGATGAACCAGCGGGCGCATGATCGCGTCATTCTCAGCAGCGTGCTGGGGACCGCGTTGTCATCCGAGCGGTTGCGGCTGGTCTATCAGCCCCAGGTTTCGCCTCATACGGGTGCTATTCATGGGGTGGAGGCGCTGGCGCGCTGGCATGACCCGGTGCGCGGCAATATTTCGCCGGTGCGCTTCATCCCGCTGGCCGAGGAAGCCGGCCTGATCGAGGCGTTGGGCGAATGGGCGCTGCGCCAGGCCTGTGGGCAGATGGCGCAATGGATGGCGGACGGGATCGCGATCCCGTCGGTGGCGGTCAATCTGTCCGCGCGGCATTTCCGCGAGGCGGGCCTGCCCGCGATGATCGGCGCCATCCTGGAGGAAACCGGCATTCCGCCCGGCCGCCTGATGGTGGAAATGACCGAAAGCACGATGATTGCCGATCTGGACAGCACGATCGAGGCGGCGCGGGCTATCCGGGCGCTGGGAGTCGGCCTGTCGATGGACGATTTCGGCACGGGATTTTCCACGTTGGCGAATCTGGTCAATCTGCCGCTGAACGAGGTGAAGATCGACCGCAGCTTCGTGGACGGAATGGATCGGGTGCCGGAAAGCCGCCAGATCGTGAATGCCGTTATCGGCATGGGGCGCAATCTGGGTATGTCGATTGTCGCCGAAGGGGTCGAGACGAAAGAGCAGCTGGCACTTCTGGATGAACTGGGATGCCCGGTGGTGCAGGGGTTCCTGATCTCTCATCCGCTGGAGGCGGAGCATCTGCCGGATTGGGTCCGTACGTGGCAGCAATCCTGTGCGACCGGGTTGGTGCGGCTTCCGGCGGCGTAACCGGGCCGCACGGTCGGCATGGCCTCGGGGGCTGTTTCAAAGGGCCCGACGAGCGCGGCCGGATGTCGGCTTTTCATGTCTTGTTTCCTGCGACACCCGTGATGCCTCAAGGACAGCTGCGAAAGTGCCGAACACTGCGTGGCGGCCATCGCATCCTGCTTATCCTCGGCCTGTCTGGAACAGACGCCCATGGAAACGGCGTGGGATGTCATAAAAACTTAATTGCGCTTCCGATCCTGTCCGATTGAAGCCCGCTGGGGCGAAATGTATTGGATGAACGGACCAAGGACGGCATCGGGAATAAATGGATGCAGCAGATGCCGCGATCCCGGGACATGGTTCCGGTGGGACGGAATACAGACACGTTGATCGGTGACCGGCTGTTCGCGGGGCTGGTGCGGCTCTCGGGGTGGTTGATGCTTGCCCTGTTGGGCGGTCTGATCGCGGTACTGGCGTGGGGCGGGCTTTCGGCGTGGTCTTCGTTTGGGCCGGGCTTTGTGTGGAGCACGGCGTGGAACCCGGTGACGCAGCATTTCGGGGCGGCGGCGCCGGTATTCGGCTCGGTGATGACGACGCTGCTGGCGCTGGTATTCGCAGTGCCGCTGGCGTTCGGGATCGCGTTCTGGCTGGTCGAGATGGCGCCCGCGATGGTGGCGGGGCCGATCGGGATGGCGGTGCAGTTGCTGGCGGCGGTGCCGTCGATCATCTTCGGGATGTGGGGCTTCTTCGTGATCGTGCCGGTGATGGCGCATTACGTGCAGCCCTGGGCGCGGGTGCATCTGGGGCACATTCCCGGGGTCGGCATGTTCTTCCAGGGGGCGCCCTACGGCACCGGGATGCTGACGGCGGGGCTGGTGCTGGCGGTGATGGTGACGCCGTTCGTCTGCGCGGTGATGCGCGACGTGTTCGTGGCGATGCCGGCGCAGATCCGCGAGAGCGCCTATGGGCTGGGGGCGACGCGGTGGGAGGTGATGCGCAGCGTGACGCTGCCCTGGTCGCGGCCGGCACTGATCGGCGGGATCATGCTGGGGATGGGGCGGGCGCTGGGCGAGACGATGGCGGTGACGTTCGTGATCGGCAACACCAACCGGATCGGCTGGTCGCTGTTTTCGCCGGGGAACACGATTGCCTCGCTGATCGCGCTGGAATTTCCCGAGAGCCCGGCGGGGAGCCTGAAACTGGCGTCGCTGCTGGCGCTGGGGTTTATCCTGATGGTGATCTCGTTCCTGACGCTGGCCTGCTCGCGGCTGCTGCTGCGCCGGGGAGGGGCCTGAGCGCATGGACGGGACAGGGAGCGCGGTGATGGCGGGTGCGGCGGGTGCGGCCGTGGGGACGGGGTGGAACCGCCCGGGCGGGCTGGCGCTGCGGCGGCGGCTGGTGGACCGGGTGGCGACGGGGCTGAGCATCGCGGCGACGGCGATCGTGCTGCTGGCGCTGGGGTCGATCCTGCTGACGCTGCTGGTGCGGGGGCTGCCGGGCCTGTCATGGGGTACGCTGGTGCATGCGATGGCGCCGCCGGGGAGCAATGGCGGGCTGGCGAACGCGATCGTGGGCAGCCTGGTGCAGACCGGCTTCGCGGCGGCGATCGGCACGCCGGTGGGGCTGCTGACGGGGATCTACCTGTCGGAATATGCGCGCGACGGCCGGGTGGTGGATCTGGTGCGCTTCGTGTCGGACATGATGCTGTCGGCGCCGTCGATCCTGGTGGGGTTGTTCGTGTATATGCTGCTGGTGATGCCGTTCGGGCATTTCTCGGGGCTTTCGGGGGCGATCGCGCTGGCGGTGCTGTTCGTGCCGGTGGTGGTGCGGACGACGGAGGACATGCTGCGGCTGGTGCCGCTGACGATGCGCGAGGCGGCCTATGCGCTGGGGGCGCCGAAATGGCGGGTGGTGTTGCAGGTGTGCCTGCGGGCGGCGCGCGGTGGCGTGCTGACGGGCATCCTGCTGGCGGTGGCGCGGGTGTCGGGCGAGACGGCGCCGCTGCTGTTCACCTCGCTGGGGAACATGAACTGGTCGCTGGACCCCGGGGCGCCGATGGCGAGCCTGCCGGTGGCGATCTATCAATATGCGGGCTCGGCCTATGACGACTGGGTGCAGTTGGCCTGGACGGGGGCGCTGCTGATCACGGCGGGGGTGCTGGCGCTGAACGTGCTGGTGCGGCTGTGGAGCCGGCAGGCCGGTTCCGGGCGCTGACGCTGAACCTGACGGGTTGGGAATACGATTTATGGATGGGACGGTGATGCAGGACGCGGCGTTGGCGGTGCGGGGGCTGGATTTCTGGTATGGGGCGAACCACGCGCTGAAGGGCATCACGATGGATTTCCCGGCGCGGCGGGTGACGGGGATGATCGGGCCGTCGGGCTGCGGGAAATCGACGCTGCTGCGGGTGCTGAACCGGATGTATGACCTCTATCCGGGCCAGCGGGCGACGGGGGAGGTGCTGTTCGACGGGCGGAACATCCTGTCGTCGGACCTCGACCTGAACGTGCTGCGGGCGCGGGTGGGGATGGTGTTCCAGAAGCCGACGCCGTTTCCGATGTCGATCTACGAGAACATCGCGTTCGGGGTGCGGCTGCATGAGCGGCTGTCGCGCGCGGAGATGGACGCGCGAGTGGAGGACGTGCTGCGGCGGGTGGCGCTGTGGGGCGAGGTGAAGGACCGGCTGGGGGCGTCGGCGACGGCGCTGTCGGGCGGGCAGCAGCAGCGGCTGTGCATCGCGCGGACGATCGCGACCCGGCCGGAGGTGATTCTGCTCGACGAGCCGACCAGCGCGCTGGACCCGATCTCGACGGCGCGGATCGAGGAACTGCTCGACGAACTGAAGGGCGAGTTCACGATCGCAATCGTGACGCATAACATGCAGCAGGCGGCGCGCTGCGCGGATCGGGTCGCGTTCTTCTACATGGGCGAACTGGTGGAGGTGGACAGTGCCGACCGCATGTTTACCGCCCCGCGCGAGCGGCGCACCCAGGATTACATCACCGGCCGGTTCGGCTGAGTTCGGCGGGCAGGGGGAAAGGCAGCATGGTGAAGGAACAGGCGCATACCGTCAGCAGCTACGAGCAGGAACTGGACCAGGTCCGGGGCATGCTGGTCCGCATGGGTGGAATCGTCGAAAGCCAGATGGCGATGGCGATGGCCGCGATCGTCGACCGCGACGAGGACGCGGCGATGGAGGCATCGGAGCGCGATCCGCAGGTGGACGAGCTGGAGCGCGAGATCGAGACCTTGTCGATCCGCCTGCTGGCGCTGCGGGCGCCGATGGCGGGCGACCTGCGCGAGATCGTGGCGGCGATGAAGATCTCGGGCGATCTGGAGCGCATTGGCGATTGCGCCGCCAGCATCGCGCGCCGCACCCTGCGGCTGGATGCCGGGGATGCGCGGCTTTCGCCGGGCGGCCTGCGCACCATGGGGCGGCTGGTGCAGGAGAATTTGCGCCGGGCGATCGATGCCATGAGCCAGCAGGACAGTGAGCGCGCGGTCGAGGTCTGGCAGTCGGACGCGGCGGTGGACGAGCTTTATACCGCCATGTTCCGCGAGCTGGTGACCTATATGATGGAGGACCCGCGCACTATTCGGTCCTGCACCCATCTGCTGTTCATCGCCAAGAATCTGGAGCGGATCGGCGATCATGCCACCAATATCGCCGAGCGGGTCTATTTTGCCGCTACGGGGGAGCAACTGCCGGTGGCGAGGCCGCGTGGCCTCCCGGTGGTATGATGGAAGTGAAGTGATGTCGGGTACGATGACGGATACGGGCGAAGGTGCGGGCGGCGGCCGGCGGACATATGTCCTGGTGGTTGAGGATGATGACGCGCTGCTGATGCTGGTGCGGTATAATCTGGAAAAACTGGGATACGAGGTCGGCGTGGCCGAGGACGGCCATCAGGCGCTGGCGCGGGTTGCTGAACGTCGGCCCGACCTGGTGATTCTGGACTGGATGCTGCCCGGCCTGTCGGGGCTGGATGTGTGCCGGCGCCTGCGCGAGCAGGAGGCGACCCGCGCGTTGCCGATCCTGATGCTGACCGCGCGGGCCGGCGAGGCCGACAATATCCGTGGGCTTGATGTCGGTGCCGATGATTATGTCGTCAAGCCCGTCAGCATCGAGGCGTTGCAGGCGCGTATCCGCGCGCTGCTGCGCCGGGCTCCGCCGCTGGAACAGCTTCTGCGTTTTGCCGATGTGACGATGGATACCGTTGCCCATCGGGCCGAGCGCAATGGGCGTGCGCTGGCCCTGGGGCCCACGGAATACCGGATTCTGGAGTTCTTCCTGCGCAATCCGCGCCAGGTCTTCTCGCGCGAGGATCTGTTGCAGCGGGTGTGGGAGCGTGGAGTGCATGTGGAACTGCGGACGGTCGATGTGCATATCCGGCGCTTGCGCCTGATCCTGAACGGGCCAGGAGAGGGCGATATCGTCCGGACCGTCCGGGCCGCGGGCTATGCCCTGGATGACCCGCGCCCCTGATTGCAGGGCCTTCGCGCGCGTCGCGCCGGGAGTTGAACCATGTCCGCAATCGTGGCCGAAAATATCGTGGCGGGCATGAGCGTGCTGGCGGCAGGCGTCATGGGGTGGCGCATGATCGCCAGCCGGCGTGCCGCGACCATGTCGGTGGCCAGGGGGGATTCCGTGCACGCGGCGCCGCCCTCGACCGATGTGCTGTCGCGGATGATCGAGACGCTGGACCTGGTGCCGGCGGCCGTCCTGGTGCTGGATGCCGGGGGGCGAATCCTGCATGCGGGGCCGGGCGCATGGGAATTGTTCGGCGACAGCCTCGGTGCGATCATGCGGCATCCGGCACCGCTTTCTGCCGTGCTGGGATTGCGGGATGGTGACCGGGCCGAAGTGGATATGATGCTGGATGTGCCGATCCGCCGTGCGGTGCGCGGGCAGTTCCGCCGGATCAGCATCGGGGCGGGCCAGTCGGTGGTGCTGGCGACCCTTCAGGACGGAAGCGAGCGCGATGCGCTGGAGCGCATGCGGACCGATTTCGTGGCTTATGCCAGCCACGAACTGCGCACGCCGCTGGCGGCGCTGATGGGGTTTATCGAGACGCTGCGTGGCCCCGCCGCCGACGACCCGCAGGCGCAGCAGCGTTTTCTCGGCGTCATGGCCGGGCAGGCGGCCCGCATGCAGCGCCTGCTGGACCGGCTGCTGATGCTGTCGCGCGTGCAGATGATCGAGCATCGCAAGCCGCGCGGCACGGTCAGCCCAGCCGCGATCGTCGCGCGGGTGCGCGACGAGGCAGCACCCCTGCTGGATGGCGGGCCGGCCAGCCTGGACGTCGATCTGCCCGCCGGCCTGCCGGATTTTGCCGGCGATGCCGACCAGGTGGTGCAGGTGCTGCTGAACCTGATCGAGAATGCGATCAAATATGGATCGGATGAACGCGATCGCGCGGTGACGATCGGCCTGCGCGTGCGCCAGACGGTGCCGGCGGCGCTGATGGGCGTGGTGGGCGCGGGCAAGATCCAGGGGCCGGGCCTGGGGGGCGGGGTTCGGCAGGGGATCGCCTTCACCGTGACCGACAACGGGCCGGGGATCGAGGCGCGCCATCTGCCGCGCCTGACCGAGCGTTTCTACCGCGTGGAGGGCAGTTCGGCCAGGCGGACCGGGACCGGACTGGGGCTGGCGATCGTCAAGCATATCATCGACCGGCATGAGGGACGGCTGACGGTGGAGAGCGAGGTGGGGAAAGGGACGGCCTTTACCGTCTGGTTCCCGTTCGGGGATGGCGTGTCTTCGAAACGTCATGAAACTGTCATAGACACATCATTCCCTCAGCCGGCTGATCCGGGCTAGGAGGGGGACACCCGGGAGAAGCGGGCCGCATCACCTTGTGGCCGTTGCCGGGTTTGTCTGTCACGCTCGTCCAGGAACGGAACCCGATGCGTCGTCCTGTCAAATTCCTTGCCGCGCTTATGATCGCGGCTGGTCCGGCTGCCATTTCCGTCGCGCACGCCGCCGACATCACCGGAGCGGGCTCCAGCTTTGCCGCCCCGATTTATGAAGCCTGGGGTGCGGCCGCCAAGAGCGCCACCAGCGTTGCCGTGAACTACCAGAGCGTCGGCTCCAGCGCGGGTCAGAACCAGGTTCTGGCCGGCACGGTCGATTTCGGTGCGTCCGACGCCCCGATGGACGCCGCCAAGCTCGAAAAAGGCTCGCTGTTCCAGTTCCCCACCGTGATGGGCGGCATCGTGCCCGTGGTGAATATCCCCGGTGTGAGCGCCAATGCGCTGCGCCTGACGGGTGATGTGCTGGCCGATATCTATGCGGGTACGATTTCCTCGTGGAACGATCCGAAGATCACCGCGCTGAACCCGGGGCTGAATCTGCCGGACCTGCCCATCGCGACGGTCCATCGTGCGGACGGTTCGGGCACGACCTTCGTGTTCACCTCCTATCTGTCGCGTGAATCGCAGTCCTGGCATGACTCGGCCGGTGCCGGCAGCTCGATCGCCTGGCCGGGTGGCGTGGGCGCCCGCGGCAATGACGGTGTCGCGGCCTCGGTCCGCAACACTGAAGGCGGTATCGGCTATGTCGAATACGCCTATGCCAGCCGCAACCACATGACTACGGTGCAGCTCAAGAGCAAGGCCGGAGATTTCGTCACCGCCAACCTCGACAGCTTTGCCAAGGCCGCCGGTGCCGCCGACTGGAAGGGTGCTACGAACTTCGCGGTCGACCTGCTGGACACGCCGGGCCAGGGCGCCTGGCCGATCGTTTCCGCGACCTATGTGCTGGTGCCGAAGCCGCCGAAGGACGCGGGCAAAGGTGCTGCGGTACGGAAATTCTTCGGCTGGGCCTTCGATAATGGTGATTCGGCTGCCCGCCGCCTGGACTATGTGGTTCTGCCGGCCTCGGTGAAGGCCGCTGTGCGCGCTGCCTGGTAACAGGCGCGCCTCTTGGATGTGGAAAAGGCGGGGATCTCGGTCCCCGCCTTTTTTATTGGTCTTATCCTGTCGGGAGAGGATTGTTTTTTGTCCAATTGCTGGCAGTGGTTGTTAAATATTTTTGTCATACTTCAAATGTCTTATCGGGCGCTGCTTGTTCCGCTCGTGGTGTTGTGTGTTTGCAACAGTATATGTATGTTGTAATTTCAATGACTTGAGGCGTTTTGTCATCGTTCTGTCATGAGTCAGTTATAAAATCATCACACCGAAAGAAAGCAGGCCAGTTTACGAAGTCGTCATCTTCTCCTTCGGAACGGATGACATGCGTCTGCGATCCTCTCTTTCCGCCCTGTTCTGCACCACTGCATTGCTGGGCACCGTCTCCCATATGCATCCGGCCATGGCTGCCGACTCACAGGACGCGCAATTGCGCGAACTGCGCCGGGAAATGCTGGAGATGCGGAGCCAGATCAAGGCTCTGAAATCTCGCCTGAACGAACCCGAGACCACGACCACCCGGACCGCCCGTGTGGCTGCTGCGGCGCACCGTTCGCAAATGTCCAATCGCATGGCGCATGACATCAACATCGGCGATGCCGTCCGGCCCAGCGTTGGTGTACTGAATGCCTCCGGTGCCGGCACGCCGCCGTCGGATCGCGCCGTGGTGGAATCCTGGAAGGATTTCCAGGCGGCCACGAAGAGCGATGAAGAAGTTGCCGTCGGCGGCATGAAGATCGGTTTCCCCAACGGGCGCTTCACGGTCCAGTCGAAGGACGGCGAATATGCGCTGTCGATCGGCCTGGCCTTCCATGAGGATTTCGGTGGCTTCATCACCAACAATCCGCGTGGCAACGAGGCGAAAGGCGCGTTCAACGCCTTTACGACCAACCAGCGCCGCCTGCGTATTCCCTTCATGTTCCGTTACAAGAACTGGGTCGCCGCCGTTACGCCGGACTTCGGTGCCAATCATAATGACGGTTACGTCGGCCTGTATGAAGGCAACCTGAACTATACCGGCCTGCGCAACACGGTGCTGACGGTTGGTTACTTCCAGCCGCGCGTGACCGAAGAGGACGCGGAAAGCTCCAACGACTTCATGACGCTCGAGCGCCCGAGCATCACCGACATGGTGCGCAACATCGCCGCCGGCGATGCGCGCTTCAGCGTTGGTGCGATGCATTACGAAAAGCGTTGGTGGATTGCCGGCTATTTCACCGGTCAGGAATGGGGCCATCGTAACCCGTCCGACAACGGCGCGACCTATTATGGCGGTGGCAGCGGTTCGGTCGTCGACAGCCAGACCGGCGGTGTCTTCCGTGCGGCCGGTCGGCCGATCGCGACGAAGGACTGGGATGTGCATATGGGCATCTCGGCGATCTCGGCGTTCAAGATCCAGGGTACGGGCACCAATAACCGCACGACGTCATTCGGCCAGCGTCCGGAATTCGATATCGGTGAAGGGAGCATGTCTGCCACCGGCACCATTCCATTCGTTTCGCATGTCTGGGCGGCCGGTCCGGAACTCGGTGTTCGCTGGCGTCGCCTGCTCGTGAAGGGCGAGTATTACAATGTTGGGATCGAGCGTTCGCAGGCGACCCTGCCGACGCTGCATTTCCAGGGTTGGTACGGTTCGGCTGCCTATACCATCTTCGGCACGCCCCGGATGTATAACTACAAGGAAGGTGCGTGGGGCGCGCCTGGCGTCAAGGAGACGCAGGAGTTCGATCCGGCTCACAACCAGTGGGGTGCCCTGGAAGTCGTCGGTCATTACAGCGTGATCGACCTGAACGATAACGCGCATGATCCGTCGGCGATCAGCGGCGGCAAGCAGTACAACTACTATGGCGTGAATGGTGGCCAGCAGACGGTCTGGCAGGGCGGCCTGAACTGGTATCCGAACCGCCATTTCGCGATCAAGGCGGACTACAGCCACTTCATCGTGTCGCGTAGCCAGCAGACGACGAATACGCTTGGTCGCACGGGTGACTCGGTCGAGGCCCGCGTGCAGGCGACGTTCTGAAGGACGATTGGATGGCAATGCGCGCCGGGGCGCGTATTGCTTCCTGATGCTTCTTGCAAAGGGCGTGCGGATCCGGATCCGCGCGCCCTTTGTCTTTGCGCCCTTTCCCGACAGGTTTTCAGGGGTTCCTGTCGGTTGCGGCGTTCAGGGCCGCGCGGAACGCATCGGCCATCAGGCTGCTTTCGGCGTCTTTCTTGACGACGAAATGCAATTGGGTCGCCAGGGGGGGCAGATCGGCGCAGGAGAGCTGGCGCAATTGTCCGTCGCGGACCATCGGGGCGGCAAAGGCTTCGGGCAGGAAGCCGAGATAGACGCCGGTGAGGATCAGCATCGCCCGCGAATCAATGGTCTCGGCCGAGGCGGAGAATGTCAGGCGGCGGCGGATGGTGGGCCAGTCGGATGCCGTGGCGGCGTCGGAGACATCGATCAGGCGCTCTTCCTCGAGCATCGGCAGGGTCAGCGGGCCGTCATGGTCGAACAGGGCGTGCCGGCGGCCGCAATAGAGGTGCAGCGTTTCCGAGACCAGAATGCTGGCGCTGAGGCCGGGCTGGGCGTTCGGCATCAGGGTCAGCGCGGCGGTTGCGCGCCCGTCGAGCAGCGCGTGCTCGATATCGGCTGCCGACGCGGATGTCATGCTGATGAAGACCTGTGGATGCTGGCGGGCGAATATCTCCAGCGCGTGGATGATGCCGGTTTCGCCATAGATCAGCATATTGTCGATGACATAGAGCGCGAAGCGGCCGGACAGCACGCCGCTGGCGATATTGATCCGGTCGCGGAAGCGGTCGATATCGCGCAGCAGGTCGTCGGTCGCATCCAGGACCTCGCGGCCTTCCGGCGTGAGGGCGAAGCCGCCTCGTCCCCGGCGGCACAGGCGGATGCGCAGCCGCTGTTCCAGGGACGAGATGTCGATGCTGATCGACGATTTGCTCTTGCCCAGCGCCAGTTCGGCGGCGGCGAAACCGCCGCGCGTTGCCACGGTGCGGAATACGCGCAGCAGGCGCAGATCGACTTCGGCCAACTGGCCGGAAAAGCCCTGGGGGGAACGGACCGGGACAGGCCAACGCCGGGGATCGGCCAAGGGGAGCATCCTTCCTCTCTGCGAGGAAGGGTGCATACCATGGCCCGGCGGTGGGATGCTATTTGCCGGTCGTCTGGACGCTCCCGGTCTGGGTTTCAGGATGCGAAGGGTTGGGGCGGTACCGAGGCGTGGCCGCCCTCCTGCATGACGTAGGCGCGCATCTCTCGGGCCAGGGTCTCGGCTTCCTCCAGCCGCATTCTCACGATGTCGCCGATACTGACCAGGCCGACCAGATGGCCGCTGCCATCCAACACCGGCACATGGCGGCTGTGGCGGCGCGTCATCTTGCGGGCAACCGAGTGGATATCCTCGGACCGGGTCGCGGTGGGAACCTCGCGGGTCATGATGTCCCGCGCCGTCAGGCCCTCGATATGCGCGCCGTGATGCGCCAGGGCATCGACGATCGAGCGTTCCGAGACCATGCCGGCGAGATGGCCGGACGGGTCGACGACCGGCACCGCGCCGATGCGGCGTTCGACCAGCAGGCGGGCGATAGCCGTGACGGGCTCCTCGACGCCGACGGTGATGACGGCAGGGCCCTTGTCGTTGAGGATATGCAGGACGGGGATGCTCACGGGGTGTTTCCTCCCTTTTATGGTCCACGCTTCATGGGTGGCGTGGTGGCTGCGTTTCGACATGGGAGTTTTCGGGGCGGGAACAATGGCGCGCCTGCTCATAACGGCGTGAAAATGCGGGGGCGGTGGCGGGGTGCTTCACGGCGGGGGGAAACGTCTCATATAAGGGGGGCGCGCCGGGACGCGGCGCATCGGGGCCGTATCCCCGCAACGACCTGCCCCTGTCCGGAAAGGCTTTACATATCATGCCCGCCTATCGCTCCCGCACCACCACGCATGGCCGCAACATGGCCGGGGCCCGCAGCCTGTGGCGTGCCACGGGCATGCAGGATTCCGATTTCGGCAAGCCGATCATCGCCATCGCCAATTCCTTCACCCAGTTCGTGCCTGGGCACGTCCACCTGAAGGATCTGGGCCAGCTCGTGGCGGGCGCGGTGGCCGAGGCGGGCGGAATCGGGCGGGAATTCAATACGATCGCGGTCGATGATGGCATCGCCATGGGGCATGGCGGCATGCTGTACAGCCTGCCCTCGCGCGAACTGATCGCCGATGCGGTGGAATATATGTGCAATGCCCACTGCGCCGACGCGCTGGTGTGCATCAGCAATTGCGACAAGATCACGCCCGGCATGCTGATGGCCGCGATGCGGCTGAATATCCCCACCATCTTCGTCTCGGGCGGCCCGATGGAGGCCGGACGGGTGACGGAAGGCGGCATCGAGCGGCATGTGGACCTGGTGACGTCGATGGTTTCGGCGGCCGATCCGCGCGTCAGTGATGCCGAATCCCAGTCGATCGAACGGTCGGCCTGCCCGACCTGCGGATCATGCTCGGGCATGTTCACCGCCAATTCGATGAACTGCCTGACCGAGGCGTTGGGCCTGGCGTTGCCGGGCAATGGCAGCCTGGTGGCGACCCATGCCGACCGGCGCGAACTGTTCCTGGAAGCCGGGCGGCGGATCGTCGGGCTGGCCCGCCGCTGGTACGAGCAGGACGATGCCAGCGTGCTGCCGCGCGGCATCGCCACCATGGAGGCGTTCGAGAACGCGATGACGGTCGATATCGCCATGGGCGGCTCGACCAACACCGTGCTGCATCTGCTGGCCGCCGCCCATGAGGGCGGGGTGCCGTTCACCATGGCCGATATCGACCGCCTGTCGCGCGGGGTGCCGCATCTGTGCAAGGTCGCGCCGTCGAAGGCCGACGTGCACATGGAAGACGTACACCATGCGGGTGGCATCTTCGCCATCATGGGCGAGTTGGACCGGCTGGGGCTGCTGCATCGCGAGACGCCAATGGTGCATGCGCCGTCGCTGGCCCAGGCGCTGGAGCATTGGGACGTGACGGTGCCCGACGCGCCCGAGGCGGCGAAGACCCTGTTCCGTGCCGCGCCCGGCGGGGTGCGGACCACGCAGGCGTTCTCGCAGGCCAGCCGCTATCACGCGCTGGACCTCGACCGGGCGGAGGGAGCGATCCGCGACGGCGCGCATGCCTTCAGCCAGGATGGCGGACTGGCGGTGCTGTACGGCAACATCGCCGAGGACGGTGCGATTGTGAAGACGGCGGGCGTGGCGGCGGGGCTGCTGCGCTTCAAGGGGCCGGCGCGGATCTTCGAAAGCCAGGACGATGCGGTGTCGGCCATCCTGGGCAACCGGATCGTGGCGGGCGATGTGGTGGTGATACGCTATGAAGGGCCCAAGGGCGGCCCCGGCATGCAGGAAATGCTGTATCCGACCAGCTACCTGAAATCGAAGGGGCTGGCCGAATCCTGCGCGCTGATTACCGATGGTCGGTTCTCGGGCGGGAGTTCGGGCCTGTCGATCGGCCATATCTCGCCCGAGGCGGCGGAGGGCGGTGCGATCGGCCTGCTGCGCGAGGGCGATGTGATCGAGATCGACATTCCCGGACGGGTCCTGCGCGTCGATCTGCCGGACGGGGAACTCTCGGCGCGTCGGCTCCAGATGGAAGAGACGGGGGAGGCCGCCTGGCAGCCCGATCGCACGCGCTCGGTGTCGGTTGCGTTGCAAGCCTATGCCGCGCTGACCACCAGTGCCGCGCGGGGCGCGGTGCGCGATGTGGGGCAGCTTCGCCGTCGCGGATGACGGGTCCGGCGAGGCAGGCGGCCGGGGAAACTCGGTCGCCTGCCTCGTAATTACAACGTAATGATGTCTGTTTTATGTTACGTTGCGCAATAATTTATCTGACAGTGATGAAGAGTTGGGCATAGATTCGCCCTATCCGTGTGATGACGCGGGTTTCATGAAATTTGTTTTCGGAACATGGACATTTTTTCATACATATTTTGAAATATACCTATGTATAGGCTGTTGAGAGACAGCGTCGCTCTTGCGGGCACGCGCGCACGGGGAGCCAGAGATGACAATCACACCGCATAATCCCTGACCTGAACAGGAATATTGTCCCGCGCGCCGCGCGGTGACATGGCCGACGCGGCCCTGGCGGCGGAAGGGCGTGCCGATGATCATTTCGGTTAAGAAATGTCTTGGCGCGCTCCGTCTTTCGGATGCGGTCGTGCGGCCTGTTTCCTCCTGATGCTGGTAAAAGCCCTGGACGGGGAAAAACTCACATATGAATGCAATCGTCGTGACGGCCCTGCGGCGGCCGTACACCTTTGTCGTTCTGTCGATCCTGATCGTCTTGTTCGGCGTCATGTCCGCCCTCAAGACGCCGACAGACGTCTTTCCCAATATCAAGATTCCGGCGATCGCCGTGGTATGGACCTATGCCGGTCTGCTGCCCGACGAATTTGCTGCACGCGTCATGTACAATTACGAACAGGGCGTGACCTCGACGGTCGAGGGTATCGAACATATGGAATCCGATTCCTATTACGGCCGTGGTATCGTGAAGATCTTCTTCCAGCCCGGCACGGATATCGGATCGGCCGAGGCGGACGTGACCGCGATCTCGCAGACGGTGCTGATGCAGTTGCCGGAAAAGATTCCGGCACCGATGATCATGAAGCTGGAAGCCTCGTCGGTTCCCGTCATTACGCTTGAACTGACCTCGCCGACCATGACGCCGTCGGACCTGTTCAAGCTGGCGCAGATCCGCATCCGTACGCTGCTGGTGACGGTACCGGGCGCCATCGTGCCGCATCCCTATGGCGGCATGGATGCGTTCGTGATGTTCGCGCTCGACCAGAAGCAGTTGCAGGCGCACCATCTGTCGGCGATGGACGTGCAGAACGTCCTGGACAAGCAGAACATCGTGCGTCCGGCCGGTGACCAGAAAATCGGTGCCACCGACTGGATGGTGGCGACCAATGCCCAGCCGCGCACGATGGAAGAACTGAGCAATATTCCCATCAAGCGTGTCGGCAATTCGGTCGTCTACATGCACGATCTGGGGCAGGTCTATCGTGGCGGCCATCCGCAGACCAACCTCGTGCTCGTCAAGGGCCGGCAGGCGGTCGTGATGGTGGTGATGAAGAGCGGCGAGGCCTCGACGCTGGATGTGGTCTCCGGCGTGAAGGCGCTGATGCCGCGCCTGGAGAAGGTGATCCCGGCGAGCGCGCATCTGTCGATCCTGAACGATGCTTCCGGTTTCGTGAAGGATTCGATCACGGACGTGCTGCGCGAGATGGTAACGGCGGCGTTCCTGACCGGCCTTGTGGTGCTGCTGTTCCTGGGTTCATGGCGATCGACGGTGATTATCGCCACCTCGATTCCGCTGGCGATCCTGTGCGCCGTCATCGGGCTGGGCTGGGCCGGGCAGACGATCAATGTCATGACCCTGGGTGGTCTGGCACTGGCGGTCGGTATCCTGGTCGACGACGCCACCGTGATGATCGAGAACATCGATACCCATCTGGAAATGGGCAAGGAACTGGAGGTCGCGATTATTGACGCGGCCAACCAGATCGTGATTGCGACCTTCGTTTCCACGACCTGCATCTGCATCGTCTGGCTGCCGCTGTTCGAACTGGGCGGGGTGGCCGGCTGGCTGTTCATGCCGATGGCAGAAGCCATCATCTTCGCGATGATCGCCTCCTTCATCCTGTCGCGCACCCTGGTGCCGACCATGGCGAAGTTCCTGCTGGCAGGGCAGACCCATGGCGCGCATGGGCATGACACGCACGAGGACCAGTTGAAGGGGGGCAATATCTTCTCGCGCTTCCAGCGCGGGTTCGAGCGCCGCTTCACCAGCTTCCGCGAGGCTTATGGTGTGTTCCTGGGGCGCGCCATTGCCAACCGGGTGCGGTTCGCCTCGATCTTCCTTGGCGTGTCGGTGCTGTCGATGGGGCTGTATCTGGTGGCGGGGCGTGATTTCTTTCCTGAGATCAAGTCCGACCAGTTGCAGATGCACATGCGCGCGCCGCTGGGCACCCGGATCGAGGTGGCGGGGCGGATCGCGACGTTGGTCAGCGACCGGATTCATGAGCTGCTTCCGGGCAAGGTGGATGATGTGGTCAGCAATTGCGGCCTGGCTGAAGCGCCGCATAACCAGGCCTTTATCCCGACGCCGACCATCGGCACGCAGGATTGCGACCTGACGATTACGCTGACCGAGGCGGAAGCGCCGGTGTGGGATTATCGTGCCGTGCTGCGCAAGGGGCTGTCGGCCAGTTTCCCCGGCACTGTCTTTACCTTCCAGCCAGCCGATCTGACGGCGAAGATCCTCAATTTCGGTTCGCCCTCGCCGATCGATATCAAGATCACGGGGCCGGAACTGAGCAAGAGCTATCAATATGCGGTCGAACTGACGAACAAGCTGCGTCTCGTCCCCGGTGCCAGCGACGTGTCGCTGCAACAGACGATGAAGACGCCGACCCTGTTCGTGAAGGGGGACCGGACCTTCAGCCAGGCCACTGGCGTCGATGCCGCCGACCTGGCCGACAATGAACTGATGACGCTGTCGGGCAGTTCGACCGTCGATCCGCAATATTGGTACGATCCGGTCTGGGGCGTGACCTTTCTGCTGAACACCTACGTGACCCAGAACCAGCTGACCCACTTCAACGACCTGCTGTCGATCCCGGTCGACAAGGGAGATGGCAATCCGACGGGCAAGGGCATGCAGTTGCTGGGCGCCGTCAGCACCATCAGCGCCACCGGTACGCCGGGACAGGTCTCGCACTTCAACTCGATGCCGGCGTTCGACATCTATGTGTCGGCCGAAGGCACCGATCTGGGGACCGTGCTCTCGGGCGTCAACAAGGTGATCGCCCAGACGGCGGCGGACGTGCCGCGTGGGGCGGCGGTGGATGTGGAAGGCCAGGCGACGACGATGCGCAGCGCCTATGCGCAGCTTATCGGCGGGCTGGCGATCTCGATCGCGCTGATCTACCTGCTGATCGTCGTCAATTTCCAGTCCTGGCTTGATCCGTTCATCATCATCTCGGCCCTGCCGGGGGCGCTGGCGGGAATCGCCTGGAGCCTGTTCCTGACGCATACGCACCTGTCGGTGCCTGCCCTGACCGGTGCCATCATGTGCATGGGCACCGCCACCGCGAACTCGATCCTGGTCGTGTCCTATGCCAGCGAGCGGATGGAGATTCATGGCGACGCGCTGAAGGCGGCGCTGGAGGCCGGGTATGGGCGCATACGCCCCGTGCTGATGACTGCTGCCGCGATGATCGTGGGCATGGTGCCGATGTCGATCAGCAACTCGCAGAATGCGCCGCTGGGCAAGGCGGTGATCGGCGGACTGATCGTGGCCACCATTTCCACGCTTCTGTTTGTTCCTTGTGTCTACGCGATTATCTACAACCGCTCGTCGAGCCGGAAGGAGACCGTCTGATGGCTTCCATGTCACGCAACACCCTTCTGGCGACCGGGGCTTGTGTCCTGGCCGGGCTGGTCGGCTATCAGGTGGTCACCCGGGTTCATGCGGTGACGGAACTGCGCGCCGAGACATTGAGCAACGCGCTGCCCGATGTTGCGGTGATCCAGGCGAAACCTTCGCCCAAGACCGTGACCCTGACCCTGCCGGGGAATATCGACGCCTGGTACCAGGCGCCGCTTTTTCCGCAGGCGTCGGGCTATGTGAAGATGTGGTATAAGGATTACGGATCCGAGGTGAAGACCGGCGATGCGCTGGCCGAGATCAATGCCCCTAGCCTGGACGCGCAATATGCCCAGGCCAAGGCCGATCTGGCGGAGGCGCAGGCCAAATACAACCTGACCGTGGTCAGCGCCAACCGCTGGCGGGCGATGGGCAAGTCGCAGGCGGTGTCGGGCCAGTCGGTCTCGGTTGCCGATGCGAACGAGAAGGCCGGGCTGGCGGTGATGCAGGCTGCCGAGCACAAGGTCGATCAGTTCGAGGCGCTGGAACGCTTCAAGACCATCGTGGCGCCGTTCGATGGTGTGGTGACGTCGCGCGACATCAATGTGGGTGATTACGTCAGCAGCGGGGCGGGGGAGCATGGCAGCAATGGCGATGCCAGCCAGCTTTTCACCGTATCGGACATGCACAAGATGCGCCTGTTCGTATCGGTGCCCGAGACGTTCTCGTATATTCTCAGGCCGGGCATGACGGCCGAAGTCAGCGTGCCGCAGTTTGCGAACCGGACCTTCAAGGCCGACTTCCTGACCATCGCGCGGGGATATGACCCCAATACCCGCACGGCGATTACCGAATTTACCATCGACAACGACAAGCATGAGCTGTGGCCGGGGACGTTCGCGTCGGTGAAGATGACGGCACCCTCGACGCCGGGTGTGTTCCAGATCCCGACCGCTGCCCTGGTCTTCGAGGAGAAGGGCATGCAGGTGGCGGTACTGGATGCCAACGATGTGGTGCATTACCACAACATCGAAGTGGGGCGCATGGCCGATGCGGAGACCGACGTGACGTCGGGCGTTTCGCCAGCCGACCGGATCATCAACAACCCGCCGGCGGACCTGCTGGAAGGGCAGAAAGTGCATGTCGTCCAGCCGGCCAAGGGGTACGACCAGGAAGACGAGGAAATCGAGGGATGATCATGCGGTCTTTGCGCCGGACCATGATGTCCGGCGGGGCGATGCTGTCGCTGGCGGCGCTGTCCGCCTGCGATCTGGCGCCCACCTATCATCCCCCGACCTATATCGTGCCCGCAAGCTGGCATGGTCAGGGGGTGTTCGCCACCGCGACGCCGGCGGATACGCAATTGCCCTCGAACTGGTGGACGCTGCTGCATGATCAGCAGCTCGATGCGCTGGAGGACAAGGCTGTTGCCGCGAATGCGGATTTGCAGGCGGCAGCCGAACGCTTCGTCCAGGCGCGGGCCATGGTCATGAGCGCGCGTGCGGACCTGCTGCCACATTTCGGTCTGGCCTTCGGGGCATCGGACAACAAGCAGTCGGCCGACAGGCTATTCCGCTACAAGGGGGCGCTGACGCAGACCGACGAGTTTTATGGCGGCTTGGCGTCGTGGGAACCGGATTTCTGGTCGGAGATCCGCAACCAGGTGCGCATGGCGAAATTCTCGGCCCAGGAGAAGGCGGCGGATTATGCTGGGGCGCGGCTGAGCTTGCAGGCGGAACTGGCCAGCGATTACGTCGCATTGCGCGGGTATGATGCGCAGGATGCGATCTATCGCAAATCCATCGCCTATTACGAGCAGGCGCTGAAGGTGACCCAGACGCAGCTTGCCAATCAGGCGGCGCCGCGCCTCGACCTGGCTCGTGCCCAGAACCGCCTGTATGTGACCCAGGCGGCGGAACTGGACATCCAGGCCGAGCGTGAGGTGACGGAGCATGCGATCGCGGTGCTGACCAACAGCGCGCCGTCCGATTTCCACATTGCGCCGACCGATGCGTTGACGTTCGTGCGGGCGAACATTCCGCTCGGCGTGCCGTCCGACCTGTTGCAAAGGCGGCCGGATGTGGCTTCGGCGGAACGCGAGATGGCGCAGGCCAATCGTGCCATCGGGGTTTCGCGGGCGGCGTTCTATCCGCATATCTCGCTCAATGCCAATGGCGGGTTCGATGCCAATGGGTTCGATCTGGCCAATCTGGCGAACAGCATGTGGTCCTATGGTGCGTCGGCCTCGATGCCGATCTTCGAGGGCGGCATGCGCCGGGCCGCCTTGCAGGCGTCCTGGGCCAGTTATCGCGAGACGCGGGATCGTTACCGGTCCTCGGTTCTTGCGGCATTTCGCGAGGTGGAGGATGGGCTTTCGCGCACCAACCGGCTATGGGCGGAGAATGACCGGCTGAAGGCGGCGACATCGGCGGCGTTGGACATGCAGAGCATGACCATGACCCTGTACAAGGGCGGGGTTTCGGCCTATCTGGACGCGATCATTGCCCAGCAGGCCGCGCTGGAAGCCCAGATTGCACAGGTGCAGGTCGAGACGCGCTATTTCCAGGCGGAAATCGGGCTGATCCGCTCGCTTGGCGGCGGGTGGAACGACAGGCTGCTGCCGACGCCGGACCAGACGATGACGTTCTCGGTGCTGCAATATGACGGGCTGCATCATCCCGATCCGGCCGGTGGCATCGACAGCGTGCGGGACGAGACGCCATTCGACAATCTGAGCGGTGTGGCCCCGGCGCTCAACACGGGAACGGCGTCGGTCCGGAGCGGGCATTAGCCGTTGGCCGCTGATGGCGGAACCGGCGAGGGCGGGGCGATTTTATCGCTCCGCCTTTTTTGTATTTATGCGATGGGACGGGATGTGCCCCCACCCGTCAGGTGGTTGCGAAGACAGCGGAAGTGACGGTTTGGAAGGGCGTGAAACCCAGGGATCTGTACAGGGCGATCGCACCGGTATTGGTTGCGTAGCAATGCAGGAAGGGGGTCGTCCCGCGTGCGAGGATGCGGGCCGCGACTTCCCGCATCAGGAATCCGGCATAGCCGCGTCCGCGATGGTCGGGATGGGTGCATACGCCGCTGACCTCGACATACTCTGCCGGTTGCGTGCGTTCGCCGGCCATCGCGACCAGGCGGCCTTCATCGCGGATACCGATGAAAGGGCCCAGTGCGTGGGTGCGGGGGCGAAAGGGGCCGGGTTGCGTCATCGTCGCCAGCGCCAGCATCTCCTGCGCGTCGTCGGCGCCCAGTTCCGCGATGTGAAAGCGGCATGGGGCGGGGGTGATCGTCCGGGCAACCATCTGCATGCAGTCGGCCCGCTTGAGCAGGGTCAGTCCGGGGATGGCCAGGGGTGGATTTTTTTCCAGCAGCCATATCTCGTCCTCCGCCGCCAGAAGGGCCAGGTCGCGCAGTGCTGGCTCGGATTCGTCGATGGCTGCCGCGAACGGGCCATAGGCGGGGTCGAATCGCCGGGCCTTGCCGCAGGTGATGGCGACGTTGCCTTGGCGGCCAGTTAGGGCCTGCCAGACGGGCCGGTCGAGAGGATGGCTATCCGATTGTTTTCCGGGCGTAGACATCAGGGTGCTTTCGGACGTGCTTGAGACCGGACAAAGCGCCTGCGCCGATTTTTCGCTGAAGTCAATAAATCGCGGGGCAAAGCGGATTGGCTCCGAGTCGACCGGCATGGGGAATGAAATCGTCACGGTCTTTCTTCATTTCTCTGCCTGCATCTCGACGGCTTTGGTTCTCCTTATATTGGGGTGCGAATCCTAATATTACAGAAATAAGGCAGGTGGAGGAGAAATGATTGTCATGAAATCATAACGAGACCTGATCGGGCGCCGATCATATTAAGCGACCATCAGCCGGAAGCCGCGTCCTGACGGGGTGCCGCCAGTTGGATGGAGCGATATGAACAAGAGCGCAGCCCTTTTCGTGACCACCTGCCTTGCCGCCGCGATGATCCATCAGGGGGCGATCGCTGCCACTGCGAGCCAGAAGCACAAGGTTCGTAAGTCGACCGCGCAGGCGCATGGAGCGCCCGCGCGGGCCCAGGCCGCGTCGAAATCTGTCGCGCCGGTTGTGGTGGTGCGTCCGACTGCCGTGCCGGCTCCGGCAGCGCATGTCGCGAGCGGGAACGAGGCGATCGTGGTACTGGGGGCGGGGGCCGCGCGTGAAACGCAGACCGTGTCGCATATGGCGATCCAGCAATATGTGCCGGGCACCAGCCCTTTCAAGGCGCTTTCCAAACTGCCTGGTGTCATGTTCACCTCGTCGGACCCGCTGGGATCTTACGAATGGTCGCAGCAGATCATCATCCGCGGGTTCGACCAGAGCCGGCTGGGCTTCACGATGGATGGTGTGCCGCTGGGCAATCTGGCCTATGGCAATGATAACGGGCTGTCGATCGGTCGGGCGCTCCAGACCGAGAATAATGGACGTGCGACTCTGACCCAGGGTGCCGGGTCTGTGGGTGTGGCGGCTTCGAACAACCTGGGTGGTGCACTGGAATTCACGTCGATCGACCCGACCAGAAAGTTCGGCGTGGATGTGGCGGGAACGGTTGGCTCGGCCGGGACCTGGCGCACTTTCATGCGCGTCAATAGCGGCGTGTTGCCCGGTGGCGGGAAGTTCTATGTCTCGTATGATTATCAGGACGCCAACAAGTGGAAGGGCGACGGTATCCAGCGCCAGCAGCAGGCTAACGCGAAGTTCGTCCAGCCGCTGGGCGAGCATGTGAAGCTGACGCTGTTCGGGGACTGGTCGCTGCGCCAGGAAAACGACTATCAGGACCTGTCACTGGCGACGATTGCGAAATATGGATACCGGGTCGACAACATTACCGGAAATTACAATCTGGCCAAGCAGATCGGCTATGCCTACCAGAACGGCACGCCTTATCCGGCGGGAATCGGCAACACCAATTACGGCAGCTATCCGGATTTCGTCTATTACAATGCGGCGGGCCTTCGTCAGGACGCGATGGGATATGGACGGCTGGATTTCGACCTGACCAGCAACCTCAAGGGTTTTGCGTCGGTTTACGGCCATACCAATAGCGGCGAGGGTGTGTGGGCCACGCCGTATCAGGCGACGCCGACGGCGCTGGGCGGCTCGCCGCTTTCGGTGCGGACCACCGAGTATGACATCCATCGCGAAGGTTTTCTCGGCGGCCTGACGTACAAGGTTGGCCATCATACGATCGAAGGTGGATTCTGGTTCGAGAACAACGATTTCGAACAGGCGCGGCGCTTCTATCCTCTGGGCCTGGATGGCACGCCGAGCAGCACCTATTGGTACCAGAACAACTGGTTCGCCACCCAGTGGCAGGGTGCATTCAATACCAAGACCTATCAGGTCCACCTACAGGATACGTGGCAGATCACGCCGGCCCTGAAGCTGAATTACGGCTTCCGGTCGCTGATCGCGGACAATAAGGCGCGCCAGATCGGCAGCAATATTCTTGGTGTGAAGGGGGATGACGGTTATCCGTCGGGTTCGATCGAGGCGAGCAACGGTTTCCTGCCGCAGGTCGGCGCCAATTATCGCGTCAATGCGCATAATGAGGTGTTTGCCGATTTCGCACGCAACATGGCGGCGTTCGACAATTCGAACACCGGGGCGACCAGCCCGTTCGCCACGACGATCGCGGGCTATGAGGCGATCAGGAACAAGCTGAAGCCGGAAATGTCCTATTCCGAGGAAATTGGCTACCGCTATCACGACCATAATATCCAGGCCTCGATCACCGGCTATTATGTCGAGTTCGAGAACCGGCTGCTGACCATCACCCAGGGAACCGGCGTGCAGGGCAATGCCTCGGCGCTGGCCAATGTCGGCGGTGTGACGGCGCGCGGCGTGGATCTGGCCTTCAACTACCAGTTCGCGCCCAACTGGTCGATCTATGCATCCTATGCCTTCAACGACTCGAAATATAACGACAACGTCAATAGCGGCGGGACCATTTACGCCACCAGGGGCAGGGACGTGGTGGGTATGCCGCGCAACCTGGCGAATGTGCAGATCGGCTATGATGACGGGTCGATCTGGGGTAATATCAACATGCAGTTCCAGGACAAGCGGTCTTATACCTATCTGAACGATGCATGGGTGCCGGCAAATGACGTGTTCAACCTGAATGTGGGCTATCGCTTCCATAGCCGTAACTGGCTGCTGCGCGGCGTGGATGCCCAGGTGAATGTGAGCAACCTGTTCGACAAGCGTTATGTTGCCTCGGTGGGCACCAACGGGTTCGTGTTCTCGGATCCGACGCATACATTCGCCACGTTGCAGGCGGGCGCGCCGCGCATGGTGTTCTTTACCCTGCGCAAGCATTTCTGACCGACAGATGGCTGTTGCCCCCGGACGCCGCCGTTTTCTGCAATGGAGTGCCGGCCTGGCGACCGGGGGAGTTTTGCCCGACAATCTGCGCCGGGCCATGGCCATTCCCCCGCATCATGTGACCGGCACGATCGCGGATGTGGCGCATGTGGTGATCCTGATGCAGGAGAACCGGTCGTTCGATCACTATTTCGGCTGCCTGAACGGGGTGCGCGGTTATGGCGACCCCAGGGCCGAACGCCTGCCGGACGGGAATTCCGTCTTTGCCCAGCCGGATGGGAAGGGCGGGCGCGTGCTGCCGTTCCGCTTCGATACGGACCATACATCCAGTGCCTGCCTGGCCAGCCTTGACCATAGCTGGAAGGGCACGCAGGCGGCATGGGACGACTGGAATATTTGGGTGCCGCGCAAGACGGCGATGACGATGGGCCATTTCACCCGGGCGGACATTCCCTATTACTACGCGCTGGCAGATGCATTCACGATCTGCGACGCCTATCATGCCTCGATCTTTGGGCCCACCAATCCGAACCGGCTCTATTTCTTCAGCGGCACCAATGGGCTGGCCGTGGACGATCACGGCCGGCAGGCCATCGAGAATGTCGATGACGGCAACTGGACCGCCGACATGGCGCATGACCGCGCATCGTTCGCACCGTTCCGCTGGGAGACCTATCCCGAACGGCTCCAGGCCGCCGGGGTCTCGTGGCGGGTCTATCAGGAATACGACAATTTCGGCGACAACCCGATCGCCTCGTTTGCCGCGTTCCGCGACCTGGACCGGCGATCCTGGCAATATCAGCGCGCGCGGCGGATCGTTTCCGGCTCCAACCGTGCGAACATGAACAGTTCGGACGGCCGGTATCTGGTCGAGGCGTTCGAACGGGATGTGGCGAGCGGCTGCTTGCCCCAGGTGTCGTGGATCGTGCCGCCCACGGCCCTCTCGGAGCACCCCGATGCGCCACCGGGCTATGGCGAATTCCTGATCTCGCGCCTGATGGATGTTTTCGTGCGGCATCCCGATATCTGGACGAAGACGGTTTTTATCCTGAATTATGATGAAAATGACGGGTTTTTCGACCATGTGCCGCCGCCGGTTCCTGCCCTGGAGAAAGCGCGGGGGGCCAGCACCGTTCCGGTGACGGGAGAGGTGTATGACGGCGTACCGGTCGGCCTTGGGCCCAGGGTGCCGGCCCTGCTGATATCGCCGTGGAGCACGGGAGGCTGGGTTAACTCGCAGGTTTTCGATCATACTTCGGTCCTGCGCTTTCTGGCGGCGCGGTTCGGTGTCGAGGTGCCGAACATTACCCCCTGGCGCCGGGTGGTCTGCGGGGATCTGACCTCGGCCTTCGACTTCACGCGCCGGGATGCGGTGTGGCCCGAGGCCCTGCCGGATACCTCAGCCTATCCGGTCCGGACACGGGCCTCGTGCCGCCTGCCGCCGCCGACAATCCCCGACCGGCAGTCTCTTCCCCGGCAGGAAACCGGAGCGCGCCCGGCCCGGCCCCTTCCTTACGATCTCCATGCCGATCTGGAGGCTGACGGCAGGCTTCGGCTGGCCTGTGGCGGCACGCAGGGAGCCGTGTTCCGGGTGCGCGATGGCGGCGGCGTGCGCCACTACACAGTCGGGGCAGGGGACAGCCATGTCTTCGCGCTCGCGGGGAGCGTGGCGGTGACGGTGCATGGCCCAAACGGCTTCTATCGGCGTTTTACGGCCTGTGCCGGGTTTGCGGTTGCCCTGCGAACGGGAGTGTCCTTGGACACGGTTGTGCTGCGGTTGGGCCAGCACACCGGTATTGCGCGCAGGGTTGTTGTCACGGATGCCTATCGGGAGGTGCGGCAGGAGGTCATGGTGCCTCCACAGGGGTCGGTCGATGTCGTGATCGATGTCGGTCGGAACGACCATTGGTATGACCTGACGGTGGAACTGGACGCGGGAGCCGGGCGCGCCCTCCGGTTTGCCGGTCATCGCGAAACCGGGCGGCCCAGCCGCACCGATCCCGCCATCGGCGGTATGGGAGGCCTGGTCGTCTGAGCGCCTGATCAAGCTGCGGCTGGCAGGCTGCATCGCGCGTGTGTTGAATAGCGTTTATTTTTGACGGCTATCAGGGTACTGGTTGTGACGGTACACGCTGCGCGAGGGGGGGTGGTTGGGCTGGAGACCTTATCGTTCGGCGGAAATCAGGCGCGGCAGTGGAACGGCTGCGATGCTTGTGGCTGTCTTTGGCCTGAGTTGCCTGATCTCCCGTTTTTTCGTCACGGACGAATTCGGCTACGCCTCCTTCTGGGCACCGAATGCGGCTATGCTGGTCGCCCTGCTGAGTTTGCGCCCCGTTCTGGCCGCGGGGGTTCTGGTGGCCTGTCTCGCCGTCAATTTCGAGATCAACGGCTTCGCCGGCGGTTTGTCGCCGACCGAGAGTTTTCTCGCCTGCATGCTCAATGCCGTGCAGGTACTGATCGCGGCCCCGATGACGCGCCGCTTCTGCGGGGCGACCATCGATCTGACACGGCCGCGGCGTTTCGCGGCGTTTACCATCATCGCGCTGCTGTCGGCGGCCATCGAGGCGGCGATCGGGGTTGCTGTCGAATACACGCTGCTGGGTGATGCCGCGCCGCCATTTCGCGAATGGATGCAATGGGTTCTGTGCGATGCGCTGGGGCTGCTGCTGGCCACGCCCGCTGTCCTGGCGTTGCTGCGCTACGCGCGCCCGGGGCAGGTGGTCTGGCAGGTCGAGAAAGAGAATGTTGCCTTGCTGCTGTGCTGTGTCGTGCTGACGATCCTCAGCTTCACCTGGGGGCGCTCTCCGCTGTTTCTGTTTCTCTACCCGGCGCTGGCAATGCTCGCCTTCCACGCCAGGCCGGCGTGGGGCCTGACGGCGGTTTTCTTCGTGTCGACCTTTGCCTCGGCGCTGACGGCGCGGGGACTGGGGCCGATCGCCCGATTGTCTCCGGACGGCAGTCTGATGCGCGAGGGCATGATGCAGCCTTATCTGTTCTCGCTGCTACTGGTCGTGCTGCCGATCAACAACGCGGTGGGTGAAAAGCGGCGCGATACCCGGCGGCTGATGATGATGAAGGCTAATCTGGAACATGCCGCGACGCATGACATGCTGACATCGACCATGAACCGCCAGAAATTCGAGGCGGTGCTGAAAACGGTGGTCGAAGCGCTGCAACCGGGTGTGGTTTTCTTCATCGATATCGACGATTTCAAGGGGGTCAATGACAGTCTGGGGCATCAGGCGGGGGATGCGTTTCTCAGGGCGTTCAGTGTCCGGCTGCGCGACCTGGTGACATGGCGCGGCGGCTGTGTCGGCCGGTTTGGCGGCGACGAGTTCGCCGCATTCATTCCGGGTGCGTTTTCCGCCGAGGAATTCGATGCGCTGTGCGCCATGGTCTCGGATGCGCTGCGCACGCCTTATTGCTTCGCGGGCGTCACGCGGTCGGTAACGGCCAGTATCGGTGCGGTGATGACCGGCATGGATCGCATTACCGCCGATGAACTGATCTATCGCGCCGATACCGCCCTTTACGCGACAAAGGCGGCCGGTCGCAATGGATATACGCTTTTCCAGGAGCCTGCCGTGGATCTTGTCTCTTTTCCGGCGGGCGAAGCGCGATAAAGCGGAGAGCGTGGTTTCAGGCTGCCCGGACCGGGCGGAGGGGAAGCTCCTCCAGCCCGAGTGCCTCTGCTGCCTGGATGATGTCGGTAAAATGCCTTCCATGCACGGGTGGGTATGACAGGACGGTGCGGATCGTCAGGGCGGGATCAATCACATAGACCGCGCGCTCCGCCATCGGTACGGCTGGAACGATATCGCCGATATCCTGCGTCACGCCCTGCCAGGCCCTGGCGACGCGGTTTGCATCCTGCTGGCCGACGATCGTGAAGCCCGGGCCGTGCGGGCTGCTGTCGTCGTGGCAAGGGGAGAGGCCGAGCAGCCGGACCGGTTGCGCGCGGGAGAGCGCCCATGCTCCGGCGCGGCGTAACCCATCCAGGTCGTAATCGGTCGGATGGGTAATGACGATGCCCCAGCTTCCGCGCAGCCAGGCATGGAAGTGAATCTGGCCCGCTGTGGTCTGAACCGTAAAATCAGGGGCCTGCCATCCCGGGAACAGGGTCATTGCAGTTTCTCCTGTTCAGCGGGGTTGGGCGATGAGGCGCAGATAGGGGCGCAGGGTCTTCCAGCCATTGGGGAAAAGGGCGTGGGCCTGCTCGTCGGTGACCGAGGGGGCGATGATCACGTCGTCGCCCGCTTGCCAGTTGGCGGGGGTCGTGACCTTGTGGCGATCCGTCAGTTGCAGGCTGTCCAGCACACGCAGGATTTCATCGAAATTGCGGCCCGCTGACGGCGGGTAGGTCAGGGTCAGCCGGACCTTCTTCGCGGGGTCGATGATGAAGACCGTCCGGACGGTCACCTTGGGGTCCGCCGCCGGGTGAATCATGTCGTAGAGGGCCGCGACCTTGCCGTCGGCGTCGGCGATGATCGGGAAATTGACTTTTGCCCCTTGGGTCTCGGCAATGTCGGCCTCCCATTCCGCGTGACTGCCGACCGGATCGACGGACAGGCCGATGACCTTGGTGTTCCGCTTTGCCCATTCCGGTGCGAGCTTTGCGACGGCCCCCAGTTCGGTGGTGCAGACCGGGGTGAAATCCTTGGGGTGGCTGAACAGGATGCCCCATGAATCCCCCAGCCATTCGTGGAAGCGGATGGGGCCGATGGTCGTTTCCTGCTCGAAATCCGGTGCGACGTCGCCGAGATGAATGCCCATGATACCGGTATCCTTCCAATGAGGCCCCGATCTGGTGGGGTGCTCGATAACGAGCATATATCGTTATATGAAACATTCAACGAAAAATTTGGTATTATAGGGGCCGTCGGCGATGCGCCGGGTGAGGTTGTTGCTAGATGGGACGATGAAAGGGTGGCTCTGGTGTGGGGAAAGGGGTACGAAAAATTTTCAAAAAACTTAATTAAATTAAGATGTTTATGGGTGTCAGTTTAAAACTCGCGTTAATAACATAAATGTAAGTGATATGATTTATCATACGAACGTGTGATGTTTTAATCTTGACGGGACGCGGGATGCCTGTATCGTTCCCTTATCGCCATCGGGATATGGCGTGATCATCCGGAGTGTGGAGTCCGATGACCCTCATGAATGCGCGAATGTGTCGCAACGACCGATGTAGTGCGCGATGGGCCGGCCATATGGGGCTGGCGCCCGCCCGATAATGCGCCGGCGGTGAGTGCTGCCGGCGGACCCGCGCAAGCGGAACGACAAGGCAGCAGGCAATGTTTGAATCACGGATCGTCGAAATCGAAGGCACGTTTCTGGGAGCGCTGATCGTGGAGGCTGACCGCAAGACGCGGCGCTTCTATGCCGCGCATGACAGCGTGCGCCTCCTCCATAATCGGGTTCTGGCCGAACCGGACGAACTGACGCGGCAGGTGGTGTGGCAGTTTCGTCGCGCCCATGCGGACGGGTTGGCCCAGGCGCGGTGATCCGGACGCGATCTCTTCCGTCTTTGGAGCGGAGACGGGAACAGGTGATGGATGCGGACATCACCAGCCTGCGTGCCTATTTCGAGCGGGGCGGGGTGGATGCGGCGGCGGTGGATGCCGCCGCTCCGTCGGTCTCGCCGGCGGGTTTGTGGGAATTGATCCGGGGCGAGGCCCGGGCGCATCGCGACCCGGTTTTGCGGGACCTGACGCGGCCGAGCATTCTTGACCAGCCGGATTTCGCAACCGCGCTGGCCTATCTGCTCTCGCGCAAGCTCAGCAATGATCTGGTGCGCAAGGCGACGCTCTTTGCCCTGATCAGGGATTTTCAGATCAGCTATTCGCCGGCGGTCGATATGGCGGTTGCGGATCTGGCCTCGCTCCGCGAGCGCGATCCGGCGGCCAGCGGGCTTCTGGTGCCGTTCCTGTTTTTCAAGGGCTTTCATGCGATCCAGTCCTATCGGGTTGCACATTGGCTGTGGCATGAGAACCGCCGCCCGCTGGCGCATTATATCCAGGGGCGGGCGTCGGAAGTGTTTGCTGTGGATATTCACCCTGCCGCGCGGCTAGGGCAGCGGATCATGTTCGACCACGGGACCGGCATCGTGGTGGGCGAAACGGCGGTGGTCGAGGATGACGCAGCCCTGTTGCAGAACGTCACGCTGGGCGGGACCGGGAAGGAAGCCGGTGACCGGCATCCCAAGGTGCGGCGGGGCGCGTTGATCGGAACCGGGGCCAAGGTGCTGGGCAATATCGAAATCGGCGAGGGCGCCAGAGTGGGTGCCGGGTCGATCGTGCTCAAGCCCGTTGCGCCGTTTACGACCGTGGTGGGTAATCCGGCGCGGGTTGTCGGCGCGCCGCATCGGGGCTTGCCCTCGCTGACCATGGATCAGAGCCTGCCGGCCATCGAGTATGAAATCTGATTTTCTAAAGAGGAATTTTTAAAAAACTCTTACGGGTTGTTTGAAAAGTCGGCCTGCCGAGCGAGCGTGCTGCGAAGCGGCACGCCCGGCGTGTATTTTCGAGCATCGGAACGGAGCGGCCTTGATGGCCGTGAGCACCGAAGCGCAGGAAATGCGCGTTGGATCGCCGGCAGGGTGACTTTGTAAAAAGCCTCTTACAGATCTGGCTGTAGCTGCACGATATGCACCATATCGGCGAGGGTGGCGCCGGGTTGCGCCGCCGGGGTGAGCAGGATGATGGCATGGCGGCCGGCGCGACCGCCATGGCCGTCCTGGACGGTGATTTCGGCCCGGAAGCTGCTGGGTCGGTTCACGTTGCCTGGGAGCGGAGGGGGCATGGGCTCGCCTGCCTTGCGCATGGCCTGCCGCACCGTGACATCGGCCTGTGTGATATCGGGATCGTTTGGCTGCGTGACGGAGAGATGCGGTGTGAGGGCGCGCAGCAGGCCCGGAGTCATGCCCAGGACCAGTCCGATCTCGTCGATTGTCTGGAAGGCGGCTTGTGGCGGACGGTAGGTCAGCCCTGCGGCCAGATAGCGGGCGCGCATGTCCGCGACGTTTCCCTGTGCGCTGCTGCGCCATTCCACCATGTTGGCTGCGATTGTCGCCGCCTGGCCGGCTGTGGCGCCGCATGCCTCGATCAGGGCGGCCAGCAAGGGGCGGGGGGCGGTGTTTGGATTGATCAGGCCGGCTTCGCTGCGCAGTCGCGTGGTGAGGGTGAGGCCGTCCATGCGCGTGACATAGGCGCGGCCGTCCTGGGCCCAGTGTGCGACGGAACGGTCCATGGCGTGAAAGATTGCCTGCCAGACGGCGCCATCCGCGGCTTCCTGCATCTGGGCTGAAAGCCTCAATGCACGAACGCTCCGCAGTTCGGCGCCGGCTGTCGCGATGACGATGGAGACGAGCAGCGACAGCCCCACCAGCGTCCACAGCACGATCAGCAGGGCGAAGCCGCCCTGGCGGTTGTGCGCGTTCCGTGGGTGGACGCGGCTGGTCACCGGTCCAGCCCGACCTGCCGGCGTAGTGGCCGCAGGGGATCGGCACTGCCGGTCGTGTGCATCGGTGTCAGTTCATCGGGCACGTTCGCGGCATTGGGGTGGGTGTCGCGCAGATCTTCCATCAGGCTGACCGCGTCGCGCTCGTCATGGATGACGTGGGGGGTGATCAGGATCAGCAGTTCGGTGCGTTGGCGGCTGTTGTTCTGGCTGCCGGCCAGGAAACCCAGGATGGGGATGTTCTTCAGCCAGGGAATGCCGCTATTGGCGCGGCTGGAATTCTCGGTGATCAGTCCGGCCAGCCCGACGGTCTGCCCGTCCTGCACCACGACGCGCGAACTGACCGAGCGGTCGTTGAAGGTGGGGTTGGTACTGGTGCTCGTGGTCGTGACCGGCGAGGTGTTGCTGACTGAGCTGACCTCCTGCGCGATGTCCAGCGTGACGAGGCCGGCATGGCTGACATGGGGGGTCACTTCCATGATCACGCCGGTCGGCTGGTAGGTGAACTGGTTGTAGATCGATGTGCCGATCGTGCTGGATTGCGAGCCGATCTGGACCGGCACCAGTTGCCCGACCTGTAACCGGGCCGGGTGGTTGTCCTGCACCATCAACTGCGGTGAAGACAGGACATGCACGGTGGTGACGTTTTGCAGCGCGTCGATCGCGAACGGTGCGCCGCCGCCGCTGGCGCCGCCGATGATGAAACCGGGCAGCGTGTGGCTGAAGGCGGCGGTGGCCAGCGTACCGGTGGTGATCGTCTGGCTGTTGGTGCTGAGTACGCCGTTGATGCCGCCGGATTTGAAGAAGAACTGCGTGCCGTATTGCAGCGCGTCGTTGAGCTGGACCTCTGCCACCACGGCGTCGATCCGCACCTGGAGGGGCATGATGTCGATGCGGTTCAGCATCAGTTCGACATTGTCGCTTTCCTGATCGGTGGCGTAGACGAGGATCGCGTTGTGCTGGCCGTTGGAGATGATCCGCATGCCCTGAGGGCGGGATTCGGTGCTCGCGGAACTGTCCAGTCCGCCCAGCAGGGGGTTGTTGAACGGCGCTGCCTGCTGGCCGGCGCCCGTCGTGCCCTGGGTTCCGCCCTGCGCGCCTGCCTGGGTGAGGCCGGTCGTGGCGTTGGCGCCCGATCCGCCGGCCATGCCCGCGCTGCCACCCAGGCCGCCCACACTGCCGGCAGTGCCGCCTGTGGCGCCGCCGCCCAGGTTGCCCATGGCGTTGCTCATGCCGCCGGTGAAACCGGTCTGGGCCAGTTGCGAGGCCGTGCCGGAAGCGTTGCCGGGGGGGAGGGCCGTGATATTGTCGGGCGTGAAAGCCTGCTGCAGCGTGTAGGTGACGTCGTTTACGTTGGAATTCTGCACGTAGAAGATGTGCCAGGACCGGATCGTGGCGCGGCGGTTGCGTTCGATCAGCGCGAACAGGCGGCGTGCGTCGTCGATATAGCGCGTATTGCGTGCGACGATCAGCACCGCGTTGACGCGGGTGAGCGGCAGGACCTGCACGATCTGTGCCAGGGAGCCGCCGCTGCCGTGCAGAGCCGTCTGCAAGACCGATGCCATATCCTTGGCTGTTCCCGATTCGACTGGAAGCAGGGCATAGGACTGGCTGCTGAGCCAGTCCACGTCGAACGCGCGGATGACTTCGACCAGCGCGTTGCGTGCCGTCGGGTCGCCGCTGACGATGACCGCGTTGCTGCTGTCGATCGGTGTGAGGCGGGCGCCGGACTGGACGAAGGGTTGCAGGGCGCGTGTCAGGCTGGCGGCCTCGGCGTAGCGCAGCGGGACCAGAATATTGCCGCCCAGGGCGGGGTTGTCGGTCATTCCGGTTACGCCGGCTTGAAGATTGCCGGATTGGGAACCGGCCTGTGGGCCCTGGCTTGGGACGATGCGGTACAGCCCGTCGCTGCGCAGCAGCACGGCCTGGACCTGGGCCAGGATCATCTGCAATGCCGGGAGCACCTGTGCGTTCGTGAGGGGGGCGGAAGTGTGCAGCGTTACTGTTCCATGCACCGCCGGGTCGATCGTGTAGTTTACATGCAGGATATCGGTCAGGATCTGGGTTGCCGCATCGCGGATGTCGGTATCGGCGAAGTTCAGTGAGATCTGCCCTTCGCCGGCCGCAAAACCGGAGGGGCGCAGGGACGGTATTGTGTTGCGGCCGTAACTGTATTGCACCTGCCCTGATGCGTCGGTCGTGCCGATCCGTCCCTCGGCGCCCTCGGGTGCCGGGGTGGCCAGCGGGAACGCGCCGGACAAGGGCCTGACCCGTGGCGGGCCATTGTCACATCCCGCCACTGACAGGCACAGGGCCAGCGTCGCCCGGAGAGGTGTTGTGCGACGAGGCATCGTGCCTTCGGGCATGCGGCGCTGCGTCGTCATGCCTTCGAGGGCGCGGATCAGGATATGCATCGCATGGGACCTCGTTATTGATTTTCCGGGCGGGAAGGGGCTGGTGCGGGCGGGGTGTCGCCCATCCGGTTGTCGGTTCGGCGGTCGCGGTCAGGGCGCATGACGTGTTCGCCCGCCATGTCCCGGACCCGGATCGTGCCGTTCTCGATCGCGACGATCCGCCATGGGCCGATGAGGTCGCCCACATCGGCGATCTGGCCGCGATCCTGTCCCGGGATCATGAAAATGGCGCGCCGCCGGCCGCTGCCGACGACGATGCCCGTCAGGCGGGGCGTGGTATCGCCCGTGCCGGGCATGTCAGCCGGGCGGCGGGTGGGGCTGAACAGGGGGCGCGCCAGGATCGTCTGCTGCCATGAGTCGATCCGGGTGCTGTCCGGCAGGTTTGGGGCGTCCTGCGTGGGTGGGGCGGCAAGCGCCGGCAGCATGCCGAGGCCGAGCATCATCGTCGCCAGGCAGGCGGTGAGGAAGGAGCGGAGATGGGATGCGCCCGTCATGGGGTGTCCGTCCGCGACGGGGTTGCTGCCGGGGTACCGTCCGTACGCCGGAAGGCGTGGAGGATCATGTCGCAATCCAGGAGGGTGGATGCACCGTTCGTGTCCTCGGCGCCGCGCAGATGCAGTCCGTCGATCACGATCGCCGGGGTGGATCGTTCCAGCCGGCTAAGCAGCCGGATCAGCGTGGGGAATGGCGCTGTGACGACGATATGCAGGCCGATCCGCCGATAGCGCCCGGCCGCTGCCGAGGGCACGTTCTCGATGCTTGTGATCTCGGCTTCCGTCGCGGTGGCGATCTTTTGCAGGATGTCTTGCAGGTTGGCGCTGGCGACGGCGTCGGTGGGACCGTCGATCAGTTGCGCGGGGCCGGGGAAGGATGTGGCGGTCTTCTGACGCAGGGCCGGCAGGGCGCTGGCCAGCCGTTCCATGCGGGTGAGCGTGGCGCGTTGCAGGTCCAGTCCCTGCGCGCGGTCGGCATAGAGGGTCCAGACGGGGCTCAGCACAAGAAGCCATGCCAGCCCCAGCGCGAGTCCCAGCATGCAGAGCGCCAGTGCCCGCCCCCGCCTGCCTTCGGGCAAGGTGCGTGCCAGCGTCAGCAAGGATGTCATTTCGTGGTTCATGCTCCGGCCGTTCATTGTCCGACATCGACGCGAATGGAGAACGCGCTGGTATTCCGGCCGGTTATGCGGGTGACCGGTGCGACGAAGGCGGGGTTGCGGAAGACCGGTGTGCGGCTGAGGACCTGAATCAGCCCCGTGGCCTCGGGCGATTGGCCGCTGATGATCAGTTGCCCCTGACGGAGGCTCAGGTCGGTCAGGAAACTGTTGTCGGGCAGCATCTGCGTGGTTGCCGCCAGCACCGCCATCGGGTCGCCCCATTGCCGGCGTGTGGCGGCGATCACGGTCTCGCCGGCCTGGCGATCCTCGGCCTGGTGGCGGAGCATGGTTGCCTCCATCGCCGCCGGACGCAGGGCTGCGATCCGGGCCGACAGGGCTGCCTGTTCGGTGGATTGGCGCCAGAACAGAAGTGCGATCACCATTGCCGGTAGCAGGGTGGCTCCGGTCGCTGTCATGATCCGGGGGTCTTTCAGGCTTCGCCAGGACGATCGGGTCGTCTTCAGCGGGATGCGTATCGATCGGGTTGCGTCTTCCAGATGGTTCGGCTGGATGCCGAGCGGTGCGAGCAGGCGCAGGGCCGGGGTGACGGGGGCGCGGAGTGTGAGCGACAGCAGGACGCGCAGTTGATTCAGCGCGGCATCCCGCCGGACGATGGCGTGGCTGTAAAAGATTGCGTCGGCGGAAAAGGGGGTCAGCCGGTCCATCTCATAGGCCAGGACGCCGTCGAGATCGGGTTCGGTGGCGGCGGGCAGGGTGAGTTCGCGCTGCATGACCATTCCGGGCGGCAGGTGCAGGATCGTCTCGGACGGGTGGCTTCGGCCTGACAGGACGGATTGGCAGGCGGCTTGCGTTTCGGCATCGCCGGCTTCGGACTGGCCGAGCGTGCCCAGCGCCGTGTGATTGCCCTGCCGTTCCAGCGAGAGGGCCAGCGCGTGCCCGTTCCATGCGGCGATCAGCCGGGGGCGGGACGACAGTCGGGCCTGCCGGATTCGTTCCGGGATCAGGCCGCGGATCTGTCGCCACCACCAGGCGAACAGAATCCTGCCGATCATGAGGGGTGCTTCATGATGGCGGTTGCTATTGCGGCATCGGGTCCAGCAGGGGGGATGCGACGATGTCCGGCCAGTGCCGGGGATCGCCGTCGGGGAAGCGAATGCGGATGCGCACCAATGTCGGCAGGTGGTCGGCTTCCCATGTCGTGTTCCAGTGTCCGTTCGAGAAATAGGCGCACTCCAGGTCCGCAACGTTTGTCAGCAGCGTTTGCTGCCGTTCGGGTGCGGAAGGGGCGATCACATGGCGATAAGGGAGCCAGATCAGGAGCAGGCGATGCCGGCCATCGACCGACAGGCGGAGGTCGGCCTGTGTGTCGGGTTGGCCACCCAGGGCGATCGGCAGCGTGCCGCGCAGCACCAGCCCGTGCGCCTGCCCGACGAAGAGGGGGCCTTCGCGGCCCGCTCCGGGATCGGCGCGTGTCACCAGCCCGCGCAGCAGGCGATCGACGGCGCCCAGTTCGGCCTGGGAGGCCAGCAGGCCGTGCTGGCGTTCGAACAGTATCGTCGCCGTCTGGAACCCCTGTTGCAGGATCAGCAGCACCAGTGAGAGCACCGCCAGCGCGATCAGGATTTCCAGCAGGGTAAACCCTGCTTGTCGGCGGCCGGCGGCGGTCATGGACCGGCTGCCCGCGTGGCCAGCCGCAGGGTGCTGAGGGCGACTGCCCGCCGACCGGAACCGGTTGAGGGATCGGGCCAGGATTCGGTGATCTGCACCTGGTACAGCATCAGGCCGGAGGATGTGCCGGTTGCCGTTTGTGCGGGCGCGATCCGGACATGCCAGTGAAAAGCGCTGCCGTCGTCGCCATCCTGCTCCAGCGGCGCGACCTGCATACCGTGGCCGATCGCTGCCATATGCGACTGGGCGCGGGAGAGGGCATCCTGCATGCGGTTGGACAGTTGCGTGGCGGCGACGCCGTCCAGCATGCCTCGGTAGGCGACTGCCAGTGCCAGTGTCACGATGACGAAGGCGACCAGGACTTCGATCAGGGTGAAGCCGGCCTGTTGGCCGGATTGATGGGGAGCGGTCATGGCCCCTCCACGCTGGCGGCGCCGGTCAGCCAGTTGATCCGCAGCACGACATGCCGGGCGCCTTCGACCAGCGCGGTCGCGGGGCCGGTCGCGCTGCCGTCGGGGTGGAAGGCGAAGCGGGCGGGACCGGCGACCGATACGCCCGTGGGCAGGGCATGGCGGGTGCCCTGTTGCAGCCCGTAATCCCGGTTGGCCGCGTCGATGGTGAAGATTTGTGTGGTGCCTGAATAGATCGCCAGCATCCTCGCCTCGCGCATGGCCGACGCGATCTGCTGCGCCGAGCCGCGCAGATCCAGCGTGACCGAATGAAACGGTCCGCGCCCGATCATGATCGTGCCGATCAGGCCCAGGATCAGGACGACCACGATCATTTCGATCAGTGTGAAGCCGGTCTCTCCGGGGTGGGCGGGGCGTTTATTGTGCAAGATCGTTCAGGCTCAGCATGGCCAGCAGCAGCGAGGAGACGATCCCGGCCACCAGCAGGCCCATGATGATGGTGATCGCGGGTACCAGCAGCGCGACCAGGCGCTGGATGGCGATGCGGGCCTGATCTTCGTGAATGTCGGCCGCGCGCAACGCCATGGGGCCGAGCTGGGCCGTTTCCTCGCCCAGCCGGAGCAGGTGGACCATGCGGCGAGGGAAGATCGCCGCGGCTTCCAGCGTCGTGGCCAGTCCGTATCCGGCCTTGGCGCTCTGCGTTGCCGCGTCGATCGTGGCGATGGCGGCGCGGTTGGTGGTGGCCTCGCGGACGATGGCCAGCGCCGTCAGGATCGGCACGCCGTTTTCCAGCAATGTGCCCAGGATACGGGTGAAGCGGGCGGCCAGGATTTCGCCGATCAGGGGGCCGGCGACCGGCAGGGCCAGCAGCCAGCGATCCACCCTCAGCCGGATGGGTGGGCGGTGAAGGAGGGCGCGGCCCAGCAGGGTGAGCACCAGCAGGACCGGTGGTATGGCCAGCCCGTCATGACCCAGCCAGTTCCCTGCCCGGAGCAGCATCCGCGTGGAGGCGGGCAGCGTGACGCCGTTCTGGGTGAACAGGGGGGTGAACTGGGGGAGGACGGTGGTCAGTAGCAGGGTAATCGAGCCGATGGCCGCCAGGGTGAGGATGGCGGGATAGATCATCGCCGACTGTACCGTGGTGGCCAGGGCCCGTTCGCGTTCCAGCAGCAGCGCCAGCCGCTCCATGGTCGGCGCCAGGTCGCCGGTGGCTTCGGCCGCGCGGACCATCCCGAGATACAGGCGGGGGAAACTGCCGGGATAGTGGCCCATGGCCGCGTGCAGGGCGCGGCCGTCGCGGACCATCGTGCGCACGCCCTCCAATACGCGGCGCACCCGCGGGCGAGGGCTGGTTTCCGCCAGGAAGCGCAGGGCGCGGTCGATATCCAGCCCGGCCCCCAGCATGACCGCGAGTTCGCGCGTGATGGCCGCAAGTTCCGCGCGGCGCAGGTCGGGACGGCGCAGTGTCAGGCCGTCCAGCACTCTTGTCGGGGCGAAATGTGCGGGGGCGCCGATCCGCATCGGGATGTGGCCCTGACGACGCAGGGTAGCCAGGACCGCGCCTTCGGTTTCGGCTTCAAGGGTACCGCGGATCAGCGTGCCCTGTGCGTCGACGGCGGTGTAGGCGAATTCGGCCATGCGATTGCCTCTCCGTCAGGTGCCGGCGCGGACGCTGCGGGTGACGTCTTCGATCGTCGTTTCGCCGCGCAGGGCGGCTGCCAGGCCGGCAGTGAAGATCGGCACCATGCCGGCGGCGATGGCCGCCCGCTCGATCGCCATGTGATCGCTGCGCGAGAAGATCAGGCGCTCGATCGCCTCGTCCGGTTCCAGCAGTTCGGCGATCGTCTGGCGGCCGCTATAGCCTGTGTGGCGGCATCGGGCGCAGCCGACGGCGTGGAACAGGGTCACGGGGGTGTCGCCGGCCAGGCGGCGCAGGTCGAGCCGTTCCACCAGTTCGGGCGGCGGGGCGTAGGGCGTCTTGCAGGTGTCGCACAGCCGGCGGACCAGCCGTTGCGCCAGCACGCCGCGCAGCACTGCCGTGAGCAGGTAGTCCTCTACCCCCATGTCGCGCAGGCGAATGATGGCGGCGGCGGCCGAATTGGTGTGCAGGGTGGACAGGACGAGATGCCCGGTCAGCGCCGCCTGCACCGCGATCTGGGCGGTTTCGATATCGCGGATTTCGCCCACCATGATCACGTCGGGGTCCTGACGCAGGATGGAGCGCAGCAGGGTGGCGAAGGTCAGGCCGATCTGCGGGCGGACCTGAACCTGATTGATGCCGTCCAGCTGGTATTCGATCGGGTCTTCGATCGTGACCACCTTGCGCGTGACGGTGTTGAGGTCCGCGAGGCCGGTATAGAGCGTTGTGGTCTTGCCCGAGCCGGTCGGGCCGGTGACCAGCACGATGCCGTTCGGCTGCGCCAGCAGGGCACGCATGCGGGTGACGATATCGGGTGCCAGGCCCAGCGTGGCGTAGTCGAAGCGGACGCTGGAGCGGTCGAGCACGCGCAGCACCACCGTCTCGCCGTATAGTGAGGGGATGGTGGAGACGCGGAAATCGATCTCGTGGCCACGGACGGCCAGCTTGATTCGTCCGTCCTGTGGCAGGCGCCGTTCGGCGATGTCCAGGCGGGCCATGATCTTGATGCGCGAGATGATGGCGGGGATCAGTTGGGCCGGTGGGCTCTCGACCTCGTGCAGTACGCCGTCATAGCGGTAGCGCACGCGCAGCCTGTCCGCGAACGGTTCGATATGGATGTCGGAGGCGTGACTCTCCACCGCGCGGCCGATGATCTGGTTGACCAGGCGGATGACCGGTGCCTCGGAGGCCAGGTCCTTCAGGCGTTCCGCGTCGTCCTCCAGCGGGGCTTCGTGATCCTCGGGCGGGGCGGTGTCCTCGGCGCGGGGGTAGAGCCGGTCGAGTGCTGCTTCCAGTTCGATCGGCACGCCGACATGGCAGGCCACGCGCAGTCCGGTGGCGGCCGCGATCGACGCGGGCGTGAAGCCGTCCAGAGGGTCGCGTAGCACCAGTGAAAGGATATCGCCGCGCACGGCCAGCGGTACCGCGTGGGCGTCGCGCAGGAAGCGGGCGCCGAGTATGTCCGCCAGCACCGGTTCCTCGGGGTAGTGGTCGGGTGTCACCAGGGGAATGTGCAGCAGGTCGGCGTAGGTCTGTGCCATCTCCTGCTCCGAGACCAGGCCCAGTTGCAGCAGGATCTGGTCGAGCCGCCCGCCACTTTGCTCCGCCGCGCGGCGGGCGCGTTCGACGGCACGCTGGTCGCAGCGTCCGCGTGCGACCAGCAGGCTGGCCAAGTCGTCGACCGACGCGGCCACCGGGGGACCATCGGTCTTGATGGGACTATCCATGGAACGGGTAAGCCGTTTGCCACAGCCAGGTTCCCCACAGCGACGCGGCGAGGCCGGGGCCGAAGGGGATGGGCATGTTGCGGTTGATCCTGCCGCGCGTGGTGACGAGGACGGCGCCCAGTGTCAGGAGCGCCGCCCCGCACACCACCATCGGCAGCGCGGCCGGCCCCAGCCATGCTCCGCCGGCCGCCAGCAGTTTCGCGTCGCCCAGCCCCAGGCCATCATGGCCGCGCAGGCGGCGGTAGGACAGTGCGAGGGTGGTGAAGATGCCGTAGCCCAGCAGGGCTGCCGTGGCGTGCGTCAGGACCATGGCCCATCCGTTCGTTGCGGCCAGGATCAGTCCCGCTGCCGTCAGCGGCAGGGTCAGGATATCGGGCAGGCGGAACGTCCGGAGGTCGATCGCGGCGAGGACCAGCAGCCACCAGCCGAACAGGCAACCGCGCCAGACAGCCGCCGCCGCGAGTGGCCCCGGCGCGCCGCCCTGCCAGGTTGCCAGCACGGTCAGGGCGGCGATTGCCAGGGCGAGGATTTCCATGGCCGGGTGGAAACGGTCGATCGGAGCGCGGCAGGTGCGGCAACGGCCCTTCTGCGCCAGATAGCTGAGCAGGGGCACCAGTTCCCATGCCGTCAGCCTGGTGCCGCAGCGGGGACAGGCCGAGCGTGCCAGAATCACGGGTTCGGCGCGGGGCATGCGCCAGGCCAGTACGCCCAGGAACGACCCGATGAAAGGCGCCAGTACCAGCGGCAGGGAAGGGGACAGCAGCATCGGCGGTGCGTCAGGGATTGCAGATCATCGTGGCGCGATCGGCGGTGTTGCCGCTGGAGCCTGCCGAGCACAGATCATAATCATGCCCCGGCCGGTCGGACGGATTGCGATAGATGTAGGGGTGATGCCAGGGATCCAGCGGGTCGGTGCCGTCCTTTACGTAGGGGCCGTTCCAGTTCTCGGCGCTGGCCGGTCGGGCGATCAGGGCGTGCAGTCCGTCTTCAGTGCCCGGATAGCTGCCTGTGTCGAGCCGGTACAGGTCCAGCACCTCGCCCAGCCGTTGGATCGACTGGTGGGCGACCGAATTGCGGGCGCCGCCCAACTGGCGCAGCGCGGCCGGTGCGACCAGGCCGATCAGGAGGCCGAGGATCGCGATCACCACCAGCAGTTCGAGAAGGGTGAAGCCTTCATCACGGCGGGAGAGAGAGAGGGGAGCAGATTTCGGCATCTTGAGCCCGCTTTGCTGTGATATGGAACGAGGCCGCCGCATCAGGGCCGGCATCCGGAACGGAAGGGGCGGACCCTGCCATGGCGATTGCATATGTCGGCTGCATGGTGTTCGCGGCGTCGCTGTACCATCTGCCGCCGCGTATCCTGCCGTCGATCCAGGCGGTGGAGGCCGGGCGGAACGGGCTGGTGCATCACAACGCCAACGGTACGGACGATCTGGGCGTCATGCAGGTCAATACGCGCTGGATCGATCCGATCGCCCGTTTCACCCATGTCGCTCCGGAGGTCGTCTATCGGAATCTGCTGGAGCAGCCTTGCTATAATATCAGCGCGGCGGGGGCGATCATGCGCGTGTATCTGAACGAAACGCGCGGCGACCTGATGCGGGCGGTTGGCAATTACCATTCTCATACCGTCCTTTTGAACGAATCCTACCAGGCGATGGTGCTGGCCTGGGCGCGGCGCCTGTTCCAGCCGGCGCGGCCATGACGGTCGGATGGTCATCGGGCCGATGCCGAGATGCGGATTCCGGTGAAGTGCGTGCGACCGCCATCGGAAAAGAGCGATACGCGGTCGCTGCCCGCCGGGGGAAAGACCAGGTCGGTCATGCGGAGTGCGCCGCCATTGGCGAAGAGTTCGACCGAATTGCGGTCGACCACCAGATGCAGCGACAGCACGCCATCGGGCGCGGACAGGTGGGCGATATGCGTCAGGCTGAAACGGGGCGAAAATGCTACTTCGCCGGAGTGGCTGCGATCGAGCGTGAGATTTCCCGTGGTGAAATCGTAGCTGATGACGGTTCCCGTCCTGCCGTCCGGACTCTGTCGCACCACGATGCCGGCGCGTACCGCGTCGCCCCGATGCAGCGTGACGCGGATATCGAGCACGTCGCCGACCAGGGGGACGCGCCAGGTCTGGCTGGAGCCGAGGTCCCGGTCGGCGAACGCGGCGATGCCCTGTCGGCGTATCAGCTCTTCATAGGTCGGGGTTGGGGTCTGGATCAGGGTCGGGTGCCCGTCGACCGTCTTCAGGGCCAGTTGGACGGGGAGCGTCGCCTGCCCGCGCCAGGGGGCGGTGGGGAGCGTGGAGGCGTAATCCCAGTTGCTCATCCATCCGATCAGCAGTGGTGCTTCCGTGCCGGTATTGGCGAAGCGGATTGTCGCGTACTGGTCGGCGCCGTGATCCAGCCAGTCATAGGCGGAGGGGTCGGAGCCTTCGGGGGGCAGGGCGTCGGGCGTGAAGCGGGTGCCGTCGAACCGGCCGACGAAATATTGCACGCCGGATCCGCCCGCGATGCTCCAGGGATTGACGCTGACGATCATCACCCAGCGTGGGTCGTGCGGGTTGCCGTCGAGGGAAAGGGGGATCAGGAGCGGCATTTCCCACAACATGCCGGGCTTGCGATAGCCGGAAGGCTGGAAATCGCTCAGGAACGACCAGTGCAGCAGGTCGGTCGAGCGGTAGAGCTTCACCAGTTGGGCATCGGCGACCACCGTCGTCATGATCCAGCACTGGCCTTGCGGATACCAGACCACCGAGGGATCGCGGAACTGCCGGGATTCCGGCTCCAGGGTCAGGATCGGATTCTGCTCGTAGGACCGCCAGTGCGCGCCGCCATCCAGGCTGTAGGACAGGGATTGGGCTTGCGTTCCGTCGGGGTGCGCGGGATTGCCGTGGAAAACCGAGGTGTGAAAGGCCAGCAGCGGTGGTGCGGAGGCGCTGCCCAGCCCTGAACTGTTCCGGCTGTCATAGACGACCGTGCCGGAAAAGATGTCTTCGTTCGGGCTGGAGGAGATGGCCACGCTCTCCTCATGCCAGTGCAGCAGATCGGTGCTGGTGGCGTGCCCCCAGGACATCGGCCCCCAGACCATGCCGGCCGGATTATACTGGTAGAAAAGATGATAGGTACCATCGAGCAGGAATGGCCCGTTCGGGTCGTTCATCCAGTGCTCGGCCGGTGAGAAATGCAGTGCGGGCCGCCATTGGGGCGTCGCTGGGTCCTGCGCCTGTGCGTGGGACGAAAGAATCAGAACGAGGCATGCCGCTGCCAGCCCGTGATATCGACGGGCCGTATCCAGCGGGACTGTCTGATCGGATCTTTTCATCTTCTGTGGCATGGCTCTCAGGAACCGGATGGCCGGCCCTTCCGGGATTGCCCCGGAAAGGCCGGCCTGGCCTGGGATCATTGGTTCGTGTTGACGAAACTGTTGACCTGGCCGGTCGTGTTCGACCGGATCGAGATATTCTGCCCGATCAGATCCTGGATGAAGGCACGAACATTGATGGCCGCACGGTTGGCGGGGATATCGCCATAGCCGCCCAGTCCGCCATTGCCGTAGCGCAAATCGACGATCGAGGCGTCGGAGCGGATCGCTACCTTAACTGTTGGTGACAGCGTGCCGCCGCGACGGTTTTCGACCGTGTCGATAAAGGATTCGACCAGGCCACCCGGCATCACATAATGGGAGTAGGACTGGAACGCCCGGGGATTCTGCTGCGGATTGGCATCATAATCGGTGCCTGCCGCCTGGTTGAGGTCCGTCGGGTTGCCCAGCACCAGGCCGCTGCCGTAGTTCATGGGCTGGAAGTCGCTGCGGATGCCGTTGCCGACAAAACCGTACACGCCGTCTGGCCCATCAATCCCCGCTGCGTAGGTCGTGCGGTGGCTGATGGTGAAGATGTAGTATTTTCCGTTCTTTATATACATCTGCGGACGTTCGGTCTGATCGTTGACGCAGTTGGCCGAGATCAGGGGAGTCAGGAACTTCCATTTCGACATCGAGGCATTTTCGGCCACGGCCAGGCCGATCGCCGCTTCCTGGTAATAGGCGCCGCTATCGAGCACCTGCTGGACGGTTTCGGCGTGCGGATCGTTCGGGCGGTAGCCCAGATCTTCGGCGGTGCAGTTCGGGGTGCCGCGCTGGCTGGCGGTATTGCCCTCGAAGACCATGTAGTTCACGCCGGGATGCTTCGGATCCTCGAAGGTGAACGGATCGCGGAAATTGTAATACGGGTTCTGCGCGCCGTTCTGGTACAGCACGCCATCGGGACGCAGCAGGGGCGTATGGGTGGTAAAACCGGTGAACCAGACATGGTTGAAATCGGCATGGATACGCCCCAGGCTCTGGGTGATGACCGCCTGGGCGGGGGTGATGTCCTGGCCGCTCGCATCGCGGTTGAAGGCCATGTCGGTGTAGAACAGCGACACCCTGTTGTCGTTCGGGTCCAGCAGGCGCAGCGAGCCCGACCATTCCGCCGTGAGCGTGTAGGTGGTGCCGGTAAAGACCTGTTCCTGCGCGCCTTCGGGGATCAGGAGGCCGCCATAGATCCAGCCGCCGTTCGCGGGGCGCCTGGAAACCGGGATTCCGGCGCGGCGATAGAAGAAACCGATGCGGGCATGGGTGTGGCGATCATCGAAGCCGTAGCCGGCATTCTTGTCCGCTGTCAGGCAGAAGATGACCTCCCAGCCGTTATAGCTGAACTGATTGGCGTGTTTGTCGATCAGGGTCCAGGTGTCCCATACCCAGACATCGGGATTGATCGTTGGGAAATCTGCTGGAATATCAGGCATGATCAGTTGCGCGGGCAATGAGTTCTGCCCCGCCGGCACCGATGGGTTGGAATGCGCCTTGATCTGCAATGCGTCGGCGCGCGTCCAGCGCGCCGTGAAAGTTCCGTCGGGCTCGTAGGCGCGTTGGGTATGGATGGTCGGCAGTGGGAAGCCAGGCACGCCCGCCAGCGAGCGCCCGGGGAACATCCGGCCCGCATGGGGCATCATGCCCGGATGAGGGGCGACACGGAGGGCCTCTCGCCGGGCATCCGGCGTTGATTGCGCGAACGCTGTCTGGCTGGCCAGGGCGGCGATCAGCGATCCGGCCACGGCCATTCTGAATACTGGCTTTTTCTGGCGTATGTTTGCCATATCACCCTCCTTCCGCATGAAGCGTGCTCGATGAAGGAGACGCTTCATGACAGTGTATTTTTTCAACAAATATTTGATTTATAAAAAGTTTTTGTTTTTCTTCCTTGGGAGCAAGGCTGAGGAGATCACTTTTTGGTTACAGGAGTCAAATTTAATTTAATGTCGAATTTATGGAAAAATTGTGTCACTGAGAATCAAAAAATTAATATTTTATAATACAGATAATATATTTTATGAAGAAATTTTCATTTCCGTTAATTTTTAAGAAAAAAATCGTCAAATTTTTGGAATTCAATTGTGGCGATGTTATTTTTTATTATTCTTCCTTCGAGGCCAGGATTCGTGGCTGTCGGACCCTCGAATGTATCGCGGCCGTGGTCGGAGGACCCCACCTTCCGACGGATATCCGAGAAACGATGGGAAGAACCCCATAGTTCCCACCCGGCGCTGCGAGCGGAACGTGGCGGGGCTGCCGCGAACGCCTCACGTCATCTGCCACATGTGTCGGGGGTCATGATCCGTCAAGGCAGGAGGGTGTCCGATTCTCAAGTTTCGAGGGAATAGCGGGCATGATGCCTGTCCAGGGTATGATCGGGAGACGGCCTGTATTCCGAACGGGATTGCCGGACTGAACCGTGCGGATCAGGAATATCGCGTCAGGCAGTCTTGTGCCCTTTGCGGGCACGTCCGGACCGACCTTGCGCTGTTATCATTCGTTACCCTCTCCATCCTTTCCGCGCCGGCGTGGGATCTGCGAAGAAGGGCTGAATGGAGCGGGGATGTGACATCATGAAGACGACCATGCGCGGCTGGTCCTGCCGCTGTTGCCAGGGCTGAGGGGTGCGGCCATGACCGGGACGGTCGCAATCGTCGGAGGCGGAGCGAGTGGCGCATTGGCGGCGATCCATCTGGCGCAACAGGTCAATCCGCCGAAGCTGGTGGTGATGGAGCCCCGGGCCGAACTGGGTCTGGGCATTGCCTATGCGACGCATAGCCCCCGTCATCTGCTGAATGTGCGCGCGGGGAACATGAGCGCCTTTCCCGATGCGCCTGGTCATTTTCTGGACTGGCTGCGGCGGGAACACGATCCGTCGGCCGATGCGGGCGTGTTCGCGCCGCGCATGGTCTATGGGCGCTATCTCCGTTCCTTGGCGGCCCGGTCGGGCGCTGTTCATTGCCGGCAGGGTGCGGTGGGATTGACGGTGGAGGGTGATGAGGCATCGGTCGCCTTGGCCGACGGTGGGAGCGTTCGGGCCGGGCGCGTCGTGCTGGCATTGGGACATTTTCCGCCGGTCGACCTGCCGCGTATCAGTGCCGAAGCGCTGTCGGCGGGCCTCTATCATCGCGATCCGTGGCGTGATTTTGCGCTGCCGTCCGATCGTGATGCGCCGGTCGTGCTGATCGGGACCGGGCTGACGTCGGTGGATATGGTGCTGCGCCTGCGGGAGAACGGGCATCGCGGGCCGGTGACCATGGTGTCGCGGCACGGTCTGCTGAGCCTGGGGCATGCGGCCTGCGACCCGTGTGCGCGGCCTGTCGTGCCGGAAGGGACGACGCCTTCCGCCCGTGCCTATCTGAGGGCGTTCCGCGAGGCCGTGCGGGGTGGGGCGCCGTGGCGGGCGGCCATCGACAGCCTGCGCGGGACCAGCAACACGCTATGGGCGCGCCTGCCGGCAGGCGACAAGGCGCGGTTCAGGCGGCATCTCTTTCATTACTGGAGCGTTGCGCGCCATCGCATGGCGCCATCCATCGCCGAACAGGTGGAGCGGGAGCGGCGGTCGGGTCATCTGGCCGTCCGCCGGGGGCATGTGCGGGACCTGGATATCTCGGACGGTGTCGCGCGACTGACGATCGTGACATCACGGGGAACGGAGAGCCTGGCCGCCTCATGCGTCATCAACTGCACGGGGCCGGTCACCGACTACCGGCGGGTCGATTCTCCGCTGCTGCGGACGCTGTTTGTGGACGGACACGCGGTTGCCGGGGATATGGGGGCGACGCTGGCGACTGATGCGCACGGCGCGCTAGAGAGTGCGTCCGGCGCGTGTTCGCGCGTGCTGTACGGGATCGGGCCGATGCGGGCCGGGACCCTGTTCGAAACGACGGCGATTCCCGAGATCCGGCAGCAGGCCCGCGATCTGGCGCTTTATCTGACAGGGATGTGTTCGTAAGCGGCGCTGTCGCGCGGGCGGCACCGGCGGGTATCGGGCGTGAAAGAGTGGACAATAAAATCGTCGGTTGCGATATATAACAGGAGGCCATCGAACCGTCCGGGTGATATCCTGGCCTGATGATCATGGTAGGGTGGCCGAAATAAAAAATTCTTGTTCAGATCGGATCTGCATAATTGACGGCATGAATGCTCTATATTTTTTTATTCTTTGAATGCCGATGCTGTAATTCACCGCGAATGCATTTGAAGGTTCCACGATGACGATGCTGGAGAATGGTGCGGTGGCCGCGCAGACGATGCGCGATATCGCGGCCGTGGTGCCCATCCTGCCGGAAACGGCCGTCGGTGGGGATGCCATGCAGTATTTCGAGAGTGATCCCGACCTGCTGTATGTTGTGATCGTCGATCAGGGCGGGCGCGCGCTGGGGCTGGTCGACCGCCATACCTTTCATGTGCGGATGGCTGGGCAGTACGGATATTCGGTCTACCATCGGCGCCCGGTCACGCTGCTGATGGACCCGCGCCCGACCATCGTGGAGGCCGACGTGCTGGTGGCGGACTTTCTGCCGCGGGCCCTGGGGGCGAACCCGTCGGAACTCCTGCTTGGCTTCATCGTCGTCGAGCGCGGGATCTGCCTGGGGGTGGGATCGGCCATCGATCTGGTCCGTCACGCGCATGCCGCCAAGCAGACGGCGCTCTCCGAACTGCGCATGGCGACGGACAGGCTCCATGAGGCGAACGAGAAGATCCTGCGTGACAAGCTGTTCATCGACCGGATCGTCCAGAATGTGCCGTCGCCGCTGATCGTCCAGTCGGTCGTGGATGGGGACGTCATTCTGATGAACCGCGCGGCAAAGCTGTTCGGGGACTCCGCCCTGTCTGAAAGGACGATCGGCATGGCATCGTGCATGACGGATGCGGTGCCGGCGGATGACGGGCAGGCGACCATGGAATGTTCCCTGGACGACCCGCAGGGAAACCGGCGGGACCTGATCATCAATCGCCTGCTGATTGCCGATCAGTCGGGAACGCCGCTGTGGGATCTGTATGTTTTTGATGACGTGACGGTTTACCGGGATAACGAGCGGCAGATCGAGCGGCTGGCCCATTATGACAAGGTGACCGACCTGTGCAATCGCCGGCTGTTCAGCACGCGGCTGGAGGCGTTGTGCGGCGAGAACAGGCATGGTGTTCTGTTCTATATCGACCTTGATTATTTCAAGACCGTGAATGATGTCCATGGCCATGCTGCGGGGGACGCCCTGCTGCGCCTGGTGGCAGGCCGGCTGCGCGACCACAGCCGGCCCGGCGACCTGATTGCGCGCCTCGGCGGGGATGAATTCGCCATTCTATGGCCCAATATCGCCTCGCCGTCGGAAATCGACGGGCGGATGACGCCGCTTCTGGCGTCGCTGAGCGCGCCCTATCAGGTGGGCGACAAGCGGATCGTGATCGGGGCCAGCATCGGGTCCGCCCGTTTTCCCGAAGATGCCGACAGTGCGGAGACCCTGCTGCAGCACGCGGACATGGCGATGTATCGCGCGAAGGCCCAGGGGCGAAACCGCTTCGCGCAGTTTCAGGCCACGTTGAGCGAAGAGGTGAGGAGTGCCGCGATCCTGACCGGGGAACTGCGCGATGCGCTGGCGACCGATGCCCTGACCGTGCATTTTCAGCCGATCTACGATCGCACGGGCCGCCAGGTGATGAGTTGCGAGGCCCTGGTGCGCTGGCGCCACCCGGTGCATGGGCTGATCATGCCGGACCGGTTCATCGCGCTGGCCGAGCAGAACGGGCTGATCCACACGCTGGGGCAACGGGTTCTGCAGGCTGCCTGCCGGGAGGCGGCGACCTGGCCGGCCGGCTTGAGGGTGGCGGTGAACGTGTCGCCGATCCAGCTCGGCGACGCGGCCTTTCCCGACATGGTGATGAGAACCTTGCGGCAGACCGGGCTGCCGGCGCATCGGCTGGAAATCGAGATTACCGAAACGTCTTTCCTGAAAAATGAAAAATCGAATCAGGCCGCGCTGCGCAGGCTGGTCGAGATCGGTTGCCGGCTGGTGCTGGACGATTTTGGGACCGGCTATTCCTCGCTGAAATATCTCTGGTCCTTTCCATTCAGCAAGATCAAGATCGATTGCGGATTTGTCCAGGCGATGTCGCAGGCCAAGGTCCTCAAGGTCACGCAGACCATTCTCGGCCTTGCCCACTCGCTGGATCTGTGTGTCACGGCCGAAGGCGTGGAGACGGACGAACAGCACCGGCTTCTTGCCGGGATGGGCTGCGACGAGGTTCAGGGCTATCTGTTCGCGCGGCCTCGACCGGTGGAGGAACTCTTGTCGTGTCTGGGTGTCTGACCGGAAAGTCGGGCTGGTGAGCGGGAAGGGCGGGACCTTGCCGGCTTCCTGTTCGGGATGCTATGTTTTACCGGTGAAATTTTCTTTCATGATTTGAATGAATTACCGTGCGATTTTGCATCGTATTCTGATGATGTTATTACATTTCTCCTACATGTGGCGTGTTGCGGCGAGGCTGCAACTTCAGGGGGCGGAGAGCGTTCCTTCGCCGTTATGGCCGACCGGACGTCATGCATAAGACCATCAAGACTGTTCTGACCTATCCCGTGTGGGCATTTCAGCTTTTCACTGGTGCGAAATCCTTTCGCGACAATCCCCTGATCGGCAGCCGCCGGCTGAATGAGACGGGTCTGCACGTGGTGCGCCAGAGCCTGGCCCATCGGGCTGCCGCCTGGCGCCGGCGCCGGCTCAGGCGCGGGGTTCCTTCGCATCTGCTTGCGGAGTTCGATCGCGACGGGTTTGTCGTTATCCGCGATTTCCTGCCGGCGGGGGCGTTCAGGCAGCTTCTGGAGGACGTCCGGCAATATCGCGGTGACGCGCGCGAGACCATTCAGGGCGACACGGTGACGCGCCGCATCGCGCTGGAGCCTGGGGCCCTGGCCCGCATGCCCGGCGTGCGGCGGTTGCTGGACCTGCCGCTTCTGGGCCGGCTGATCCGGCTGGCCGGCAGCCGGGATTGTGAGCCGCTATATTATATCCAGACGATTCTGCCCCATGCCGTTACCGGCGACGCCGATCCGCAGCTTCAGCTTCATGCCGATACGTTCCACCCTACCGTCAAGGCATGGTTCACCCTGACCGAGACGGCGGAAGAGGGTGGCCCCTTTGTGTACGTTCCCGGGTCGCACCGGCTGAATCCGGCGCGGCGGGCCTGGGAAAAGCGCATGAGCCTGGAGGCGGCCGGCTCCGGTGATCGTCTGAGCGGACGGGGATCTTTCCGTGTCGATGCGGAAGCGATCGCAGCCATGGGCTATGCGGCCCCGCGCGCCGTGGCCGTGCCCGCCAATACGCTGATCGTCGCCGACACCGGCGGCTTCCATGCGCGCGGCGCCAGCACGCAGCCCGGTCTCCGGGTGGAGATATGGGCGTATGAACGGGGCAACCCTTTCTTTGCGCCCCTGATTGACCTGTGGCGTATCCGGGCGATCGGGCGGCGTCGTGCGGCCGTGGTCTGGGCGTTCCATGATTGGCTGGAGGAAAGCGGGTTCGGGGTGCATGTCTGGCGGAAGCGGGGCGATGTCGGCGCATTCGACCGCGACGTGGGGGGGCATGAGATGCTGCGCATTGCCCCCGGCGTGCCGGGTTGGTTCGGACAGGCGACCGCGCATTTGCTCCGGCGGCTCGTGCACCGGTAGGCTTGCTTCCGGGGTGGATCTTCTGTAGCGGATCAGGCACATATTTCTGTTCGGTACAGGTCAGTGCAGGGAAGAATGCAATGCCTCTTCCACCATTTCCTCCCTTCACGGCCGAAACGGCGCGGCTGAAGGCCCGACTGGCCGAAGACGCATGGAACAGCCGTGACCCGCAGCGCGTGTCGCTGGCCTATACGCCGGATTGCCGGTGGCGGAACCGGGCCGAGTTCATTCAGGGGCGCGAGCAGATCGTGGCGTTCCTGCGCCGCAAGTGGGAGCGGGAGCAGGATTATCGGCTGATCAAGGAAGTCTGGACCTATGCCGACGACCGGATGGCCGTTCGTTTTGCCTATGAATGGCATGATGTCGGCGGCCAGTGGTTTCGCTCCTACGGCAACGAGAACTGGGAATTCGGCGAGGACGGGTTGATGCGTCGGCGGATCGCCTCGATCAACGACCTGGCAATCCGGGCGGAAGACCGAAAATTCCGCTGGCCGTCCGGCAGGCGGCCCGACGATCATCCGTCGCTCAGCGAACTTGGATTGTGATCGTGGACGAGGGCGCCCGCTTGTCTCTCACCCGGGCAGGCTTTTCCAGGTCGGCCCGCCCATGCCCGGTGGCAGCGTAGCCTCGTAGACGCCGCGCGCGACCGCGCGGGCCAGCACGTCGGCCGCCAAGGCGCCCAGCCGGGCGACATGGAGCGGGCGCGGGCCGGGGGGAAGCGGGCGACGGCCTGTGGACAGCGCGAAAATGACATCGCCGTCGAAGGGAGAGTGGACCGGGCGGATGGCGCGGGCCAGGCCGTCCTGCGCCATCATGGCCACGCGCTTGAGGTCGTCGGCATCGATGGCGGCATCGGTGGCGATGCAGGCGATGGTGGTGTTGGCGCGGGCTGCCGGATTGAGTTTGGCCCGGCCCCACTCCTCGGGATCGACATGGGCGGCGCTGGCGCCCAGCCCGCCGAATTCGCGGTCCATCTCGAAGGCGCCGGCCCAGAAATGGCGTGTGCCCGGCACGACCACCGAGCCGAGGCTGTTGACCGCCACCAGCGCGCCGACGGTCAGCCCGTCGGCGGTGACGAATGAAGCCGAGCCCAGGCCGCCCTTGAGCGCGCCGGCCTGCGCCCCATAGCCCGCGCCGGCCGTGCCGAGGGTGACGCCGCGGGACGGGTGGTCCATGGCCTTCAATGCCAGGTCACGATAGGGCGGATTGAGGCCCCAGTTCTTGTCGCCGCCATTGGCGAGATCGAACAGGATCGCGGTGGGAACGATGGGCGAGGGCGGCACGCCGGGTTGTTTCGTCATGGAGAAGCCGCGTCCGCGCGCGCCCAGCCAGGCGGCGACGCCGTCGGCCGAGCCCAGCCCGTAGACCGAGCCGCCGGACAGCACGATGGCGTCGACGCTGCGCACCAGGTTGCCGGCCGTGAGCGCATCGGTCTCGCGCGTGCCGGGGCCGCCGCCGCGTACATCCACCGCGCAGGCCACGCGCTGGTCGGGCAGGATGACCGTGACCCCGGTGCGGGATCTGGCGTCATGCGCCTCGCCGACCGCCAGGCCGGTGACATCGGTGATGAGGTTGGTGGGACCGACATGGCCGGGGCCGGGATGCAGTGGGTCGCCCTCGGCCGCGCGGGCGCCTGTCCTGCGGGTTGCCAGCATGGGCAGGGCGGCCGTGAGGCCGAGAAGCATGCGTCTTTTCATCGGGAAACGGACCTTGGGCGATTGGGTGTTCAGGCGCGTGAGAAGGGGATGGGCGGGCGGGGTGCATACTGGCAGACTATCCCGTGGCATGGCTTGAATCGGAACGGCATCGCAAGGGAGGGCCGCGCACTGAAACCGCGATCGACCGGGGGAAGCATGAGAGATGTCTGGCGTGTCGGCCTTGGGGTTGGTGTGCCGTTTGCCGCGATCGTGCTGCTGCTGCCTATCCTGAGTTCAAGCCGACTGCTGATCTTCGGCGTGCCGCTGGTGGTGTGCTGGCTGTTCGGCTGGTTCTTCCTGACATCGCTGTGCATGGTCGTTGTCTGGCTGGCTTTCGATCGCGGAGGGGATGATGGCTAGCATCGTCTTCTTCCTGGTCATTCTGCTGTCGATCATGGTGGCGCTGTTCTCGCGGCGTGGCCATGGGCATCAGGACAGCCGGGACTTCTTCGTGGCGTCCGGGCAGTTCGGCGGCGTTCTGGTCTTTATGCTGGCGGTGGGGGAAACCTACAGCATCGGCAGCATCATGGGATTTCCGTCGGCGGCGTACAGTGCCGGCACGTCGTTCATCATCTGGTTCCTCAGCTATATCGTGCTGGCCTATCCGGTCGGCTATTTCCTCAATCCGCTGATCTGGCGGGCCGGCCGGGACTGCCAGGCCCTGACCATGGCCGATCTGTTCCGCGCCCGGTTCGGCAGCCGGGGGCTGGAACGGCTGGTGGTGCTCACCGCGATTTTGTGCCTGCTGCCGATGGGCGAATTGCAGATTGTCGGCCTGCTGCGCATCATCGACCAGTTTCACTGGGCATTGCCCGAGCAATGGACGACGACCGCCGCCGCCGGCCTGACCTTTGCCTGGATCATGCTCTCGGGCATTCGCGCGCCGGCCTATGTCTCGGTGATCAAGGACAGTCTGGTGCTGATCGCGGTGACGGTCGTGGGGCTGGCCGCCCTGCGGGGCGGGGGCATGGCGCATCTGCCGGCGGTGGCATGGACCGGGCATCCGGTGGCGCTGCGGGACCAGATCTATGCGCTCTCCACCATTCCGCTCCAGGCCGTGGCGTTCTGTGTGGCGCCCCAGACGGTTGCCTTCGTGTTTACCGCGCGCTCGGCGCGGACGGTGCGCCGCAACCAGATCGTTATGCCGCTTTATATGGTGATGTTTCCGTTTCTCTATCTGGTGGCGCTGTATGCGCGGTCGGCGGCGCTGCCGGTACCCTCGCCCAATGCGGTGTTCCTGGCGGCGGCGGGGGCGCTGCTGCCGGACTGGATGGTCGGGCTGGCCGCCGGTGCCTGCGCGCTGTCGGGGCTGGTAATCCTGGCCGGGACCTGCCTGGCCATCGGCCCGCTGGTGTCGCGCAACCTGCTGCATGGTCTCTCCGATTCCGGGCAGCGGCGGGGCGCGCAGGCGGTGATCGCCTGTTATCTGCTGTTCTCGATCCTGGCGGCGGGGCATCTGTCCGGCCTGATGGTGACGCTGACCAGCTTCTACTATCTTGGCGTGTCGCAGTTTATTCCCGGTGTTGCCGCGATCGTCTGGCGCTGGCCGCTGTCGGCCCGGGCGCTGGGGGCGGGGCTGGTGGTCGGCGATGCGGTGGCCATGGGAGGCGCGCTTGCGGGTTTGCAGCCGGCGGGGCTCAATACCGGGATGATCGGTCTGGTGGCCAATCTGCTGGTGGCCGGTGCGATCCAGTGGATGGAACGCCGGAAACGGGTCGTGGGACCGGCTTCCGATATCGCCTGACGAAGGGAGACATGCATGTATGCCAGCCGGGAAGACGTGACCGAGGCGATCGTGATCGCCAGGGTTCGCAAGGGGTTGAACTGGGCCGACATTGCCCGGCAGGTCGGGCGCAGCAAGGAATGGACCACCTGCGCCTGCCTGGGGCAGATGGTGTTCTCCGAGGCCGAGGCGCGCACCGTTATCGGCCTGTTCGACCTGGACCAGACGGCGCTGCCCTGGCTGTGCGCGGTGCCGTACAAGGGCAGTTTCGACGGTGGGGCGCCGAGCGACCCGTTGCTGTATCGCTGGTATGAGATGCTCAGCGTCTATGGGCCGGCGCTGAAGGAACTGATCCACGAGGAATTCGGCGACGGGATCATGAGCGCGATCGATTTCCGCATGCAGGTGGGGCGTGAGGCCGATCCGGCGGGGGATCGGGTCCATGTCACGATTTCAGGCAAGTTTCTGCCGTACAAGCCGTTCTGACCGGCCGGGACTTTCTCGCATCCGACTGCGCCGGTATGGTGCGGCCGTCCGGGCGCGGTTCATGATTTTCGCCGGCCAGAGGGGGCTTATGCGACCTGCCGACATTGCCGTGATCTGCCTGTATTTCGTGGTCCTGCTGGCCGTTACGCTGACCATGGCGCGGCGGGGGCGCTCGGCGGGGGATTTCCTGTCGGCGCATCACGATCTGCCGTGGTGGGCACTGTGCCTCTCGCTGGTGGCGACCGAGACTTCGACCCTGACCTTCATCAGCGTGCCGGGGGTGGGCTATGCCAATGGCCTGGTCTTCGCCGGTCTGGCGGCGGGCTATCTGATCGGGCGGCTGGTCGTGGCCGTGTGGTTTCTGCCGCTGTACATTCAGGGGCGGATGAGCAGCGCCTACCAGTATCTCGGCCGCCGGTTCGGGTATGGGGTGCAGCGGATTGCCGCCGGGGCCTTTTTGCTCACGCGGCTGGTGGCGGAGGGGGTGCGGCTGCTGGCCGGCATGCTGCCGCTGGTCTGGCTGCTGACCCATGCCGGCCTGCCGGTGGGGCGGGGGGCGGTGCTGGTCGCGATCATGGCGGTGACGCTGGCCTATACGCTGTTCGGCGGCCTGCGGGCCGTCGTGTGGTCGGACAGTGTGCAACTGGTCATCTATCTGTTTGGCGCGGCAGTGTGCGTGGGCATCCTGTGGGGCGGGGCTGACGGCTGGCAGGAGGCCTGGCGGGCCGGGCGGCTGGCGCTTTTTCATGTCCAGGCCGGTGGCCGGTGGTTTGCCGACCCGTTCACGCCTGCCGCCGCGCTGCTGGGCGGGGCGATCCTGTCCGTGGCCTCGCATGGCACCGACCAGTTGATGGTGCAGCGGCTGCTGGCGGCCCGCAGCCTGCGGGCGGCGCGGATGGCGCTGATCGGCAGCGCCGTGCTGGTGGGGGTATTGTTTACGCTGCTGTCGCTGGTCGGGGTTCAGTTGTGGGTGCGGTCGGGTGGGGCGTCGCTGGCGGTGCTGGGGTTTCGTTCGGCGGATGAGCTGTTTCCGCATTTCATCGTCACCGGCCTGCCGGCGGGGTTGAGCGGGCTGCTGGTGGCGGGGGTGTTGAGTGCGACCATGGGGTCGCTGTCCGCGACGCTCAATGCGATGGCCGGGTCTGTCCTGACGGATTTCGGACCGATGCCGGCGCAGGTTCTGGGGCGTCTGGCGATGTTTTGCGGATGGCGGGCGGGGCCGCTGTTTCCTGCCCGTGCCCTGACCGCCTTCTGGGCCGTGGCGCTGGTTGCCGTCACCATGGTGCTGGGTGAGGGGACGAAATCGGCTGTGATCCTGGGGTTGACCGTCGCGGGGTGGTCCTATGGGCCGACTCTGGGGGCGTTCCTGTTCGGGATGCTGTGTCCGGCGGGCCGGGGACGCGATGCGGCGTTGGGGGTCGTGGTCTCGCTGGCCGGCATGGCCGCGCTGATGTTGCTGGCCCAGCGTGTGGGGTGGGTGATCGCCTTTCCGTGGCTGGTGCCGGCCGGGATCGGGATGATGCTGGTGCCGGCCTGTCTTTCCATGATGTTTCCCGCGCCCCGTGTCGCAGGCGGGGCGGATTCCGTTGCAGAGAAGTGATCAGATCGTGACGACAGGCCCGCATTCCGCCCCCGTTTCCGCTCCCTTGCCCGGTATAGGCACCGAGGAACGTGATCCGCGCTATGCCGATATCGATCTCTGGCCGACCGGCGCGATCCTCGATGCGCTGGCCGAGGCGCAGATGACGGCGGTAGCCATCGTGCGGGCGGCGGTGCCGCAGATGGAGGCGGTGGTCGAGGCCGCGCTGCCGGGACTGCGGGCCGGGGGGCGGCTGTTCTATGTGGGGGCTGGTACGTCGGGGCGGATCGGGCTGCAGGATGGGGTGGAACTGACGCCGACCTTCGGCTGGCCGGGCGAGCGGCTGGTGCTGATGCTGGCCGGAGGGCCGGCCGCGCTGTTCGAATCGGTGGAAGGGGCCGAGGACCAGGAGGAAGCGGCGCGGGCCGAGATCCTGTCGCATGATCCGGGGCCGCAGGATGTGGTGCTGGGCATCGCCGCCAGCGGGGGCACGCCCTATACCTGTGCCGCGATCGCCGCCGCGCGGGCGTGCGGCGCGCTGACGGTGGGCGTTGCATCGAATCCCGGTGGACGCCTGCTGGGCGAGGCGGAATTGGGGATTGTGCTGCCGACCGGGCCGGAGGTTATTTCCGGCTCGACGCGGCTGAAGGCGGGTACCGCGCAGAAGGCGGCGCTGAACATGCTCTCGACCGCGCTGATGGTGCGGCTGGGCCATGCCTATCGCGGGCAGATGGTGGATATGCGTGTGGTCAATGCCAAGTTGCAGAGACGCGCGGCGCGAATGGTGCGGCTGCTGGCCGGCGGCACGGACGAACAGATCGCCGAGGCCCTCGCGGCCTCGGGTGGTAACGTCAAGCGGGCGGTGCTGATCCGGCATGGCATGAGCCTCGCGGAGGCCGAAGCGGCGCTTGGACGGCATGGCGGCGATCTGCGGGCGGTGCTGGGAGCCTGACGGCGTGGGCTTTCGCCGCTGTGGGGCCGGCTTGGCCATCCTGATGACAGATCAGAGAAATTTGTCGCAATTGACTTCGGTCAAATGGGCTCCGAGCCATTCAATGTTATGACAAACCCGGCGAATCCTCACGCGGATGGAGGGCACCGATTGGGTGCCTGAATCCGGTTCGGGGGATTTATCTGGATTGGTATCGAAACAATAATATCATGATATCGATCGTGCGGCAGAGGGCCGGCCACGCGCCAATAATGCGCGGGCGCGCCCGGTGGGCTGGGGGTTGGGATGGCTTTGAAACTCGATGACATGACGCAGGTGCTGCAGGAGACGACGCGGCGCGGGGTTGGCAGCCGGCGCTGGCAGAAGCCCGTCTACATGCATTTCCTGCCGCCCTGTAACCATGCCTGCCCGGCCGGCGAGGATATCCAGGGCTGGCTGGCCCTGGCCCAGGCGGGTGAGTACGAGAAGGCGTGGTACGCGCTGGTGGCCAACAACCCCATGCCCGCCATCCATGGCCGGGCCTGCTATCATCCGTGCGAAGGCGGCTGCAATCGCGGGGAGCTGGATTCGCCGGTCGCCATCCATTCCGTCGAGCGGTTTCTGGGCGATCTGGCGGCCGAGAAGGGCTGGCAGGTTTCGGTGGCGCCCGCGACCGGCAAGAAGGTCCTGGTCGTGGGCGCGGGGCCGGCTGGCCTGTCCTGCGCGTGGCATCTGGCGCGGATGGGGCACCAGGTGGAGATCCGCGACGCGGCCGAGCAGCCGGGTGGCATGATGATGTACGGCATTCCGGCCTATCGCCTGCCGCGCGACCCGATGAACAAGGATATTGCCCGGATCACGGGGTTGCCTGGGGTGACATTGCGGTGTGGCCAGAGGGTGGACGACGTGGTGCGCGCGCGGCAGGAAGGGGGCTTCGACGCGGTGTTCGTGGGGGTTGGCGCGCAACTGGCCAATCGCCTGAACATCCCGGCCATGGATGGCCGGAAGATGACCGATGCGATCAGCCTGCTGGGCGATGTGAGTCGGGGCGGGCGTCCGGCGCTGGGGCGCGTGGTGGCGGTGGTCGGTGGCGGCAACGTGGCGATGGATGCCGCGCGGACCGCGCGGCGGCTGGGCGCGACCGATACGGTCATCATCTTCCGCTATGACCAGAAGCATATGGAGGCCCTGCCGGCCGAGGCGGCCGAGGCCGTGGCCGAAGGGGCCAAGGTGCGCTGGCTGAGCGTGGTCGATCATTTCGGCGCCGACGGGCTGGTGGTCGAGAAGGTGACCATGAACCCCGACGGCAGTGTGACGCCGACCGGCGAGACCGAACGGCTGGCCGCCGACGCGGTGGTGCTGGCGGTGGGCCAGCATAGCGACCTGGGCCTGCTGGCGGATGCGGCGGCGGTAAAGGTGCAGAAGGATGGCACCGTTGCGGTGGATGCCGACCTGATGACCGGGCAGGCCGGCATTTTCGCCGGCGGCGACTGCATCGGCGGCGCGCGGACCATGACCACGGCCACCGGGCACGGCAAGCTGGCGGCACGGGCGATCGATGCCTGGCTGGCGGGCAGGACCTACGAACATCCGGCTTCGCACCCGCTGGTCAGCTTCGACATGCTGCATCTGCCGGATTACCGCGATGCGCCGCGCAGCGTGCAGGCCGAGCAGCCGGTGGCCGAGCGCCACGATTTCGCGGAAGTCGATGCCGGGCTGGACGAGCGCCATGCCCGCTATGAGGCGCAGCGCTGCCTCTCATGCGGCAACTGCTTCGAGTGCGACAATTGCTATGCCGCCTGTCCGGAGCAGGCGATTACCCGGCTGGGGCCGGGGCAGGGCTATGCGGTTTCGATGGATCTGTGCACCGGGTGCGCGACCTGTTTCGAGCAGTGCCCCTGCCATGCGATCGAAATGGAGCCGGAAGCGGTGGGGGCGGATACTTCCCCGGCACCGTCGGCATTCAAGGTGCGGGCGTGAGCGACATGACAGGAACGGAGAAGGTCGGCATGACCGAACAGACCGCCACGATGGATGGCAACACCGCCGTCGCGCATGTGGCTTACCGGGTCAACGAGATCTGCGCCATCTATCCCATCACGCCGTCCTCGCCGATGGCCGAGCTGGCCGATGCCTGGTCGGACCAGGGGTTGCGCAATATCTGGGGCGATATCCCCGAAGTGCAGGAAATGCAGGCCGAGGGCGGTGCCGCGGGCTGCGTGCATGGATCGCTGCAAAGCGGCGCCCTGACGACGACCTTTACGGCGTCGCAGGGGCTGATGCTGATGCTGCCCAACATGTACAAGATCGCCGGCGAACTGACCGCGACGGTCTTTCATGTGGCGGCGCGTGCGCTGGCGGCGGGCGGATCGTCGATCTTCGGCGACCATCAGGACATCATGGCGGCGCGGCCGACGGGTTTCGCGATCCTGGGCGCGGCCTCGGTGCAGGAAGGGCATGACCTGGCGCTGATCGCGCAGGCGGCGACGCTGGCGGCGCGGGTGCCCTTTATCCATTTCACCGACGGGTTCCGTACGTCGCACGAATACAACATGCTGAAGATCATGCCCGACAGCGTGATCCGGGCCATGATCGACGACGATCTGGTGCATGCCCATCGCAACCGCGCGCTGACGCCCAACAACCCGTTCATTCGCGGCACCTGGCAGAATCCCGATACCTATTTCCAGACGCGCGAGGCGGTGAACCCGTACTATGCGAAGGTGCCGGGCATCGTGCAGGAGGTGATGGACAAGTTCACCGCCCAGACCGGCCGGGCCTATCGCCTGTTCCGCTATGACGGGCCGGCGGACGCCGAGCGCGTGATCATCAGCATGGGGTCGGGTGCCGAAGTGGTGCGGGAAACCGCATTGTGGATGAACAGGCAGGGCGAGAAGGTGGGCGCCTTGCAGGTGCTGCTCTATCGCCCGTTCTCGGCCGAGCATTTCCTGGCCGCGCTGCCGCCGGGCGTGAAGTCGATCGCGGTGCTGGACCGCACCAAGGAACCGGGCGCGCCGATGGAGCCGCTTTATGCCGACGTGCTGGGCGTGCTGGCGCAGGCGTTCGGCACCGGCAAGATTGCCGCGATGCCGCGCGTGATCGGCGGGCGCTACGGATTGTCGTCGCGCGATTTCAATCCGGGCATGGTCAAGGCGGTCTTCGACGAACTGGCGAAGCCCGAGCCGAAGAACAATTTCACGCTCGGCATCGACGACGATGTGAGCCATACCACGCTGGAATACGACCAGAACCTGGATATCGAGCCGAAAGATACCGTGCGTTGCCTGTTCTACGGGCTGGGTGCCGACGGCACGGTGGGCGCGAACAAGAACAGCGTGAAGATTCTCAGCGAGCAGCCGGGGCGGTTCGCGCAGGCTTATTTCGACTATGATTCGCACAAATCGGGCGGCGAGACGATTTCGCACCTGCGGTTCGGCACGGCGCAGATTGCTGCACCCTATCTGATCCGGCATGCGGATTTCGTGGCCTGTCACAAGTTCGAATTCCTGTTCAAGCGCGATATCCTCGGGCCGGCCATCGACGGTGCGACCTTCCTGCTGAACAGCCCGTATGGGGCCGATGTGGTGTGGGACAAGCTGCCGCGTCGGGTGCAGGACCAGATCGTGGCCAAGAAGCTGCGCTTCTTCGTGATTGATGCCTCGGACGTGGCGTTGAAGATCGGGCTGGGGCCGCGTGTGAACACGGTGTTGCAGACCTGCTTCTTCCATCTATCCAAGGTATTGCCGCCCGACGAGGCAGTGGCGCAGATCAAGCATTTCATCACCAAGAGCTATGGCGCCAAGGGCGATGCGGTGGTGAAGTTGAATTTCGCCGCCGTGGATGGGGCGGTGGCCGCGCTGCATGAAGTGACGGTGCCGCAGGCGGCGACCGGCACGGTGGCGATGCCGCCGATCGTGCCGGCCTCGGCGCCGCTGTTCGTGCGCGAGGTGACGGGTGAGATCATGGCCAGCCGGGGCGAGGCGATCCCGGTCAGCAAGATCCCGGCCGATGGGACCTTCCCTGGCGGCACCACGCAATATGAAAAGCGCAATATCGCGGTCGAGGTGCCGATCTGGGACCAGGATGCGTGCATCCAGTGCGGCCAGTGCAGCATCGTCTGCCCGCATAGCGTGATCCGTGCCAAGATCTATGACGAGGACGCGCTGGAGGGGGCGCCGGAGCATTTCCGCTCGGCGCCGGTCAATGCGCGCGGGTATCCGGATTCCCGTTTCTCGCTGCAATTCTATGTCGAGGATTGCACCGGGTGCGGCGTGTGCGTGGAGAATTGCCCCGCCATTGCCGAGGACGGCGTGCATCGGGCGATCAATATGGGCGAGAAGCTGCCGATCCTGGAGCAGGAGCGGGAGAATATCAGCTTCTTTGAAACCCTGCCGACAGCGGATCGGACAACGGTGAACCAGGCCAATGTCCGGGGCGTGCAGCTGCTCGAACCGTTGTTCGAGTTCAGCGGCGCTTGTGCGGGGTGTGGTGAAACGCCGTATCTGAAGCTGATTTCGCAGCTTTTCGGCGACCGGTTGCAGATTGCCAATGCCACGGGCTGTTCGGCGATCTATGCCGGCAACATGCCGGCCCATGCGTGGAAGGCGAATGCCGAGGGACGCGGGGTGGCCTGGGCGAACTCGCTGTTCGAGGACAATGCCGAATTCGGCTTGGGTTTCCGTCTGGCGGTGGACAAGCAGACCGGGCTGGCCCGCGATCTGCTGACCCGGCTGGCGCCGAAGGTCGGGCAGGATCTGGTGGACGCGATCCTGGCGAAGACGCAGCATACCGAACGCGATTATGCCGAGCAGCGCGAGCGGGTGGCGGCGCTGAAGCAGCGGTTGGCCGCGATCGAAGGGCCGGATGCGAAAAACCTGCTGATCCTGGCGGATTTCCTGGTCCGGCGTTCGATCTGGATCGTCGGTGGCGATGGCTGGGCCTATGACATCGACTATGGCGGGCTGGACCATGTGCTGGCGCAGGGCCGCAACGTGAACGTGCTGGTGCTGGATACCGAGGTCTATTCGAACACCGGCGGCCAGTCCTCGAAGGCGACGCCGCTGGGGGCCGCCGCCAAGTTCGCGGCCGCCGGCAAGAGGGTGCCGCGCAAGGATCTGGCATTGCAGGCCATTTCCTACGGCACCGTCTATGTGGCGCAGATCGCGCTGGGGGCGAATTCGGAGCAGGCGCTGATCGCGATGCGCGAGGCGGAAGCCTATGACGGGCCCTCGCTGATCCTGGCCTATTCGCAGTGCATCGCGCATGGCATCGACATGCGTACCGGCATGAAGCAGGCGGCGCGGGCGGTGGCTTCGGGATACTGGCCGCTGTTCCGCTTCGACCCGACGATGCGCAAGAGCGGGCTGAACCCGTTCCGGCTGGATTCGCCGCCTCAGCGGATTCCGCTGAAGGACTATGCCTACCGGGAACTGCGGTACAAGACCCTGCTGCGCACGCATCCGGAATCGGCCGGGCATCTGCTGCAACAGGCCGAGGCGGCGGCGCAGGAGCGCTATCGCGTCTATGAAGACATGGCCGCGCGCGACGGCAGCCGGTTCCTCCCCCACTGGGAAGACGTCCCCTGAGTTTTGGCCCGTAAACGCGCGCTGGTGGCGGGCCGGCGCGCGTCCGCTGTGCTCCGGTGCTCACGGCCATTGAGGCCGCTCCGCTCCGGTGCTCGCGGACACACGCCGGGCGTGCCGCTTTGCGGCACTCCCGCTCACCAGCCCACGTTTCCGGGCCAAAACTTTGATTATCTATGGGGATTTTTTTGGAATTCGGTAGGGGGAGAGGGTTAGGGACATGGATTTTAGAACGACTTATCTTGGTCTTGAACTGAAGCATCCGATCGTCGCGTCGGCGTCGCCGCTTTGTGCCGAGCTGGATGGCATCATGCGGCTGGCGGATGCGGGGGCGGCGGCGGTCGTGCTGTCGTCGATCTTCGAGGAACAGATCGTTGCCCAGGAACTGGCCGAGGCGGCCATGACGGAGATGGTGACCGATTCCCAGCCGGAAGCGGCGGGCTATTGGCCGCCGGATGCGGGCAGCAACGTGCTGGATGGGCGGCTGGAAACTCTGCGGCGCGCGGCGGAGCGGGCCGGGGTGCCGATCATCGCCAGCCTGAATGGCTGTTCGGCCAGCGGATGGGTGGATTTCGCCCGCAAGCTGGAGCAGGCGGGGGCGTCGGCGATCGAACTGAACATCTATCGCGTGCCCGCCGACCCGGCGGAAAGCGGCCCCTCGGTCGAGGCGGCGGCGCTGGAGATCCTGCGGCAGGTGAAGGCGGCGGTGGGCATGCCGGTCAGCGTGAAGATGGCGCCTTTCTATAGCGCGCCCGGCCATATGGCGGCGCAATTCGCCCAGGCTGGCGCGGATGGGCTGGTGCTGTTCAACCGGTTCTATGGACCCGATGTCGATCTGGCGGCGCTGACGGCGCGCGATGACCTGCATCTGAGCAGCCCTTACGACATCCGCCTGCCGCTGATGTGGGTGGGGCTGCTGTCACGGCGGATTCCGACCTCGATCGCGGCGTCGACCGGAGTGTGGAGCGGGGCGGATGTGGTGAAATACCTGCTGGCTGGGGCGGATGCGGTGATGACGACCTCCGCGTTGCTGCGCCATGGGCCGGCGCATCTGGGCACGCTGCTGGGCGAGCTGCGGGGCTGGATGGAGCGCCGGGGCCATGAGTCGGTAGCGGCCTTCAAGGGGCAGCTTGCGGCCGGCGGGCAGCCCGACGAGGCGGCGCAGTTCCTGCGGGCCCAGTATCGGACGATCCTGACCACCTATGACGCGCAATCGGCCTCGAAGCTCTGAAAGCGGGGGCAATGGGCCTGTTTTGACCGGGATCAACGCGGGGGCTGTTCGCTGGTGTCATAACAGGAAATTGATCGTTCATCCCTTTTGTCCGAAGGAAATTCGCTGGTGGATAAGACCCAGGAACTCGTGACCAACCGGTTGTTCAAGGATATCGCGGTCGGTGAGAAGGCCGACCTGACCGAGATCCTGACCAGGGACAATGCGGACCTGCTGGGCGGATGGCAGCCCGATGGGGCGGGTGTCGAAACCGCTTCCGTATCGCAGTCGGTGGCGAGCGTGTGGATCGGCATCCTGGTGATGCGGCTGGTCAGTACCCGTTTTCCCGGTGTGGGCAGTGTGGTGCGCAGCTATGCGCTGACGCTGGGAGGCGATGCCCTGTCGGTCGGCGACCGGGTGGTGGTGACCTGCCAGGTGGTGGCGAAGCATGACGCGGATGCGCTGCTGGACCTGTCCTTCGTCTGCGTGCGGCAGGATGGGGGCGAGGTCGCGCGGGGCACCATGCAGATCCAGGCGCCGCAGGCGCCGCAATCGGTGGTGATGGCCTGTTCGTCGTTCGAGCATATCGTGACGCATCGCCGCTTTCGCGCCCTGTGCGAAAAGGCGGCCCAGTTGCCGGCCCTGCCGATCGCCGTGGCCTATCCCTGCGATGACCTGTCGCTGCGCTCGGCCTGCGATGCGGCCCAGCGCGGGCTGGGGCAGCCGATCCTGGTCGGGCCGAAGGCGCTGATCGAATCCGTGGCCAAGGCTTCCGGCCTGTCGATCGACGGGCTGGAGATCGTCGAGGCCGAGGACCCGCATACGGCTTCGGCCCAGGCGGTGGCGCTGGTGCGCTCGGGGCGCGCGCGCCTGCTGATGAAGGGCGCCGTGCATACCGACGTGCTGCTGCACGAGGTGGTGACGCGCCCGACCGGCCTGTGCGCCGATCGCCGCCTCAGCCATGTCTTCGTCATGGACGTGCCGTTCTATGACCGGTTGCTGATGATCAGCGACGCGGTGGTGAATATCGCGCCGGATGTGCGGGCCAAGCATGACATCGTGCAGAACGTGATCGATTTCGCGCATGTGCTGGGACTGGCGGAACCGCGCGTGGCCGTTCTGTCGGCGGTGGAGACCGTCAATCCGGCGATCCAGTCCACGCTGGATGCGGCCGTGCTGTCGAAGATGGCGGACCGCAAACAGATCACCGGTGGCATCGTCGACGGCCCGCTGGCCTTCGACAACGCGGTGAACCTGAATGCCGCGAAGATCAAGCATATCGATTCTCCCGTGGCCGGGCGCGCGGATATCGTGATCGTGCCGACGCTGGAGGCGGGCAACATGCTGGCCAAGGAACTCTCCTTCCTGGCCGGTGCGGATGCCGCGGGCGTGGTGCTGGGCGCGAAGGTGCCGGTGATCCTGACCAGCCGCGCGGATTCCGAGCAGGCGCGGCTGACTTCCTGCGCCATTGCCCTGATCATGGCCCACGGCGCCGCATGAGCGCACCGCCTGGGGTGGGAGCGTTCTTTTTCGATTCGGTAAAACAATAAAAACCCGCCACCCTGTGGCGAGGGGAGGATACGCCGATGACCATGATGACCAGTGCGCCGCCTGTCGGCGGCGCGCAGGCGAAAGGGGGCTTCCAGGCCGGCTATGTGCTGGCCTGGGCGTTCTGCCTGCTGTTCTATTTCCTGCAATATTCCGTCCGGTCGGCGCCCAGCGTCATGATGGACGAACTGACTTCGACCATGGGGCTGACCACGGCGGGGCTCGCCTCGCTGCTGGGGCTTTATTACTATACCTATTCGGCATGTTCGCTGATCTCCGGTGCGTCGATGGACCGGTGGGGTGCGAAGATCGCGCTGCCGGCCGGTACATTCGTGCTGGCCGTCGGGATCGCCATGTTCGGCGCCGGGCCGGCATGGATGGCGGAACTGGGGCGCCTGTTGCAGGGAGCCGGGGCGGCGTTCGCCTTTGTCGGCGCGGTCTATCTGGCCTCGCACGGTTTTCCGGCGCGCTATCTGGCGACCGCGATCGGCGTGACCCAGTGCGTGGGCATGCTAGGCGGGGCGATGGGGCAATCGACCGTCGCGTGGCTGATCCATGGCGTGGTGACGTGGCGGTCGTTCTGGGTCTATGCCGGGGTGGCGACGGCGATCGTGGCGGTTGCGATCTTTCTTGGCACGCCGCGCCAGGAAGCGGGCGCTTCGGCAAAGAAGGGGCCGCTTCTGGCGCCTTACAAGATCGTGCTGGGCAACCCGCAATCGTGGCTGTGCGGCCTGTGTTCCGGCCTGCTGTTCCTGCCGACCACGGTGGGCAGCATGACGTGGGGCGTGTCGTTCATGACGCATGGATGGCACCTGAGCTACCATGAAGCGGTGAGCCGGGCGGCGATGGTGCCGATCGGCTGGGTGTTCGGCTGCCCTGTCATGGGTTATCTGGCCGATCATCTGGGGCGCCGGAAGCCGGTTTTGTTGGGGGGCATCGTGGCGATGCTGCTGTCTTCCGTAGCGATCATCTATCCGCCGCCGGGCATGTTCCCGCCCTATATCCTGGCCTTCATCCTGGGCTTTGCGTCGGGTGCGGCCATGATCCCCTACAGCACCATCAAGGAAGTGAATCCCGACAGCGTGAAGGGCAGCGCCACGGGGGCGATCAATTTCCTGGTGTTCGTCATGAGCGCGGTAGTGTCGCCGCTGTTCGGGTGGCTGCTGCAAAAGCTGGCCGGGAGTGCCGGATTGACGGAGACGGTCTTTCGCGAAGGATTCTCGGTTGGCGTGGCGGGGATCGTGCTGGCCGGCGTGATCGCCCTGTTCATCCGCGAGACCGGGTCTGCGGTGCGGGTGGGGTAGGACCGACATATCCCGTGTCGCTTTGGCTTCGTGCGGGCCGGTGGACGGGATACTGTGTCTTGTCGGGATGAATGGGAAGCGGGTGGAGATGTCACGGAAGATCCTTGTTGCCAGCGGTCTGGCCGGTCTGCTGGCCATTGTTGCCGTGGCCGGGTGGCTGTGGGACCAGCAACTGGGACGGTCGGTGCCGGGCCTGTATCATTCCAACGGGCGGCTTGAACTGACGCGGATCGACGTGGCTGTGAAATATCCGGGGCGGATCGGCGCGCTGGACGCGCAGGAGGGAGACGTCGTCAGTCGGGGCCAGGTTCTGGCGCGTGAGGATGACGCCGAGGCACGGGCCCAGCTTGCGGCGGCCATGGCCCGGCAGGGGCAGGCCGAGGCGGCGACGGGCCGGGCGCAGGCGGAACTGGCGGCGCGGACCCAGGCCGCGCGGCTGGCGGGTGACGAACTGGCCCATGCCCGGACGATGCGGCGGCAGATGCTGGTTTCGGACATGGAAGTGACGCAGCGGCAGACCGCGCTGGATGTCGCCGAACGGGCGCGTGACGGTGCGGCGCAGGCGGTGCAGGAGGCCAGCCGCGCGGTGGATGCGGCGGCGGCGATGGTGGCGCAGGCGCGGACCGTGGTCGATGACATGGTGATCCATGCGCCGGTCGGCGGGCGGATCGAATATCGTGTCGTCGAGGCCGGCAGCGTTCTGCCGGCCGGTGGGCGGCTTTATTCGCTGCTGGACCCGGTGGACCCGTATCTGACGGTTTTCTTTCCCGCGCGGGTGGTCCGGCAGATCCGGGTGGGGGACGAGGCGCGGATCGTGTTTGACGATCTCGAAACAGGCCCGGTCGCGGCCCGGATTTCCTATATCTCGCCCGAGGCGCAGTTCACGCCGAAATATGTCGAGACCGCGACCGAGCGCGAGCAACTGGTCTATCGGGTCCGGCTGCGGGTGGAGCGCGCGGCCCAGAAGGATCTGGGCGGCCTGCTGAAGGCCGGCATGACGGGTGAGGGCTATGTGCGGACCGAGGCCTCGGCCCCCTGGCCGGCCGGCCCCGCCGGAGCGCGCCGGGCCGCGCCGTGAGCGGCACCTTGCCCGCGCCCGCCACGCCGCCGCCCGCGTCGCCGGGGATACGGGTTGAAAATGTTCGGCATCGCTACGGGAAGACCGAGGCGCTGCGAGATGTTTCGGTAGACCTGCCGGCGGGTACGACCATCGGCGTGATCGGGCCGGACGGGGTTGGCAAATCGACGCTGCTGGGGCTGATCGCCGGGGTGCGGCGGCTTCAGGGCGGCCGGGTGCTGACGCTGGGGTGCGACATGGCCGACCGGCGCGAGCGGGAAGCCTTTCTCAGCCGCGTTGCCTTCATGCCGCAGGGGTTGGGGAAGAATCTGTATCCGACCCTGTCGGTGCGGGAGAATATCGATTTCTTCGCGCGACTGTTCGGGCTGGATGCCGAGACCCGCGAGGCGCGGATCGGGCAGCTTCTGGAGGCGACGGGGCTGGCGCCCTTTCCGGATCGGCCGGCGGCCCAGCTTTCGGGCGGCATGAAACAGAAGGTCAGCCTGTGCTGCGCCCTGGTGCATGACCCGGACCTGGTGATCCTGGACGAGCCGACGACCGGTGTCGATCCGCTGTCGCGGCGGCAGTTCTGGACGCTGGTGGACCAGTTGCGCGCCCGGCGGCCGGGGATGACCGTGATCGTCTCCACGGCCTATATGGAAGAAGCCGAGCGGTTCGAGTGGCTGGTGGCGATGAATGACGGAAAGGTGCTGGCCTGCGACCGGACCGAGAGCATCCTGCACCGTACCGGGCGCGCCACGCTGGAAGAAGCCTATATATCGCTGCTGCCCGAGGCTGAGCGGACGGCGGCCTCCGCATTCTCGATTCCGCCCTATCACGATCCGGGCGGGGCGCCCGCGATCGAGGCCGATGGGCTGACCAAGCAGTTCGGGCGCTTCGTTGCCGTCGATCATGTCAGTTTTCATATCGGGCGGGGCGAGATCTTCGGATTTCTTGGCTCCAACGGCTGCGGCAAGTCGACCACGATGAAGATGCTGACCGGGCTGCTGGATGTGAGCGCGGGCAGTGCCAAGGTCTTTGGGCGGCCGGTGCGCGCGGGCGACCTGGAGAGCCGGATGCATATCGGCTACATGTCGCAGGCGTTCTCGCTCTATGAGGAATTGACGGTTCGGCAGAATCTGGTGCTGCAAGCCCGTCTTTTCCGGTTTTCGGCGGGTGAGGCCGAGGCGCGGGTACGGGCGGCGCTGACGGATTTCTCGCTGGACGGGGTGGCGGATCTGCGGCCGGCGGGATTGCCGCTGGGTATCCGGCAGCGCCTGCAACTGGCGGCGGCGTGCATCAATGACCCGTCGATCCTGATTCTGGACGAGCCGACATCGGGCGTGGACCCGGCCGCGCGCGAGATGTTCTGGAAGCATCTGGTGGCGCTGTCGCGCGAGAAGCAGGTGACGATCTTCGTTTCGACCCATTTCATGAACGAGGCCGCGCGCTGCGACCGGATCTCGTTCATGCATCGTGGGCGGGTGCTGGCGGTGGGAACGCCGGATGCGCTGGTGCAGGCACGGCACGCCGCGACGCTGGAGGATGCCTTCGTCGCCTATCTTGAAGAGGCGATGGCGGGCGACAAGGAGAATACGCCGGCGGGGGAGGCGGCCGGTGCGTCCACCCATGCGGCCTCTGGCCGGCACGCGCCGGCGACGGGCATCCGTGGCTGGGTGGCGCGGGCCTATGCGTTCGGGCGGCGCGAGGCGGTGGAATTGCTGCGCGACAGGCTGCGGCTGCTGTTTGCCGTGGGCGGGCCGGTCGTGCTGCTGCTGATTGCCGCCTTCAGCATTTCATTCGACGTCAACACGATCCGTTTCACCGTGTGCGATCATGACCATAGCGAGGCCAGCCGGGAACTGGTGGAGCAGTTTCAGGGATCGCCCTATTTCGTGCAGCAATCATCCTCGCCCGACAGCGCGACTTTGGAGGGACGGCTGCGGCGTGGCGAGGCCGATATCGGGATCGATATTCCTGCCGCGTTCGGTCGCGATGTCGCGGCGGGGCGCGATCCGGCGGTCGGGCTTGCGATCGATGGCGCGGTGCCGTTCCTGGGGGCCAATATCCGCTCGTACGCCGAAGGCGTGGTCATGCAGTACGAGCAGACCATGATGCGCGAGAAGGGGGTGGTCCGGCTGGATCTGCTGCCGGTGCAGGTGTTGCCGCGCTTTGCCTATAATCAGGAATTTCGCAGCGTCTACGCCATGACGCCCGGAATCATCATGCTGGCGTTGATCCTGATTCCGACCATGCTGACGGCGCTGGGCGTGGTGCGGGAGAAGGAAATCGGCTCGATCATCAATCTCTACGCCTCGCCGGCTACCGTGGGGCAGTATCTGGTGGGCAAGCAGATGCCCTATGTGCTGGTGGCGCTGGTGGCCTATGCGGTGCTGGTGCTGATGTCGGTGACGCTGCTGGGCGTGCCGCTGAAGGGGTCGCTGCTGGCGCTTTCGTTCGGGGCGCTGCTCTATCTGTTCGCGGCGACGGGGCTGGGGCTGCTGGTCTCGGCCTTTACGACCTCGCAGGTGGCCGCGATCTTCGGGGCCGCATTGATCTGCCTGATTCCCGGCGTCAATTTCTCGGGGCTGCTCTATCCGGTTTCGACCCTTTCAGGCCTCGGCTATGGCGTCGGCATGGCGTTTCCCGCCGGGTGGTTCCAGATCATCAGCCTGGGCAGCTTTACCAAGGGTGTGGGGGCCGGAACCTTTACCACGGCCTATGTCGTGCTGGCGGTTTCGGCGATCGTCTGCATGCTGGGAGCCCGCTTGCTGATCCGGAAGCAGGAGCCATGAGGCGCTGGTGGATCACCGTCGGGCTGCTCTGCCACAAGGAGGCGTTGAGCCTGCGCCGCGATGGCGTGCTGCTGGGGCTGATCGTCTTTGCCTTTACCGCCGCGATCCTGATCGTCGCCAACGGGGTGAAGGCCGAGGTGTCGCATGCCACGATCGCCTTCATCGACGAGGATCGGTCCACCCTGTCGCGCCAGTTGCGCGAGGGGGTGCAGGAGCCCTATTTCCAGACGCCGGTGCTGGTGGACCGCGGGACGGCGCGCGACCGGCTGGACCGGGGGACGCTGATCTTCGTCGTGGATGTGCCGCCGCGTTTCGAGGCCGATCTGCTGGCCGGGCGGATGCCGTCGCTCGATGTCCAGGTCGATGCCACCGCTATGACCCAGGCGGGGCTGGGGGTCGTCTATCTTCAGGATATCTTCCTGCGCCGGATTGCCGAGGCGATGCCGCGTCCGGTCGCGGGGCCGGCGCTGCCCTTTCATCTGGTGCCGCGTATCCGCTTCAACCCGAATTCGGAATCCGCCTGGTTCACCTCGGTGATGCAGATCGTGACGAACGTCACCGTGCTGTCGATCATCCTTGTCGGCGCCGCCGTGATTCGCGAGCGCGAGCATGGCACGATCGAGCATCTGCTGGTGCTGCCGGTCTCGGCGGGGGAGATCGCGGTGGCCAAGATCGTCGCCAATGCGCTGGTGATTTTCGTTGCGTCCCTGCTGTCGCTGCTGCTGGTGGTGCATGTCTGGCTGGGGGTGCCGCTGGCGGGGTCGCTTTCCCTCTTTGCCCTGTGCCTGTTCGCCTATGTGATCGCGGTTTCGGCGCTGGGGATGATGCTGGCGACCATTGCGCCGGCGATGCCGCAGTTCGGCCTGCTGGCGGTGCCGGTCTATGCCGTGGCCTATCTGCTGTCGGGCGCCGCGACGCCGGTGGCGAACATGCCCACCCTGTTGCAGGCGGTGATCGGCGTGCTGCCGACGACGCAGTTCGTCAGCCTGACGCAATCCATCCTGTATCGCGGCGCGGGGCTGGAAACCGTGTGGCTGCCGCTGCTGGTGATCGTCGTGTCGGCCGTGCTGTTTCTGCTGACGGCGCTGGTGCGGTTCCGCTCCATGCTGGCAAGACAGGGGTGAGGAGATTGGGCGTGAAACGAATGTCATCCCGCTGTCTTTGGCTGGCGGCCCTGGCTTTGGGCACGGTTTCTGCCGGTGGTTGCACGGTCAAGGACAGCGCCGCGCCGCCGTCGCAGGTGGTGCTGCCCGCGCGGTTCGCCGAGGCGCCGGCCACGGCCGGAGCGCCGGTCGATCTCGCCCGCTGGTGGACGGCATGGCATGACCCGGTGCTGGACCGGCTGGTTGAGGGGGCGCTGGCGGCCAATCCGGATCTGGCGGTGGCGCGGGATCATGTTCGCCAGGCCGGGGCTTATGTGACGGTGGCGCGTTCGGCGCTCTATCCCACCGTCGGCGCGACCGGCGACATTGCGGGTGGGGGGCTGGGCTGGAGCAATCCGGCGGTGCCGGCGGCGCTCGCGCCCAATCTGGGCGATCCGGCAACGGATGGGCATCTGGCCGGGCTGGCCGCCGCGTGGGAGCCGGATATCTTTGGCGGTCGTCATGCCGATCTCCGCGCCGTGCGGGCGGTGGCGCAGTCGGTGGAGGAGCAGCTTCACGGCACCCGCATGCTGGTCGCGGCGGATGTGGTGGAGAGCTATGTCGGGGCGGTGGATGATGTGCGGCGGGTGGCGCTGATCGACCGTTCCGCCACGGTGCTGGATCGCATGGAGGTCTATGCCACCGCGCGGATGGCGGCGGGGCAGGCGACGCGGGCGGATATCGACGCCATCCGTGCGCGGCGCCGGGTGCTGGTGGCCACGCGGCCGATGCTGGTGGCCGACATGGATACGCGGCGCCGGCGGATCGCCGTGCTGTCGGGCAAGCCGCCGGAGCAGGCGCCGGTCATTCCCCAGCCGGCGGTGTTCGTGATCCCGTCCGTGCCTGTCGGGACCGTGCCGGTTGCGGTGATGGACCGGCGGCCTGATATCCGGGCCCGTCGGGATCTGGTGCGGGCCGCGCTGGACCGGCTGCGCAGTGCGCGGACCGATCTGCTGCCGCGCTTCGGCCTGGAATTTTTCGGCGGCAACGGGCGGCTGCGCTTCGACGGGCTGCCGGGCCTGTCGGGGAGTGGCGGGTTGATGGCGCTGACGACTTATCTGCCGATCTTCACCGCCGGGCGCATCCATGCGCAGATCCGTGCCGCCGATGCGCGGCTGGACGAGGCGGTTACGCTCTACGATCAGGCGTTGCTGAAGGCGCTCTCGGAGGTGGAGACGGCGTATGAAAGCCGGGCGGGCCTGGATGCGCAGGGGCAGGGTCTGTCGGCCGCGCTGGCGGCGGCGCAGCACGAGGCGCGGGACCGGATGGGGCTGTTCGATGGTGGGCAGGGGACGCTGCTCGACGCGCTTCAGGCGCGGCTGAATGCCATTGCGATCGAGGATGCGGGGGTGCGCTCGGAAGATGGACGGGCCATGGCGACGATCAGGCTGGCGGCTGCCCTTGGCGGGGGTTGGTAAGGCGGCGGCTTCATCCCTATGTCCGATTTGGTGATGGGTCTTGGGGAGGCGGGCATGAAGATCGGATTTCTCGGGCTGGGGGCGATGGGGCACGCCATGGCGCGGCGGCTGCTGGAAGCCGGGCATGACCTGACGGTCTGGAACCGGACGCAGGCGAAGGCGGACGATCTGGTGGCCAAGGGCGCGCGGCGGGCGACGAGCCCGGCCGATGCCGCCCGTGGGGCGGAGATCGTGCTGTCGATGCTGATCGACGATGACGCGATCCAGGCGGCTGTGTTCGGGCCGGAGGGTGTGGCTTCGGCGCTGGCGCCGGGGGCGATCCATGCCTGTTGCGGGACCATATCGCTGGCGCAGGCGCACCGGCTGCGCGATGGCCATGGGGAACGGGGGCAGGCCTATGCCAGCGCCACCGTGCTGGGTCGGCCGCCGGCGGCCGAGGCCGGGACGTTGTTCGTCGTCGCCGCTGGCGCGGAGGCGGCGGTGACGCGGCTGACGCCGGTGCTGGAGGTGCTGGGGCAGCGGGTTTTCCTGGCCGGCGAAGACCCGGCGAATGCTAATCTGGTCAAGCTGTCGCTGAACTTTTTGATCATGTCCACGATCGAGCAGATGGCGGAGGTCTTCGCGCTGAACGAGAAGGCGGGGATTGATCCGAAGACGGTGTTCGAGATCATGACCGGCAGTTTCTATAATGCGCCGGTGCACAGGAACTATGGGAAGATGATGGTCGATCGGGCCTATGACGATCCGGGCGCGTCGGTGCGGCTGGGGCTGAAGGATACCGAGATGGTGCTGGCCGCCGGCCATGATTTGCAGGTGCCGCTGCCTTACGCCGCGATCGCGCGGGACCGGTTTCTGGCGGCGATGGCAGCGGGGGATGCCGACCGGGATTTCGTGGTGCTGATGGAAAATGCCCGCCGGGATGCGGGGCTGGTGCGCTGATCAGATGCTGCGCCAGATCATGTATGTGGCGACGCAGAAGATGACGCCTGAGAAGAAAACGGTTAGCGCGCCGGTGGTACCGGCCAGGGCCCGGGCCGCGCGCATGCCGCCGAAACTGCCGGCGATGCCGCCGACGATGAACAGCAGGGCCAGGTTCCAGTCGATCAGGCCGGAGGCCATGTAGCTGATGGCGGTGCTGGCGCCGAAGGCGGCGACGGCGACCAGCGAGGTGCCGATGGCGTTGAGGATCGGCATGCCGGTGGAGGCGATCAGCGCCGGCACGATCAGGAACCCGCCGCCGATGCCGAAAAAGCCCGACAGCAGGCCGGTCCCGAGCCCGTAGGACATCACGCGGGGCATGTTGTGGCGGTTGCAGGCGGCGCCCGCGCAGCCGAGATTGCGGCGTCCGCGCAGCATGAGCACGCCGACCACCACCATCAGCAGCGCGAAGCATAGCAGCAGGCGGCGCCCGTCCATCGCCTTGCCGAGCGTGGCGCCGGCCAGGGCGCCGATGACGCCGCAACTGGCGAAGATCGCGGCGCAGCGCCATTTGACGGTGCCGGCGCGCGCATGCTGCGCCACGCCTGCCAGCGCATTGACCGCGACGGCCAGGGCGCTGGTGCCGATGGCGACGTGCGGGTTGGCGACGCCGACGACATAGACCATCAGCGGCACCGCCAGGATCGATCCGCCGCCGCCGATCAGCCCCAGCGTGAAGCCGACCAGGGCACCGGAGAGGAGTTCCAGCGCCAGATGGGTGAGGTCGGCGGGCATGTTCAGGCTTTCGGCGCGATCCGGGGCGCGACCATCAGTTCGTGCCCACGCAGCATGGCGTGCCAGTAGAGCGGGGGCATGATCTTTTCCTTGAGGAACCATGCCAGGCGCGTGGGCTGCGTGCCGCGCAGCAGCCAGAGCGGCAGGGTTGGTTCCAGCCGGCCGCCATAGCCGAATTCGGCCAGCACGATGCGGCCGCGCTCGACGGTCAGCGGGCAGGCGCCATAGCCGTCATAGGCCGCGACGGGGGCCTTGCCGTCCAGCGCCGCCAGGACGTTGACCGCCACGATCGGCGCGTGCTTGCGCACGGCGGCGGCGGTCTTGGCGTTCGACGTGCCGGCGACGTCGCCCAGGGCGAAGACATCGGGGAAGCTGGTATGGCGTAGCGTGGCGGGATCGACGGCCACGAAGCCGTCGGCGCCGGCGAGCGGGCTGGTGCTGACGACGGCCGGCGCGGTCTGGGGCGGCACGGCGTGCAGCATGTCGAAGCCCCGTTCGACGCGCGTGGTGCCGTCGGCGGTCGTGCGTTCGAAAGTGGCGATGCGGCGGTCGCCATCGACCGCGACCAGCTTGGAGCGCAGGGTCAGGTCGATGCCGTAGCGTTCGATATAGGCCATCAGCGCGGGCACGAAGGCGGCCACGCCGAACAAAGCGGGCGTCGCGGTGTCGAACGCGACCGAGATATCCTTCAGCACGCCGCGCCGGCTCCAGGCATCGCAGGCCAGGTACATCGCCTTCTGCGGCGCGCCGGCGCATTTGATCGGCATGGGCGGCTGGGTGAACAGCGCGGTGCCGTGGTTCAGGCCCTGCACCAGTTTCCAGGTATAGGTTGCCAGATCGTAGCGGTAATTGGAGGTCACGCCGTTGCGGCCCAGCGTTTCCGCCAGGCCGGGGATCGCCGCCCAGTCCAGCGTCAGGCCCGTGGCGACCACCAGTATGTCGTAGGACAGGGTGGCGCCGTCATCCAGCGCGACCTCGTGGCGGTCTGGCAGGAAGCCCGTGACCGCCTGGCGCACCCAGGTTGCGCCGGATGGAATCAGGCCCTCTTCAGGGCGCTTCGTCTGTTCGGCCGTGAAGACGCCGCCACCGACCAGGGTCCAGCCCGGCTGGTAGAAATGGGTGGAGGAGGGTTCGACGATGGCGAGGGAGAGGCCGGGCCGGCGGCGCAGGATGCTGGCGGCGGTGGCCAGGCCGGCCGCGCCGCCGCCGGCGATCACGACGTTGAAATGCCGGGCGGGTTTCGGGGTGGTGGCTTTCGGTGCCACCGCTGTCTCGGGCGCGGTCAGGCGCGGTGCCAGCGCGGACAGGTCGATGCCGGCATTCTCTCCCGCCTTGAGGATGGCATCGGCCGGCATTGTGCCGGCCTGCGCCAGCGCCCACAGCCGCGCGGCCCGGCCGCCGCCCTGGCAATAGGACAGGACCGGTCCGGGCATGGTGCCGAGGGCCGAGCGCATGGCGGCCACCGCTGCGTCATCTGGCGTGCTGCCCGAGGGAACCGGGATGGCGACGAAGGCCAGGCCCTGTTCGCGTGCCGCCCGTTCGATCTCTCCGGCCGGGATCTGGCCGGTCTTCTCGCCGTCCGGGCGGGCGCAGACGATGGTCTTGAACCCGTCGGCGGCGGCCTTGCCGACATCGGCGACCGACAATTGCGGAGAGACGGAGAACTGGGGCGTCAGGGAACGGAAAGCCATTGGTGAGGACCTCGGGGGGAAGCGGAAAAGGAAGGGTGGTTCAGAGCGTGTCGATCGGGATCTTGATGTAGCGCGTGCCGTTGGATTCCGGCGCCGGCAGGCGGCCGCCGCGCATGTTGACCTGGACGGAGGGCATGATCAGGTTGGGCAGCGACAGGGTGGCGTCGCGTGCGGTGCGCATGGTGGCGAATGCGTCCTCGGTGACGCCGTCATGCACGTGGACATTGCCCTGGCGCTCGGCGCCGATTGTGGTCTCCCACGCGAAATGGTCGCGGCCGGGGGCCTTGTAGTCGTGACAGAGGAACAGGCGGGTCCTGTCCGGCAGGGAGAGCAGGCGCCGGATGGAGCGGTAGAGCTGGCGGGCGTCGCCGCCGGGGAAATCGGCCCGCGCCGTTCCGTAATCCGGCATGAACAGCGTGTCGCCGATAAAGGCGGCGTCGCCGATGACGAAGGCCATGTCGGCGGGCGTGTGGCCGGGTACATGCAGGGCGATGGCCGGAATGCGCCCGATGGCGAAGCGGTCGCCGTCGTGGAACAGATGGTCGAACTGCGAGCCGTCGCGCGCGAAATCAGTGCCAGCGTTGAAGATCTTGCCGAACACATGCTGGACACGGGTGATGTCGGCGCCGATGCCCAGTTTGCCGCCCAGTTGCTGCTGGAGCCATGGCGCGGCCGACAGATGGTCGGCGTGGGCGTGGGTTTCGAGCTGCCACTGGACGGTCAGCCCCTCGGCCCGGACATAGTCGACGACCCGCTGGGCGGCGTTATGGCTGGTCCGGCCCGAGGCGGCTTCATATTCCAGCACGCTGTCGATGATTGCGGCATCGCGCGTTGCGGGATCATGCACGACATGGCTGGCGGTGAAGGTCTGTTCGTCGAAGAAGGTCCGCACCACCGGGGCCGGAACAAGCCCCTGTTCAACATCTTGGATCTGGGTGGCGGCTGCCGCCAGCACGGGATCGGACATCGGGGTTCTCCTGATAATTAATGAAAATTATTAATTATCTTTTCATTGTTTATTTAATAATTAAACTCTCTTGCGTCAAGCTGCGGATGCGTCTTATGGAACGTAGCCATGACCGATCCTGTTTCTCCGTGCCCTGCCGGTTTGCCGGTCGTTGCTCCCAAGATCGGGGATGTGGCGCCGGATTTCGTTGCGCGGACCACGCAGGGGCCGCTGCGCCTGAGCGAACTGCGGGGGCGGTGGGTGCTGCTGTTTTCGCATCCCGCCGATTTTACGCCGGTCTGTACCAGTGAATTCCTGGCGTTCGCGGCTTCCGCCGATCGGTTCCAGGCGCTGAACTGCGCGTTGCTGGGGCTTTCGGTGGACAGTCTTTCCGCGCATCTGGCGTGGGTCGAGGCGATCCGGGTCCAGTTCGGGGTGACGATCCCTTTTCCGATCATCGAGGACCCTTCGATGGCGATCGCCCGGGCCTATGGCATGCTGGACGTGACGGCGGCGAGCAGCGCCACCGTCCGGGCCGTGCATGCCATCGACCCCGAGGGGGTGATCCGGGCCGTCGTCTGGTATCCGATGTCGGTCGGTCGCTCGGTGGCGGAGTTGCTGCGGCTGGTGGCGGCGTTGCAGACGGTTGCCACGGACAACGTGCTGACGCCCGAGGGGTGGATGCCGGGAGACGACACCGTGCTGCCCGCGCCGCAGACGCAGCAGGACGCGGCGGCGGCCGGGCCGGCCTGGTTCATGCGGACGCGGCGGGACAGCGCCGCGTGAGTGGCCTGACGCCGGAGGAGGCCAGGCAGTTGACCGACCGGCTGAAACTGTTCGCCCAGCCGCAGCGGTTGCAGATCCTGTCGCTGCTGCTCGACGGGCCGCGGGCGGTCAGCGTGCTGGAAAGTGAAACCGGTATCGGCCAGCCTGTCCTGAGCCAGCAACTGGGCGCGCTGCGTCGCGCGGGCACTATCCGTGCGGAGCGGGAATCCCGCGCCATTTTCTATAGTTTCCTGAATGAGGCGGAGGCTGGGCGGGTACGGGCCCTGCTTGGGCTGCTGGGTGGGGCCGTTGTTTCGGAGACCGTTGGGGAAACGGCATGGGCGCGTTCCCGGGGCGGGAAGCGGGAGGAGGCGGGGGCGGTATTCGCCCGTGTCGGAGGCCCGGCGGATCGGGGGCAGGCATAGCCGGTCACGCGATTGTTGATGTCGGGTAGAAGGTGATCATTTCCCGGAGCCCTGCCGTGTGGCCCGAGGGATTGTTTTCCGGCGGTCGTTGACGCATTGCTGGAGGGTTGCCGAAGACGTGGGTGATCTGGTGACGGCGGCGCATCCGGGGAGGGCATGGCTTCATGCGTCGGTGTATCCTGCCGCTTCTGTCGATGGTCTTTCTGATGGCGATGGGTTTTTCGCGCGCCGAGGCGGCGGAGCCGGATCGCTGCATCAGCAGCGCCCTGGTCCTGCCGCTGCTTGGTGGAGCCGGAGATACGCCGATTATTCCGGTGCGTGTCGAAAATCGGGATGCCGCGATGTATCTCAGTACGGCGTTCGACAGAATTTACGTGCGCAATCTGAGAAACTTCAATTTCCATGACGGGCATGGCGACCTTTTTCATGACGAGCGGCATGAGGTCATCGTCCAGGTCAATGGCTACCATAGCGAGGAGGCGCGCCAGATCGTCATCGACGATTTTCAGATCGGCAAGGTGCAGGCCGGTCCGGTCAATGCGATCCAGCTATTCAGCGAAGGGGCGCAATCGGTCGATGGGCGGCCGCTCGTGGGGGTTCTGGGGGTGGTGGCCTTTACCAATCTTCAGGTTCTTCTGGACATTCCGCATCGCCAGGTGGCGTTTCTGACGATGAGCGACAGCGCGGATTGTCACGATGCGGCGCGGGACCTGATGGGTAAAAACGCCCATGCGGTGGAGGTGAGTGAGGATTTCCAGATTCCGGTTACCATCGACGGCAAGACGCGATGGGTTCGTCCCAACCCGGATCTGAGTTCCACCGTCCTGCCGGGTGCCTGGGGTGACCTGCCGGAACTCTCGCCCTCCGCGGTCGGAAAGGGGGAGTTGACCGTCACCCATTACGACACCTTCACGACGACCGGACGGCGCCTGTCGCTGGCCGATTTCAGGATGGATGGCGTTCGGCTCTCGGACGGTCCGGTTGCCGTCCAGCGCGATATCCAGTGGGCCATGCTCGGGCTGCCGTTCTTCGAAAACAGGGTCGTACTTTTCGATTATCCGCATCATCGTTTCTATTTCGCGCCCTCCGAAACCGTGTCTCGGCCCGCCGGGCATGACCTGCATTTCGAGGCTACGATCGGGGGCGTTGTGTCCATTCGCGAACGGCGAGGGAAAAGCCGGCAGGACGGATAGGGGGAGATCGGGAGCCTGTCCGTATTTCGCGGCAGGCTATGAGGCTGGCCGTTCGGTAGTGGCCCCTCCCGCGCCGGGTCTGCGTCGGGAGGGGTGGCCTTGTCTATCCGGCCGGGTCGCGTTTGTCCTCCGTTTTGGTCTGGAAGTCGCTGGCGTCGTGGCGTTCGCGGAGTTGGCTTGAGGGTTCGCCGTTCATGCGGTTGACCATGCGGCCGCGCTGGACGGCGGGGCGCTCCAGCAGGCGGTCGGCCCAGGCCTGGAGATGTTTGTAGTCCTGCACGCTCAGGAACGCGGCGGCGCCGTAGAGCCAGCCTTTGACGAGTCCGCCATACCAGGGGAAGATCGCCATGTCGGCGATGCTGTAGGTGTCGCCGGCGATATAGGGGCTTTCCGCCAGCCGGCGGTCCAGCACGTCCATCTGGCGTTTGGCTTCCATTGCGAAGCGGTCGATCGCGTATTCGATCTTCCGCGGCGCGTAGGCATAGAAATGGCCGAAGCCGCCGCCGAGATAGGGGGCGCTGCCGACCTGCCAGAACAGCCAGTTGAGGCATTCGGTGCGTCCGGCGATGTCCTTCGGCAGGAAGGCGCCGAATTTTTCGGCCAGATAGAGCAGGATGGAGCCGGATTCGAAGATGCGGACGGCTTCCGGCCCGCTATGGTCGACCATCGCGGGGATCTTGGAGTTGGGATTGACGGCGACGAAGCCGCTGCCGAACTGGTCGCCCGCGCCGATATTGATCAGCCATGCATCATACTCGGCCCCCGCATGGCCGGCTGCCAGCAGTTCCTCCAGCATGATCGTCACCTTTACGCCATTGGGCGTGCCCAGCGAATAAAGCTGGAGCGGATGGCGGCCGATGGGCAGGGCCTTGTCGTGGGTCGGCCCGGCGATCGGGCGGTTGATGCTGGCGAACTGGCCGTTGCCCGACCTGTTCCATGTCCAGACTTTCGGTGGGGTGTAGTCGGTGGGGTCGGTCATCGTGGCTCTCCGCTATCAGGGGCTGTCGCAACAAGATAGGACTGGATGGGAACGGAAGCGAGGCGCGCGCTGCGTTGCCATGTGGCCGGAGGAGCGGGCTGGACCTGGGGGCGGATAGTCCGGAATATGGACCGGCATCAAGGCTTGACCTGCAATGCGGGCTGGTGAGCGGGCGCCCCTTGGGGGGAGCGGATCGCGGTCAGTGGGCATTTTGGACCAGTTTCCAGGAGACAGACGATGATTTTGCCCGTTACGCATCTTGCCGCGTTTTCGCTGGTCGCGCTGGGCATGGCGCTGACGCCTGGCCCGAACATGATCTACCTGATTTCCCGATCCATCTGCCAGGGACCGCGCGCGGGGCTGGTTTCGCTGGGCGGAGTGGCGCTTGGATTTGTCTTCTACATGCTGTGCGCGGCATTCGGGATCACCGCGCTGGTGATGGCCGTGCCGTATGCCTATGATGCGCTGCGGCTGGGTGGAGCGGCCTACCTGCTCTATCTGGCGTGGCAGGCGATCCGGCCTGGGGGGCGGTCGCCGTTCCAGGTTCGGGCGCTCGCGGCCGATGGCAATCGCAAGCTGTTCTTCATGGGCTTCATGACCAACCTGCTGAATCCCAAGATCGCCGTGATGTATCTGTCGCTGTTGCCCCAGTTTACCGTGCCCGGCAGGTCCATGCTGGCCCAGATCCTGATTCTGGGAACCATGCAGATTTTCATCAGTGTGCTGGTGAATGCTGCCATTGCGCTTTCCGCTGGCAGAATGGCGAAATTTATTGAATCCAATCCGCGTTTTGCCATGGCGCAGCGCTGGATCATGGCGACCGTTCTGGGTGGTCTGGCGGCGCGGATGCTGGCCGAGCAGCGGGGAGCGTGAGCCCGGCTGGAGATCGGGCGTGCCTTAGATCGGACGTCTGGGATGGGGTTCTTTATCCGGACCGTCGGCGTCAAACGGGCGACGATAAAGATCGGCCTGGCCGATATCGTCTACGACATGCGCCGCGTTCTCTTTCTTGAAAGAACCAGCGTCGCCGCATGGCGGATCATGACATCCCGAAAGCCTCTCCGTGAAAAAACAGAAGAGGTATAGTATAAAAAGTAGTCCGTCGAACAAAATATCCATAAATAATAATGTAGAAAAAATAGACGGTCCTTCAATCTATTCACGTCTCCGGATCGTTGTTATTGTTGCCGGTCCTTTGCCATAAGGATGGCCGGCGGAAGCCGACCGACAGCCTCCATATGGAATGAAAATGTAACAAAGAGTTACGATTTGGTGAAATGAAAATATCGAAAAAAAATACCATCGTGCTATCTGTGCCATATTTAGGTGAATAAAGGATAGATTATAAATAAAAAGTGGAAGAAAATAAGATATGAATAGCGATTTATTAGATTTATATGACGTTCAATGCCTGAAATATAACGATTTTGTCATTATGAATTCGTGTCGACGTGGGTTCTTTCAATCGTGAAATTTTTGATTTATCGTCGTGGATATGGGAAAAAATTTCTGTAGGATATTATGAGAAAGCCCACGTTAGTCTTCAATATTGCCGTTGGAGCCTCGACTGCCCTTCTGGCGCTAACTGATATTTGCGAGCCTGCCCTGGCGAAGTCGGTTTCGGGTAATGAGAGTTTTTCTCTCGCGCCGGGAGCATCGCTGGTTGTTGACGACGACAAGGGTCTGTCGATCAAGAACCCTGTCAATGTGTCCGTCGATATCGGCGCGGGGGCGGTATTGAGTGCGTCTGACGATGGTATCCACGGGGGTGATGCCACCAGCGGCACGGTCTCCATTACCAACAGCGGTACGATCGAAAGTACTGCGGGTGGGCAGGGGATCGACCTGAACGATTTTGTCGGTCCCGACAATACGAGCACCATTACCAATAATGCGGGCGGGGTCATTCGAGCGGACGACGCCGATGGTATCCGTCCGGGTGCGAATGCCACGGTGGTCAATGCGGGTACTATTTATGCCGATAGCGTGGTGGCAGACGACAGCCATGACGGCGTTGACTTCCAGGACGCGCCCACCGGCACCGTCATCAACGAGGCTGGCGGTCTGATTTCCGGCCAGCGCCATGGCATCACGACTGATGGCTATGTGGATGTCTATAATGCCGCGGGGGGTACGATTATCGGCCGCAACGGTTCGGGCGTCGGGTCTGACGGAACCGGCAAGGTCGTCAATTATGGTACCATTATTGGCGCATATGACGGATCTGGAACCGGTGACGGGGATGGAATCGATATCGACAACCACGCTGTCGTTGACAATTACGGACTTATCCAAGCCACAGGGGCAGCCGGCGTGGGTTCGGATGGTGGCGAGAACGAATCCGAGGGTGTGGCCCTGACTAACGGTATCAGCCTGACAAACGAGAAAGGCGGATTGATCACGTCTGTGCAGATTGGCGCCACGCTGACGGGCATGGAACAGCAGCCCATGACGGTCACGAATTATGGCACCATCTTTGGCGCGGTGCAGGGCGTACGCATTGCGGGGAATTTGACGTTCTATAATTATGGCACGATTTCCAGTGACCAGGTGGCGTTTGTGAATAATCCCTCCGCCACTGGTATGGTGCAGGATTTGGAGAATTACGGCACCATACAGGGGGAAAACGCAGCTTTTGTCCTTCAGCCGTCGACCAACACGGTACTGGGACTTCATGACGGGTCGCTCATCGTGGGCGATATCGTGTCGCATGGGGCGCTCGAAGTCCGCAATGAAGACGATTATACCCTCGACAATATCCTGTCCGGTTCGGGTTCCCTGACGAAATCCGGAGGGGGGGTGCTGACTTACAATGGCAACGGCGCAGGTTACGACGGGCAGACGCAGGTCGTGGCCGGGGCATTGGCGGTCGACGGGTCGCTGGCATCCTCTGCTATCACAGTTGGATCCGGTGCGATGCTGGAGGGCAGCGGTGCGGTCGGTGGCGTCGTGGTCGAGCAGGGTGCGACCCTTCAGGGGGGCGAAGGTGGCGCGGGCACGCTGACGGTGAATGGCGACCTGCAACAGCAGGCGGGATCGACCCTGCTTGCCAATGGCGGTCTTGTGTCGGTTGCCGGCCATGCGACGATCGGCCAGGGCGCGCAACTGGCGGTATCGGAGGCCATGGTGAGCGACCTGCGTGATTCTGCGGGATATCGCGTCCTCAGTGCCACGCAGGGCGTCAGCGGGACTTATACGCTGCTGGGCGATACGCAGGTTTCTGCGTTTGATTCCGTTGTCGATGCGTATGATGCCAATGACGTTTATCTGCGCGCCGAACAGACCCGTGCCCTGACCACGGCGGCCGTGACGCGCAACGAACTGGGGGCGGCAGGCGCGTTGGATGCAATGGGGGGAGCGGGCGTGAGCCGGGCTGTCGGTCTTGTCGGCACTGATGCGCAGGGGCGGCAGGCGTTCAATGCGACATCGGGGGAAATCCATGCTTCCGCCCGGACTGAGCTGATCCAGGACAGTTTTTACCTGAGGAACGCCGCGATCGACCGCCTGCGCGGGGCGGCGTGCGATCCGGGGGCGGGACCGCAATCGACCGCGACGCTGCGGGGGCGCCGCACCGATGGCACGTGCCGGCAGCAGGGTGCCGCGATGTGGGGCGAAGCCTATGGCGGATGGGGCCATAATGCGGGCGACGGCAACGCGGCGGGCATGCATCATAGCGTCGGTGGCTTTATCCTTGGCGCGGATGCCCCGGTATTCGGCACGTGGCGGGTCGGCGGGCTGGTCAGTTATGGGCATTCGGCTTTTGACGTGGGTGCGCGCGATTCGTCAGGCCACAGCAACACCGTGTCGGTGGGCGGATATGCGGGAACGCACTGGGGGCGGCTGTCGCTGCGGCTCGGGGCGACCTATTCGTGGGATATGCTGGGCATGAACCGGCGGGTGGCGTTTGCGGGATATTCCGCGCGAGAGAACAGCGCTTACATGGGCGGCACGGCGCAGGGTTTTGGTGACCTTGGGTACCGTTTCGACGTCGGTGCCGTGGCGCTGGAGCCGTTCGCCAATGTTGCTTACGTTAACCTGCATACGGACGGGTTCCATGAACATGGCGGCACCGCCGCGCTGGTGGGGCGTGCGACGGATACCGGTACGACCTATTCCACCTTCGGTCTGCGGATGTCATCGCGCCTGCGCGCGGGGGCGGTCACGCTGGTGCCCAATGCCAGCTTCGCCTATCGCCACGCGTTTGGGGAACTGACGCCCACCACGCGGGAATATTTCGCCCAGAGCGGTGGAGCGGCATTCGATGTCGCGGGCGTGCCCCTGTCGGAAAATGCGGCGGTGCTGGATGCGGGACTGAAGGCGGTGATGAGTGACCGCATGGATGTCGGCGTGTCCTATATCGGCCAGTATGGCGAACGTTCCATCGACAGCGGCATCCGTGGGAAATTCCGGCTCAAATTCTGATCTTTTCTCTTCCGGGCTTCCAATTTCTGAGCTTCGGAGCGTGTCTGGAGAAAGGAAGCACTGAGGGGACAACCCCTCAGTGCTTGCCTGACACATGAATGCCGGAAGCGACCCGGTGCGTGTTTCCGGTGCTTCGGTAAAGCATCATCGTGGACGTGAAAGCCAAAATCGCGCCACGACAATGATCAGCCACCTAAAGACCGGTGACCGCGACCGGCTGGAGCGAGTTCGTTCTGGCTGTAAAGCGCGAAGGACGGGACATTATTGTGATGGTTCGGAATTTGACCGAACAGTATTCAGATCAGGTCTGGAGGGAAGCACCTCTGCTACTCCCTGATCTGGCCTTAATTTTCAAGAAGGGTGGCTCCCGAAGTAGGACTCGAACCTACGACCCAGCGATTAACAGTCGCTTGCTCTACCAACTGAGCTATTCGGGATCAGCGCCGGGGCACCGTATAGCGGAGGTTCGGGACGGAGGTAAACCCCCTGATGCGTTTTTTTTTGACGGCTAGGAGAGGAGGCCCCAACCATGCGAAGAAGCCTCGTGCGCGATGATCTGCACCGCGCCGGACATGGGCTGAAGGAGGCCTGAGACGGGGATGGATCAGAAGGCCGGTCATCCATGCGTGGCCTGACGCGGCGGCGCCTGCTGCTTGGCGCGGGCGGCGTGACAGCAGGCGTGGCGGTTGTGGGCGCCGTGGTGGTGCATCATCAGCGCCCCCGGCCGGTGGTGATGCACAAGCTCGTGCCCGACGGGCGGGCGCGGCGGCTGGTCCTGTCCTGGCCGTCGTCGAATCGCCTGCTGTTTCATATCGCGCAGGCGCGGTTTTTCGGCACGTATAATCTGGACGTGGCCCTTGTGGACGGTGCGCGGACCGGTCGCACGACCATCGCGGATGTGGTGGAAGGACGGGCCGTTGGCGCTGCCGCGCCGATTCTGACCTGGCTGGACCGTTACCGTCTTGGCCCGATTCCGGTCCATCTCGTCAGCGGCCTGCAATCGGGGGGCTTCCGCCTGCTGGTGCGGCGTGGGGTCAAGGGCTCGCGGCTGGATAATGTCGCGGGAATGCGAATCGCGGTGACGGACCAGGACATGGCCGACCGGCTGTTCTTCTCGGTCATGATGCGGCGCAAGGGCATCAATCCGGACGATGCGGTGCATTGGGTGACCCTGGCGCCGACACAAATCGAAGAGGCCGCGCGGGCCGGTGAGATCGACGCCGTGGCGGCGCATGACCCGCAGGCATGGCTATGGCTTCACGCGCCGGATACGCTGTTCTTCGAACTGGAGAACAGCACGAGCGGCCATTACGGCCAACGGACCAATCTGGCCCTCGGCCTCTCCGACGCCCTGCTGCGGTCCGACCCGGTGGGGGCGGCGACGTTGGTGATGGCTCTGCGGGCGGCTTCGGACTGGATCCGCCTGCATCCCGACGAGGCCGCCGGCCTGATGGCCGAGGCGACGGATGGCATGGATGCCGCCCAGATCCTGGCGATGCTGCGGCATGAGAGCCTGGGTGTCAGCCCCGTGGGGCATGACCTGCGGGTGCAGGTGTCGCAATATGTCGACGAGATGAAGCTGCTGGATCGCGTGCCCGATGCGGTCGGTTCGGCGGCTTATGCGCGGCGGCTCTGCGTCAATGTGTTGGAGGCCGATGAATCCGGCGCGTTTCTGATCCCGGATGCCGGGCCGGCCTGACGCCGGCCCGGCGCTGGATTTCAATCGTAGAATTCGGGCGCCTGCCGGAAGCGGGCCCAGGCCTCGGGATCGTGGCCGGTGACGATGCGGGCGTCGGTTCGTTCGGCCAGTACGCGCAGTTTCTGCACCGAGCGCACGCTGTCGATCGTCGAGGTGAGGAAGCCGGGCAGGGAGCGTTCCTCCCAGTGGTCGAGCGTGTAGGCGGCGTCGATCGTCAGCAGGGTGGCCCCGGTTCCGGGCAGCCGGACCAGGAATGACATATGCCCAGGCGCGTGGCCGGGCGTGAAGACCGTGGTCAGCACGCCGTCGCCATACAGGTCGTACTGGTCGTCCGCGATGCCGTTCAGGAACTGCCATTTCAGTCCCGGGCGGTCGAAATCGCGGCGGATGTAGCCACCCGCCGCGAACCAGTCGGGCGTGTAGGCATACTCATGTTCCGCCCGCTGGACGATGTGGGTGGCGTTCGGGAAACGGCCGATCGCCCCGGTATGGTCCAGATGCAGGTGCGATTGCAGGACGTAGCGCACGTCCTCGGGCCGGATGCCCAGGCGGGCGAGCTGGGCGACGCATCCGTCTTCCTCGGTCATCATGGGCCAGTAGACGTCGCAGATCCCGCCCCAGCAGCCGCGCGGATCGGTCGCGACCTCGACGGCGTTGCCGCCGTCGATGATCGTGTGGCCCTTGGGATGGGTGATCAGGAAGAAGGGGACCGGGATTTCATAGTCCGCGCCGTTCCCTTCGTTCATCTTGATGTTGTGCAGCTTGCATTTCAGGGATCCGCTCTGAAACATGTAAAGCCGGATATCGCTCATGGCGGTGCTTCTTCATGGCTTGGGCCGTATTCCGGCCTCGTGGTTTCGACTGGATCGCGCGGGGACGTTCAGAAGGCTTCGCGATACAGGGCCAGGGCGTCCTCTTCAGTGATTTCGACCGGGTTGTTGACCAGGAGCCGGGTCTGTTTCATGGCGTCGCGGGCCAGCATGGCCAGGCTGTTGTCGGTCACCTTGACGTCGCGCAGCCGGCGGGGGGCGCCGCTTTCGTCCATCAGATGCATCATATGCGTGACGAAGGCGGCCGCGCGGGCGTGGATGTCACCTTCGCCCGGCGCACCCACGACATCGGCCAGTTCGGCATAGAGCGGGGCGGCGATTCGGGCGTTGTGGCGCAGCACCGGACCCAGCATCAGGGCGTTGGTCAGGCCGTGGGGCAGGTGGTAATGGCCGCCCAGCGGATAGGCCAGCGCATGGACGGCGGCGACCGGTGCGTTGGCGAAGGCCTGGCCGGCGAACAGGGCGCCCAGCAGCATCTTCTCGCGCGCCGCGTGGTTATGGCCGTCGCGGCATGCGGGCAGCAGGTTGGCGGACAGCAGGCGCAGCGCCTCGCGCGCCAGCATGTCCGAGATCGGGTTCTTCTTGAATTTCGAGGTATAGGACTCAATCGCGTGGACCATGGCGTCGATGCCGGTTGCCGCCGTATGGATCTGCGGCAGGCCGACCGTCAGCGCCGCATCGAGCAGCACGAAATCGCCGTAGAGCTGGCGCGAGACGACGCCCATCTTGGTGGTCTCGCCCGTGGTGATGATCGAGATGTTGGTGACTTCGGACCCCGTGCCGGCGGTGGTCGGGACCAGCGCCAGGGGCAGGCGCGTGCCGGTGACGTTGCCGACGCCGTACATCGTGGACAGGTCCTGCGTCGACCCCGCCGTGACGGCGATGAGCTTGGCGATGTCGAGTGACGAGCCGCCGCCCAGCCCGATGACGATATCCACGCCGCGTGCCCGGGCGGCGGTCGTGCAGTCCAGAACCACGCTTTCCGGCGGGTCGGCGACGACTGCATCGAAGATCGTGACCTGAAAGCCGGCCTGTTCCAGCGAGGCCCGCACCGGGTCGATCAGTCCGGCGCGGACCAGTCCGGCATCGGTGACCAGCAGGGCCGAGCGGGCATCGAACTGCCCGGCCAGCTTCTCGCCCAGCCGGTGGGCGCCGCCCCATTCCACATGGATATGGGGAACCGTGGTGAAGCCGAAGGGAGTGAAGGTCATATCGTTATTCTCTTTTGGTCTTGTTTTTTGAACGATCCTGCTCCGATGCTGGGTTTTTTCAGCCGATGGCGGAGCAGAGATATTTGATTTCCAGATATTCCTCGATGCCGTGGCGCGAGCCCTCGCGGCCGAGGCCGGACTGCTTGATGCCGCCGAAGGGCGCGACCTCGTTGGAGATCAGGCCGGTATTGTGGCCGACCATGCCGTATTCCAGGGCTTCGGCGACGCGCCAGACCCGGCGGACATTCTCGGTGTAGAAATAGGCCGCCAGACCGAACACGGTATCGTTGGCCATGGCGATGACCTCTTCCTCGGTCTCGAAGCGGAACAGGGGGGCGACGGGGCCGAAGGTTTCCTCGCGGGCGACCTTCATCTTCTGGGTCACGCCGGTCAGGATCGTCGGTTCGTAGAAATTGCCGCCGAGCGCGGGCTGCTTGCCGCCCGTCACCAATGTCGCGCCCTGGGCCAGCGCGTCGGCGACGTGGGATTCGACCTTCCTGACCGCGGCTTCGTCGATCAGCGGGCCGACGGTCACGCCGGGTTCGGTGCCCAGGCCGAGTTTCATCTTCCGCACCGCCTCCGCCAGGCGGGCCGCGAAGGCGTCATAGATGCCGGACTGGATGTAGAGCCGGTTGGCGCAGACGCAGGTCTGGCCGGCATTGCGGTATTTCGAGGCCAGGGCGCCTTCGATCGCCGCGTCGAGGTCGGCGTCGTCGAAGACGATGAAGGGGGCGTTGCCACCCAGTTCCAGGCTGAGTTTCTTGATGGTGGGGGCGGACTGGGCCATCAGGATGCGCCCGACCTCGGTGGAGCCGGTGAAGGACAGCTTGCGCACCACGTCCGACCCGGTCAGCACGCCGCCGATGGCGCGGGCGTCGCCGGTGATGACCTGCAAGACGCCGGCCGGCACGCCCGCCCGCTCGGCCAGCACGGCCAGGGCCAGCGCGGTCAACGGCGTCTGTTCGGCGGGCTTGACGATCATGGTGCAGCCGGCGGCCAGCGCGGGGGCGGCCTTGCGGGTGATCATGGCGGCGGGGAAGTTCCACGGCGTGATCGCGGCGCAGACGCCGACCGGCTGCTTGATGACCAGCAGCCGCTTGTCGGCGGTGGGGGCGGGGATGGTCTCGCCGTAGGTGCGCTTGGCTTCCTCGGCGAACCATTCGAGGAACGAGGCGGCGTAGATGACCTCGCCTTTCGCCTCGGCCAGGGGTTTGCCCTGTTCGGCCGTCATCAGCGCCGCCAGGTCGTCGGCATTGGCGATCACCAGTTCGAACCAGCGGCGCATGATGGCGCCGCGATCCTTCGCGGTGCGGGCCGACCAGGCGGGCAGCGCACGGGCGGCCGACGCGATCGCTGTCTCGGCCTCGGCCGCGCCCAGATCGGGCACCAGGCCGACGACGTGGCCGGTTGCCGGGTCGGTCACGGGGGATGTGCGGCCGGGGGCGGCTGTCCATTTGCCGTCGATCAGGCAGTCCGACCGCAGCAGGGTCGGGTCTTTCAGCGTTACCATTGCCGTCTCCACCATTGCCGTCTCCTTGGTCGTTCAGTATATTGAACGAGTGGTCATTATGATGAACTGTGGGAGCATCGCGCTTCTCCGGTCAAGATGGGAGAAGGCGGTGCAGGCTCACGATCAGATCAGGTCCGCCGGGGCCCATGTGCCGGCGCTGCGTCGGGCGGTGGCGATTCTCGACCATATTTCGGCCTCTTCCGACGCGCCGACGCTCTCGGGACTGGCGCGCGCGCTGGGGTTGCCCAAGAGCACGGCGCATGGGCTGGTGCAGGCGATGGAGGAACTGGGGCTGCTGGTGCGGGCCGCCGATGGCAGCCTGCGGACGGGGCCGCATCCCCTGCGCTGGGCGGGCGATTTCCTGGCCCGGACCGATCTGGTTTCGGTCTTTCGGCAGGCCATCGCCGAATCGCGGCGATTCGAACGCTTCACCGTGACGATGACGGTGCTGGACGGCGGCGAGGTGGTTTATATCGCCTGTTCGGATGCCAACCGTCCGCTGGACGTGGCCTTTCGGATCGGCATGCGTCTGCCCGCCCCTTTTACCGCGACGGGCAAGGCCCTGCTGGCGGCCCGGCCCGAGCGGGACGTGGATGCGCTGTTCGCGCCGGGGTTTCCACCACCGCTGACGCGCTACAGCGTGGCCTCGCTGCCCGATCTGCGGCGGGAACTGGCCGAGACGCGGGAGCGGGGCTTTTCGATCGACGACGGGCAGATCCGCGAGGGGTTGTTCTGCCTGGGGGCGACGGTCGGCGACCATACCGGCCATGCGGTGGCGGCGCTGGCGCTGTCGCTTACGCGCAGCGAGGCGACGCCGGACATGATCGGGACGCTGGGGCGCAGCCTGGTCGAGGCCGCCGCCGACCTGTCGCGCCGGCTGGGGGGCGGTGGCTGACCGGCCCTGCTGGTTTTATGCCGCCACGCGGCGTTTGCGGGCCGGGGTTCCTTTCGGGGCGGCCTTCGTGCTGCTTTTCGTCGTGCGCTTCGCACACGCTGCGGCCGGGGCGTCGTGGCGGAAGATCGCGAGGATCTGTGTCGCGATCTCGGCGCGGGACATGCGGCCCTCGTGGTACCAGGTATCCGCCGTGTTGAGCAGGCGCAGCAGCAGGATGCGATAGATCTGGCGGTCCATCTCCGGCGGCAGGGGCAGGGCGTCGACGATGTCGCGGAAGATGGTTTCGAACTCGTCGCGCTTCTTGACGAGGACGGCTTTCACCTCCTCGGGCACCGAGCGGAAATTGTTCATGATGGGCAGGGTGAGGGATTCGGCATTGAGCTGGATTTCCAGCATCTCGCTGCACGCCGCCTCCAGCCTTGCCCATGGCGCGGTGTGCGGGGCCATGGCGGCGCGCACCCGCCGCGCCGCCGCATCCAGCGCCCGGTCGTGGATTTCGATGAACAGGGCCTCTTTCGAGCGGATGTGGTAGTATAGCGATCCGCCCATCATGCCGGCCCGCTCGGCGATCTCGCGGATCGAGGTCGCCTTGTAGCCATATTCGGCGAACAGCTTGGCCGCGATTTCCAGGATTTCCTGTCGGCGTTCCGGGTTCGGGACGGTGTCGGCCGCCGAGGGGGCCTGTGCGCGGCCGCGCCGGGCCGGGCGCCCCGGGGGATCGTCATGCGTCCTGTTCGGACCGGTGGTTTTCTGCCTCGCGCTCACGCCGCCCTGTACTCCTGATATCCGAGTCCCGGTGATTCTTAATGCATGCCCGGTTCATGTTCCATGGCCTGATGCGCGGCATGAGGGTCAACCGGCAGCCGATCCGCGGGTTATCGGTCGTGGGGCGTGCCCCATTTCCCCGGCTGTTGTGACGAGGTTGCGTATGGGCTGTCGATGCGGATGACGGGCGGATACGCCGTTTTATCGCGCCTGCCGTTTCTGGCCGCCGTGGCATTCCTGCTGGCCGGCTGTGCGGGAGCCGGCCGGCCCCCCACCTGCCGGGCCGTGGGCACGAATGCGGTCTATCTGGTCGATCGGGGGTGGCATACCGAAATCGGTGTGCCGGTGGCGGCACTTTCCGGGCCGCTGGCGGTTTATCGCGAGATCTTTCCCGGGGCGCGGACCATTCTGTTCGGCTATGGCAAGAAGACGTTCTTCACCGCGCCCGCGTCCAGCGTGGAAGAATATCTGATCGGGCCGTTTCCCGGCCCGGCGGTGGTGCAAGTCTTTGCCATGACCACCACGCCCGATCTGGCCTATGGCCCGGATGCGGTGGTGGTGCTGCCGATGAGCAGGGAGGAAACCGATCGTCTGTCGGCTTTCATCGGAGAGGATCTGGAAAGGGGGCGTGACGGCAGGCCGAGACTGGTCGCGGTCGGCCATCGGCCGGAGAGCCTGTTTTATGCGGCGCGCAGCCGCTACACGCTGTTCCATACCTGTAACGGATGGGTGGCGCAGGCGCTGGGGCGGGCAGGCCTGCCGGTTTCGGACAATGGCGTGGTGTTCGCGGACCAGGTCATGGCGCGCGGTGCGCGCGCGGCAAGGATGCTGTGCCCCCGGATGGCGCCGTGACGGATTTCAAGGACAGGGCGGATGGTTGCCATCCGGACAGACGACATCGGTGCCGCGCGGCACGACGATGACCTTGTGATCGCGGGGCGGATGGTCATCGCCGTCGCCGCTGGCGGAACTGCATGCGGCCAGCGGGAGAAGGATCAGACACAGGGCGGCGGACAGGCAGGGCAGGCGGCGCGGCAGCGGGGCGTCGGTCATGGAGGAGGCCTCGTGAGGGAAGGGTAGCCATCTGCTCAATCGCGCGGCGTTCGTTCCGGTTGCCGGTCGGTCGCTATTTTTCCTCTGGTGTTCGCCGGTTATGTCGCCGGCATGGATGCCCGAACAGGTTCCTACAACGTGGTTGCGCCGGCGATCGAGGCCGGGGCGGTCACGTGGCAATCGAGCACCAGCAGGTCGTTCTCCGTCAGGTGCAGGAATTCCGCCGGACAGAAGAGACGCCGTTGCGGGCCGATCGACCAGAAGCGCCCCAGCGCGTGGCCATTGATCCAGGCATAGCCCTTTTTCCATTCCGACAGGTCGAGATAGGTGCCGCCGATGCCCGGCATGTCGAATGTCGCATGGTACAAGACCACGGGATGGTCCGATGCCGGTGGATGGCGCATGGCCCGCGTGCGTTGGGCGGCGTCGAGGGGCAGGCCGAAGATCGTCCAGTCCCTGAGTGGCGTACCGCCCAGCGTGACGGGGCCTTCCAGGCCCTTGCGGTCGCCCATGGCGGGGCCGAAGCCGATATGGCCGAAACTGTCCACCAGGATGTCCAGGCGTCTGGGGTGCGGCGCGGGTGCGATGACGAGGGGGGGCTTTGCTGGAAAGAGGCGTGACAGCGCGCCGATATCCGTGCCGTCGAGGATCAGGCGCGCATCGTCATGGACCGGCGGCAGATGGAGCGGGCCGCCGCGCCCGGCCGGGATGACGCAGCGATAGAGCGCCATGCCGGAGGGCTGGCGCAGGCCGCGTTCCATCGATACGGGATCGCGCGCGCGGATCGGATCGCCCAGGGCGTCCCAGAGCGAGCCGGCGGCGCGCGCCATGACCGGGGCGAAGCCCAGGACCGGCGGGTCGGGGGGGACGGCAAGGGCGGGGCGGCCGGTGGCGCGGGCGATCATGGCGCGCAGGGCGTGATATTTCGGGGTAGCGCGCCCGGCCTCGTCGATGGGTGCGTCGTAATCGTAGCTGGTGACCACGGGCTGGAACTGGCTGCCGTCGCGATGGGCGTTCGCGCCCGCGCCAAAGCCGAAATTCGTGCCGCCATGCACGACATAGAGATTGAACGATGCTTTCTGGTACAGGATTTTTCTGAAATCTGGGACGAAATCGACCGCCGCCATGCTCTTCTCGCCCCAATGGGTCAGCCAGCCGGGATAGGCCTCGCTGATCCAGAGCGGCGCCTGCGATGCGAGGTCGCGGGCCTTGTCGAGCGCGTAATCGCCGTCCAGCCCGATCGCGCAGGCGGCCAGGATGGTGCGTTTTTCGCGCAGTTGGGCCAGCCCGTCGGCGGTGGTGCAGGCACCGGTGATGCCGTATCGGCGCCAGGTGTCGCGGGTCCAGGCCATGTAGGCGGGATCGCCGCCGAAGGACGCATATTCGTTTTCGATCTGCGTCATCAGGATCGGGCCGCCGCGATCGGCCATGAAGGGGCGCACGGCCTGTGCGATGGTGGCGATATAGCGCCCGGCGGCGGCGAGGAAGGCGGGGTCCATGCTGCGGACGCGGATATCGCCTTCATAGAGCAGCCATGTGGGCAGGCCGCCGAAATCCCACTCGCCGCAGACATAGGGGCCTGGGCGCAGCAAGACCCACAGCCCGGCCTGTTGGCACAGGGCCAGGAAGGCCCGGAAATCGCGCCTGTCCGTGGTCAGGTCGAACTGTCCGGGCGCGGGTTCCAGCGTGTTCCACATCAGGTAGATGGCGATGGTGTTCAGCCCCATCGCCTTCGCCATTGCGATTCGTGCCGGCCATTCGCTGCGCGGGATGCGGATGGGGTGCATCTCGCCCGACCGGATCTGGAACGGGGTGCCGTCCAGCCGGAAACCGTCGCGATGCAATGTGAAAGTGTGGGGGCGGCCGTCCGGTATCAGGTCCGGTGCCGATTCACGGTCGGCGGCCAGGAGCCTGCCGCCGACCGTGAACAGGCCGACGGCCAGGGACCCGGAGAGAACGGTACGGCGGCCCGGGTGCTGCATCAGGGTGTCAGTTCCAGCGTCATGACCTCGAACGGTGCCAACTGGATGACGACGGGCGTGGCGGCGTCCAATGTTTTGGGCACGGGGGATTTCGCCCATAGCGCATGCACGCTGTATTGCGTCGGCGCATCTTCGGGCAGTTCGAGCACCTTGCCCGGTTCGATCAGGATGCGGCGTGGCACCTCGTCGGGATTGCGCAAGGTCAGGAATGCCTTTTTCGGCGTCCAGGCCGCCCAGCCATAGGGTTCGAGGCGGCCGGGGTCGCCGCCGACCCAGTGGCTGTCCTTCAGGATCTCGGCGTTGGCCCGTGCCCATTTCGCCGTGTCGGCGATGACGTCCCAATCGGCGGGCTTGAGCAGGTCGGGCGTGAGGTAGAGTTCCTGCTCATCCGTGCCGGTGGCGAAGAAGCTGTGCACCTCGTCGGGGAAATCGTGACCGGGATCGCTGTCGAGGCGCTGGTTCTTCTGTGCGTAGATGATGCCGTGCAACATCAACGAATTCAGGGGGAAGAGCGGGGCCTTGACGACGATGTTGTGGTAGGTGTCCGAATCCCGGTACGTGATCCAGCGCTGGCGTTTGCTGCCCACGCCGCGCAGCATGTCGTCCTCGCCGCCGCGCCAGATGGAATCGGCGGTGCGTAGCCAGAAGGGCGACGGGAAGGTGCCCGTTGTCAGGTTGATGAAAATGTTGGGGCGGGCGGCGTAGATGTCGGCGATCAGGTGGATGGCGGCGTCGAAATCGCTGTTGAACACGCTGCCGGGCGCGACCTGGTCGGCATTGCCGGTACCGTCGAACTTGAACTGGTTGATGCAGTCTTGCTTCAGCATCCGCATGACGGCGTCATGGAAGACGGCGTAATATTTCGGCCCCGACAGATCGAACCCGTCGCCGCGGATTTCCAGGCCGGCCTTGCGCCCGTTGGCCAGGCGGATCTGCTGTGGCTTGCTGTAGCCGCCCCAGGGGGAGAGCCAGACGCCGGGAGCGGCGCCATAGGACGAGGCCAGTGTGCAGAGCGGCTTGAAGCCGGAGGGGAAATCCTTGCTGAACCGCCAGAAGCCGCTCCGGTCGTCCCAGCCGTCGTCGAAGAGGTAGGAATCGAGAACCACGCCCCGCTTGCGGACCAGTTCCTCGCCGATGGCGCGGATGCGGCTCTCGGCGTCCTTCTGGGTATAGGGCGTGAAATAGCCGATATCGTACCAGGAATTATAGTTGAGGAAGGGGCGGTAGGGATGGCTGCGTTCGCGCTCGACATAGATCTGGAAATCGCGGCGCAACTGCCCGTGGCGGACGATGCCCGCCACGGCGGAAACGGTCAGCGTATGGTCGGGCTGGATCGGCAGCGCCTGGGCAAGTGTCAGGTGCGAGCGGCCGTTGAACACCAGGCTGTTGGCCAGCGGATTTTCGATGCCGAAATAGCTGTCATCGACGACTGCCGGCGAGCCCTGCACGTCACCGACGACCTCGCCCGCTTTCACGTTGGCTTCGAACAGTGCCACGTTTTTCAGTGAAAGAGGCGTGGTCTTTGGTGTCAGCGCCACGATTTCGCGCAGATAGGGAGAGCCGTCGCGTTGCTCGACCCGCCAGGCGATCGTGAAACGGCCTTTTGGATCGGCGAATTGCGCGGTGACCGCCCGGCCGGGCAGGCGGTCGGCCGCGCGTGCGCTGGTCGCGTCCGGCGCGATCGCTTCGACGCGCGGGGATTGGGCCACCGTCAGGTCGGCGCTGGATATCGCCTTGCCGTCATCGAGGGTCAGCGTGAACAATCCGCGCAGCGTGATTGTCCTGTCATGGACGAGGTCGGAAAACCGGGGATCGACGAGTTTGTTGCCCTGGCTGGCCCATGACAGGCGCACGGCCTGGTTGCCGAAGCTTGGGCGGGCGGCAGCCAGATCGCCGGCGGGATTGCCGGGGGCCAGGACCAGGGTATCGGCTGCCTGCGCCTGGGGGATCGCGGTCAGGGCGCTTGACGCGAGGATGGCGCAGACGACCAGTTTTCTCATGTTCATGAATCAGAAGCCCGTTGTGACCGAAAAGACAATGCCGAAGCCGCCGCCCACGACATAGGTAGGGGCTCTGCCGGCGATCGTCGAACCGAAGACACCCGTCGTGGTCTTGGCATTGTAGCCGCCATTGCCGGCCGCAAGATATTTGTTGTCGGTTATGTTCATGACATTGACCTGGACCTGCGGGGATTTGGCGATCCACAGTTTCTTGAAGCGATAACCCGCCGTCACGTTGCCGGTGGCATAGGCAGGCATGGTCTGGTCGTCCATGTAGGTCGCGTATTGCGAGCCGACATAGCTCATATACCCGTTGGCGAAGAAATTGCCATTATCGTAGGACAGTCCGACATTGACCGTGGTTTTCGGGCTGTAGGGGGCGATTTTTCCGGCGCTGCGGATATAGTCGACGCCGTGGGGCAGGTTGTTGTCCGTGGTGACGTGCAGATACTGGAACGACACATAGGGGCTGAAGCCGTGCCAGGGCCGCAGGCCGGCCGCGAACTGGAAGCCACGCGAGGTCTGGCCGCCGGCATTGACGTAATTCGACACCAGCCGGCCGCCGATATAGCTGGAAATCGAACTCTGCTTGTTGGTCATGTTGTAGTTGAAGAACGAGGCCGTGACGTTTACCAGGCCGGTATGGCGGTAGCCTATTTCCTCGGAAATTGAGTATTCCGCCTTGAGGTTCGTCGAATGGGCTTCGTCGACGATCGGTGCCGAGCCGTCCCAGTACGTGCCGTAGACGAGGATGCCGGTCGGCTCCATGAAGGCGGTCGCGCCGTCCAGATAGATCTGGTCGTGCGGCGTGATCTGGAAGGAGGCGGAGACCTGCGGCAGGGGCTGGGCGTCGTTGCGGCCGTAATTATACTGGTCGCCCGGAATGTTGTTCGTCGAATGATAGGACATCATGACGTATTTGAAGCCGGCATTCAGGGTCAGCCGGTTGTTCAGCGCCTTGTAGGTGTCTGAAATGAACAGCGAATTGAGCTGCTGGATCAGGTGGATGTTGAACATCATCAGGGGCACGCCGTCTTGTCCCCGGATCGGATATTTTCCCCAGTAATTCTCGCCTTCGCCATTGGGCCCGATCAGGGACAGGGGGGCCATTTCGTGCTGGTCGTAATAATTGTACCAGTACCCGACCTTCAGTTCGTTATGGCCGAGCTTCCAGCTGAGGGTGTTGTTGAAGCCCGCGGTGTGCTGGTTCCAGTTGTCGATGGCCAGCACCGGTGCGTATCCATCCTCGGCGTTGGGGATGTTGAGGTTTCCGGTGGGCTGGGTGCCGTTATAGCCGTATTCCGCCTGGGTCTGCCCGTTATTGCCGGCGCCGTGGATATGCACGTAATAGGGCGCCGATTCGTAGGTCAGGCCGTGGCCGAGATTGAAGGAAACCGGCGCGCCGATGATGACGGAATGCTGCTCGGTCGCGTTGAGTTTGTAATAGTTGTAGTCGCCTGTCGTGTAGGTCGGGTCGTAATAGGCGGCGGAGCGGCCGTACTGCTTCCATTGCTGCTTCGTGATGCTCATCAGATACGGCTCGCTGCTCTGATTGTAGGTCAGGAAGACGCGCGCGCTGTTTCCTTCCCCCCATTCCTTGAGCGCCATCGCATCGACGTGCGAACGGCGGCTGCGGCCCGGGCCGAGCCACATCGCATGGGTGCCGTAGGAGTAGGACGCGAATGTCTTGATTCCCGAATGGCCGATCTCGCCGCTGTCGAGGCGGATGAATTCGCGCGCGGCCTGGTGGTTGCCGTAGCTGAGATCGATCTTGCCGCCGAAATGCTCGGCGGGGTCGGCCAGTGATTCCTTAATCGACCCCGCCAGGGCGTTGTAGACCGGCATCGCGATGTCCGCCACGCCCTGCTGGACCGTGAGGTGGCTGATATTCTCGGTATCGGCGGCCTGCGACGTATAGGGGACGTAATGCGTCGGGTCGGCGGTGGGGATGCCGTTGAGCGTATAGCCGACCGAGGTCTGCCCCATGCCGCGCATATAGAAGCTGCTCTGGTCCGACTGGCCGAACGCATCGGCGCTGGAGAGCGTGACGCCGGGGACGTACTGGATCAGCGAAAGGGGATTGCTGGTGGGCGACTGCTTGGCGATGAAGTCGCGTGTGACGGTCTGCTGGGCCTGGGCGGCGGTTTCGGGGGCCAGCAGGCCGCCACCGGGTGTCGTGTTCGTCACGCCGGTCGCACTGGAAGCCGCGCCGACCACCTGGATCGTTTCCTCCCTGGCGGAAGGCTTCGGGGTTGCCGCCGGCGCGGCACGGCTGGATGCCGGGCGCGGATGATCGTGGTGGAGCGCCTTCCTGCTTCCGGCCTGCTCGGTGGTCGCCGCGAGCGCGGTCGAGCAGGAGAGAAGAACGGCAAGCTGTGACAGCAAGCCCACGGATCGGCGGGAATATCGGTGAGACATTCGACAACAGGATGATTGATCGTGATCGTGCTGGCTCATGGCATTGCTTCGCATCGCAAGGTTATGACGCAGTTTAGCCACGGGCTGTCAGGAGATTGCAATACAAAAACGATCACAAACGATCATAAAAAATTCCACAAAGAAAATTCAATTAATACAGTATGTTGGTTTGCTGTATCGGACGATTGACGAAAGGGGGCGATATTTTTGGATGGAAAAATGTCCGATTCCATCGGCGAATCGACGGACTATGGATCGTCCCGATCTCTCCATGATCGTTTTGGCTATGCGAATTGAGAATGGGGGGGAATGATGCCAGAATGCCGGGCCCGTTCTGTCGGAGGTCCCCATGCAGCCCGATCGATTGACCCAGATCCGTCATTATCTCTACCTCCACGGCACCACGGGGGTGAACGAACTGGCGCGTGTCGTGGATACGTCGGTCGTGACGGTGCGGCGCGACCTGCAACGCCTGGAAGAACTGGGCCATGTGCGCCGGACGCATGGCGGGGCGGAAATCGTCAATTCGGGCGGTCTGGAAATCGGGTTCGAGGCGCGCGAAAGCCATTGCCTGATGATCAAGCGTGCCATCGCCGAGGCGGCTTATGCGTCTCTGCGGCCGCATTCCTCGATCTTTCTCGATTCGGGGACGACGGTCCTGCAACTGGCGCGGCGCCTGCGGCTGGGGCCGATTCCGCTGACCGTGTTCACCAACAGCATCGCCATCGTGCAGGCGCTGCTCGATACGCCGCAGCTTCAGCTCTGCCTGCTGGCCGGTCGCGTGCGGAATGAAAACCGCAGCATTGTCGGCCCCATGGCCGAACGCTCCATCGAGGGGTTGTGGTTCGATCAGCTTTTTCTCGGCGCGAGCGCGGTGCAGCCCGATGGCGGAATCGCCACCCCCGATTGCGAGGAAGCCAGCCTGAATGCCGCCATGGTCCGGCGCGCGGGCGAGAGATTGCTGCTGATCGACAGCAGCAAGTTCGGGCGCCATGCGACATTTCGCGTCGCGGGGCTGGAGGATCTGGGGCACCTGATTACGGATGACGGTATTTCCACGGAATGGCTCGCCCGTCTGGAGCAGGCGGGGGTTGCCTGCACGCGCGTGCGGGGCACGGGGGGCGACGTCGCCGAAGCGTGAGGGGTCGGATTGATGATCGTAACGATCATAAACGATCATATAAATGACTTGACATGAGAGCTTTCTGATCGGAAGCATCGGGCCATCGCATGACACCTGTTGGTCGGGGGAAAGAACGTGTCGCACGCTTCCGGCGAGCCCTGCCTGCTGGCGATGGATGGTGGCGGATCGAAAACGCTGCTCGTCCTGATCGATCGGGATGCCGCGGTGCTGGACGTGCGCCGGGCCGGGGGCACCAATCCGTTCGATCGGCCGGACTGGCGGGAGGAAATGGCCGGATTGCTGGCGGACCTGCCGGGCGGCATCGTTGCCGCCGGTTTTGGGATGGCGGGTTATGGTGGCAGCCCGGCGATCAGCGCCCTTCAGGATGACATGCTGGCGGAATGGGGGCGGTGTCCGTACGTGGTGCGCAATGATGTCGATATCGCTTGCGCCGGCGCGTTTGGCGGGGGGCCGGGTATCCTGCTGCTGGCGGGGACCGGGTCGATGGTCTGGGCGGCCGATCCGGCCGGCCGGGCTCTTCGGGTCGGAGGGTGGGGGCATCTGTTCGGCGATGAGGGCAGCGCCTTCTGGATCGGGCGCGAGGCGCTGGGTACTTTGACGCGGGCCCTGGATGGTCGGGAGCCGGAGGCTGCGTCCTTTGTTGCGCCATTCTGCCGATTCATGGGGTTTCCCGACGATCCGGCCGGAATCGATAGCGCCCTGCTGGACTGGTATGGCGGGCTGCGCCATGCGCGTTCGGCGGTGGCGGCCTTGACGCAGGGTGTGGACTCGCTTGCGGCTGCTGGTAACGGGCCAGCACAGCGGATTGTGGAACAGGCGGCGGCCCATCTGGCCCGGCATGTCGATGCGGCGCGCCGGCGGCTGCAACGGCCCGACCTGTCCTGGTGTGACGCCGGCGGAGCGTTTCGGAATGCGTCGCTGCGCCGGGCGGTCATCGATATGTGCGGCGTGCCGGTGGCCCCCCTATTGCCGCCTGTCGGCGGCGCGGCGCTGCTGGCCGCCCGGCGGGCGGGGTGGGACCCCGATGCTGCCTGGATCGCGCGACTGGCGAATGGTCTGACCGATGCCGGCCTGTTTGTCCCGGCGTCGTCCTGACCGGGGCCGACACTGAATACCCATGCGAATATCCATATGGAAATAGAGACAAGGATTGATCATGAACGCAACGGAACGCGGTATTCGCGAGCAATTCCCTCTATGGGACAAGCTGGTCATGGATGGAGTGCGGCCGCGTGCCGGCCTGGTCCATGTGGTGGTGGGCTGTGGTACGTCGGTCCATATCGCGGATTCGATCGCCGCGACGCTGAACATGCGCGGTGTGCTGGCCCGCGCGGTGCCGGGCAACGAATGGACACGGCGGCGGGACAATTACGTTCCCGCCACGATCGCGCCACATGTCGTCGCCCTGTCGCGGAGTGGCGAATCGACCGAGACGGTGGCCGCGGCCAAGGTCAGCCGGGCGGCCGGCCTGGGGGTGACCGCGTTCTGCTGCGCGCCGGGCAGTGCGCTGTGCCATAACGCCGATGAAGTCGTGCTGGCCGATACCCATCCGGAGGAAGGGATCGTGATGACGGCCTCGGCCAGCCTGATGCTGCTGATGGGCTTGCGCTATGCCGGGGTCGCGGTCGGGCCCGAGACCACGAGGGCGGCCGAGGCCCTGATGCGCGCGGCCGATCCGCTTCTGCCCGGGCTGATCGCGGGGCGATCGCACTTCGTCTTCCTCGGCGCCGGGGCGCTGTATGGCGTAGCGCGCGAGGGCGCGCTGAAATTGCAGGAAATGAGCCTGAGCCAGACCGAGGCGCATCATCCGCTGGAATATCGCCATGGCCCGATCAGCCTGATCGACGATCGGTCCTGTGTGGTCATGCTGTACCACCCGGACACGATCGAGGAAGAGGCGCAGCTCGCGCGGGAACTGATGGCAAAGGGCGCGCGGGTGCTGGGGCTGGGCGGACCGGGCAGTATCGAGCTGTCCGTTGACGGTCCGACAGACGTGCGGCCGCTGCTCTGCCTGCCCGTCCTGCAATTGCTGGGTGAATATGTGGCCCGGCAGCGCGGATTGGACACGCTGGCGCCCCGACACCTGACCAAGGTTGTAACGGTCGCCTGAAAGCCGGGCCGGACAGGCGTGCTGGTCCGTACATGTTCGATCCGGCTCTGAACAATCGTGGTCCAAAGGAAATATGTGATGTCCTTGGCTTTGTTTCATGCCCTGGTCGCGCAGGCGCATGATCCGTCGGTGCCGCGTGCGGCCCGGGTCGGGCTGGCGTCGGTGTGTTCGGCGCATCCGCTGGTTCTGGAGGCCGCGCTGGCGCGCGCCGGGCGCACCGGGCGCCCGGTCCTGATCGAGGCGACCTGCAATCAGGTCAATCAGGAAGGCGGGTATACCGGCATGACGCCGGCCGATTTCCGCGACATGGTCTGGCGCATCGCGGAGACGGCTGGATGTCCGCGCGACCTGATTCTGCTGGGCGGGGATCATCTGGGTCCCAATCCGTGGAAAACGCTGCCGCCGGACGAGGCGATGCGGCGGGCGGAGGCGATGATCGCAGCCTATGCCGAGGCCGGATTCGTCAAGCTGCATCTGGATGCCAGCATGGGATGCCGGGGTGAGCCCGCCGTGCTGCCCGATGACGTCGTGGCTGGCCGGGCCTGTGCCCTGGCGGCGCGCGCCGAGGCTGTGGCCCCCGGACAGGCGGTGTATGTCGTGGGAACCGAGGTTCCGGTTCCCGGGGGTGTGAGTGGAGAATCGGATCATCTGGCCCATCTGGTCCCGACCGCGCCGGAGGCGGCCCTGCGGACCCTGGCGGCGCATGAGGCGGCATTCCGTCCCGCACTGGGCGATGATGTCTGGTCGCGGGTGATCGCGCTGGTCGTGCAGCCGGGGGTGGAATTCGATGCCCGGGAGGTGATCGTCTATCGCCGTGAACCCGCCCAGCCCCTGGCTGGCGTGCTGGGGCAGATGCCGGGCCGGGTGTTCGAGGCGCATTCGACCGACTATCAGCCGGAGACCGCGTTGCGGGCGCTGGTGGAGGACGGGTTCGCGCTGCTGAAGGTGGGGCCGGGCCTGACATTTGCGTTGCGCGAGGCACTGTACGCGCTCGATGCCCTGCGCGAGGTGCTGTGCCCCGGCGGCGAGGGCCTGCGCGAGACGATGGAGCGGGTCATGACCGGCGCGCCCGACCATTGGACCGGCCATTATGCGGGATCGTCCGCGCAGCAGATGATGCTGCGCCATTACGGCTATAGTGACCGGATCCGCTATTACTGGCCGTCCCCCGCCGCCGAGGCGGCGGTGGAGCGGCTGTTCGCCGACCTGGAGGAGAGCGGCCTGCCGGATGTGCTGCTGCGCCAGTTTCTGCCGGCGGTCGGCGCGCGCGTGCGCTCCGGCGCGGTTGCGCGCACGCCCCGAGCCATCGTGCTGGCCGCGATCGACCTCGCGCTGGAGGATTATGCGCGGGCCTGTGTGCCGCCCGGGCCTCATGGACCATGATGCGCCGGCTGTCCGTGCCGGGTGGGCCGGCCGGCGATTTCGGCTGGACGCCGCTGGCGATCATCGCCGGACTGTTTTTCGTGATCGGCTTCGTCACCTGGCTGAACGGCCCGCTGATCTCGTTCGTGCAGGTTGCGTTCTCGCTTGACGATGTCAGCGCATTTTTCATTCCCCTGGTCTTCTACCTGTCCTATTTCCTGTTCGCGCTGCCGTCGTCGGTGGTTGCGCGGCGGGTGGGGCTGAAGCGCGGGCTGGCGTTGGCTCTTCTGGTCATGGCTGTGGGAACAGCGCTGTTCGGCCAGTTTGTCGCTGGCCGCTGGTATGCCGGCGCGCTGGCGGGGCTGCTGGTGCTGGGCGCGGGGCTGGCGCTGTTGCAGGTGACGGTGAATCCCTATGTCAGCCTGCTGGGGCCGCCGACGCGGGCCGCCCAGCGCATCGCCATCATGGGAATCTGCAATAAATTCGCCGGTATCCTGGCGCCGGTCGCGCTCGCCATGCTGGTGATGCGCGATATCGGCGGCGTGGCGCAGCGCGCGCGGGCGGCGTCCGACCCGGCGACGCGCGAGGCGATCCTGGCCGGCTTCATGCGGGCGATCTACTGGCCCTATATGGGCATGGCTGCGGTCCTGGTGGCGATGGCGGCCGCTATCGTCCTGTCGTCGTTGCCCGACCTGGATGCGTCGTCGTCGCGTGGGCAGGAGACCGACTGGAAGGCGCACATCCTGCGTCCGCACCTGCTGGCGGGGATCGGGGCGATGTTCCTGTATATCGGCGTCGAGGTCATGGCGGGGGATGCGATCGGCACCTATGGACGGGGGCTGGGGCTGCCTCTGGACCAGACCCGCTTTCTCACCGCGCTGACGCTGGCGGCGATGATGCTGGGCTATGTGGCCGGACTGCTGGCGGTGCCGCGCCTGCTGTCGCAGGAACGCTGCATGGAACTGTCCTGCCTGGCGGGCTGCGTCCTGACTGTTCTGGCCTGGACCACGCACGGCTATGTCTCGGTGCTGTGCGTGGCGTTGCTGGGATTGAGCAATGCGATGATCATGCCTGCGTTGTTTCCGATCGCCATCCGGGGCGCGGGCGCTTCCACGCCGCTGGCCTCGGCGCTGCTGGTCATGGCGTTCTGCGGCGGTGCGATCATGCCGCAGCTTTATGTCTGGCTGAAGCCGGTGATCGGTTTCCAGCCCATGTTCGCAATGCTGATGCTGCCGTCCTATCTTGCCATTCTGCTGTATGGCCGGCACTTCGGACGTGAACGACCGCCGATAGCGGAGGAATGATGAGTTCGTTGCCAATTCTGGAAGGCCGGATCGTGCTGCCCCAGCGGATCATGCCGGGGCGCATCGTCTTTGACGGGCAGATCCGCGAGATCGCGGCATGCCCTGGTGCGTCGCGGCATTATATCCTGCCGGGCTTTATCGATTGCCATGTTCATGGCGGCGACGGCGCGGACACGATGGACGGGGTGGCGGCGATCGGGCGGCTGTCGCGCTTTCATCTGTCGCACGGTACCACGACAATCCTGCCGACCACCATTACCCGGCCCTGGTCCGACGTGATGGACGCGCTGCGTGCGGTTGCCGAGGTGCGCCGGACGGGCGTGCTTCATGGGCCCGATATCCATGGTGCGCATCTGGAAGGGCCGTTCGTCAGCCCGCACAAACTGGGTGCGCAGCCGCCCTTTGCCGTGGCGCCCCGTCCCGACCTGGTGCGGGAGGTGCTGGAGACCGGTGTCGTGCGCGTGGTCACCCTGGCGCCGGAACTGGATCATGCCGAGAGCGCCATGCAGGCCTTTGCCGGTGCGGGGGTTCGGGTCAGCCTGGGCCACATGACGGCCGATTACGAGCGGACCGAGCAGGCGATCTGCACGATCTGCGCCGCCGGCGGTACGGTGGGGGCGACGCATCTGTTCAACGCCATGGCGCCGATCGAGGGGCGTCGCCCTGGCCCCGTTACGGCGCTGATGTGCAGTGACGCGGCCTATGCCGAAATGATCCTGGATACGCATCACGTCCATCCGGCCACCTTTCGCATGGCGGCGCGCCTGATGGACGGGCGCCTGCTGCTGGTGACCGATGCGATGCGCGGTACCGGCCTGCCTGACGGGCCGAGCCAGTTGGGTGGGCAGGATGTGATGATCAGGGACGGGGTGGTGCGGTTGCCGGGCGGATCGCTGGCGGGGAGCGTGCTGACCCTGGATGTGGCCCTGCGCAACGCGGTGGGGAGTGGCGGGGTATCTCTGCCGCGGGCCGCCGACCTGGTCAGTGGCACGCCGGCCCGTTATCTGGGCTTGCATGATCGGGGCGTTCTGGCAGTGGGCCGCCGAGCCGATTTCGTCGTGATGGACGAGCAATTGCGGGTCCGGCAGGTGTGGGTTGCCGGGCAGCAGGTGTTCTGAGAATCAGACCGCAAATGCGGTCTGGCTCCGAGAAGCTGTCAGGACGGGTCGCTGTCGGGGCCTTCGGTCAGACGTAGACCGCGCCGGGCCAGGGCTTCGCGCAGCAGGACTTCCATCTGCGCGTTGACGCTGCGCAGTTCGGCATCCGCGCAGCGCCTGATGGCCGCAAGCAGGGCCGGATCGAGACGGAGGGCGAACGCCGCCTTGTCCGGTCCGCGCGGCCTTCCCCTGCGGCTTTCATTGGTCACGAATACAGCGTGCCCGTGTTGACAACCGGCGTGACGTCGCGGTCGCCGACCAGCACCACCAGCAGGTTGGAAATCATCGCCGCCTTGCGTTCGGCGTCCAGCACGCCGCCCAGGCGGTCTTCGAGTTCGTTCAGGGCCTGTTCGACGATGGCCACGGCGCCGGAGGTGATTGTGCGCCGCGCGGCGATGACGGCGCTTGCCGCCTGTTTGCGCAGCATGGTCGCGGCGATTTCGGGCGAGTAGGCCAGGTGTGACAGGCGGGCTTCCCGCACGACCAGGCCGGCCAGTTCCATCCGGTCGCGCAGATCGGCGGCCAGGGTGGCGGTCAGCCGATCTCCGCCGTCGCGCAGGGACAGCACGGGACCTTCCTGGCGGAGCGTTCCCTCCACCTGCTGTTCGGCCAGGGCGTGCCGGTATTCGTCTTCGTCATAGGGGTGGCGGCTGGCCAGGCTGCGCAGGGCGGTTTCGCCCTGGGCCGTGACATAGGCCTGGTAATTTTCCACATCGAAGACCGCGCGGGAGGCCTCGGCCACGCGCCAGGTCAGCACCATGCCGATCTCGACCGGATTGCCCGCCGCGTCATTGACCTTCAGGGGCCCGATTTCCTGCGTCACGAGCCTGCGGGTGACCCGCTTGCGCATAGCGAACGGGTTGACCAGCCAGAAGCCGTCCTGGCTCAGGGTTCCCGAATATTTCCCCAGGAATGTCAGCACGGCCGACTCATTGGGTTGCAGGGTGATGAACGCACGCAGCAGAAGCAGGATCCCGACGCCGCACAAGGCAGCGCCGATGATGCGGGTTGCGGCCGCGATGTCCGACGAGGACGCCTCGATGGATAGCAGGCTGAGAGCGCCCACCAGCGCCAGAAGCGGAATGGCGCCAATGCCGATGAAACCCGAAACTGCCCGTGCCCTGATCTCTGCGGTACCCATTCTCACTGCTCCTTTTTCTTATCTTATATATTTATGATATCAAAAAATAAGCAACGAAAAAATGCGGAAAGGGCGGGCTTTTTTGCCGATCTCGGGTTGTGGGGGGGGCGGGGGGGCCCGGACGAACGGGTCCGGGCGACGGGCGTGGCAGGTCAGGACGCCGTGCCGGCATGCAGCAGGCGGTGCAGGGCCAGTGCGGCGTCGGGGCGGTTGAGGGTGTAGACGTGCAGGTCCGTTACCCCATTGTCGCGCAACTGGCGGCAGAGTTCGGCGGTGACGGCGGTGGTGACCATCGCGCGGGCACCGGGATGGTCGTCCAGCCCGTCGAACAGGCGGCGCATCCAGTCCGGCACATGGGCGCCGCACATCTCGGCGAAGCGGTAGGCCTGGGCGACGTTGCCGATCGGCAGGATGCCGGGCACGATTTCGGTCGTGATGCCGGCGGCGGCGGCACGGTCGCGAAAACGCAGGAAGGTTTCGGCCTCGAAGAAGAACTGGGTGAGGGCGCGGGTGGCGCCTGCGTCGATCTTGGCCTTCAGATGGTCGAGGTCGGCAGCCGGGCTGAGGGCGGCGGGGTGGGTTTCGGGGTAGGCGGCGACCGAGATTTCGAACGGCGCGATGCGGCGCAGGCCGGTGATCAGGTCGATCGCCCCGGTATAGCCGTCGGGATGGGGGATGAAGGGGGCGCCGGGTTCGGACGGGTCGCCCCTGAGCGCCACGATATGCCGCACGCCGGCATCCCAATAGGCGCGGGCGACGGCATCGACCTCGGCGCGGGTGGCGTCGACGCAGGTGAGGTGGCCGGCGACCGGAACGTCGGTATCGCGCACCAGGTCGGCGACCGTTTGCAGCGTGCGGTCGCGGGTGGAGCCGCCGGCGCCGTAGGTGACGGAGATGAAGCGTGGGCCGAGCGGCGCCAGAACCGAGGCGGTCTGCCGCAGGGCTTCGGCCATCTTTGGTGTCTTGGGCGGGAAGAATTCGAACGAGAGCCCGGGGCCGGGGGGCTGGGGAAGGGACATGGAGCCGTTTCCTTGGAGGCAGGGAAAGAGAAGAGGCGGGTCAGGCGGCCGGTGTGGCCATGCGGCGGCCGAGCCATAATTTGACGGTCAGTTCGCCATCGAGATGCACCGGTGGTGCGCTGGACAGGCTGGCGGCAGCGAACCATTCGGCCATCTGATGGTCGGTGAAGCCCAGGCGGACATGGGCATCGCGCTCGCGGAGATCCTCGCGGTCATGCGGCGCGAAATCCACGATCAGCAGCCGGCCGCCCGGTGCCAGGATGCGCGCGGCCTCGTCGATCGCGGCGGCGGGGTGCTGCGCGTAATGCAGGACCTGGTGCATGATCGCGAAATCGGCCGCGCCGTCGGGCAGGGGCAGGGCGTATATGTCGCCCTGCCGGAGTTCGGCATTGCCGGGCCCGGTCTGCGCCAGCTTGGTGCGTGCCAGGCGGAGCATGGCCGGGCTGCGGTCGAAGCCGATGGCGCTTTCGGCCTGTTGGCCCAGCAATTCCATCATCCGGCCGGTGCCGGTGCCGATATCGACCATGCGCCCGATCGGCTCTGGCGCCAGCAGGCGCTCGATCGCGGCCTCGACGTCGCGTTCGGCGACGTGGAGCGAGCGCAGGGCGTCCCAGTTGGCGGCATGGGTCTCGAAATAATCCTCGGCGGCGACGGCACGGACGGCGCGGACGGCCTTCAGGCGGGCGAGGTCCGCCTGCTGTTCGTCGTCGCCCTTGGGGCACCAGTTGTCGATTGTCTGCAGGACCGGGGTCACGATGGCGGGCGGGCCCAGGGTGAGGAAGACCCAGCTCCCTTCCTTGCGGCGGCCTGCCAGGCCGGCATTCACCAGGATCTTCACATGGCGCGAGACGCGGGGCTGGCTCTGGCCCAGTACCTGCGCGATTTCACCGATCGAGAGTTCCATCGCCCGCAGCAGCGCCAGGATGCGCAGGCGGGTCGGGTCGGCGAGGGCCTGGAACAGGAGGAGAGGCTGAGGCATGTCGGTTATATATAACGATATCCTTATATGTGCAAATTATATTGACTCGTATCCGAAGCGGGCGCCTTAATCCGGCACGTCATGGTTCCGCGCCTTGTTGGGGCGCGGCGAAGAGGGAAGCCGGTGCGATGCCGGCGCTGCCCCCGCAACTGTAAGCGGCGAGCATCGGTCCATTCGTGTCACTGGGGTTCCGCACCCCGGGAAGGCCGGACCGGCGATGCGCGGACCCGCGAGCCAGGAGACCTGCCATGGCCATGGAAAGATCCTCCGGCGGGGTGTCCGGATGGGGCGTGGATGATGCCGCGCTGGCCCCTGGCCGGCGTGAGTGTTCGCGCGCACCTGTCCCGACGGCACCGCCCAACCTGACGAGGCAGTCATGAGCGTTACCGTTGCGACTTTGGGATTCCCCCGAATCGGCCCCCGGCGCGAACTGAAGACCGAACTGGAAAGCCATTGGGCCGGGCGGAGCGATGCTGAATCGCTGCTGGCCGCCGCCGCGCGGCTGCGGGCCGGCAACTGGGCGTGGCAGCGTGAGCGGGGGGCGGATGTGATCCCGTCCAACGATTTCTCGCTCTATGACCATGTGCTGGATACCAGCGTGATGGTGGGTGCGATTCCGCCTGCCTATGGCTGGACCGGCGGTGCGGTCGATTGCGCGACCTATTTCGCCATGGCGCGCGGCACCCAGGGCGGGGCCGCGTGCGCCCATGGCCATGCACCGCATGGGGCGGGCGGCGTGCCGGCGGCGGAAATGACCAAATGGTTCGACACCAACTATCATTATCTGGTGCCCGAATTTTCCGCCGACCAGGTGTTCCGTCTCTCTTCGACCAAGCCGCTCGACGAATATAACGAGGCGCGCGCGCAGGGGATCGAGACCCGGCCGGTGCTGCTGGGGCCGGTCAGCTATCTGCTGCTGGGCAAGGCGCGTGGTGGCGATTTCGATCCGCTGACGCTGTTGCCGCGTCTGCTGCCGGTTTATGTCGCCATGCTGCGCGCGCTGGCCGATGCGGGGGCGGGCTGGGTGCAGATCGACGAGCCCTCCCTGGTGCTGGACCTGAGCGATGCGGCGCGCGCTGCCTATGCGCAGGCCTATGCCGTGCTTCATGCGGCGCTGGATGGCACGCGCCTGATGCTGGCGACGTATTTCGGTGCCCTGGGCGACAATCTGGCGACCGCGCTGGCGCTGCCGGTCGACGGGCTGCATATCGACCTCGTGCGGGCACCCGGGCAGTTGCAGGCGGTGCTGGATGGGGCGCGGGCCGATCTGGTGCTGTCGCTGGGGGTGATCGACGGGCGCAATGTGTGGCGGGCCGACCTGAATGCGATCCTGGCGGCAATCGCGCCGGCGGTGCGTTCCGGCCGCGCGCTTCAGCTTGCCCCGTCGTGCTCGCTGCTGCACAGCCCGCTGGATCTGGACCGCGAGAGTGCGCTGGATGGGGATGTGCGCTCCTGGCTGGCCTTCGCGGTGCAGAAGATCGGGGAACTGGCGATTCTGGCACGGGCGCTGAATGAGGGCGCGGAGGCTGTGCGCGGGGAACTGGATGCCGCGTCGGCCGCCGTTGCGTCGCGCAGGACATCGCCGCGCATCAACAATCCGGCCGTGCGGGCGCGCGTGGTGGAAGGGATGGGGCAGGAGGGGCGCATAACGCCGTTTCCCGCGCGTCAGGCCGTGCAGCGCGAGGCGCTGAACCTGCCGCCTTTCCCGACCACGACCATCGGTTCGTTTCCGCAGACGCCCGAGGTGCGGCAGGCCCGTGCCGCGCAGGCGAAGGGGGTGCTGTCGGATGACGCCTACGAAGCCTTCCTGAAGGAGGAGATTGCCGGTGCGATCCGCTGGCAGGAGGAGGCGGGGCTGGATGTGCTGGTGCATGGCGAGTTCGAGCGCAATGACATGGTGCAGTATTTCGGCGAGCGTCTGTCGGGCTTCGTGTTCACCAGACATGGCTGGGTGCAGTCCTATGGTTCGCGCTGCGTGCGGCCGCCGATCATTCATGGCGATGTCGCGCGGCCCGCGCCGATGACCGTGGGCTGGTGGAAATACGCCCAGTCGCTGACGGCGCGGCCGATGAAGGGCATGCTGACCGGGCCGGTCACGATCCTGAACTGGTCGTTCGTGCGCGACGACCAGCCGCGCGAGACCACCTGCCGCCAGATCGCCTATGCCATTCGCGACGAGGTGGTGGACCTGGAGCGCGCGGGGGCGGCCGTGATCCAGATCGACGAGGCGGCGCTGCGCGAGGGATTGCCGCTGCGGCGGCGCGACTGGCAGGCCTATCTGGACTGGGCGGTAGCCTGTTTCCGCATCGCGTCCTCCGGCGTGGCCGATGGGACGCAGATCCATACCCATATGTGCTACTCCGAGTTCAACGACATCATTGCCGCCATCGCGGCGATGGATGCCGATGTAATCTCGATCGAGACCGCGCGGTCGAAGATGGAACTGCTGGATGCCTTTGTGGGCCATCGCTATCCGGCGGAGATCGGGCCGGGGGTCTATGACATCCACTCGCCGCGCGAACCGTCGGTGGACGAGATGGTGGCGCTGCTGAAGGCCGCCGCCGAACGGCTGGATGTGGGGCAGATCTGGGTGAATCCGGATTGCGGGTTGAAGACGCGCAAATGGCCCGAGGTGCGGCCGGCGATCGCCGGCATGGTCGCGGCGGCGCGCGTGATGCGCGCGGGCTGAACGGGGCCTGTTGCATCCGGGCGCGGAACGAGGTTGGTTGGGCGGATCGTAAGCGATTCGCTCGCCTGTCCCTTTATTTCGGAGTTTGCCCGACGTGTCGTCCCGCCTGAATCGTGCCCTTGGACCCTGGCAACTGATGTTTACGGGGCTGAGTGCCATGATCGGGTCGGGGTGGCTGTTCGGTGCCGAACGGGCGGCCTCCACCGCCGGGCCGGCCGCCATCCTGGCCTGGCTGCTGGGCGCGTTCATCGCGCTGGTCATTGCCGCGATGGCGACCGAACTGGGTGGCATGTTTCCGGTGGCGGGGGGCATGGTCCGCTATGCCAACCTGACCCATGGGCCGCTGGTCGGCTTCATGGCCGCCGGGGCCAACTGGCTTTCGATCGTCAGCGTCGTGCCGGTCGAGGCCGAGGCTTCGGTGCAGTATATGAGTTCCTGGCCGTTCCCGTGGGCGCGGGGGATGTATCATGACGGCGTGCTGTCACCGAGCGGGCTGGCCGCCGCCGCCGTGCTGGTGGTGGTCTATTTCCTGCTCAATTTCTGGGGCGTGCGGTTCTTTGCCCGCTTCAATTCCGCGATTACGGTCTTCAAGCTGATCGTGCCGGCGACGACGGCGGTGCTGCTGATGGCCAGCAGTTTCCATGCCGGCAACCTGACCGGCGCGGAGACGGGGGGCTTCATGCCCTATGGCCTGTCAGGCGTGCTGACGGCGGTGGCGACCTCGGGCATCGTCTTTGCGTTCAACGGGTTTCAGAGCCCGCTGAACCTGGCGGGCGAGGCGCGGAATCCGGGGCGGAGCATTCCGTTTGCCGTGATCGGGTCGGTGGCGACGGCGACCGTGATCTATCTGCTGCTGCAATGCGCCTATCTGGGCGCGGTGCGGCCGGGTGCCGGAGGGTGGGCGGCGTTGTCCTTTTCCTCGCCCTTCGCGCAACTGGCTATCGCGTTCAACCTCAACTGGGTGGCGATGCTGCTGTATTTCGATGCCTTTCTCGCGCCCAGCGGAGCGGGGGCGACCCATCTGGCGTCCAGCACGCGGATGACGCTGGGCATGCAGCGCAACGGCACGCTGCCCGACCTGCTGGGGGCGATCCATCCGGAATACGGGGTGCCGCGTGCGGCGCTGTGGTTCAATCTTGGCGCGGCCTATATCTTTCTGTTCTGCTTTCGCGGCTGGGGCATTCTCGCGGCGGTGATTTCGGTCTGTACCGTGATTTCGTACCTGATGCTGCCGATCTCGGCGCTGGCGCTGCGGCATACGCTGGCGGATCGCCCGCGCCCGGTGCGGGTGCCGGTGATGCGCTTGACCGGGGCGCTGGCCTTCATGTTCTCGTCGCTGCTGCTGTACTGGGCGCGCTGGCCGCTGAGCGGATATATCATCCTGCTGATGCTGCTGCTTCTGCCGCTCTATCTGTGGTGCCGCCGGCAGGATAGCTGGGCGCAGCATCGCGCGGCGGCCCGGCATGCCGTCTGGTTCATGGTCTATCTGCCGACGATCGCGGCTTTGTCCTATGCCGGGAGCCCGCAATTCGGCGGGCATGGCTGGATTCCCTATGGCTGGGACCTGATCGTGGTGGCCGTGGTCTCGCTGTTGTTCTGCGTGTGGGGCGTGCGCAGCGCCGTGCCCGCGCCGGATCTGTCGTTGATGGACGAAGAGGATGATGGATTGCCGGATATCGGGCACTGAGCCAGCGCCGGCCCTGTGGGGACGGCCGTGATCCAGTCCGTCGAGCGGGCGGCCGCGATCCTGGAAATCATTGCCCAGGAGGGGGGACGCGCGCATCTGCGGACGATTCACGAGCAGATGCGGATCGGCAAGACGACCGTTCATAACATTTTGAAAACGCTTGATCGCCTGGGCTACGTGCAGCGCGTGCCGGGGGATATGCGCTATCATCTGGGAAGCCGGATCCTGAATATCGCGCGCATGGCGGGCAATGACGCCATGCTGCGCGATCGGCTGCGGCCGGTCCTGGAGGCGATTGCGCGGGCCTGCGAGGCGACGGTGCTGCTGGCCGTGCCGAGCGGGGATGAAGTGGCGTATCTCGACATGATCGAGACGCCGGCCTGGCGGCTGGATGGCGCGGGATACGGGCAGCGCGACAAACTGGAAGGATCGGCGCTGGGCTTGGTGTTTCTGGCGTTTTTTCCCGGGGTCGAGAAGAGGATGGCCCTGTCGGAGGGCCGGACCCTGAGTGCCGCGTTTCTCTCGCAGATCGAACAGGTGCGGGCCAGGGGATATGCGCTCGATCTTGAGGCCTCCCGTGCCGGATGGAACTGCCTGGCCGTGCCGTGGCGGGATAACGGCCTGGTGCAGGCGGGCATCAGCATTACCGGGCCGGCCGACAGGCTCCCCCGGGGGCGGCTGATCGAACTGAGCTGGACGATGATGACGCTGGTTGCCTGACGACCCGGATTGAGCCTCACAGTTTGGTGGGTGTGGAAGTTCAACGATATTGAACAAATTCGGAATTGTGGGATCCGGCCATTCCCTGTGCGCTTGTCTCGATTAGAGTGCCGGCACGTTTTCCTGACAGTATCAGAGGTCGTTTTTCATGCAGCTTTCATCTGCCACCCACATGCTCGCCGCAGCCCGTGCGGAGGCGGAGCGGCAGGGCGTCGTCGTGTGTGTGTCCATCGTGGATGCGGCGGGGTACCCGGTTGTCTTCCTGCGCATGGACGGCCTTCCGCTGGGCTGCATCGACGTCTGCAACAAGAAGGCCAGGACCGCCGCGCTGTTTCATATGGATAGCGCGGATTTTGCCCAGGTTGCCTGCCCCGGGGGCGGGGCCTATTCCCTGGAACTGACCAATGGCGGACTGACCAGCTTTGGCGGCGGGCTGGCCATACGGGACAAGGGCGGGGTGGTGATCGGTGGGATTGGCGTCTCCGGTGCCAAGACGGAAGACGATATCGCCATCGGCCGCGTGGCGCTGGCTGCCTTTTCGTAAATTATCGCAGAATCCTGGACTGATCCGATGTCGACAGAAATGATTCCGGACGGGCACGGTATTGCCCGAATCCCGCCGCCGCATGGAACGGCCCTGGCCTTCCTGACGCTGACATTCGGCACATTCGTCGTGGGCACCGGCGAGTTTGCGATCATGGGGATGCTGCCCCAATTCGCCGCGTCGCTTCATGTATCGGAAGCCGAGGCCGGCTATGCCATTACGGCCTATGCGCTGGGGGTGGTGGTGGGGGCGCCGCTCTTTACCATTCTGGGGGCGCGGCTTTCACGCCGGGAGCTTCTGCTGGCGCTGTTCGTCTTTTTCTGCTGCGGGAATTTTCTGAGCGTCATGATGCCGACGCCGGCGCTGGTCGATGGTGCCCGCTTCATCGCCGGCTTGCCGCATGGGGCCCTGTTCGGGATTTCGGCGCTGATCGGCGCTTCCATGGTCGATCGGTCGCGCCGGGGATGGGCGGTTGGCCGGGTTCTGTCGGGCATTGCGATCGCCACCCTGATCGGGGCGCCGTTCTCGACCTTTGCCGCCGATCATCTCGGCTGGCGGATTGCCTATGCCGTGATCGGGCTGGCCGGCGCCGTGACCCTGCTTGGCGTGTGGCGGTATATTCCGGCGGACCAGCCCGACCGGGCGGTGACGCCGCTGGGGGAATTGCAGGGGCTGGCCAATGCGCAGGTGCTGCTGACCCTGCTGACGGCGGCCATCGGTTTTGGTGGCATGTTCACGCTCTATACCTTCCTGACCAGCATCCTGAACAACGTGACCCATGTGCCGGAATGGATGGTCATGGTCTATCTGGTGGTCTGGGGCGCGGGCATGCTGGCGGGCGCGAATGTCGGGGCGTGGATCGTCGATCGGAACCTGAACGCGGCTGTGCTCATCGCGCTGGTCGGCAGCATCGTCACCATGCTGGTGCTGCCGTTCGTCCTGCATAGCCGTATCGGGCTGATGGCCGATGTCTTTCTCGTGCCGACCTTCTTCAATGCGCTTGGGCCGGCGTTGCAGACACGATTGATGGATTTCGCCGGCAATGCGCAGACCCTGGCAGCGTCGCTCAATCATTCCGCGTTCAACATCGCGAATGCGCTCGGCGCGGTGCTGGGCAGTGTGCTGCTGGCCCATCATTTCGGTTATGACGCGCTTGGCATGGGTGGGGCCCTGATGTCGGTGGGCGGGCTGCTGGTCTATCTGCTGGCGCTGCTTGTCCTGAAAGTGCGCAACGCCCAGTCTGCCTGAGAGCCTGACCGAAAATGCGCGCTGGCGGCGATCCGACGCGCGTTTCCTGTGCTTCGCGGCGGGCGGCCAGCAAGGCCGCTCCGCTCCGACGCTCGGAAACACACGCCGGGCGCGGCCCGTTCCGGTCCGCTCTCGCTCGCCAGCCCACATTTTCGGTCAGGCTCTGAGAGGCCGGCTGCCGCCCTTTACCCCAAGGCGGCGGCCATCTCTGCCAGTTTGGCGACCGTGTTCATGTTGCGTGCGGTCCCGGTCTTTTCGCCGGGGAGGCGCAGGCGGGTCTTCGCCATGCCTTCGGGATAGAAGACGAATAATTCACGTTGGCCCAGGCGGACCTGTTCGTCCTTCGCGCCGGTGGCGCCTTCCATTGCGTCGGCCGGCAGGGGAGTGTCGACGAACAGGGCCATGACGCGGTTGCCCGGTCGGTCGGGGAACGGGTTTCGGGCCACTGCAGCGGCGATCTCGGATGCGGTTCGGACGATGACGCCCACGCGCTTGCCGCAATGGGCATGGAGTCGGTCTTCGAGTGCCGTGCGGACCTGTTCTTCGGTTTCGTCGCTGTGGAAGACGACGTTGCCGCTGGCGATATAGGTTTGCACGCGCGAGAACCCGGCCGCCGCGCAGAGTTCGGCCAGATGCGTCATCGGCAGCTTTCCGGTGCCGCCGACATTCACCGCGCGCAGCAGGGCGACATAGGCTGTCATTCGTTCTCTCCCTTCATAGCCTGACCTGAAATGTGGGCTGGCGAGCGAGAGCGGCCCGGAACGGGCTGCGCCCGGCGTGTGTTTCTGAGCATCGGAGCGGAGCGGCCTTGATGGCCGTGAGCACCGAAGCACAGGAAACGCGCGCTGGATCGCCGCCAGCGCGCATTTCAGGTCAGGTTCTCAGGATCGGGCCACCCGGTGCAGCCATGCGGCTGCGGCCAGCGCGCCGGCCAGCAGCAGCAGCGTGAAACTGGCGACCCCGTTCCATCCCAGGCCCGTCCACCACCAGCCGCCGATCGAGCCGGCGATGCTGGAGCCGAGATAATAGGCCAGCAGGTAGAGCGACGTTGCATGCCCCCGGTCGATGCGCGCGAGGCGCCCCACCCAGCCGCTGGCCACCGCGTGGGCGGTGAAGAAGCCGATCGTCAGGAACACGATGCCGAGGAAGATGCAGGGCAGGGCATGCGGCAGGGTCAGCATGATTCCGGTTGCCATGATCAGGATGCCGGCCGTGAGCACGCGCCCGCGCCCCATGCGGTCGGACAGCGCGCCCGCGACCGACGAGGAGACGATGCCGAACACATAGACCGAAAAGAGCAGGCCCAGCCGGGTCTGGTCCAGATTGTAGGGCGGGGCCATCAGCCGGTAGCCGGCATAGTTGAAGATGGTGACGAAGCTGCCCATCACCGTGAAGCCGACGGCATAGAGCGCCGGCAGTGCCGGGTCCCGCAGATGGCGGGCCCAGGATGCGAGGTGGTGGCGTGCGTTCAGCCCCGGCCGGCGGACGAAATTGCGCGAGGGCGGCAGCAATGCCAGGAAGCCGAGAGCGGCGAGCAGGCCGGCGACGCCGATGATGGTCATGGCGGCGCGCCAGGAGAACGCATCGGTCAGGATGCCCGTGCCCACGCGGCCGATCATGCCGCCGAATGCGGTGCCGGCGACATACAGGCCCATTGCCAGGCCGAGTTCGCGCGGGTGGATCTCCTCGGCCAGATAGGTCATTGCCACGGCCGGCACGCCGCCCAGCACGAAGCCCTCGGCCATGCGGGCTGCCAGCAGGGCCGGCCAGACCGGTGCCCAGGCGGCGGCGATGTTCAGCACGGCCGACAGCATCATGGACAGAGCCATGATGTCGCGCCGGCCGAGGCGCTCGGACAGGGCGGCGGCGAGCAGGATGGCGACGGCGAGGGCGCTGGTGGACAGGGAGAGCGACAGCGAACTGCTGGCCGCGCCGATGCCGAACTGGCGGGAGAAGACCGGCAGCAGCGGCTGCACGCAATAGAGCAGCGAGAAGGTCGCGAAGCCCGCCAGGAACAGGGCGAGCCCGGCGCGCCGATAGGCCGGGCTGGCGCGGGTGATGAATGTGCCGGCATCCGCCGGAGCAAGGGGCATGGGGGCGTCCGATCGAGGGTTCAGAACTGGTCGTCGGAGGCTGTTTGAAAAATGCCGCTGCTGGCAAGCCCTGTGCGCGTTTTTCCGCGCCGTGGGCGGGATGTTGGCGAGGGCGTTACGGCACGGGATCTACAGGTTTGGGCCGCGTCTTTTCCCGTGTGGGGCGCTGTTGGAGCGGCGCTCTCTTCGCTGTGGCATCGCGGCTGCCGGGGGATTCAATTTCGTGCGAGCCGCGCGATTGCGAGCGGGGTGAGTGCTGCGGTCAGCCGATTATGGCCATCCGGCTGACATCGACCAGCCCGTGATCGGTGATCTTCAGGTGCGGCACCACCGGCAGGGGCAGGAAGGCGAGTTGCAGGAAGGGTTCTTCCAGCGTTACGCCCATCTCCCGCGTTGCGGCGCGCAGGATTTCCAGTTGCGCGCGCACGGTCTCGAACGGTGCGTCGCTCATCAGGCCGGCGATCGGCAGGTTCAGTTCGGCGCGGACCGTGCCGTCCTCGACGATGACGAAGCCGCCGCCGGTTTCGGCCAGCCGGTTGACCGCCGTCGCCATGTCCGAATCGTCGACGCCGACGACGCAGATATTATGCGCGTCATGGCCGACCGACGAGGCCAGGGCCCCGCCGCGCAGCCCGAAGCCCTGCACGAAGCCCCGGCCGATATTGCCGTTCAGCCCGTGTCGCGCCACCACCGCGACCTTGGCGATGTCGCGGCCGATGTCGGGCAGGACGCGGCCTGCGGTCTCGGGCAGGTCTTCGGTCAGGAACGTGGTGATGATCTGGCCGGGGACGATGCCCATGACCGGACGGTCGGCGCCGCTGCCGGTTACCGTGAAATCCTCCGCCGTGACCGGCCGGTCGAGGATGATGCTGTCGCGGCCGGGGGCCGGGATCGGCTGGCGTTCGTCCAGCGCCGGCCCGATGGGGCGGCCGCCGGCCAGCACGTCGGAGACCGTGCAGCGTTCCAGATCGTTCAGGAAGACGATGTCGGCGCGTTTGCCCGGCGCCAGCATGCCGCGATCGGTCAGCCCGAAGGCGCGTGCCGCCGTCAGGCTGGCGGCGCGATAGGCGGCCAGCGGCGGCACGCCGCGCGCGATGGCGCTGCGGATCAGGAAGTCGATATGGCCTTCATGCGCGATTTCCAGCGGGTTGCGGTCGTCGGTGCAGAAGGCCAGGAAGGGCGAGGTCTCGACCGTCAGCAGCGGGGCGAGCGCCGCCAGGTCCTTGCAGACCGATCCTTCGCGGATCAGCACCGTCATGCCCTTGCGGATTTTCTCCAGTGCCTCGTCGGCGCGGGTGGCCTCGTGGTCGGTGGAGATGCCGCCTGACAGGTAGCCGTTCAGCTTCTTGCCGCCCATCAGCGGGGCATGGCCGTCGATATGGCGGCCCGCGAAGGCGGCCAGCTTGTCCATGCAGTCGGGCGCGCCGGACAGCACGCCGGGCATGTTCATGAATTCCGCGAGGCCGATGACCTTGGGGTGGTTCATCAGCGGCGTCAGATCGTCCGCCATCAGGACGGCGCCGGAGGTTTCGACCGGCGAGGAGGGCACGCAGCTCGACAGATTGACGCGCAGGTCCATGACCATGCGGGTCGCGGCGTCGAGGAAATAGCGCAGGGCCGGGACGCCCAGGACGTTCGCCATTTCATGCGGGTCGCAGATGGCGGTGGTGACGCCGTGGGGCAGCACGCAGCGCTCGAATTCGAACGGCGTGACCAGCGAGGATTCGACATGCAGATGGGTGTCGATGAAGCCGGGAACGACGATGCGGCCGCGTCCGTCGATGACGTTGGGGCCGTCGTACCGGTCCAGCGTGCCGACGATGGTGTCGCCGCAGATGGCGATATCGGTCTCGATCAGCGCGCCGGTTACCAGATCGAACAGCCGGACGTCGCGGACGACCAGATCCGGTGCTTCAGCGCCGCTGCCCTGGCGAATGCGGCGGGCGATCAGGTCGGGAGAGATGCTTGCCATGTTGTTCTTAAACACGGACAGGCGGTGGCGTCCATTATATCCGTGTGGTGTCCTGGCCGGCACGGGGAGGCAAGGGCGCGCGCGCGGTCGTGATGTCGGGCATGGCCCACAGGGCGATGCCGCCTATCAGGGCCATGACGATGACATACAGGGCCGGCGCGGTGGGATTGTGCCCGACCAGTGCCGAGACGCAGGCCGGTGTCAGGCCGCCGAAGACCGCGTAGGACAGGTTGTAGGAGAAGGACAGGCCGGAAAAACGGATCGCCGGGGGGAAGGCCCGCACCATCGCGATCGGCACCAGGCTGACATAGCCGGCGCCGATGCCGGCCAGGGCGGCGAGGGCCATGAACCATGAGGGATGGGCCGGAGCCACCGCGTACAGCCCCCATGCCCCGGCGATGAGCAATGCGATCACTGGTGGGATCGTGCCGCGCAGGCCCCAGCGGTCGGTTGCGGCCCCGATCGCCACGGAGGCGAGGGTGATGCTCAGCGTGGCGATCAGGCTGGCGCGCATGGTGCTGGCGGGGGAAAAGCCGTGCAGGCTTTGCAGCAGCGCCGGCATCATCAGCAGCAGGACGACGATCGCGGCGGTGAGCGTCCAGGTGCCGATCACCGAGAGGATGATCGCGCGGCGGCTGGCGCGCAGCACGGTGAGCAGCGGAGCCTGCCGTGCCAGCATGTCGTTGGCCTGCATTTCGGCGAAGACCGGGGTTTCGTGCAGCCAGCGGCGCAGGCGCATGGCGACCAGCCCGAATATGCCGCCCAGGATGAATGGCAGCCGCCAGCCCCAATCGGTGATCGCGGCGGGCGGCAGGGCCGCATTCAGGCCCAGCGCGACCAGAGAGCCGATCAGCATGCCCGCCGTGAGGCCGCCGGTGAGCAGGCCGCAGGCCAGGCCGGTATGCCGGGGGCTGGCATGTTCGACGACGAAGACCCAGCCGCCCGGCGCCTCGCCGCCCATGGCGGCCCCCTGGGCCATGCGCAGCACCAGCAGCACCAGCGGCGCGCCGATCCCCAGCGTGTCGAAACCGGGCAGCAGGCCGATCAGCAGGGTGGGGGCCGCCATCAGCAGCACGCTGAAGGCGAACATCTTCTTGCGCCCGTGCAGGTCGCCGAAATGCGCCATGATCACCCCGCCCAGCGGCCGCGCCAGATAGCCGGCGCCGAACAGGCCGAAAGTCTCGGTCTGGCGCAGCCAGTCGGGCTGGGTGGCGGGGAAGAAGTGCTGGGAGATGATCTTCGCGAAATAGGCGAAGATGACGAAATCATAGAATTCCAGCGCGCCGCCCAGTGCGGCAAGCATCAGCGTGCGCAGGTCTTTCCATGTCAGGCTGGCAGTGTGGGACGGGGCTGGGGAGAGGGGCATCGGGGGGCTTGGTTCGGTGGAAGGTGATTTGGTCTGTCTGACACGGGCCGTGTCCGTAACACTTTGTCAAGAGACGGACATGCGCGTGATACGGCAAAGAATGTCTTGCATTCCGGCCATGAAGACCTTGAAACTAGGGACGGCCTCCTAAAAAAAGTGGCCCGTGCGGACGCAAAAAAAACAAGAATGTGGGTCTTCACAATGGTTGATACAGGCATGACCCGTTCCGAGGAACGGTTCATCCGCTGGTCTTTCGGGACCTATTCCGGCAGCAATCCCTCGCTTTCGGCGGGCATCATCCTGCCGACATGGAAAAGCGGGCCCTTGGCGGGCCAGCCGCGCATTCCGGCCTCGATCCGCGACCTGGTCGCACGCGGTCTGTTGCGGGTCGCGGCAGACGAAGGGCCGCCGCGTGCCTATTTCACCTCCACGGGTCTCGGCGCGGTGCGGCGCATGTTCATCAGACCACGGTTCGATACGCAGCGTTACGTTCATCTGTGGCGCGAAGTGGAACATCGCGGAGAGTGCGAATAGCCTCGGTCCGGCCTCTGGATTTATCCACAGAAATGGGGACAATCCTGTGGGCGATGTCGGGGAAGATGGTCGGACGGATCGGATTCCGGCAGGTTGGCGCACGTAATGTTGCGACCCGTTCCGGAGGAGGGAGCCGCATGGTGCCGGTCGATCACATTCCGATTGCATTCTCGGCCAGCGTGCCGGAGGACCGGCGCGCCGACGTGCGGGCGGCGGCGCATTTCCGCCGCTGGCTGGAGCAGGCGGCGGCGCGCTTCGACCTGCGCGGTGTCGTGGTGCGGGATGTCGTCTTTTTCGGGGCGCGGGTGGGGTTCATCCTTGTCGAGGCCGATGCGTGGCATGAGGGGCGGAAGGTGCCCGGCGCCGCGCTGTTGCGTGGGGATTCGGTCTCGGTCCTGGTTGTGCTGCATTGCCCCGGTCACGCGCCGCGAACCATCCTGACCTGCGAGCCGCGTCTGCCGGCGGCCTGTCCCGACCTGCTGGCGCTGCCGGCCGGGATGGTGGATGGCGGCAATCTGGTCAGCACCGCCTTGCGCGAACTGGCCGAGGAAGTCGGCCCCGACCTGGCCGTGCCCGCCGATCGGCTGGTGGAACTGACGACGGTGTGGCCGTCGCCGGGCGGCTGTGACGAGGCGATTACCCTTTATGCCGTGGATCTGGATATCGGCGAGGCGGCGATGCGGGCCCTGGACGGGCGGCGGACCGGGAACGCGGCCGAGCATGAATCGATCCGGCTGCATGTGGTCGAACTGGATGATATTCCGCGCATCGGCCGCACGGATGCCAAGACCCTGCTGTCCTATCACCTCTATCGGGCCGGGCAGTCTGTCCAGGGGTTGGTGCCATAGCCCCATGGAGGCAGGTCACTGCCTGCGGGGCATTCTCTTTCCGGTGGGATGAAGGAGGAACAGGGTGACGCTCTGGCGGGGCAGGGAAGCATGCAGCCGGGCGTTCGTGTAGCGGGAATTCGCCAGGTGGACGATCCTGTTATCCGCCAGTTGCCAGGTTTCCACCTTGCCGTTGTCGGACAGATGGGCCAGCGACAACGAGACGTCGGCCATGGTGTCGAGCTGCTTGTTGATGACCATCACCGTCGCCGCGCCGTCCCTAGTGCGCAAGGCGGCGAAGGCGGAAACCTGATCGGCATCGGGTGCTGTGGCCTGGATGCTCGTCTCCCCGAATCCATCGCCCCGGTCGTTGTAATTGCGATAGAGTTTCATAGCCTTGTAGACGGGCGTTCCCGCTTCGGGAGCCGTCCAGCGCATGGCGATATCGAGCTTTTCCCGGCCGAAGATGCCCAGGAGATCGGCCTCGGTCGTGGCGCCGTTCATCAGCTTTTCCCCGCCCCAGCTATACTCCGTGAGCGCAATGGGGGTGCCGGGGTAATAGTACTGGTCGACCCACTGCCGCATCAGCGGAATCAGGGCGACCACGCTATTGATCCAGGTCGGGTCCTTGTAGTGCTGATCCCATAGGTCGCGGGTCGAACGGTTGCGGGCGAGTGCGACGGTCGGGGAATCGGAATCCGAAAATTCGCCGCCTTGCGGGTAGAAATGCAGGCTGAAAACATCGATCGGATGGCCGGCGGCTTTCCATTGCGTCAGCAGCCATGGAACATAATCCAGGCCGTGTGTCTGGTTCTCCCGATCGGGTGCATGTGCCAGACCGTGCTGCGTGCGGTATTGCTGGTCGAAGCCGCTATATTGATAGCCCGTCCAGCCCCATTCCTCGGGCCCTACGACCAGCCCATGTGGATCGGCGCTTTTTATCGCCTTGGAATAGAGAATGCCCTTGTCCGCGATTTCCTCTGCGTGGGCGCCGACGGGATGGACGTCGTAATGGATGCTGTGCCAGAGGCTCGGTTCGCTATCGAGAAGATAATAGCGGATGTCGCGGGCGCGGAAACGGCGCGCCAGTTGCCGCACGCGGGCGTGTTCGTTGGCCGGGCTATCGGGGGTTTGGGCATCGTTCGGGTCGGCGTGGAGGATGGGCGTGCCGTCGGGGGCCCGGCCATTTCCCGCGTCGGGAAACCATTGGGCGTCGTGCGCCTGCTGCGGCCCGTATTTCGCGATGGAAAAGCTGGCGAGGCGCGTACGGTTCGGGCCGAGTTTCGTCGTCCAGCCGATCATCGGAATCGTCACCATGGGTATGGCGCCGCCTTTCCTGGCCGTGGCGATGAAGCGTGGCCCGAATTGGAGGGTTGCGTCATCTGGTGGACATGGCAGGCTTTCGTAAAACCAGTCGGCACCGGCATTGCGGGCATCGAGCCGCCAGTTGTACGTACTGGAATTGTTGCCACCGGCACGGGTGACCGGTGCGCGAAGATCGTGCAGGACAGTGGCGGAACCGAAATCGACGCCGTAGATCAACGGGCTGATCGGATGGCGGTCCGCCGCCGCGTCGACGGTGATCTCGACGGCGAGCGGTGTGGCGGCGCAGGCCTGCGTAATTTGGAGAGCGCAGGCGGTCGCCAGGGCAATGGCCGCCTTACGCATCGGTTTATCGATCATCATGGCGACTTAACCGTGGCCGGTCTTTGCAATGACGGTTCCAAGGCCTTCGAGCAGGGGCTGCAATGTTTCGTCGTCGGGGCGCCAGCGCCCCACGGCGGTGCGATAGAGCGGTTTGCGGACCTGGGCGACGCTTGATGTCCTGACCACACGCCGGGTTTCGTGAAAGCGCAGGCAGGCATCGTTCCATGGCAGGCCGCAATAGGCGATGATGCGTCGCGCATTGGCTTCGAAATCCTCGATGATGTCTTCGTATTGGACGTCCAGGATCGCATCTGGGGGCAGGACCTGCCGCCAATGGGCCATCTGCTCCTGATATTGACGATGATAACGGCCGAGTTCGCCCAGATCGAACGTAAAATCGAGATTGTCGAAGGAAATCGAGAAACAGGACATGCAGGTGTCGATCGGATCGCGGCAGGTGTGGATGATCCGCGCATTGGGCCATAATTGCCGAATGATTCCGATATGGAAAAAATTATCCAGCATCTTGTTCGAGATGCGTGCCGGCGGATGGTCGTCCGTCCAGTCGTGCGCCAGCCTGTCCAATCGCTGGAGATAGTCTTCGGCGATGGCGTGCCGGTCCGGCTCGGTCAGGCAGCCCAGAGGGGTACCTATCTTCCAGGCAGGAAAGCGTCTGGCGGCATCCTGAAGGGTGTCGGTCAGCGTGCTGACTTCGCCGGCGCCGTAGATTTCCGGATGGCTTGCCAGGATCTGCTCGACCAGTGTCGACCCCGATCGGGGCATGCCGACGATGAAGATCGGGCGTGGAGAGGGGTGGCCCGTCCCGGCAGTTGCCGCCATGGCTTCGGCCGTAAAATGATCGCGCACTGCCTTTGCCGCCCGGGCGACCGGCTTTTCGTCATAGGGTACGAGGCGGCGACGGAGTGCATTCGCTTTCAGCAGGTGGTCGAATGATTCCTGATTCCGGCCGAGATCGGCCAGCGCCTTGCCCAGGGCGAAATGAAGATTCATCCTGCCGCGGTCATCAAGTGTTTCTTCGCGTTCGGCAAGTGCGCGCATGGCCGCCAGCGCGGGATCGTCGGGCGCCAGTTTCGTCAGGCGCGCGAGGGCGAGATAGTGGTTCGGCTCCTCCGGTGCCAGGGCGATGGCCTGACGCCGGTGGTCGATCGCCGCGTCGATTTGTCCCAGTTCCTGGAGGAGCTGGGCCAGAACGGCGTGGATCGGCGCGTCGTCCGGCCGCAAGGTGCAGGCCTGTTGCAGATGGTGGACAGCCTCGGCATGGCGCCCGGCTTTTCGCAGCAGCGTTCCTGTTCCGGCGTGGATGGCATGCAGGCTCGGGTCCTGCTCCAGAACGGATCGATAGCAGGCGATCGCCTCGTCGAGACGATCAAGCTCGACCAGGACCTGAACCAGATTGCGCGCCGCGTCTGGACAGGCGGGCGTGTGGGCCAATGCCGTGCGGAACTGCTCGGCGGCTTCTTCGTGCCGGCCGGCTGCCCGTAGCGCATGGGCCAGGCCGGTAAGGGCGGACATATCCTGCGGATCGGAGGCCAGGGCGGCGCGGTGGCGGGCGATGGTTTCCATGCTGGCTTCGATGGCCAGGACTGCGCGGTATTGTTCGATATTATCCCTGCCGTGGCCGCGCGCCGACAGGGCCTGCTTGAGGCGTGCCAGCGCGCTGGGGAACGCGGGGCGCAGGTCGATCGCCTTGCGGAAGCTGTAGATCGCTTCGTCGATTCTTCCGGATTCATGCAGCGCCAGGCCGAGCGTGTTGAAGGCATCTGCATTGTCGGGCAGCACTATCGTGGCGCGCTGGAGGAAGGGGATCGCCTGTGCGAACTGCTTCCGCCATGTGCGGATCGTGCCCATAAGCAGCAGGGCTTCGGGATGATCCGGCACCTGGGTGAGGCAGGTGGTGGCGTACTGGATGGCATTTTCGACCGCCTCTGCCATTTCCGCTTCTGGTGCCGGTATGCCTGTTCCGATGGGAACGGCAGCAGGGAGCGCATCTGGCCGCAGGCGACCAAACGCGCCATTCTCCTGGCCAGGCTGGATATTGAGGATATTCTCGTCGGCTTCCTGCATCTTGCCAGGATAGTTGTTTAGGCTGGCATTCCTGTCAATCGGAGCAGGCGTTCTGTCCACGCCCGCCAGCTACCACAGATAGACGAATTTTATGTAATAGGCGTTGGTTTCGGGGAGGTTTCGTCCTTCGACGGAATGCGCGTAGCGGAAGGTCAGTGAACTCTTCTTGCTCAGGTTGAACATGATGCCTGTTCCAAGAGCTACCTCGCGCGCGTTCGAGTTCTGTACATATTGGTTGAACGTGTTGTCGTAGAGTCCTCCTGTATTCTGCCAGTCGAAGGCGAAGAAGGGCTCCATCAATGCCGAGGCTTTCCATCCGAAGCGCAGGTTGCTGAAGAAGGATTGGCCGGCCGTGTAGCTGTGCTGCTGGCGCAGATGTGTGGATGTCGCGGCGACTGTCGCGCCGAGGTCGCCGTCAAAGCTGAAATGTTTCCATTCATAGTCGAACAGGAAGCTCGTGATGTTCGTCCAGTTATGGGATGCCAGTGCGTCGCGGGTCGCGCTTGGTGACTCCATGAAGGTCTGGAAGCCGAATGTGCTGTGGGCGTTGGGCTTGAACCAGGCCGCGAAGCCCGGGATGGTGGTGCCGAGGCCGCCATAACTCTGCCCATTGGCGAGAACGTAGCTCGATGCCTGGATCAGTTCGAAGGCGAATCCGACATTCGGGATGGCTTCGAAGCTGCGGAAATGAACATATTTCGTCAGGCCGGTCCAGGTGTGGCTCCCACCGGTTGGAACGCGCGCGCCGGAACTGTCATAGCTGTGGCCGGCGGCGTTTCCATCGCCGTACTGGACGAGGACGTTGAACGGATCGAAATTGACCGGCAGGTCGTATTCGTGGGGTCCGATGACTGCGAAGGTGATGTCGGATGCGTGTCCGGAACGGACATATCCCAGGGCGAGCAGGCAAATGGCGCCTGCGGAGATGGTTTTTTTCAGATTGCGTATCGTGCGCATGATGAAAGCCCCCGAACGGCGTCGAAACGCCGGGTAGCGGTATCACGGCCCGGAGGGCGAGGGACGGTACGGGCCGCCCTTGAGGCGCCGGCCGTCTGGGCCGGCGCCATGCACTGCGGGATGTGGTGTCGAACGAGGTGGCGTATTGCCCCTGGTCGGAACGTGGAGCATCGCGCTCCGCGTTCCGTGGCCCTTGCGGGTCAGTTCGTGGCGGGGGTACTGGCCTCGGGCGTTTCCGCCTTCAGGTCGTAGGCGCGCTTGATCAGGTAGTCGTGGATCAGGCTGATCTGTTCGTCGGTCAGCACGCCGTCATAGGAGGGCATGCCCAGTTGCTGGAATGCGCCTTTCACGATGGAGGCGAACATCTGGTGCTGCCCGGACGAGAGCCTGCGCAGGTCCGGCACCACGCCGCCGGACACGGCATTGATGCCGTGGCATTGCGAGCAATGGCCATTGAATTCGGCCTTGCCCTGCGTGATCTGCTCGGCGCTTGCTGTCTGGGCCGGCGGTTCGGGGGTGGGCAAGGGGGCGAAATGGGCCTCGGCCAGCTTTGCGTCGCCGCCCAGCCTGTATGTCAGCACCTGTGCCCATGGGCGTACGCCGGCATCCAGTGATGCCGCGCCCGCAAAGGTGGGGAATGCGCCGCCCCAGCCCACCATGAAGGTGACGTATTGCGCTCCATTGGCCTCATAGGTCACGGGTGCGGCGATGACGCCCGACTGGGCCGGCGATTCCCACAGCTTGTCGCCGTTCGTCGCGCGATAGGCTACGACCAGTCCGTCCGCCGTGCCTTCGAAGACGAGATTGCCGGCGGTCGAGAGCGTGCCGCCGTTATAGATGGTCTTGTAAGGGACTTCCCAGACCTTCTTCTGTTTGACCGGGTCCCAGGCCAGCAGCGCGCCGGTCCAGCTTCGGGCCCATTTTTCCATGTCGGCCGGGTCGTCCTTCATGTCGGCCGCCGCGACGCCAAGCTGGTAGAAATGCTTCTTGTTGGAGATGTACTGGTAATCGGGTGTGTTCTCGTACGTCACCGCGAAGACATGTTTGGGGATATAGACCAGCCCCGTCTGTGGGTTGTAGGACATGGGCTGCCAGTCGTGGCCGCCCCAGAAGCCCGGGCGGACCAGCACCTTGCCCTTTTTCAGCCAGTAGCTGGCCTCGCCGGTGAAGACGGGGCGTCCGGTCTTGAGGTCGATCTTCGACGCCCAGTTGACCGGTGCGTATTTCTCGGCGGAAATCAGCTTTCCGGTGGCGCGATCCAGCACATAGAAAAAGCCGTTTTTCGGCGCCTGCATGATGACCTTGCGATCGACGCCGTCGATGGGCAGATCGGCGAGGATCATGTGCTGAGTTGCCGTCATGTCCCACGCATCGCCCGGTGTCGTCTGGTAATGCCAGACATATTTCCCGGTATCGGGGTTGATGGCGACGATCGAGGAGAGGAAGAGATTGTCGCCCTTGGCCTGGGAACGCAGCGCGTAATTCCACATCGAGGCGTTGCCGGTGCCGATATAGAGCAGGTTCAGTTCGGGATCGTAGGCCATTGAATCCCAGGCCGTGCCGCCGCCGCCCTGCTTGAACCAGGCATCGCCGGTCCAGGTCTTGACCGCCATCTGGAGTTCCGGCGTTTCCTGTGGCCTGGCCGGATCTCCGGGCACGGTATAGAACCGCCATGCCTGCTGTCCGGTCTCGGCGTCATAGGCGGTGATATAGCCGCGCACGCCGAATTCCGCTCCACCATTGCCGATGATGACCTTGCCATGGACGATGCGTGGCGCGCCACTGATGGCATAGGAGCGGGAGTGGTCGGCGATCGTGTCGGCCTGCCACACGGATTGCCCGGTCCTGGCGTCGATCGCGATCAGGCGCCCGTCATTCGTGCCGACATAGACACGGCCTTTCCAGACGGCCACGCCGCGATTGACGGCGTCGCAGCAGAATTCACCCGCGCGGGTCATGTCCTCATGCGGGTCAAATTTCCACAGCAGTTTGCCTGTCGCGCCGTCCAGGGCATAGACGAGGGCGAAGGAACCCGTGGTGTACATCACCCCGTCGACGACGATTGGCGTTGCCTCGACGCCCCGGTTGTAGTCCAGCTTGTACTGCCAGGCGAGACCGAGATTCTTGACGTTGCCGTCGTTGATCTCCTTCAGGGGGCTGAAGCGCTGCTCGTCATAGGTGCGTCCGGTGGACATCCAGTTGCCGGCTTCCTTGTCGGCATTGACGATCCGCGTGCCATCGACGTCGGCAGGGATCGCGGCGGCATGGAGCAGGGGGGGCGATCCGCACAGCATGGCCAGTGAGGCGGCGCAGGTGAAGGCGAGACGCGGCCAGCCGCGAGGTGCGGCGTGCCGGCATGCGGCAGTCGGTGAAACGATGATGGTCATATCTGAATCCGTTTTATTCTTGTTCTAATGGATTTCTTTGGGGTTGTTTGTCTTATGGTGTTCCCTGGAGGTACACGACGTGTGTTTCCATGAACTCGTACAGACCGTGCTTGCCGTCCGCGCCGCCGATACCCGACTTTCTGCGGCCGGCGTGGAAACCCTGCATCGCTTCGAAATTTTCGCGATTGACGTAGGTTTCGCCGAATTTGAGTTCGCGGCATGCTTTCAGAACCGCGTTGATATTGCTGGAATAGATCGAGGAGGTTAGTCCGTATTCGGAATCGTTCGACAGGGCGATCGCCTCATCGAGGCCTGAGACAGCCATGACGGGGAGGACAGGGCCGAAGGTCTCGCGCCGCATCACCTCCATATCCGATGTTACGTTTGCCAGCAGCGTGGGCTGGTAGTGAAAGCCCGGCTTCGTGTCGCAGGCCTTTCCGCCCACGACGATCTCGGCCCCTGCGTGCCGGGCATTTTCCACGATGCCGGCGATGCGTGTGACGGCCGCGCGATTGATCAGTGGCCCCATGTCGAGCCCGGATTCCCGCGACGGATCGCCATAGCGCGTGTTGGCGAAGAGATTTTTCAGACGGGCGAGAAGGGGTTCATATACCGCCCGATCGACATAGACGCGTTCGGCACAGTTGCAGACCTGCCCCGTATTGATGATGCGGGAGGCATGGATGGCGCGTGCCGCCAGATCGAGGTCGGCATCGGCCAGCACGATGGCCGGGGCCTTGCCGCCAAGCTCCAGATTGACGCGCGTCAGGTTGCACGCCGCCGTTTCCATGATCTTTACACCGGTTGCGACACTGCCTGTAAATGTCACCATATTGACGCCGGCGTTGGACGTCAGGCTGTGTCCGCAGACGGCTCCTGTTCCGCTGACCAGGTTGAAGACGCCTGGCGGCAGATCGGTTTCGGCCACCAGGGCCGCGAATTCATGCGCATTGATCGGCGTTTCCTCGCTCGGCTTGAGCACGATCGTATTGCCGGTCACCAGGGCCGGCCCGACCTTTCGCGCGATCATGAAGAACGGGAAATTCCAGGGCAGGATACCAGCCACGGTGCCCAGAGGCTTGCGCATCAGCAGGATCGTTTCCGCCACGCGGTCGCTTGTCAGCACTTCGCCTTCCAGGCGGCGTGCCCATTCGGCCATGTAGTCGAAATAGTCGGCGGCGAACGCCACCTCGGTTTCCGCAAGGCTGCGGATCTTGCCCTGTTCTTCGACGATGATTGCGGCCAGATGATCTCGGCGTCTGCGAATGCCGGCTGAAATCTGGCGCAGATAGCCGGCCCGCTGGATTGCCGGCAGTTTCTCCCATGATGGCTGTGCCGCGATGGCGGCGGCAACGGCTTCGTCTACCGTCGCCGCGTCGCTATTGGGAACATAGCCCAGCAGGTCTCCATTTGCCGGATTGTGGACTTCCAGCGTGTCCGTCGCATGGTCTTGGAATGTGCCTCCGATATAATTCAGGTAGTGCCGGGGAGAGAGGGAGGTGACGTCGTTCGACGTTCGTTGATTGTTGGGCATCCTTGGTTCCTCCAGCCGCGCTCCGTCGCGTCGTGCTGCCGCTTAGCATTTGCCGGATTTTTGGAGGATGTCAGGATGGCGAAAGTGCTTCTTCGGCCGAAGTGGCTCAGCCGCGAGCCACTTTATCGGCCGGGGATGTGCTGTGTCAGCCGGGCGGGCGTTTGCCGGCGTCGGCTTCGCTGCTCAGATTTCCGCCATTGAGGCCGTGGAATTTCAGCTTTCTGTTGATCGTCGCGCGGCTCAGGCCAAGCGCGCGTCCGGCCGCACTGACATTGCCGCCCGAGCGCACGAGTGCTCGCCGGATGGCTGCGCGCTCGGCTGATGGCAGCCCGTCTTCCGGGTCTTCCAGCAGGTCGTTGGCGCAAATCCCGGCCTGCAGGTGTGCATCCGAGAGTTTCAGCATGGCCCGCGCCCCCCGGGTGGCGGCGTGGACAACATCGTCGGAATCGACCGCCAGAAGTGCGTTGCCCGAACGGCCCGACGTGCCGAGCGAGATAATCCGACATGTGGGAAACATGGCGTGGAAATGCTCGGATTCGACCTGTCGTGCCGCGAAGCCGACCAGGGATGCCACGATCCGCCTGATCTCCCGCGCCATGTCGGGACCGTACAAGGAGACGTTGAAGGCGCCGCCGATGCGGCCCTGATGGTCGAATATCGGTGCGACGACGCAGGTCATCACCGAGTCGCGGGAAAAGAAATGCTCATCGCTATTGATGATCAGCGGGGTTTCCTCGACCAGGCAGGTGCCGATTCCGTTCGTGCCTTCGACGGCCTCGCTCCAGTCGACGCCCCGGGCCAGCCCCCATTGCGCCACATGTGCCGTGTCTCCGTCCCTTGCCCGCATTGCCAGGATGACACCGTCCGGGGCGGCGTATCCTACCCACATGCAGTAAGGCGCCAGGGTGGTCGACAGATGCGACAGGGGTTGCATGACATGGGCCAGCAGGGGGCCGGACCGTTCCTCGGACTGGCGCAGTTCGCTTTCCGTCAGGATGGAGCGCCTGGACTGCATGTTGGGGTCAAGGCCGTGCCGGGCGATGCAGCGCCGCCAGGACGCGACAACGCCTGAGCGCGCGGCGTCGTCGGCCGCGATCGAGGCCTGGATCTTTGACGCATGCGTCGTTGGAGAGGCCGATGACATCATGTTTTGTCTCGATAGATGGTTCGTCATTTTACAAGGCGGGGACAGCCGTGCGGCATGCTGTGACAATCGCGGGTGCGGCTTGGACGACACCGAAAACGCGGCAAGGAGCCCGATTGCGGGAATTCACCACAATATTTCAATAACGGTAAAGAATACTGCCGGTTGTATCACGCTCCGGTGATGGAAAATCATACTGGTTCCGTTATTCCGCCAATCGCATTTGCGAGAGAAGGGTTGTCTGCGACGCGCCGAAGGCATGTTGTGTCGCGTTGGCGGGTACGGCATGAGGGGGCCTGAAACACTCCCCCGAACGTCGGCAGGTCCTTGGAATATGACGGAACACACTCCCATCGGTCTCGGTTGTGAGACGACGCCTGTCCAGGCGCTGACCCATTCGGGCAATTTTCATGCCGATGAGACGCTGGGTTATGTCATTCTCCATTATGCGCTTGCCCCGCAGGGTGACCTGCGGGCGCGAATTCTGGGTGATGGGCCGGACGACCGGCTGACCTTTACGCGCTCGCGTGTGCCCGGGCAGATCCAGGCCGCCGATATCGTGTTCGATGTCGGCGGTGTGTACGATCCGGCGGCGGGGCGGTACGACCATCACATGAAGAACAAGCCGCTGCGCGAGGACGGCACGCCCTATAGCGCGGCGGGACTGCTGTGGAAGGATTACGGCCTGGCCGCGATCCGCAACATGCTGGCCGAACCCGTGGACGACGCAATGGCCGCCGCCATCTGGCAGGCCGTCGACAAGGCGCTGATCCTGCCGATCGATCAGGACGATAACGGCGTGGCGAAAATGGGACGGCTGTCGCTGGCGGAGATCGTGTCGACCTGCGGTGCGCCCTGGGACACCGCCGAACTGTATGGCGCCGAGGAAGCGGGAAAGCGCGAGATGGCGGGCTTTGCTGATGCGGCCGGGATCGTGGCGCGGTATCTGGTCGGGGTTGTCGATCGCGTGCGGGCCAGTCTGAAGGCCGTGGAGCGTGTAGTGCGCGCCTATGAGCAGGCCGAGGACAAGCGCATTCTGGTGCTTGAGACGGGCATGCCGGCCGAGAAGGTGATTTTCGAGCGCGATCTGCCGGTTGTCTATGTCGTCTCGCCGGCCGGTGGCGGCCAGTGGAATGTGAAGGCGGTGCCGCCGGCACGGGGTGAATTCGGCCAGCGCGTCTCGCTGCCGGAGGCGTGGGGCGGGCTGGAAGGCCAGGCGCTGGCCGAAGTCTCGGGGATCGGGGATGCGGCGTTCGCGCATCCGGCACGGTTCATCTGCGGTGCGCGCAGCCGGGCGGGCGCGGTGGCCATGGCCCGCCGGGCACTGGAGATCGGCGCGCCCTGATTTCGCCGTTCCCCGGCCGATCCGCCTGCCGTGGCCCTTGTCGGGGGAGGCGGAGACGGCCCATGATCGTTCCGCGATTAGCGTAGGGGGAACGAAGGTGGCGGATCATCAGCCGATCATGCTCCTGACCGGCGCCAGCCGGGGGATCGGTCATGCGACGGTCAAGCTGTTCCAGGAGCGGGGCTGGCGCATCCTGACCGTGTCGCGCCAGCCCTTTGACCCGGCCTGCGCTTGGCCGGCCGCCCGCATGAGCCATATTACCGCCGACCTGAACGATCTGCCGGGCATCGAGCGGCTGGCGGACGAGGTGCGGGCCCGCCTGCCGGATGGCCGCCTGCATGCGCTGGTCAATAACGCCGGCATTTCGCCCAAGGGGCCGGACGGTGCGCGGCTGGGCGTGCTGGAGAGCGATCTTTCGGTGTGGACCAGCGTGCTGAACGTCAACCTGGTCTCGATCGCGCTGCTGGTGCGGGCGCTGGCGCCGGAGCTGGAGGCCGCCTCCGGCTCGGTCGTCAATGTGACCTCGATCGTCGGGTCGCGGGTGCATCCGTTCGCGGGCGCGGCCTATGCGGTGTCCAAGGCCGGTCTGGCGGCGCTGACCCGGGAGATGGCGAACGAACTGGGGCAGCGGAACGTGCGGGTGAATGCGATCGCGCCCGGTGAGATCTCGACCGCGATCCTTTCGCCGGGGACCGACCAGCTTGTGGCCTCGGATGTGCCGATGAAACGGCTGGGGGCGCCGCGTGAGGTCGCCGAGACGATCTATTTCCTGTGTTCCTCGGCGTCATCCTATATCAATGGGGCTGAGATTCATATCAATGGCGGCCAGCATGTCTGAGAACCTGACCGTAAATGCGCGCTGGTGGCGATCCGACGCGCGTTTCCTGTGCTTCGGTGCTCACGGCCATCAAGGCCGCTCCGCTCCGGTGCTCGGAAACGCGCGACGGGCGCGGCCCTGCGGGCCGCTCTCGCTCACCAGCCCACATTTCCGGTCAGGTTCTGGGGATTTGACCGGGCATGCGTGCCGATGGCGATCTGGCGCGCGTTTTCTGTGCTCCGATATTTGCGGCCGTTAAGGCTTCGGCGAACGTCATGAGCTTTTTCGAGGTGCCGGCGGGACTGGAAGGGGCTTTTGCCCAGTTCTGCTGTGACCGGCCCGCCATCAGCGTGGGTCAGGCGTGTGAGATCGCGCGGAGTGTCTATGGCATGGCGGTGTCCGCCGCCGCCTTGCCGGGGGAGCGTGACGCCAATTTCGTGCTGCGCGACGCGCATGGGCGGCGGACGGTGCTGAAAATCATGAATGCGGACGAGACGGCTGAGGATGCCGCGTTCGTCTCGGAGGTCATGGATCGGCTTGCCGGACAGGTGGCGGAGATCGGGCTGGCGGGGATCGTGCCGACCCTTGCGGGTGAGACGATTGCCGTTCTGACGGTACCGGGCGCGGAAGGTCTGATGGCGCGCATGGTCGAATGGGTGGAGGGCGTGCCGATGGGTGCTTGCGCCGGTTCGGCGCGTCTGGCCCATGGCACGGGGCGGGCGGTCGGGCTGATGGCGCGGGCGTTGCAGGGTATGGCGCCGCCGATGCGGGAGAGGGTGCTCCTGTGGGATTCGTTGCGGGTGGATGCCCTGGGGGGCTTGCTGCGGCATGTGCCGCAGGTGGAGCGCCGGCGGGCGACGGCAGGGTTTCTCGACAGGTTCCGCGATGCGGTGCGCCCGCTGGTCGACGGGTTGCCCCGGCAGCCGATCCATAACGATCTGAACGGGTCTAACCTGCTGGTGGCGGCCGATGATGCCGGGCGGGTGGCTGGAATCGTCGATTTCGGCGATGCGGTGTTCGCTCCGCGCATCAATGATCTGGCGGTTGCCGCGTCCTACCAGTTGGGGGCGGGTCCTGACCCGTTGGCCGGGGTGGGGGCGATGCTGGCCGGGTTTGCGACCGTGGTGGTGCCGGACGCGGCTGAGGTCGATCTGCTGTTCGATCTGGTCGTGGCGCGGCTGGTCCTGCGGGGGCTGCTGACCGAATGGCGCAGCGTGCTGTTTCCCGACAATCGCGATTATATTCGCCGCAACAGCGTGCAGGCCGGACTGGCGCTGGACTGGGCGCTGGCCTTGCCGCCGGGGCGGGGACGGGCCGCGATCCGTGAGGCGTGGGCCGGCCGGTAGGCAGTGGGTGGGGCTTTTGAAACAGCCTCTGGGTCTCTTTGACCGACAGGGGTGGATGCGGCAAGCTCCCGCCCCGTTCGCCCGATTGCTGGAGGTTCTCTGCCATGTCGTCTTATCCGGATACCTTGCTGTTCATCGACGGTCAGTGGATTGCGGCCCGGGATGGGCGGTTCATCGACGTGGTCAATCCCGCGACCGAGCAGGTTATCGGGCGGGTGGCCCATGCCGGCCAGCCGGATCTGGCCGCCGCCGTGGCGGCCGCCGAACGGGGCTTCGCGGTGTGGAGCGGCATGTCGGTGTTCGAGCGCTATCGGATCATGCGTCAGGCGGCGACGCTGCTGCGCGCGCGGGTCGATGAAGTTGCCACGGTCCTGACCCAGGAACAGGGCAAGCCGCTGGCCGAGGCGCGGACGGAATTGCTGGGGGCGGCGGATACGATCGACTGGCTGGCCGAAGAGGGGCGCCGCGCCTATGGGCGGCTGATTCCGTCGCGCGCTGTTGGGGTGAGCCAGGCGGTGATCCGCAGCCCGGTGGGGCCGGTGGCGGCGTTCTCGCCGTGGAATTTCCCGGTCAACCAGGTGGTGCGCAAGGTCGGTGCGGCGCTGGCGACCGGTTGTTCGATCATCGTCAAGGCGGCCGAGGAAACGCCGGCTTCGCCGGCCGCGCTGATCCGCGCCTTTGCCGATGCCGGGGTGCCGGCGGGGGTGATCGGGCTGGTCTACGGCACGCCGTCTGAAATCTCGGAGACGCTGATCGCGCATCCGGCGATCCGTAAGGTGACGTTCACCGGCTCGACCGTGGTGGGCAAGATGCTGGCCGCGCTGGCCGGGTCGCACATGAAACGGGCGACGATGGAACTGGGCGGGCACGGGCCGGCCATCATCTGCGCCGATGCCGATATCGACCAGGCGGCGGCGACGCTGGCGGCGGCGAAATTCCGCAATGCCGGGCAGGTCTGCGTCTCGCCGACCCGTTTCCTCGTGGAACGGCCGGTCTTTGGCCGGTTCGTGGAGCGGTTCGCGGCGGTGGCCAAGGAGATCCGCGTGGGTGACGGGCTGCTGCCCGATACGAAAATGGGCCCGCTGGCCAATGTCCGGCGTGTGGAGGCGATGGAGGCCCTGATCGGCGATGCGACGGTCAAGGGGGCGAAGATTGTGACCGGTGGTCAGCGGATCGGTAATGCGGGCTATTTCTTCGCGCCGACGGTGCTGACCGACCTGAATACCGACATGCGGATCATGAATGAGGAGCCGTTCGGCCCGGTGGCGCTGATGAACCCGTTCGATACGCTGGACGAGGCGCTGACCGAGGCCAATCGCCTGCCATACGGGCTGGCGGCCTATGCCTTTACCGGTGCGGCCCCCACGGCCGCCCGTCTGCGCGACGAAGTGCGGGCCGGGATGCTGACGGTGAACCATCTGGGGCTGGCGCTGCCGGAGGTGCCGTTCGGCGGGATCGGCGATTCCGGTTACGGCTCGGAAGGTGGCAGCGAGGCGCTGGATGCCTACCTGGACACACGCTTCGTGACGATCCGCGATTACAATGTCTGATACTGCGGCCCTTGACGCCGGCAGTCTGGCGGCGCTGTGGGCGGCGCGCTATCGCGAGGGCAGCGCACCGGGGGGCCTGCCGGACGAGGCGGTGCTGCGTCATCTGATGGCGCATCGCTCGGTGCGTGCCTACCGGCCCGACCCGGTGCCCGAGGGTGTGCTGGAAGGGGCGGTGGCGGCTGGCCAGTCGGCCTCGACCTCCTCGAACCTTCAGGTGTGGAGTGTGGTGGCGGTCGAGGATGCCGGGCGGCGTGCCCGGCTGTCGGAACTGGCCGGCGGGCAGGCGCATATCCGTCAGGCGCCGCTGTTTCTGGCGTGGCTGGTCGATCTCTCCCGGCTGGCGCGGCTGGGGGCGGAGCGGTCGCACGCCACCGAGGGGCTGGATTATCTGGAGACCTTCCTGGTCGGGGTCGTCGATGCGGCGCTGGCGGCGCAGAACGCTGCCGCTTTCTTCGAGGCGCAGGGACTGGGGATCGTTTATATCGGCGGCCTGCGCAATCATCCGGAACAGGTGGCGCGCGAACTGGGATTGCCGGATCGCTGCATGGCCGTCTTCGGCATGTGCGTGGGGCATCCGGATCCGGCGCGGCCCGCCGCGATCAAGCCGCGGCTGCCGCAGGCGGTCGTGCTGCATCGCGAACGCTACGATATCGCGGGCGAGGACGCGGCGATCGGCCGGTATGACGGTATCGACGAAGCCTTTCAGCGTGAGCAGGGGCTGGCGCCGCGTGCGTGGTCGGATGCGATGGTGCGGCGTGTGGCCGGCCCGCAATCGCTGAATGGCCGTGACCGGCTGCGTGAGGCATTGGACGCGCTGGGATTTGCGCTGCGATAGGTGCGGTTCTTGCTTCGACGGGGATGATGCGCATGCGGCGCCGCGATTTGCTTCAATCTGTTCCGGCCTTGCTCGTGTCTCCGGCGTGCGCGCGGGCGCCGGCGGAGGGAGCGATTGCGGCGTATGAGCGCGCGACGGGTGGGCGTGTCGGCGTTTTTGCTCGGAATGTTGCCAGCGGAAAGAGTTTTGCCTGGCGGCAGAACGAACGGTTTGTGATGTGCAGCACGTTCAAGGCATCGCTGGCCGCGTGCGTGCTGGCACACGCCGACCGGGGGCAGGCGGATCTTGACGAGGTCATCGCCTTTACGGCGGCGGACATGGGGGAGATGTATGCGCCCGTCGCGAAAGAGAATCTGGGCCGGGGCGCGATGTCGCTGCGCGAGATGTGCGCGGGGGCCGTCGAATTCAGCGACAATGTCTGTGCCAACAAGCTTCTGACGCGGATCGGTGGCCCCGCTGCATTGACGCGGTTCTGGCGGGCGATCGGCGATGATGTGACGCGGCTTGATGATGTCGAGCCTTTTCTCAATCGCACGCCTCTGGGCGGAGTACGGAATACGACGACGCCGGCGGCGATGGCGGGGATCGCCCGGCAGCTTGTGCTGGGCGATGTGCTTTCGGCGGGATCGCGGGCAACGCTGAAGACCTGGCTGGTCAACTGCCAGACCGGAAAGAACCGTCTGCGCGCGGGGCTGCCCGGTGGTTGGGTGGTGGGCGACAAGACCGGGAATAACGGCAAGGACGCTGCCGGCGATATTGCGATTGCGTGGCCTGGCGTGGGAGGGCCGATCGTCATGGTTGTTTATACGCGCGGCGGTGTGCCCACCGATGCGCGGTTTGCCGAGGTCTTCGCGGGGATCGGGCGGCATGTGGCGGCGATGCTGTCGTAACGGGCTGCGGGCCTGATGCGTGGCGGCGCGGGCTTGACGCGCCGCGTGATCTGGGGACTCTGACCGGTCGGGACGTGCCGTGGGGCGCGTGCCTGTTGCGTCGTGCATGCGGCACGCGCCGTTTCGTCGTGAGAGAGCAGGATCATGGATAGCGCCGATCAATTCCGTTTCACGCATATTCCGCACCCCGCGCCGGTATCGGTCGCACAGCGTACGGAATTGCTGGCCAATCCGGGGTTCGGGCGCGTCTTTACCGACCACATGGCGGTCGTCCGCTACAAGGAAGGGCTGGGCTGGCATAATCCGACGATCGAGGCGCGGGCGCCGATCGCGCTCGATCCCGCTGCCGCCGTGCTGCATTACGCGCAGGAGATCTTCGAGGGCATGAAGGCCTATCGCGCTGCCGATGGTGGCGTGGTGATGTTCCGCCCGGATGCCAATGCCCGGCGTTTTCGCCAGTCGGCCGAGCGCATGGCCATGGCGGAGGTGCCCGAGGCGCTGTTCCTGGAGGCGGTGCGCGAACTGGTGAAGGTCGATCGCGACTGGATTCCGTCGGGGGAGAGCGCCAGCCTGTATCTGCGGCCCTTCATGATCGCGAACGAGGCTTTTCTGGGTGTGAAGCCGTCTTCGGAATATCTGTTCATTGTCATCGCATCGCCCGTGGGCGCGTATTTCAGCGGTGGTGCCGTGTCGGTGTGGGTGTCGGAGGATTATACCCGCGCTGCCCCCGGCGGCACGGGTGCGGCCAAGTGCGGCGGCAATTATGCCGCCAGCCTGCTGGCCCAGCGCGAGGCGAAGGACAAGAAGTGCGACCAGGTGCTGTTTCTGGATGCCGCCGAACATCGGTGGATCGAGGAAATGGGCGGCATGAACATCTTCTTCGTGATGGATGACGGCACGCTGGTCACGCCGCCGCTGGGGGGCACGATCCTGCCCGGTATCACCCGCGATGCGCTGCTGACGCTGGCGCGCGACAAGGGGCTGACGGTGCGCGAGGAACGCTACAGCATCGACCAGTGCTATGAGGACGCGGCCAGCGGGCGTCTGAAGGAAGCCTTCGCCTGCGGCACGGCGGCGGTGGTGACGTCGATCGGCCGTTTCCGCGGGCATCGGGGCGAGATCGTGATCGGTGCGGGCAACGGGGCCGATCCGGTGACCGAAGGGCTGCGCGATGCGCTGATCGGCATCCAGCGCGGCCAGCGCCCGGACCCCTATGGCTGGGTCCAGCGCGTCGACTGACGCGCCAAGGCGGGGCCCTCAGCCCCGCCTTTTCAATTTACTGAATAAACGAAATGGTTTGCAAAGGCCGCCGGCCTTGCCGGGGTCAAGGGGCAGCGCCCCTTGGTGCTCGCGCAGTTCAGGGCAATGCCGCGATGCCGGTCAATTCAACGCGCCAGGCCGGGTCGGCCAGCCGGGCCTCGACGGTGGCGCGGGCCGGTTTGTTGCCGTGGTCCAGCCATTGGTCCCAGGCGCGGTTCATGGCTTCCAGATCATCCATGTTGGCCAGGAAGAGTTGCACTGACAGCAGGCGGCTCTTGTCGGTGCCCGCTTCGGCCAGCAGGGCGTCGACCTGACGCAGGATGTCGGCCATCTGTCCTTCGATATCCAGCGACGGGTCGTCGGTGACTTGGCCGGCCAGATAGACCAGCCCGTTATGGATCGTCGCACCGCACAGGCGGGTCTCGGGTTGCAGGCGGGTAATCGGACTCATGGCCGGTCTCTCTGTTCGTGGGGCGAGGGGTGAACGATAGAATAACACACGCGCCCGTGACAGATGGGCGCCGGGTCGAACGGATCAGTGGGTTGGTCGGTCGGTCAGCATGCGCAGGAAGGCGATGATGTCCTGTCGTTCGCGCGGGGTGAGTGCTGGCGCATCGCCCGGGTGGCGGTCGAAGGGGGCGTCCGTGATGTCGAGATTGGCCTGATAGGCGGGCGGCAGGTCGTCGTATCGCAGGACCTGGCCATTGGCGTCCGTGGGGTAGATCCGGTCGGGGGCGACGTCGCGCAGGACGTAGAAATCCAGCACGTCGTCGAGCGTGCGATAGACGCCGTTGTGGAAGAAGGCGTGGCGGGTGGCAGTGTTACGCAGGGTAGGTGTGACGAACAGGCCGCACATATCGGCACGGGACGCCATGTCGGTACGGACCGGGCCGCATAGTCCCAGATCGTGAAAGGCGGGGTTGCGGTTGGCTGACAGCACGCGGTTGCGCGGGACGCCCAGGGCTTCGAACTGATGGTCGGTCAGCAGGGGGGGCGTGCCGTCAGGTTTGGGGCGGTCGGGGTGGCAGGCGGCACAATTGCCTTTCGCCGGGTCGTTGAACAGCAGGTAGCCCCGGCGCTGGGTCGGCGTCATGCGGAGCCGGCCTTCCAGCCAGTCGTCGTAAGGGCTGGCGTAGGGGTGGAAGGTCGGGTCTTCGATCTGGTAGCGCGCGATGGCGAACAGGGCTTCGGACAGCAGCAGATCGTCCGAACTGGCGACGGCGGGGCCGCCGAGGCGGCGGAGCATCGGGGCGTAGGGGCCGTGCTTCAGGCGGGCCAGGACGATGGCGCGGCTGGAGGCCATCTCGTCGGGGTTGAAGAGGGGGCCGTTGATCTGCTGTTGCAGGGTATCGGCGCGGCCGTCCCAGAACAGGCCGCCTTGGGGAACCAGGTTGGCGGCGGAATCGGCGTTGTTCTGTGCCGTCTTGGCGCCGTGGGGGCCGATGGGCGTGGCGGACGGGGTGGTGGCGGTTTCGGTTTCGGCATCGTCGGGGCCGATGCTGAAATTGGGGCGGGTTTGCAGATAGGTGAGGGTCGGGACCGCGCGGAGCCCGTCCCGCGTCAGATTGGTGCCGCCCTGGGCGACGGCGGCCGAGCCGGACGGGGCGTAATGATGCGCTGGGTCATGGCAGGAGGCGCAGGATTGCCGGCCCGATCCGGACAAAGCGGGATCGTGAAACAGGCTGCGCCCCACTTGCGCCATTGCCGAGAGTGGGGCGGCGGGCGGGCGATGCAGCGTGATCGGGCAGGGGTTGCCGCCGTTGGACGTCGGCAGGCAGGCGGCCGGAGGCGCTCCGGCGGCGAGAGTCGGTGTAGCCAGCAGCACCAGGAATGCGAATATTTTAGAAATCATTGAATATGTCGAGATATTTCTCGAAATTGGCGATGTCCCATAACCCCGAGGGGTGAAGGGGACGACTGTCCCCTTCCGGGTGCAGGGCAGAGCCCTGCATGGCCTAAATATTTTAACGGGTCGGTTCGCCGGTCTTGGGGTTCAGCAGCAGGCGGCCCATCCGGGGTGGCTGGGTGAAATCGAACAGGTCGCGCAGATCGGCGGCGTCGGCGTCGAAGGAGCCGCCGCCCAGGCGGGTGCCGTGCAGCCAATTGTCTTCGATGAAGCGGGCGACCGAACTCTGGGTCAGGAGGACGTGGCTGACATGGTTGGTCTTTGCCCAGGGGGAGACGACCAGGAAGGGGATACGGGTGCCGGGGCCGCAGCGGCCGTTGACGGGGCGGCCATCGACGCCCAGCGGGCGGGGGGCGCTGCCGCCGCAGCGGCCCGGGCCGTCCAACTGGTCGGCCTCGGGGTCGCTGGAGGAACGGGTGGGGGGGACGAAGGCGTGGTCGTACCAGCCATCGGAATCGTCCCAGGCGATGATGATGGCGGTGTCGCGCCATTCCGGACGCTGCTGCACCATGTTCAGGATTTCGACCAGGCCCTGCTGTTCGTCCAGCGGGTCGGAATAGCCGGCGTGGCCGTCCTGATAGCCCGGGAGCTTGAGGAACGAGACGGCCGGCAGGTTGCCGGCCCGCAGGGTGGCGGCGAAGTCGCGCAGGTCATATTCGTGATTGGCCGGATCGCGCGTGACGCCGTCTGCCGCGAAGGTGTGGCCGATCGCGGCGACCGAGCCGGGGCGGGCGTGGGTGGGGTTGGCGGTGCTGGGATAGTACTGGAACCAGTTGTGATGGGGGATGTAGTCGGTGATCGTCTCGCCGACCACGGGGGAGGGGGTGGAACGGGCGCAGCCGGTCGTGCCGTTGGGGTTGCGTGTGTCCAGCGCGAACCCGCCCATGAAGCCGCCCCAGGTGATGCCGGCCTGGTTCAGCAGGTCGCCGACATTGCGGCCGCGCATGGTGACCTGATTGCCGGGAACCGAGCAGACGTCATAGGCCGGGTCGATGTCGTTGATCATGGTCCAGCCGCCCTGCCCATCGGCGATATAGGGCGTCGCGGCATGTTTGGTGGCCGGTTTCTGCGTTGTCTTGACGACCTGCATGCCGCCGGTCTGGCCCGAGACGACTTCCAGCGCGCCGGGGGTGGAGGGGCCGTAGGTGTCGGTGTAGGTGGCGTCGCTCATGGCGAAATGCTGGGCGTACTGCCAGAGGGCGGTGACGGTGTTGCCATCGAAATAGCCCATCACCTGGCCGCGCGTGCCGAAGGCGCCCACGCCGCCGGGCGTGCCGCGCCCGGTATGGAGGGGGAACAGGTCGGCCTTGCCGCCATGGTAGGCCATCTGCTCGGCCGTATAGGCATGGTTCTGGTCGGCGGTGGCGGCCTGGGTGCGGTCGAGGCGGAACGGCAGGCTGGCGTCGGCGCCGTTGGCGGGACCGGCATTGGGGTTGCTGGTCAGCAGCCCGGCCGTGACCAGCGTATTGACCGATGGTGTGTCGGGCCGCGCCGTGAAGGCGGGTTCGCCGGGCGGGTTGGCGGCCTGCGGGTAGGTGGCGAAATAATGGTCGAACGAGACGTTTTCGTCATAGACGACAATGAGATGCTTGATCGGCGTTGCCGTGGCGGGCGTTGCCGCCTGGGTGTTCGGGGCAGGGGCGGCCAGTGCGGACGTGACCAGGGGGGACGTGGTGGCCAGCAGGGCCACGAGGGCGCTGGCGAGACGAACGGGGCGGGAAGAGGTCATGCCGAGCGCGTATCCTGCTGTTTCGGTTCTGCTTCGGTTCTGCGGCCCGGGGCGAACCGATCGTGCGGGACGGTCATCTCCGGGCCATCGCCGTTCCGGCGGCGGCCCCGGCGGTCGGCCTTCGTTCTATAGGGCGTCGTCCCGGCCTTGGCCAGAATGGAACGGGAGCGGAAGAGTGTGAATTCTTGATGATGCAGGCGGCGTCGGGGCTTGACGTAGATCAGGTTCCGCCGGCCGCGAACAGGCTAGCATGCCGTTCATAGCGCCCTCGGTGCGCCACCCCCCATGCATTGCGAGGAACGAGCATGACCGGAAAGATGAAGGCCGCCGTCGTCCGTGAATTCGGCAAGCCGTTGACGATCGAGGAACTGGATATTCCGACGATCCGTGCCGATCAGATCCTGGTACGGCTGGATGCGTGCGGCGTGTGCCACACCGACCTGCATGCCGCCCGTGGGGACTGGCCGGTGAAACCGAAGCCGCCTTTCGTGCCGGGGCATGAGGGCGTGGGGCATGTGGTGGCGGTGGGAAGCGCCGTCAAATGGGTGAGGAAGGGCGACGTGGTGGGCGTGCCGTGGCTGTATTCGGCCTGCGGCCATTGCGAACATTGCCTGGGCGGCTGGGAGACGCTGTGCCCGACGCAGGACGATACGGGCTATACCGTCAACGGGTGTTTTGCCGAATATGTGGTGGCCGACCCCAATTACGTGGCGCATCTGCCGAAGAACATCGACCCGATGCAGGTTGCGCCCGTGCTATGCGCGGGGTTGACGGTCTACAAGGGCCTGAAGATGACCGATACCCGTCCGGGCCAGTGGGTCGCCATCTCGGGCGTGGGCGGGCTGGGCCAGATGGCGGTGCAGTACGGCGTGGCCATGGGGCTGAACGTGATTGCGATCGATATCGACGACGAGAAGTTGCAGACCGCCAAGGTGCTGGGGGCGGCGCTGACGGTGAATGCGCGTTCGGTTGATCCCGCGCCGTATATCCAGTCGCAGGTGGGTGGGGCGCATGGCGCGCTGGTGACGGCGGTCTCGCGCACTGCCTTCGCGCAGGCGATGGGCTTTGCCCGGCGTGGCGGGACGATCGTGCTGAACGGCCTGCCGCCGGGGGAATTCCCGATTTCCATCTTCGACATGGTGATGACCGGGACGACGGTGAGGGGGTCGATCGTCGGCACGCGGCTGGACATGATCGAGGCGCTGTCCTTCTTCGCCGACGGCAAGGTCAAGACGGTCATCGAGCCCGACCGGCTGGAGAACATCAACCAGATCTTCGCCGACCTGGAGACGGGCAACGTGCATGGACGCAAGGTGCTCGATCTGCGGGACTGACCGGCGTGCCGTGGGGCGGATCGTGGTGCCCTACGGGATCATGGTGGGGCGGTATCGTTCTGGGTTATGAGTCCTGCGTCATGGATGGATGGGTTGGGAACGGGCGATGCGGAACAGTGCGCGGATCTGGGAATGCGTCGAGGCCCGCAAGGCGCCACTGGTCGCGCTGAGCGACGCGGTGTGGGCGGTGCCGGAGCTGAATTTCGGCGAATTCCGCTCGGTCGCGCTGCATGAGGCGGCGCTGGAGCAGGCGGGTTTTCGCGTGACCCGCGATGTGGCGGGCCTGCCGACCGCGATCATGGGCGAAGCCGGGGATGGCGGGCCGGTGATCGCCTTCCTGGGCGAATATGACGCGCTGCCGGGCCTGAGCCAGGAGGCCGGCGCGATGGTGCATCAGCCGCTGCCGGGTGATGGAAACGGCCATGCCTGCGGGCATAACCTGCTGGGGTCGGCATCGCTGCTGGCGGCGGTGGCACTGAAGGACTGGCTGGCCGAGACCGGGATGCCGGGGCGGGTGCGCTATTATGGCTGCCCGGCCGAGGAAGGCGGCGCGGGCAAGGGCTTCATGGTGCGCGCGGGCGTGTTCGATGACGTTGATGTCGCGATTTCGTGGCATCCCTTTGCCTTCGCCACGGTCTTTCCACCGGCGGCGCTGGCCAACATGCGCATGGACTTCACCTTCACCGGCCGGTCGGCCCATGCGGCGGCGGCGCCCCATCTGGGCCGTTCGGCGCTGGATGCGGCGGAACTGATGAATGTCGGGGTGAACTATCTGCGCGAGCATATGCTACCGAGTTCGCGCATCCATTATGCCTATCAGGATGCGGGGGGTGCGGCGCCCAACGTGGTCCAGTCGCGGGTGGTCATTCGCTATACCGTTCGCGCGGCGGATCTGGACGACATGCTGGCCCTGGCCGGGCGCGTGCGCAAGGTGGCCGATGGGGCCGCGCTGATGACCGAAACCCGGGTGGAATGCGCGGTCGTCAGCGGGATGGCCAACCTGCTGCCGAATCCGCCGCTGGAGGCGGCGATGCAGGCGAATCTGGAACGGCTGGGGCCGCCGCCCTTCGATGCGGCGGATCGGGCTTTCGCCCGGGAGATGCAGGAGACCTTCACCCCGGAGGATATCGTGGCGGCGTTTCGCCAGGTGGGGCTGCCGCCGGCGACCGACATGCCGTTGTGCGATGTCGTGCTGCCCTATCCGTCGCCGGTCGGGCCGATTCTGCTGGGCTCGACCGATGTGGGGGATGTGAGCTGGACGGTGCCGACCGTCCAGGCGCTGGGTGCGACCTGCGCCATCGGCACCGCGCTGCATTCGTGGCAGATGACGGCGCAGGGCAAATCGTCGGTCGCCCACAAGGGCATGGTTCATGTTGCCAAGGTGATGGCGGCGACGGCGGTGGATGTGCTGTCGGACCCGGAACTGCTGGCGCGGGCGCGGCGGGACCATGCCGCGCGGCTGGCCGAGCGCCCGTATGTCAGCCCGATGCCGCCTGATCTCATGCCCCCGATTATGGGGCAGCCTTCCTGACCTGTTTGGTTTGATGGACATATTGTAACGATTTTTTTTGTTTCCAAGTTGTATTTAAATCACGGATCACTGCAGAAAATTTTTTTGATGCCGGAAAGGTCCGGGAAACAAACGTCTTTTCGCCGCATGGGTGGGAGAACGCTTAAAAAAACCGTTACGATAGGGGGATCATGTCATTGCCCATACGGGGCAGGCCCCTATAACAGGCATGGTGTTTCCGCCCTCGGACGGCTGCGCCGCCCGAGGAACGTTCTTAAATGGTAAGGTTTTCTGTCCTGTCTGCTGGGGAAACTTGATGACAAACGCTTTTCGGCGTCCGGTGGCCACGCGCCGCCAGATGCTGACACGAATCGGCATCCTGGGGGGCAGTGCCGCCCTGTATCAGGCCATGACGAGCCTGGGCCACGCCGCGGGAACGGATTTCCAGGGGGCGCCCGCGCTGAGCGGCGCCAAGCCCGGCACGAAGGTGCTGGTGCTGGGCGCCGGCCTGGCGGGAATGCTGGCGGCGTATGAACTGCGCAAGGCCGGCTATCAGGTCCAGATCCTGGAATTCCAGGACCGTGCCGGCGGCCGCAACATCTCGCTGCGCGGCGGGGACACGCTGACCGAGCTGGGCGGGGCCGTGCAGAAGGTGCAGTTCGCGTCGGGCAACTACATCAATCCCGGCCCGTGGCGGATTCCGTATCATCACCAGGGCCTGCTGCATTACTGCAAGACCTTCGGTGTCGAGCTGGAGCCGTTTGTCGAGCTGAATCACAATTCTTGGCTGCATTCCAGCGACGTGTTCAACGGCAAGCCCGTGCGCTACCGCGATTTCGCGGCGGATTTCACGGGCTTTACGGCGGAGCTGCTGGCCAAGGCGATCAACCAGCACAAGCTGGATGACGTGGTCTCGGCCGACGAGCGCGCGCATGTCGTCTCGGCGATGCGCGGCTGGGGCGGGCTGACGGCCGATGGCGCCTATCGCAAGGGGGCGGTCAGCTCGCTGCGCCGTGGCTTCGCCAAGCCGCAGGGCGGTGGGCTGGATGGCGCGCCCGTGCCCTCCGACCTGTTCGCGCGGGACGATGTCATGCGGTCGGGGCTGTGGCAGTGGATGGCGTTCCATGAGCGGCTGGACATGCAGACGACGATGTTCCAGCCGGTCGGCGGCATGGACCAGATCGGCAAGGGCTTCAACCGCCAGGTGCATGACCTGATCACGCTGAACTGCAAGGTGACGGCGATCCATCAGGACGACCGTCATGTGACGGTGACCTATAACGACATGGCGCATGGCGGCGCGGTACGGCAGGCGGAGGCGGATTACTGCGTCTGCACCATCCCGCTGCCCGTTCTCTCGCAGCTGGATGTGCAGGTCAGCGGCCCGATGAAGGCGGCGATCGCGGCGGTGCCCTATGCCTCGTCGGTCAAGCTCGGGCTGGAATTCAAGCGCCGGTTCTGGGAGCAGGACGACCAGATCTATGGCGGCATCAGCTTCACCGACCAGCCGATCAGCCAGATCTCCTACCCCAGCCATGGCTATTTCTCGGACGGGCCGGCGGTTCTGCTGGGTGGCTATATGTTCGGGCCGGCGGCCTATGATTTCGCCGGCATGACCCCGGCCGAGCGGATCGAGCACGGTCTGGCGCAGGGCATGGCCATTCACGCCAACTACCGCAAGGAATTTCGCACCGGCGTGTCGATGGCGTGGAGCCGCATGCCGTGGACCCTCGGCTGCTGTTCCATGTGGTCGGAGCAGGCGCGCAAGACCCATTACAAGGCGCTGTGCGAGATCGATAACCGGATCGTGCTGGCCGGCGAGCATGCGTCGTATGTCGGCTGCTGGCAGGAGGGCGCTATCCTGTCGTCGCTGGATGCCATTACCCGTCTGCACAAACACGCGCAGGGAGCTGCCTGATGCGGTCCGTATTTCTGCTTCTGGCCGGCCTGGCGGCCGGCGCGTTTCTCGCCCCGCAGGCACGGGCCGACAGTGCCAGCGCCGTCGTGGGCAAGATGCAGCCGCTGAAGACCGGGGCCGACGTGTACAAGCATGTCTGCCAGAGCTGCCACATGCCCGACGCCAAGGGCGCCGAAGGGGCCGGTGCCCGCTTCCCGGCACTGGCGGGGAATGCCAAGCTGGCGAGCGCGGATTATCCTGTCTACGTCGTGCTGAACGGCTTTGGCGGCATGCCGTGGTTTTCCGGCATGCTGAACGACCAGCAGGTGGCGGACGTGGTGAATTATATCCGCACCCATTTCGGCAATCATTATACCGATATGGTGAAGCCGTCGGATGTCGCGGCCCAGCATCCGACCATCAGCTCTGAAGAGGATTGACAGGGATATGACGATTTTCAAGACAGTCCGCATCGCCGCGCTGGCGTCGGTTCTGGCGGGTGGGACGATTTCCGCCGCTGGAGCGGCTGACGTGGTGCGGCATAGCGAGCCGGGCAGCCACTTCCCGATTTCCACCGCGATCGAAGTGCCGCCGGGCGCCACGACCATCTATCTGAGCGGCATGGGTGCACCGCCGGTCGACAAGGCCGCCGATCCGAAGACGCTGGCCGCTTATGGCGACACGGAAACCCAGGTGCGTGGTGCGCTGACCCGCATCCAGGGCGAACTGGCCAAGCTGAAGCTGACCATGGGCGATGTCGTCAATATGCACATCTACCTGGTCGCCGATCCGAAGCTGGGCAAGATCGATTTCCCGGGGATGATGAAGGCCTACACCGAGTTCTATGGCACGCCGGCCCAGCCGAAGCTGCCGACCCGCTCGGCGTTCGAAGTCGCCCATCTGGCCAATCCCGGCTGGCTGGTGGAAATCGAAGTGGTCGCGGTGCGCACCCACTGATGCTGGCTCCGGGAGGGGGTTTGTCCCTCCCGGCGGACACCGCTGATCGGCCTGCATGGGAACCCATGGACATATCCGGGCATTAAGCACGGAGCATATGCGGAGGGGAGGGCCGGCGGGTGACGGATCTGGTACGGCGCGCGGCGGTTTTTGCGGCATCGATCCATGCTGCGAGCGGCCAGCGCCTCCGTTATACTGACGAGCCGTTTATCACGCATCCCATGCGGGTGGCCGAACTGGTTGCCGGGACGGGGGCGCGCCCGGAAGTCGTGGCGGCGGCCTGGTTGCATGATGTTCTTGAGGGGACGCCGGTAACGCTGGCGGAACTCGTCTCGATCTTCGGGCCGGACGTGGCGTCGCTGGTGGACATGGTGACGATGTCGGCACATTGCCTGGCCGATGATCTGCCGGGGCCGGTGGACCACGAACAACTGGCCCGGGCTTCGGCCGAAGCGCAGACCATCTGTATTGCCAGCCTGATCGACAATACGGCGCAGATCCTGCGCTATGAAACCCGGCGGCGCAGCCTCTTTCTACAGGAACAACGCGAGATCCTGCGCAGGCTCGGCAAGGGTGATGCTGGATTGTACATGATGGCCGCGATGGTCATGGACTGAGAGGCGGTCTGCAAAGCCGGTTTGCCGGCATGTAGCATGCTGCTTGACGCCGATAATGAAGGCGGCGCAAGCGTGCTGAAGCTGGGACGGCTCTCATGATGAAATGCATTATTCTCGACGATTATCAGAATGTCGCGTTGCAAAGCGCCGATTGGGCGTCGTTGCGCGGTCGGGTCGATGTGCAGGTGCTCACGGCACATATTGATGACGAGGCGGCGCTGATTGCAGAGTTGGCCTCGGCTGACATCGTGATCGCCATGCGTGAGAGAACGCCTTTTCAGGCGCGGCTGTTTGCCGCCCTGCCTGGCCTGCGCCTGCTCGTGACCAGCGGCATGCGCAATGCGTCGATCGATCTGGAGGCCGCGCGTGCCTGTGGCGTGACGGTATGTGGTACGGCCAGCAGCCAGACGCCTCCGGTGGAGATGACCTGGTCGCTTATCCTCGGACTGGCGCGACATATTGTCCCTGAAAGCCACGCCATGAGGCAGGGTGGCCCATGGCAGCAGAGTATCGGCAAGGATCTTGCTGGGCATCGGTTGGGATTATTGGGAGTCGGCCGGATTGGTAGCGCGGTTGCGCGTGTTGCGCAGGCTTTCGGTATGCAGGTCGGTGGATGGAGCCCCCATTTTACGCCAGAACGTGCAGCATCGGCCGGTGTGGAATTTGTTGCTTCCAAGGAGCAGCTTCTGGCCGAGAGTGATATTGTCAGCATTCACCTCGTGCTTGGTGCCACAACGCGCCATCTTGTCGGAGCAAGTGATCTGGCGCTCATGAAACATGACGCGCTTCTGATCAATACGGCCCGCGCCGCCATTGTGGACGAGACGGCCCTGATAGAGGTGTTGGCGAGCGGCCGTATTGGCGGTGCGGGCTTGGATGTATTCGAACATGAGCCGCTACCGCCGCAGCATCCCTATCGTACATTGCCCAATGTGCTGGCGACACCGCATCTCGGTTATGTTACCCGCGACAATTACCGCACATATTTCAGTGAGGCGGTGCAGGATATCCATGCGTGGCTCGACGGATGTGCCATCAGGACATTGTGACGGCCACACCAGCTCATGACAATCGGGATCGGCGACCGGTGGAAGTCCGGGCAGCCTCCGGGGTAGACGGGGAGTGGCCGCAATGCGTGACCATTCGCCCGTCCATGGATCTTATGGCGTTGCTGTTGCCGGCTGGTTGTCGGTGCGGCGGATGAAGTCGGCGATATTGTCATGCAACTGGGTCAGGGCCGGGATATTGGCGTAGACCATGTGGCCGGACTGGTACTGGCGGAATTCGATATTCTTCTGCAAGGCAGCCGGGATCGGCAGGTGGCGCATTTCGTAGACCCCTTCGTAATAGGGGGTCGCCAGGTCGAAATAGCCGGCATTGAGCATGATTTTCAGCGTCGGGTTGGTCTTCATCGCCTCGGCGAGGTCGGGCATCACGTTGGCCGGGCCGTCCGATTCCGCACCACCGCCAGCGGCGTGGTGGAAGTTCCAGTGCTGGATGTCGATTTCCGGACGGTAGGTCAGGCCGTCACCGTAATTCAGCGTCTTGCGCACGTAGTCGTTGAACAGTGACACATAGGCCGAGCTGATGGCGGTCGATTGCGGGTCGTATCCGGCTTCCTCGCTCAGCGGGTCCAGGGCCGGGCCGGAGAAGCGGGTGTCGAGGCGGCCGGTCGTCATGCCGTCATCCGATTGCAGGGTCTTGGAGAACTCGCCGCCGTCGATGCGCAGGTCGGCGCGGCGGATATAGTCGGCGGGCAGGCCGGTATAGGCATGCAGACGCTCGACGATCCGTGCCCGGTCGGCATCGGGCAGGGCAGCACCCTGCTGTAACGCCGCCAGATAGTCGGAACTGGCGAAATGCTCGACCTCGGCGAGGAAAGCCTTCAGGTCTTCGGGCTGCTGCGGCAGCTTGTGGTGATACCAGGCGGTGGCGGCGTAGGTCGGCAGGGCCAGCACGAACGGCTCGTCCATGCCGGGATTCAGTGCCGGTTCGTCCACGCTGTTGTCGTAGCTGAGGATCTGCGACAGCAGGATCACGCCGTTGAAATCGATGTTTTCCTGATTTTGCAGGTCATTGACCAGGACAGCCGAGCGCATGGTGCCGTAGCTTTCGCCGAACAGGTATTTCGGCGAGTTGTAGCGGCCATATTTCGCCAGGAACTGGGTGACGAAGCTGGTGAAGGCCTGACCGTCGGCGTCCACGCCCCAGAACAGCTTTTCCTTGTCCTTGCCGTTGATGCGGCCGAAGCCGGTGCCCGGCGCGTCGATGAAGACCAGGTCGGTGACGTCCAGCAGGCTCTGCGGGTTGTCGATCAGCCGGTAGGGGCTGGCGGGGGTGTGGGTGTCGTCGTTCGTCACCACCCGGCGCGGGCCGAAGGCGCCCATATGCAGCCACACCGAGGACGAGCCCGGTCCGCCATTATAGATGAAGGTGATGGGGCGGGATTCCGCCCGGCTGTCCTTGCGGAAATAGGCGACATAGAACATCGACGCTGTCGCGTCCGGATTGCCGTCGATGGCATGGGCGTCGCTGCCCGGCGTCTGGTGCTGGACCGTCTCTTCGGAATCGTCCCAGCCATGGGGATGGACCACCAATGTGCCGGCGACCGCCTGGTAGGCGACGGGTTTGCCGTCGATCGTGATCGTGCCGCTGCTGGTCCGTTCGATGGGCTGGGCCGGGTGGGCGGCATGGGCGGGATCGGGATGGGCGGTGTCGGAATGGTCGATGGCGGCGCGGGCCGGCGACAGGCCGAGGCAGATGAGCGATGCGGACAGCAGCAGGGACAGGCGTGTGGTCAACGGTTCCTCCGGTTCGTCAGGGGGGCGCCGGAGCCTGCGGAGGCGGGGCGTCTCCGGGGGCGGCATGGGCGCGCCAGCCATCGTGATCGTGTATTGCGCAACCGTCATCACGCAATTTTTCCAGGTGCGCCAGCAGATTCAGTTCCGCCGCCCGGCGCAGGGAGGCTGGTATGGCGCGATAGACACGCCGCATCATCTCCTCGAGCGTTGCAGGGCCCTGCCGCAGGGCGGTCAGGATCGTGTCCTCGCGCGAGAGGCGATGCGTGATCAGGGCGCGGATGCAGGTTTCGGGTGTGGGGATCGGCGGTCCGTGGGCCGGCAGCAGCAGGGGCGGGGCCAGGGCGTTGATCCGTTCCAGCCCATCGAGGAACTGGCGCACTGAGCCGTCCGGCGCGGGCGGCACCATCGTCGTCGACCAGCCCATGATGTGATCGCCGGTGAAGACGATGCCCTCCGCCGTCAGGAAGCAGAGATGGTCGGTCGCATGGCCCGGCGTGTGCAGGGCGGTCAGCCCGGCCACCACCGATCCGTCATCGAGCGGGATGTCCGGCGTGAAGGAGGGAACCGCGCTGTGGCGGAAGCCGCAGACCGGCGCGCCTGTCATCCGGCCCAGCGGGCGGGCGCCCGTCAGGTGGTCGCGGTGCGTGTGGGTCAGCAGGATATGCGTGATCCGGCCGCCGGCCGCCGCGAGGATCGCTTCGAGATGGGCGGGATGATCCGAGCCGGGGTCGATGACGGCCGTGCCGCCGGGATGATCGACCAGCCAGCTATTGGTGCCGTGCCCGGTCATGGGGCCGGGATTGGGGGCGACGACACGCCGCAGCCCCGGCAGATGCGCCGCCGCCGGCAGGGGACGGCCGGTGGGCGGCGGCGGTTCGCGGACCTGCCAGGAGGGGCGTGGGCGGGATTCGATCTGCGTGCTCAGCCGAAGGCTCCGACATGGTGCATCACCGCGACGCTGGTTTCGCGCAGCAGGTTGAACAGGCGCAGCATGGGCGGGAAGATTTCGGCATGTTCGCGGACATAGGCGCCTTCGGAGCGGGGGCCGTGGGGCTCGTGGTAGTCCAGTTCCAGCCCGCTGCGGGTGACCGAGGGGAAGACATGGTCCAGCTCGCGCAGGGCGGAGGGGATTTCCAGGCACAGCACGCGCGTCGTCAGCGCGTCGCGCGAGAAGGCGTTGCGCGGTGAGAAATAGGGGATGCGTGTCGACAGCAGCCAGATCTGCTCGATCATGGCGATGCGGATCGCGTGCAGCAGCTTTTCCTCGGTGCCCATGGTGGGGGCCTGTGCCCAGGCGCGGCGCAGGGCCAGGTGGTCGGACTGGATGCGGCGGAACATGGCTTGGGTGCTGGCCCAGAAATTCAGCCGCTCCAGCCCCTGCATCAGGGCGAGGTAGGCGTCGCGCCGGGCCGGGTCGGTTTCGGCCGTTGCACGGTTCAGCCACATATCCGGGTCCAGCATGTAGATGACGGCGCGCAGCACCATGTCATCCGAGTGGGCCAGGGCATGGGCCGCGAAATCCAGCGCCCGGCGGAAGCGCGGGCTGCGGTCGAGAAATTCCTCGAAGGTTTCGGGATGGCGGGCGGAGGCGGTGCCGAGCCCCTGGATGGTGTTCGCGCACCAGCCGAGCTGCTGGAGGATCGCGTTGTTGGGGATGGCGCGCAACTGGCTGGGATGGCTGATGCGCGTGGTGGCGGCGCCGGCATCGCTCTGGCGGGCCGAGGGGCGCGAGCCTGTCTTGTCGATCAGGGACGGGCCGAAGGCGCCCAGCAGGGCGGCATAGCCCGGGTCTTCGACCAGGGTCGCCATGCCCGCGCCGATGGTCGAGAAGAAATCGGCGGAGAAATCGGGCTCGTCATAGACCGGGTCGCGGTCGCGGGGCGGGTGGGCGAAGGCATGTTCGGCGATGATGCTGATGGTGGCGTCGGCCAGTGCGCCGGTGCCGAACAGCAGGTAGCCGTCACCGCCCTGGAACGCGGTTTCCTCGCGGATATGCACGCCGGCATCGGCGAAGGTGGCCCGTGCCTGTGGCGGCGACAGGTAGTCGAGCCGGTCGGCCAGGCGGAACGGGTGGGCGCCGCGACCGATGCTCTCGCCATGGGTGTCGAACAGGATGACCTCGACATCCGTGAGGTTCCACCGCCGCAGCAGGTCGCAGATTTTCAGCCGCAGGCGCTCGATCAGGTAGGTGGCGGCGAGCTGGCCGACATAGCGGCCGGAATCCGAATAGCCGAATTGCAGGCTCATGCGGCCGGTACTGCGCAGATAGTCGCGCCAATGGGGCGAGCGCAGGGCTTCCTCGACGATATGGGCGCCGTTTTCCAGCGCTTCCTGCGTCTCGAACAGCGGCGAGATCTCGACCTTGTCGGCGATGCCGAAGGTGCGGGCCAGCCAGAGGGCGGCCAGCAGCGTATAGCCGCTTTCGGTCTCGGCGATCAGGAAGCGGACCGGGCTTTCATTGTCGATGTGGCGGATGATCTGGCGCACCGTCATCATCAGGCGGCCGGCGGTTGCCTGCTCGACCAGCAGCGAGCCGAAATCGATCTCGACCGGCTGGGCCTGTTCCAGCGCGTCGTTGATATGCGTGAGCAGGGCGCGGCGCTGCGATGGATTGTCCGGATTGTCCTCGATCCCCAGCCGCTGGCGGGCGACATTGTGGATCTGGGTCGAATTCAGCCGCACATGGGTGTGGGCGGCGCCCATGCCGTGGGCCAGCAGCCCGGCGCGGGCGACGGAAAGCGCCATCCGGTCGTCGGGCGGGGCGGCGTCGATGGCCTCCTGGAACGGCGCGGCCAGCAGGCTGGCGGCCGGGATCGCCTCGTCGCCGCGCTCGATCAGCACGGCGGCGAAGGCGGCGACGGCTTCGGCCTGCACGGAGGTGCCGACCGGGCAGGATTCGATCTGGGCGGTGACGGCCTCCAGCGCGGTGCCGACCCGTGCATGCAGGGCATCGGTCAGAGGGAGCAATGGTACGATCTGCGCCTGTAGCCGCTCCAGTTGCAGCCTCTTCATCCGCAGGCGCAGGCGGATGGTGTCCCACCAGCCGATATCGGTGCGTCCGTCGGTGTCGTAGCCGACCCAACTGGTCAGGATCACCGGACGGGGGCTGAGGACCGACCATTCATGCGGCCAGCGGGCGCGGGCCTCGGCCAGCAGGGCGCCGGTCAGCCGGTCCACCGCGTCGCGTCCGCGCAGGATCGCGGCCGAGGCGAGGGAAAATTCCTCCTCCAGGGTCGGCGGGGCGGCGCGGCGGTGGGTTTCCAGCTCCGGCAGGGGGGGCGGGGCGGCGGGGTCGGCCGACGCCATCGTCGCCAGGAGCGCGTAGACCGGATTGGCCAGGGCGAAGGTCGGGTGGGCGGTGAAGACGGCCGCGAAGCGGCAGCGTTCCACGGTCTTGCGGAAGGCGCCGAAGGTGGGCGGCGTGCCCTCCGGCCCCGGTGCGGTGGCGACCGCTCGCGCGACTTCGCGCAGGCGGGCCGCGATCTGCGAATCGTCGGTGCCGTCGACATAGCTGCCCAGCCGGGCGGCCCGGGCGCGGAAGGCGTCGTCGCGCAACTGGCGCACCACGCCGTCGAGCATGTCGGTCGTGAGCGTGCCGGCGGTCAGCCGCCGGCCGATTCGGCGCGCCAGCGTGATGATGGGATTGCCCGCGGACAGGTCCTCGGCCGCAGTGACCGATTGCCGTGCGAGGTCGAGCAGCATTTCCGCCGCGTCGCTGATGGAGGTGTCGGTCATTGCTGGCCTGTCTTTTCTGTCGTCATCCGTGGCGTCACGCCCCGGCAGGGTTTCATGTTCGCGTTCCCATCGCAATCTCTGGTGGTGTTGATCACGTCGAATTTCGGCCGATGTGCCGCAAGGGGGACAGCGGGTTTCGCGGGCGGCGCTTGGGTCTGTGCGTGCGGAGTGGTATCGGCAGGGGATGAAGACGACCCCCGATGTGGAAAATGCCATGTCCGACGCGGATCGGGCCGCCTGGCGGACATTGCGCCGATACCGCCACGCGGCGGGCGGCCTTCTGGCCGGCATGGGGGCGCTGACCGTGGCGGGGTATGCCGCGCCGGCGGCCGGCCTGGTGGCCGATGCGCTGTGGCTCGACGTGCTGCGCTCGGGCGCCAAGGCCGGCGTGGTGGGCGGCCTGGCGGACTGGTTCGCCGTGACGGCGCTGTTCCGTCGGCCGATGGGCCTGCCGATTCCCCATACCGCCATCCTGCCCGCGCAGAAGGCACGCCTGGGCGAGGCACTGGGCCGCTTCGTGGCGACCCATGTCTTTACCGAGGCCGACGTGGCGGCCGCGCTGGAACGGATCGACCTGCCCGGAATCGTGGCGGGCCTGCTGGATGATCCGGCGACCGCCCAGACCGTATGCCGTACGCTGGCCGGCGCCGCGCCGGCGGTGATGGCGCGGCTGGAGGATGGACGGGCCGGATCGGCCGTGACGCGGATGCTGCCGCTGCTTCTGGGGGGCGAGGAGGTGGCGCCGGTGGTGGCGCGGACCCTGCGGGCGCTGGTGGAAGGCGACCGGCACCAGGAAGTGCTGTCGTTTCTGCTGGCCCGGCTGAAGGATGGGCTGAAGGCCAAGGAGGAATCGCTGCGCGCGATGATCGAGGACCGCGTGCGTGAGCAGGGCGGCCGGATTCTGGGCTGGGCCATCGGCGGCTCGATCGCGACCAAGGTGCTGATTGCGGTCAATCAGGAACTGGATCGGGTCGATCCGCAGAACTCGGAACTGCGCGAGGGCTTCACCACCTGGGTGCGCGGCGAAATCGACCGGATCGAGACCGATCCCGAGCGGCGGCGCGAGATCACGGGCGCGATTGCCGGCGTGATGACCCATGACAGCGTCCGCGACTGGGGTGGCGATGTCTGGCGCCGGCTGCGGCAGATGATCGAGGCCGACATGGCCTGTTCCGATGGCTGGACCGCGTCGATCGTACGGGACACGTTGCAGCGCCTGGCCGACCAGATGCGCACCGACCAGGCCCTGCGCGAACGTGTGGTCGGGTGGGCGCGGCGCATGATTTTGGGGAGCCTGCCCTTTGTACGCGAGCGGCTGTCGCGCTTCATTGCCGGAGTGGTGGCGGCCTGGGACACCGACATGCTGGTTTCGCGGCTGGAATTGCGGGTGGGCCGGGATCTGCAGTTCGTGCGGCTGAACGGCACGCTGGTCGGCTTCCTCGCAGGGGCCGTGCTGTCGCTGGCGTTGCACCTTGTTTTCGGGGCGCAGGTGGGATGATCGGGCCGCGCCATGCGGCCATGACGGTCCGCTGTGCGCGGTTTGCACTTGACGATGGCGTTGTTGGGCATCATCTGGATCATAAATCAGTACTGAATTGGTCCGCTATGGAGCGGGCCGGAATCCAGGGACGAAAAGGAGGGTGCGGGTGCTGAGACTCTCGAAGCTGACCGACTATGCCGTCGTTGCCCTGGTGCGCCTGGCGCAGCAGGACGAGATGATGACCTCGCCTTCGCTTTCGCAGGCCACGGGGATTCCCGAACCCACGGTGGCCAAGGTGCTGAAGATTCTGGCCGCCGACGAACTGGTGATTTCCCTGCGCGGCGCGCGTGGGGGATACCGTCTTGCGCAGCCGCTGAATAAAATTTCGGTTGCGCGGGTCATCACCGCCGTGGATGGGCCGATCTCGCTGACGGCGTGCGTCGATGGCGGGGAATGCGACGCGCGCACCCTGTGCGGCCTGTGCGGGCAGTGGGATGCGGTCAATGACGCGATCCGGGGGGCGTTGTCCTCGATCACGCTGGCCGACATGCAGACCCGCGGGCAGGCCGCGCGGGGACCGGGGGCCGGTTGCGCGGCCCATGACATATCCGCTGCCGGCCCGGCCGTCGCAGTCTGAGGGAGCAGGAAGACATGCCAGCGATTGCCGAAACCCGCGATGCGGTCGAGACTCTGGGCCAGTCCGCCTACAAGTGGGGCTTCGAGACCGAGATCGAGATGGACATGGCCCCCAAGGGCCTGAACGAAGATACCATCCGCCTGATCTCGCACCGCAAGCAGGAGCCTGAATGGCTGCTGGAATGGCGGCTGAAGGCGTTCCAGGCCTGGCAGGCCATGACCGAGCCGACCTGGGCCAAGGTCAGCCATCCGCCGATCGATTTCCAGGACGCGCATTATTACGCCGCGCCGAAGAAGAAGGCGGGGCCGAAATCTCTGGAAGAGGTCGATCCGGAACTGCTGCGTACCTACGAGAAGCTGGGCATTCCGCTGCATGAGCAGGCATTGCTGGCCGGGGTCGAACTGCCCGAGGGCGAGACGGCGCGGCCGCCGGTGGCGGTGGATGCGGTGTTCGACAGTGTGTCGGTGGTGACCACCTTCCGCGAGACGCTGGCCAAGGCCGGTGTGATCTTCTGCCCGATTTCCGAGGCGGTGCGCGAGCATCCCGAGCTGGTGCGCCGCTATCTGGGCAGCGTGGTGCCGGTGGCCGACAATTTCTATGCGGCGCTGAATTCGGCCGTCTTCACCGATGGATCGTTCGTGTATGTGCCCAAGGGCGTGCGCTGCCCGATGGAGCTTTCGACCTATTTCCGCATCAATGCGCGCAATACCGGGCAGTTCGAGCGGACGCTGATCGTGGTCGAGGACGGGGCGTCGGTCTCGTATCTGGAGGGCTGCACGGCGCCGATGCGCGACGAGAACCAGTTGCATGCGGCGGTGGTCGAACTGGTGGCGATGGAAGATTCGTCGATCAAATATTCGACCGTCCAGAACTGGTATCCGGGCGACGAGAACGGGCGCGGCGGGATCTATAATTTCGTGACCAAGCGCGGCGCGTGCCGGGGCGATCGGTCCAAGATCTCGTGGACGCAGGTGGAGACCGGATCGGCCATCACCTGGAAATATCCCTCCTGCATCCTGCAGGGTGATGGCGCGGTGGGCGAGTTCTACTCGGTTGCGGTAACCAATAATCACCAGCAGGCCGATACCGGGACCAAGATGATCCATCTGGGGCGCAATACGCGCTCGACCATCATCGCCAAGACCATCAGTGCCGGGCATTCCGACAGCACCTATCGCGGGCTGGTGCGGATGATGCCCAAGGCCGCCGGGGCGCGGAATTTTACCCAGTGCGACAGCCTGCTGATCGGCGACCAGTGCGGTGCGCATACCGTGCCCTATATCGAAAGCCGCAACCTGTCGGCCAAGATCGAACATGAGGCGACGACCTCGAAGATTTCGGAAGACCAGCTGTTCTATTGCCGCCAGCGCGGCCTGTCCGAGGAAGATGCGGTGGGCCTGATCGTGAATGGCTTCTGCAAGGACGTGCTGAAGGAACTGCCGATGGAATTCGCGGTCGAGGCCCAGAAATTGCTGCAGATCAGCCTTGAAGGCAGCGTCGGCTGAACGGAGATGAGTGACGTGAGCAACGAGTTTTTGCGGATTGCCGGCCTGTGCGCCAAAATTTCGGATAACGGCGCGGACAAGGAAATCCTGCGCGGCGTCGATCTGGAGATTCCGGCCGGCGAGGTCCATGCGATCATGGGGCCGAACGGGTCGGGGAAATCCACGCTCTCCTACGTTCTGGCGGGGCGCGAGGATTACGAGGTGACGGCGGGCAGCGCGACCTTCAAGGGCCAGGACCTGCTGGCGCTGGAGCCGGAGGAGCGCGCGGCGCTGGGCCTGTTCCTGGCCTTTCAGGCGCCGGTGGAACTGCCGGGCGTCAATAACGCGAATTTCCTGCGCACGGCCGTCAATGCGGTGCGCCGTGCGCGCGGGCAGGAAGAACTGGACGCGGTGGCCTTCCTGAAGGCGGTGCGGCAGGAGACGAAGCATCTGTCGATGTCCGACGACATGCTGAAGCGCAATGTGAATGTCGGCTTTTCGGGTGGCGAGAAGAAGCGCAACGAAGTGCTGCAGATGCGCATGCTGAACCCCTCGTTCGCCATTCTGGACGAGACCGACAGCGGGCTGGACATCGATGCGCTGCGTATCGTGGCCGAGGGCGTGAATTCGCTGCGCGCGCCGGATTTCTCGGCGCTGGTCATCACCCATCACCAGCGGCTGCTGGATTACATCGTGCCGGACCGCATCCACGTGATGGCGCGCGGGCGCATCATCCATAGTGGCGGGCCGGAACTGGCCAAGCAGCTTGAGGCCCAGGGCTATGCCCGTTTCCTGGCGGAGGCCGCGTGAACGCGATCGCTCCCGCCGGCGTCAGCGCCGCCGCGTTCCTGAACCGCTACACCGGCGGGGAAGGGAATGCCACGCGCACGCAGGCGGCCGACCTGCTGCGCAAGGCGGGCCTGCCGCGCGCGGGTGTCGAGGCATGGAAATACACCTCGCTGCGGACGCTGTCGGATATCGCGTTCGCCGGTGCGCCGGCGCAGGCTGATGGAGTGGCGGTCGATGCCCTGCTGGCCGAGGCCGTGCGGGCTTACGAACTGGATGCCGGTCTGCCGCGTGCGGTGATGGTGAATGGGCGTTTCGCGCCTGACCTGTCGCGCCTGCCGGACGGGGTGTCGGTGGCGCGCTTCGCGGCGGGCGCGGATCTGGCGCCGCATGATGACGTGGCCAGTGCGCTGAATGCCCTGCTGGCGGAAGACGGGCTGACGCTGACGGTGGCGCCCGGTGTCGATGCCGGGCGGATGGTGCTGCTGTCGGTCGTGGTGGCGCCGGAGGGTGTCGCGCTGTCGGTTCATCCCCGGCACCGGATCATGCTGGGGGCGGGGGCGCGCCTGTCGGTGCTCGATCTGTCGGTCGGGCGTGGGGATTATCTGAACAATCCAGTGCTGGATGTCGTGGTCGCCGAGGGCGGGCATCTGATCCATGCCAAGCTGCAGACCGAGGACCCGGCTGCCCGGCATCTGGCGGTGGTTCATGCCGAGGTCGCGGCCGATGCGTCCTATGACAGCTTCACCCTGACGCTGGGCGCGGCCCTGGCTCGGCACGAGGTGCATGCCAGGCTGAAGGCCGAGGGCGGCATCGTGCATGTCAACGGCGCGCAGTTGCTGGACGGGCGGCAGGTTGCCGACCTGACCAGCGTGATTACCCATGCCGCGCCGTCATGCAATTCGCGCCAGACGGTGAAGAACGTGCTGGCGGGCCATGCTCGGGGCGTCTTCCAGGGCAAGATCCTGGTCGAGCGTGTTGCGCAGAAGACCGACGGCTACCAGATGAATCAGGCCCTGCTGCTGTCGGATACCGCCGAGATCGACGCCAAGCCGGAACTGGAAATCTATGCCGACGACGTACGGTGCAGCCACGGCGCGACCGTGGGGGCGCTGGATGCGGACCAGCTCTTCTACCTGCGCAGTCGCGGCGTGGCGGGGGGGGATGCCCGGGCCATTCTGGTCAAGGCCTTCCTGCACGACGCGGTGGAACTGATGGGCGACGAGGCCTTGCGGGCGGTGCTGAACCGCGCGGTCGAGACCTGGTGGAACCGAAAGGACGCATGATTATGGATGTCCCGCCCATGGTGATGATCGATCCCATCGATTCGCTGCGCGACCGGCGCGCCGACTTCCCGATCCTGGGCGAGACGGTGCATGGTCGCCCGCTGGTCTTTCTGGATAGTGCCGCCTCCGCGCAGAAGCCGGTCCAGGTGATCGATGCCATGGGTGACACCATGCGCACGCAATACGCCAACATCCATCGCGGCCTGCACTGGATGAGCGAGCGCACCACCGATGCCTATGAGGCGGTGCGCGACCAGGTGGCCGGGCTGATCGGCGCTTCGGCACGGGAAGAGGTGATCTTTACCCGCAACAGCACCGAGGCGATCAATCTGGTCGCCCATTCCTTCGGCAGCCTGATGCGGCCGGGGCAGGCGGTGGTGATTTCGGAGATGGAGCACCACGCCAATCTGGTGCCGTGGCAGATGCTGCGGGACCGGGCGGGCATCGAACTGCGCGTGGCGCCGATCACCGATGACGGCGACATCGAACTGGACGCGCTGGAGCGTCTGGTGGCGGACGGCAAGGTGGCGCTGGTGGCCGTTACCCACATGTCGAACGTGCTGGGGACCGTGACGCCGGCGCGGAAGATTGCCGATATCGCCCATGCGGCAGGGGCGCGCGTGCTGTTCGATGGCAGTCAGTTCGTCGTGCATCGCCGGGTCGATGTGCAGGCGATCGATGCCGATTTCTACACTTTCACCGGCCACAAGCTGTATGGTCCCACCGGGATCGGCGTGCTGTGGGGGCGGCGGGAACTGCTGGATGCGATGCCGCCGTTCCTCGGCGGCGGGGACATGATTTCCTCCGTGACCTTCGAGCGCTCCACCTGGGCCACCGTACCGCATAAATTCGAGGCCGGCACGCCTGCGATCATCGAGACGATCGGGCTGGGAGCGGCCATCAGCTATATCGAATCGATTGGATATGACGCCATCGCGGCGCATGAGGCGGCACTGGTCGCATACGCGCTGCCGCGCCTGGCCGAGGTGCCGGGCCTGCGTGTGGTGGGGGCGCCCGCCGAGCGTGGGGGTGTGATTTCGTTTACGATGGACGATGTGCATCCGCACGACATCGCCACCCTGCTGGATCGCAACGGGATTGCGGTGCGGGCGGGCCATCATTGCGCCGAGCCGCTGATGCGGCGCCTGGGCCTCTCCGCCACCGCGCGCGCCAGCTTCGCGCTCTATACGACGCGCGAGGAGGTGGACGCCCTGGCCTCGACGCTGACGCAGATCCGCGGCTTTTTCGTCTGAGGCGGGGCCGATGGATCAGGACGGGCTTTACCAGCAGCAGGTGATCGAACGGGCGCGTACGCCCGTTCATGCCGGGCCGCTGGAAGGCGCGACGGGCCGGGGCGAGGGCACGAACCCGATGTGCGGCGACCGGGTGCGCGTCGGGGTCTGGCTGGATGGGGATGGGCGGATCGAGACCGTTCGTCATCAGACCAGGGGATGCGCGATCTGCCTGGCTTCGGCCGACATGATGGCCGAACTGGTGGCGGGGCAGGAGCGGAGCGGAGCCGTGACCATGGGGCAGGCGTTCACCACCCTGCTGCAGACCGGGCAGGACGGCGAGGTTCGTCCGGAACTGATGGTTTTTGCGCCCTTGCGGCAGCATCGGTCGCGCATCCGCTGCGCGACGTTGGCGTGGTCGGCGCTGGAGGCGGCATTGACCGAGACCCCGGCGGATGACTCGAAGGACGGATGAGGCGGGAATGATGGTTGAGACCGACAGGATGGCCGCGATGGAAGAGACCGGAAACGGGACGCAGGAGCATGGCTTCTCGTTCGATGCGCCTGCGGCCAGCGACAGCCCAGCGGTGGAAGGCTGGACGCCTGATGGGCAGCCGGCGACGGACGGTGCGGTTGCGGTGCCCGACGAGGAGGCCGTGATCGCGGCGATCGCCACCGTCTTCGATCCGGAAATTCCGGTGAATATCTATGAACTGGGCCTGATCTACGCCATCGACCTGCATCGTGACGGCACGGTGCGCGTTGAAATGACGCTGACGGCCCCCAATTGTCCGAGTGCGCAGGAACTGCCGGCCCAGGTGCAGGAAGCGGTTCGCACCGTTCCCGGCGTGACCGATGCGACGGTCGAGATCGTCTGGGACCCGCCATGGGACATGTCGCGCATGAGCGACGATGCCCGCCTGAGCCTGAACATGTTCTGACACGTCGCGGCGGGATGCCATGCCCGCCGGGATCGGGAGATTGCCAATGACTGTTTCCAGCAACGCGACGACCGCATCGCCTGCCCCCGCCAGGCGGGCCCTGCCGCCCCTGATGGCGCTGTCCGACCGGGCGGCCGATCGGTTGCGGGCGTTGTACGCCACGGCCCATGCCGGGCAGTTGCTGCGGATCGCGATCTCGACCAAAGGTTGTTCCGGTCATGCCTACGACATGAGTTTCGTCGAGGCGCCCGGGCCGGGGGATGAAGTGGTGACCGACAAGGGTGTGACCGTTCTGGTGGATCGCAAGGCGACCCTGTTCCTGATCGGCACGACGATGGATTACGAGGTCAAGCAGCTCGAATCCGGCTTCACCTTCAATAATCCGAACGAGAAGGGCCGCTGCGGCTGCGGCGAGAGCTTCCACGTCTGAGCGCGATGCCTACGGCGATGGGCGGTCGTCATGCGGTCGGCGCCCCCTGAGATGACGTCTTGCGGTGTTCTGAAGCCGGATTGTCTGTGCCGTGAGGCATGCTTTTTCCCTGGATGGACGGGTAACCCGCCGGTCGCCATGGGAAGGAGCGAAATGTCATGAAGGTTCTTATCTGTCCTGATCCAGGTCGCGTTGCCGAACTGGCCGCGCGGCTGCTGGCCGGGCAGGTGCGTGACAAGCCGGATTCCGTCCTTGGGCTGGCAACGGGGCGGACGATGGAGAGCATCTATCGCCTGCTGGTCGGAATTGCCGGCGCGGAGGGCGTCGATTTCGGTGCCGTTACCACCTTCAATCTCGATGAATATGTCGGCCTGTCGGGCGGGGATGCCCAATCCTATCGCCATTACATGCATGCGCATCTGTTTGCGCACGTCAATCTCGACGGCGCGCGGACCCATGTTCCGGATGGTGCGGCGCGGGATGCCGATGCGGAAGCCCGGGCCTATGAAGCGCGTATTGCCGGGGTCGGCGGGATTGATCTGCAGCTTCTTGGTCTGGGAGAGAACGGACATATCGGCTTCAATGAGCCGTTGTCCTCGCTTGCCAGCCGTACCCGTGTCGTGACCCTGGCGCGGGCGACGCTGGTGCAGAATGCTGGGCTGTTCGACGGCGATCTGTCCCGCGTGCCGACGCGGGCCATCACGATGGGAACGGGTACGATCCTGGAGGCGCGCAAGGCGCTTCTGGTCGTGACCGGTGCCCGGAAGGCAGCAATCGCCGCGCGGGCCATCGAGGGGCCGGTCGGCGCCTCGGTGCCGGGGTCTGTCCTGCAATGGCATCCTGATTGCCTTGTCCTTCTGGATCCGGCGGCGGCGTCCGCGCTGACGCAGCGTGACGCGATCGAATGGCAGATGCGCCATGATGCGGAACTGCTCGCGATTCAGGCGGCCGGCCGGTAATAGATTGATGCTGCGGGAAACAGGGCGGTGCGAAGGGCCCCGGGCAGCGCGGGCCGTATCGCGACGGTATCCGTGGGGCGATCCCAGGAGAGGACGAGTATGACGTTTTCGACCGCGCGCGCAGCCCTCGTCGGGTCTTTGCTGCTGGCCGCGATGATGGCCCCTCCGGCGTGGGCGGTGCCCTCGGGAGAACAGCCGGCAGTGGTGGAGCCGCTCGCCCCCGCGCTGATGCCGCTTCCCTCTTCGGTTACCTTTTCCGGTGGTGTGCTCCCGTTGTCCGAGGGGTTTGCCGTGTCGTGGAGTCATCCGCCTTCGGCGATGTTGCGGGCGGCGGTCGGGCGTTTCCTGCACCGTGCCGATGCGCTCGCCGGGCGGGTGCTGCCCGCGGCGGATCGCCCTGCTGGCTCCACGGCCATGCCGGTGCCGCTCCGCATCGCGGCTGGGCAGGATGCGGGCTGGCTGAGCACACGGGCGAAGGAGGATTACCGGCTGGTGGTCGGCCCCGATGGCGTGACGCTGACGGCCGACGGTCCCGATGGGGTGATCCATGGTCTGGCGACTCTCGCGCAACTGATCGCGCGGGACGGAAACGGCCCGAAAATCGATTTCGCGACCATTGCCGATCATCCCCGATTCGTCTGGCGCGGGATCATGATCGATACGTCGCGCCATTTCGTGACGGTCGAGACCATCAAGCGCCAGATCGACGCGATGGAGATGCTGAAACTCAATGTTCTGCATCTGCATCTCAGCGACGGCACTGGATTCCGGGTGGAGAGCCATGTGCTGCCCGAACTGACCGCGAAGGGGTCGCACGGCCAATATTATACCCAGGCGCAGATCCGCGACCTGGTGGCGTATGCGGCGGATCGGGGTATCCGGATCGTGCCCGAATTCGACCTGCCGGGCCATGCCTTGGCCGTGCTGCTGGCCCATCCCGAACTGGCGGCCACTCATCCGGTCGATCCGGAGCCGAAAAACAAGAATACGGCCGCGCTTGACCCCACCCTGCCGGAGACGCTGCACCTTGTGCGTCGGCTCTATGGTGAGATGGGGCGCCTGTTTCCCGATGCCTATTTCCATTCTGGTGGCGACGAGGTCGAGCCGGACGAATGGCTGAAGAATCCGAAGATCGTGGCCTGGATGAAGGAGCATGGCTATGCCACGCCGCAGGCCTTGCAGGCGGGGTTCACCGTCCAGGTGCAGAAGATCCTCGCTGCGCAGGGGAAGGTGATGGTCGGGTGGGACGAGGTCAGCGAGGCGGCCATCCCGTCCGACGTGGTTGTGGATGTCTGGCGGAGTTCGAAATTCATCGCTTCCGCGACCGCGGGCCATCATCCCGTTATCGTTTCCGCCGGATATTATCTCGATCTGCTTCAGCCGGCCGGGCAGCATTATCTGGTCGACCCTTACGATCCGGCCGCGAATGGCGTTACCCGCGAGCAGGCCGACAGATTGCTGAAGAAGGGGATGCGGCCCGATCTGGTGGAGGCCTTCCTGAAGGAGCCGGCGCCCCCGCCACTGACCGGGCAGCAGAAAGCCTTCGTCCTTGGGGGGGAGGCGCCGCTATGGGCGGAACTGGTGACCGACGAGATGCTCGATGCGCGGATCTGGCCCCGTGCCGCCGCGATTGCCGAACGGTTCTGGTCGCCTGCCGAAGTGCGGGATGTCGACGACATGTATCGTCGCCTCGCGGTGGTGAATGCCGAGCTTCAGATCGCGGGATTGCAGGCCGAGGCGAACAGATGGCGCATGGCGGCGCGGCTTTCGCCCGGCGCGGTCGATCCGGTCATGGTTCTGGCAAGTGCGACGGTGCCGCTGCGTAATTACAACATGAACCGCTATGTGGCACGCCATGGCAGGAGGCTGGATGAGATCGGGGAAGTGGCATCGCCCGATCCGGCACCCGCGCTGCGGTTTTCGATGCTGGTGACGCGCTATGTGTCGGGCGACCATGCGGTGGCACCGGCGCTTCGGCGGCAGCTTGTGGCGTGGCGCGACAATGATGCTGCGTTTGCTCTGGTGGCGCATGTCCGTGGCCTGTCCGAAGCACTGGTGACGTCCCACCATCTCGCGGTGATCGCCCAGGCAGGGTTGAAGGCGCTGGATGGCAAGCCGGCGCTTTCGGCAGCGGAGAAGGAAATTTTCGATCAGGAAGATGCGGCCATCAACAACTCCGCCGATGTCTCCGGTTCCTCCGGTGGGCCCGTGATCCTTCCGCCTGCGGGCCTGATGATCGCGGTCGAGCCGGCGGTGAGAAAACTTCTCGGCCAGTGAGGCGCCGGTGGGGTTTGGAGGCGGGGAGACAGGATGTTCTCTCCCCCTCATATCAGGTCCGCTTTACGCCCCCGAATAGGCATAAGGGCCGCCTCGTTCCAGTGCCCGGCTCCAGGCCGGTCGGGCGTGGATACGACGCAGAAACGCCTCGACATGGGGAAGATGCCGCACCGCCTCCGTTCGGGCGCATGCGGCCTCCAGTGGGAAACTCATCTGGATATCCGCTGCGCTGAACGCACCGCCGGCAAACCAGCCGGTCTGCATGAGCGATTCTTCCCAGAAAGTCGTGTGACGCTTGATTTCCGGCCCCAGAAGCTGGGTCTGCACCCCCTTTGCAATGAGGGAGGCGAACGGGCGGAGCAATAATGGCATGCGGGACGGCAGCATCCCGAAGATCAGTTTCATCACCAGCGGTGGCATGGCCGATCCTTCCGCATAATGTAGCCAGTAGATGAAACGGCGATATTCTGGCGTTCCCGCGGGAGGGCGCAGGTGGCCATTGTCATATTCATCGAGAAGATATTCGATGATGGCGCCGCTTTCCGCGAGCGTGACGTCTCCTTCCGTGATGATCGGTGACTTGCCCAGCGGATGGATTTTCCGGAGTTCCGGCGGCGCCTGCATCGTCCGGGGATCGCGTTTGTAGAACCGTATCTCGTATGGCACGCCGAGTTCCTCAAGCAGCCAGAGCACGCGTTGCGAGCGGGAATTTTCGAGATGATGCACGATGATCATGAGAGGCCGTCCTTGTCGCACCATTCCTCGGGCGCGTATGGAGCGTCGGGACTCATGATAACGCCGGATAACGTGATTGCGTTTCGGCTTGGGCGATGCTGGAGACGCCGGGCACGGTGCCGCATGTTTTTTTTAGTCTGTCCGCTTCCAGCGGTTGAGCTGAACCGGAAAAATCATTGTGATGCCGGAGATCGGCTTTGTGCTCATGAACACGGCTTCAGCCGGATAAACACGAGGCTGGAAAGAGAAATCATAGGATTTGTCGCTATTATTCTGAACGAGGCTGAATGCCTTGCCGGCTTCGGTCACGGAAAGTTCCGATCGGGCTGGCAGGGTGAGGGTGACCGTCGTCGTGTCGGGTAGAAAGGCTGACATGAAACCGGCCTTTCGGCTTATCTGATGATCAAGCTTCGACATCCAGCCTCTTGCATCGCTGCCCGTGAACCGGGTTGCCGGAGGTGAGTCCATGCTGACCGTTGCCTGAAACCTGATCTCCTGGCCTTTGGACAGGGCAGCCACGACATTCGGGTTTTCCATCTGCAAGGCCCGGTCGGCGGGGAAGACGATTTCATTGCCTCCTTTGGGAAACAGGGAGACATGGCCCTGCTTCGCATCGAGAAAAATATGGGCGTCTTCGGGTTGAAGGTCGCCAGGCTCCAGTAGCGCCCGGACATGCAGATGAAGACCCGTTGGCTGGCCGTCTTTCAGATCAATGGCGTTCGCCGTTCCTTCCATCCGGCTTAGATTCGACACCACGACACGATGAAATGCACCGCGAATGGCGATATCTTCGGCCAATGCCGGTGAGGCAACGAATAGCCAGGCCAGCAGAGCGGTCAAGAGTCTCAAGCGCATTCCTTCATCCTTAGCCCGGTGTGGCGTGATGACGATCCTGCAAGTGTCCTTTGGATATTGCTCGGCATAACGATCAATCCGCAAGGAAACCGTGATCAATATAATTTACTTGCGAGGGTACGTATGCTGCCGGTGGTGACTGGTCGCTTCAGGGAAGAACGTATTATGCACTGGGATGTCACCTTGAATACCCGTGTTTATTTCTATATATTAATAATATTTTACTTTCAACGCGACCGTCGGCCCCGCATTTTTCAAACTCTATGTGGTCAACCCGAATATCAACAACGTGTTCAAGTTGAAGCGGTAACATCTTGATGCGGGTTCGACCTCGTGCTCTTTCGACGGCATCGTCGACTGCCCGGTCCTGCTCATGGTCCAGGCGAATTTCTGAGCGTGGGTATCCATGTCATGCCAGGCTTGGACGACCACAACACGTAATCGGCGCGCGGCCGCGCGCCAGGGAGAAAACGATTTGATTCGGACAAAACTTCACGGCGCCCCGAAGCGCCGTGCCAGGACCATGATGCTGCTGGGCACCGCCTGCCTTGCCGGAATGCTGGTGGGAACGGAAGCGCGGGCCGCCGCGACCATGACGGCGCCCGCAACGCCGAGCGTGCCCGCAATGTCGCAGGGTTCGTGGGGCTTCGATCTGCCCGGTCGCAATCTTTCGGTAAAGCCGGGCAATGATTTCTTCGGTTATGCCAACGGCACCTATGTCGATCATCTGGTCATCCCGCCGGATCGGACAAGCTGGGGGCCGTTCAACGAGCTTGCGGAACTGTCGCGCACGCGGGTGCAGACGATCCTGAAGGACGTATCGTCCCAGTCTCAGGCGAATCCCGCGACGATCGAGGGGAAGCTCGGCACGTTCTATGCCTCGTTCATGGATGAGGCGGCCGTCGAGGCGCTGGGCGCAAAGCCGCTGGCGGCCGACCTGGCGGCGATCCGCGCCGTAAATGACGCCACATCCTTCGCCGCCCTCGTGGCCTCGGCGCAGGACACATTTCAGTCCTCGCCGTTCTCGCTCATGATCCAGCCCGATGCGAAGGACCCGACCCAGTACGCGCTCGATCTCGATCAGGCCGGCCTGGGCATGCCGGATCGCGATTATTATTCCAAGCCGTCTTTCGCCGCGAAAAAGACCGCGTATCAGGCCTATGTCGAGCAGATGCTCGGTCTTATCGGCTGGCCCGACGCGAAGCAGGCCGCGTCCGACATCGTCACCCTTGAAACGGCGATTGCGAAGGTGCACTGGGCGCGCGACGAGATGCGCGATCCGGAGAAAAGCTACAATCCGCGTACAGTGGCGCAACTCCAGAAGGACGCGCCCGGTTTCGACTGGCCGACATGGCTGAAAGCGGCGGGGATCCCCGAGACGGGCCTCGCGCAGCGCGTCCTGATCGCGGGTGAGCCGAGTGCCATTGCGGGGGAGGCAAAGATCCTCGGCGCGACGGACATCGCGACCCTGCGGGCCTGGCTGGCGTTCCATCTGGTGGACAATGCCGCCCCCGACCTGTCGAAGTCGTTCGTCGATGCGTGGTTTGCCTTCAACGGCAAGACCCTGTCTGGCCAGCCGCAACTGCCCGTGCGCTGGAAGCGTGCGGTGGGGGCGACGAGTTCCGCGATGGGCTGGGCGATCGGCCGTGTCTATGTCGAGCGCTATTTCCCGCCGGAGAGCAAGGAGGAGATGGGGCATCTGACGGATGCGCTGAAGGCCGCGTTCCATGTTCGTCTGGAGCATAATAGCTGGATGGGGGCGGCGACCCGCGCCGCCGCGCTGCGCAAGCTGGACAATTTCACCATCCAGATCGGCTACCCCACCAAGTGGCGCGACTATGGCACGCTGGAGGTCCATAAGGGCGACGTGTATGGCAATGCCACGCGGGCGATCGCCTTCGAATGGCATTATTGGCTCGGGCATCTGGGCAAGCCGGTCGATCGCGACGAGTGGGACATGACGCCGCAGACCGTGAATGCCTACAATATGCCGGTCTTCGACGAGATCGTGTTCCCTGCCGCCATCCTCCAGCCTCCGTTCTTCAATCCGAAGGCGGACGCGGCGATCAATTACGGTGCGATCGGCGGGGTGATCGGGCACGAGATGACCCATTCCTTCGATGATGAAGGCCGCAAGTTCGACGATCATGGACGGTTGCGCGACTGGTGGACCAAGGCGGATGCGGCGCGCTTCCAGAAGCTCGCTGATCGGCTGGGCGCGCAGTATGATGCGTTCGAGGTGCTGCCGGGCGTGCATGTGAACGGCAAGCTGACGATGGGCGAGAATATCGCCGATCTGGGTGGGCTGACGCTGGCGCTCGATGCCTATCACGCATCGCTCCAGGGCAAGCCGGCCCCTGTGATCGACGGGCTGACCGGTGACCAGCGCGTGTTCCTCGGCTGGGCGCAGGTCTGGCGCGAGAAGGTGCGTGACGATGCCGTCCGTCAGGAAATCGTGGTCGATCCGCACTCGCCGCCGGTCGCGCGCGTCAATATCCCGATGCACAATATCGACGCCTGGTATGCCGCATGGGCCGTCGAGGCCGGGCAGAAGCTTTATCTCAAGCCTCAGGACCGCGTGAAGATCTGGTAACGCGAAACCGGCCGGGGAAAGCCCGGCCGGTTTGAATGGGGATAGTCACATCAGGCTCGGATCGTTTCGGTTGAGGCGATCCGGGCCTGATTTTTTGTGAATGGACGATTCGCGTTTCCGATTGAGGGTCATGCCCTCATGCGATTTATCGCGGGCGGCGGCGTGGTGAAGGTGGGGCGCTGAAGACGCAGACGGCTTCGACTTCGGTCGACCACAGGAACTGGTCGATGACCGTTACACCGTCCAGCCGGTATCCCGCCGCCTTCAGCCCGGTGGCGTCTCGGGTGAGTGCCTGCGGGTTGCAACTGACATAGATGATTCGGGCCGGCTTTCCGTCGACGATCTGCGCCATCTGGGCTCCGGCGCCCATGTAGGGGGGGTCGAGGACGATGGCGCTAGCCTCGGAGATCTGGCGGGCCATGATCGGCTGGCGGTTCAGGTCGCGCTGTTCGGCAACGACCCGTGTGCCGCTGGTCGCGCGGCGCAGGGAAGCGACAGCGTCGGGGTGGCCTTCGAACGCCAGGACCCGGGCCTTCTCGCTGAGTGCGAAGGAGAGGGTTCCGCAGCCGGCATATAGTTCGATGATTGCGTCGCGGCGTGCCAGTTTGCGCGGCAACGCCGCCAGGACCGCTGCAATGATCGCGGCTTCGCCTTCGCGGCTGGGTTGGAGGAAGGCGCCGGGAGGTGGGGCGACGGTGACGCCCGAGAATAGATGGCGCACCGGGCCGGTCTGGGCGGCGGTTTCCGGCGTGTCGGTGCTGCCGGCGCGGCGCCAGGCGATGCGAGGGATGCGCTGGCTGCGCGCGAATTCCGCCAGTTTGGCGCGATCGCTCGGTTCCAGGGGGCCGTCGGTTGCCAGGAGCAGGTCTGGCCCGGAGTCGAGAAGGTTGATCAGCACGTCTCCGCTCTGCCGCAGCGCACCCAGCGAGCGGGCCACCTCACGCAATGCGGGCAGGATGGCGAACAGAGCAGGCGCGAGAATCGGGCAGGTCGTCAGATCGACCACGTCGCCGCGCCGTGCGTGCAGGCCGATTGCCACCCCGTCCGGCCGCCGGCGGATCGCCAGATCGACGCGCCGCCGGGAAGCGGGCGGGCTCTGGAAGTGGGCGGTGACGAGGGGATCGGCAAAGCCGGCGCGCTCCAGGGCATGGACGACCGTTTCGCTCTTCCACGCCAGCGCGGCGGGGAGGGACAGATGCTGGATGGCGCAGCCGCCGCATTGCCCGAACAGGGTGCAGGGCGGCTCTGCCCGGTCCGGGCTCGGGCGCAATACCGACAGCAGGTGGGCCGAGCGTGCGTCCACCTGCTCGATACGGACCAGTTCGCCCGGCAGGGCGCCGGGAACGAACAGGGGTTCGCCGTTCGGCATGCGGGCCAGACCATCTCCGTCCGCGCCGAGTGCGCTGATTTCGATTTCGATGTTCATCAGGTTTATATCCAAGTCGCCTGGGCCGGTCCGCGTCGGTCAGGACGCCCGGGACACAGAGCCTGACTGGCATATGGGCTGGTGAGCGGGAGCGGCCTTGATGGCTGTCGCGCTACAGGACATGCATGCTGGATCGCTGCCAGCGCGCATGTCCAGCCGGGTCTCAGGCCGGTTCGTCGGCCGTATGGGTGCTCTCGTCATCGGCCGAGGGCGTGATCGTGAACTGCCGGCGCGGCAGCAGCATGAAGGCGGGAACCTCCGCGCCGAAGCCCATGACCGGGTTGCCGTTGGTCTGCGCGGTGGAGTCTTCCAGTTCGCGTTCCCGCTGATGGCGCGGTGGAGCGGGCTTGCGCGCGGGCGGTGGCGGTGGCGCTGCTGCGGCGGTTTCGGGCGCGGGGATGGCCTCGGCCGGTATCGTGGGCGTGGCGGCGGGACGGGCGGGCTTGGGGCCGCGACGGTCGTCCTTCTCCCGGCCGCGTCCGCGACCCTTGCCCCCACGGGGACGCTCTTCCTCGGACCATTCGAGCTGGGTCACGCCTTCGACCGCCAGACGCGGAATCGGGTGGCCGATCAGCTTCTCGATGGCCTCGGCCAGACCCCGGTCATGCGGTGAGGCCAGGCTGTAGGCGTGGCCGGTGCGGCCGGCGCGGCCGGTACGGCCGATCCGATGCACGTAATCCTCGGCGTGGAACGGGAGGTCGAAATTGAAGACGTGCGACAGGCCGCCGATATCGATGCCGCGCGCGGCGACGTCGGAGCAGACCAGGAATTTGAGATCGCCGGCCTTGAAGCGCTCGAGCGTGGAGAACCGGACCGACTGCGGTAGGTCGCCATGCAGCGCACCGGCCGAGAAGCCGTGCTTCACCAGCGATTTGCACAGCACGTCGACATCGCGCTTGCGGTTGCAGAAGATGATGGCGTTCTGCACCGCGTCGTCGCGCAGCATCTGGCGCAGCACGCGCCGCTTGTCGTCCTCGTCGACCACCACCAGGCCGGCCTCGATGGTCGTGGCGACCGAGGACGGGCGGCTGACGGTAATTTCCTTGGGGTTCTGCAGGAACATATCCGCCAGGCGCCGGATTTCCGGTGCCATGGTGGCGGAGAAGAACAGCGTCTGCCGCAGGGGGGACAGCATGCCGACGATTTTCTCGATATCGGGGATGAACCCCATATCGAGCATGCGGTCGGCTTCGTCGATGACCAGCAGGCGGGTCTGGGTCAGCAGCAGGCCGCCGCGCTCGAACAGGTCGATCAGCCGGCCCGGAGTCGCGATCAGCACGTCGACGCCGCGATTCAGCACGTCCTTCTGCTCGGCCATGCTCTCGCCGCCGATCAGCAGCGCGTGGTTCAGCTTCAGGTATTTGCCGTATTTGACGAAATTCTCGGCCACCTGGAGCGCCAGTTCGCGCGTCGGCTCCAGGATCAGCGAGCGCGGCATGCGGGCCCGTGCCCGGGAGCCCGAAAGGATTTCGAGCATCGGCAGGGTAAAGCCGGCGGTCTTGCCGGTGCCGGTCTGGGCCACGCCCAGCACGTCGCGGCCCATCAGCACATACGGGATGGCCTGGGCCTGAATCGGCGTGGGGTGGATGTAGCCGGCTTCGTCGATGGCGCGCTGGATCGGCTCGGACAGGCCAAGATCGGAAAAGAGCGGCTGTGGAGCGGCCTCTGCCTGCTCGTCGGGGGTGTCCACGGCACCGGAAGCGGACGGCTCGCCACCGGGGGAACCGGCGTCCGCGTCAGGTGGGACAATGGAGACGGGATGGGCTGCGGCGTCAGGTTCGGCCGAAGCGGAGGCATTCGTCTTGGCGCTCAAAATTCTCTCGAACGTGTCAGTGGTGTGGTCCCGTCCATTCCGCCACGATGTGGTCCGGCAGGCTTTTTCGGCCTGTTTTCCTGCGACGAAGCAGGGCCTTGCGAAAATGAAGGCGAATCCTCCGATTCCGCGTGACTGTCCGTATCGGTAAATGCGACGAAAATCAAGCACGGAGCACCGGAGCGGGCGGGGCCTGTCCGGGGCATCGCGGGTCTTTGGGTGTCATGTCTCTGGCGTCTTGTCTCTGGGGGATACGTGGTCACAATCACGCCGTTGAAAATCGAGGATTATGGCCTGATCGGTGATGGGCGCAGCTGCGCCCTGGTCGGGCGGAACGGGTCGATCGACTGGCTCTGCTGGCCGCGATTCGACAGCCCGGCCTGTTTCGCGGCCCTGCTGGGCGACGGCGAGAACGGGCACTGGCAACTGGCTCCGGACGAAGAGCGTGGAGGCACGCCCGTTACGGTGACGCGGTCGTATCGCAACCAGGGCATGGTGCTGGAAACGGTGTTCGAGACACATACGGGCGTGGTCGCGATCCTGGATTTCATGGCAGTCGGTGCCGCCGAGCCGACCCTGATCCGGATCATCGAAGGCCGGCGCGGGGCGGTGCCGATCCTCAACTGGCTGGTGCTGCGCTTCGATTACGGACTGTCGGTGCCCTGGGTGACGCGCCTGCCGGACAATATGGGCATCAGTGCCATCGCGGGACCCTCGCGCTGCGTGCTGCGCTGCCCGGTGGCCCTGCATGGCGAGGATCGCCATACCGTGTCGCGGTTCATCGTGTCGGAAGGTGACCAGGTGCCTTTCGTGCTGACTTATATGGATTCGCACGGCGCGCTGTCCCAACCCATCGACGCGCGGGCCGCGCTGCACCGAACGGAACAATTCTGGTCGGACTGGATCGGGCGCTGCACCTATCAGGGCGAGCATGCTTCCATCGTGCGGCGCTCGCTGCTGACGCTCAAGGCGCTGATCTATCAGCCGACGGGGGGGATCGTGGCGGCACCCACGACCTCGCTGCCCGAGGAACTGGGAGGCGGGCGCAACTGGGATTATCGCTATTGCTGGCTGCGCGACGCCTCGCTGACGCTGATCGCGATCATGGCCGGTGGCTATTTCGAAGAGGCGATGGCATGGCGGGACTGGCTGCAGGCGGCCGTCGCCGGCAGCCCCGACCAGGTCCAGATCATGTATGGCATCGCCGGCGAGCGGCTGCTGAACGAATGGGAGGCCGGCTGGCTGGCCGGTTATGAGGGGTCGAAGCCGGTGCGGGTCGGCAACGCGGCGGCTGGCCAGTTGCAGCTCGATGTCTATGGCGAGGCGATCGCGGCCCTGCATGTTGCCCGGCAGACGCGCCTTTGCGCGATCACCGACGGCTGGCGGCTACAGGTTGGGCTGTTGCAGCATCTGGCGACGATCTGGAAGGAGCCGGACGAGGGGATGTGGGAAGTCCGCGGGGGGCGGCGCCAGTTCACCGTGTCCAAGATCTCATGCTGGCTGGCGTTCGACCGGGCGATCCGCGACGTCGAGAAATATGGACTCGAGGCGCCGCTGGAGGAATGGAAGGCCCTGCGGCAGGACATTCACGACACGGTCTGCCGTGAGGCGTTCAACGCGGACAAGAACAGTTTCGTCCAGTATTTCGGCGGTACCGGGCTGGATGCTGGATTGCTGCTGATCCCGGTCGTCGGCTTCCTGCCCGCCGATGATCCGCGCGTCAGCGGTACCATCGCGGCGATCGAGCGCGAATTGCTGGACGAGCATGGATTCGTCCGCCGCTATCTGCCCGATCGTGTGATCGAGGGCGTGACGGGGGACGAAGGGGCGTTCATCGCCTGTTCGTTCTGGCTGGTGAATGCCTATGTCGCCCAGGGGCGGATGGAGGAGGCCCATGCCCTGTTCAACCGGCTGCTGGCGCTGTGCAGTGACCTCGGCCTGCTGGCCGAGGAATACGACGCCACCACCGGGCGGCAGGTGGGGAACTTCCCACAGGCGTTCTCGCACCTGTCGCTGATCAACTCGGCATCGATCCTCAGTGCGGGGCGTATCACCACCATGGGGGCGGCGCCGCTGCCGGTTCTGTAGTGTCGACATAGGCTGGTGCGGAGACACCGATCCTGAGCGAGAGCGGCCTGGCACGGGCCGCGTCCGGCGTGTGTTCTTGAGCATCGGAGCGGAGCGGCCTTGATGGCCGAGAGCACCGAAGCGGAGAAAACGCGCGTCGGATCGCCGGGAGCGGTGTCTCCGCGCCGGCCTACAGGCCGCGCGCCATGGCGGCGGAGAGGATCGTGAGAACGCCGAGGCCGATATTGATCGTCACCAGCGAGCGGATGGTGTCGAACAGGGCCGGCTGGGGGCGGATGGCGCGGCGGGCCTTCTGAAACGGGCCGAAATAGATGCGGGCGAACACGGCCGCCATGACCAGGCCAAGAAGCTGCATCACGTTGACCTGCCACGGGATGGCGGCGAAACCGCCCTCGTGCAGGATCATCAGCCAGCCGGTGACCAGGACGGTGGGCATCGTGTGCCAGACGACGCGGAAGAAGCGGGTGAGCGTTTGCAGGTGGACCGACGCGCGCTGGGTCGCATCCAGCAGCCCCAGGCTGGGACGCAGGACGAACACGGCATAGATCATGCCGCCGACCCAGGCGGTCATGCCGAGCAGATGGATCGCGAGCACGAAGCTCCAGAGGATTGAGGAGGTCATGTCAACTCCCGGCCGGGGGTAAGAGATGGCCCGCGTGACGGGGCGCGGGCGTCGATGGTATGCTTGATCGCCAATTCCGCCCCGGCGCGCAAGACGGCGGTGCGCGGGCGCCCCCGACAAGCCACCCCCGACCGGAGGAGATTGCCCGATGGGCCAGCCCCAATCCAAGAGCGAATGCCCGTCAGCGACCGCGCTGCTGTTGCCGGACCCGGCCGAGATGGGCCTGATCGACAAGGCGGGCAGCCGAACCGTGCCGGTGCGCGACCTGATGGAGCATGCGGGCCGGGCGGTGGCGCGCGCCGTGATGCGCCATATCGCGCCGTGCCGGGTGCTGGTGCTGTGCGGTCCGGGCAATAATGGCGGGGACGGCTATGTCGCGGCGCGGCGCCTGGCGCAGGCCGGCTGGCCGGTTGCCGTTGCGGCGCTGGCCCCGCCTCGGGCGGGTGGTGATGCGGCGGCGGCTGCTGCCGAATGGCGGGGACCAAGTGCGGCGTTTACGGCGGACGAGGCCGCGCGGGCCGACCTTGTGATCGACGCGGTGTTCGGCGCCGGGCTCAGTCGCGCGATCGAGCCGGACCTGGCATCCGTGCTGGGCGCGGCGCGGCGGGTGGTGGCAGTGGACATGCCCAGCGGCATCGACGGCGCGACCGGGTGCGTCCTTGGTTATGCGCCCTCGGCGGAAATGACCGTGACCTTCGTGCGGGCCAAGCCCGGGCATCTGCTTTTGCCGGGGCGCGAGAGGCTGGGGCGGCTGGTGGTTGCGGATATCGGTATGCCCGACACGGTGTGGGACGCGGTGCCGGTTCGCACCTGGCGCAACGCGCCGGGATTATGGCAGGTGCCGGGCCAGACGGTGGATAGTCACAAATACGCGCGTGGCGTGGTCAGCATCTGCGGGGGCGGCACAATGCCTGGCGCGGCGCGGCTGGCTGCCGGCGCGGCGCGCACGGCTGGGGCGGGGCTGGTGCGGCTGGCGGCGGGGTCGGCGGCGGGACTGTATAGAATGACCGAGCCGGGACTGATCGTGGATGACGGCGATCTGTCCGGCTTGCTGGAGGATCGGCGCCGGAAGGTCTGGGTTTGCGGGCCGGGCCTGACGGAAGACGAAGTCAGCCGGGTGCTGCCGGAGTTGCTGGGGGCCGGGCGGATGGTGCTGGCCGATGCCGGGGCGTTCGCCTGGGCGGCCGGGCAGCCGGAACGGCTGGCCGGGGTCGGGGTGATCACGCCGCATGAGGGCGAATTCGCACGGGTTTTCGGGGCGCCGGCGCATGGGCGGCTGGATGCGGCCCGGGCGGCTGCGCAGCGGGTCGGGGCCGTGGTGGTGCTGAAGGGGCCGGATACCGTGATCGCGGCGCCTGACGGCAGGGCGGCGATCAACGACCATGCCACGGCGGCGCTGGCCACTGCCGGTTCGGGCGATACGCTGACCGGAATCATCGCCGCCCTGCTGGCGGCGGGGATGGAGCCCTGGCAGGCGGCCTGCGCCGGGGTGTGGATCCATGGCGAGGCCGGGATGCGCGCCGGCCCATGGCCGGTGGCCGAGCAGTTTGACCAGCATCTGGGGGCGGCGCGGGCGCGTGCGGTCGCGCTGGGGTTGGGGGTTGCTGCGGCACGGGGCGCGGACTCGCGCCATTGTCGGCTTGCCGGATCAGGCGGCGTGCGCTAAAGCCGCGCGCTTGGAGGCCGGGCGCCGATGCGGGCGTGGTGGAACTGGTAGACACGCCAGATTTAGGTTCTGGTGGCGCAAGTCGTGGGGGTTCAAGTCCCTCCGCCCGCACCAGCCCGGCTGGAGACTGATTGAATTGGTACGGGGTGCGGGCGCGAATGCGGCTGCGGCTCGCGCCGGTTGCTTTGCGTGCGGATACCGCCGTCCGGGGTGGACTCGTGCGTTCTTTGGAAGTTCTGACCGAGAGGATGGCCTCGCAGATGCAGGTTACTGAAACGCTTTCCGACGGCCTGAAGCGCGGTTTCACCGTCACGGTGCCCGCCGGCGAACTGGAGAGCAAGCGGACCGCCCGCCTGAAGGAAATGGGGCAGTCCATGAATCTGCCGGGTTTCCGTCCCGGCAAGGTGCCGCTGAGCCTCGTGACGAAGCGCTACGGCGCCGCCGTGCAGGGTGAAGTGCTGGAGCAGGCCGTCAGCGACGCCACCCGCGCACTGCTGGAGGAACGCAATCTGCGCCCGGCCCTGCAGCCGCGTGTCGACCTGGTTTCGGGCGCCGAGGCGGATGGCAAGGCAGACCTGGAATTCAAGATCGAGATGGAAGTGCTGCCCGAGATCGCGCAGCCTGATCTGTCGGACCTGACGCTGACCCGCCTGAAGGCGACGGCGGATGCCGAGACGGTCGATAAGGCCCTGAAGGACATCGCGAGCCGCCAGCGCAATTTCGTGACGGTCGAAGAGATCCGTCCGGCAGCAGCGGGCGACGTCGTGGTTGTCGATTTCGTGGGCAAGCTGGACGGCGTGCCGTTCGAAGGCGGCACCGCCGACGACGTGAATGTCGAGATCGGCGGCGCGGGCTTCATTCCCGGTTTCGCGGAGCAGATCGAGGGTATGTCGCCCGGCGAGGAGAAGGTGATCACCGTTACCTTCCCGGCCGATTACTCGGCTGAGGCCCTGGCGGGCAAGGAAGCGACCTTCGACATCAAGGCCAAGGGGCTGAAGCGCCCGGTCGATGTCGAGATCGACGAGGATCTGGCCAAGAAGATGGGTTTCGAGGGCCTGGAGCAGGTTCGCGAACTGATCACCAAGCAGGTCGAGCAGGAATACGAGCAGCTTTCGCGCCTGCGCATCAAGCGCGAGCTGCTGGATGCCCTGGCGGAAAAGACCGACTTCGAAGCCCCTCAGGGCATGGTCGATGCCGAGTTCGCCCAGATCTGGCAGCGCGTCGAGGCCGACCGCAAGGAAGGCCAGCTTGACGAGGAAGACCAGGGCAAGGACGAAGAGACCCTGCGGGCCGATTACCGCAAGATCGCCGAACGCCGGGTGAAGCTGGGCCTGCTGCTGGCCGAGATCGGTCGTGCGAACGCCATCACCGTCTCGCAGGACGAGATGCTGCAGGCGATTCGGGCCGAGGCCATGCGCTATCAGGGCCAGGAGCAGGCGGTGTTCGACTTCTTCCGCAAGAACCCGCAGGCGGCCGAGAGCCTGCGTGGCCCGATCTTCGAAAACAAGGTCGTCGATTATGTGATCGAGCTGGCCACGGTGACCGACAAGGACGTGACGCCTGAGGAACTGGCCGAGATCCCGCCTGCCGATCTCTGATCGATCTGGCCTCCCGCCATCGGTGCCCCATCGCTTTTATCGCCGCGAAATGATGGCGGTGGGGTGGTATCCGGACGGTTTATCTCTATCTTGTTGGAGGTAACCGGGGAACGACCCGGCCACCCTCCCCGAGGAACGCCCCGGCGGCCTTCGGGGGAGGTGAGTCGGGTCTTCGCGTCTTCAGGAACGGGAATGAGACTATGAGGGATCGGGATCCCGTGGAGATCTTCAGCAACGCCCTAGTGCCCATGGTGGTCGAACAGACCTCACGCGGGGAGCGGGCTTTCGACATCTATTCCCGCCTGTTGCAGGAACGGATCATCTTCCTGACCGGGCCGGTCTATGATCAGGTGTCTGCCCTGGTGTCGGCGCAGCTCCTGTATCTTGAGAGCGTGAATCCGACCAAGGAGATCTCGTTCTACATCAACAGCCCGGGCGGCGTGGTGTCGGCTGGTCTGGCCATCTACGACACCATGCAGTACATCCGCAGCCCGGTGAGCACGGTGTGCATCGGCCAGGCGGCCTCGATGGGGTCGCTGCTGCTGGCGGGTGGCGAGAAGGGGCGGCGTTTCGCCCTGCCGAATGCACGGGTCATGGTGCATCAGCCTTCCGGCGGGGCGCAGGGGCAGGCCAGCGACATCGAAATCCAGGCGCGTGAGATCCTGACGATTCGCCAGCGCCTGAACGAGATCTATGAAACCCATACCGGCCAGTCGCTCGAGGAGATCGAACGCAAGCTGGAGCGCGACAGCTATATGTCGGCCGATGAGGCGCTGGCCTTCGGCATCGTGGATGAGGTGGTGCGCAACCACGCATCGACGGTTGCGGCCAAAAGTTGAGGCTGGGCATTAAAGTATTGATTTATTTAATGTCCGTGACCTGAAATTCCTGGGTTTCAGATTTTGGGCATAAGGGGTGGGTGCGCTTTATTTATCTTCGGCGCAACCCGCCGGCTTGGGTGGGCTTGATGGAAGTCCTGTCCTGAGTCAAGATTTTCGACCCTGGTCCGGGCACCGCGTGGCTTGGCATTCCGGGGGGAGGAGCGGTTATGAATAACAAGTCCAGCGATTCCAAGAACACGTTATATTGCTCGTTCTGCGGCAAGTCGCAGCATGAGGTCCGGAAGCTGATCGCTGGTCCGACTGTCTTCATCTGTGACGAATGCGTCGAACTTTGCATGGATATCATCCGTGAAGAGCACAAGACGCATCTGGTGAAGTCGCGCGATGGCGTGCCGACTCCCAAGGAGATCTGCAAGGTTCTGGACGATTACGTGATCGGGCAGTTCCACGCGAAGAAGGTTCTGTCGGTCGCGGTCCATAACCATTACAAGCGTCTGGCCCACAGCCAGAAGAACAACGACGTCGAGATTGCGAAGTCGAACATCCTGCTGGTCGGGCCGACTGGATCGGGCAAGACGCTGCTGGCCCAGACGCTGGCGCGGATTCTCGACGTGCCGTTCACCATGGCCGATGCGACCACGCTGACCGAGGCCGGCTATGTGGGCGAGGATGTCGAGAACATCATTCTCAAGCTGCTTCAGGCCGCCGATTATAATGTCGAGCGGGCGCAGCGGGGCATCGTCTATATCGACGAAATCGACAAGATTTCGCGCAAATCCGATAATCCATCGATCACGCGCGATGTCAGCGGCGAGGGCGTGCAGCAGGCGCTGCTGAAGATCATGGAAGGGACGGTGGCCTCGGTTCCGCCCCAGGGTGGGCGCAAGCATCCGCAGCAGGAATTCCTGCAGGTGGACACCACCAACATGCTGTTCATCTGCGGTGGTGCCTTTGCCGGGCTGGACAAGATCATCGGCGCGCGCGGCAAGGGTTCGGGCATTGGCTTCGGAGCGGATGTCCAGTCGCCCGACGAGCGGCGCACGGGTGCGATCCTGCGTGATGTCGAGCCTGAGGATCTGCTGAAATTCGGCCTGATCCCCGAATTCATCGGCCGTCTGCCGGTGGTGGCGACGCTGGAGGACCTCGACGAGGCGGCGCTGATCGAGATCCTGACCAAGCCGAAGAACGCGCTGGTGAAGCAATATGCCCGCCTGTTCCAGATGGAAGGGGTCAAGCTGACCTTCACCGAGGATGCGCTGAAGCAGGTGGCGCTGCGGGCGATCGCACGGCGCACTGGTGCGCGTGGCCTGCGTGCGATCATGGAGAGCATCCTGCTGTCCACCATGTTCGACCTGCCCGGGTTGGAGAACGTGGAAGAAGTGGTGATCAACAAGGAGGTCGCCGAGAACAAGACCAGCCCGGTCTATGTCTATGGCAAGGAAAAGCCTGCGGAGCAGTCGGCCTGATCGGCTGTTATTGCTGGCCTTTTTCTCTGGGATTTCTGTCCTGCATCGGGGAGTGAGCCCCATGCGGGCGGCCCCGGTTTCTTCCCGTCGTCCGGGGCCTTGCCGTGGCGGCCCCGAATGACGACATGATGTTATCCGTCATCGCGTTAGCGAGACACCGGGCGGTGCGCGCCGCGATTGGGCGCCCGCCCGCGATCGTCCTTCAGGAGGTCACACGACATGCCCAAACCCAACCGACCCGATTCCGATCGCTCCGAGAGCGGCGAGCCCGCTCCCGTCGAGAGCCACGATCTGCCCGTGCCTGTGTCTGCGTCGGATTCTGACGTGGAAGGGGCCGAACTCTCCGATTCCGAGACGATGGCGGTGCTGCCACTGCGCGACATCGTCGTCTTCCCGCATATGATCGTGCCGCTGTTCGTCGGGCGCGAGAAGTCGGTTCGGGCGCTGGAAGCGGTTACGAAGCATGACAAGCAGATCCTGCTGGTCGCGCAGAAGAACGCCTCGCAGGACGATCCGTCGGCCGACGATATCTATCGCTACGGCACAGTGTCGACGATCCTGCAATTGCTGAAGCTGCCCGACGGCACCGTGAAGGTGCTCGTGGAGGGCATGCGCCGGGCACGGATCACCGCGCTGCATGATATCGACGGACATTTCGAGGCTGAGATCACGGCCGTTGCCGAGGAGCCTGCCGCAGATAACGAGGGCGAGGCGCTGGGGCGCACCGTGGTCTCGCAGTTTGAGCAATATATCAAGCTGAACAAGAAGATCGCCCCCGAAGTGCTGGTTTCGCTGAACCAGATCGAGGATCTGTCGAAGCTGGCCGACACCATTGCCAGCCATCTGAACCTGAAGATTGCCGAGAAGCAGGAGATCCTGGAGATCCCTGGCGTCAACGCCCGGCTGGAGCGCGTGTTTGCGCATATGGAGGCCGAGATCGGCGTCCTGCAGGTGGAAAAGCGCATCCGCAACCGCGTCAAGCGGCAGATGGAGAAGACGCAGCGCGAGTACTACCTGAACGAGCAGCTGAAGGCGATCCAGAAGGAACTGGGCGAGGGCGAGGAAGGCCGGGACGAAACCGTCGAACTGGAAGAGAAGATCGCCAAGGCCCGTCTGCCCAAGGAGGCCCGCGACAAGGCCTTGGGCGAGCTGAAGAAGCTGCGTGCCATGAGTCCGATGTCGGCCGAATCGACGGTGGTGCGCAATTATCTGGACTGGATCCTGAGCCTGCCGTGGAAGAAGCGGTCGAAAGTGCGCGGTGATCTGGCCGAGGCCGAGAAGGTGCTCGATACCGATCATTATGGCCTCGAGAAGGTCAAGGAGCGGATTCTGGAATATCTGGCGGTCCAGAGCCGGTCGCAGAAGGTCAAGGGGCCGATTCTCTGCCTGGTCGGGCCGCCTGGCGTGGGCAAGACCTCGCTGGCGCGGTCGATCGCCAAGGCGACGGGGCGCCATTACGTGCGCATGTCGTTGGGCGGCGTGCGCGACGAGGCCGAGATTCGTGGTCACCGGCGGACCTATATCGGCTCGATGCCTGGCAAGATCATCCAGGGGATGAAGAAGGCGAAATCTTCCAACCCCCTGTTCCTGCTGGACGAAATCGACAAGCTGGGCGCCGACTGGCGTGGCGATCCGTCTTCGGCCCTGCTGGAGGTCCTGGATCCGGAGCAGAACAGCACTTTCGCCGATCATTATCTGGAGGTCGATTACGACCTGTCGGATGTGATGTTCGTCACCACCGCGAACAGCCTGAACATGCCCCAGCCGCTGCTGGACCGCATGGAGATCATCCGCCTGTCCGGCTATACCGAGGACGAGAAGGTGGAGATCGCCAAGCGCCACCTGCTGAGCAAGCAGGGCGAGGCCCATAGCCTGAAGCCGGACGAGTGGTCGGTCAGCGATGACGCGCTGCGCGAGCTGGTGCGTAGCTACACCCGTGAGGCCGGCGTGCGGAACCTGGAGCGCGAGATTGCGACCCTGGCCCGCAAGGCAGTGCGCGAAATCGTGACCGGCAAGGCCAAGAAGGTGGCGATTACCCGCAAGAACCTTGAAAAATATGCGGGCGTGAAGCGGTTCCGCTATGGCGAGACCGAGGCCGAGGACATGGTCGGCGTGGTGACCGGGCTGGCCTGGACCGAGGTCGGCGGCGAGATCCTGACCATCGAGAGTGTGATGGTGCCGGGCAAGGGCGTGATCAAGCACACCGGCAAGCTGGGTGATGTGATGCAGGAAAGCGTCGCGGCGGCGCTGTCTTACGTCCGCAGCCGTGCGGTGACGTTTGGCATCAAGCCAACCCTGTTCGAGAAGCGCGACCTGCACGTTCACGTGCCCGAGGGGGCGACTCCGAAGGACGGGCCGTCGGCCGGCATTGCGATGGCGACTTCCCTGGTCAGCGTGCTGACGGGCATTCCGGTGCGACGCGACGTGGCGATGACTGGTGAGATCACGCTGCGTGGCCGTGTCCTGGCGATCGGAGGGCTGAAGGAAAAGCTGCTGGCGGCCCATCGGGCGGGGATCAAGACGGTTTTCATCCCCAAGGACAACGAGAAGGATCTGGTCGATATTCCCGAGACGGTGAAGAAGGGGCTGCGCGTTATCCCCGTCTCCCATGTCGATGACGTGATCGGCCAGGCGCTGATTCGGCGCCCCGAGCCGATCGAATGGAGCCAGGAGTCGGAAGACGCGGTTGCCAAACCGGCCCCTGCCGCGGGAATGGCTGCTGCGTCCCTGCCGCATTGAAACCCTGTTGATTGTGTCAAAATGGCACCAACCCCCCGGTTTGGCCGGACTTTCGGCTGATCCGGGCCGTGTGCTCGGTTGACGCAGCAAAAAACGGCTGCATAGTGCGGGCCAATGCGGCGTTGGCGATAGCTCGGTTCCGGCGCGTGCACAGAGAAAGAAAGGCGTAAAATGGAGAAGCCACTTAACAAGCAGGAACTCGTCGCCGCTGTGGCCGATGATGCGGATCTGCCGAAGGCGAAGGCCGGCGAAGTGGTCGACGCCGTGTTGAACGCGATCGAGAAGGCCCTGGCGAAGAAGCAGGAAGTCCGCCTGGTGGGCTTCGGGACCTTCGTCACGGCGACGCGCAAGGCGGCCAAGGGCCGCAATCCCCGCACGGGCATGGAAATGGACATCGCGGCTTCGACCTCGGTTCGCTTCAAGCCGGGCAAGAACCTGAAGGAAGCCGTGAACTGATCACGCGCTGATACGACCGGGCAGGTGGTTCGTCCACCTGCCCTGGTTGGTCCTGATGGGCCAGCCCTGTCTGACGGGCGATTAGCTCAGCGGTAGAGCGTCTCGTTTACACCGAGAGGGTCGGCGGTTCGATCCCGTCATCGCCCACCATCTGCCGGCCCGGTGCCGGCAGCCTATCCTGCCTCGTCAGGATACCGGACAAAATGATCATCGTCCGGTTGACGCTTCCCGGGGGCATGGTTAAACACCGCCTCACGCCTTCGCGGGTGTAGCTCAGTTGGTTAGAGCGCCGGCCTGTCACGCCGGAGGTCGCGGGTTCGAGCCCCGTCACTCGCGCCATGGTCGTTTCATGTTTAATAATGATCGACCGTATGGCACCTGTTAAAGGTGCGTCTCCTCAATAATCGGATCGGGCTTCGCTTCCAATATTTTGGGGCGGGAAAAGACAAGTCGTCCCTAACGCGCATATCCGCGTAGCGTATTCATCATCACGGGAATGTTCATCCCCCGATGGCGGGTCGCGGTCTGGTCGCGTCCGGACGATGGGTCTAACCTCCTGACCATGACGACGCCCTGTTCGTCATGACGCCCGTAGCAAGCGGGCCATCAGTCAGGGAGACGCGCCATGACGTCCGTTCTCGCGGATTATTTTCCAGTTCTGATCTTCGCTGTTCTGGCGGTCGTGATTGCCGGCGCGATGCTGGGAAGCTCCCTGCTCTTCGGTCATCAGAAGCCCTATGCCGAGAAGGTCTCGGCCTATGAATGCGGGTTCGAGGCATTCGACGATGCGAGGCATCGTTTCGATGTCCGGTTCTATCTGGTGGCGATCCTGTTCATCATCTTTGACCTTGAAGTCGCCTTTCTTTTCCCCTGGGCGGTCAGCCTGTCGCGGATCGGCCTGTTCGGCTTTCTGTCGATGATGGGGTTCCTGGGCATTCTGACGGTGGGGTTCATCTATGAATGGTGCAAGGGCGCGCTGGATTGGGATTGAGGATCACCGAGATCGAGTGAGGGGAGGAGACGAGGCATGAATACCGCTGATGCGACAGGTGACGGGCAGGGCGCAATAGCCTGGAACCGGGACATGCTGCCCCCGGGACCGGAGCAGGATGCCGTCATAAAAGGTATTACCGGCGAAATCACCGAAAAGGGGTTCGTCGTCGCCAACCTCGACAAGTTGGTCAACTGGGGCCGCACCGGTAGCCTGTGGCCGATGTCCTTCGGGCTGGCATGCTGTGCTGTGGAGATGATTCACGCCTATATGCCGCGCTATGACCTGGACCGGATGGGCATCATCCCACGCGGTTCGCCGCGCCAGTCCGATGTGATGATCGTGGCGGGGACCCTGACCAACAAGATGGCGCCGGCCTTGCGTCGCGTTTACGACCAGATGGCCGAGCCGCGCTGGGTGATCTCGATGGGGTCCTGCGCCAATGGCGGCGGCTATTATCATTATTCCTATTCCGTGGTGCGTGGATGCGACCGGATCGTGCCGGTGGATGTGTACGTTCCCGGCTGTCCGCCGACGGCTGAGGCGCTGATCTACGGCATTCTGCAACTCCAGAAGAAAATCCGCAGGACAGGGACGATTCTCCGTGGCTGAACCGGGCACCGAACTGACGACCCAGCAGGCTCAGTCGCGTGGCGCGTTGGGGGCTCTGGCCTTCGCGCTGTCGACGAGCGTGCCGGGTATCCATTCCGCCGCGATCGAGGCTGGTGAACTGGTCGTGCGGACCAGTCGTGGCCGATTGCTCGGACTGATGGCCTTGCTGCGCGATGATCCGCGCTATGCTTGCGAGCAACTGATGGATCTGTGCGGCGTCGATTATCCGGCGCGGACGGAACGATTCGAAGTCGTCTATAATTTGTTGTCGGTGACACATAACCATCGGATTCGTGTCATCGTCACGACGGATGAGAGCAATCCGGTGGCATCGGTCCATCACCTGTGGCCCTGCGCCACATGGTGGGAGCGCGAGTGCTACGACATGTTCGGGGTCCTGTTCTCGGGGCAGTCGGATCTGCGTCGCATTCTGACCGATTACGGGTTCGAGGGGCATCCGCTGCGCAAGGATTTCCCGCTGACCGGCTATGTCGAGATGCGGTACGATGAGGATCGCCGTCAGGTGGTCTACGAGCCAGTGAAGCTGACGCAGGATTTCCGCAATTTCGATTTCGAATCGCCGTGGGAGGGCATTCTGACCCTGCCGGGCGACGAGAAGGCGCATGAATCCCGCCAGGGGCTGAAGTTGCCGCGATGACGGGACAATCCAGACATAGGGCGCGCAAGGTGAGGGAGAGCGGACGATGAGCGAGATTGTCCTTCACGAGGATATTCCCGAAGAGCTGCTGTCCGAGGACGCGGCCATCAAGGCCGAGACCCGGACCGTGGAGATCGATTCCCACGCCCTGAATTTCGGCCCCCAGCATCCGTCGGCCCATGGTGTGCTACGTCTGGTGCTGGAAATGGAGGGCGAGGTCGTTGCCCGCGCCATTCCGCATATCGGGCTGCTGCATCGCGGCACCGAGAAGCTGATCGAATACAAGACCTATCCCAAGGCGCTGCCGTATTTCGACCGGCTCGATTATGTCTCGCCGATGTGCGAGGAGCAGGCCTTCGCGCTGGCGACGGAAAAGCTGCTGGGAATCGAGGCGCCCGACCGCGCGAAATGGATTCGCGTGATGTTCGCGGAAATGACGCGCATCCTGAACCATATCCTGAATCTGACCTCGTTCGGGCTGGATTGCGGCGCGCTGACCCCGGCACTGTGGGGGTATGAAGAGCGCGAGAAGCTGATCGAATTCTACGAGGCGGCGTCGGGCGCGCGTTTCCATGCCAATTATTTCCGTCCGGGTGGCGTGGCGCGCGACCTGCCGGCGGGGCTGGAAGAGCGGATCGCGGAATGGGCGCGGGAATTCCCGCGCTGGATCGACGATCTGGAAACGCTGCTGACCAATAACCGGATCTGGAAGCAGCGGACGGTCGGGATCGGCGTGTTCACCACCGAGCAGGCGCTGGCCTGGGGGTTCAGCGGGCCGTGCCTGCGGGCGTCGGGCGTGCCGTGGGATCTGCGCCGCGCGCAGCCTTACGACAATTACGACAAGGTGACGTTCAATATCCCCGTCACCCGCCAGGGCGATTGCTATGACCGCTATCTGGTGCGCGTGGCCGAGATGCGCGAGAGCGTGAAGATCGTTGAGCAGTGCCTGGCGCAGATCAAGCCGGGGCCGGTGAAGGTCCAGGATCACAAGATTACGCCGCCGCCGCGGCGAGAAATGAAGCGCTCGATGGAGGCGCTGATCCATCATTTCAAGCTGTTCACCGAAGGGTACCATGTGCCGCCGGGGGCGACCTATACCACGGTTGAAAGCCCCAAGGGCGAATTCGGGGTCTATCTGGTCGCGGACGGCAGCAATCGGCCCTACCGGTGCAAGATCCGGCCCACTGGCTTCGCCCATCTGCAGGCGATCGACGAGATGTCGCGCCGCCACATGCTGGCGGACGCGGTCGCGATCATCGGGTCGCTGGACCTGGTGTTCGGCGAGATAGACAGGTGACAGAGATGTCCGCTCATTCCCCCATCGACCAGATCGAACAGCCCGACAGCTTCGCCTTCGATGCCGAGAGCGAAGAGCAGATCGCGGCGATCCTGGCCAAATATCCGCCCGAGCGTAAGGCCAGCGGCACGCTTCCGCTTCTGTATGTGGTGCAGAAGCAGATGGGTCGGCAGACCGGAAGCGCCTGGGTGCCGCGCGTGGCGATGGACGAGATCGCACGCCGGCTGGAGGTTGCGCCGATCCGTGTCTACGAGGTGGCGACCTTCTACCTGATGTTCAATACCAAGCCGATCGGGCGGTATCATCTTCAGGTCTGCACCACGACCTCGTGCTGGCTGCGTGGCTCGGATGATGTGGTTGCGGCCTGCAAGAAGGCGACCGGGATCGCGGGCTTTGGCCAGTCGAGCGCCGACGGGCTGTTCACCCTGACCGAGGTCGAATGCCTGGGCGCCTGCTCCAATGCGCCGATCCTGCAGGTCGATGACGATTTCTACGAGGATCTGGACGGGCCGCGCACGATCGAACTGATCGAGGCGCTGCGTCGCGGCGAACGCCCGACGCCCGGGCCGACGATCGACCGGGTGAGTTCGGCGCCGGCCGGTGGGCGCAAGACATTGGTCGACAGTCCGGCGAAACAGGGCTGAGCGGGAGAGACGGCGATGCTTCAGGATAAAGACCGGATCTTCACCAACCTGTATGGCCAGAATGACTGGCGGCTGGCCGGGGCCCGCCAGCGCGGCGACTGGGACGGCACGGCCGAGATCCTGGCGCGCGGGCGCGATGCTATCGTCAACGAGATGAAGGGCTCCGGCCTGCGTGGCCGGGGCGGAGCGGGCTTTCCGACCGGGGTCAAATGGTCGTTCATGCCCAAGAAATCGGATGGCCGCCCGCATTACCTGGTCATCAATGGCGACGAATCCGAACCGGGGACCTGCAAGGATCGCGAGATCCTGCGGCATGAGCCGCACAAGCTGATCGAGAGCGCGCTGATCGCGTCCTTCGCGATGGGGGCACATGCGGCTTATATCTATATTCGCGGCGAGTTTTTCAACGAGGCGCGCCATCTGCAGATCGCGATCGACGAGGCCTATGCCGCCGGGCTGATCGGCAAGAATGCCGCCGGGTCGGGCTGGGATTTCGATTTCTACATTCATCGCGGCGCTGGCGCCTATATCTGCGGCGAGGAAACCGCGCTGCTGGAAAGCCTGGAAGGCAAGAAGGGGCAGCCGCGCATGAAGCCGCCCTTTCCGGCGGCGATGGGCCTGTATGGCTGCCCGACGACGGTCAACAATGTCGAGAGCATCGCGGTGTCGTCCACCATCCTGCGGCGCGGGGCCTCGTGGTTCTCGGCGCTGGGGCGGCCGAACAATGCGGGCACCAAGCTGATGGCCATTTCGGGTCATGTGAACACGCCCTGCGTGTTCGAGGAAGAGCTGGGCGTGCCGCTGAAGGACATTATTGAGCGGCATGGTGGTGGGGTGCGCGGCGGCTGGGACAATCTGCTGGCGGTGATCCCTGGCGGGTGTTCGGTACCGGTACTGCCGGCGTCGATCTGCGAGACGGTGCTGATGGATTACGACAGCCTGCGCGCCGAGCGTTCGGGCCTGGGCACTGCCTGCATGATCGTGATGGACAAATCGACCGACATCATCAAGGCGATCGCCCGTTTCTCGCAATTCTTCAAGCATGAGAGCTGCGGCCAGTGCACGCCGTGCCGCGAGGGCACCGGCTGGATGATGCGGGTCATGAACCGGATGGTCGAGGGGCGGGCGGAAATCGAGGAAATCGACATGCTCGAACAGGTGACGCGCCAGGTCGAGGGTCACACGATCTGCGCCCTGGGTGATGCGGCCGCGTGGCCGATCCAGGGGCTGATCCGGCATTTCCGCCCGGTGATGGAAGAGCGGATCGCGGCCTACAAGGCGGCCCATGGCGGTGGGCGGATTACGCAGGTGCCGCTCGGTATTCCTGTGGCGGCGGAGTAAGGACGATGGTGAAAGTAACCGTCGACGGGATCGTGGTCGACGTTCCCAACGGGTCTAGCGCGCTGCAGGCGTGCGAGGCGGCCGGCAAGGAAATTCCGCGCTTCTGTTTCCATGAGCGTCTGTCGGTCGCGGGCAACTGCCGCATGTGCCTGGTGCAGGTGGTGCGGGCGCCCAAGCCGGTGGCGTCCTGCGGCTTTCCGGTGGGGGAAGGGATGGAAATCCTGACCGACACCGAGATCGTGCGCAAGGCGCGGCGGGCGGTGATGGAATTCCTGCTGATCAACCATCCGCTGGACTGCCCGATCTGCGACCAGGGCGGCGAATGCGATCTGCAGGATCAGGCGTTCGGCTATGGCGCCGATCACTCGCGCTACCAGGAAGCCAAGCGCGCGGTGAAGGACAAATATCTCGGCCCGCTGGTCAAGACCGTGATGACGCGCTGCATCCAGTGCACGCGCTGCATCCGTTTCGCGACCGAGATTGCGGGCGTGCCCGAACTGGGTGCCGTGTCGCGCGGCGAGAACATGGAAGTCACCAATTACGTCGAGAAGGCGCTGACTTCCGAACTGTCGGGCAATCTGATCGATATCTGCCCGGTGGGTGCCCTGACCTCCAAGCCCTATGCTTTTACCGCCCGGCCGTGGGAACTGAAGCGGACGGATTCGATCGATGTCAGCGATGCGGTCGGCGCCAATATCAGCCTGCATGTGCGCGGCAGCGCGGTGCTGCGGGCGGTGCCGCGGGTCAATGACGCGGTGAACGAGGAATGGCTGGCCGACAAGGGGCGCTTCTCGGTCGACGGATTGAAGCATCGGCGGTTGGACCGGCCCTGGGTACGGGTGCATGGCAAGTTACAGGCGGTATCCTGGCAGGATGCGTTTGTGGCGATCGGCAAGCGGCTGGACGGCGTTGCGGGCGATCGGATCGGCGCGATTGCCGGCGATCTGTGCGATGCCGAGAGCATGCTGGCGCTGAAGGACCTGATGACGGCGCTGGGCTCGCCCAATATCGACTGCCGCCAGGATGGCGCGGATTATGATCTGTCGCATCGGGCCTACTATACCTTCGGCACCACCATTGCCGGGATCGAGGAGGCCGATGCGCTGCTGATCGTGGGGTCGATCCCGCGCCAGGAAGCGCCGGTGCTGAATGCGCGTATCCGCAAGCGGTTTCTGGCGGCGGGCCGGGGCGGTTTCCCGATCGGGCTGATCGGCGCGCCGACGGCCGATCCGACCTACAAGGCGGACGTGCTGGGCGAGGGGCCGGAGGTGCTGGCCGCGCTACGTGATGGCACGCATCCTTTTGCCGAGGTGCTGAAGGCGGCGAAGAAGCCGATGATCATTGTCGGGCATGGCGCGCTGACGCGGCCCGATGCGCGGGCGATCCTGGCATCGGCCTGGGCGCTGGCGGCCGAGACGGGCGCGATCGGGGCCGGCTGGAACGGTTTCAACGTGCTGCATAATGCGGCCAGCCGGGTTGCCGGGCTGGATCTGGGACTGGTGCCGGGTAAGGGCGGACGCAGCGCCGCCGGGATGATGAGCGGCGGCGTCGACGTGCTGTGGCTGCTGGGGGCGGACGAGTTCCATACGGCGCAGATCGGGCCGGAGACGTTCGTCATCTATCAGGGTCATCATGGCGACGCGGCGGCGGCGCGGGCGGATGTGATCCTGCCCGGCGCGACCTATGCCGAGAAATCAGGGACTTATGTGAATACCGAGGGGCGGGTCCAGCGGTCGTTCCGGGCGGTTATGCCGCCCGGCGATGCGCGCGAGGACTGGCGCATCCTGCGCGCCTTCTCCGAGGTCGTGGGGCACACGCTGCCTTATGACACGGTGGAGGTGCTGCGCGAGCGACTGGCGACGGTCAATCCGGTCTTCCGGGTGATCGGCGGGCTGGATGCGGTGGACGTGTCGGCGCTGCCGGGACCGGCGGGTGCCGGTGCGGTGTCGCCGGTGCCGTTCCGCCCGGTCTTCGACGATTATTATCAGACGGATCCGATCTGCCGGGCCAGCCCGACGATGGGTGAGTGTTCGCGGATCTATGTCCATCCCCGGACCGTGGCGGCGGAGTAAGGCGACGTGGCGCATTTCTTTCTGCACACAATGATCGGCCAGGTGATCCTGACGGTTCTCGAGGCCCTGGCCGTTCTGGTGCCGCTTCTGCTGGGCGTGGCCTATCTGACGCTGGCCGAACGCAAGGTCATGGCGGCGATGCAGCTTCGCAAGGGGCCGAACGTCAACGGCCCGTTCGGCGTGCTGCAGGCCTTTGCCGACGCGATCAAGATGATCACCAAGGAAACCGTGATCCCGTCAGGGGCCAACCGTTTCCTGTTCCTGTTCGCGCCGTTCCTGACCTTCTCGCTGGCCATGACCGCCTGGGCGGTCATCCCGACCAATGACGGCTGGGCGATCGCGAACATCAATGTCGGCGTTCTCTACCTGCTCGCGATCTCGTCGCTGGGTGTCTATGGCGTGCTGATCGCGGGTTGGGCGTCGAATTCGAAATACGCCTTTCTCGGCGGTCTCCGCGCTGCGGCGCAGATGGTGTCCTACGAAGTTTCGATCGGGCTGGTGATCGTGTCGGTGCTGCTGGCGGTGGGCAGCCTGAACCTGAACGACATCGTGCTGGCGCAGCGCCATGTCTGGTTCTGCCTGCCGATGTTTCCGATGTTCATCATCTTCTTCATCTCGGCGCTGGCGGAAACCAATCGCGCGCCGTTCGATCTGCCCGAGGGCGAGAGTGAACTGGTGGCCGGCTTCTTCGTCGAATATTCGGCGCTGGCCTTCGGCCTCTTCTTCCTGGGCGAATATGCCAACATGTTCCTGATGTCGGGGATGGTCAGCATCCTGTTCCTCGGTGGCTGGCTGCCGCCGATCGGGATTGCGCCCTTTACCTGGATACCGGGGCCGCTATGGCTGATCGCGAAAATCCTGTTCTGCCTGTTCGTCTTCATCTGGGTGCGCGCGACATTCCCGCGCTACCGTTACGACCAGCTGATGCGCCTGGGATGGAAAGTGTTCCTCCCGCTCTCGCTGGTGTGGATGGTGCTGACGGCGGGCTTTCTGCTGGCTACCGGGCTGTTGCCCCAGGGAGGAGCGAGCTGATGGGCACTCTTGACCGAACGGTCCGTTCCTTCCTGCTGGCCGAACTGGTGGCTGGCATGGGAGCGACGCTGCGGGCCTTTTTCAAACCCAAGGTGACGATCAACTATCCCTTTGAAAAGGGGCCGTTGTCTCCGCGTTTCCGGGGGGAGCACGCGCTACGCCGCTATCCGAACGGCGAGGAACGCTGCATTGCCTGCAAGCTGTGCGAGGCGACCTGCCCGGCGGAGGCGATCACGATCGAATCCGAACCGCGCGATGACGGGTCGCGGCGCACCACGCGCTACGACATCGACATGACGAAATGCATCTATTGCGGCCTGTGTGAGGAAGCCTGCCCGGTCGATGCAATCGTCGAGGGGCCGAACTACGAGTTCGCGACCGAGACGCGCGAGGAACTCATGTACAACAAGGACAAGCTGCTCGCCAACGGCGACCGCTGGGAAAGTGTCCTGGCACGACGGCTGGAACTCGATGCGCCCTATCGTTGAGGGAAAGGCCGAGCCAGTGAGGCAGCGGGAGAAAAGAGCCATGCGGCAGGAAGGTCACCGATGATGACCCAAATCGTCTTCTACGTGTTCGCGACGGTACTGGTCCTGTCGGCCGGAATGGTGGTCAGCGCGCGCAATCCCGTTCACTCCGTACTGTTCCTGATCCTGGCCTTTTTCAATGCTGCGGGTCTGTTCCTGGTCGCGGGGGCCGAATTTCTCGCGATGATCCTGGTCATCGTGTATGTCGGCGCCGTTGCGGTGCTGTTCCTGTTCGTCGTGATGATGCTCGATGTCCGCTTCGCGCAGATGCGCGAGGGATTGCAGCGTTATGCGCCCTTTGGCGCGGCGGTAGGGCTGGTGTTGCTGGCGGAACTGGCGCTGGCGTTCAGCCACTGGCAGGTGGCGCAGGATATCGCCTCGGTCCCGCATGTGGTGGCCGCACCTGGTCGGACCAATACCGCCGCCTTGGGTGACGTGCTGTATACGCATTACGTCTTCCTGTTCGAATCCTGCGGCCTGGTGCTGCTGGTCGCGATGATCGGCGCCATCGTGCTGACGCTGCGCGAACGGCCGATGGGGCGTCGGCAGAACATCGATCGGCAGCATGAACGCACGGTGGCGGATACGCTGGCCATGATGACCGTGCCGCTGGGGCAGGGGGTGACCGCGAATGGCGGTTTCCGCCGGCCGGAACATTCTTACTACATCGCGTCGGTTCCGGGATCGTACGGGGTGACGGCCGAGCCGGTGCCCTTGGGCAAGCCGGCCGAAGAGGCCCCGAAGGATGGGGCCCCGAAGGATGGGCACGGCGCCGACAATCATGGAGGGCTGGCGCAATGACCGGCGGACTGGGAAGCATCGGCATCGGGCCCTATCTGACGGTCAGTGCCATCCTGCTGGTTCTGGGTGTGTTCGGCATTTTCCTGAACCGCAAGAACGTCATCATCATCCTGATGTCGATCGAACTGATCCTGCTGTCGGCGAATTTGAATTTCGTCGCATTTTCCTCTGCGCTCGGCGATCTGTCCGGGCAGGTCTTCACCCTGTTCGTCCTGACCATCGCGGCGGCGGAATCCGCCATCGGTCTGGCGATCGTGACGGTCTATTTCCGCAATCGCGGGTCGATCGAGGTCGAAGACATCACCATGATGAAGGGCTGAGCGGGCCATGCAAACGGCATCTACCCTTTTCGAGATCGCAGTCCTCGCGCCCCTCTTCGCCTGCATGGTGGCGGGTCTGTTCGGGCGGATGATGGGCGATGGACCGGCCAAAGCGCTGACCACGTCCATCATGGTGATTGCGGCTCTGTGCGGCAGCGGGGCGTTGTTCACTGCCATGCATGCCGGTGGCATGCCGGTCGTGGTGCAACTGGCGGACTGGATCCGCGCCGGCAGCTTCCATGCAGCCTGGACGCTGCGGCTGGACACGCTTTCGCTGTCGATGGTCGCCATGGTCACGGCGGTCTCGGCTCTCGTGCACATATACAGCATCGGCTACATGGGGCATGAGACGATCCCGACCTATCGGTTCTTCTCGTATCTCTCGCTCTTTACTTTCGCGATGCTGATGTTGGTCACGTCCAACGACCTGATCCAGCTCTTCTTTGGCTGGGAAGGTGTTGGTTTGGCCAGCTATCTGCTGATCGGCTACTGGTATGACCGCCCGAGTGCCTGCGCCGCCGCGATCAAGGCCTTTGTGGTCAATCGTGTGGCTGATCTGTTCTTCATGGTTGGTATCGCGCTGCTGTTCGTCGAGTTCGGTTCGGTGACTTACGATAATATCTTCGCGTTGGTGCCGGCGCATGGCGACGATACCTATACGCTGTTCGGCACGCATCGGATCTACGAGACGATCTGTCTGCTGCTGTTCATCGGCGCGATGGGTAAGTCAGCGCAGCTTTTCCTGCATACCTGGCTACCGGATGCGATGGAAGGCCCGACGCCGGTTTCCGCGCTGATCCATGCCGCGACCATGGTGACCGCCGGCGTGTTCCTGATGGCGCGCATGTCGCCGCTGGTGGAATTCGCGCCCGACACCAAGGCGTTCATCCTCTTTATTGGCGCGACGACCTGCTTCTTTGCCGCCACGGTCGGGCTGGTGCAGCCGGACATCAAGCGCACGATCGCCTACTCGACCTGTTCGCAGCTTGGCTACATGTTCATGGCCGTCGGGGCCGGGGCCTATCAGGCGTCGATGTTTCATCTGACGACGCATGCCTTCTTCAAGGCGCTGCTGTTCCTCGGCGCGGGCTCCGTGATCCATGCCGTGCATGATGAGCAGAACATGTTCCGCATGGGTGGATTGTGGAAGAAGATCCCGCTGACCTATGGCGCGATGTGGGTGGGCAGCCTGGCTCTGGCCGGTATCTTCCCCTTCGCCGGCTACTGGTCGAAGGATGCGATACTGGAAGCCACGTGGATGGCCCATAGCAGCCTTGGCTTCTATGGCTGGACGCTGGGTTGTGTCACCGCCTTCATTACCGCGCTGTATAGCTGGCGCCTGATCTTCCTGGTCTTTCACGGTACGCCGCGCGATGCGCATCTGCATGAGGGCGCGCATGAGAGTCCGGCCTGGATGACGCTGCCGCTTGTCCTGCTGGGGGTCGGCGCGGTGCTGGCCGGCCTGTTGCTGGCGCCGTACTATGTCGGGGAGGGTCAGGCGGCCTTCTGGAACGGAGCGATCGTCAACGCGCCGGGCAACACCATCATCGCGACGCTGGAGCAGACGCCGGAACTGATCGCGCTGGTGCCGACCTTTGCCGGTGTGCTGGGTATTCTGGTCGCCTATCTCTGCTATGTGGCCAGCCCGACCATTCCGGCGTCGTTCGCGACCAGCCTGCGGCCGATCTACCTGTTCCTGCTGAACAAATGGTATTTCGACGAACTGTATGACCATCTGTTCGTCCGGCCGTATCGCGCGCTGGCCAACCTGCTGTGGAAAGGCGCGGACGAGGGGGTGATCGAGGGCATCCCCCACGGTCTGGCCCGGGTAACGGCGGGTACGGCCGCACAGGCGGTACGGACCCAGACCGGTTCGATTGCGATTTATGCCTTCACGATGCTGATCGGCCTGGTGGTGCTCGTCTCCACCCTGCTGGTCTTCCATTGATCTCCGGGAACGGGTTTGAACCGATGAACTGGACACTTGCTCTGCCGGAAATCGTCCTGGCGCTCTGTGGCCTTGCGATCCTCGTCTTCGGGGTGGTGCAGAAGAAGGGGCAGCCCTTTCTGTCCTGTTCCATGCTGACGATCGGCGCTTTCGTCCTGACCGCGTTCCTGGTCGTGATGTCGCCGGACGGGACCGGCTATAACCACATCTTCGTCAATGACAGCTTTGCCCGTTTCATGAAAATCCTCAGCCTGGCCGGCGGGGCGTTGGCAACGATGCTGACGGTCGGCTATGCGCGGGAACTGAAGGTGGAGCGGTTCGAATTCCCGGTCCTGCTGCTGTTCTCGACCCTTGGCACGATGATGATGGCGTCATCGGGCAATCTGATGACGCTGTTCATCGGGTTGGAACTGTCGTCACTGGCCATATACATTCTCTGCGCCTTTGCGCGGGATGATGTGCGGGGCGCCGAGGCGGGGCTGAAATATTTCGTGCTCGGCTCGCTGGCTTCGGGACTGCTGCTCTATGGTTCGGCGCTGGTCTATGGCTTTGCCGGCACCATGGAATATGGGGCCATCCAGACGGCGCTCAGTGCGACCTCGGCCGTGCCGATGGGGTTGATGATCGGCATCGTGTTCATGCTGGCTGGCCTGACCTTCAAGCTGTCGGCGGTGCCGTTCCACATGTGGACGCCTGACGTCTATCAGGGCGCACCGACACCGGTAACCGCCTTCATGGCGGGTGCGCCGAAGATTGCGGCCTTCGCGCTGTTGCTGCGGGTTATGGCGGGGCCGTTCGGCCATGTCGCGCCGCAGTGGCAGATCCTGATCGAAGCCATTTCGATCGTCTCGATGGTGTTCGGGTCATTGGCCGCCATTCCGCAGACCGATATCAAGCGGCTGATGGCCTATTCCTCGATCGGCCATATGGGTTATGCGCTGATGGGCCTGTCGGCCGGCACCGAAGAGGGCATCCGCGGCACGCTGGTTTATCTCACCACCTATCTGTTGATGAATGTCGGGGCCTTCGCCGTGATCATCGCCATGCGTCGCAAGGGGCGCGCGGTGACGGGCATTGCCGATCTGGCCGGGCTGGGTCGCACCGATCCGGGGCTGGCCACCGCGATGGCGATCTTCATGTTCAGCATGGCGGGCGCACCGCCGCTGGCCGGCTTTTTCGGCAAGCTGATGGTGTTCTATGCCGCGATCAATGCCCACCTGTTCGGCCTGGCGGCGGTCGGTGTCATCAGCAGCGTGATCGGTGCCTATTATTATGTGCGTATCATCAAGGTGATGTTCTTCGACGAGGCGGCGGCGCCGCTTGACCGGCGCCCCCTGTCACTGTCCTTCGTTTCGGTCGGGATGGGGGTTGCGACTGTCGGGTTCCTGGTCGTGCTGGGGCCGGTTTCGACAGCGGCTCAGGCGGCGGCCCAGGCTCTGTTCAGGTGACGGTGGGGCCGGTGCCCGGTGCGACAGCCTGGCGCCTCGAGATCCATGATGAACTGGGTTCGACTTCCGATCGCTGTATCGAGCAGGCTGGGCTGGGGGCTGAGGCCGGTCTGGCGATCATGGCCCGGCGCCAGACCAGTGGCCGGGGCAGCCGGGGCCGGGACTGGCAGGACCCTGGCGGCAATCTGGCCTTCTCGGTTCTGCTGCGACCTACGGAGGCGGATGGTGCGGTCGGGCTGTGGCCATTCGTCGCCGGACTGGCCTTTCATGGGGCAATCCTGCCCTGGGTTCACGACCCGGCGCTGTTGCGGTTGAAATGGCCCAATGATCTGCTGCTGGCCGGCCGCAAGACCGCCGGTATCCTGATCGAGAGCGGGAGCGACGCTACGGGGCGGTGGCTGGTTATCGGGTTCGGGGCCAATCTGCGGGCTGTGCCCTCGATTGCCGGACGGGCCCTTGCCTGCGTCGCCGATTACGGAAGCGTGCCGGACTCTGAGACCGTAGCCCGCGCGATTTGTGCCGAATTGGATCGCTGGCAGGCGGCGTGGCGCGCGAATGGGTTCGGTTCGCTACGCGCGGCATGGCTGGAGCGTGCGCACCCTCCAGGCACCAGACTTGTAGTGCGCGGCGAAAGCGGGCAGGTAGAAGGCTCGTTTGTCGGTGTGGATGAGCAGGGGATGCTCCTGCTGCGCTGCGCCGATGGGCTGAAACGGATTTCGACCGGCGAGATCCTGCTGCTGGACCGCGACGCCGCCGGGGCGTCCGGGTGCGCGGGAACCTGACGGCCGGTCAGGGTTTTAGGGTCGCATAAGGTCGCTGATCGTCGAGCGGGAACGGATGTTTCGGGCTCCGATTGGAGGGACAGCGCGGCCCGACGCGGCGGGATTGCCCCCAAGGGGGCGTTGGAGTCTGATGGACAGAATTGCTGTCCGCAATGGGAGAGATGCCGGCAGGCCCCTCGCGGGCCGTGCGGGCCATCCCGATATGCATATTCCCATGAAGGGACTGTTTTCCCGTCATGATTCGTGTTGGTACAAAAGGATAGGTTATGAACGACACCAATGATGGTCTAGCCTTTCTGCCTCTGGGCGGAACGGGCGAGATCGGCATGAATCTGAATCTCTACCGGCTGGGTTCTACCTGGCTTGCCATCGATTGTGGCATCGGCTTTTCCGGCAACGACACGCCCGAGGCCGAGATCCTGATGCCGGATCCGGTCTTTATCGTCGACCGCAAGGCGGATCTGGCGGGGTTGGTCATTACCCACGCACATGAAGACCATCTGGGGGCGGTTGCCCATCTGTGGCCGCGTCTGGGCTGCCCGATCTACGCTACGCCCTTTGCCGCCTCGGTGCTGCGCCGCAAGCTGGGCGAGGCGCATCTGACCCAGCAGGTGAAGATCCATGTCATCGCCCCCGGCGGTGCCTTCAATGTCGGGCCGTTCGACCTGCGCTTTATCCCGGTGACGCATTCGGTGCCCGAGGCCCAGGCGGTGGTGCTGCGCACGCCGCATGGCATCGTGGTGCATACCGGCGACTGGAAATTCGACCCCCAGCCGATGGTGGGTCCGCCCACCGATGTCGCGGCCTTCGAGGCCCTGGGCGACGAGGGCGTGCTGGCCATGGTCTGTGATAGCACCAATGTGATGACGCAGGGGCCGTCGGCGTCGGAATCCGACGTGCGGCGGAGCATGACCGACCTGATCGCCTCGCTGAGCGGGCGCATCGCCGTGACCTGCTTCGCCAGCAACGTGGCCCGCATCGAGACCATTGCCAAGGCGGCGCAGGCGGCCGGCCGGTCGGTGGTGATCGTCGGCCGTTCGCTGCGCAATCTGGACGTGTCGGCACGGGAATGCGGCTATCTGGCCGATGTGCCGCCCTTCCTCTCCGAGCAGGAAGCCAATTCGCTGCCGGACGATGAAGTGGTGATGATCATCACCGGCAGCCAGGGCGAGCCGCGTTCGGCCCTTTCGCGCATTGCCAGCGACAGCCACCCGAATATCTCGCTGGGCCAGGGAGATACGGTCATTTACAGCAGCCGCATGATTCCCGGGAACGAGCAGGCGGTGATGCAGGTGCAGGACAACCTGACCCGTCGCGGGGTGCGGGTGCTGACCGACCGCGACCATCTGGTGCATGTGTCCGGCCATGCCACGGGCGGCGATGTGCGGCGCCTATTCGATCTGGTGCGGCCGCGCTTTGCGGTACCGGTGCATGGCGAGTGGCGGCATCTGACGGCCAATGCCGCTATTGCGCGGGAAAAGGGTGTTCTGCCGATCCTGCTGGAGGATGGCGACATCCTGAACCTTGCGCCGGGCACGGTCGAGGTGGTGGACACTGCGCCGACCGGCCGGCTGGTGCTGGACGGCGGCCGTCTGCTGCCGATGAATGGCGGTGTGCTGGCGGCGCGCCGGCGCATGCTGTTCAACGGCATCGTGATGGGCAGCTTCGCGGTGGATGACGAAGGCTACCTGATCGGCGATCCGAAGGTGAGTGCGCCAGGGCTGCTGGACCCCGAGGATTCGGAGACCGCTCGCCTGACGGAAGAGTTCGGCAACGCGCTGGACGAGATACCCGACGAACTGAGGCGGGACGACAATACCTTCCGCGAGGCGGCGAAGACGGCGCTGCGCCGGGCATTGGGGCGGAAATTGCAGAAGCGGCCGCTGGTCGACGTCCATCTGCTGCGGGTCTGATGCTGTGCCTCTGGAATTCGCTTGCGAATTTCAGAGATCAGGTGGCTATCGCATTGTCGGTTGATTCGATGTTGCCACGGATCTGCACGCGGAAAGGCTTCAGATCCGGGACATCGCGTTCTTCACGAGGGTTGCGGCAGAAAGGTGCGCGTCGCCCTTCCTGCCGGCCCTGGACGTTTTTTCCCTAAACCCGGCGTTCCTCCGGATTGGGTGGCCGCACTGTATGAGTCCTGACTCGGCCTGTCACCTGCCTCACGCGCTTGTTGAACGGGTCCGGGCGGTCTTGGCCCTTCACAGTTGGGTGTGCGTGCAGGCTGCGTTGCCGGACATGGCGGCGGCGCGGATTCTGGCGTATTCCTCTTGTCCTGAATAACGATCCACCCGGCGGTCCGCCGGTTTTTCGAGGTTGATAACGGTATGCGTCTGTCGCGCGGCTTCCTGCCCACTCTGAAGGAGAATCCTGCCGAGGCGCAGGTCATTTCCCACCGGCTGATGTTGCGGGCCGGGCTGATCCGCCAGACGGCGGCGGGGATCTATGCCTGGTTGCCGGCGGGATGGCGTGTGCTGCAGAACATTTCGCGCATTGTGCGCGAGGAGCAGGATGCGATCGGGGCGCAGGAATTGCTGATGCCTACCGTCCAGTCGGCGGATCTGTGGAAGCGGTCGGGCCGTTATGACGCCTATGGCCCGGAAATGCTGCGTATCCAGGACCGGCATGAGCGCGAACTGCTTTACGGGCCGACCAATGAGGAGATGATCACCGACCTGTTCGGGCAGGTGGTCAAGTCCTACAAGGAACTGCCGCAGGCGTTGTATCATATCCAGTGGAAATTCCGCGACGAGGTGCGGCCGCGTTTCGGTGTGATGCGCGGGCGCGAGTTCCTGATGAAGGATGCCTATAGTTTCGATGTCGATTATGCCTCGGCGGTCGATTCCTATCGGCGGATGATGCTGGCCTATCTGCGCACTTTCCAGCGGCTGGGGGTGAAGGCGATCCCGATGGTGGCCGATACCGGGCCGATCGGCGGCGAACTGAGCCATGAATTTCTGATCCTGGCGCCGACTGGCGAAAGCGGCGTGTTCTTCGACAGCGCGTTCGAGGCGCAGGACTGGCTGTCGGAGCCGGTGGAGATCGACGACCGGGAATCGCTGGATCGATTCTTTACCCGCATGACCTCGTTCTACGCCGCGACCGACGAGAAGCATGACGAGGCCGCCTGGGCGGAGGTGCCCGAAGAGCGCCGGCGCGAGGGCCGGGGGATCGAGGTCGGCCATATTTTCCATTTCGGCCGCAAATATACCGAATCGATGGGGATTACCGTCAGCGGGCCGGACGGCGCACCGCTCTATCCGGAAATGGGATCGTACGGGATCGGCGTCTCGCGCCTGGTGGCTGCGATCATCGAGGCCAGCCACGACGAGAACGGCATCATCTGGCCGGACAGCGTGGCGCCGTTCCGCGCCGCGATCCTGAACCTGAAGTCGGGCGATGCGACATGCGATGCCATCTGCGAGAAGATCTACGCAGCGTCGCCGGAGACGTTCCTGTATGACGACCGGAGTGAACGTGCGGGCGTGAAGTTTGCCGATGCCGACCTGATGGGCCATCCGTGGCAGGTCATCGTTGGCCCGCGTGGTGCGAAGGACGGTGTGGTGGAACTGAAGCGTCGTGCCGACGGTACGCGCCTGGAACTGCCGGTGGATGAGGCTCTGGCGCGTATCCTCGGGGGCTGATCCATGTTTGGTCCGTTCGAACGGGCGGTTGCCGGCCGGTACCTGCGCGCCCGCAAGGGCGAGCGGTTCGTATCGGTCATCGCCATCTTCTCGCTGGTCGGGATCGCGCTGGGTGTGGCGACGCTGATCATCGTCATGTCGGTGATGAACGGGTTCAAGGCCGACCTGATGGGACGGATCCTGGGCCTGAACGGTGATCTGAGCCTGTTCGGCGTAACCCGGACCATTGGGGATTATGACGATCTGGCGGCCACGGTGCGCCAGGTGCCAGGCGTGGTGACCGCGACGCCGCTGATCGAGGGGCAGGCCTTGCTCAACTCCGGCTCGTACAATGCGGGCGGGATGGTGCGGGGCATGAGCATGCAGGGGCTGCGGGACCTGCATGAGGTCAGTGATTCGCTGGTGGCCGGGTCGCTGGACAAGTTCGTCGGCAATGACGCGATCATCATCGGTGTGACGCTGGCGGAACGGGCGGGGCTGTCCGTGGGGTCGAAGATCACGCTGATCTCGCCCAACGGGGCGGCGACGCCGTTCGGCACCATGCCGCGCATTCGCGCCTATCATGTGGTTGGCATCTTTGATGCCGGCATGAACGATTATAACTTGGGTTATGTGTTCCTGCCGCTGGCGGCGGCGCAGATCTATTTCGAGATGCCGGCGCAGGTAACGCAGATCCAGGTGATGACGCAGGACCCGACGAACGTGCGCCCGGTGCGTCAGGCGATCGAGCAGGCGATCGTCGGCGATCCGAGAGTGCGGGTGCTGGACTGGACGCAGAGCAACAACGCGTTCTTCGGCGCGGTGCAGGTGGAGCAGAACGTGCTGTTCCTGATCCTGACGCTGATCGTGCTGGTGGCGGCGTTCAACGTGATCTCGTCACTGATCATGATGGTGAAGGACAAGACTGGCGATATTGCGGTGTTGCGGACCATCGGGGCCACGCGCGGCGCGATCATGCGCATCTTTCTGATGTGCGGAGCTTCGGTCGGGGTGACCGGGACGGCGATCGGCACTGCGATCGGGATCGTGTTCTGCCTGAATATCGAGCGGATCCGCCAGTTCCTGCAATCGCTGACCGGGACCAATCTGTTCAATCCGGAAATCTATTATCTGGAGCGCCTGCCGGCGAAGCTGGTGTGGCCGCAGGTGTTCGAGGTGATCGGCATGGCGCTGGTGCTGTCGCTGCTCGCGACGCTCTATCCGTCCTGGCGCGCGGCGCGGACTGATCCGGTGGAGGCCTTGCGCCATGAATGATGCCTCCGCGACCCCGTTGGTGCTGCGTGATGTCCGGCGCACCTTTCGTAGCGGCGACGAACGGCTGGACGTGCTGCGAGGTGTGAACCTGACCTTGCGGGCGGGCGAGATCGTGGCGCTGGTCGCCCCCTCGGGCACCGGCAAATCGACCCTGCTGCATCTGGCAGGGCTGCTGGAATCGCCGGATGCGGGCGAGGTGATCGTCGGTGGGCAGGATGCCGGCCGGTTGGGCGATCTGGATCGGACGGCGATTCGTCGTCGTATGATCGGCTTTGTCTATCAGGCGCATCATCTGTTGCCGGAATTCACCGCGCGTGAAAATGTCGTGTTGCCGCAACTGATCGCGGGCGTACGGCGATCTGACGCACGGGCGCGGGCGGATGCGCTTCTGGGTTCGTTCGGGCTGGCGCACCGGTTGGAGCATCTGCCCGGCCGGCTGTCGGGTGGCGAGAAGCAGCGTGTGGCGATCGCCCGCGCCCTGGCCAACCGGCCGGGACTTCTGCTGGCCGATGAGCCCACGGGGAATCTGGATGTGAATACGTCCGGTGCCGTGTTCGACGAATTGCTGCATATGGTCCGGGGGCAGGGAGTGGCGGCGTTGATTGCTACCCATAATGAGGAACTGGCAGCGCGAATGGACCGGGTGGTGACATTGCGGGACGGGCAGTTGGTGGATCTGACTCTGTGTTCGTAGGCGGGCGAGGGAATGCCTTCTTTTTCTGAAGGAAAAGAAGAAAAAAGAACTTTCTCGTTCAGGCGTGTCGTGAGGCACAAGTATAAAGCTCTTTAACAGATCAAAAGTTTTTTGGTTCTTTTTTCCAAAAAAGAACGAAGGCCCTATGATATAACCCGGTATGTCCTACGCCGATTTCGTCCATCTTCGTGTTCATTCCGCCTATTCGCTCAGCCAGGGGGCGATCCGGGTGCCGGATATCGCCGGGCTGGCGAAGGGCATGCAGATGCCGGCGGTGGCGATCACCGATACAGGCAATCTGTTCGGGGCGCTGGAGTTCTCGCAATATTGCTCGGGCAAGGGGGTGCAGCCGATCATCGGCTGCCAGATCGGCCTGCCGCCGCGTGGGGACAAGCCGGGCCTGCCCGCCGAGCCGGTGGTGCTGCTGGCGCAGGACGATATCGGGCTGATGAACCTGCAATATCTGTCCTCGCAGGGGTTCTTGCAGGGGGACGCCGCGGAACCGACCGTGCCGCTGGAGATTCTTTGCGCGCGCGCCGAAGGGCTGATTCTGCTGACCGGTGGGACGCGGGGGCCGCTGTTCCGTTTGCTGGCCGATGGGCAGCAGGACGAGGCCGCGCGGTGGCTGGAGACTTTGCACGAGGCGTTTGGCGACCGGCTGGCGGTTGAGTTGCACCGCCATGGGTTGCCGGTCGAGCAGGCGGTGGAGCCGGGCATGATTGCGCTGGCCGACCGGCTGGGGCTGCCGCTGGTGGCGACCAATGAATGTTTCTTTCCTGATCCGGGGATGTACGAGGCGCATGATGCGTTGCTGTGCATTGCGCAGGGGCGCACGATCGCGGAGCGCGACCGCTGGCGGGTGACGCCGGAACATTGGTTCAAGCCGCCCGAGATGATGCGCGAACTGTTCGCCGATCTCCCGGAGGCCTGCGACAATACGCTGGCTATCGCCCGGCGTTGCGCGGTACGGGTGGAGACTCGCAAGCCGCTGCTGCCGGTGTGCCCCAAGGTGCAGCCGGGTGCGACCGAGGAAGAAACGCTGCGTGCGATGGCGGCCGAGGGGCTGGAAAACCGCCTGGCGCGCATGACGATGGATGATGCGACGCGGCAGGTCTATCGCGACCGGTTGACCTTCGAACTCGACATCATCGCGAAGATGGGGTTTCCCGGCTATTTCATGATCGTTGCCGACTTCATCCAGTGGGCGAAGGCGCATGATATTCCGGTGGGGCCGGGGCGTGGATCGGGGGCGGGATCGCTGGCCGCCTGGGCACTGACGATCACCGATATCGATCCGATTCCCTTCAATCTGCTGTTCGAGCGGTTCCTGAACCCCGAGCGCGTGTCGATGCCCGATTTCGATATCGATTTCTGCCAGGACCGGCGTGACGAGGTGATCCGTTACGTGCGGGAGGAATATGGCTCCGACCGGGTGGCGCAGATCATCACCTTCGGGAAATTGCAGGCCCGGGCGGCGGTGCGCGACGTGGGGCGCGTCCTGGGCCTGCCGTTCGGCATGGTCAACAAGGTTGCGGAACTGATTCCGAACAACCCGGCCAAGCCCGTGACCCTGAAGCAGGCGATCGAGGGTGAGCCCAGGCTGCAGGAAATGCGTGACGACGACGAGGCAATTCGTCGCCTGCTGGAGATCGGCCAGCAGCTTGAGGGCCTGTATCGCCATGCCAGCACCCATGCCGCTGGCGTGGTGATTGGTGACCGCCAGCTTGTCGAACTGGTACCGCTCTATCGCGATCCGAAGAGCGACATGCTGGTGACGCAGTACAACATGAAGTTCGTCGAGCAGGCTGGGCTGGTGAAGTTCGACTTTCTGGGCCTGACGACGCTGACGATTCTTCAGCGCGCGGTGCAGTTCCTCAAGGGGCTGGGGGAGACGGTGGAACTGTCGGCCCTGCCGCTGGACGATGCGCTGACCTATGAGATGCTGGCGCGCGGTGATACCGGCGGCGTGTTCCAGTTCGAAGGTGCTGGCATGCGCGATGTCCTGAAGCAGATGCGCCCGACGCGGCTGGAGGATCTGATCGCGGCGGTGGCGCTCTATCGGCCGGGACCGATGGCCAATATCCCCGATTACTGCCGTCGCAAGCATGGCGAAGCATGGGAGCCGCCGCACGAAGAGATCCGCTCGATCCTGGAAGAGACCTACGGCATCATGGTCTACCAGGAACAGGTGATGCAGATCGCCCAGAAGATGGCGGGTTACAGCCTGGGCGGCGCCGATCTGCTGCGCCGCGCGATGGGTAAGAAGATTCGCTCTGAAATGGATACGCAGCGCGAGATCTTCACCGAGGGCGCGGTGGGGCGGGGTATCGACCGCGAGAAGGCGGTCGAGGTCTTCGATTTGATGGCCAAGTTCGCGGATTATGGGTTCAACAAGTCCCATGCCGCAGCCTACGCCTTGGTATCGTACCAGACGGCGTGGATGAAGGCGAACCATCCGGTGCCCTTCCTGGCGGCGTGCATGTCGCTGGCGCGGGAAAAGACCGACAAGCTGGCGGCCCTGCGACAGGAGGCCGAGAGGCTGGGCATTCCGGTGCTGCCGCCCGACATCAACGCTTCGGGCCCGGATTTTACCGTCGAGCGTCTGGCCGATGGGCGGCTGGGTATTCGTTATGCCCTTGCGGCTGTGAAGAAGGTCGGTTTCTCGGCGATGGAGGCGCTGGTGGCGTCGCGCAGAGGGCGCCCGTTCACCGATCTGGCCGACATGGCGGCGCGGGTCGACCCGCGACAGTTGAACAAGATGCAGATCGAGAATCTGGCTAAAGCTGGGGCTTTCGATACCATTACCCCCAACAGGCATCTGGTTTCGGCGGCGGCGGAAACCGTGCTGCGGCGGGCGAACGCACAGGCGGAGGAAGCGGCCAGCGGGCAGATCGGTCTGTTCGGTGGAGGTGGCGCGACGGCGGCGCCCGAGCCGCTGCGGCTGCCCGATGTGGCCGATTGGCCGGAATTCGAGCGGCTGGGAATGGAGGCCGAGGCGATCGGCTTTCACCTGACCGCCCATCCGCTGGATTCCTATGGGCCGCTGCTGCGCCGCCTGGGGGCAGTGCGGGCGACGGGGCTGGAGGCAGCGGCTCAAGCAGGGTTGACCCGCGTGAAGATCGCGGGATGCGTTGTGGATCGCAAGGAACGGCCGACGCGCACCGGCAGCAAGATGGCCTGGGTTCGCCTGTCGGATTCCAGTGGCGGCTGCGAGGTCACGCTGTTTTCGGAGGTGCTGTCGCGCACCCGTGAGATCCTGACCGCCGGCAGCGCGATCCTGGTGACGGCGGATCTGCGGCTGGATGGCGAGGCGTTGCGCATCACCGCCAGCGATGTGGTCTCGCTGGAGCAGGCGGCGGCCGACGCGGCGGCGGAATTGCGCATCTGGTTCGATCGCGAGGACGCGGTGCCGCCAATCCATGACATCCTGGCCGACAGCAGGGGAGGGCGCGGCAAGGTGGTACTGTTGCCGTCGGTGGCCGAGACGCGGGATGTCGAGGTCACGTTGCGCGGAGCCTATCGCGTGACGCCGCGCATGGCCCAGGCGATTCGGGCCGTGGCAGGTGTCGCGCGCGTGGAGCAGGGCTGAGGCGACGGCTTTCTGCCACGTCCCGCTTGCATTGCGGGGCAAAAATGGCCATAGGACGCCCGTCGGTGGAAACACCGGCAATTCGCACGCGAGGCAATTCCTCTGGTGTCCCCAAGCGGGACCGGGGCCTCGCGGAGGACCAACCAGAAGATCAAGGATACAGCCGCCATGGCTATGCCCGATTTCACCATGCGCCAACTGCTGGAAGCCGGCGTCCATTTCGGACACCACACCCGTCGCTGGAACCCGCGCATGGCGCCGTTCCTGTTCGGCGTGCGCAACCAGGTCCATATCATCGACCTGCAGCAGACCGTTCCGATGCTGGACCGCGCCCTGAAGGCGATCCGTGACACCGTCGCCGGTGGCGGCCGCGTCCTGTTCGTCGGCACCAAGCGCGCCGCCGCAGACCAGATCGCCGAAGCCGCGAAGCGCTCCGGCCAGTATTACGTCAACCACCGCTGGCTGGGCGGCATGCTGACGAACTGGAAGACCATCACCGGTTCGATCAAGCGCCTGCGCCAGATCGACGACATGCTGAGCGGCGACACGCACGGCCTGACGAAGAAGGAAATCCTCGACATCACCCGCAACCGCGAGAAGCTCGAGCGCTCGCTGGGTGGCATCAAGGAAATGGGCGGCCTGCCGGACATCCTGTTCGTGATCGACACGAACAAGGAGAAGCTGGCGGTTGAGGAAGCCAACAAGCTGGGTATTCCGGTCGTGGCGATCCTGGACAGCAATTCCGACCCGCGCGGCGTGACCTTCCCGATCCCGGGCAACGACGACGCCATCCGCGCCATCGCGCTGTATTGCGAGCTGGTGTCGGGCGCCGTGCTGGACGGCATTTCGGCCGAGCTGGGCGCCTCGGGCGAGGATTTCGGCGCTGCCGAGGAACTGCCGATCGACACGGCCGCCGAAGTGGCGGCGGCGGAAGCCGAGACCGCTCCGGCGGTCTGATTCCGGCGGATCGGCTGAAAGGACCCCGGCTCCTCCGGGGCGGGGTCTTGATGATGATGAAAGCGCGGGCGCGTCCGGCCGGAAGGCAGGGCGCGCCCCTGCCTTGAGGAGAGACGGATATGGCGGAGATTACCGCGGCTCTGGTGAAGGAACTTCGTGAGAAGACCGGCGCCGGCATGATGGATTGCAAGAAGGCCCTGAACGAGGCCTCTGGCGAGATCGAGGCGGCCATCGACTGGCTGCGCAAGAAGGGTCTGGCCGCCGCGGCGAAGAAGTCGGGCCGGGTCACGGCCGAGGGCCTGGTTGGCGTGGCTTCGGCCCCGAACCGTGCCGCCATCGTCGAAGTGAACGCCGAGACCGATTTCGTCGCCCGCAACGAGAGCTTCCAGGGCTTTGTCGAGGCCGTGGCCAAGGCCGCGCTGGTCGCCGGCGAGGATCTGGAGAAGATCAAGGAAGTCGTGCTCGAGAGCGGCCGCACGGTTGCCGACGAACTGACGCACCTGATCGCGACCATCGGCGAGAACATGTCGATCCGCCGCGCCCGCGTGCTGAGCGTGCCGTCGGGCGTCGTGGCCAGCTACATCCACTCGGCCGTTCGTCCGGGTCTGGGCAAGATCGGCGTTCTGGCCGCCATCGAAGCGCCGTCCGAGAGCGAGGCGCTGGAGACGCTGGGCCGCCAGATCGGCATGCATGTGGCCGCCACCCGTCCGGCCGCGCTGGATATCGACAGCGTCGATCCGGCTTCGCTGGAGCGCGAGCGCGCCGTGCTGGTCGAGCAGGCGCGTGCGTCGGGCAAGCCCGAGGCGATCATCGAGAAGATGGTCGATGGCCGTATCCGCAAGTTCTACGAGGAAGTCGTTCTTCTGGAGCAGGTGTGGGTGCATGACGGCGAGAGCCGCGTGCGCAAGGTCGTCGAGAAGGCTGGTGCGAAGCTGAATGGCTTTGAGCGCTTCCAGCTCGGCGAGGGCATCGAGAAGGAAGAGAACGACTTCGCGGCTGAAGTCGCGAAGGCCGCCGGCGCCTGATCGGCGTCCGGCATACGGCATGAACGGGGCGGGGCCTTCCTGATGGAATGGGAGGCACCCGCCCTTGTGCTGTCTGCGGCCCCATATGGGGAGAGCAGTGCCATCGTTCATCTGCTGACCGAGGAACACGGGCTGTTCCACGGTCTGTCGCGCGGTGGTGCCGCGCGCGCCGGGCGGGCCTTGTGGCAGCCTGGCAATCTGGTCCGTGCCGTGTGGCGCGGGCGTCTGCCCGAACAATTGGGCAATCTCTCCGGCGAACTGGTGCATGGGTCGGCAGCGCGGGTGATGTCCGCCCCGCTGGCTCTGGCCATGCTGGCCTCGGTCTGCGCGGTGGCCGATGGCAGCCTGCCGGAACGTGAGCCACATCCCCGCATCTTCCATCTTCTGACCCGATTTTTCGCCCTGATCAGCCTCGACCCCGAGATGGCGGCGTGGAACGGCATGGCGGCCCTGCTGCGATGGGAAGCATGCCTGCTGGGTGACCTGGGCTATGGCCTTGATCTGTCAGCCTGTGCGGTGACGGGGGCGACGGATGGGCTGGCCTGGGTGTCGCCCCGGACCGGGCGGGCGGTCAGCGATGCGGGGGCCGGGACATGGCGGCCGCGCCTGTTGCGTCTGCCGCCTCTGTTTCTGGATGAGACCGATCCCGGTACCAGCGCCGACTGGCAGGATGGGCTGCGGCTGACGGGGCATTTCCTGGCACGCGATGCCTTCGGCCAGCATCACCGGCCGCTGCCGGCGGCGCGGCTGCGGCTGGCGGACATGGTCGGGGCGTTGGCGGCGCCGGACTGAGCGGCGGGTCGTCTTTCTCATCCGCGTGATGGACAAATCCTGGGTTTTCTCTATCTGTTCCTCCGGACAGGAGGAGTGCGCATGTCAGTGGAAACCAGTGGCCATATCGAGGAAACCCCCCTCGCGGAGGCGTTGAGCGAGCGCTACCTGGCCTATGCGATGTCCACCATCATGTCGCGGTCGCTGCCTGACGTGCGCGATGGGCTGAAGCCGGTGCATCGGCGGATGATCTACGCGATGCGGCAGTTGCGGCTGGACCCGAGTTCGGGGTTCAAGAAATGCGCCCGTGTCGTCGGCGATGTGATCGGTAAATACCATCCGCATGGCGATGCCTCGGTCTATGAGGCGCTGGTGCGGCTGGCGCAGGATTTTGCCGTGCGGTACCCGCTGGTCGAAGGGCAGGGGAATTTCGGCTCGATCGACGGCGATAACGCGGCGGCCATGCGGTATACCGAAGCCCGGATGACCGAGGTTGCCCGCGCGCTGTTGCAGGGAATCGACGAGGATTCGGTCGATTTCCGCCCGACCTACGATGGCGAGGAAGAAGAGCCGGTTGTTATGCCGGCGGCCTTCCCGAACCTGCTGGCCAATGGCGCGGCGGGAATCGCGGTAGGCATGGCCACCAACATCCCGCCGCATAATGTCGGGGAGATCTGCGACGCGGCGATGCTGCTGGTCCGCAAGCCCGACTCCAGCGTGGCGGACCTGATGGAACTGATGCCGGGTCCCGATTTCCCGACCGGCGGTGTCATCGTCGAGGATCGGGCGACGCTGTTGCAGGCCTATGAGACCGGGCGTGGCAGCATCCGCATCCGCGCCCGCTGGGCGGTGGAGCAGGGGCGTTTCGGCACCTGGCAGATCGTGGTGACGGAAATTCCGTACCAGGTGCAGAAATCGCGCCTGATCGAGTTGATCGCCGATCTGATGGAGCAGAAGAAGCTGCCGCTTCTGGGCGATATCCGCGACGAGAGCACCACCGACATCCGGCTGGTGCTGGAGCCGAAATCGCGCGGCGTCGAGCCTGAAGTGCTGATGGAGACGCTGTTCCGCGCCACGCCGCTGGAAAGCCGGTTCGGCCTGAATATGAACGTGCTGGGAGCCGACCGGGTGCCGGGCGTGCGCGATCTGCGCGAGGTGTTGCAGGCGTGGCTGGACCACCGGCATGAGGTGCTGCAACGGCGCAGCCGCCACCGGTTGCAGGCGGTGGATCGTCGGCTGGAGATCCTGGATGGTTTCCTGGCCGTCTACCTCAATCTTGACGAGGTGATTCGGATCATTCGCGAAGAGGATGATGCGAAGGCCGGGCTGATGGCTACGTTCTCGCTGACCGAGTTGCAGGCGGATTCGGTCCTGAACATGCGGCTGCGCAGCCTGCGACGGCTGGAAGAGATCGAGATCCGCAAGGAGCATGCCGACCTGAGCGCCGAGCGCGCGGGGCTGAACGACCTGCTGGAGAGCGAAACCCTGCGCTGGAAGACGATCGCCGGGGAAATCAAGGAGATCCGCAAGGCATTCGGCAGTGGCAAGCTGGGGGCGCGGCGCACCGAACTGGCGGCTCCGCCGCGCGCGATCGACGTGTCGGTGGTGGAGGCCGTGGAGCGCGAGCCACTGACCCTGATCATGTCGGCCAATGGGTGGGTCAAGACCGTGAAGGGCCATGCGGTCGATCCGGCGGCCCAGAAATTCAAGGAGGGAGACAAGTTCCGCCTGGCGGTGGAATGCCAGTCCACCGACCGGCTGTGCTTCTTCGCCACCGATGGGCGGGCCTTTACGCTCCGGGCTGCCGATCTGCCGCGCGGCCGTGGCGATGGCCAGCCGATCCGCCTGTTGGCCGACCTGTCGAACGACGAAGATGTGGTGGCGGTGTTCCCTGTGCGCGAGGGCGGCCGGCATCTGCTGGCGTCCAGTTCCGGGCGTGGCCTTGTGGTGCGCGACGAGGACATGGTGGCCGAAAAGCGCACCGGGCGGCAGGTGCTGAACCTGAAGGACGATGAGAGCGCGCGCATCTGCCTGCCGGTTGAAGGCGACCATGTGGTGGTGCTGGGCCAGAATCACCGCATGCTGGTCTTCCCGGTGGCACAGTTGCCGGAAATGGCGCGCGGGCTGGGCGTGGCCTTGCAGAAATACAAGGATGGCGGGCTGCTGGATGCCTGTATCCTCTCCTCGACGGATGGTGTGGCCTGGCCCGATCCGGCACGGGTGCGGGCTTTCGCCGATTTCCGCGATTACCTGGGCAAGCGGGCTGATATCGGTCGCGCGGCGCCCGCATGGGCGACCCGGAAGCCCAAGCCGAAGGCGTAAGGCCGAGCGGGGACGCGGCGCGTCCCGCTATTCCGGCAGACTGACCGGGAAGCGGGAGGCGTTGCTGCCATTGGCGGGCAGGTTGGCGGGGTCAAGCGCCGTCCAACTGCCGTGATGGAGGATTTCCGCCGGGCGGAAGCGGGATTTGTAGGCCATCTTGGCGCTGTCGCGGATCCAGTAGCCCAAATAGAGATAGGGCAGGCCGAGGCGCCCGGCATACGCAATCAGGTGCATGATGGCGTAGGACCCCAGCGAATGGTCTTCCATGCCGGGGTCGAAGAAGCTGTAGACCGCCGACAGCCCGTCATCCAGCCGGTCGATCAGGCTGACGCAGACGAGCTGGTCTTCCTGGGTGCGGAACTCGACCATTGCCGTATCGACCGGCGTATCCTCGATCATCGCGCGGTAGTCGTAGAAGTTCATTGCCGCCATGTCCCCTTCCGCATGGCGGGCGAACTGATAGCGCTGGAACAGCACGAACTGTTCGGTCGTGGCATGGGCCGGGACTTCGAACCCCTCGATCGTCGCGTTGCGGCGCAGGGTGCGGCGCTGCGTCCGGTCGGGGCTGAAGGTCGCCACCGGCACCCGGATGGGAACGCAGGCATTGCATGACGGGCACACCGGGGCATAGGCGATGGTGTGGCTGCGCCGGAAACCGGCGCGGGACAGGCGGTTGTGCAGCCGTTCGGCGTCCGGGCCGCCGATGTCGGTCACGACCTTGCGCTCCATGCGGCCAGAAACATAGGGGCATGGCATGGGGGCGGTCGTGTAGAAAAGCTGCGGACGACGCGGCGATGTATAGGTCATACGCCTCCTCGACTGGCTTCAGCGCCCCATTGGGCCGACGGTGACAGTGGCCCCGTACGATAACCTGAAGCGTCGCGAGGCAGCGGTCAGGACCGATGGTAACGGCAAAGGGGCCGCCTTGCATCACAAACCGCCATGGAGATGACGATTTGTGACATGGGCATGACGCGGTTAGCCGTTGCGCAGGCGGCGCGCGGCCTCGACCGCGAAATAGGTCAGCACGCCGCTGGCGCCGGCGCGGCGGAAGGCCAGCAGGCTCTCCAGCATCGTGCGTTCGGGGTCCAGCCAGCCATTTTCCATGGCGGCGGTCAGCATCGCGTATTCGCCCGACACCTGATACGCGAAGGTGGGAACGGCGAAGCGGTCGTGGACGCGGCGGATGATGTCCAGATAGGGCATGCCCGGCTTGACCATGACCATGTCCGCGCCTTCGGCCAGGTCGAGCGCCACTTCGCGCAGGGCCTCGTCGCTGTTGGCGGGGTCCATCTGATAGGTCTTCTTGTCGCCTTTCAGCAGGCCGCCAGAGCCCAGCGCGTCGCGGAACGGGCCGTAGAACGCGCTGGCATATTTGGCGGCGTAGGACATGATCCGGGTGCCGACCAGCCCCTGGGCGTCCAGGTCGCGCCGGATGGCGCCGATGCGGCCGTCCATCATGTCGGACGGGGCGATGATGTCGATGCCTGCCGCGGCCTGGTTGACCGCCTGCCGCGACAGCACCTCGACGGACTCGTCGTTGACGACGTAGCCGTCGCGGATCAGCCCGTCATGTCCGTGGTCGGTGTAGGGGTCCAGCGCCACGTCGCCGATCAGGCCCATCTCGGGGAATTCGCGCTTCAGCAGCCGGGCGGCGCGGCACATCAGGTTGTCCGGGTTGACGGCCTCGGTGCCCTTTTCGTCACGCTGGCTGGTGGGGGTGATCGGGAACAGCGCGAGGGCCGGGATGTCCAGCTTGGCCGCCGGTTCGACATGGGCGGCCAGCCGGTCCAGCGTGACGCGGCGCACGCCGGGCATCGAGGCCACGTCGGTCTCGCTGTCGGTGCCTTCCATGACGAAGATCGGCCAGATCAGATTGTCGACCGTCAGTGTCGTCTCGGCAACCAGGCGGCGGGTGAACGGGTCCTGCCGGTTGCGGCGCGGACGGGTGGTGGGAAACTGGCCGAGCGTCATGATGCGGTCTCCGGAAATGACCGGCACATTATGGAGCGCGTTCGCCAGTGTGGCCAGACGCGGCCGCCGGGGGGCTGTGTTCCCGGCGGCCGCGTTGGCGGTCAGGCGTCTTTGGCCAGATGGCTGTTGCGGCGGCTGTAGCCGAAATAGATCACCATGCCGATGAGTAGCCATACGCCCAGCCGGATCCATGTGAGCCCGTCCAGCGACAGCATGACCGCCGTGCAGGAGACGATGCCGAGGACGGGTATGATCGGGCCGCCGGGCACGCGGAAGCGGCGCTCCATGTCCGGGGCGCTGCGGCGCAGGAACATGACGCCGATACAGACGATGACGAAGGCCAGCAGGGTGCCGATCGAGGTCATGTGCGCGAGCTGGTCGATCGGCAGGAATGCCGCCAGCGCGCCGGTCAGGACCATGAACAGCAGGTTGGAATACCACGGCGTGCGCCATGTGGGGTGGATGGAGGCGAACAGGCGCGGCAGCAGCCCGTCGCGTGACATGGCGTAGAAGACGCGGCTCTGCCCCAGCAGCAGCACCAGCAGGACCGAGGTGAAGCCGCAGATGATGCCGAACTTCACCGCCAGCTTCAGCCAGGCGAAGGGCGTCTGGTCAATCGCGGTGGCGACCGGCGCGGCGTCGCCCAGCATGTCCTTGTAATTCACCAGCCCGGTCATCACGAGCGAGAACAGGACATAGGCGATCGTGCAGATCACCAGGCTGCCCAGAATGCCGATCGGCATGTCGCGGCCGGGGTTGCGGGCTTCCTGCGCCGCCGTGGAGACGGCGTCGAAGCCGACATAGGCGAAGAAGATGGTGCCGGCCGCGCGCATGATGCCGGAGAAGCCGAAATGGCCGAACGTGCCGGTATTGTCCGGGATGAAGGGAACGTAGTTCGCCGTCTTGATATAGGGCAGGCCGAACGCGACGACGGCGATGATGATCGCCAGCTTCACCACCACGATGACGGCATTGACCCGCGCCGATTCGGACACGCCGCGGATCAGCAGCGCCGAGACGACACAGATGATGAAGGCGGCCGGCAGGTTCATCAGCCCCACGACATGGCTGCCATCGGGCAGTGCGACCGTCTCGAAGGGCGAGGCCAGCAATCTGGGCGGGAGCGAGATCCCCCAACTGCCGAGCAGCGACGAGACGTAGCGCGACCAACTGACCGACACGGCGGCGGCGCCGACGGCATATTCGAGCACCAGGTCCCAGCCGATGATCCAGGCCACGAACTCGCCCAGGGCCATGTAGGCGTAGCTGTAGGCGCTGCCCGCGATCGGGATCATGCTGGCGAGTTCGCTGTAGCACAGGCCGGCGAAGCCGCAGGCGATGGCGGCGACGATGAAGGACAGCACTACGGCGGGGCCCGCGTTTTCCGACGCGGCGATGCCGGTCAGCGAGAACAGGCCGGCGCCGATGGTGCAGCCGACTCCCAGGGCGATCAGGCTGGCCGGGCCCAGGACCCGGCGCAGGCCCTGCGTATCGGCGGGAATTTCGATTCGTTTGCGGCGTAGCAGGCTCGAGCTGGACTGGGTAACGGGCGGCTGCGCCATGCAGGGCGTCTCCTGGGAAGGGGGGTGTCGGAGGGGAACGTGCCGGGTCGCGGAGCGGTCGGCGGGAGGATATCGGTTATTCGGCGTGTGGCCTCGCCGGGGTGGAGACGCTAGAATGCGCAAAATTGCAATGACGCGCGGGCTGGGGCCATGGGAACTTTTCCGGGGACCGGCTAAAGGCGTTGCACGAAAGCTTGGAGAATATAACGATGCCGGACCAGTTGAGCCAGAGCGGGTTGCAGTCCTATTTCCGCGCCGCCCTTTCAGAGCGTGATCCGGCCGTGGCCGGGATGATCGCCGGTGAGCTGGAGCGACAGCGCGACGGGATCGAGCTGATCGCCAGTGAGAACATGGTCTCGCAGGCCGTGCTGGAGGCCCAGGGCAGCGTCCTGACCAACAAATATGCCGAGGGCTATCCGGGCCGGCGCTATTACGGCGGCTGCGTCGAGGTCGACAAGGTCGAGGCGCTGGCGATCGAGCGGGTGAAGACGCTGTTCGGGGCCGGGTTCGCCAATGTGCAGCCGCATTCCGGCGCCAATGCCAACCAGGCCGCCTTTATGGCGCTGGTCAGTCCCGGCGACACCATCCTGGGCATGAGCCTGGCCGCCGGCGGCCATCTGACGCACGGGGCCGCGCCGAACTATTCCGGCAAGTGGTTCAACGCGGTGCAGTATGGCGTGCGCCGCGAGGATGGCCTGCTGGATTACGAGGAGATGGAGCGGCTGGCCCGTGCCGAGCGGCCGAAGCTGATCGTGGCCGGTGGATCGGCTTATCCGCGCGTGATCGATTTCGCGCGTTTCCGCGCCATCGCCGACGAGGTCGGGGCCTATCTGATGGTCGACATGGCCCATTTCGCCGGACTGGTGGCGGCTGGCCTGTATCCTTCGCCGGTGCCGCACGCCCATATCGTGACCAGCACCACGCACAAGACGCTGCGCGGTCCGCGTGGCGGGCTGATCCTGACCAATGACGCCGACCTGGCGAAGAAGATCAATTCGGCGGTGTTCCCCGGCCTTCAGGGTGGTCCGCTGATGCATGTGATCGCCGCCAAGGCGGTGGCGTTCGGCGAGGCGCTTCAGCCGGAATTCCGCACCTATCAGGAAGCGGTGGCGGCCAATGCCAACGTGCTGGCCGAGACGCTGCTGGCGCGCGGCTTCGACATCGTGACTGGTGGCACCGACAGCCATCTGCTGCTGGTCGACCTGCGCCCCAAGAAGGTGACCGGCCGGGCCGCCGAGCGTGCCCTGGAGCGGGCCGGGATCACGGCGAACAAGAATGCCGTGCCGTTCGACCCGGAGAAGCCGGCGGTGACCTCGGGCATCCGTCTGGGCAGCCCGGCGGCCACGGCGCGCGGGTTCGGCGTGGAGGAGTTCCGGGCGATCGGCGAGATGATCGACGAGGTTCTGACCGCCGTGGCCGAGAAGGGCGACGAGGGATGCGCCGAGACCGAGCAGGCGGTGCATGAGAAGGTGAAGGCGCTCTGCGCCCGCTTCCCCATCTATCGCTGAATTTCGCTGAGTTTTTAAACGAGAACGGGCGCCGGAGATGATCCGGCGCCCGTTTCTTTTTTGGCGGCGTTTGCCGCCGCCTTTCGGTGCCCGGAGACCATGCCGGGCACCTTGGTCGTAACCGCTTCCGCCGGATCAGTTCAGCGGAACGGGCTTTTCGTCCAGGACCCGGGGCGGTGCGGATTTCTGCAGGCTGGTGACCGTCGCGGCGTCGACGGGGGAGGCGTTGTTGCCCCAGGCGCCACGGATGAATGTCACCACATCGGCAATCTGCTGCGCGCTGAGCATCTGGCTGTAGGACGGCATGACGAATGCCGACGGCGCCTTGGCCATGCCCGGCAGGGCCGCGCCGCTCTGGACGACATGGACCAGGGAGTCCGGCTGTTCGCTCATGACCACCGGGTTGCCGGCAAGCGGCGGGAAGGCCGGTGCGTAGCCGTGGCCGTCGGTGCGGTGGCAGGCGGCGCAATGATCGACATACAGCTTGGCGCCACGGGCCGAGGCATCGCCATGCTGCAAGGCCGTCGCGGCCGCGGGGTCGTAATGCCAGGCCGCCACGTTCGGGTTATTGGGCTGGAGGTAGCGGAGATACTGCGCCATGGCGTGCAGGTCCTCCGTGCTGAGATGCTGCGTGCCGTGATAGACGGCGTCGGTCATGCCGCCGAACGATTCGCCTTTCAGGTTCCGGCCCGTGGACAGGAACGCCACGATGTCATCCTCGGACCAGGAGGCCAGGCCTGTGCGCTGGTCCTGGCGCAGGCTGGTCGGCACGAAACCGTCGATCGGCGCGCCGCCCGACAGGAAGGCCGTTCCCGAACTGGCGGACAGGGCCTTCTCCTGCAAGGCGATGCCGCGCGGAGAATGGCAGGCGCCGCAATGGCCCGGGCCTTCCACCAGATAGGCGCCGCGCGCGATGGCGGGCGTGGGGAAGGTGCGATGGACGTCTTTCTGCGCCGACGGGACGGACGGTGCGAAGACCGCGCGCCAGAAGATCATCGGCCAGCGCATCGACATCGGCCAGGGGATGCCGTTGGCGGGGGCCGCCTGGGCGACCGGCTGCACGCCCTTCATGAAATAGGTGTAGAGCGCGTGGATGTCGCTGTCGCTCATGCGGGCATAGGACGGGAACGGCATGGCCGGATAGAGGCTGGCGCCGTCCCGGCGGACGCCCTCACGCACCGCGCGGGCGAACTCGGCCTCGGAATAGGCGCCGATGCCGTGCGCCGGGTCGGGCGAGATATTGGATGAGTAGATCGATCCAATCGGGAGCTTGAATTCCATGCCGCCCGCGTAGGGGCGGCCACCCTTGACGGTGTGGCAGGCACTACAGTCGGAGGCTTCGGCGACATAGCGCCCCTGGGCGACCAGATCCGCCGACGCATCCGCGCGGGCCTGCGGCACGTGGGCGAGCACGAGGAGGGCGGCGGCGCCGAGAGCCGCCGTGAACGGGAATGTGCAGTGTTTCATGCTTGCACCATGGGGCCGGGGTTTTTCAGATAGGTCGTGCGGATGTGATAGGCTGCCCAATAGGCAAGCGCGGCCACCATGCCGGTCGGATTATATCCCATGCCCTGCGGGAACGCGCTGGCGCCGATGACGAAGACGTTAGAGACGTCCCAGCTTTGCAGGTAGCGGTTGATGGCGCTCGTCTTCGGGTCGGCGCCCATGACGGCGCCGCCGCCGAGGTGGGTCGTCTGATAGCGCCGCGTATCGAAGACGTCGTTGGCGTGGAGCGTGCCCAGCGCGTAGCGCGTCGCCCCCAGCTCCTTCATGATGGGCTCGATCTTGCTCACCACATACTGGTTCATCCGGATGTCGTTGTCCTTCCAGGTGAACGTCATCCTGAGCAGGGGCTGGCCGTAGGCGTTCTTGTAGGTCGGGTCGAGGTCCAGATAGATGTCCCGGTACGCCATGTTGCTGCCATGGGCGTCGATCGTGAGCGAATGGCGGTAGGTCTCCACCATCGCGTCCTTGTAGCCTTCGCCCCAGGTCGGCGCCTTGCCGCCCGGCCCGCCGATGGCGGCGGCGATCGGCTTGACGCCGGCCTGGTTGACCCACACGGGTGAGCCACCCACGAAGCCGAGGGGGCCGTGATCGAAATTCATGCTGTTGAAATCATCGATGGCGACACCCGCGCCGCCGGCACCGACGAACAGGTTGGTGTACTGCTTGGATGGGAGCCACGCACGGGAGGTCGTGATCGTCTGGTACACGAAGTTGCGCCCGATCGTGCCCGTGTTCTTGACCGGGTCGTAGGGCTCGCCGATGCCGGACAGCAGCATGAGATGGACGTTGTGGAACTGGAAGGCGCTGATGATGACGAGGTCGGCCTGCAACTGGACTTCCTGATTCGTGCGCAAATCGAGATAGGTGACGCCCGTTGCCTTCTTGCCGTCGCTGTCGAGATCGACCTTCAGGACATGGGCCTTGGTGATCAGCGTGAATTTCGGATCCTGGCGCAGGGCGGGCAGGATGTTCACGTTGGGAGAGGCCTTGGAGTACATGTAGCAATCGTACCCGCTGCAATATCCGCAGAAATTGCACGGCCCCATCTGCACGCCATAGGGATTGGTATATTGGGCCGAGGCGTTGGCCGCCGGCAGGGAGTAGGGGTGATACCCCACATTGGCCGCCGCCTTCTTGAAGATGCTGGCGGAATAGACGTCTTTCATCGCAGGCAGGGGGAAGGCGTCGGAGCGGTCCGGCGCGAAGGGATTGCCGGTGCCGGCGACCTTGCCCTTGATGGTGTAGGGTTCGCCCGACGTGCCGAAGACCTTTTCCGCCTTGTCGAAGAACGGCTCCAGTTCCTCGTAGGTCACGTCGTAATCCTGAAGGTTCATGCCTTCGGGGATGAAGTTCTTGCCGTATTTGGCCACGACGTTGCTGCGCAGCGCCAGGTCGTCCGGCGCGACGCGGAAATGGACCCCCGACCAGTGAAGGCCGGCCCCGCCGACGCCCTCGCCGGGCAGGAAGGCCGCGAGGCGACGATAGGGCACGGCAACCTGGTCGGTCGTATTGCGAATGGTGACCGTCGACTGGGACAGGTTCTGGAACAGGCGGTGGCGGATGGCGCCCCGGAGTTCGTCGATGGAGGTGGGGTAGTCGCCTTCCACGGCCGTCGCGCGATCTTCCCCGCGTTCCAGGATGGTGACCGAGAGGCCGGCCTCGGTCAGTTCCTTGGCGAGGATCGATCCCGCCCAGCCTGCGCCGATAACGATGGCGTCGGTCTTCTTCGTGGTCATGATATGAAAATCCTTAGGCTGTTTCGCCGGAAATCGAGACGGGTCCAAACGGGTAGGCAGCGCCTTCCTGGTTGACCCAGTCCATGAAATCCGCGCGGGCTCCGGGGAAGCCGAGCAGCGTCCAGCCGGCGAGGCCCTTGTTGCCGCCGTAGAGAGGATCGGAAAAAACGCCTTCGAGCGTGTTCTGGCGCAACTGCTCGAACAGGAGGTGTGCCGGAACGGCACCCAGCGCCATGTCGCCGTGTTCGAACTCTTTCAGGACGGCTGTCTGGGTGGCGGCGTCGAGGTCGGCGAAGCTGCGGCCGTCATGGTGCTCGCGCGTATAGGCGTCGGCGCCCGCGATGCCCTGGCGGTAGACTTCGCGCGGCGGCAGGGAGAGCTGGTAGCCGAGATTGGCCGGCGCGCTCACGAAGGGGCCGGACATGTACCACAATTCGCCACGTCCATAGGCGGTGTCCATCTGGCGGTCGATGAATTCGGGGGCGCCGAGGCCGCGCGCGCCGGGACCGTGGGCGTCGGTCGGGTAGATGCGCTCGCAGGCCGCGTTCAGGAAGCGCCATTCCTCCTTGTTGAAATAGCGCGGCGCATAGGGACCTGCATTGCCGACGGCGAGGGCATCGGCCCAGACCTTGTGGTCGCTGTAAAGCCAGAACGACGCGGACCCCAGGAGGCCGCCGATGAAACGGCGTCGGGTCGATGAGGGCATTTTCATTGTGGACTCCATCTAATAAAAAATACACACGGTGGGTTCTTGATGACGCTCAACAGATTTCTCTCTGTATAGGGCGTCATGCTCGCGAAATTTTTATGGCTCTAACGATATTCAATTCCTTTCCTTTGGTCTGTTTTTGTTTTTGTCTTCCTTGGGTTTCGTTCTGATCATGATCAACACTTCCGATCTCTCTGAGGGGCGGGGTGAATGTCCCTTTGCGGATGACCGGAGCTATGGGATGATCGCCGGACGAAGAAGTGACTGTCTGAAATGCATCGCTTGAATGCTCATGGCCCGTCGCAATCAGAGGAGAGAGGCTGGTGAGCACACGCGGCAGTCAGAAAAAGGTGAATCTGCAGTGCGTTGCCGATGAAGCCGGAGTCTCGCGGGCGACCGCGTCGCTGGTGTTGCGGGAAAGCCCCCTTGTTTCGGCCGAAACGCGCAAGCGCGTGATCGCGGCCATGCAAAAGCTCGGCTACATCTACAACCGGGGCGCCGCCAACCTCCGGCGGCAGAAGACCGGCACGATCGGCGTGGTGCTGTGCAATATCGGCAGCCCGTTCTACAGCAAGCTGCTGATCGGCATCGATGAGGTGTTCGTCGATGCCGGCATCGTGGCGCTCCTGGTCAACAGCGCCGAGAATACCGAGCGGCAGATGCGCCAGATCTGGCGCCTGCGGGAACATGGCGTGGATGGGCTGATCATCTGTCCGGCGGTGGGCAGTGACGAAACGCTCCTCTCCGAGATCGAGAAAATGGGGCTGCCTTACGTGCAGGTGCTGCGCCATGTGTCGCAGACCGCCGGCGACTATGTGGGGCCCGATTACGCTGGCGGCACCGACCTGGCGGTTTCGCATCTGGTCAGGCATGGACGCAGGAAAATCGCTTTTCTGGGCGGAAACCCCGTCCATTCGGCGGCCTGCGAGCGGCTTGAGGGATTCCAGCGGGCGCTCAGGCGTCATCGCCTGGAAAGCGACCTGATCATACCGACCGATCTCGATAACCTGTCCGATTTCGGCTCGCTGGAAAGCCTCATGGCGTCCTCGTCCGCTCCGGATGCCGCGATCTGCTACAACGACATGGTCGCGCTGTCCCTCATGGGGCGGCTGCTCTCGGAGGGGGAACTGCCCGGTCGCGATTTCGCGGTGATCGGGGCGGATAACCTGCCGCAGGCCGCAACGTCGTTTCCAACCCTGACGACGATCGTGACCGACCCCGTCGGGGTGGGGCGCAATGCCGCGCGGCTGCTTCTGGACCGGATTACGGAACCGCGTGCATCCAGCATGCGTATTCTCGTATCGGGCCAGTTGATGGTTCGGGAAAGCTGCGGCGGACCGTTGCCGTAAAACGCCTGGCCGGGTGCCGGCCTGCTGTACACATCCGTCCGTTACGCGATCGCTGGACACGCGAAGGTACGATACCTCCCGGCTGGGAGGCGTCGTGTCGAAACGATCAGATACGGACGGAATAGTCATGCGCAAATATCCGTTTGGACCGATCTAAAAAAAGGACACATAAGACTTAAAGCCCAGCATTGCGGAGTTACGCAATCCCTTTTGGCCGTTCGGGTTCATATAGTACTGGAAGTCGGGGCTGAAGGTCACGCCGCGCATAACATGTATGGAATAATCGAGTTCCAGCACCTCGGCATTCGTCTGCACGCCCGTGGCATGGTTGGGCATGCCGGAATATTTGTCGGCATTCACCATGGCGATGGTGGTGTCTCTCGTGCCCGGTGCGATGCTGACATAGGAAAACGCGGCGCCCAATATGTCCTGGGGCCGGCCGGGGAAGAGGCCCTGGCTCATGAACGCGCCGTAGACTTCGAAATCACGGACCGAAGTGTGGGGAGAGTTGTAGATGTACCCGCCCATGAACGTCAGGCCGCTGCTCTTGGGGCGATTGGAATAGTTCATGATTTTCTGGTCAAACATGAAATATGTCTGCCATGAGGAATTCCGCATGAGCTGCTTGCCGCCATAGACATAGTAGGCCTGCCCCGCGGTGTTGTAATAATTGTCGGGTCTCCGGACATCGTCGTAAACGAAGCCGAATTTATAATGGCCGGGAAGATCGTGGTTGGCGCCGAATTTCGGCTCCCACTGGGCCTCGACCGGGATTTCGTATCCTATGATGTTCGCACCGTTCCATTTGAAGCCGGTGCGGTGCTGATAGTCCATGTAGATGCCGTTTTCCGCGAAATAGACGGCTGTCTGAATGTAGAGATCCTTGCGAGGACGCCCCTTGAGGCGAAAGGCCCAGGTTGATGCCGGGTAGCTGCTGTAAAAGGTGCTGTCCGCCGCCGCCTTGGGACGTCCGCAGAACGAATTGTTCTGGAAATTGCAGAAGAGCGGGCTGGAGGCGAAATCCGACATCTGGGACATGCGGCCGCCCGCGATCAGCAGCCGGCCATTATAGAGGCTCTGCTCTCCGTACAGGGAGACCAGATGGACGACCACGTTGCCGCCGCCGCCGTAAATTTCCGAACTATGGGCCAGCCAGTCGCCGAACATCCGGTTGGCGGTCGTGCCGTAGCGGCCGACGGTGGTCATGTGCGTCATGAACCCCTTGATGCCGGCCAGTTGTTCCCAGTCCACGGTCAGGTTGGCCGAGTATTGGCCGGCGTTGCTCGATCCCTGGCGATAGTTGCCGTAATGGGGGCCGCGCGTGGGGGCCTGCAGCGCGCCCGCATATTCGTTGGTGTTATCGAAATGAAAGCCGATGCCGCGCCGCTGGAGCCAGGGTGTGACGCCGAAAAGAGCGGGGAACAGGGCGGGTGGCCCTTTGGTGATGGGGGCCGGCTGTCCGCTCCGGGGGGGCGTAAGAGGCGGCGACGGGTATGTCGTCAGGATGCCCGGCGGAATGGATGCCTGCGGGGGGGCATTCTCTTGGACCGAATTAAGTGGAGACGATGCATTCTGCTGCGGGCCGAGAGTCTGATTCTGGTTCTGGCTCTGCTTCGCCGCTTTGGTCACCTTGGCGGTGCTTTGCGCCTGCTGTGCGAATGACGGGGTGGTGTTGCAGGATAGTTGAAGAAAGGCGAGCGTAATAAACGCCAAATTCCTGTAGTTTCTGAACTTGAAACAGGAACACTGTGCGCCTTGTTGTTTATATACAGAGCCTGTCATCTGAAATCCGGTGACCTGAAGTGTATTATATACTTTATATCCTATCCGAATCATGCTGGGGGCTCGGATAAAATACTCGATATCGTTAAGCGAGCGAGATGCCATACAATCGTCACGCTTCACAGGCCATCCCTGATCACGAAAACCGTGATCGCGGGTGGGGAGCGGGCAAACCATGAAAACCATTTTAGACCGATATAAAAATCCGGCTTGGTGAATTTATGAAAAAAAAGACATATTCTCATAAGGATGGCTGATTTTTCGGCCCTTTTCCGTGTGATGCGAGAGGGGCCCGAGGGGGCGGTCATGACACCGTGTTCACAATATAGTGATTTAGACCGATCTAGTGAAACTATGCCCGTGCATGGCAAAGGGCGCTCAGGACGTTACGCAACACCACCCGAAAGGCGAACCGGATGCTGCGACTCAAGAGTGCATCGACCAGGACCGATTCCCGCCTTGCGCGCCGGATGGCGTGCGGGTTCGTCATCGGCCTGAACCTGCTGTCTGGCGCGGCCTTTGCGGAGGCCCGGTCTGCCGGCGTTGTCGCGTTGCCCCAGGCGCGGGCCATGGCGCAGGCGGCGGAAAGCAAGGCCGCGTCGAACGGTACGGCCATCGTCGTGCATATCGTGGACGGCGGCGGACGGACGATCCTGGTTGAGCGGATGGCGGACGCGCAGATCGCGAGCCTTGACCTGGCGGAACGCAAGGCGATCAGCGCGGTCTTTTACAAGCGCCCCTCCGCCGCATTCGAAACGGCGCTGACCGGCGGGAAAATGGCGGTGCTGGCCTTGCCGCATGCCATGCCGGCTGCTGGTGGAATCCCGATTTTTCATGATGGACGTCTGATCGGCGCCATTGGGGTGAGCGGAGGAAACAACGCTCAGGATGAACAGGCGGCGGAAGCCGGCCTGGCAGCGATGAAAGAGTGAGCGGGCATTGTGGACGGTTTTCCACAGGGCGGGATTCGTGGAGCGGATCGCCCGCCCTTCCGTGGCGAAACCGTCTTGTCCTCGGCCATCCCGATGCGTGTTCTGGAGAAAAGTGAGGCATGAACAGAAATACTGACGTGAACGGCGACAGGTCCGCCCGGAAATCCGGCGTGAGTCGCCGCTCGCTCATGCTGGGAACGGTCGTAACCGGCTTTTCGGCGGCTTTTGGCGAGTTCGGATTTTCCGGGGATGTCGCGCATGCCGCGACGGTCAACGATGCGACGTTCCTGTCGGTATCCCGCGCCATCACCGGGCATTCGGAACTGCATCCGGTCATCGCACGCCGCCTGTTCGCGGCGATGCAGAAGACGTTTCCGGATTATCCGGCAAAGATACAGGCTCTTTCCGGCCTGGTCGCGCAGGGTGGCACGCCCCGGGAGATCCTGGACCGCGCCGGCGACCTGAAGGACGACCTGCTGGCCCTGAACGCGGCCTGGTACACCGGGTCGGTGCAGGACAAGACGAATGCGCCGACGGTCGCGTACTATGACGCGCTGATGTACCAGCCGGCGCGCGATGGACTGCCGGTTCCCACCTATTGTTTCGACCGGCCGGGCTGGTGGACGGAGACGCCGCCGCCGCTGGGTATTCCCGTTCATGCGCCGCTGCCGGCCACGCCGCCGGCTCCGGTGCCGCAGGGTGTCGAAAGCAAGACGCCGCCGCAGACGCCGCCGTTGGGAACCATTCCCCCGTCATCTCCTCCCCATTCTCCGTTGCCGCACAGGGAGCTATAAATCGTGGCCAAACCAGAATTTTCCCAGTCCGGCGACGTATCGGCCGACGTCGTTGTCGTCGGCTCGGGGGTCGTGGGCGGTATGATCGCGAACGAACTGGCCGCAGCAGGTCGTTCGGTCGTCATTCTCGAAGCCGGTTTGCGCCTCAAGCGCGAGGAGTATGTCGAGAACTGGCGGAACATGTCGTTCCATAATCGCCTGCATTCCGATTTCCAGGGGCTGTATCCGCAATCTCCGCTGGCTCAGGCGCCGCTGTATTTTCCGCCGAATGATTATGTCGGCCTGTCCGGTCCCAATGGTTCGGCCTTCAAGCAGGGCTATCTGCGGACGGTCGGCGGCACGACGTGGCACTGGGCGGCATCGTGCTGGCGGCATCTGCCCGTCGATTTCGAGATGAAGTCGCGTTATGGCGTCGGCCGGGACTGGGCGATTTCCTATAACGAGCTTGAGCCGTACTATTGCCGGGCGGAAGAGGAGATGGGGGTTTCGGGCCCGTTCGACGTTTCCCTCCAGTCGCCTCCGGAACGCAGCCGGCCTTATCCCCGCGACATGATCCCCTTCGGCTATGGCGATCGCCGGGTGGCGGAGATCGTGAATCCGCACGGCTTTCATCTTGTGCCGATTCCGCAGGGGCGGAGCATGGAGCCTTTCGGGGATCGTCCGTCCTGCTGCGGCAACAACAACTGCCAGCCGATCTGCCCGATCGGCGCCATGTATAACGGCATCCAGCATATCGACCGGGCGGAAGCCAACGGGGCGGTGACGCTCGCCGAGGCCGTCGTCTATCGGATGGATACGGACGAGAACAACCGGATCACGGCCGTCTACTGGTATGATGCGCATCGCCAGTCGCACAAGGCGACCGGCAAGACGTTCGTGCTGGCGTGCAACGGGATCGAGACGCCGAGGCTGCTGCTGCTGGCGGCCAATGCCCGCAACCCGAACGGCATCGCCAATTCGTCCGACCAGGTCGGGCGGAACATGATGGACCATTCGGGCGTGCATGCGTCCTTCCTGGCCAATGAGCCGCTCTGGTTCGGGCGCGGGCCGGCGCAGAGCAGTTGCATCGTCGGGCCCCGGGACGGTGGTTTCCGCAGCGAGTATTCCGCGAACAAGATGATCCTGAACAATATCAGCCGTGTCGCGCCGGCGACCCAGCAGGCGCTGGAACTTGGACTGGTCGGCCAGGAACTGGATGATGAAATCCGCCGTCGCGCGGCGTGCGGTGTCGATCTTTCGATCAGCCTCGAGCCGTTGCCGGACCCCAGTAACCGGCTGACCCTGAGCAAGACGCGACAGGATGCGCTCGGTCTGGCGTGCCCGGACATTCATTATGATGTCGGCGATTATGTTCGCAAGGGACTGGATTCGGTCAACGAGCAGGTCAAGCAGATCGCGGGTCTTCTGGGCGGCACCGAGCTGCGCATCACGACCGATTACAACGCGAACAATCACATCATGGGCGGCACGATCATGGGCAAAAGTCCCAAGGATTCGGTCGTTGACGGAGATTGCCGGGCCCATGACCACCCCAACCTCTGGTTGCCCGGCGGCGGGGCGATGCCATCGGCCAGCGTGGTGAACACGACGCTGAGCATGGCGGCCCTCGGCCTGAAGGCGGCCGACTCCATCAAAGCTGATTTCGAAAAGGGACGGGCATGATGCAGAGTTCCAGAAAGGTGCGGGGACTGGCCGGTCATGTCGGACTGGCCGCCGCAGCGCTGGTATTGTCCTGCACCGTCGTTCGGGCGCAGGTGCCGGAATCGAATGAAGCCCTTGCCCAACGCGGGCACTATCTTGCCGTCGCGGCGGATTGCGCCGCCTGCCATACGGCGCCCGGTGGCGGAAAGCCGTTTGCCGGTGGCTATGGCATCGCATCGCCGCTGGGTTCGATCTATGCCACCAACATCACGCCTTCGAAGACGTACGGCATCGGCGCCTATACCGAGGCGCAGTTTGCCCGCGCATTGCGCGAAGGCATTCGTGGCGACGGCGCGCATCTTTACCCCGCGATGCCCTATACGTCGTACACGAAGCTGACCGACGAAGACATTCACGCCCTGTATGTCTATTTCATGACCGACGTGAAGCCGGTCGAGGCGAAGGCGCGGGAGACGGCGCTGCCGTTCCCGTACAACATTCGTGCCAGCATGGCGTTCTGGAACATGCTCTTCCTGGACGATACGCGCTTCAAGCCGGAACCGGGCAAGTCGGCCGAAGTCAATCGCGGGCATTATCTGTCCTACGCGCTGGCGCATTGCGATACCTGCCACACGCCGCGTAATGCGATGATGGCCGAGATCGGCAGCAAGGCGCTGGGCGGTGCATCGCTGGCATCGTGGTATGCGCCCAATATCACGTCGGATCAGAAAAGCGGTGTCGGCTCCTGGAGCGATGACGATCTCGCCCGGTATCTGAAGACCGGCGACGTGCCTGGGAAGGCCCAGGCGGGCGGCCCGATGGCGGAAGCGGTCGAGCATAGCTTCCAGTATCTGGACGACAGCGATATTCGCGCGATTGTCGCTTATATCAAGCAGGTTCCCGCGATTTCGGACAGCAAAGATACCGCGCCGCGCGATGCGTACGGCAAGTCGTCGGATCGTGAGGATGTCTATCGCGGTGTGGCGGAAAGCGGGATGAGCCGCGGGGAGCGCCTGTTTACCGGTGAATGCGCGGCCTGTCACCGCCCGACCGGCAAGGGCAGCCCGGACGGATATTATCCGCAACTTTTCCACAATACGGCCGTTGGTGCGCCGATTGCGGATAACCTGATTTCGACGATCCTGATGGGTGTCAGGCGGGAAGTGGGTGGCCATACGGTCTATATGCCGGGCTTTGGCGCGGGGTCGTATGTGGACTCGCTCTCCGATCAGGATATTGCGGATATCAGCAATTATGTTGAGCAGGAATTCGGCAATCCGGCCGTGAAGGTCTCGGCGGATGACGTGAAGCTGATCCGCTCGGGTGGTCCCAAGCCGCTGATTGCGAAGCTCGGGGCATTCGCCGTGCCGGGCATGATCGTCGGGGTTCTGGTTCTGGCTGGTCTTGTCGTGCTGGTCGTGCGCCGGGTCCGGAAGAAACATTGAAGCATGGCCCGGTTTCAGGGGCGGATGGGTTGATATTGAAGATGCGCAACAAACTGACGCTTGCCTTTACGGCGCTGCTTGCCATGTCCTCGCCGGTCTGTGCGCAGACTGTCGTTTCGGCCAATGACGGGCACTCCATTCTTCAGAACGGGGTGCAGGTTCTGCCGAAGCCGCTGGTTCCCGACACGCTGTCCGTTCTGGAAAGGGCCGCGAACGGTGTGTGGGGCGTGCGGGCGAGCCTCAATGTGCCGGTCAGCGTGATCGGGCCGCCGACGGCCCTTGAATTCACGCATGACGGCAAGACCGTCCTGGTATCCTCGGCGTCGAAGCCCGACGTGAAGACGAACAAGATCGTTCCCGATGATCGCATCAGCGTCGTGGACCTGTCGGGCGCGACGCCCCGGCTGGTCCAGCAGGTGGCCTCTGCCGCCGGGGCGACCACGATGCGCTTTACCCCGGACGGGCAGCACCTGCTGGTCGCCAATGGCAAGTCGGGCGTGCTGACGTGGTTCCGCTTCGACGGCCACCGGCTCGGCGACCGCAAGATCATCACGCTGCCGGTTTCGGGCTTTCCCGCCGGGGTTGCGATCCTGCCGGATGGGAAGCGGGCGCTTGTGAGCCTGTGGCAGGCTGACCGGGTCTATCTGCTGCATATCGACGGCGACGATGTCTCCGTCGATCCGGCACCGCTCAACATCGCGCCCGGCCCATGGAACATCCGGATGACCAGGGATGGGCATTACGCGGTGATGGGGATGCTGGGGCATGGCGAAGGCCTGCCGGGCGCCCTTTCGGTGCTGGACCTCACGGCCTCGCCGATCAGGGAGATCCAGCGCGTGACGGTGCCCAATGCGCCCGAGGGGCTCGATATCTCTCCCGACGGGCAGTATGTCGCGGTGGTGTCGCAGAATGGATCGGCGGTGCCGCCGACCTCGCCGCGCTATAATCCGCGTGGCGTGGTGACGGTGCTGTCCCTGAAGGATGGGCAGTTGCACACGCTGGCCCAGGCGCCGGGAACCTTGTGGCCGCAGGGACTGGCGTTTGCGCCCGATGGGAAGGAAATTCTCGTTCAGGGCGTCATGGATCGCAGCCTGCTGACGCTGGGCTGGGATGGCGAGAAGCTGGAGCGGATCGGCGAATCGCCCCTGCCGGGTGGTGGCGCGGATCTGGAACGGTTTTCTCCGGCAGAGTGACGGCCGGGCTGTTTGCGAAAATCGGCCGGCAACCCGAACGATCGTACGGGTTGCCGGACAGTCTCCTACGGCTGCGCGGACAATGTGCGGGCCAGTCGGACGGCGGTTTGCCCCCGGCCGGGGCGCAGGTTGGGCATGACCAGCATGCAGTCTGCATAGGGGGTGCGGATTTCGTCCGGGCCGTCCTGGGCCAGCAGAGTGCCCCGGCGGCGGATCACCTCGCCGCCCCGGAAGGGGCGGACGAAGCGGAAGCCCGGCGTCTGGGCCGTGACGATGTCGGTGACCATCAACTGGCGGCTGGCGGCGGGCGGTGCCGCCGGGTCGGCCGGCAGCAGGCCGCTATGCCGCAGCAGGGCGCGCACCGCGCTGTCCGTCGTCTCGACCGTGTTGGCCGCCCAGTGCGCGCCGGCTTCCAGCAAGCAGGCGGCGTAGGGACCGGCGGGGTCGGAAAATCGTTCATAGTCGATCAGGCGCGGGCCGGCCTTGTGGCCGTGGTCGGAGACCACCAGCGGCGGGTCGCCGATCATCGTCGCCAGGCGGCGGCCGCTTTCGGTGGCACCGGCCAGGATCAGCGGCGCGCCGGGCCAGAGCATCGAATGCAGATCCATCAGGATGTCGGCGGTTTCGATCACCGGCAGGATTGCCCGCGCCCGGTCCAGTTCCACCGAATGGCGCGCGCTGGAGAGGACCTGCCGGCTCCAGACCCGGTTCATGTCTTCCTCGACGAAGCGCGAGGCGACCGGATTGGCCGGGGTGAAGCGGGCGAATGCCTCCGGATTGGCGAAGATCAGCGACAGCCGGCCCCGTGTCGGGCGGATCTGCTCGCGCAGCAGGCGGTCCAGCACGATGGCGCCGGCGAACTCGTTGCCATGGATCAGGGCCGTCAGCACGACATGGGGGCCGGGGCGGGGGGCCTCGTGATGCACCACGCCGGGAATGCCGCAATGATCGGTCAGCCAGGGTGACAGGTCGGGCGGCGTGATTTCCTGCGCGAAGGTGGGCAACGCCTGCGGAGGGGGCGGCAGGGTTTCGAGAAATTTCGGCCGGGCGCGCACGCGCGGCGACGCGCCGGGGCGGGAGCCTGTGCCGCAGCTCATCCCGTCACGCTCCGCGCGGCCGGGCGGCGGGTGCCGGACAGGCCATCGTCATGCACCACGGAAGCGGTCGGACTGGTCATGACAGCGATTTTATAGCGTCGCGCCGGACCTGCAATGCCATGGCGCGCCGGGAGCCTGTCCGGGCATGGGCGCTGGGGAACGATTGCCGCCAGCGCGCCTGTCCGGACGGCTGCTCAACGGGCGGTCAGGCGGGGTCGATCGCGGTGATCCGGGCGCTGGTCTGGCGTTCGATCTCGCGCAGCAACTGCCGTTCCTCTGGCGCGCATAGCGAGAGCGCGGTGCCGCGGCGGCCGGCGCGGGCCGTGCGGCCGATGCGGTGGATATAGGTCTCGGGCTGTTCGGGAATGTCGTAATTCACCACCAGCGTCACGTCTTCGATATCGATGCCGCGTGCCATCACGTCGGTGGCGACCAGCACCCGCAGCGTGCCGCGCCGGAACGTGGCGAGCGTGCGGTCGCGCCTGGCCTGGCTGTGGTCGCCATGCAGTGCCGCCGCCGACAGGCCGGCGGATTCCAGCGCGCGGGCGACGCTGTCGCTGGCCTGTTTGGTGCGGGTGAACACCATCACCCTGTCCGGCGTGTCGCGCTTGAGCAGGGCGATCAGCGTTGCGTTCTTGCGCGTGGCCGGGACGAAGGCGACCTGCTGGCGGATGCGGGGCGGGGGGGCGGTGGCCTCGGGCGGGGCGACGTGCAGCGGCCGGTGCAGCAGCCGGCGGGCCAGGGTGGCGACGGCGGGCGGCATGGTCGCGGAAAACAGCAGGGTCTGGTGCCGGGTCGGCAGGCGCTCGGCAATGGACTGGATATCTTCGATGAAGCCCAGTTCCAGCATCCTATCCGCCTCGTCGAGCACCAGGCAGGTGGTCTGCTCCAGCGTGATCGTGCCGTCGGCCAGGTGGTCGAGCAGGCGGCCGGGGGTGGCGACCAGGATGTCGGCGCCGCCGCGCAGGGCGCGGGTCTGGCGGTCCTTGGGCACGCCGCCGATGGCCAGCCCGATCATCAACTGGCAGCCATGGGCGCAGGTGCGGATGGCGGTTGCGGTCTGGCTGGCCAGTTCGCGGGTCGGCGACAGGATCAATGTCCGCAACACGCCGGGGGTGCCGTCCTGCTCCGTCGTGGCGGGGCGGGGGGTGGCGAGCAGCGTCTGGACCAGTGGCAGGGCGAAGGCGGCGGTCTTGCCGCTGCCGGTGCGCGACAGGGCCTCGACATCCTTTCCGGCCAGGATCGGCGGGATCGCCAGGGCCTGGATCGGCGAGGGCGTGGCGTAGCCGGCGCGGGCGACATTGGCCAGGATGCGCTCCTGGAGGCCCAGTTGCGCGAAGGTGGGGGTGTCGGTGCTGGCGGTATCGGCGGGGGAGGGCGTGTCGGTCATTCCATGAGGGGATACCGTGTGTGGCGGCCGGGGGGAAGAAAGCGAATCTCCGGGGCCGGGTCGCGGCATTGACGGCCGGCCGTGACGGACGGCAGATGACGCGATGAGCATGCATGATGCCCCGTCTGTTGTGCCCCCTGCGGATCGCGCGGTGGCGGTGGTGGCGGAAGATCTGGCCGGGATGCGCTCGCAGGCGTTCGGGCTGGCGGCGCGGGCGGGGCTGGCGCCGTTTTTCTGCCCGGTGCGGGCGCGGGGCCTGTGGGGCCGGGTGCCCGCCGCGTGGTGGCCGGCGCCGTTGCGCGCCGTCGATCCGCTGGATGCCGGAGCGGCGGAGCTGGTCTTCAGTGTCGGTGGCACGGGTGGGGCCGTGGGGGCCGCGTTGCGCGGACGCATGCGGCGGGTGGTGCAGATCCAGAATCCGCGCATGCGGCTGGACCGGTTCGATCTGGTCGTCGCCAACCGGCATGATGAAATCAGCGGTTCCAACGTGCTGCTGTCACGCACCGCGCTGCATGGGGTCTCGCCCGAGCGGCTGGCGGCGGCGCGGGCGGAGTGGTTGGCGCGCCTGGCCCATCTGCCGCGCCCGCTGGTTGCCGTGCTGCTGGGTGGCTCCAACGGGCGCTTCCGGCTGGACGAGGCGGTGGCGGCCCGTCTGGTGGGGCAACTGGCGGACATGATGCGCCGTGACGGGGTCGGGGTGGCGGTGACGCCGTCGCGGCGGACGGGCGAGGGAGTCTGCCGGATCGTGCGCGAGGCGCTGGCGCCTCTGGGGGGCTGGGTGTGGGACATGCGGGGCGACAACCCGTATCTGGGATTGCTGGCCTGCGCCGACGCGGTGGTGGTGACGCAGGACAGTGTCTCGATGGTGTCCGAGGCCGTGGCGGGAACGGCGCCGGTGATGGTTGTGGACCTGCCGGGACGGTCGCGGCGGATCGGGCTGTTTCTGCGCGAACTGGCGGATGCCGGGCGTATCCGTCGCTTCTCGGGGCGGATGGAGGCGTGGCCGGTGGCGCCGCTGGACGATACGGTCGAGGTGGCGGAGACGATGCGCCGGCGGTTGAATCTGGGCTGACTTTCCGCCCGGCTCCTGGCATCCGCGACCTGTCGAAACGGTATGATTCCTGGGGGCGGGATTATGCGGTATGGAATGCCCATGCTGGACATCCATACCTATGACGCCCAGGCGGGCGGCAATGTTCTCTACAAGGCGCTGGCGCATCCGCTGGCGGCCGAGGCGCTGGCGGGACTGGCGGCTTCGGTCCGCGCCGCCGGCCCGGTGGCGGTGTATGACCCCGAGGGCATGTTCGCCATGGTGCTGGCGCTCTGCCCCGGTGCCGTGGATGGGGTGTCCGGCCTGGGCGTGATCGAGGGCGTGTATGTCCATGATACGCAGCGTGTCGGCCAGCCCACGGCGGCCGGTCCGGCGCGGGCGCTGGTGGACCTGCCCGGGGCGTCGGTGGGGGCGGTGCTGGCCGTCAGTTTCGATGGCGCGCGGGTGCGCGATCGCATTGCTCATCTGCTGCCTGATGGGGCGCGGGTTTTTGCGTTGGATGGCGTGCGCTTGCCCGATGCCCTGCTGACCGTGCCGGGGCGGTATCTCGACCGGCTGAATTTCGCGACCAATCATGCCTTCTTCCGCGATGCGGAGGGATTGTCGACCCGTCTGGTCACGGCGAATTACTGGGCGCGCTATGGGGCCTCGGACGTGCGGTTGTGGCTGCGGCTGTTCGGGGCGCGGGGCGAGGTGCTGGCCAGTTGGGAAGAGGCTGTGCCTGACGGTGAAAGCGCGATCGTGATCGACAGCCGGGCGGTGCGCGAGCGGTTCGGCCTGCCGCCTTTCGTCGGGCAGTTGTTCGTGCATGCCATCGGCGTGGCCGGGCATGACGTGGTGAAATATGCGCTGGATACGTACGGCACCGGGGATAATCCGAGCCTGTCGGTGACGCATGATGCCAATGCCTGGCCATCGGACCGGTATGCCAACCTGCCGGCCCCGGACGAGGGCGAGGAGGTGGTGCTGTGGGCGCAGAACAGTCACGCGGTGCCGATTCCGCCCGGTGTGATGACGCTCAACCGCATGGGGGACGCGCGGCTGGTGGCGATCCCGTGCGGGATCGGCCCTTATGAGACGGTGGCGATTCCCGTGGCCGACTGCCTGCCGGACCTGCGCTGGCCGGCGCAGATCGAGCTGCGGTCGGGGCGGTATCTGGTGCGGCCGCGCTATGAGGTCACGCGGGCCGCGCGGACGCGCATCGCCCATCTGAACGTGGAGCGCGCGGATCTGCGCCCCGATCCGGGGATTGCGGATTTGCCGGCCAGTCTGGGGCGGGGGTACCTGCTGCCGTTCCCGATTCTGGACCCGGCGCGGTTTCGTACGGTGGTCCAGCCTTCGCCGATGGCCGAATCGCAGGCGACTCTGCCGCTGCGGCTGGATTGCTTCGATACCGCGGGGCGGCTGACTGGCCGGAAGTTCCTGGGCTGCCTGCCGCGCGACCATGATCTGGCGCAGGATGTGGCGGAACTGGGCGTGCCCGAGGGGCATGGGGAACTGGTCTATGATTTCCGCGATGGCGGCGAGGCCGATGGCTGGCTGCATGCGCTGATCCGTTTTACCGCCCGGGAGGGCGGTCATGCGGCCGAGACCAGTTTCGGGGCCCATATCTTCAACACCATCATGACCTATCGCGGCGAGCCGCAATCCTATTCCGGCCCGCCGCCGGGGTTGACCACGCGGCTGTTCCTGAAGGGGGGGAACGGGTTGGGCGAGGCGTTCTGCTGCCTGATCTATCCCGCGTCGGCCGCCTGGCGGCCGTGGTCGCGCACCGTGCTGAGCCTGCATGACGGGCAGGGGCAGGCGGTGGCGAAGGCGGACCTGGAAATTGCCTGTTCGGGGTCGGCGATGGTCTGGCCGCATCGCCTGTTCGGCGCGGCGGCGACCGAGCGCGCGGGGATGGGGGGATATGTCATGATCCGCGACGTGACGTGCCGGCTGTTCGGCTATCACGGCGTGATGCGGGCCGATGGCGCCTTCTCGCTGGACCATATGTTCGGGTTTTGAAGAATGTGTAACGGGGTGTCTTGCAGCCCGCAGGGAGATCCATTATGAGGTCCCCACCGGGCACGGATGGGTGCGTAGCTCAGCGGTAGAGCATCGCCTTCACACGGCGGGGGTCACAGGTTCAATCCCTGTCGCACCCACCATCCGACCCCGGTTTTTCCCCGATTTTTCAAGTCTTACGCCGCCGTTTCGGTCCAAATCAGGACAAGACGAATCGTGTTGGCATGCTCTGACATGGCAGAATCTGTGCCAGAGACGTGCCACTCTCTCTGCGCGCGAATCGGCGCGCCCAGAAATGCAAAAAGAGCCCCCGGCCGGGGCCGAGGGCTCTTAATACGCACTGCATTCAGCGGGTTTCGCTTACGTGGAAAACAGACCGATTTTCTTTCGTTATCCGGCCTGCACAGCTTGGTTGGCCTGATCGAGGGCCGCCTTGGCAGCCTCCCATTCGGCCTCGGTCGGCTCGCGCCCCTCCTGAATGGGCGCGAGCAGGGCCTTGATGCTATCCGCGATATCCGGGATGGCCTGGATCAGGCCGACAACAAGAGCAGCATAGGGCATCACTTGGTATCCTTGGTCTGGAGCAGGGTAGTCAGGGCAGACAGCGCGTCCTGCCCGGCGGTGATCGCGGCCTGGTCGAGCGGGTCGCCATGCTCGGCCGCGTCCATCAGTGGCAGGATCTGGTCGTGGGCCCGCTGAAACGCGGGCTTGAGATCGGCCACGACCTTGGGGTCGGCATCGGCGGAGTGCTCATAGGTGACCGCGAGCTTGGCTGCGATCGGGTAGGAGCGGCCCATCGCCATGACCGCTTGCTGCCGCTCGATCACGGCGTCGCTGCCGCAGGCCGACAGGGAGACGGCCGCACCCAGCAGCAGGGCGATGGCGGCCGCGCCGATCTTGCCGGCGGGTCCGGACGTGCTGCTGGAGCCCGAGGACTGGAGCGGGATGCCGACGGCCTCGATCGCGGCCTTGGCGGCCGGAGCATCGGCGCGGGCGACGACGACGCCAGTCAGCCCCACCTGGAGCCGATTCGTGGCCCAGCCGATATTGAGGGCGACGAGGTTGACGACTCGATAGAAGGGCGCCCAGCGCGAGGTGTCGGCCGGCGGCTGGACATAGACGGTCAGCAGCTTGCAGCCGATGATCAGCGCTGCAATCAGCAGCGCATATTGCTCCGGCACGTATGCCAGAAGGGACGAGAGGTCCATGATTGATCCGATTCTTACGATAGGGGGGAAGGCAGGCGGCCGAGGAATGCGGCGCGCTCGATCTCACGGCGGTTGACCAGGCCCTGGGATACGACCAGGCGCCCGGTCATCGGACTGCGGATCTTGTTCCAGACCGCGAACTGCGCGCTTGCGCCGTCGAACCGTCCGGCATTGAGCATCCGGAGCAGCGTCGAGGACGCGGCGGCCGAGGTCCCGACATTGTATTGCCAGGACAGCACGGCGCCTTCCTGGCAGGCCGACAGCGACACATGCACCAGGGCGCGCAGCTTGACGCGCAGGGCGGCGATCGTGCCGGTCAGCAGGGCGACGGCCGCGTCTTCAGTGATCGGCCGGGTCGTGGCAGTGACGGGCGAGCCATCGGCCAGACAGCGATTGCCGTAGCCGATGGTCCAGAGCCCGGCGACGTCCCGGTAGGGCGCCAGGCGCAGGCCCTCCAGCCGGCGCAGCAGCAGGTCCGCGACGGCGAGCGAATCCATCTCCATGATGGCCCTCTCCAATGAGCAGGAATCAAAAAGGCCGCCCCAGGGGACGGCCTTGCGAACTTGCGCAGAATCGCAAGCCAGCCTGTCGGCGGCCCGCGAGAGCGAGGGATGACGATCATGCGGCGGGCTTGATGTCTGCCAACTGGAGCTGCTGGGTCAGCAGCGCGACCTGGACGGACAGTGCGGCGACCTGGTCGCGGAGCGACACGATGGTCTCTTCGCGGCTGTCGAGGTCTGCTTTGAGGTCCCTGATCTGGTCCGACAGATTCTTGATCTGGTCTCGTGCGGCCCGGCCGCCGAATCCGACCAACCAACGGACCGTGAACAGGAAACTGCCGAATGCGGCGGCGGCGGCAGCCCACCAGGGCTGCGGCGTGATTGCAGGGTCGGACATCAGGACTCCGGGCATAAAAAAACCGCCTCGGGGGCGGTGGTCAGCATGACTGGTAGTGTTGGTCACTACGGCGTCGGTGGTGTGTAGATGCTGCCAACCGGGTAAGTCCCGTCCGGATCGGCTGCCAGCGCGAACCCCTCAGGAACGGTTACCGTCGCAGGGTCGGCGATCTGCTGGGTCAGGATGACCGCCCCGGCCGGCGAGGCGATAAATGGTTCGGGCGTGACCGTTTTGCCTGTCGTCGGATCGGTATAGGGCGCCGGCGTTACGACATAATCGCCGGTGCGATAGAGGATGTAATTCGTGGTCATGGCCATTACTCCGCGATCCAGGCTGCGCCGCTGTAGATCACCGGGCAGAACGTCGACCCGCCGCCGGTCAGAGATCCGAGGAAGGTGCAGGCTGTTGCGTCCGTGACGTAGGCCCGTGCGCCCGCATAGCGTCGCGCATCGGTCGGCAGTGTCGCGACCGTGTAGCCGGTCGCGATTTCGCGCCGGACCCCGGCCATGGTGGCTGCGTTTGTCGAATTATCGCCAGCGGCGGCCGTTGGAAATTGCGGTGTTGCGTAGAATATGCCCACCCCAGTGGAACGGTTAAAGGTCAGGGCATTGTACAGATAGCCGCCGTCGTCGGCGAACGCTGAAAGACCCCAATTCGAACCGGTATTGCTCCCGCTCTCGGGATCGGCATTCGCCGACATAATCCACCGGTCGACACCGCCAGTCTGATATCGAAATTGCCTGAAGCCGTTCTTTGCGCCGTTTAAGAAGAGACTGGCCCCCGCAGCCCCGTTTGATCCTGCGGAAATATTGGGGGCGATGATACTCCCCGACATGAGGCATCCGGCCAGGGCGCACTGGTTTGCGTCCGCGTTTGCGCGCGCCTGCGCCTCAGTAGTGATATTGCCCTGCAGCGTCGCCTCGGCGCCCTTTGCGCGCGCGATCTCGTCCGAGAGGCTAGACTGCGCCGCTGCAATATTGGTCAGCATCTGTGCCAGCGTCGAGGTGCCGACCGTCGTCGCCGGCGCCAGTCCGCCCGGCGGCTGGAACGGCGCATACTGCGCCCAGGCCGACATGGGCGCCGCCATGGCGACCAGCATCAGCACATAACGAAATAGCCTCATGAGTCAGCTTCCTTTCGAAATCAGCAGGACCCCGCCTTGTGTCCACAGCGCGTTTTTCACGCCCGGGTCCGAGGTCGGCACGGGCACGTCGAGAATCAGGTTGCCGGCAGAATCCACATGCAGCGCCGGCGTGTTGTTCAGCACCAGCGCGCCATTGCCATCCAGCGGCGCGACGCCGTTGGCCTTGCCGACACCGAGCCAGGACAGGACATAGGACAGCGCGGCTCGATAGCTTGCCCAGCCCGTGCCGGTCTGGCGCGAGATCAGCAGCAGGTCGCCCGACTGGACGTTGCTGCTGTCCTGCAATTGAGAGAGGGGTGTTGCGCTCACGTTAAATCCTCCAGCGCGATGGGCAGCAGGGCCTCGGTGACCAGCGACGATCCGTTTTCGAGCAGGAGCGTGGGCGCCGGCGGCGGATCGCCCGACAGGGTGTCGGGCACGAATTGCGGGTAGCGCAGTGCGTGACTGATCCCGTCCAGGATCTCGCCCTGTGCGAACCCGTAGACCTCGTAACCGGCCGGGTTGAGGGTAAAGGCGCCGCGCACCGGGTCGGTGGGCGTGGCTACCTGCACCGCCTGCAACATCTTGATGCAGCGCCCGACGATGTATTTGATCTTGTCCGTATCGGCGCCAGCCAGACCGCAGGCAATCGCGCCCTTGAGGCAGAGCGCCATGTCATGCGGCTCCCGCGTCGTGCCGTGCGGATCGAGATAGCCGCCGGCCGGCCAGGGCTGGCCCTGCGTCCAGCCAGGCGGCCCCCATTCGCTCGGCACATAGAGCGCGTCTGGATTGTCGCGGAGCCAGCCGTAGATCCAGGTCAGATAGGCCCCGGCGACCTGCCCGGCGAGCGCTGCGGCTGCCAGGCCTTTCTGGCGGGCGAGAAGCCAGGTGTGCGCCATGGCGTCGAAGGCCCGCCACTGCCAGCCCGTCCAGGCCGGGTTTCCGTCGGGTGCGTCATACACCCAGCTATCGACGGCGCCGACCTGCACCGAATCCCAGATCGCCGGCAGGTAGCAATGCGCGAACGGCCCGCGCAGGTGCTGGGGATGCGCAGCCGCGAACTGGTCCTGGGCGTCGGCCATGAATTGCAGCATCTGCTGCAATTTGGCGCCGTTGCCGATATCGATCCACGGCGTGCCCGACTGGTATCCGGTAATGTAGGGCCCGCGATACGGCACCGCGCTCAGGTTGCTGTGCGACGGCCCGTTGATCTGCAAGCCGAACGGTGCCGAGCCGTAATATTTGATCGGCGTCCGGATCCCGTTGACGAGCTGCACATCGCCGACCTTGAGCGTGAACGCATCCGTCGACGTGGACTGGATCGTGAAAACGTCAATATTTTGCTCCGAGGTTGGCGGCTGGGCCGGTTGCGCGGCCGCGACATAGGCTACATAGAGCGGACCCAGATTGTCCGTGTCGGACTGGATCGTGATCCCCTGGGCATAGTTCGTGCCGCCGAGTGCCGGTACCGTTGGCGTGTCGCCGGTGCCGGGCTGCGCCGTATTGAGGATCAGCCTGGAGACATCCGGCTGGAACCAGCGCCAGGCCGGCACCAGCTTGCCATTGGCATCGAGCGTGCCGGCGGCCGGCATCTGCGTCACCCAGAGCCAGCCATTGGCATCCTGCACGCAGTACCAGAGGTTGGAGGCGGCGGCGTAATAGATGCCCGGCGGGCTGGACCAGGTTGCAAACGGGTAGACATTGGCGCGTGAAATGCCGAACCCGGCATAGGCCGCCGTCATGTCCATCTGGATCGTCAGCATCTGGCTGCCGTCGGGCATCGCGGCGCTAGCGCGGACGATGTCCGTGATCGAGCCAAAGGTGTAGTAGCCCCGGTCCGCCAGCCAGACCGAACCGGTGAACGCCTTGAAGGCCACCATCGGCACCGAATAGGGCCCCGGATGGCTGGGCCCGACGGGCAGCAGGCAGGAATACCTGTCCGCGACCGTGCCGGCGTCGTGATGCGGCCGGTAGATCAGAGCCAGTACCTGGTCGACCGAGGACACGATATCGAGGCTGATCGCGGCGTTGGCGGCCGTCCAGGAGAGAAACAGCGCCTGGCACTCGAACGCCATTTCGCTGCGGGTCTCCAGCCCGCTGCTGCCGTCCGCCAGGGGCAGCGTGAACGTCACATAGCCGTCGCTGGTGCGCGCCGCCGTGTAGTGAGACGGCGGCTGGGCTGCCCACCGTGTCGTGCCATCGGCCGCGAACCCGTCAGCATAGGAGTAGGTGAGCGGGTAGTTGTTATAGGGCCCGTCCGCGCCGGCCCGGAACATATAGGTGCCGTCACTCTCCTGGCTGCACATCAACTGCCAGACATCCAGCAGTCGGGCCTGGGCGTATTGCCAGTCGGCGTTATCCGGCTCGGCCTGCTGGAGCAGGCGGAAACTGTCGACCAGCCAGTGGATCGCATCGCCGGCGGCCGTGCGCTCGGTGGCGCCCATCTTGCGCCACATCGGCCAGGCCTCATACACCTCGCCGTAGGCGATCTGGACGTCGGGCACCGTGACGCAATAATTGGCCCGGCAGGTGCCGCTGATCGAGGTATCGGCGAGGACGATCTTGCCGGGCGTCTCCCCGCTGTTGGGCACGATCGGCTGGCCGAACGAGCCGGATTTCTGGGTGCCGTAGACCCGGTTTCCGTCCTTGTCGATATAATAGGCAACATTGACCAGAGAGCCCGTGGGTGTGCCGGTGTCCGGGTCGGGCGCGATGTCCGAAAACACGTTCTGCCAGACGAATTGCGTGCCGCCGGTCACCACCTGGTAGACGACGTCCGGTGGGCTCGCCAACTGGCCGACGCCGGCCGTAAAGGCCACGGCCTCGCCGATCACGCCACCCTCGGCCAGATCCCCGTTGGCTACCAGCGGGCCGCGCACGGCGAACGGCGCACCGCCATTGACCATCCACGAGTGATGCCACAGCGGCGCGGCCGCCGCCGTCGGCTTGGTGTTGTAAAAAAAGTAGGTGCAGGCGGCGTTGAAGAGAAACTTGGCATAGGCCAGCTTGGCCGGGTCGCGGTCGGCCAGATAGGCCGAGACGACACCGCGCAGCATGAGCGCGATCCCCTCGGACGAGCATACGCCGTCGGCGGTGTAGCCGCCCAGCGCGGCGCCGACGAACTGGTTGTTCTTTACCAGGCCCTCGGCCGTGATGAGCGGGGGCATGCCCGCCGCCGTGGCCGCAGCCCCGGTGGCGCGCTGGAGATAGGCCCACAGACTGTCCGACATCGCCTGGACGATGGCGATCACCGCCGCGTTGCCGTCCGGCGGCAGGACGCCTCCGCTGCGCAGGCCGGTATAGATCACCCGATTCAGCATGATCGCGGGCGGCATGTTCTGGCTGTTGCCGCCGCCGGCGGGCGCCAGCGTCAGGCCCGTGGCTGCGCCAGCGATCATCAGCCCGGTTTTTGCCCGCGCCGTCCGCGCTGTCGCGGTCTGCTCGACCCGGCCCCCACCCGCAAAGGCCGCGCCGATCTCGCCACCCGATCCTTCCGGCACCACGAAGCCGCTGCCCTGATTCGGGCCATGGCTATGGCCGGGATCGGTCAGGATATGATTGTGCCCCGGATCGTTGGCGCCGTGGGTGTGCTTGGCCAGCAACTCACTGCCGCCGGCGGCGCCGAGCTGCGCACCGTTGATGCCGGATCCGGACGCGGTGACCCGGCGGGCAGTGCTGTCCAGGCCGATGCTCAGGCGCCCGCGCAGGTCGGGCAGCGCAAAGGTGGTCGCGCCGTCACCCGCGCCGTACAGGGTGCCGATCGCGGCAAACAGCCGGGCATAGTCGGTCCGACTCACGGCCTGGCCGTAGCAGAGCAGCCAGCCGTCCGGGGCGGCCGGCGCCGCGCAGTCCATCACCACGCCGGGCGGCAGCCAGCCGGCGGACCGGTAGCGGGCGCGCATCGCGGCACGATCCGCGTAATTGGCGGCCAGCCAGGTGCGGTCGACCAGCACCAGGTCTCCGGCGCGCGCCAGGCCGTCAGGGCCGATCAGCGGCAGGTATTCCGCCGGCACCTCGTTATAGACCGTGACGGTCCCGACAAAATTGAGCGGCGCGGTGCTGCCGGCCGTGGTGCCCCGGACGGTCGTCCGCGTCAGGGTGATCGGGCCGGAGACATCGAGCGAGCCGATCCCCCATTCGGCCTGGGCGTCATCTCTGGCGAAATAGTAGATATCGCCCCCCGACGGAAACGCAGCCGAGAACAGACGACGACCGACCGGCGCACCCTCCAGCAGGAACGGACCGGTGCCGGGACCGGTCGCGGTTTCCTGCACGAAATCTGCCAGTTTCGACATGCCGTCAGGGCCTCTCGGAATTTGTCATGTGGGTGCGCCGTCGCCGGCATAGATGATGCAGTTCAGGACGATGGCAGGCGGCATGTTCTGGCTGTTGCCCCCGCCGGCCGATTTGATCGTCACGCCCGTCTTTGCGCTGTCCACGGATTCGTCCGTCGTGGCCGTAGCAGTCCGCGCCGTTGCTTTTTCGTCGACGTCTCCGCCGCCGGCGAATGCTGCGCCGATCTCGCCGCCCGATCCCTGTGGCACCACGAAGCCGCCGCCATGGGCGGGCCCATGATCATGGCCGGGATCAGTCAGGGTGTGGGTGTGTCCCGGATCGTCGACGTCGTGCGTATGGGCCTGCGTCAGCTCGCTGCCACCGACAGCGCCGAGCTGCGTGCCGTCGACGCCGGATCCGCCGCTGCTGATCCGGCCGGCGATCTCGCCGCCCATATTGTCCAAGGCGAAGGCCGCGCGGCCTCGCATGTCCGGCAGCGCGAAAGTCGTCGCGCCATCGCCGGCGCCGTAGGCGGTGCCGATCGCGGCAAACAGGGCGGCATAGGTCGTGCGGCTGACGAGCTGCCCGAAGCAGGGGAGCCAGCCGGCCGGCACCGTCGCGCCGGCGTAATAGAGGATCAGCCCAGCGGGAAACCAGCCGAGCGCGTCAAACTCCTGATCCGCCGTGGTCCGGTCGATGTAATTGTCGGCCAGCCATGCGCGATCGACCAGCACCAGGTCGCCGGCGCGGGCCAGCCCATCGGCGCCGATCAGCGCCAGGGCTTCGGCCGGCACCTCGTTGTAGACGTCGACGGTACCGGCGAAATTGAGCGGCGCGGTGCCGCCGGCCGTGGTGCCCCGGATGGTGGTGCGCGTCAGGGTGACCGGGCCCGAGACATCGAGCGTGCCGATACCCCATTCGGCCTGGGTGCCGTCGTCGGCGAAATAGTAGACCGAGCCGCCCGACGGAAAGGCCGCCGCAAAGGTCCTGCGGTCCGGCGCGGCCCCGTTGAGGGTGATGATGCCTGTGCCCGGGTTGGTCGCGGTCTCCAGGACGTAATCGGCCAGCATCGAGGCCATCAGAGACGCTCCGTCATGGTCAGGGTGATGGCGTGGCGGTCGGCCGCGCCGAACGGGTTGGACAGGTCGGCACCCGATAGCCGGCCGAACAGCGCCTGGCGGGCAAGCGTGCCGCCGTCGGCGCCGGGATCGGGCAGGAACAGGATGTTCTGCCCGGTTGCTGCCACGCGCAGGATCTGCTCGACCACGGCGCTGTCGGCATCGCCGAGGGACTGGTGGGCGATCGAGGCGGTGCGCTGATACCAGCGGGCATCGACAAACTCGGTCCCGGCCAGGGAGGTCAGGCTGTCCTGCCCCAGGGCCCGCCCCGTGGTGCTGTCGGTCGAGAAATTGCGCACCGGCTGCCAGAGCGGCCCGACATAGGCGAGCGGCACGTCCAGCCAGCCGTCAGGGTTGGTCGGGTCGGAGATCGTGAGCCGCACCGTGTCGCCCGCGAGGGTGGCCGGCGCGACGACAACGGACTGCCCGCCGACGATCGGGCCGCCGTTGGTTGTCCAAACCGTCTGCCCGCCGCTGGAGACGGTGACGGTCCACGTCGCCAGAGCGGTCAGGTTGGTGCGGTGGAGGCTGACCGCGCGCAGCGGGGCGGCGGCGGACAGGGACAGGGTGAGGCCAGCCGCCGTGCCGGGGGTGCGCCAGCCGAGGCTGGGCGCCCCCTGCTGGTTGCGCAGGTTGGAGACGGGCAGGCGCGCAGCCTGCGCGTCAGCGGTCAGCGTCGCGTCGAGGACGCGATTCTGCCAGCCGAAACCACAAATTTCCATCTCACACCAATATCTGGAACGTGACGTACGGGTCGCTCGACTGGATCTGTTCGCCGACCACGATGCCGGGGGCGCCCCCGGTCAGCCCGACCGCCGGCGCCTGGAGCCAGACCGGATCGCCCAGGTCGAGCGACCAGGCGTAATCCTGCGGCACGCTGACCGCCCATAGCCGGCGCTGCACGCCCCACAGGGCGCCGTGCCGGTCCGCGATCGTCTGCGCGTCGGCCGCACTGGCCAGCGCCGTGGTGATCAGGGCCGGATCGTTGGGCACCCGCCAGCGCGATTTGATGTCGCCCGACCACCAGACCGCCGCGCGGTCGGTCTGGGCAACCAGCGACTGACGGTCGGCCGGGATCTGCGGATGCAGGGTCGATCCCGCCGGCTGCGGGGTGAAATTGTGCTGCCAGCCGATCCGCCAGCGCCAGGTGGGCGGGTCGAGCGAGGCATCGAGCGAGGCTGCGGTAATCTCGGTGATGACGTCCGCCGTCAGCGCCGCGACCGGCTGGGCGGTGCGGGATGGCGCGGTCAGCAGGATCGGCCGCAGGGTGCCGGTCCGCGTCGGCACCAGCGACAGGCCAAGGCCCGACAGCAGCGTGCTGACGGCCTCGGCGCCGGTCACGCTGCCCGAGCCGTCCCAATACCAGCCACCCGGCCAGGGTGTGGCGGGTGAGACCGCAGGCCAGCCCGCATCGATGCAGGATGCCGGCATGGCCACATCCTCCAGCAGGACCTGCCGGAGGATATCGACCACGGCCGTCGGCGCCGCCCCGCTGCGAAACTGGCCTACGGCGTCGATCGTGATCGCGTAGACCGGTTTCGTGCCCAACCGAAACCAGGTGCCATTGTTGCCCGTCTGGACGGTGTAGGTGCCCGGTGCGGGGCTGGTGGCGTAGAGATCATCCACGGTGCCCCCGGCCGCGATGCCGCCGGCGTAACCGCCCTCATAGAGCGCGGTGATCGCCGCCGGGCCGTCCGAGACCTGATAGACGTAGTTGACGCTGTCGATCAGGGTTGGCGTCAGGTTGCAGGCGGTGCCGCGCAGGCGGGGCATCGCCCGGCCTGCCACGTTGGCGTCACCGTCCAGTTTGCCAGTGCCCCCATAGAGGGTCACCGGCATGGCATTGTCGAGCCAGTAGGTCGCATCGAGCAGGTCGACTGCAACGCTGGTCCGGTCGGGCCGCCAGCCCCGGCCCAGCCCGGCGAAGACCGGCACCAGGTCGGATGCCGCCGGGTCGACCCAGATCCCGCGTGTGCCGTCCCAGCGTTTGCGGCCGGCGTGGATCCGTACCGGCAGGTGATCGTTAATGCGGGTCAGGATCGTGCTGTCCAGTGCCCCGCCCGGGTTGGACAGGGTGATGGCGCCAAATGACCGCGCGCCGCCCAGCGCATCGGCCAACAGGGTCAGCCCCCGGTCGATCGTAAACGCATCGGAGATATAGGGCGGATAGACCAGATCCCCATCGACAAGCCCCGCATCGGAGAAGCGCAGGGTTTCCACGCTCTCCAATGCGTCCGATGGGCTGGTGGCGACACCGTGCGGCCGCGTGCCATATCCGGGTGCCGTCGCGGCCGAGGCGCTGTCTGCCGGCCGGACGATATCCAGTTCGACGGTACGAACCTGCATCAGGTGAGCGCCAGTGCGCGGCTGTTCTGTTGGTACGCTGCTTTCAATGCATCTACCGATTTTTGCAAACTGGTGATCGCATCCGTCGTGCCATTGGAGGCATCGACGGCCTTTTGCGCGAGCTGCTTGGCCAGGTTTGCGGTGACGACGTCCGTGGCGGCCCCGCCCAGCGACTGGAGCATCTGGATGCTCTGCTGGACGAGCTGGGCATAATCGGTGCCCGATCCGTAGAAGGATTTGCCCAAGCTGAGTTCAGCCTGCATCTCCGACTGGATACGCGACAGGGCATCGTAATCGCCGCCCTGCGCGGCCTGATAGTCAGTGGCCAGCGTGGATTTCGCCAGGCTGAACTGGTCCTGTACCGACAGGGGCGAGGCATCCGATGTCAGCAGTCCCTGAGCGTAGGATGAGAGGCTGGAATAGACTGCCGTCACCGATTGCTGCGCTTGTGACAGGTACTGCTTCTGCTGGGCGATGCTAGTGCCGTTATACTCGGCCTGGATCTGCAACCGCTCGGCCGCCAGCGTCTTTTCCAGATCTGTCATCTGCTTCTGATAGGTCTGGTTGTCCGCATAGCTGTCGCCGAGATAGGACTGCCAGCTATCCTTGAGTTGTTGGACCTGCTGGTCGGCCGATACCTGCTGGTTCAGCAGATCCGCGCCCTCCTGGTCGCCATTGGCTGCCAGCAGGCGTGCCTGGACGGACTGGTCGGACTGGTCGAGCTGCTGCGTCGCGGACGCGATCATCCGCGCGGCGATAGCATTGCCCTTGTCCAGCAGGACCTGGGCATCCATCCCATATTGCTCGGCCTGCTGCGCGGCGTTCTGGTAACTGCGCGTCAGGTCGGCCACCTGTGAGGTCAGGCTTTCCGACCCGCTGTCCGTGATGTCCAGCAGGCCCTTCAGGGTGCTGATCTCGGCAGTCAGCGCATCGGTTGAGATGCTCTTGCCGTCGAGCTGCGCCAGCATCGTGCCCAGATCGCCGGTATATCCGTCGATATGGTCGACCGTGACCCGGGTGGCGCTGTCGAACTTCGTGACATGCACGCCCAGATCGTCCAGCGCATCGGCTGTCTGCTTCAGCGCCGTCAGGGTGCTTTGATAGGTCGCGACGGAATCAAACGAGGATGGCAGTCCGCCCTGTAGGGCGAGGTTGAAGGTGGCGTCCTCGCTGCTGAGGTCGACGTCGCCCAGCAGCGAGGACAGGTCGGTCGTGCTTTTTTTCTTCCCCTTATGGTAGTGCCCGACCTCGCCATAGCTGCCGTCGGAAACGGAGATGCCGAGGCTGGACAGGGTATCGTTTACGCTGTCGAGCTGGTCCTGCAGCCCGGCCGTGACATCGTCCGATGAGTGTTTGGTGCGGGTGCTGCCGATCGAGAGCTGACCGTCCGATCCCACCACGCTGTCATAGGCATAATGGGTCTTCGAGAAGAGTCCGCCGATCAGCCCGCCGAGACCACCTCCGACGATGCCGCCCAGCATCGTGCCGATGACTGGGATGAACGAGCCCGCAGCAGCGCCTGCCGCTGCCCCGATCCCGCTGCCGAGCAGGCCATACGTGCCGCCGCCGATCGAGGATAGGGCCGATCCCAGGCCCATACCGCCGCCGATGCCACCCAGCAGGTTTCCGGCCGTCGCCGTGCCGAATAGGGGCGTCTTCATGGCCGACGACAGCCACGACGACGAACTCGACGACAGAGAACCTATATTGAGGCTGCCGACATTGACCGATCCCGCGTCGCCAAACGGATTGCCGACCGTATCGGACACCGTTGATCCGCCTTCGCCGAACGGACTGTCGGCGGTGGACGAATCACCAAGCACCGGCAGATTGCCGTAGCCCGAGGCTGCTGTGCCCGCATTCGTCCCCGACGACGAGCCGCTCAGGATTTTCTCGAAATCACCTAGCGTGCTGCGCGTGCCGCCGTCGATCGCATTCATCAGCGGATTGATCAGCGCCATGCGCGCAATGAGGGAGATGATCTGGGTCTCGATCCCCTGGAGCATCGATTTGAACGACACCCCAGCACCGGACCCTTGCACGAATGCCTGCGTCAGGTCGTCAGTCAGCGTCTGCGCCATGGACGAAATCGAACCCGTGACGTCCGACAGGATTTCCTGCTGATGCTGGTAATCCGCCGTTGCCTTGGCCACAGACCCGCTGAGAGCGATGTAATCCTGCGCCTCCTGCGGCAGGATATCGCCGTATTTTCGGTGCTCGGTCAGCTCGGCCTGCATGACGGCCAGGCTGACGCTGCGCTGATCCGCGTTCTCTCCGATCGCCGCCGTTTCGGCCTTGATCATCTGTAGATTGTCTGACAAGCCAGCATTCTGCTGGAGCTGCTGCGCTCGCATCTGCGCAGCCGCCGATGCATCAAGCGCCGCCGTGCGGTCCTGAACGGCCTTTACGAACTGGGCGGATTTCGCTGAACCGAAATCGTTCAACGCCTCGTTGTATGCCTGCTGATAGTTGGTCGCGTGCTGAAGCGCGACAGCCGAACCGCCGGCGGCATCGGCAATTGCCCCCTGTGACTTCGCCTGGCGCTCCGCTGCATCCGTCCCATCCTGATATGCCTGGGCGAGCTGCTGCTGACGTGCGCTGAGGGCCTGTGCCAGCGCCTGCTGATCAATGCCTGTGCCACGCGCCGTCTGGTCGAACTGCGCCACCACCTCGGCCATGCTGCGCCAGTAGCCGGTTTGCGCGTGGAGTGGATCGAGGCCATCGGTCAGGCCCTGGGTGATCTTCTCCTGCGGCGACAGCGTATTGGCCAGCTCCACGCGGGCTTGCGTGATCTTTTCGCTGGTCTCCTGCCACGAGGCCGAGCCTTCCTTCTGGGTCGCGAGCAGTTTTTGCTCGGACGCGATATAGGCCTCGATCGCCTCGCGCTGCTGGGAATAGCTGGAAGAGGAATATCCCCCGGCATCAGCAGGCGCTCCGCCGATGACAGATGCCTGATCGCTGATGACCGAGGCCGACGTGGCATGCGCGACCGACTGTGCCGTTCCCGCCGTAGTTCCGGCATAATCCTGATATTGATGGCCACCACTCTCGTGACCGATCACTCCCTTGAAGAGATTCACCAGGCGGGATGATAATCCCAGCCGCGATGCCTCCTGGTCCACCAGCTTCGACGTGTCGGATGGCAAGCTGTTGGGGTCATAGCCGTAGACGGCGCTATTATAGGACCGCTGCCCAGCGCTGCCGATCGCATTGCCGCTGTAATAGGCGAGGGTATTGTCCCAATTGCCACCAGCCCGCTGGTTCGACGCCATGAAATTCTTCAGCGCCGCGTCGATGTTCCCCTGCGGGGTCATGACATCATAGCCGTATGAATAGCGCGGATCGACCTGCCCGAGACCATAATGGTGCTGCCCGGCGGCGTAATTATCCAGGACTTGGGATCCGGCCAGGCCATTGGTAGCAACCGGCGTTCCGCGCGGGATCAGCGAGATGACGGCCGTCACCGCATTGAGAAGATCAGCCCCAATGCTCAACGCCAGCTTGCCCACGGCACTGGTGATCGGATCCAGCACATGGTGCAGGTTCTCCAGCGACTGCTGGAAGGGCGTCAGGGCCTGTTCGCTCGCGCCCTTCGTCGCATCACGGATCTCTCCGATAACGAGCGCATAGGCTTTGCCCTGCTGCCCGCTCGCCTGGAGGTTCTTTACCTGCGTCACTAAGGCCGCGTCGACGCCGGGCAGATGCTGTTTATACAGCGCCTCGATTTCGGCCGTGGGATTGACCATGGCCTGCTGAACGGCCTTCAGGCCGTCTTCCAGGCTGCCGAATACGGTTCCGGCGTCGCGGGCGATGCCCGACAGGTCCACGATGTCCGAGGACGAGCCCGTGAAATTGTAGGTCCCGCCGATCGTGGTTGCTGCCGAACGCGCATCGGCCGCATCCCAGCCGGGCATGTTTCTCAGGCTCTCGGACGCCGACGTGATGGTGCCTGCCATGCTGGCCGCGTCATCGCGGGTGGACCGCAACTGCGCCGACAGCCGCGCCAGGCGCGACTGCTCTTCTTCGGCGTGCGAGCCCAGCTCAAAGAGAGCGAGTCCAGCCACGCCGGCGCCGACCGCCAGGCCAGCCGGTCCCGAGAGGGCGGTGCCAACCAGCCCAATGGCGTTCTTCAGGCCGCCCATGGTCTGGATCGCGTTCGGGGCCTGATAAAAGGCCGCCGTCATGGCGCTCCCGCCCGCCAGGATCTGGTCGGCGAATTTATGCGCCTCGTCCACCAGGATGCCCATCTGGTAGCCCGACAGCTTATGCGCCTGGGTCAGATCGTCGACGGCTGACCTCGCCTTTCGGGCGGCGGAAACCTCCCTCTCCAGCCCATCGACCCGCGCCTGATAGCCCGCTACGATCGCATCGGCATCTTCCTGCGACAGGCCGCCCGCTGTTGCGGTCTTGGCCTGCGCCTGGGCCTGCGTGAGGCGGTCCTGAGCGCGTTGTAGGTCGATCATCTTGCGCGCGACCAGATCGACCGACGCGCCCATCCGGAGCATGGACGTTGCAGAGCCATCGAACCCGCGCCGCAGATCCGCCGCTGTTCCGGATGCGGACGAGGCCATGCTGCCCATGGCGCTGGACACCTCCTCGAATGCCCGCGTCGTCGCATCGGCCTTGTCCTGCAGGCCATCCAGATTTCTGGCAGCACTCTCGGCGCCCTCGGCGGTCCGGTCGGTCACGTTGACGATGTTGTCGATTTCGTTCGTGACGACCTGAGAGACCGCAACCATGACTACATCCTTTGATTGGTGAGGATCAGCGTGGGATAAAGGAGCTGCTGCCCAGCCTGCCGATCAGGCCGGCGCGAGCGGTAGGATTCGTGCTTTCGGGCCCAGGCCTTGGCCTTTTTGTCCCAGGTCAGCCCCGAGGCCACGCCGGCAGAGCGCAGGATGTAGGGGACTGGCTCGCCTCGGGCGTCCTTCCCGCCCTGGAGGGGCTTAAAGGCCTTTACTGCCTTCACGGTAAGAAATCGCTTCATGGTGGCCTCCCGCACAGCTTCGATCAGACCAGGCGGAATCCGTGTCCGCTGTCCGCCTGTCTCGATTTTGCGTGAGTAGGGAGTGGTGTTGGTAATCCAGATTTCCGACCCGGTCGGAATCTTGGCGGGCGCATCCGTCCAGGCTTTGTCATTCACCAGGATCACCCAGCTATCGCGGAAATTTCCCTGTCCGACCGGAGAGCGCCGGCGGCATTCCGAGAGAGCCCAGTTCGCAGCCTGCGCGATCTCGCTGAACACGTAGCGGATGATACCGCCCTGTAGGGGGACGGTCTCTTCTGCTGCGCCTCGATTCCCATCCGTGTAGGTGGTGTAGACCGATCCGGATGTCTGTCCGGCGCCGATCGCATCATCGCGCAACTGGCGCGATTGCCTGGCCACCATGGATCGCAGCTCGGTGCTGTTGAGGGCCGCCGACGTATTGAGGTGGATCTGGTTGCGCACGACCTGGGACCAGCGGAGTGATGAGGCCCGACGTGCCATGATTTCCCCCTGTCAGGCGAAGAATGCGTCTACGCCGCTTTTGATCTGTTGCGCTCGAATGGCGAGAAACCGCCGATCCATCGCCAGGACGAGGTGGCGGGTGAAGGCGGTGTGCGACGGTTGCAATCCGTGGTTTCTGCACCAGGCATCAATCTCGTTCACCGGGATGGCCGAAGGCTGGGCGACGATGCGGATTTTCCCCATGCCCGCGCCGAACCCTTCAGTGGAACTGCCCCGTGACCCGCTCAGTTCGTGCCAGCACCGCCAGGGCATCATGCACCATGGCTCCGGATCGATGCGGCACGACCAGCCGTCCAGCGCCTCCCAGTCCTGATCCGGGGGGCGTCTGCCGTCATATTTGTTGACGGCGGACCCCCAGATCAGCAGCCATTCAAGCGCAGCCGTCAGTTTTTTTCCGCGTCCGCCAGCACCTTCTTTTCCTCGGTGCCCACCGAGGAAACGGCCTCCAGGGTCAGGCGCAGCAGGATGACATTCTCGCGCCGGGTGATCATGTCGCGGAAGGCGTCGATCGTGATCGCGGCGCCATCATCGCCTTCCAGATCCCTGACATCGATCAGGCATTTTTCGCCAAGGGCCTGGGCAACGCAGCGGTCGTCGATCGAGGGAGGCAGATCCTGCGGCACGGCACGGACATCATCGCGCGTCAGCCCGGCGTTATACTCGATTGTCGCCAGGCGGCGCAGTTCCCACAGACGGTCGGAGTAGGCGTCGGTCATGCCGCGTGTCACCAGGACGAAACGATCCGACTTCGGGCCGACTTCGACCTCGGTGCCGTCGGTGATCGCGTCGGCGTGGCGGGTAAATTTGCTCAGACGGGCCATGTTAATTTTTACTCTCTCGATTGAGGGGTGAAATCAGCGGGTTGCGGTCAGCCGCCGACGGGCGGTGCGGGGACGATCTTGGTGATGGTGAAGGTGCCCCCGGCATCGGCCGGGTTGCCCTCGATCGTGAAGGTGGCCCTGACAGTCTGGTTGGACTGCGAATTCGGGATCTTGGGGCTGCGCAGGGCGGCATTGAGGAACTTCAGCTCGTAGCCATTGCCGGCGGCATCGGCGACGCGCACGACAATCTCGCCCTGATTGCCGGCGATGGCGTCCTGATACTGGGCCCAACTCCGGAAATAGAACTCCAGGGTGCCTGCCGCCATGAAGCGGCCCGAACGCACGCCGCAGGCATCTGCGTGGCCCACGCCGTAATCGTTGGCGGCGCCATCGCGTGAAAGCGTGATCGTGGCCTGGGTGACGCATCCGTCCGGCGCCACACCATTGACCGTGCAGGAGAGAAAGTTCCCGACGGTGTCCATGACCTTGGTGGTCGTGGGGGCGGTAACGGACGTGGCGATGTCGGCGTCGGAAACACTTTCGTTCTTGCTCAACAGATCCACGCTGACGGCCGCGTATTGACCCTGCTGGAACTGAAACTGCACCTGGCTGACCAGCGATCCGGGATAGAGAACGAATTTGTCCAGGATCTTTCGACGCACGGTATAGGTCTTGCCGATGCCGCCATTCGTGATCGCGCCATCAGCCCAGTCGGAACCCATCACGCCGGCAATCAGATCGTCATACGTGCCCGACGACAGCGCACCCGATATGGTGCCGGAGGCCTGCACCTGTGTCAGGACCGACTGGGATGCCTCGGCCACGCCGTTGATTTCGTCAGGCCGTGACGTGGACTGGGTGATTGCCAGCGATTCACCCGTGATACGCAGCGCCTGATAGGCCACGGCCGGGGACGTGCCGTAGGTCGCTTCCTGCGCATAGTCCAGGCGCGTGTCATTGGTCTGCGCGCCGGCCGCAAGGCCGGCCGTCGCTCCGGTAAAGGCCATGATGTTACCTCATGAAAAAAGCCGCCCGGAGGCGGCTTGGGATCAAGGATTCTGGACCAGCGCGGACTGGTATCGGTAACTGACCATCAGGGTCAGTGCGTACCAGTTTCCAGGCGAATCAAGGTCCGGAGGCACGAAGTCCTGCCGGCTGTAGAACAGGCCCGGCGCCCAGGGCTGTGGTGTTTCGCCGACTGGAGCCCGGAATGCGGCGCTCATCGCGCCGCAATGCTCAAGAGCGTCCGGCGTGCTCAGGCTGCCCCTCGGCACCATCAGCACCAGGACGATCTGGCCTTCTTCTTCGTTCTCGGGCTCGCCCATGCCCAGACGGTCGCTGGAGGCAATCCCCATCGGCAACTGCCAATATGGGTCCTCTCGTTTCGACAGGTCCTGCAGGAGCGGGTCGACGATATCGACGCCAAGACACTCACATACCGCCTTCGCGCGGGTATAGGCGTCGTTCCATACGGTGTCAGAAAGCATTACGTGCCTCCCGCCGCGATCAGCGTCCAGCCGATCAAGGTCGGCCCGTCATAGACCCCGGCGGCATCGGTCAGGGTGTAGGTCCTGGCGCCATCCGCCAGGCTATCGCCTTCCTGCGGGATGAAGCCCGCAGCGTCGGTTTCGTCCGCGGTGATCTGGGCCACGAACGCAGACCGCGCCACGCCATCGACCAATTGCGAGGCCTGCGGGGGAGGGGCGTAGGCAGTCACGGTGACAGATCCAGCGTTTCTCGGGTGCGAGAGGGTCATCGGGCGCCCTTTGGCCCGGATCTGCCGGCGCCGTCGGTCAGCGCGCCAGCTCATGACCATGCCCCCGCGCGATATGGGGTGAGTATGGCGGCAGCATCGACCGGCATGCCTCCCGCAGATCCGTCCGGATCTAACCAGGCCGTCGATCCGACGCCCTGCTCGCTCTCCGACCGCAGTTGCGGATCGCCGCGACTGGGCGCGTGGAATAGGGCGCGGGCGGTGATCAGCACCGCCCGGCTGATATCGGGCGGGAGTGCCGGCACAGTCAGCCCGTCGGGCGCGTCCATGCCGGGGCCTAGATAGCCTGCCCGATAGGTTACTATGATGCGTCCGTGCCACCGGCAGCAGCCGGCAGGGGCGTGCAAAATGCCAGCGTCCGGGTCCAGGTCGCTGTCCGGGTCGACTACGTCCGTCAGGTCCTGTCCATTGGCCATGATGGTATCGATCGCCGCGACCGGCCGCCTGCCGAGTAGGATCTCTCGCAGGGGAGATCTCTCCAACCGCAGAACGTCTCGATATGAGTTCAACAGCACCGGCGACCCGATATAGGATGCCGCCATGGAGCTTGCTTGCCGCAGATAGTTTATCAGGGCCGGCTCGTCGAAGCTGGCATTCTGGAGTTCTGCTTTCAGGTCATCCAGGGCTGCCAGCGGCACGTCAGGTGCAGGCGCAGTTGCTATCGTGGTCATCGTTTCCAGACCTGTCGGATCTACCGGTTCTCAGGCGCACCGTTGGCCCGGTTTTCGGGGCGCGGTGCACGGTTCTTCTCCCGGGCGATCATGCGGGCGCGGCGAGGGTCGTTACCCTTAGCGACCAGTTCGGCGATGTCTGCCTCGGTATCCTCGGCGCGGCGCACGCGCTCCCGGAACACCTGGTGGGGCGAGGGCGCGCGGGTCTTCGGCGCGGCCGCCTTGGCATCCTGGTTGTTGGCGCCGCCAGCTTCGTCTTTGCCGTCCATTCGATGTCTCCTTCACCGGAGCAGGCGCGGGCCCGCTCCGGCAGGTGGTTGAGATCAGGCGCCGGTGCCGACCCGGACGAACTTCACCGCCCGGCTATCCAGCACCACCGCGCCGGTCCGCTTCGTGGCGTAGAAGCCCACATAGGGCTTGTTGGTGTAGGGATCGCGCAGCGTGCGAATGCCCATACGATCAACGATCTGGTACGCCCGCTGGAAATTGCCGAAGGCCAGCGGGGTGGCGCCCGCAGCGATATCGGGCATCTCCTCCATCTCGTTGGTCGGATAGGCCAGCAGGGTCGACGGCTGGCCGACTTGGACCGACGGCTGCCACAGATAGTTGCCCTGCCCATCCTTGAGTTTGCGGATGGTCGCCAGCGTAAGCCTGTTCAGAATCCACTGTGCGTTCTGCCGGAAGACCGTGCGGGTCGAATGGATCACGTCGATCAGCATGTCCGTCGCGGCCGTCCCGGTGCCGAGGCTGGCTGCGTTTCCCGTCATGATGGACTGGAAAGTGCCGTAAGCCCGGGTCTTGTCCAGATCCGTCGAGGCCGCCTGGGTGAACAGTCCCTTCGGTTTCTTCGCCCCATCGCCGAACAGGAATGCATCCCCTTCCAACTCCGCAAACGCGAGCGCGATTTCGTTCGCGATGTAGGACTCCAGATCCAAGGTACTGTCATCGAGCAGCCGCTGGGTGATCTGCGGATTGGCATACATCTCGCCGAAGGTGGCGATCGTCTCACCGAAGTTGGGGCCGTTCGTTGCCGGGCGGGCATCGGTCTCGCCGACCCAGCCAGCGCCGCTGCCGTGCAAGCCGACCAGGCGCTTGTAATCGTCGGCACCGATCGAAATGGACGAGAACAGATCGCGGACTGTGCTTTCGTCGCCCAGGATGTCGAGGATGTTCCGGTCGACGGTTTCAGGCACCAGAAATCCGCCATCTTCGGGCGTGAGGGTCGTATTGGCGCGACGCTCCAGCCCGCGCAGTTCATACTCGCCAGCGCCGCGCCGCGCCCAGGCAGCCCAGGCATTGCGATGCTCGGTGACCTCGGGGCGCTCCTGATCGCCACCGCCGGCCCCACGCGGGCGATTGGCGCGCGTTTCCATCTCCCGCAAAGCATCGGACAGGCGGGTGATCTCGGTGTTGATCCGGTCCACCGTCTCCGACGTCACGACGTCGGAAGAGCCGCGTTGCTCGATCTGGCGGATCCGATGGTCATTCTGCGAGCGGAACTCGGAAAAGGTCCGGTTGATGCCGTCGATCAGGCTCCGGATCTCGGACATGCTGGGTTCTGCGCCACCGCCGGCATCGCGACGCTCCAGGCGCGCGACATTACGCCGCATCGTGCGGTTCAAAGCCATTTGGCTCTCCTGATTGGCTGGTTACGAAAAGGTCTGCTGACAGGCCCGTAGGCTGTCCATCAGACCGGCCAAGTCGCCGCTCTCTTCCCGAGAGCCCGAAGCTGACTTGAAGCCACGCGAGGCGATCGCCTTCGCGCGGCTGTTGGAGAAGCCGCCTTCATCCCGAAGGAACCTCTCCAGATCTCTCTCCGTGCGGATCCGGTCGGCTGCGCGGACATTGTCGACGCGCGCTGCCGGGTTGGCCGCAAAGGTCACGATCGACACTTCCCACAGGTCTGCCTGCGTGATGGTGCGGATTCCGGTCTGCGGGTCCATGTCCGAGGACTGGGTCACGAAGCCGACCGACAGACCGTCCAGGGCGCCCGCTTGGAGCAGGTCATACGCGATCTGCGCCTGCGGCACCGACCGGACGAGCTTCCCCTTCACGACCAGTCCGCGGCTATCCTCCGACATGGAGGTGTAAACGCCGATCGGAAGGGTGGGATCGTGCTGCCAGAGGAGCTTGGGTGTCGTCCCGGACTTCTTGTGCGCTGCCAGGCTGGCCGTGAAAGCGCCAGGCGCGAAGCGTGTGCCGTAGCTTTCCTCGATCACGTTGAAGACCGAGCCATAGCCCTCGAAAGTGCCATCTTCCGTGAGGTTCCGGCACTCAAAACGCATATCCACCTCGGACCGCCATGGTTTCCCGGTAGGATCGCGGGTTTCAGGAACTCGGCGCATTTGGATCTCCCGGAGGAACGGAATGCGGCGTCTCTGACGCCGGCATGGGCAGGCCGTTTTCATCCAGCACGCTCATGTTGAGCGGCAGGACAGCCTTATCGAGGCCAGGCATTGGGGGCAGGTCCTCCAGCTCGCGGGTCTCGGAGCGGAGCATGAAGCCCGCAGTGATCGCGATCTGGTATGCCGCGTAGCGCGTCTTGATATCGGCGCGCTCCAGCGCCGCAACGACGTGTTTCACATAGACGTCCGGCCGGCTTCTGGTCGTCAGATCGCGCCGGATCGCTGATTCCCAGCGCCTTACCCATGGCAGCAGGGAATATTTCACATGCGCCAGAAAGAACTGCTCGGCCGAGGCGAACGTGGCTGTCTTGTCTGAATGCCCAACCATCTGCGGGAAAACCCGCATCGCCCGACAGACCTCCTCGATCTGGAGCTTGCGCGTGGCAATGTGCTCGGAGTCGACCCCGCTCATCATGACACGGGTGAATTTTCCACCTCGGTCCATGATGATGGGGCTGAATTGAGCGCCCCCCGTGTGCTGCTGCTCTATCGCCGTACGCAGACGGCGATATTGAGGCTCGTCCAGGGCCCCCTCGACCGAGAACACCCCCGATGCCTGGACGCCGTTGCGATGGAGGTTGGCGTGGCTCTCTTCCAGCGCCACCGCAAGGCCGATCGCCTCGCGGGCCTTGCGCACGATGTCCAAGCCCGCGAACCCGTTCCATGACGGCCCCCGCAGGTGGAAAACTGCTGTCCTGGGGAGAATTAAGGGCTCACCGCCATCCGGCAGGCTGATCTTGTAGGATACGACCCAGTCCTGAACCTTTTGAATCGTGACCCATCCGGGCAAGACAGGCAGCAGTTCGCGGATCTCGTCCTGGCCGGTGACCGTATTCCTGACGGTATTCTTGATCGCCAGGCCGTTCCCCGTAAGCACAGCGTGCATCGTAAGCTGCTCGACCAGCTCCTCGCCGGTCTGCCAGTCGTTGGGGAAATCGAGCAGAAGTTGCAGCGGATCGTTGGGGAGCGGGATCCGGTTGACGCCGCTTTTGCGGTATACCCCGCGCGGCATGCCGGCGACGTCTTCCGCGATGATCCGCGCGCATGCGAGGACCGTCGTCACTTCCAGGGCGCTGTCCCAGGTGACGGCGACGCCAGACCGGGATGGCCGCCCCACGAAGAAATCCCTGAACAGTTCTGCCGGACCTATGCGGGGGCCCCGGCGCTCCAGCCCCAGAAGCCGCCTCCATATGCTCATCATCATCACCTGGTTCGTTTTGATCCATGCTGTCCCACCAGGATCGAGGCGGTGGTTGGGGGTCTTTCGACATCACGGCCGCTGCATCGAAGAGGGCGAGCAACGGATCGATTTTCTTGCCGCCGGCGAGCTGCTTGGTGATCTCGATGTTGTTGCCCTTGGTCTGGGCTTTGGCATTCCCCAGCGCCCAAGCCATGATCGGCCTGGCGCCATGCACGAAGCCTCCGCTGGCCAGCTTGCGCTCGACGGTCTTGATCGTGCCCGTCAGGGCCCATCCTTGTCGGACGCCGACGACGCGGTCCCCGAGGATTTCCCGCTTTGCCAGTTCCGTGACGATCTCGGCGACGCCGGCAGGGTCAAGTCCGACCATGGCCAGCTTCCCGGAAGCGTCCACCTCCTCCAGGCAGTCTGCCAACTGCCGGATATCCTCCGCGACCGCGCCCTCAGTTACCATCTGCACGGCATCGGCTAGAGGGTCTGCCCCCTCGCTCATGAGATCGATCAAGATCAGATCGCCCTCTTTTGCGAAGTCGAGCAGACGCGCGGCCTCTTTCTTGCGGGCTTCAAGGACCTTCCTCGACACCCAGCTCCGCTGCCAGTGCAGCCACCTCCCGGTGAATCGCTCGCGTCCCAGCAGGGCCAATGAGAGGAAGTCGTCGAGACCCCCGCCATCGATGCCGGCAACGACGACCTCGGACCGGCGTATCAGCCTTTCAAGCGTGAGCTTCTCGTCGCCCCGCGCCTCCCAATATTCCGCGCCAACCCATGCATCGGCCCCTAGCGCAACCCCGACTTCGACATTCAGATGTTTGGACAGAAAGATGAGAAGTTTGTCTTCCCCTTCTTCTTCTGCCTGACTGAATTTCGAGGATAGAAATTCCTCGCTGACCGATGCTCCCATATTGGGGTTGGTGATATAAAAATTGGCCGGGTTGCGCTCCCCCTTGGCAGCCAGGATTGCCTTCGGGAACTCGTAAATGAGCGGAAGAAACTTGGGGTTGTGAATCTTTCCGTCGCGGACCTTCCGAGCATATTTGAGCTTCGCAGCGAACACGCCGGCCGGCGGCTCTTCTGACTGGGTCGTCAGATAGATCACGAACCCCTCGGGACGGGATGCCAAGCCGCCGGTAGCCTCGATCAGCATGTTGTATGCCGTTGGCCTTTTTCCGAACTCATGAAGCTCGTCGACCAGAACCCCGGTGGCCTTCTTGCCAACGACGGTCTGCCCATCGGCAGCTACCACCTTCAAGGTGGCGCCGCTCTCCAGGTGGGTGATGACTTTCGTGTAAGCCTGGACATGGAAAATCGCGGAGAGCGTTTCGTCGGCCTTGATGATGTCCCAAGCTGGCTTGAAGGCGTTCTCAGCGGCTTCACGGGTCGGAGCGAGAATGAGGAACTCTGCTGATTTCCTCCAGTTCAAAATCAAAACCGCCAACATGATCCCAGCAGCGATCGTGGACTTGGCGTTCTTTTTGGCGACCAGAAGGAAAAATTCGTTGATCAGCCGTATTCCGGAAACCTCGTCATAGGACCCGAAAAAGAACTCGGCGAACTCGGTGAGCCATTGAAGGTTGGCCTCGCCGAAGGTTGGTTCCCCCGTGACGTCCACAAGCCGGAACGCATTGAACACGCCCTCCATGGCGCGCCTGGCATACTCTGGGAATAGCGGCCCGCATGGCAGCAGGCTCTGCCGTTGAACGATCCGGGTCTCCCAATCTGGGCGGGCGGTCGTCCATTCGGGAATCCGTACCGGAGGTGGCTGAGGCCGCGCCCCAGCCTTGGTTTTGCTTCCCCGGGAGATCTTTCGCTTGGTAACGCTGCGTTCCGCCCGGCCTTCTTGCTCATCCGTCACGGTTGTTCACCACCAGCTTCGGAGGAGCGCCCATGGCGAAACGACCGCCACTGGCCGAGGCCGCTTTCGCTGCGTCTTTTCGCTGTTCTTTCTTTCCCTTCTCGGCCTCCGTTTCCTTCATCGCGCCGAGGGCCTGCGCAATTGTCTTCAGCGTTGTGGCGCGGGCCGAGAGACTGACAGCTTTCATCATGGCCTCGCGACGGCGCCCGTTTGAATCGTCGGCCGTTTCGACCTCGATCATCTCCTCCAACTCCCCGGCATGCGCGGTAGCTGCGTCCAGCTCGGAGAGCATCCGCAGGGCAATATCCCGGCCGAGGTCCGCGTGATTGCCTGCTACCTCAGCCGGACGGGGAGGGGCCTGGCGCGCAGGGGCAAGGGATTGGGCAGCTTTGCGGTGCGCACTTTCCTTTCTGGTGCGCACCTTGGGCACCTTGTTGCGCACCCAGCCTTCCGTCATCGCGCGCTTTCTGATCGCGCTCTCGGAGAGCCCATGCTTCTCGGCAATTTGGCGGTTTGACAGGGCTCCTGCGCGGAAATCCGCCTCGATAGCCGGCCAGTCGACGGCCCGTTTTCTGGTCATGATCCACCGTCAATTGTGCGAAGTGCGCACCTCGCGCCCGTTCAGACGGAAAAATTTTTCACGCATGGGACCGGTCCGGTTAGGCCCCTATGCGTTCCGCTCAAGATTGGACCCGCCCCCATGCGCCCGGTGCATGGATGCGTCGGACGCATGGGTCCGCAGAGTCTATGCGTTTGGCGCATACCTTGTTGCGACCCGGTCCGCGCGGGCTCGGGCGGTCTTCCGCGTGTGGCAGGATCCGCAGAGCAGCCGCACGTTTGATGCCGCGAGCGGCGCGCCGCCGTCCTTCAGCTCGTGGATGTGGTCGCCGAAGATCCGGGTGTTCTCACGGCCGCACTGCTCACAGCGACGGCCGCGCTTTCGGATCAGATCCGTGACCAACTGTCGCCAGGGCGCCGAAAGGTAAAACGGATCGGCGGTCTTCTTGGGCACCGGAGCGATGCTGGTGTCCAATGTGCGGACCCCGCTTTCGAGGCACCGAAGGGGTGCCTTCTTTCTGTGTGCTATCATATTATGCTTGCATTCTCGTGCGGCACAGCGCATTATGCTTGCATGAACCGCAAGCAGCGCCGCACCTTGGAAGCGATCTTGACGAACCCTGTCAGCGCGACACTGATCTGGTCCGACATTGAAGCCCTGCTTGTCGCGATCGGTTGCGACGTGATCGAGGGCAACGGCTCACGGGTCAAGTTCGTATCGAACAAGCTCGTTGCGGCGTTCCATCGCCCGCATCCTCGGAAGGAAGCAAAGGAGTACCAAGTCCGGGCCGTGCGGGAATTTCTGACCAAGCTAGGGGTAAAGCCATGAGCACCATGACCTACAAGGGCTACCATGCCCGCGTCGAATTCGAGGCGGCGGACCAGGTGTTCGCCGGTCGCATCGCAGGCATCAACGACATCATCACCTTTGAGGCCGACAACGTGAAGGATCTGACAGCGGCATTCCATGACGCTGTCGATGACTATGTCGAGACCTGCGCCGAAGTAGGCAAGGCACCGGAGAAGCCCTACAGTGGCAAGATGATGTTTCGGGTCGCGCCTGAAGTGCATGCCAGCGCCGCCCTGGCGGCGGAATTGCAGGGCAAGAGCCTCAACCAATGGGCGGAAGAGGCAATCAGGGCTGCCGCCGCCGGATCGTTGGAACAGCGGGGATAAGCACGACCGTCAGGCGCGGGCGATGTCGAGCGGGACCTGGCTGAAGGCGTCTTCCGCGCGGCGGCGCTCATGAAAGCGGATGTAGGCCTTGGTGGCGTCGATTCGGATGCTGTCGGAGATCGCGCCCATGGCGCGCTTCCATTCGTCATCCTCGATCGCCAGGCGCCGGAGGCCGAGGATCTTGTCGGTCCGGATCTTGCCCTCTTTGCCAACCTCGAACGCATCCAGCACGACAGCCCGCACGTTCGCGTTGCCGCCCTCGGTCCAGCGCGTCAGGCAGCTATCGATCAGGGTCTTGGCGACCTGCAACTCGGGACCAAACGAGATCGAATCGCCGATAGCGACCGTGATCCGCTTCGTGCCGTCGTAGCTCGGCAGCGTCAGGTTGCCCTTCGTGCCGCCCATGGCGGTGTCATAGTTCTCAGCCAGCAGGGCCAGAAACGACTTGATCTCCGAGAAGCAGACGTCGCGGAACGCGCGGAGCTGTTCCCGCTGTTCCGCGGCCTGGGCGAATAGCCGGCACACCAGGTCATCCTGCAGGAGGTGTTCGGGCTTGACCTTGTCGCGCGGTACCAGCCTTCCAGCCGAGTCCTGCATGTAGCCGTCGGGAATGGTCATGCCGGCAACTCCCCGGCGACGCCCTGCGCCCGACGGTGGCAGGCCTTGGCCCGCAATGCGGCCCACAGCCGCACGCCAGGGCGGCGATCCTTGTCCGCGATGCGGCTGTAGTGCGCGGCCGCGCGCTGCCACACGCTGGCGTCCGTCGCCGGCGTGCGGGCCTGACTGGCTGGCTTCATGAGACGATCATCCCTGACAATGGGGGACTGGCCGCGCTGATGCGGTCAGTCGAGATATTTCCCGGCGCCGTCGCCCTCGCGGACGTGGCTGTATCGCGTCGTCGTGGCGAGCGACGCGTGGCCGAGCTGGGCCTGGACAACGTGAGGCGGCGCGCCCCGGTCCTGCGAATGCGAGCAGCAGGCGTGGCGCAGCCAATGCGCCGACACGGCCGATGACAGGCCAGCCCGCCTCGCGGCCCTCTTCACGACGCGGTCTGCCGCCTTTACGTGAAGAGGACCGCCCTCGTGGCCGGGGACAACCGGCGCGTCAGGCCGTTTGTCGACACGCAGGGCCACAAGCTCTTTCCACAGCTTGGCGGGCACCACGACCGATCTGGTCTTGGCGCCCTTGCCGAAAATGCTGGCGATGCCGCCCTGCTGGCGGCGCGTCATGTCTCGCCATGTGAGGCCGCAGGCCTCGCTGATGCGGAGGCCGAGGACATACAGGACGCGGAGCAGCGCATGCCGGCGCGGGTCCGTCTCGCCATCGATCATCCTGGCCACGTCTTCCTCGGGCAGGATCCGCTCGTGCAGCGTGTCCCGCGCGCGCTCCAGGCGGAACGCGGCGCCCTCATCCGTGGGGAGGACACGCATCGTTGCGCCGAAGGCGAGCAGCGATTTGACGGCCGAGAGCTTCCGCCGGCGCGTGGCATCCGATCCGTCCAGGCAGTCGAACCAGGCTTGCAGGTCGTCCAGCACCACCTCACCCAGCGGCTTGCCGGCATAGGCCATGAAGGCGCGGGCATCCCGCTCATAAGCCCGGCGGGTGTTGTCTCCCCGGTTGTGGAGCCACGACCGCAGAAGCAGATCATCGCCCGAGACCTTGGCGAGATCTGGCGGCCCGCTGGCGCGCGATCCCGCACGATCTCTCTTAACCATTTGATCCACCTAAATAAGTGGCCAATTTCACCCCACCAAAAACCGGGAGATAACAGGCATTATCTCCCGGCTTTCCGGGGGGGCTTGCGGGTTATCTCCCGCATGTCGCACTGCCCCGTGTCCGATAATTCCGGGTTATCATCCCGGCTTTCGGCGACTGGGCTGCGCGGAGACCGGCATCAATCGGACGGCGCACCGCCGACCTTCCGGCCGCAATCCCACCAGCGCGGCCCACGGCCGAGCGTGGACGGCACCACGCCTGGGCGCAGTTCTTCCGTCTTGCGTGCCGTGTTCTCCCGCATGATGGCGCGGTCGATGTCCTGCATAAGCGCGTCGGGCGCGTCGCCAGCCCGCTCTGCGCCGGCCCGGGCGCTCGTCCAGAACCGGTCGGCGCAGCGCGCGGCAAGATTGGTCACCTGGCGTGGTGCGCACGGAATTTTCCTGCACGGCACGTCGGCGCGGTGACGCGGCAGAGCGTCGCGCTCCAGCGGGACGATCAATGCCTTTCCGTCCAGCACGGACACGACAATGCCGTGACGCGATCCGCGCACGACAATGTCGCCGCGCTGCACCGGCAGCGGGCGTTGTTTCATGTTTCACCGAGGGGAAGGTGCCCGTTGGGCATAAAAAAAGCGTGTTGCCCGTTTCCGGACACACGCCTTCGAAGATGCTACCAGATTTGCATCAAAAAACGTGGCACGTCAATCTTGGCTGACGTTTCGGTTTGGTTCTGCGTTCCGATGGAGAGCTGCGCGACTGGGAGCAGCGGCGGCGGCCAATGCCACTTGCTTTCGCGATGCCTATGTCCCGGTTATCACGCGTTCTTCTGACATGGTAGCCAATCTGTTGATTGGTCGTATTAGACCCCGTTCACGATGCAATCGCGCGATCCGTCCCACGCAAGGTCCCAGCTTGCGCCCGGCCGCACGTTCTGAATCGCCGAAGGATCGAAGACGGCGAAGCACCGGCCGCCAGGGTGGCGGACTGACGGATAGATCAGGCCGCGCTCGCCGTCTCGCTGGAGTTCTGTTGCAAATTTTTGGCCTGCCAGATATCCGATCGCGGGATCAGGGTGTAGGCACGGGTGATCGGGTTCGTCTGTAATGTCGGGGAATTCCCCGATGAAATCTGCATGTAGCTCTACATATCTAGCATTGTCTTTGAAGATTCCAATGTAATCAAGTTCCCGCGCCCGGTGGAATGCGACTTCTTTAATTGCTGTTTCTACATTCCAGACGCAATACCATGCGCCGCGTTGTTCAGTATTGAAACGACTTCCGCCTGTTCGCGTGTATGTAAACGCTGCATTTATATGGCTGTTTCCGTAAACCGCCATGCTATTATTTTTTCTCTGCCAAGCCAGTTCGCGATTGTCTACATTGAAGATACGCCCCTTTTCGGCAAGCTGTCTCTGGCTGGTCAGCGCTTCAATTCGTGCCAGGACCTCCATTTCCTCGTCGCTGTCGACCAGGACCTGCAAGGCAGGAGGCTTGTGGTAGGTGGCTGAGATGAGACGTATGAGCGCGCGGTCCTGAATGATGGTGCGCTTCATACGCCCCCCCGTAGGGCATCGAGATAGCGGCGCGCTTCGAGAAAGTGAGGGAGCCCATATTCAATCAGCGCATCTACTGGCCGCATGCCTTTGAAGAGCGGACCGTTGTTCGGCAACATCGGCCACCTTTCCGCTATATCCGCGTCAAAGTACAGGACCAACGACTTGTATATGCCGATCAGGGCACTCAATCGTTGCATCTGGTCATACGTAAGAGTGCCGGTGAATCCCGGTTTCTTCGCGCGTTTCCAAGTGCTTTCGGACATATCGCATAGGCGCGCGGCCTGTGGGCCAGGGACATGCCATGTCGTCATGATGCGGTCTACTGCCTTGAGCGCGACGGCAGTTTCGTCCACCCCGTCTGTGCAGGTGCTTTTTGTTGCGGCGTGCATCTGTGCCCCCTCATGTTGGAAACATAAATAGGACCATATGAACCGGTCCGCAAGTTCATATGGACTGCGTGCGGCAGTTTCACGACATCGGGATAAAACAGCGGTGGTTCCACTCATTGAACTGAGGGTGTCGCAGATTGCATCGCAAAGGCGGCGCGAATCGCGACGGCAAAGATTCGGGCGGCGGCTTAGCCAGCAGAAAATTCAAACCTGAGACATAGTGCTAATCCCGCCAATAGGCGCCGGGCATCTCGTCATACAGTTCGACGATCTGTTCCAGCACAAGCCCTGTTGCCCCCGAGATTTTGCGCGTGTCCCTGGCAAGGCGCCTCGCCATCTCGTCCAGGGGAAACCCGTCGATCAGAAGCATGATCAGCAGGTTTTCCCCCACTCGGCCAATCGCCTTTCTGATGAGTTCGCACCTTGCCGATGCTGCCGCGCGCGCCAGCATCACATCATGAAGATCGCCTCCTTTCCCGGTTGTCTCCCGCTCCGGATCAGACGCGCCGAGAATTCCCGTTTCGTAATCACGGGCCCACATATTGGCGCAAACCACATGGGCCTTATCGATCGCCTTGGCGCGGCGCAGTGCATAAAGCGCAGGACACGTCCGGTAGACATTGATCGCGCCGACTGCATCCTTCGGATCCAGCCTGACGATTTCGACTTCCCCGCGCGCCAGGCGCTCGGGCGTTGGTGTTGCTGTGGCCCGTTGGCCCTGAGAAACCGCCGCTGTGCGCGGCCGGCGGGATGACCGTGCTGCCGTCACCGTGCGCGTACCGTGTCCATCTCTGCTCCCGTCTTTGCCCGGAAACGGCCGCACGTATCGCGCGGCTGCTCCATCAGCGCCATGCGCCGACGCAAAAGCGCCAGCTCCAAACGCAAATTGGCCAGCTCACGCCCGAGCTGGCCGTTTTCGCACCGCAATCGGCACGCCTCCCTGTGAGGCTGGATGAATCTGTCCAGAAACGCTCTCAAGCCGCATCCTCCTGTGGGCGGTATGCCGCCAGATAGGATTCCAGGCGCAGCTCAGTGATCGGGCGGCCCAACTCACGCGCCTTGTCCGCCCACAGGCGCCTCGCCTTCGTGTAATCGCCCTCGGCCTGCATGATGCTCGCGAAGAGGCGCTGGTCATGGCCGTAATCTTCCCGCGCCTGGCGCTCCCAGTCGGGCGTCGGCGGGGCAGGGCGGCCGATTTCCTCCGGCATCAGGGAGAGCATGCGATGTGCCTCCCACGCCGCGCCGATCGCCTTCTGAAACGCGCCCATATGCCGGGGTGTGTCCTCATTGGCCTTCATCGCCTGGGCATGAGCCTCAACAGCTTCGACCAGGACGTCCGCCGGGCAGCCGCGCTGGAGCCAGCCCCGGATCGCGCCCATCTGCCTGGACAGGTCCGTGCGTTCCCACCCTGCTGCGCGCAGGACCCGGTTAGCGGTTTCCGCGAGCAGCTCGGCGGGCACGGGGGCAGTTTCGGGCCGGGTTTCAGGTTCGGCGGTTTCCTGAGATTCAGAAAGAGAGAGATTGGTATTTCTTTCTCTATCTAGATCTAAGGAAACCCCGGAAACCGGAAGCGAAACCGAATCCACGGAAACCGAAAACCCATTTCGGTTTTGGTTTCCGGTTTCGGTTTTCTGGGTTTCCACCGTCCGGAGCAGGCGCATCGAGCGCTGCTGCCCCGCATGTTCGGCCTCGGCGAGGCGGCGGGCATAGGCCGCCTCCGGAGATTCACCCTTACGGGGGCGGCCGCCACGGCGCGCATTCGTCTGATTGGCCATGGTCTGGATCGTCATGTCCGCCGGCAGCTCGCCAGCCGCAATGGCCGCCTCGATGGCGTCCTGCCGCGCTGCGCGCTCTGCTGCCTTGCGTGCGCGCTCCTGTCGGCGCAGCTCGCGGGCCAGCAGGTGCGGGCTATACAGACATCCCTCGTCGTCCCACGCGGCAAAGCCTCGCCGCACGATCTCCGGCAGCGTACGGGTCAGAACGTCTGCCTGTTCGCCGATCAGGGTGGCGATCTCGGGCACCGGCAGGGCATGGGTGCCACTGCGGAACGCGATCATGCGGCTTTCGTGTAGGGTGTCGCGCAACGACACGACAACGCCCCGGATTTCGGCGGGGGCGCAGCGCAGCAGCTTCCAGGCTGGCACGGCGTCGGCATCGAAGTCTGCCGGGATGGGAAAGGCAGAGGTCATGCTGCTCCCCCGGCTGTTGCGGCCTCGTGAATCGGCACGACCCGTTGCTGGCTACCGAGGCGCGCCTGGCAAACGTGCAGCGCGTCATGCACGACCGTCAGCAACCCATGCAGGTCCGCCGATAATTCGCGCGCCTCGTCCTCGGTCACGATCCCGTCCGCCAGGATGCGGATTGTCGTCTGGAGGGCGGCCGACGAATTGACGGACACGCGCTCCATGCTCGCCGCGACACTGCCGCTGCCGACATGAATCGGCATCAGCGCGTATCCCTCGATCCGGGCGATCTCCCGCAGGATCACTGGCTCATGGGCGCGTCGGTCCAGGTCGAGCGCGACGTCGACCGGCACGATCGAGGGTCGGTGCGGGTTCTGGTAGTCGGAAAGCTGGCTGTTCCCCACCCGGCAGATGGTCTCGGCCGCGTGGACACCCCCGACCCTGGCGATTGCGTTGGCAGTCGCGGTCTTGATCGCCGCAAGGGTCTGACTGTCGTTGCCCGTCATAGCGCGGCATTCCTCAGATTGTCAGGGGGGGCAGTGCGGGCCGGCGCGTTGGCGCACCGGCCCGCGTCGTCCATCATGGGAGTGCAACCAACCACGGAGGACGATTCGGTGAGTGAGACAGCCATCGGAATTTCAAGCCTGAAGCATCTTCCTGACGGCCATATCAAGGTTGCTATCCGGCTACTGCCGCTACGGCCGCATGATGAGGCCAAGATGAAACTGGCGGTCGTTTTGCCGCCTGGCTCCGCCCCCAACACAGATCGGATCGCAGAGATCGAGCGAGAGGCATTGCGACGTGTTCGTGAGGCGCTCAATGAGCGTATCGCCGATCTTGATCGAGTCATTCATCACGCTCGGATGCTAGGCCGGTAGTTTCTGGGCGAGTTTCGCGCGAGTAATAAATAACGTAAGGAAGGGGATCGCGATTTATAAAAAGAATGTCCCGTCTATAGGGGGATGCTGAAAGCAATAAATAAACCCTGAACAATATTTCGTTGATTAGGTTTATCTGTTCATTCAGCGTTAGTGCAGAGAAAGCCCGTTCTTCCAATGCCGAGACAGGGGAGCGGTAGAAATCTGCTGCGGTCATAGCCGCCTGGCGCGCGCTCTCGGCTCGCTGCTCTTCCAGCACCTCTTTCAGGGCGCGCGCGACGGCCGCTTCCAGAGCCCGTGCCGTTACTTGCACCGCTTCCGGCTGACCCGAAGCGCCCTCGGGGGCATGCTGGGGATGTAACGGGGGAGGAGTGGTCATACGGCGTCTCCCATTGGAAACGGCAGGGCGCACGCGGCCGTATTGTAACGGCCGCGCACTACGTCCAACGTGTTTGTGGGAACCAACACGAGAGGACGATTCGTGAAAAACGATATGCCGGGAATTATCGCGGTCGAGCGCATCGAGGACTTTACTTTCCGGGTAACGGTCAATCCGGGACAGAATTCGGGGCCAAAAGTCCGAAATATTACCATCACCGCCGAACTCGATACATCCAGTGGACCATTCCATATGCTCGAAAGTGAGCGCGTTATTCTCTGCGCGGTGGAATTCGCGGCCGCTATGCGCCGCTGCGAGGTGGTTGATCTTCTAAACAAGAGCAAGTCCATCAACCGCGGTGAGCCGTAGCGCGCGCAAGCAGGCGCTCCACGGTTCTCAGGGTCGGCCCAAGTCGGTAGGCGTGGGGCCTCGTGATTTCCAGCACGTCCAGTGCCTCACTTGTGCCCTGCAAGTCGGACACGACCAGGAGCAACCGGTTAATGCAGCCGACCTGATCTTCCAGGGACAGGCCCATGAACGCGCGCATATCGACCTGCACGCTGACGGCCTTCTGGATTGCGGTATCGGTCATGCGGCGTCTTCCGCAGGCGAAGCCGGGGGTTTCTGCCCCTCCATAATATACCCGACCAGAATGTCGGCGTAGGCAAACAGATCGTTTTCCCTTCCCTTCCCGAAGGCGATCCGGTGGGAGACACGCTCTATGGCCCACATGCGTACGGCCTGTTCCGTCGATAGGCCCGCGTGGCATCGCATGCGGGCTGCGTCCACCCGGACTGCCTCCGTCCGACCCATGGCGCGGCGAGATTCCTCGCAGAATGCGCGGTACTTTTCCAAATCTGCGACTGCATTCGCCATGAGCAGCTCGATCTCCTGGTCGAAGTCCCGTTTTGCATCACCGGTCACCCAAGCCGTCTCCGGCTGACCGGCCGCGCCGGGGGCAGCATGCTGGGGATCTGACGCGGGAGGGATGGTCATGCGGCGGCTCCCGTAGGGTTTGCATAGGTGCGGGCCGGCGCGTTGGCGCACCGGCCCGCGTCGTCCATCATGGGGTGTCGGAAACCATGAAAGGACGATTCGGATGCAGGGAATTGCACAATGCGAGAAATGCCACGCCCGGCTGATCGTGACGGGGACGCGCCGTCGTGACACATCGCATGTGTCCGACCCGCGTGATCGCGTATTGTGCTTGAACTGGCACACCGCAAATCCAGGCCACAAGGGGCCGGACGGGTGTGAATTCTGGACTGGCGCTGTGGACAAGCTGACATCTCAGTGGCCCCGCTGAGGTGGCATGGGCCAGCCGCGATACATCACATGCCGGATAAAATCTGTCAGCCGAACATAGCGCCACGCTTCCAGGATCAACGGCCCGTCTTCGTGCAGTCGGATATGCCATGTGATGACGTCTGCGTGTGGAGGCAGCGGATCGACGACGGGCGATACCCACGGCGTTAACGGTGTGGTGCACCGAACGATCCGGAACCAACCTGCGAACCCAAGTCGGATCGCCTCCGGGTGACCCGGCGCGCTCTCGGCGGCATGCTGGGGGTGTGACGGAGGAGGAGTGGTCATACAGCTATTCCGTCAGGAAACAGGTCCGGACGCAGTTTGCCTCGGTCGATTCCGGAGGCTTTTTCAACCAGAACCACGCGCTCTGCTGGTATTTTCCCCCGCTTCCTCCAGCCGCATATGCTGGGAGGAGAGATGCCGACGGCCTTCGCCAAGGCGCAGACACCGCCAGAACGCTCTATTGCGAGGTCGATCATGCTTTCCATTTTGCGATAGTTAGCACAGGGCTAATTTTGAACGCAAGCGGACGTTAGCCAAGGGCGAATATGGGAATGGAATTTTATGCCATTTTGCGGTTATGAGTTTAGCAGCGCGCTTGAGAACATTACGAGAACATGCAACCTTGGGTCAAGCCGAGGTTGCTGCTGCTCTCGACGTCTCCATACCGACGGTGAGTGAGTGGGAGTCCGGCAAGAAAAAGCCATCTCGACATAGGATTCCTGCGTTGGCCCGTCTCTTCGGTGTAAGCACTGATTACCTTTTAAGTGGCCAGGAGCTGCGTCTTCCAGATCGAGATGAAAATGGAGAAGAAGAATCTCTAGTTGCTTTATATAGAGCAGCAGATAGAGAAGTGAAAATTGCCGTTATGACGTTGCTCCGGGCAGCTTCTGATAAAAATTAGTTCTCTTAATTACATTATTTCTTCTGGGTAGAATATCTGGTCGGCAAGGCGGCTCTATAAAGTTTTGCCATGATGGAAATTCAAAGTCCGACCGTGGCCTCTGACCCCTTACCCAATAAAGCCAGAGTGCCATACACATGAATGCATCTTCAAAGGCGTCGTGCGTAGTGTTCTTTCGATGTATGCCGATTCGTTCTGCGCATGCACTCAAAGAGGCAGGGTAAAAGCCTTGGGATCTAGCTTCTATCATTGTGCAATATATTGGTTTTTCGGGCATTTTTTGCCCGCACATCTCGAATGATCTTTTTACGAATGGAATATCAAACGCAGCGTTGTGCGCGATTATCGCGTCGCATTCATTCAATAGGTCTCGTATTTCGTCGAGTCGCTGCACGAATACCTCTTGGTGTCTCAATGTCCAGTCATCAATTCCATGTATTCGCTCGGCATCTTTGTGTGATTTTTTAAGAGGATCAAATATAAAGTTTACGATTTTCAAATTATTAGAGTGATCATTTTTTTTCTCTACGAGTATCATCGAGATACTTACGATCTGGTCTGAGCTATGCAGTCCTGTTGTTTCTACGTCTATAAATAAAGGTCTATTTACGTTCTGAAGATAGCTTCCTGATCTCAGTGTATCATCACTTTTTTTCTCCGGAGGCAACAGCTTAGGTTCAGCTGGCCGCGCGGCTGCTGGAAGATCATCCAACTGCTCGCATGAAGGCGGCGGCACTTTCATCGGCACGCTCGATTTTCTATCTTTCGATCTAAAGAGCCAGCGCCAAATTCCCATTCGTTCCTCCTGATTGTTACATAAAATAACGCCCTCTGCCTGGGCATGATTAGCCGCAAGCTAAAATTCCTCTTGTGTGATTAATTAGCTTACGGCTAATGGTAGCCATCGCCACCCCGCGATGGAGGAATTGTTGCCTACCACCCAAGAGACGCCCGCCATCAGGCTGGGCACTATATGCACTGACCGGGTTACCGGGTTTAGCGGCATGGCCACGGGCCGCACCACGTATCTGAGCGGTCAAAGCCGCATCGAGCTTTCCCCCGCTTTGCGTCCGGATGGCCGGCTCCCCCGGCCCGAATGGTTCGACGAAGGGCGGATTCGTCCGGTCGAATTGTACCGTGCTGGAGGGCGGACCGGGCCCAGCGAAACCGGCGAGCAGCAAAGCCCATTTGCGCTAGACACGACGCCGCGCGGGTTCGCCCCATGAGCGGTCCGGTATTCACGCGCGACGGCGCGCGGTTCGTCGTAGATCAGCGGTACTTTGGCCGCTTTGAATACGATGCCGAGACGGAGGCGCGGTCGATTGTCGCTCTGGAAAAGGCGCTGTCCGATTATTTGCGCAGATATGGCGAATATCCGAACTTCCGGGCCGATGTTACGGATAGTCTCCGCGTTTGCCGGGACGATGCTGCACTGAAATTTATGGAGTTCCTGTCGACCTCCGTGATTGGGCCTGGGCCGTCTGGAATTCGGCAACTCACGCTTCTTCGTCGTCTGATGGACGAGCTGATTGTGCAGATACTGGCCAGCATCAGGCCGCTTCCTTCGAAGGTGAAGATCGAAGAAAGCGGGGCGGTGAACACCTCGATGATGGAAGGAGCGGGAATGGCTGACAACGGCCATTCCCGCCTGCCGGACGGTGCAGCATGAAGGCGCCGATGAAGCCGCCCCCGGCCCCGGCACCGCCGCCGTCTCGCATTCTTCAGGTCGGCGTGTGCGGCTTGGGTTGGGTGTGCGTCTTGCATGCCGCAATCCTGCTGTTCGGCGCCGCAATTCTCGCATGGGCAGGTGTTCTATGAAGCGCTCAGCCCGATGCAACTCCACGCTGGAAACCGTGATGATCCCGCGCGTCGAGCTGGCCACGCAGGCCGCGCTGCTTGCCCTGGCTGATCGCGCTCTCGGCCTGGTGATGGAGGCTGGCCCGCACGGCGAACTGGCGCTTCTTGACCTGGAGCGGACGTTCATTCTCGCCCGCACCGCGATCCGCAACGAGATCGACAGCCGGCCTGTCCGCTACGCCCCCACAACGGTGATGCGCCGCCCCAACCGCCCGCGCCGCGCCAGCATCGGCGGCATCGCGCCATGACCGGCATCATCACCCGCGCCGAGCTGCTGGTGGACGCGATTCTGTCCAACCCCTCGCCTGACAACGCCGAGCTGCTGGGCGTGGCCACGGCGCTGGAGCAGGACGCTGCCCGGATGGAGGAATACCTGGAGACTTGGCGCTTCCAGGCTCGCCGCCTCCGCGACTTCGCCGGCGCCCGCCAGGCCCGCATGGACGGCAACCACACCCCTGACAATGCAACCACCCCCGACGCGCCATAGCGCACGGGGCCGGAGAAGCATCATGCCCGCACCCCTGACCGAGGAACAGTTCACACGCCTGCTGGGCCGTTGCTCGCACGCGAAACAGCGCCGCATCGCAAAGCTGGCGAAGGATATCGAATTTCTCCAGCGCACGGCAGCGACAAGTCGATTTATCGGCAATCCCGAAGAGCACCGGATATTGACCGACATCATCTGCCAGAATGCGACTGAGATCGAGCACATCCTGCTGCGGGACCCCGGCGTGCCGGAGATTCCGCCGCGTCCAGGGTGCGTGATGCTGCCGCATTACGGGCGCGTGTCATGATCGGCGCTGATCGCCCCTGGACGGCACCCGTTCGCGGCATTCTGGTGGCGGTCGCCGCCGGGATGCTGTTCTGGACCATGGCCATCGCCGCTGTGGTGTGGGGGCTGTCGTGATGGCCCAGCAGCTCGATCTGGTCGAGTTCATCGCCAGCATGCCTGCGGACCGTGCGGGTCCGTGCATGAAGCCCGCGCAGGCGCTGCCGGTCCCGGATGAGGTTCTGGCCCTGCTGCCGCGCCGCCCTGCCGCCTGGCGACGCGTGGTCGCGCCGATCGGCGCATCCGCCATCATCGTGAGCGTTTCGACCCTCTGGACGCGGCAGGTCGTCGAGTGGGTGCGTCAGCCGGACCAGTCGCTGCTGCTGGGGCATGACGGGCGCATAGACGCCATTCCCGGCCAGTGGCCCGCCGTCACCCGCACGGTCGCCATGGAAGCCGAGGCGGCGCTTGATCTGCCGTGGCCGCTGGAGCCGATCGAGATCACCGACACGTGCCTCGAGTTCCGGTTCAGCCCCGATCGCCGCGCTGAAACGCTGACGGCTCGCGGACTTCTCTTGGACCTTATGAAAAAGATGGAAGGGGCGGCCGCATGAGCTACGCCACCATGGACCATGCTGCGTGGGTCGAGAGCAATATCGCTGCGGCCAAGAGCATGTTGACACGCAAGCCGCGCAAGGACTGCCGCAAGGGATGGGCTGGGGCACCTGACAAGCTCAACCCGTTTCAGGCGACGTGTATGCAGATCCTCGGCATTGCCGGCGACGGGATCTACAATGCGCCGATCAGTTGGGAAACGATCGAATGGGGCGGCGACCAGTGGCTGGTTGTCGCATGGCGACATGAACTCGCGACCTTCGACAGTGCAGCGCTGACGAAGCTGGTCTTCCTCGCCCATGAGTGCTGCATCCGCGTCTCGATTTCCGCACGGACGTTCAGGCACGTCGAAATCATGTTCCATCGTCGCGAACGTGAGGGAGGAACGAGCTCGCGCCATCCCGACATGGCCGGAATGATCGAGACGATGCAGCGATACATCCACGCCGGCTCGCCCGTCTGGCGCGACCGGGACGCCATGCTGGCGGCGAAGGTGACGGCATGACCGACCATCCGATGCTTTTCAACACGCCAATGGTGCGCGCCCTGCTGGACGGACGGAAGGTCCAGACGCGGCGTATATGGATCGAGATCGACGGCAAGCGCCGGCGGCTGACCAAGTCCGAAAGCATGCGCCTGGTCGGCAACAGTGTCCCGAAACGCATGGCCACCCTGCTGGCCCAGGCAAACCGCGTCACCGCCCTCGATCGGGCGGCGGTGATTGCTGCGGAGTGAATGATGGATCAACCTGTCAATGACAAGGCCGCAGCATCCTTTTTTGCGATGCTCGATCTACACGCAAACGCCATCAAGGCAACGGTGAGACCGGATGCCAAGGTGACGATAATCGTCCGCGCACCGGAGGCTCTGCCGTGCGAAGCGATGATTACTACCAATGATCAACTGTCCGTCGTGCGCGATGCCGTCGAGTATTTTGCGGGAGGGAAGAGATGAGCAGCAGAACCGCACAATGGGAATCCGTTGCTGAGGCTGCGATCCGGAGGGGCCAGTTTGCAGCATCAGTAGGCGTCGGTATTCATCTGTCACGGGATGAGGCGCATGCGCTGTTCGGCATTGGCCCGCTCTGCCAGGCTATCCCCTCCGGCGAAAGAGGCTCTACGGCCCGACACCCAAAGCTGACGGCGACCCAGAGGCGGATTCTGGATGTCGTTATGCCGAGTTCGGGAGGCTTCGACCCGCGTACGGATCAGGTGGCCCATAGCCTTGGCGTTTCCACCAGCACCGTGTGGGGACATCTCAGGGCATTGGAGCGCAAGGGGATCATCACCCGATCGCATAATGCCCCGATCCGTTGGAGGAAAGTATGACCCAGCACAGGACGCGCGACGTACAGATTACCGAGATCCTGGGCGCAACGGCGGCGACAGTTATTCGGCGGGACTATCCGATGGACGTCTATCGGATCTGGGTCGACAGGATGCTGGAGGAAGCCGAGGGACGCGGCTATCAACGCGGTGCCCAGAATGGACGGGAGGCCGGCGTTACCATCGGCCGGCACCAGGCGCAGAGCGTCATTTCTGCCGCGATCGCGGTAGCGCTGTCAGAGCATGGCGTGGACTCCGCGCTCAAGGGCGGCGACCCGCTGGCATTTGAACCATGGCCGGAGATGGATGCTCTGCTGGTTGTTCTGGATGCAGCGCGGCCGGGATGGCGCGACCGGGCGCTGGATGGGGGGCGGGGCGATGGCTGAAGTATCGTACCTGAAGCTAGACCGCGTGCTGGAAGATCTGCGCGGGATCGTGGGGCGCACCAAGCTTCTGGCACACCTGAGGGCCACCCCGACATTTAATGGGGCTCCGACTCACCGCAGAATAGGCAAGAAGATCCTGTTCCGCCCAGAAGACATGAAATGCCTGCTTGAAAGTCTCGAATGCCCCTGTCCATCGTCAAGCGGAAAGGCCGCGAAACGCTCTATGTCCGTGGAACCGTCAGAGGACAGGGCATTTTCGAAAGCACAGGCACTACTGATCCGAAGCAGGCAGAGGCTTACAGAGCAAAGCGCGAGGCGGAACTCTGGGAGGAATCGGTCTACGGCAAGCGGGCTGTCGTAACATTCGCAAGCGCCGTGACCGCCTACCTGGAAGCGGAGCAGCGGAGCGCCACGACGCTGACGCACATCGATCGGCTCCTGAGTCACTTCGGCACGCGCAAGGTGAACTCTATCGGGCAGAGCGATCTCGACCAGGCTTATAAGGCGATCCTGACCAAGGGGGCCGAGGCATCTGGCGCGACGAAGATCAGGGCGGTTCTGACGCCGCTGCGCGCCGTACTCGAGTTTTCCGCTGTTCGCGGGTGGTGCGCCAAGCCAGCATTTGCGCGCCCCAGGGTCGCCCAGACCAAGATGAGATTCCTGCGGCCCGATGAGGCAACAGATCTCGTGAACGCGGCTGCGCCGCATGTCCGGCCGCTGCTGGTCTTCCTTATCGCGACCGGGGCGCGGATGTCCGAGGCCCTGGAGATGGAATGGCAGGATGTCGACCTGGATGGGCGCCGGGCCGTCGTCTGGCAGAAGCAGGGCGACGAGAGGCATATCGATCTACCGCCGGTAGCAGTGCTGGCCCTGAGGGGTATAGCCCATCGCACCGGTCGCGTTTTTCGGCCCGTCCGGAGCCGGCGGCCGCCCGGGGCAACATCCGGAAAGGAGATCGGGGAGGGGTATCATGACACTGGCCGCACTGGCGGCGGCCAGATCAAGAGCGCATGGGCGTTCGCGTGCCGGCGGTCAGGGCTGCCCGGGCGCGAGCGTGTGTGGGTGCCCAAGGGAGAGCGGGCGGAGAAGCGCCAGTTTGTCCCAGATCTGACGCCTCACTGCCTCCGTCACACTTTCGCGACATGGCACTATTGCGTCCACAAGGACCTGTTGAGGCTCAAAGAGGATGGGGGCTGGCAGACCATCACAATGGTCACGCGCTACGCAAAAAAAATGCCGGATCATTATCGGGGGGCGATTCGGGCGTGGCTGGCTCATACGGACTGGACAGACATTGCCGGATGTGTGCCATATCCGAGCCAAGAGACGCATGGGGAAGAATAACTAATCTATATCAGTTGATTAAGCGGCCGACCCATCGCCTTCACACGGCGGGGGTCACAGGTTCAATCCCTGTCGCACCCACCATCCGACCGGAAAAACCCCCTTTAAATCCTGCGGTCTTCATCGGGTCCGGTGGCGCTGTCGTGCCGCATCGGGCGTGAACGCGCGCTTGCCGTCGCGATTTTTCTTGACACTTAAAAGTGATTTGAGCCATCAAAATCGGGTTGCAGCGTTTCGTTTGAACGGCTGCTTCTTGGACGTTTCCTCCCTAAACTTGGCGGTGCTTCGGCACCGTCTTTTTTTTGTCCGGACCCCTTGGCTGATCCATGATGATTGGCCTCTACTGAACCGATCGGCATTGAAGGTGGATCATGGCGGGACTCTTTGACGGACTGGTGAACAAGCTGACGGAACTGGCGGACAGCACGGGCCTGACCGATCAGGTGCATCAGCATCTCGCCGAACTGACATCGGCCAACGGTATCTCGACCTTGCTGGCCCAGGCCGAGCAGGCCGGGTTGGGCGACAAGGTGCGGTCGTGGATCGGCAATGGCGAGAACCTGCCGGTGTCGCCCGACCAGTTGCGTTCGATTCTCTCGAACCAGCAGGTGCAGGCGCTGGTCGACAAGACCGGCCTGCCGGCGGCGACGATCCTGCCGGCACTGGCGCAGTTTCTGCCGGCCGCGGTGGATCATCAGACGCCGGGCGGCTCGCCTCCGGCTGCCTGAGAAACTGTCTGCAAAGTTACCCCGCCGGCGACCCGACTGGCATTTTCCGCGCTTCGCGGCACGCTCGCTCGGCGGGCTGAGTTTGCAAACAGTCTCCGGGTGCCTGCGCGTCGTATCCCGTCAATCCGTCCGGATGCCGGACGAGTGGGCCAGGTCGGTGGCGACGCCGGCCAGCGTGCGCAGCAGCGCGGTCATGACGGTGCGGATCTCCCCGAAGCCGGCATTCGGCGTCAGGCCGTTTTCATCCATGTATAGTGCGCGGCCGATTTCGACCTGTAGCGCGTGGCAGCCTGTTGCGGGCCTGCCATAATGGCGCGTGACGTAGCCGCCGGCATAGGGGGCATTGCGGTTGGTCCGGAATCCGTAGGAGCGCAGGCAGGCCTCGGCCGCTTCGGTGAGGGCGGGCGCGCAGGACGCCCCCCAGGCGTCGCCCAGCACGAAATCCGGCATGTCGTAGGCCCGCAGGCCGGTGCCGGGCATGGAATGGCAGTCGATCAGCACGCAGACGCCGTGGGCCGTGACCTGGGCCTCGATCAGGGCTGACAGGGCGGCGTGATAGGGGGCCCAGAAGCGGACGATTCGCTCCGTTGCCTCCCGGAGCGGCAGCCGGGTGCGGTAGATGGGCGCGCCAGACGCGGAGATGCGGGGAATGACGCCGAGGCCCGCGCGTACCCTCGGCGTGATGGTCGTGCGCTCGGGGGGCACGGACTCGGTGAACATCGTGGGGTCGAGTTCGTCCGAATCGCGATTCACGTCGCAATAGATGCGCGGGAAGGTGGCGTGGATCATGTGCGCGCCGACGCCGGGCGCGCCGGCCAGCAGTTCGTCGACGCGGAAATCCTCGCTGCGGCGCAGGACCGTGCGGTCCAGGCGCGACAAAGTGAGGAAATCCCGCGGATAGGCGTGCCCCGAATGGGGGGAGGCGACGACCAGCGGCACGCCCGCAAACGCGGGCGGCACCAGCACGAAAGGGCCGGAAGGTGCCTCCGATGGCGTATCCGATTCAGGGGAGATCGGGGAGTCCGTTTGCGTCACGTACGGCCGTCCGGCGCGGTGAGGCGGATATTATGTTTTCTTTTTAATATGTTAATGGAAACGGTCACTGGCTCGTCATTTTTTCCGTACGGATGGGTTGCGCAACGCCGGTTGCCCGGCTAGAAGCCTGTTCACCGAACGGATGGGCGCATAGCTCAGCGGTAGAGCACTACCTTGACATGGTAGGGGTCACAGGTTCAATCCCTGTTGCGCCCACCATCCTTCGGGTTCCCCTTTCTGAAAATTGCCAAAGAGATCGTTTGAAAAAACGGTCGCCGCGTGAGCGGGCCGCTTAAGCGGCGTGCGTGGGGCGGGCTGTTCTTCACACGCTCTCCGATCGGGTGGCCGAGGCGTCCAGCGCCGCTTGCAGCATGTAGGCGGCCGCCAGCTTGTCGACCAGTTCGGCGCGGCGCTGGCGGGTGAGGTCGGCGTCCTGGATCAGCATGCGGTTCACGGCGCTGGAGGACAGGCGTTCGTCCCACATCGCGGCGGGCAGGCCGACCAGATCGGACAGGTTCAGCATCCAGTCATGCGCCGCCTGGGCGGCCGGGCCGAAGCTGCCGTCCATCGACAGCGGCAGGCCGCAGACCAGGCCCCCGACCTCCTCCCGCGCCGCGATCTTGCCGATTTCGGCGGCGATGGCCCCGAGTTTGCCGCGTTTGAGCGTGCCGTAGGACGAGGCCAGCATCAGCAGCGGGTCCGACAGGGCGAGGCCGATCGTCTTCTGGCCGGGATCAATGCCCAGCAGGCGTTGGCCGCGACCCAGACGGGCGCGGATCTGGTGCATGTTGAACAGGGGCATGGTCTGGGTCTATGGTCCGCGCGGTGTCCTGACCGGCAGGATATTCCCCCCAGATGATAATGGAAAGTTGTGCTTCATGTCGCTTGACCCCGCGACGGTCCGACGTATCGCCAGATTGGCACGGATCGGTATCGATGAGTCCGACCTGCCCGCCCTTCAGCGGGAACTGAACGGCATTCTCGGCTGGATCGAGCAATTGAACGAAGTCGATATCGACGGTGTCGAACCCATGGTCGGCACCGGGCACGCCGCCCTGCGCATGCGCGAGGATGTGGTGACCGATGGCGGCGCGCGCGATGCCGTGCTGTCGAACGCGCCCGATGCGGCGGGGCCGTACTATACCGTGCCGAAGGTGGTGGAATGATGCTGACCGAACTCACGATCGCCGCTGCCCAGGGGGGGCTGCGTCGCCGCGAATTCTCCGCCGAGGAACTGGTGGGCGCGCATGTCGCGGCCATCGACCGTCTGAATGGCCGGCTGAATGCCTTTATCACCGTCACGTCCGATTTGGCGCTGGATGCCGCGCGGCGGGCCGATGCGATCCTGGCCGGTGGCGAGGATGCGCCGGCGCTGACCGGGATTCCGCTGGGGATCAAGGATCTGTTCTGCACCGACGGCGTGCGGACGACGGCCGCCAGCCGGATGCTGGAAGAGTTTGTCCCGCCCTATGAAAGCACGGTGACGGCGAACCTGCTGGCCGATGGCGCGGTCTTTGTCGGCAAGACCAACCTGGACGAGTTCGCCATGGGCTCGGCCAACATCACCTCGGCCTTCGGTTCGGTGGAGAATCCGTGGAAGCGGGCGGGGGATGACCAGACCGTGCTGGTGCCCGGCGGTTCGTCCGGTGGGTCGGCGGCGGCGGTGGCCGCGCGGCTGGCCATGGGGGCGACCGGCACCGATACGGGCGGGTCGATCCGCCAGCCTGCCTCCTATTGCGGGATCGCGGGGATCAAGCCGACCTATGGGCGGTGCAGCCGCTGGGGAACGATTGCCTTCGCCAGTTCGCTGGACCAGGCTGGGCCGATGGCGCGCACGGTCGAGGATTGCGCCATCCTGCTGCAATCCATGGCCGGTTTCGACGTGCGCGACAGTACCAGCGTGGATATCGCGGTGCCGGATTATCGCGCTGCCTGCGGCCGGTCGCTGAAGGGCATGAAGGTGGGCATTCCCGCCGAATACCGGGTGGCCGGCATGCCTGCCGAGATCGAGGCGGCGTGGGAACAGGGCATCGCCTGGCTGCGTGACGCGGGATGCGAGATCGTCGAGGTGTCGCTGCCCTACACGAAATATGGTCTGGCGACCTATTATATCGTGGCGCCGGCGGAATGTTCGTCGAACCTTGCGCGTTATGACGGCGTACGATTCGGGCGCCGGGTGCCCGGTGCGTCGCTGGACGAATTGTATGAAGCGACCCGGCGCGAAGGGTTCGGGGCCGAGGTGCGGCGGCGTATCCTGATGGGAACCTATGTGCTGTCGGCCGGCTATTATGACGCCTATTACCTGCGGGCGCAGAAGGTGCGGAACCTGATCCGCAAGGATTTCGAGAATGCGTTCCGGACGGTGGACGTGCTGCTGACGCCGACCGCGCCGTCGCCCGCCTTTGCGCAGGGCGAGAAGATGGATGACCCGGTGCAGATGTATCTGAACGACGTGTTTACCGTGCCGGCCAGCATGGCCGGCGTGCCGGCGATGTCGGTGCCCGCCGGGCTGAGCGCATCCGGGCTGCCGCTGGGCTTGCAGGTGATCGGCCGTTCGTTCGACGAGGAATCGGTTTTCGCGGCGGCCAGTGCCCTGGAGCGGGCGGCGGGCTTCACGCATCGTCCGGCCGTGCGCGCGGAGGTGGTGTGATGACCTATCTGATCGAAGGGCGTGACGGCCCGTGGGAACTGGTGGTGGGGCTTGAAGTCCATGCCCAGGTCATCAGCCAGTCCAAGCTGTTTTCGGGGGCCTCGGCTTCCTACGGCGGTGAGCCGAACACGCATGTCAGTCTGGTCGATGCCGGGTTTCCCGGCATGCTGCCGGTCATCAACCGGGAATGCGTGGCGCAGGCCGTCCGCACCGGGCTGGGGCTGAAGGCGCGGGTGAATCTGGAAAGCCGGTTCGACCGCAAGAATTATTTCTATGCGGACCTGCCGACGGGCTACCAGATCAGCCAGTTTACGCATCCGATCATCGGCGAGGGTGCGGTGGAGATCGAACTGGCGGACGGTTCGACCCGCGTGATCGGCATTACCCGCCTGCATCTGGAACAGGATGCCGGCAAGTCGATGCATGATCAGGATCCGGCGCGCTCGTTCATTGACCTGAACAGGGCGGGCGTGGCGCTGATGGAGATCGTCAGCGAGCCGGATATCCGCTCGCCTGAGGAAGCGGGGGCCTATCTGCGCAAGCTGCGCATGATCCTGCGCTATCTGGGCACCTGCGACGGCAACATGGAAGAAGGCTCGATGCGTGCCGACGTGAACGTGTCGGTTCGCAAGGCCGGCGAACCGTTCCGTACGCGCTGCGAGATCAAGAACGTCAACTCGATCCGCTATGTCATGCAGGCGATCGAGGTCGAGGCCGTGCGGCAGGTGGAGATCTGGGAGAGCGGCGGTTCGGTCGATCAGGAAACGCGTCTGTTCGATCCGGCGCGATCCGAGACGCGGTCGCTGCGCAGCAAGGAAGATGCGCACGATTACCGCTATTTCCCCGATCCTGACCTGCTGCCGCTGGTGATTGAGGAAGCGTGGGTTCAGGGCCTGGCCGCGCATCTGCCGGAACTGCCGGATGCGAAGCGCCAGCGTTTCCAGGACGAGTATGGTATTCCGCGCTATGATGCCGGCGTGCTGGTGGCCGAACAGGCGACCGCCGATTTCTATGAGACGGTGGCGCGCGGGCGTGATCCTCGGCTGGCGGCGAACTGGGTGATCGGCGATTTCTTCGCGGCGCTGAACCGTACTGGTCGCACGATCCAGGATAGTCCCATCAGCGCGGACATGCTGGGTGGCATGCTGGACCTGATCACCGACGGCACGATCAACGGCAAGATCGCCAAGGACGTGTTCGAGGAGATGCTGGAGACCGGTGAGTCGGCGGCGGAGATCGTCGAGCGCAAGGGGCTGCGGCAGGTGACCGATACGGGGGCGATCGACGCCGCCGTGCAGGCGGTGCTGGACAAGAACCCAGACAAGCTGGCGGAATATCGCGGCGGCAAGGACAAGCTGTTCGGATTTTTCGTCGGGCAGGTCATGAAGGCGATGGCCGGCAAGGGCAATCCGGCGCTGGTGAACGAGGCGCTGAAGAAAGTGCTGTAATCGCCGGGGAGCCGGCGGTTTGGGGTTTGACGGCGCTGTGGTGACAGTCTACAAGCAGCGCTGCAAACGCCGTGTTAACAAACACGCTCCTCGGCGGAGGGGTGGCCGAGTGGCTGAAGGCGGCGGTTTGCTAAACCGTTGTACGGTGTCAAGCCGTACCGTGGGTTCGAATCCCATCCCCTCCGCCAACTTTCCTTTCCTGAAAATGAATAGCGGTATGACGCATGGCATGGCTGTTCGGCTGTCGCTATGCCTGTTTTTCACAAATCGGTGAAAGACTCTGCGAGGTATGACCGCGCTGCGTCATCCTTCGGGGTAGGCCGCGCGGTATTCTATTCTTTATCTGGAATGGTCTGAACGATTTTCCTCTGAGGATCGTCCGGCTGGCGAGATGCCGGACCCCATCTGATGCCGGGCCGGTGTGGATCTGGTCGATGGAACCGGTATTACCGTGTGCCGTTCACCGTCTCCGCGTTCCGGGGACAAAATAATGAACAGGGATCAACCTGCTGCTATCAGCCTGACTGAGGCTGCGTTTGTTACATCCGAGATCGGAAGCGCCGGGACATCTTTGCCCGGCCGGGTTTTTCCCGACCTGCCGCACAGTGTGCTTGCGCAAATCGTCGAGGACATGAACCGGACCGGTTTCGGGGTGGCCGAGGATTGCATCGACGCCGGGCATCTGTCGCTGTTGCGGCATTTCGTTACCCGAAAGGTTGCGGAGGCAGGCGGAGAATATGTCGGCTTTACGGGACGGGGGCCGGTCAGCGGCACGCTGCTGGAGGCGTTGTCCCTCTCGCCTGAATTCAACCGCGCCTGCCGGACAATTTATCGGATGGGAACGGGCAGGCCGGCTCCCGATACGCCGTTCTATCAGGTGCTGCGGGGCCTTTCCGGCCGGACCGGCGAAAAGCACGCGCATTTCTTCCATTATGATTCGTATGTCATCACCGCGTTGGTACCGGTCCTGATGCCATCGGTCGGCAAGGCGGGCGACCTGATCATGTTTCCCAACCGGCGGGGCATCAGGAAGACCTACACGGGCAATCTGTTCGACAAGATGCTGCTGGATAATCGTCTGACGCAGATCGTGCTGAAGCGGGGGGTGGTGTCAGGGGTCCTGCAGCCGGTTCGGGTCCGCATGACGCCGGGGAGTGTTTATTTCTTCTGGGGGTATCGCTCGGTGCATGCCAACGAGCCGTGCGATCATGACCAAATTCGTGCGACCGCGCTGTTCCATTATGTCAATCCGCATGTCGATAGCAGGATGCGGCGCCTGACCAGCCGTGAGATGCCTGTTGCCTGAAGAATGGTTTCCATAAGCGCCGATGGTGAACAGGTGTGTGTGTGGTTCCCAGGCAGCGGGGCGGAACGGATTGTTGCGCGTGGGCGTTAGTCAGGTTCTGAAACAATTCGTGCCGGACTGTCCGGTCGCCAGGGATGCGTGCGCGCCTGTATGGGGGAGTACGAACTGGCAAGCGGCGTTAAGTGGGGATGATGGTTGAAAAGGTAAGCGGGCGCCTTGGCGTGCCCGATGGCGTGACGCGCGGAATTGCCGTGGCGATGACCCTGATGTTGCCGTTCTTTCTGTTGCGGGGGCGGGCGATCAGCGACGGGTTCATGTCGTGTATCGCCGTATTTTTTCTTCTGCATTGCGTGCGGGTGCGGGATCGCGGCTGGTGGCGGGGGTGGCCGGTGTTCGCCCTGGCGTTCTGGGGGTGCGCGATCCTGTCGTCGGTGATGCATGGTACCGGCCATGCGGTGGCCGAGGCGTTCGTGCTCGGCCGGTTCCTGTTGTTCTGCGTGGCGCTGGAGCGCTGGGTGCTGCGCGATGGCGCGGTGCGGCGCTGGCTGGGGGTGTCGGTGACGTTGGCGGCCCTGTGGCTGGTCGTGGAATGCTGGCAGCAATATCTGCTGGGAACCAATCTGTGGGGGTATCCGCGCTGGGTGGATGGCGCGCTGACCGGGCCGTTCTACAAGCCGCGTGCGGGGGCCGCGCTGCTGATGGTCGTGTTTCCGGGGCTGATGGTCTTTGCCGTGCGCTGGCTGGAAGCGCCGGCGTGGCGGGCGCGGCTGGCGGGTGTCGGGCTGATCATGTTCCTGACATTGACGATGATCCTGATCGGGCAGCGCATGCCCGCGCTGCTGTTCGGCTTGGGGCTGGTCGTCATGGCCGTGCTGATCCGCCGGTTGCGCTGGCCGGTGCTGGCCGCCGGACTGGTCGCGGCGGCGGGGCTGGCGCTGCTGCCGGTGCTGTCGCCGCCGGCCTATGCGAAGCTGGTGGTCCGGTTCATGGACCAGATGCAGCATTTCTCCGACAGCCCCTATGGGCAGATCTATATCCGCGCCGGGGTGATGCTGGAGCAGCATCCGTGGCTGGGGGTGGGGGTGGACGGGTTCAGGAATGCCTGCGCCGACCCGGCCTATGTCCGCGATCTTGTGCTGTTCGGCCATACATTCCCGAGCCGGGGCGCTGCGCTGGGGTGCAACATCCATCCGCATAATATCTATCTGGATGTGGCGACCACGGCGGGGCTGGTGGGGCTGGCCTGTTTCCTGGCCATGGTGGCGTGCTGGTTGTGGCGGATGGTCCGGGTGCTGTCGCCGGCGCAGGCGCCGCAGCAGGCGATGCTGTGCGTGACGAGCTGTGTGATGCTGTGGCCGCTGGCGTCGAGCAGCGCGCTGTTCACGGTGCGGACGGCCGGCTGGATCTTTCTGATGGTCGGCTGGGGGCTGGCGGCCTCGGCCGATATCGCGGGTGAGAGCCAGGCCGATCGGCGGCTGTAATCGCGCCGGGCTCTCGGGGGCGGTTATGCCGTCACGTGGTGTGCGTCCTCGTACTGGTGGCGGAAGGCCAGTGCCCAGCCCAGGAAATAGCCGGCCAGTGCGGCGCGCAGTCTGGGCGAGGGGGGCGGGGTTACAGGTGCATCGTTCGTTTTGGGTGGCGATGCAGGCGGCGCCCCAGGCCGCGCGCAGGGGGCAGTCCTGGCAACTGGAACTGCCCTCGGGGCTGAGTATTCCCGTCAGCAAGGCGCGTGTTGCGGCTTGTCGGGCGGTCGGCTGGTTGTAGCGGTTCAGGCTACGCCGAGATCTTCGGGGCCGAAGGCGTCGGGTAGCAGTTCGGCCAGGGTGCGGACCAGCAGGACGTCGCCGGATGGGTTGACCATGCGGATTCTCAGGTCGGGCGCGCCGAATTCGCGGATTTTCTGGCGGCAGCCGCCGCAGGGCGCGCAGGCGCGGTCGCCGCCGCCGCAGATGACGAGATCGGCGATGCGCCGGCCGCCGGCGGCCGCCATGGCCGAGATCGCGCCGCCTTCGGCGCAGATGCCCTCGGGGTAGGCGGCGTTTTCGGTATTGCAGCCGACGAAGAGCCGGCCTTCGGCGTCGTGCAGGGCGGCACCGACCAGAAAGCGCGAATAGGGGGCGTAGGCGTTGGTGCGGACGGCGATCGCGGCGTCGATCAGCGTGTCGTCGGACATTGTGGCCTCCCTGCTTTGTCCAGCCTGATGAACCCTCTATCGGATCGCATGGCGAAAGAACAGCATGTGGGGTTTGTGGCGCTTGGAACCGGGGCGCCGTGCCGGTATTCTCGATCCATGCTGGATTGCCCCTCTGCGCCTGCCGAGCAGGACCCGACCGTTGCCGACCTGCTGGCCGCGCGCCCGCATCTGTCGATGCATGCCCTCGATGGCCTGATGCTGGAGGACGTGCCGCTGAACGCGATCGCGGATGCGGTCGGCACGCCGACCTGGGTCATGGGGGCTGGCACGCTGCGGGCGCGCTATCGCCTGCTGGATGGGGCGATGCGCGGGGCGGGGCTGGTGCCGTCGATCCATTTCGCGGTGAAGGCGAACGATCATCTGGCCGTGCTGCGTATTCTGGCGGCGGAGGGGGCCGGGGCCGACGTGGTCAGCGGTGGCGAACTGCGCCGGGCCCGCGCGGCGGGGGTGCCGGCGGGGCGGATCGTGTTTTCGGGCGTGGGCAAGACGCGCGAGGAAATGGCGCTGGCGCTCGCCGAGGGCATTGGCCACATCGCGGTCGAGAGTGCCGAGGAACTGGATATTCTCTCCGAGGTCGCCGCGTCACGTGGGCGGGTGGCGCCGATCACGCTGCGGGTGAACCCGGACGTGGATGCCGGTACGCATGAGAAGATCACCACCGGGCTTTCGACCAACAAGTTCGGCATTGCCTATGCCCGGGCTGCCGCGCTGTACGAGCGTGCGGCGGGGTTGCCGGGGCTGAAGCCGCTGGGGTTCTCGGTGCATATCGGCAGTCAGATCGTCGCCATGGCGCCCTATCGGGCCGCGTTTGCCCGGGTGGCGGACCTGGTGCGCGCGGTGCGGGCGCGGGGGGTGCCGGTCAGTCTGGTGGATTGTGGCGGCGGGCTTGGCATCACTTATCGCGATGAGGTCGAGGGGGCGCCGGAGGCGCTGGCCGGGGCGATCCGCGCCGAACTGGGCGATCTGGATGTGCGGCTGGCGATCGAGCCGGGGCGCTGGCTGGCGGGGCCTGCCGGGCTGCTGCTGTCGCGGGTGATCCTGCGCAAGGCGGGCGAGGATGGGTTGCCGTCCTTCCTGATCCTGGATGCGGCGATGAACGATCTGATGCGGCCCAGCCTCTATGAGGCCTGGCATGGCATCCTGCCGGTTTCGGCGCGCGATGCGACGCGGCCGGTGGAGGCGGTGAATGTGGTCGGGCCGGTCTGCGAGAGTGCGGATTCCTTTGCGGATGGGCGGATTCTGCCGCGTCTGGACGAGGGGGCGCGGGTGGCGCTGCTGGATACCGGTGCCTATGGGGCGGTCATGAGTTCCAATTATAACGGCCGGCCGCTGGCGGCCCAGGTGCTGGTCGATGGCGGGCGCTGGTCGGTGATCCGCGAACGCCAGGCCGTGGAGAGCCTGTGGGCGGCCGACCGGATTCCCGACTGGGTGATGCCCGCGCCGGCAGGCGGCTGAGCCCGGCATGGCGGGCGGGTCCACATCCCTGGGGGGCGACCGGGCGCCGGCGCCTTCCGTCGTGCCGTTCGCGGTGCGTCTGGCGGCGGCGCGGCATCGCGCGCGGCTGGTCTTGTGGATCGAGGCGGTGCGGCCTGTCGTGCTGCCGGTGCTGGGGGTGGTTGCCGCCTATGTGATCGCGGGTCTGCTGGGGCTGCCGCAGGCATTGTCCGACCTGTTGCGTGGGGTGATGCTGGTTCTGCTGGCCGGGGCCTGCGTGGGGTGGGGCGTCTGGCGGGGGCGTCGGGTGGTGGCGCCGACGCTGGACGATATCGACCGGCGGATCGAGCGGGCGTCGGGGCTGGCGCATCGGCCGTTGCAGACGCTGGCCGATCATCCGGCGGCGGGCGGCACGGAACAGGCGGGATTGTGGGCGGCGCATCTGTGGCGCACGGGCCATGCGATCGGGCGGCTGCGGGCCGGCTGGCCGCGCCTGTGGGCGGGCGTGCGGGATCCCTGGCGTCTGGGGATTGTCCTGCCGGTGGGCCTGCTGGCGGCGCTGGGCTGGGCCGGGCCCGAGGCGCCGGGGCGGCTGGCGGCGGCGTTCTGGCCGGGGCTGGACGATCCGGGGGCGGTGCGTCCGCATATTCAGGCGTGGATTACGCTGCCGGCCTATGCGCCCGGTGCGCCGGTGTTTCTGGACGAGCGGACGGGGCAGGCGACGGTGCCCCAGGGCTCGGTCCTGAGCGTCAGCGTGACGGATCTGCATGGGCGGCCGAGCGTGCGTGTTGCGCCGGTGGCGTCGGGGCCGGCAGTGGCGGACGAGCGGTTCCGCGCGCTGGGGCCGGGAAGCTGGTCGGCGGAGATCAAGCTGCTGGGCAGTGCGACGCTGGCGTTGCGCGGGCGTGGGCGGACCTTCAGCGACTGGACCGTGACGGTGCTGCCCGATGCGGCGCCGACCGTGGCATGGGGGGCGCGGCCGGGCAGCCCGGCGGGCGAATTTCGCACGCGGCTGCCTTATGCCGCCAAGCAGGCTTATGGCGTTGCGTCGCTGCATGCCGAGTTGCGGCTGGCACAGCAGGGCAAGGGGGCGCCGGCCGGACGGGTGTTGAGCGTGCCGATTCCGCTGGACGGCCAGCCGCGCGATGCGTCCGGCGTGGCCACGCCCGATCTTTCGGCCGATCCCTGGGCTGGCGAGGAGGTTGTGGGCCGGCTGGTGGCGACCAGCACCAGCGGGCAGCAGGGCACGAGCCCGGAGGCGCGATTCCGTCTGGGTGCGCGCAAGTTCACCAGCCCGGTAGCCAAGGCGGTACTGGATATCAGGCGCCGGCTGGCGCTGGGGCGTGAGAACGCGGCCGATGGCGCCGCCGATCTGGCCGCGCTGGGAGAGATGCCCGATCCGTTCCAGGCCGATGAGGGGATGCTGCTGAATCTGGCGTCGGTGGCGGCGCTGTTGGAAAGCACCGATGTGGCGCATCAGGTGGCGCTTGATCAGGTGGTGGCGCGGCTGTGGTATCTGGCGCTGGAGATCGAGGACGTTCGGCATGGCGGGCAGGCTGGTGCCCAGGCGGCGCTGGATGTGCGGGCGGCGCAGGATGCCGTGACCGCGCAGTTGAACCGCATGCGGGCATTGGGGGCGCAGGGCCAGTCGCCCGCCGAGCAGAGCGAATTGCAGCGGCGGATGGAAGTGTTGCGTCAGGCGATTTCCCGCCGGATGCAGGCGCTGGCCCAGCAGGCGTTGCAATCGCATACCGCGATCCCCGATCTGCCGGGGATGACCCAGGATGGCGACCGCGCGCTGTCGAAGATGATGCAGCAGATGCAGGATGCGGCGAAGAACGGCCGCTCCGCCGATGCGATGCAGATGATGCAGCGCATGGAAGATATGCTGGAACATATGCGCACGGCCTCGCCCCAGGACATGGCGAATCTGGCGGCGCAGATGATGGCGCGCCAGCAGGCCGCCGAACAGCAGGCGGGGCTGCGGGACCTGATTGCCCGCCAGTCTGGTCTGCTGGATCACAGCCAGGCGCGTCTGGACCGCGTGCAGCGCGCGCGGGACAAGGCCGAGGCGGAGCGGCGGGCGAAGCAGGAGGAAGAGGCGGATTCGGATGGCGATCTGGCGACGATGCCGGCCGCTGAGCTGATGCGTCGCCTGGGTCTGCGGCCGTTGCCTGGGATGCAGGACGACCAGTCCGGCCAGCAGGGCGGGCCGCCGCAGGGGAGTGCTTCGGCCGATGGGGCGAAGGGATCGCCGTCGTCCGGGCCGGGGCAGCCTGGCGGAGGCGCGCCGGGTGACGAGGCCGCGCGGCGTGACGACCGGGGCGTGCAACGCGCGCTGGGGCAGGCGCTCGGTGAGTTGGGCCGTGAATTCAAGGGACTGACGGGGAAGGATGCGCCGTCCGGCTTTGCCGATGCGGGAGAGTCGATCAAGAATGCGCGCACCGCGCTGGCCAGCGGCGATGACGCGGCTGCGGCGGCGGCGCAGCGCAAGGCCCTGGCCGACCTGCAGAAGGGCGACCAGCAGATGCATCAGGCCATGAAGGGATCGGGCGGTAGCGGCATGACCAGTTTCCTGCCGGGCTTCTCGAACAGTTCCGGCGGTGGCAAGCCGGGCGAGGGTGACGATTCTGGCGAAAGCGCACAGGAAGATGAAAAGGGCGATCGCGATCCGCTGGGCCGGCGGACCGGTGAGGGCAAGGAGGGAATCGACGCCGATACCCATGTGCCCGATGCCGTATCGCGCGAGCGGGCCCGCGAGATCGAGCAGGAACTGCGCCGCCGGGATTCCGACCGTACCCGTCCGCGCGACGAACTGGATTACCTGGACCGCCTGTTGAAGCCGTTCTGAAAGCTGCCAGCTTTACGGCAGACATCGAAGCGGAGCGGCCGAGAGGCCGCGAACGCGAGACCGTTACTGGTCGGCGTGAAGCTTGGAATTTGAGCGGGGAAATGCGGGGTGGTGAGCGAGAGCGGCCCTTCAGGGCCGCGCCCGGTGTGTATTGGCGAGCTTCGCAGCGAAGCGCAGGCAATGCGCATCGGATCGCCTCTGGAAGCCAGCCAGCTTTACGGCAGACATCGAAGAGGAGCGGCCGAGAGGCCGCGAACACGAGACTGTTACTGGTCGGCGTGAGGCTCGGAATTTGAGCGGGGAAACGTGGGCTGGTGAGCGAGAGCGGCCCGAAGGGTCGCGCCCGGTGTGTGTTTCCGAGCACCGGAGCGGAGCGGCCTTGATGGCCGTGAGCACCGGAGCACAGGAAACGCGCATCGGATCGCCACCAGCGCGCGTTTCCCCGCTCAAATTCAGTCGGGCATGGGGTAGGTGCGGGGATACGTCATATGCGAGGTCGGGCCGGGGGCCGAGGGTGCGCCCTTCTTGCCGCAGGCGGCCAAGCCCGTCAGCAGCAGGGCGAGGCCCAGCGCGGTGCCGACGGGGCGCATCAGGCGCCGGATCATGGCGTGTCGCCCAGCGCGGCCAGCCAGCGTTCGGCCTGGGCACGGACATTGTCGGGCGCGGTGCCGCCCTCGCTGGTGCGGGAGGCGAGCGAGGCCTCGACGGTGAGAACCGAGAAGATGTCCTGCGTGATGCCGGGTTCTTCGGCCTGCATGTCGGCCAGGGAGAGGTCGGAAAGGTCCACGCCCCGGCTTTCCGCCAAGGCCACCAGCCGGCCGGTGACGTGGTGGGCGGTGCGGAAGGGGAGTTTGAGCACCCGTACCAGCCAGTCCGCGAGGTCGGTGGCGGTGGAGAAGCCCGAGCCCGCATAGGCGCGCATGCGCTCGGTATTGGGCTTGAGGTCGCGGATCATGCCGTCGCAGGCCGCCAGCGACAGGGCGGCGGCGTCGGTGGCGGCGAAGACCGGTTCCTTGTCTTCCTGCATGTCCTTGGCATAGGCCAGCGGCAGGCCCTTCATGACCGTCAGCAGCCCGACAAGCGCACCGCCGATGCGGCCGATCTTGGCGCGCACGAGCTCCGCCGCGTCCGGGTTGCGCTTCTGCGGCATGATCGACGAGCCGGTGGTGAAGGCGTCGGACAGGCGGATGAAGGCGAAGGGCGCCGAGCACCAGATCACGATTTCCTCGGACAGGCGCGACAGGTGCATGGCCATGATCGACAGGGCCGAGAGATATTCGAGCGCGAAATCGCGGTCGGACACGGCGTCGAGCGAGTTGGCGGTCGGGCGGTCGAAGCCCAGGGCGCTCGCGGTCATTCGCCGGTCGATCGGGAAAGAGGTGCCGGCCAGGGCAGCCGAGCCGAGCGGGCATTCGTTCAGGCGGCGGCGGGTGTCGGCCAGGCGGCCACGATCGCGGGCCAGCATTTCCACATAGGCCATCAGGTGATGGCCGAAGGTGACGGGCTGGGCGGTCTGCAAATGGGTGAAGCCCGGCATGGGGTCGGCCGCGTGTTCGCGCGCGCGGCGGGCGAGGGCGCGCATCAGGGATGCGATCTGGCCGTCCAGCCCGTCGATGGCGTCACGCACCCAGAGGCGGAAATCGGTGGCGACCTGGTCGTTGCGCGAGCGCGCGGTGTGCAGGCGCTTGCCGGCCTCGCCGATGCGGTCGGACAGGCGGGCCTCGATATTCATGTGGATGTCTTCCAGCCGGGGGCTGAAATCGAACCGGCCGGCTTCGATCTCCTTGCCGATGCCGGTCAGGCCGCGACGGATCTCGGCTTCGTCCTCGGCGCTGATGATGCCGGTTTTCGCCAGCATGGCGGCGTGGGCCAGCGAGCCGGCGATATCCTGCCGCCACAGGGCCTTGTCGAAGCCGATCGAGGCGTTGATGTCCTGCATGATGGCCGAGGGGCCACCCGCGAACCGACCGCCCCACTGGACATTCGCCCGTGCGGAGTCATTGTCGGTCGCATGTTCTTCGTTCACAGACATGCCATGCCCCAGATCCTGTCGAAAACCGTCGGTCGGCGAGCGCTGCTCGCAGATGGCGGCACCCTACTGGCCGCATGGGCCGGGTGCAATTCCATCCTTGCGTCGCCGGCGCGGGCGGAGGAACCGGTGCCGGTGGACCTGCCGCCGCGCCGCACCGCCGCGCCGCGCGCGCTGCCGGACCTGAGCTTTGTGGATGATGCGGGGGCCACGCGCCATCTGGCCGACTGGCATGGGCGGATCGTGGTGCTGAATCTGTGGGCGACCTGGTGCCAGCCCTGTGTGGCGGAGATGCCGGCGCTGGCCGCGCTGGCGCGGCAGGTGGCGCCGGCGGGGGATATCGCGGTGCTGCCGGTCTCGATCGACCATGGAGGGGTGGACCTGGTGCGGCGATTCTATCGCACCCATGCCATCGCCGACCTGCCGGTGCTGTGCGATCCGCACATGCAGATCCCGACCGCGCTGCGTGAGGACGGGGTGCCGGTGACGCTGGTGATCGACCGGACGGGGCGCGAGGTGGCGCGAATCGTCGGCCCGGTACGCTGGGACCCGGCCTCGACGCCGGAGCGGGTGCGGGGGCTGGCGGCTGGCGGTTGAGGGACTGCGGTGCGGTGCCGTGGCTTTCGTGCGGGCGGCGCGCGCGGTAGAACCGGCTGGGATCGGAATAGCAGGTGAGGGCGACATAATGCGACAGGACGAACCGCTGCTGGGCGCGGATGATCCGCAGCCGGTGCGGGTGCATGGCCGGACGGGCCTGTCGCCATTCGTCCTGGTCAGCGACCATGCGGGGCGGGCGGTGCCGGCCCGGCTGGGCGATCTGGGCGTGCCGGCGCCGGACTGGGAACGGCATATCGCCTGCGATATCGGCATGGCCGGCATGGGGCGGCTGCTGGCCGAACGGCTGGAGACGATGCTGGTCGAGCAGGTCTATTCGCGGTTGGTGATCGACTGCAATCGCGCGCCGGGGCACCCGACCTCGATCGTGCGGAGCAGCGACGGGACTTTGGTGCCAGGCAATGCGGAACTGGACGAGGCGGCGGAGAGGGAGCGGGTGGAGCGGATCTTCCAGCCCTATCATGACCGGATTACCGAGGAACTGGATGCGCGGCTGGCACGGGGGCTGCCGACGGTGCTGGTGTCGCTGCATAGTTTTACGCCCGAGATGGGGGGCATGGCGCGCCCGTGGCACGCGGGCATCCTGCATAATCATGGTCCGCGCTTCGGGGTGATGCTGAAGGACCTGCTGGACCGGGAGCCGGGCCTGCTGGTGGGAGACAACGAGCCCTATGCGCTGACGGATACCAGCGATTATACGGTGCCGTTCCATGGCGAGAGGCGCGACCTGCCGCATGTGGAACTGGAGATCAGGCAGGATCTGGTGGCCGATGCGGCGGGGCAGCGCGAATGGGCCGATCGGCTGGCGCGGCTGCTGCCGCTGGCCTGGGCGCGCTACACGGCGTGAAGGCGGAAATGGACGACGTGGTGGAGCATCTTTCTTCGGCGCCGGTCGCACCGGGTCGATTGACGATTCGCGGGACGACCGCGCTGGCCGGTGTGATCGGGTGGCCGGTGGCGCATTCGCGCTCGCCATTGCTGCATAATTTCTGGCTGGCCCGGTATGGCATCGACGGCGCCTATGTGCCGCTGCCGGTGGCGCCGGGGGCGTTCGACGTGGCGGTGCATGGCCTGCGCGCCGCCGGGTTCCGGGGGGCGAACGTGACCATTCCGCACAAGGAGGCGGCGTTCGCGATTGCCGACCGGCTGCATCGCTCGGCCGTGCGGTCGGGTTCGGTCAATACGCTGGTCTTCGCGCAGGATGGGACGATCGAGGCGCATTCGACCGATGGCGACGGGTTCGTCGCCAGCCTGGAGGCGAAGGGCGTGGATGTGGCGCGCGGGCCGGTGCTGCTGCTGGGGGCCGGTGGCGCCGCGCGGGCGGTTGCCGCCAGCCTGCTGGATCGCGGGGTGGCGGTTTCGGTGGCCAATCGCACGACCGCGCGGGCTGTCGCGCTGGCCGAGGCGCTGTCGGCGGAGGGGCCGGCACCGATTTCGGTGATCGACTGGGCGGAGTGGACGGCGCATCTGCCGGGGCATGCGCTGCTGGTGAACACCACGTCGCTGGGCATGCATGGCGGGCCGGGGGATGTGTTTACGTCCGACCTGTCGCGGGCGCCCGACGACATGGTGGTGTCGGACATCGTGTATGTGCCGCGCATGACGCCGCTGCTGACCGCCGCCGTGGCGCGGGGGCTGCGGGTTGTGGACGGCACGGGGATGCTGCTGCATCAGGCCCGGCTGGGCTTCAAATGCTGGTTCGGGGTCGATCCGGAGGTCGATGCCGATATCCAGGCGCTGTTCGACGCCGACCTCGCGCGGTGACGATGCGCATCCTCGGCCTGACCGGCGGGATCGGCATGGGCAAGTCGACGGTGGCGCGGATGCTGAGGCGGGCCGGTTTTCCGGTATTCGATGCCGATGCGGCGGTCCATGCGTTGCAGGCGCCCGGCGGCCGGGCGCTGCCGGCGATCAAGCGGCTGGTGCCGGGCTCGGTGCGGGACGGGGTGCTGGATCGCGCGGTGCTGCGGCGGGCCGCGATCGCCGATGGGGCCGTCATGAAGGGGCTGGAGCGCATTATCCACCCCATGGTGCGGCAGGAGCGCGACCGGTTTCTGGCGCGGGCGCGGCGCGCGGGGCATTCCTGGGCGGTGCTGGATATTCCTCTGCTGTTCGAAACCGGGGGGGACCGGTTGTGCGACCGGGTTGCGGTGGTGTCGGCGCCGCCGGATGTGCAGATTTATCGCGTGGCAAGGCGGCGGGGCATGGCGCCGGGCGAGGTGGCGGCGGTGATCGCGCGCCAGATGCCCGATCGGGAGAAGCGGCGGCGGGCGGATGATGTGATCTGTACCGGGTTGTCGCGGAATGATACCGTGCGCCGGGTGCGCCGTCTGGTCGCGCGGCTGCGCGCTGAAGCCGGAATGCGGCTGCGCGCGGAAGCGGGGATGCGGCTGGGTGCCGAAGGGAAAACGCCATGAAGCGATCGATTCTGTTCGATACCGAGACGACCGGCCTGGACCCGAAAAAGGGCGATCGGGTGATCGAGATTGCCGCCCTGGAACTGATCGACGACCTGCCGACCGGGCAGCATTTTCGAGTGCTGATCCATCCGGAGCGGGATATTCCCGAGGAGGCGACGAAGGTTCACGGCTTTACGCTGGCGGATCTGGAGGGCAAGCCCCGCTTTCACGAGATCGCTGACGAATTCCTGGCGTTCATTGGACCGGACAGGATGATCGCGCATAATGCGCGCTTCGATTTCGGCTTCCTGAATGCGGAACTGGAGCGCGCCGGGAAGCCGGTGCTGTCGCTGGAGCGGATGGTCGATACGCTGGATATCGCGCGCGAACGCTATCCGGGCCTGCCGAATAGCCTGGATGCGCTGTGCCGGCGTTTTTCCATCGATCTCTCGGCCCGCACCACCCATAACGCGCTGCTCGACTGCCGGCTGCTGGCCGAGGTCTATCTGGAACTGATGGGGGGCCGTCAGCGCGGGCTGGGCCTGATGATGGAGGATGGGGCTGGGGGCCCGGCGGCGCACAGCTACGCGCGGGTAACGAATCGCACGCCGCGCCTGGTCGTGCCGACGCCCGAAGAACTGGCGGCGCACAGCCGTTTTCTGGAGAAGGTCAAGGAGCCGATCTGGTCGTCGTAACGGCGGTGGGTGGCAGGTAGGCATCTCGCGGGTTGGTTTTTTTGGCGCGTGTATCCTATCGTAACGAGGCAGCCGTCTTGCGCTCTGGGCCAACAGATCGGGAAGAGATCATTGAACGCTGACGAGATCGTGGACCCCGCCGATGCCCATTCCGATCAGGTCAGGCGTTTTCTGCTGCATGTTGGCGTTCCCATATTCGGCGTCGTGCTGGTGGTGGCCGTCATCGCCGGGATCGGGCTGCATTCCTACCGTTCGATTCGCTCCGGCGCGCTGGCGCTGACCCACGACCTGCTGGTCAGCGAGCAGAACTACATCGCACAGGAAGTCGGCGATTATCTGGGCCCGGCCACGGCGGGAACGGTGATTGCGCGCGACATGCTGGAACACGGCTCGCAGACCGCCATCATCAAGATCTTCAATTCCTACGGCGGCAGCATGCTGCGGCATGTGCCGCAGGTTCATTCCTTCTATCTGGCCGATTCCGACGGGCATTTCGACCTGATCGAACGCGACCCGAAGGGCAAGGGGCTGGAGACGACGCAACTGACGGGCGAGGGGGCCGGGGCGCAGTTCGTCCATCAGTTCCGTGACGAGAAGGGCAACGTGCTGCGGACGGAAAGCAATCCGACCGGTAATTACGACCCGCGGACCCGCGAATGGTTCAGGGGCACGGCCGAGTCCGGCAAGCTTTACTGGTCGGCGCCCTATTTGATCAGCCAGACCGGGCAGATGATCATCACGGCGTCGATCGTCTATCAGGGCCAGGATGGCCGGAAGTTCGTCTTCGCCGTCAACCTGTCGATGAACGAGTTGACCAATTTTCTGGATTCGCTGAAGATCGGCAAGAGCGGCCATGCGCTGATCCTCGATCAGGACGGGCATCTTCTGGCCGGGCGGCACATGCTGGACGTGGCGAAGAAGGCCAACTGGGACCCGTCGAAGATGGTGCTGGACCCCCAGACCTATCCGGCGCTGGCGCAGGCGTTCGATGTCTATCGCGTGCAGGGATACGGGCCGCATACAGTCCGCAGCAGCAAGCGCAATTTCGTGACCATGGCGGCCCCGATGCCCTCGACGGCGAAGAAATGGGTGCTGATCCTGGTGGCGCCGGAAAGCGATTTCGCCAATTTCGCGATGGTGGACGGCCGGCAGAACCTGCTGTTCTCGCTGCTGATCGTGGCGCTTGCAGCACTGCTGGGGGGGCTGCTGTTCCGCCAGGGGCGGCGGACCGAGCACGTGTCGGCGGAACTGGCGGGCCTGCGTGCGGTTTCGGGGCGCGAAAGCCAGACGCTGCGCGCGGTGGCCAGCTATCCGGCGCTGTTCGACCCGACCGACGAGGCGCTGATCCTGACGCGCAGCCTGGCGGAGATGGCGCTGGCGCGGCGGGCCTCGGTCTGGCGTCTGATGCATGACGGCGCGACGTTGCTGTGCGTCGATTCCTACGATGCGCGGCATGATGCCCATTCGGGCGGTTTCGAACTGTCGCGCACCGACCTCCAGGCCTTTTTCGACCTGGTGGCGCATGGCGATGCCATCACGGTGCCCGATGCGGGGGCGGACGAGCGGACGGTCAGTTTCCATCGGCTGTTCATGCGGACCTTCGGCAGCCACAGCCTGTTCCTGGCGCCCATCCTGGGGGCGTCGGGGCCGATCGGCATGATCACGCTGGAGGATGCGCCGCGTGCCGGGCTGGTGTCGCATTTCGTGGCCATGATCGCGGGTGTGGTGGCGGCGCGCTTCTCCGCCCAGCATTACAGCGCGGTTGCCGCCGCCGCCGAGGAACTGGCCGCGCCGCCGGCGCCGGAAGCCGAGCATTCGCTGGGCGATGGTTTCCTGATTCCGCCGGGCAGTACGCAGGCCGATGGGCAGGGGGGACCGGTGGAGGGGCTGTTCCCGGCCGTGGCGGTCATGGTCATTACCTTTGCCGACATCATCACGTCCTCGCGGGCCGATCCGGCGCGGATCATCGCGCTGGTGGAAGCGCTGGCGGTGCAGCTCCAGACCGTGGCGCGGGACCATGGGCTGTATTCGATCAAGATGCTGGGCCATCGGCTGGTCTGTGTGGCGGGCTGTTCGCACACGCCCGATCCGACCGCCGCCGAGCGGATGGCGGATGCGGCGCTGGTAATGCGCGAGGCGTCGCTCTCGATCCTGTCGCGCGCCGATCTGGACCCGGTCTTTCGCATGGGGATCGATGTCGGCCCGGTCTTCGGCGGGCTGCTCGGCGACGATCCGAAGGTGTTCAACCTGTGGGGCGACGCCATCGGCATGGCCGAGATGATGGCCCAGGGGGCGCCGGATGTGGGCACCATCCAGGTGTCGGAGGAGGTATACCAGCTTCTGCGTGGGCGGTTCCTGTTCCGTGAGCGCGGGCGCTTCTTCGTGCCGCATGCGGGCATGACGCGCACTTATGTTCTGGCGGGGCGGCGATGACGGGCGGGGCGGTTGCGCCGGCGCCGTCCAACGCGCCGGAGGACGGCCAGCCGGAGGTCCAGCCGGGGGGGGCATCGGGCTGGCTGAGGGAGAGACTGGCGCGCATCAGGCCTGCTCTGGCGTGGATCGGGCGGCTGACGCGCCATCAGGTCCGGTTCGTGCTGGTGCTGGTCGGGTCCGCCTGGGGGGTGGTGCGCGAGAGCATGCGCCCCAATTCCTGGCGGCGGACGGTGCGGGAGGAATTTCGCCTGTGCCTGCGCCAGGTGGTGAGCGGCGGGTTTCTCAGCACCATCGTGACCGCCACGCTGGCGGGGCTGATGGTGGTGTCGCAGGCGGTCTACTGGCTTGGCTTTGCCGGCATGGCGCAGATGACGGGGTCGATCCTGGTGTCGGTGCTGGTGCGCGAGATCTCGCCGGTGCTGGTGGGGATCATCCTGCTGGGGCGCAGCGGCATGCTGGTGCTGACGGAGATCGGCATGCTGACACTGGGGGGGCAGATCCGCGCGTTGCAGGCGCAGGGCATGGACCCGTTCCTGCTGCTGGTACTGCCGCGCACCTGCGCGTTCATGGTCGGCGGTTTTACGCTGGGCATCCTGTTCGCCACCAACGCGCTGCTGATGGGTTTTATCATCACCCATGCCTCGGGCGTGATCACGACGTCGGTCTGGACGTTCTTCGCCAATGTGCTGGTCGCGATGTCGTCGTGGGATTTTCTGGTGATTCCGCTGAAATTCATTCTGGTCGGGTTCTTTGTCGGCCTGGGGGCCTGCATGACCGGTCTGCTGGTGGATGCCGACGACACGATCGCGACCCTGATGCCGCGCGGGTTCGCGCGCGGCATCATGACGGTGATGGTCGTCAACATCCTGTTCACCCTGGGGGGCTGAGGGATGGCGAACGAGGGGCCGATCCTGGAACTTCGCGCCGCCCAGCCGTCGTTCGACGAAAGCGGCATGGCGCCGGTGCCGATCGATCTGCGGCTGATGCCCGGCGACTGCGCGGTGATTGAATGCCGGGATTTCGCGCGGGCGACGCTGTTTGCCGACCTGTGCTGTGGCATGATCTCGCTGGCCTCGGGCAGCGTGCGGTTCATGGGGCTGGACTGGGCCGAACTGGGGGACCGCCAGCTTTATGCCCTGCGCGGGCGCATCGGGCGGATTACCCGGCGCGGATCGTGGCTGGACCTGTTCGGCACGCACCAGAACATCATTCTCCAGCAACTGCACCACACGACGCGGCCGACCGAGGACGTGGTTGCGGATGCGATGGCGCTGGGGCTGGCATTCGGCTTTCCCGGCCTGCCGGTGACGAGCCCGGGGCATCTTTCGGCGGCCGACCTGGCGCGGGCGGCCTGTGTGCGGGCTTTTCTCGGCCGGCCCGACCTGCTGGTGCTGGAGGATATCTCCGACCTGTTGCCGGCGGATGCGGCGGTCGCGTTTCTGGAGGCGATCACGGCGGCGCGCGACCGGGGCGCGGCCGTGATCTGGTTTGTGCGCCATGCCGCCACCTGGGCCGATTACCGGTCGGCGGTGAATGTTCATCTGCGCCTTCTCGATGAAGGCCTTTTCCCGGTGCGGGGGGTCTGATGGCCAAGGATCAAGTAAAGGGCCTGACACGGCAACTGGTGCGGGTGCGCTATGCCGACGAATGGGTCGGGCTGCTGGTGCTGGTGGCGCTGCTGATCTGTTCGGCCGCCGTGATCGAGGCGGGCGTGCTGCATAACTGGCTGACGCCGGCGGGCCGGTTGCAGATCGTGCTGCCCGATGGCGGCGTCAGCGGATTGGCGCCGGGCGATGACGTGGAAGTGGTGGGCATTCATGCCGGCACCATCCGGCGTATCCGCATCAATCCGACGGGCGGGATGTATGCGATCGCGGATATCGACCCGGATATCGAGCCTTTCATCCGCCGTGACAGTACCGCCACCATCCGGCGGCGGTTCGTGGTGGCCGGGGCCAACTATATCGACATCACGCGCGGCACGGGACAGGTGATGGACTGGCGCTATGCGGTGCTGACCGCGCACCCCGCGCCCAATCCGGCCGACATGATCACCCAGACCTTCGCCGATATCCGCGCGCGGGTGCTGCCGGTGCTGGATAGCGCGCAGCATATGATGTCGATGCTGGATGCCACGATGACGGACCTGCATGCCGGCAAGGGCACCGCCGGGCAGTTGATGACCGACGACAAGCTGATCCGTCAGGCCGAGACGCTGGTGACGTCGCTGAACGATGCGGTTGCGCATCTGACGCCGATCGAGCGGCAATTGTCGTCGGTCATGGCGAAGGCCGATGCCAGCATGGCCAATGTCCGCGCCATGTCGGGCGACCTGCGCAAGGCCACCCCGAACATGCCGGCGATTACCCGCAATCTGCAGGAGACATCGGCCGAACTGCCGGTATTGCTGACGCAGGCGCAGACCACCGCCGCGAGCCTGCAGAAGCTGACGGACCAGTTGCGCGGGCTGTGGCTGCTGGGCGGCAGTGGGGTGAAAGCCCCCGCGTCGCACCGCCTGCCGGCGGGGAGGATCGCGCCATGAGGGCGGGATATACGCGCGCCGCCCTGCTGCTGGTGCTGGCCATGCCGGCGCTGGCCGGGTGCGGCGGCGGCAAGGCGGCGCCGGCCGGCGATGCGGTGCTGGACCAGGCGATGGATACCGGGCACCAGTCGGAGGGGCTGGAGCGGCTGACGGTGGCGGAAGGCCAGTACCGGCAGGCCGGCACGCGCGCGCTGGCGCGTGACGATGCTGGGGCGATCGGTGATGCCGGCTATAATCTGGCGGTGGTGCAACTGGCGCAGGATAAGCCGGCCGACGCGCTTTCGACCATTGCGGCCACGCGGGCCGCGCTGGCGGTGCGGGGGCGGTCGGGCGCCGATGCCGGGCTGGATCTGACGCAGGCTGCCGCCCTGCATCGGCTGTCGCGGGACAGCGAGGCGGCGCCGCTGGCCGCCGGGGCGATGGCGAGCCCTGATCCGGCCATTGCCGAACAGGCCAGCCTGCTGACCGGGCTGATCGCGGATGGAACGGGCGACCGGGCGATGCTGGCGCAGGCCGTGGCGCATCTGGCCCATACGCGCCCCGTGGCCGCGAAATGGCAGGCGGACGAGGATGAATTGCAGGCCCGGATGCGGTTGCCCCAGGACCCGGCAGCGGCGCGGGACCTGGCCGTGCAGGCCGCCGATCTGCGGCGGCAGTTGGTGGATTATCGCGGCATGGCGCGGGCGCTGACCCTGGCGGCCCGTGCGGCGGGGCAGGCAGGGGATGCCGGGGGAGCGGCGGCGCTGACGCTACAGGCCGGCCAGAGCCTGCATGCGCAATCGCCGAGTGCGGCGCCTGCTACCGGGGCGCCCGACCCGTTCGCGGAGCCGGTGCCGCCGACCTGATAACGATCGGGTTTCCAATGGCCCGGTGGAAAGACCGGGCTCTGCCCGAACCCGGCAGGGGCCTTGGCCCCTGCACCCCAATTCGTTGATAAATAAATATGTTTCCGAAGGCGCGACCTTTGGCGGGGTTCAGGGCAACGCCCTTGATGGACGCATCTTTCAGATTGGGGATGCGACGCTGAGATCAGAGTGGCGCTCGATCAGGGTCGCGCTGGCCGTGTTCAGGCCCACGAGTTCGACCGTGAGGCCGTGGCTTTCCATTCGGGAGACGATGTCGCGCAGGGTGCCGACGGCCGTGATGTCCCAGAAATGGGCGTGGCGCAGGTCGATGCGGATATGGCGGGCGGTGTCGCGCGTGTCGAACCCTTCGGCGAACAGGTCGGCGGAGGCGAAGAAGATCTGGCCGGTCACGCTGTAAGTCCGGGTGTCGGTGGCGGCGTCGTACCGGGCTTCGACCGTGACCAGGCGCGAGACGTTGGCGGCGAAGAGCAGGCCGCTGAGCAGCACGCCCACCAGCACGCCGGCGGCCAGATTGTGGGTGGCCACCACCACCGCCACCGTTGCCAGCATGACCAGGCTGGCGCCGCGCGGATGGGTGCGCAGATCGCGCAGCGACGACCAGGAGAAGGTGCTGGCCGAGACCATGATCATGATCGCCACCAGGGCGGCGACGGGCACCCGGGCGACCCACGGCCGCAAGGCCACCATCAGCAGTAGCAGGAAGGCGCCGGCGACGAAGGTGGAAAGCCGGCCGCGCCCGCCATAGCGGAGATTGCCCACCGTCTGGCCGATCATGCCGCAGCCGGCGATGCCGCCGAACAGGCCGACGGCGACATTGGCCAGCCCAAGGCCGACGCACTCGGTGCGCTTGCTGCTGTGGGTCTCGGTCATGTCGTCGACGACGCTGGCGGTCATCATCGATTCCAGCAGGCCGACCATGGCCATGGCGGCGGCGAAGGGGAAGATGATCTCCAGCGTGGCGAGGGAGAACGGCACCTGCGGCCAGACCAGGTGCGGCAGGCTGTCGGGCAGGCGGCCCAGATCGGCCACCGTATGGACCGGCATGGGCCAGATGGTGGCGACGAGCGTGAGCGCCAGGATGCAGATCAGCGGCGAGGGGATGGCGGTGAACAGGCGCGGCACGCCGTAGATGACGGCCAGGCCCAGCGCGATCAGGGCGTAGGTGTGCCAGGTGACATGGAACATGTGCGGCAGTTGCGCCGAGAAGATCAGGATCGCCAGGGCATTGACGAAGCCGGTGCGGACGGGGCGCGAGACATAGCGCATGAGCAGGTGCAGCCGCGCCGCGCCGGCCAGCATCTGCAACAGGCCGGCCAGCAGGGTGGCGGCCAGCAGATATTGCACGCCATGGGCGCGCACCAGCGCCGCCGCCACCAGCGCGACCGATCCGGCGGCGCCGGAGATCATCGCCGGACGGCCGCCCGCGATGGCGATGACGACGCTGATGACGAACGAGGCATAGAGCCCGACCTCCGGGTCCACCCCGGCGGCGAAGGAGAAGGCGATGACTTCGGGGATCAGCGCGAATGTGCCGACCATGCCGGCCAGGATCTCGCGCACCGGATTGGCCGTCCATTCGGCGCGATAGCGGGCGAAACCGGAGAGCGGGGAGGCGGACAGGGCGGATTCGGACATTGTCGACTCAGACATCGGCGATGCTGTCGTCGGCGCGCCGCCACCAGCATTCCGCCGCCGGGCGGGGGGTGGGCAGCATGTCCAGCGGGTCGCCTTCGTAGCGGACGGTGTTGGTCGGGGTTTCCTGCAAGGTGATCTCCGCGCAGCGCAGCAGGGCGCCGTCGGCGTCCAGCAGCGCGTTGAGTTTGGCCATCATCAGGCAGGCCATCAGTTCGGTGGTCGGGTCGCCGGGCGTGACCACGATGCGGCGGGCGCGTTCGGGCTCGTGCGCGCGGAACCAGGCCAGGAGCGGATCGTCCTCGGCCAGTTGCAGGGCATGGTCCAGCCGTTCGTCCACGAAGCGGTGCCAGCGCGACTTGGCGCGCTGGAAGGACACGACCATGTTGCCGGCCCCGTCCAGCGCGCGGGGGGCGGTGGGGCGCAGGCGCACGGTGACGAATTCGTTGTGGCCGTGGGGCAGGGCGCAGCTTTCGCTGGCGCCGTGGATCAGCCGGTGGCCCATCGAGAAACGGCGGGTGAAGACCAGATCAAGCATTCTCGCTTCCCGCCATGTAGCGTTCCCAGCCGTTGCGGCGCAGGTCGCAGGCCGGGCAGGTGCCGCAGCCATGGCCCCACGGGTGCATCGCCTCGCGCGTGCCCAGATAGCAGCTATGGCTCTCGCGGTTGATCAGGGCGACCAGGTCGGGGCCGCCCAGGCTTTCGGCCAAGCGCCAGGTGTCGGCCTTGTCGATCCACATCAGCGGTGTGTGCAGGACCAGGCGGCTGGCCATGCCGAGGTTAAGCGCCACCTGCATGGCCTTGATCGTGTCGTCGCGGCAGTCGGGGTAGCCGGAATAATCGGTCTCGCACATGCCGCCGATGATGTGGCGGGCGCCCCGGCGGGCGGCCAGGGCGGCGGCGAAGGTGAGGAAGATCAGGTTGCGGCCGGGCACGAAGGTGCTGGGCAGGCCGTTCTCGTTCATCGTGATGGCGGCGTCGCGGGTCAGCGCGGTGTCGGAGACCGCGCCCAGGGCGTCGAGCGCCAGCGTGTGGTCCTCGCCCAGCCGGGCCGCCCAGGCGGGATCGTGCGCCGCCATGCCAGCGCGCAACGTGTCGCGGCATTCCAGTTCCACCGCGTGGCGCTGGCCGTATGCGAAGCCCAGCGTCTCGACGCGGCCGAAGCGCGACAGGGCCCAGGCGAGGCAGGTCGCGGAATCCTGGCCGCCGGAGAACAGGACGATCGCGCTTTCCTGCTTCGGGTCGGCGGGCGTGAGGGATGCGGCCATATCAGGGAATCCCGATCAGCTTGTGGGTCTGCAGGGACAGGCGCCAGCGCGGGTGGGTGCGGCAGTAGGCGACGGCCTGCGCGGTATTGCGGGCCTGGTCGGGGCCGTCCATCGGCTGGAGCCAGAATTGCTGGAAATCGAGGCCGGCGACGGTTTCGGGCATCCGGTCCGGCTGGGGGTAGACCAGTTTCAGCTCGTGGCCGGTGCGCTGGACCAGCGGTGCGCCTGCCTTGGGGCTGACGCAGATCCAGTCGATGCCTTCGGGGGCCGGGAGGGTGCCGTTGGTTTCGATGGCGATGGTGAAGCCGCGCGCATGGACCGCCGCGATCAGGGGGGCGTCGAGTTGCAGCAGGGGTTCGCCGCCGGTGAAGACGACGAAGGCGTGGTCCATGTCGGGCGCGGCCCAGGTGGCGGCGATGGCGTCGGCGAGCGCGGCGGCGTCGGCGAAGCGGCCGCCGCCCTCGCCATCGGTGCCGACGAAATCGGTGTCGCAGAAACGGCAGGTCGCGCTCGCGCGATCGGCCTCCCGCCCCGACCAGAGATTGCATCCGGCGAAACGGCAGAACACGGCGGCGCGGCCGGCATGCGCACCCTCACCCTGGAGGGTCGCGAACATCTCCTTGATCATATAGGCCATGCGGCGTGATTTCGGACAGGCCGTGCCCGGACGCAAGCCTTAAATCGCGCGAGCCGTGTCCGCCGGCCGCCGGGAGGCGGCCGGCATGGGGTCAGGAGGCCTGAACCAGGGAGGTGTGCATGCCCAGGCGGGCCAGCAGCCGAGCGTCGCGGCTGGCTTCGGGGTTGGGGGTGGTCAGCAGTTTTTCGCCGTAGAAGATCGAGTTCGCGCCGGCCAGGAAGCACAGGGTCTGCGCTTCGTCCGTCATGTCCTCGCGCCCGGCGGCCAGACGGACGCGGCTGGCGGGCATGGCGATGCGGGCGGCGGCGATGATGCGCACGAAATCGATCGGGTCGACTGCCTCGGCTTCGGCCAGCGGGGTGCCGGCGACGCGCACCAGCAGGTTGATCGGCACGCTCTCGGGGTGTTTCGGCAGGCTGGCCAGGCTGGCGATCAGGCCGGCGCGGTCGCTTTCATCCTCGCCCATGCCGACGATGCCGCCGCAGCAGACATTGATCCCGGCATCACGGACGTTGGACAGCGTGTCCAGCCGGTCCTGATAGGTGCGGGTGGAGATGATGTTGCCGTAATGCTCGGGCGAGGTGTCGAGATTGTGGTTGTAGTAGTCCAGCCCGGCGTCGCGCAGGCGCTGGGCCTGCCGGGAATCGAGCATGCCCAGGGTGACGCAGCTTTCCAGGCCCAGGGCCTTCACGCCCTCGACCATGGCGCAGACCGTCTCGAGATCATGATCCTTGGGAGAACGCCAGGCGGCGCCCATGCAGAAGCGCGCGGCCCCGGCGTCGCGCGCGGCGCGGGCTTCCTTCAGCACGGCTTCCACCGCCATCAGGCGGCTGGCCTTGACGCCGCCATCCTCATGCATCGCGCTCTGCGGGCAGTAGGCGCAATCTTCCGGGCAGCCGCCGGTCTTGATCGAAAGCAGGGTGGAGATCTGCACCTCGGTGGGGTCGAAGCGGGCACGATGCACGCTCTGGGCCCGGAACAGCAGTTCGGGGAAGGGCAGGGCGATCAGCGCCGCGATTTCGTCGCGCGTCCAGTCGGTGCGGACCGGCGGAAGGGACGGATCGGCGAAAGCGGGCGATGCGGCCGGCATGAGACCATCGGGCATCGGGGCAGGTTCCTGGACTGTCGGCGGTAAGGACCACGCTGTGCCACAGAAGCGGGGGGGATGTCACCCATGTCGAGATGTCGGGGCTTGTTTCGATGCCCCGAGGGATAGACGGGAGCGGGTGTGGCCTCAAAAAAAATCTTTGATCGTTGAATAATTGGGGTTTCACTACGGAGGCGCCCTTTTTTCATCGAGGGCGCGGTTCAGACGCAGGGACTGCCGCTCTCCATGGCCATTTCAGATAATCGCGCCGCGCTCAAACTCTCCCCCGATCATGACCTGACGGCGGAACAGGAGAGGTTTGTGGGCCGGATCGTGGCTTTCTGCCGGCAGCATGTCGGGGGGCGTGGCGGCGTCCTGGTGCTGGAGGGGGCGGCCGGGACGGGCAAGAGCATCGTCATGAATGCCGCTTTCGCCAGGCTCCGGCAGGCGGCGGCACGCGGCGGCGATGCCCTGTCGGGCCGGAGCATGATGTTTCTGGTCAATCATCCGGAGATGATCAAGCTGTATCGCCGGATCGCCGAGGGCTCCGCCATCTTGCGCAAACGCGACTATGAGCGGCCGACCAGCTTCATCAACCAGGCGCACAAGAGCGGGCAGGGCGCGGATATCGTGTTCGTCGACGAGGCGCATCTGCTGTTGAGTCGCAGGGATGCCTATAACCGCTTTCTCCAGGACAACCAGCTGGAGGAGATCATCCGGGCCAGTCGTGTCGTCGTGATGGTCTTCGATCCGAGGCAGGTCCTGAAATTCAAGAGTTTCTGGGACGAGGCGTCGCTGCGCCGGCTGCTGGGGGGCGGGCCGGTCGTCTTCGAGCGGCTGACGACCCAGTTCCGCATGCAGGCCCATGACGATGTGCCGCGCTGGATCGAGGCGTTCTGCCGGCGGGACCTGCTGCCGCTGCCGGCGCCCCAGCCGTTCGATTTCCGCATCTTCGACGATGCGCAGGCGATGTACGAACTGATCCGCCGGCATGAGGAAGCGGCTGGGCTATGCCGGATGCTGGCGACGTACGATTACCCTTATGTTCTTGACGGGCATGATCATTTCATCACCGAGGGCCGCTTTCACCTGCGCTGGGACCGGGCGTTGCCGCAGGCGCGGCTGCCGTGGGCGGAACGGGCCGATACCATTGATGAAGTGGGGTCGGTCTATACCGTGCAGGGATTCGACCTGAATTATGCCGGGGTCATTCTCGGCCCGAGTGTCGATTATGACGCGGCGTCGGATCGGATCACGATCGATACGGCGCGCTATGAGGATGGCGCCGCGTTTGCCGGGAAGGGAGCGATTGCCGATCCGGAGGGCGCGCGCGAACGGATCATGCTGAACGCCATCAACGTGCTGATGACGCGGCCGATGCGGGGGCTTTACCTTTATGCCAGCCGTCCGGCCCTGCGGGCACGGCTGATGACGCTGTGGCGCCAGCGTGAATCGGGGCCGGCCGCCGTGATGTCGGGTTTTTCATCGGGGAACGAATAGGAAACCCGGTTCGGCGGTGCTAGGATTTGGACTTGACACTGAAAAAAGGACGATCTGGTGCCGATCCATCATACTCCGCTCAGCCGTCGCCGGGGGCGGCCGGCGAAGGGAACGCCCGCGGCGCGTGACGCCATGCTGGGCGCGGCCCTGCATTGTTTCTCGCGCAAGGGGTATGACGGAGCGGGATTACGGGAGATCGCGGCGGCGGCGGGGGTCGATCCCGCGCTGATTTCCCATCAGTTCGGTTCGAAATTCGCGCTGTGGAAAGCGGTGGTGGACGAGATTGCGCTGCGCCTGGCGGCGGCGCGCCATTCGATCGAGGAACTGCATGGCGGGTCGGGCTCCACCGAGGAGCGGGTGCGGGAAGGGCTGACGCGCTTTATCACCGCGAATTGCGACATTCCCGAACTGGCGAAATTTCTCTCTGACGAACTGAGCGTGCCCGGCGAGCGCCAGGATTATATCCTGCGTGAAATCTGGGAACCCTATCAGGACGCGATGCTGCCCCTGTTGCAGGAGGCTCGTGAGGATGGGCTGCTCCGGCATGACGGATCGCCCGAACTGACGCTGATGATGGTGATGGGGGCCGTCATGCTGCCGCTGCTGATGATGCGGCTGCGGGGGCTTTCGAAGGGGGACGAGGCGGAGCTTTCCCGGCGGCTGGTGTCGGACGTGTTGCCGATGGTGCTGGCGGCCTGAGAGCCTGAGCGAAAATGCGGGCCGGTGGCGATCCGACGCGCGTTTTCAGTCAGGCTCCGGCGGCGGCCACCATCAGGCCGGTCGTCGCCGCCATGCAGAGAGGGCCGTTCGCGGAAAAGTACGATGTGCGGGCGGGCGAGATCCGGAAGCATGCACGGAACGCGGAGGTTTTGGTCCTGGACTCCGCCGGGAGATGCGCATCGGATCGGAAGCTGTTGGCAATATAGTCTCGTCTATAGAAACGTGCGTGGATACGGAGGTTTGCTTCCGTGGGGTAAAGAATGACGCCGGCAGCGTAATGGACGGCCCCGGTCTTGCATGCTGACGCATGCAAGTTTCTGAATCTATTACACACGTCAATGATTCAATGATTTAGTATCAACCCATTGCCCCGGATAAGAAAAATCTGATATTCCGAATTTCAGGAGATGATTCTATGAGTGATGATCCAAAACACGTTATTATACCGATCTTTTATAATCATCGGGGGGCTATTATCTTCCGTGATCGGCCGGTCAGGGTGAAGCCGAAACCCACGGCCATGCAGAGCATCGTGGGGTTGATTAACCCGAAATCTCTTCCGAAAGAAGAGACGATCTATAGAGACTATTTCTATTATGGATTTCAATTCAATCCAAGAAAGCAAAAGTTAATAGATGCTCTCATGGGTGGTATCTTTGATTTTTTTCATTCGCGGGGTGTGAGTTTTAACTATCCTGGCGTCAATCAGGAATCGATTTCCGAGAACTGGGTGGGGCAGACGCGGTATCATGTGGTCATGGTCATGGCCGATGTGCGCAACCCGTTCCTGTGCGGATATGGCTATCTCGATCCGTCAACCAAAGCCTTTATCGAGGATGACAACGAGAAGAAACCGCGTGGCAAGCTGAAGCCGCCAACCCTCTCTGTTGCTACGGTAAAAGAAATGATCCGCAAGGGTGAAATTGAATCTTCTGATGTGCGGTTGGCATCTGCGGGTCTGGTCTTGTAGGGATGGAATGAATAAGTCCTCACAATATTGTTGTTTTAAGAGTAAAATTTATTGGATATTCTTGTTGGGTGTTTTTGAGCGGGGAGTGCTTTTTGCCACGCCTTCCGGCCTGTTGACGTGGCGGTGCCTGTGATCGTGCGTGATGCCGCCTTTTATGCCGATATGCCGGACGACATGCGTTATTTTCGTCGGCCGGACAGTACGCAGACCTTTATCGAAAAGGATATGATTTTTCTTCTTCCTGAACGCCTCAGGGATTTCAGGAAAAATCTTTATCATGTGCGGCGGGTTAACGACCCGGACAGTGCCTTGTACGCTCCGCTCTTTCAGGCGCGGTGCGTGACGTCCGCGTCGGGTATCGACGGGTTCGAGGGACCGAGCGATGTCTTTCCATTCTATGAAAAGATTGCCCGGAACAAGCGCCATTATCGCGATTATTATATGTTGTTCCTGTTTCGGCATCAGGCCGATTACCGGAAATACTGTCGTCTTTGCTGATCGGGGTATCCCGTGGGCGGAGCGGCCGGAGGCGTGACGATGATCGGCGGGAAAACGAAATTGTTCGGCCTGGTGGGGCATCCTGTCGGGCATGTGCGTACGCCTCAGGCGATGAATGCGCTGTTTGAACGGAATGGGCTCGATGCGGTCATGGTGCCGTTCGATGTTCCGGCGGCGGATCTGGCGGGGGCTCTGGGCGGGTTGTTCCGCGTCAGGAATTTCGAGGGCGCGGTCGTCACGGTTCCGCACAAGATGGCAGTCTCGGCGTTGTGCCGGGATCTGACGCCTCGTGCCAGGCTGGCGGGAGCGGTCAATGTCCTGCGCCGGGTTGGTGAGGATGCGTTTGCGGGCGACATGTTGGATGGCGAGGGGTTTGTCGCCGGGCTGGCCGCCGCCGGGCATCCGGTGGCCGGGCGACGGATCTGCATCGTCGGGGCGGGTGGCGCGGCGAGCGCGATCGCGGTGGCCCTGGCTGAGCGAGGGCCCGCGCGGCTGACGCTGATCAATCGTTCGCGGGAGCGGCTGCTGGCGCTGCGTGAGCGGCTGGTCTCCGGGTTTCCGGAGGTGGACGTCGGGATCGGGCAGGCTGTCGCCGGGCATGATCTGGTTGTCAATGCGACTTCGCTCGGCCTGCGCGCGGACGATCCCTTGCCGTTCGATCCGGAGCAGGTGGGGCCGGGCGTTCTGGTGGCCGAGGTGATCATGACCCCGGAGATCACGCCGATCCTGCATGCGGCCGCCCGGCGCGGGGCCGCGATCCATCCGGGACGGGCCATGCTGGATGGCCAGTTGGAGGCGATTTTCCGTTATTTTTCGGAAGAGAGAGCAGATCCTGTTTGAACGTGTGCGTTCGAACAGGTGGAAATACTCTGGTCGAATCGGCCGTCGACAGGCCTGATCGGTCCGCCCTCACCCCGAGGAGGGGCGGGGCGGACCGGGTGAGGCGTTAGAAACGGCCTGACAGGACGTCGAGCAGGGTCCGGCCCAGCAGGGCGGGGCTGGCGGAGATGTGGATTCCGGCGTCGCGGAGGGCTTCGATCTTGGCGGCCGCCGTCTCGTGCCCGCCGGTGATGACCGCGCCGGCATGGCCCATGCGCCGCCCCGGCGGGGCGGTGGCGCCGGCGATGAAGCCCACGACCGGCTTCTTCGTCCCGCTGTCGCGGATCAGGGTGGCGCCGTCGATTTCCGACGTGCCGCCGATCTCGCCGATCATGATGATCGAGTCGGTGTCCGGGTCGGCGATGAAGCGTTCCAGCACGTCGATGAAATCCATGCCCTTGACCGGATCGCCGCCGATGCCGACGCAGGTGCTTTGCCCCAGCCCGACGGCGGTGGTCTGGGCCACGGCCTCGTAGGTCAGGGTGCCGGAGCGCGAGACGATGCCGACCTTGCCGGGGCGGTGGATCGCGCCGGGCATGATGCCGATCTTGCATTCGCCGGGCGTGATGATGCCGGGGCAGTTGGGGCCGATCAGCAGGCTGCCGGACCGGTGCAGCACCTGCTGCACGCGCACCATGTCCAGCACCGGAATGCCCTCGGTGATGCAGACGATCAGCGGCACGCCGGCGGCGATGGCCTCCAGGATCGCATCGGCGGCGCCGGCGGGCGGCACGTAGATGACGCTGGCATCGACCCGCGTGGCGGCACAGGCCTGGGCGACCGTGTCGAAGACCGGCAGGCCGAGATGGGTCTCGCCGCCCCGGCCGGGGGTGACGCCGCCCACCAGTTTCGTGCCGTAGGCCAGGGCCTGTTCGGAGTGGAAGGTGCCCTGGGCGCCGGTGAAGCCCTGGGTGATGACGCGGGTATCGCTATGGACCAGGATGGACATCAGGCGACTCCTTCCGCGCGCACGGCCGCGACGATCTTGCGCGCGGCGTCGCCGAGATCGCCGGCGGGGATGATCTTGAGGCCGGAGCGGGACAGGATGTCCTCGCCCTGCTCGACATTGGTGCCGGCGAGCCGGACCACGAGGGGCACGCGCAGGCCCGTTTCGCGCGAGGCGGCGACGATGGCCTCGGCGATGATGTCGCAGCGCATGATGCCGCCGAAGATGTTCACCAGGATGCCGCGCACCTTCTGGTCGGACAGCACGATGCGGAACGCCGCCGCTACCCGCTCGCGCGAGGCGCCGCCGCCGACATCGAGGAAGTTGGCCGGTTCCTCGCCTTCCATCTTGATGATGTCCATGGTCGCCATGGCCAGGCCGGCGCCGTTGACCATGCAGCCGATCGTGCCGTCGAGCCCGACATAGGCCAGGCCGTGGCGGGCGGCTTCGCGCTCGCGGGGGTCTTCCTCGTTCTCGTCGCGGAGTTCTTCCAGTTCCGGATGGCGGAACAGGGCGTTGTCGTCGAAGCTCATCTTGGCGTCGAGCGCCACCAGGTCGCCCGAGCCGGTGACGACCAGCGGATTGATCTCGACGATCGCGGCGTCGAGCGACACGAAGGCCTCGTAGGCCGCGCGCAGGACGGTGGTGAAGGCGCGGATCGAGCGGCCATGGAGGTCGAGCCGCGCCGCGAGATTGCGGGCCTGGTAGTCGGACAGGCCGGTGGCGGGGTCGATCGCCTCCTTCAGGATGCGCTCGGGCGTGGCGGCGGCGACGTCTTCGATCGCCATGCCGCCATCCTGGGAGGCGACGATGACGATGCGGCCGGTGGCGCGATCGACCAGCAGGGAAAGATAGAGTTCGCGCGCGATCTCGCAGCCGGCCTCGATATAGAGGCGGCGGACGATGCGGCCGGCCGGGCCGGTCTGGCGGGTGATCAGCGTGCTGTCCAGCATCGCGACGGCGGCCTGCTGCGCGTCGTCGGGCGTGCGGGCCAGGCGGACGCCGCCCTTGCCGCCCGGATCGTCGGCGAAATGGCCCGCGCCGCGGCCGCCGGCATGAATCTGTGCCTTGACGACCACGATCGGGCCGCCGATCGTGCGGGCGGCCACCAGAGCTTCGTCGGGTGAACGGACGACCCGGCCGTCCAGCACGGGCATGCCGAATCCCTTCAACAGGGCTTTCGCCTGATATTCGTGTATGTTCATACGGTTATGATCCGCGTTTGTTGTCATTGCGCCTCGGGAAGCCCGGGCGGTGCGCCGGTCGCGTATGCGCCAGCTATCGTCTGCATGGCATAATCGGGCGGTTTATGCCATCTCGGATGCTGAAAAGGACTTGTTCAGGCTTCGTATATGCCCTTCTGCACGGAAGGACGGGAGAGAGGGAAACGGGGCGGATGGCATGAAAGACGGATTACGATGAAACACTGGCGCCTTGAGCAGATGGATTGGGACTGTTTCGATCCGGCGCGCGTCGACCCCGATGTCGTCCAGCTGGTCAAGGCGGCGTCGGTCGTCGAACGGAATGGCGTGGATTATGCGCATTATCTGAACAATGTGTTCTTCGATGATCCGGCCTTTCGCGCGGCGGCGGATAACTGGGCGATCGAGGAAGTGCAGCATGGCGACGCGCTGGGGCGGTGGGCGATGCTGGCCGATCCGTCATGGGATTATCCGCAGGCGTTCGAACGGTATCGCGCGTCGTACAAGCTGGAGCTGGAGGTGGATCGGTCCATTCGCGGATCGCGCACCGGCGAGCTGATTGCCCGCTGCATGGTGGAGACGGGAACATCCTCCTTCTACACCGCTCTGGCCGATGCCACGGACGAGCCGCTGCTGAAGGCGATCTGCCGGCAGATCGCGGCGGACGAATACAGGCATTTCAAGCTGTTCTACGACCATATGAACCGCTACCTGAAGCGCGAGAAGCTCGGGGTCTGGCAGCGCATGCGCATCGCGCTGGGACGGGTGACGGAAAGCGAGGATGACGAGCTTGCCTCGGCCTATCACACGACCAACGAGCCGGTCGGTCTGCCTTATGACCACGGTCGATGTATTGCGGCTTATATGGCGCGGGCGATGCGGTATTATCAGCCCCGGCATACGGTGCGCGTGACCGGCATGATCCTGAAGACGATCGGGATCGCGCCGCATGGCTGGGTGCATGAACTGGTCGCGCGGGGCATGTATCATCTGATTCGCCTACGCCAGAGGAAATTCGCGCGTCAGGCGGCGTTGGCCTGACGGGCAGGAACCAGGAGGGAGTGACGATGTTGGTGCGCAAGATGATCGCGGCTGCGAGCCTCGGCCTGACCGTGGCGGCGCTGTCGCCGGCGGCGGCCGCGCTGGCCGAATCCTATTCCCTGCCGATCGCGACATCGCCCGCGACGCCGCCGCCGCCCGATGCCGCCGCCGTCGCGGTGCAGCAGGACCTGGCTCAGGTCGGGGTTGCCGCCTTTACCGCGCCCGCCTTTCGCCCGGCTCTGATCCGGCATGTGGTTCTGTTCCGCTTCCTCAAGGATGTGACGCCTGCGCAGAAGGCTGAGGTGGCCCGGCGTTTTCTGGAACTGGTGGTCGATTCCCGTCGTCCGGACGGTCGGCCGGTGGTCGAGTCGATCGAGACCGGCTTTCAGAACAGCGGCGAGGGCGCGGACGAGGGGTACCAGATGGGCTTCCTGGTGAGTTTTCGCTCGGAAGGGGACCGGAATTATTATGTCGGCCGGCCGGTCGTGACCCAGCCGGGGTTCTTCGATCCCGCGCATGATGCCTTCAAGGCGTTCGCGGCGCCGTACCTGGCCGGGGTCCTGAGTTTCGACTATCGCGTGGCCGCGCTGGCGCGTCCGCCGGAGCCCGTGAAAACGACCGGGGCACGGGCTGGGCACCGTAAATAAACCGTTCTACCGTATCCCGTTTGTAACAGGATTTGAGGCAACGGGATGTCGGATTTCAGGCGATATGGACGGCGCGGCTGGCTATGCGGCGCGGCGCTGCTGGCGGTCGCGAGCTGGGGCGGCGGGGCGCGGGCGGCCGATCAGGCCGCTGGCGCGAAGGGGGCCGATGTGGTCGATGCCCCGTCTTACGGCGCATGGGGCTTCGATGTGGACGGACGCGACCTGTCGATCGCGCCCGGTAACAATTTCTTCGGCTACGCGAACGGCCGTGCGGTACACGATATCGTCATTCCGCCCGACATGACGGCCTATGGGCCGTTCAACATGCTGCATGAGCTTTCGCGCAAGCGCGTGCAGGGCATCCTGAATGACCTGGCGGCCCATCCGGTGGCCGATCCCGCGACGGTCGACCAGAAGCTGGGCACGTTCTACGCCACCTTCATGGACGAGAAGGGGATCGAGGCGCAGGGGATCCGGCCGCTCGCCGCGGATCTGGACGCCATTCGCGCGGTGAAGGATCGGACCGCCTTTGCCGCCCTGATGGGGCGTGGCCAGACGGGATTCCAGTATTCGCTGTTCGGGCTGGGCATCCAGCCGGACGCCAAGGATCCGACGGTCTATGCGCTGACGCTGGACCAGAGGGGCCTGGGCCTGCCGGATCGTGATTATTACCTGAAGCCCGCGCTGGCGGCGAAGAAGACCGCCTATCAGGCTTACGTCCAGCAGGTCCTGACTTTGATCGGCTGGCCGGATGCCGCGAAGCAGGCCCAGGCCATCGTAGCGTTCGAAACCCGGATGGCGGAGGTTCACTGGGCGCGGCAGGACATGCGCGACCCCGACAAGACCTATAACCCCATCACGGTTGCCGACCTGGCCAAGCGCGCGCCCGATTTCGACTGGGCGGCTTATCTGACTGCCGCCGAACTGCCCGAGACGATCGTGAAATCGGGCACGCTGATCGTCGGCGAGCCCGATGCCGTCGTCGGCGAGGCGAAGATTGCCTCGGAAACGCCGCTGGATACGCTGCGGGCGTGGCTGGCCTTCCATCTGGTGGGCAGTGCCTCGCATTACCTGCCCAAGGCGTTCGTGCAGGCGTCGTTCGACTTCAACGACAAGACGCTGGGCGGCCAGCCGCAATTGCCCGACCGGTGGAAGCGCGGCGTGACCGCCACCGGCCATGCGATGGGCATGGCGCTGGGGCAGACCTATGTCGCACGCTATTTCCCGCCGGAATACCGGCAGATGATGGAATCGCTGACCACCGAACTGAAGGCGGCCTTCCGCGTGCGGTTGCAGCATAATGCATGGATGGGCCCGCAGACCCGGGCCGCCGCCGTGCAGAAGCTGGACCATTTCACCATCCAGATCGGCTATCCCAAGCGCTGGCGCGATTATTCGACCCTCGTCGTCAGGCAGGGGGACGCCTATGGCAATGCCGCGCGTGCCGAGGGCTTCGAATGGCGCTACTGGCTGGGTCATCTGGGCCACCCGGTTGACCGCGACGAGTGGGACATGACCCCGCAGACGGTCAATGCCTACAACAACCCGCTGTTCAACGAGGTGGTGTTCCCGGCCGCGATCCTGCAGCCGCCCTTCTTCAACCCCAAGGCGGACCCGGCGATCAATTACGGCGCGATCGGCGGCGTGATCGGCCATGAGATGACGCATTCCTTCGACGATGAAGGGCGCAAGTTCGACTATCTGGGGCGCCTGAAGGAATGGTGGACCAAGGACGACGAGGCCCGCTTCAACAAGCTGGCCGATCGCTTCGGCAAGCAGTACGATGCCTTCGAGGTGCTGCCGGGCGTGCATCTGAACGGCAAGCTGACCATGGGCGAGAACATCGCCGACCTGGGCGGCTTGACCCTGGCGCTGGATGCCTATCACGCCTCGCTGCACGGCAAGCCGGCCCCGGTGATCGCCGGCCTGACGGGGGACCAGCGCGTGTTCCTCGGCTGGGCGCAGGTCTGGCGGCAGAAGCTGCGTGACGACACCGCCCGCCAGCGGGTGATGACGGACCCGCATTCTCCGCCGCAGGCGCGGGTGAATATTCCGATGCATAATGTCGATGCCTGGTACAAGGCCTGGAACGTCAAGCCGGGCGACACGCTGTATCTGAAGCCGGAAGACCGGGTGAAGATCTGGTGACAGCGGGAAACCGCATGGCCTGAGCGCGGGGGCGGGGCGGTTTTTTGCCGCTCCGCCCCTTGCGCAAACGGGTGTCACCTGCTGGAACCAGCCTCGTGATCGGGGAGAGGTGCGATGACGACGGTGACGCTTGGCCATCCGGAAACCATCCTGCACGCGGCCGCTGCCGCGGCAGTCGTGCGCGTGCTGGAAGCTTATGACCTGGACGTCGAATACGTCACCGGCGACCGGGACGAACTGACGGCGGCGATGAAGGCGGGCGGCATCGACCTGTTCGTGTCCGCCTGGCTGCCCGATGTCGATGCCGCCTGGGCGGACCCGTCGCTGGGCATGGATCTGCTTGGTGAGCTGTACAAGCCTGTCTTTGGCTGGTTCATGCCTGAAGGCTGTGCGCCGGGTGTGGCTTCGATTGCGGATCTGGGGCGGGATGACGGGGTGGTCAGCCGCAATATCGTGGCGGCGGAATCGGTAATCGAACGGGTCCGGCTCGGCGTTGGGTCCTATGGACTGACGGAACGCGGCTTCACCATCGAGGCCCGCCCGGACGAAGATGCCTGGCAGTATGCCGCGAAGGCGATCGAGACCGGCGAGGCGGCGGTGCTGCCTCTCTGGCAACCGCATTTCCTGCATCATGGCGGCCGGCTGCGGCCGCTGGAAGACCCCAGGAACGTGCTGGCCGACGAGCAGGTGGCCCGGATGCTGGTGCGTCGCGAGGCGCGGGCGGAACTGGATTCCGACCTGCTGGATGAACTCGACGAGCTGATGCTGGGCCACAAGGTGGTGAGCGCGCTGGAATATGCGGTGCGTTGCGACGGCCTGAGCGCCGACGAGGCGGCCGAGGCCTGGCAGCGCGGAAAGCTGCTGCCCCGGTAGGGCCATGGAACACGCATCCTCTCTGGCGACCGGATCGGCCGGTGATCTGCGCGAGGTCGATTACTGGCTGTTCGGGGCCGTGCGGCCGCGCTCTTGCCCGTTGCGCGTGCTGGTGGCCGGGGGCGATGCCGGCGGTGCGGCGCGGCTGGCGGAGGCCCTGCATGCGGAGGGGCGGCCGGGTGAGGTCGATTTTCTCGCATCCGGCGGGGCGCTGGTCTCTTCTGTTTACGATTATATCGATTGCGACCTGAGCGCGGAGGCGGAGCCGACGGCGCGGCTGGATGCCCTGGGTGGCCTGCTGGCGCCGGGGGGCGGCGTGCGCGTGGTGGTTGCCGCACCGGACGGGCGGGGCGGTGGCTATCCTGTCGAGGGGCTGTTCGATCTGCTGGCTGCGGCGGGTCTGGCGCCTGTCTGCCTGATGGCGCCGCTGGCGTATGATCCGGCGCTCCTGGAGGCCGATCCGGCCATGTGCACCGATCTTGATTTCCTGCCCGATCGCGCACGGGCCGCTCTGGCCGAGTCGCGTGGGGAAGGTCGGGCGTTTCATGTGGCTTATGCCCGCCGCGCGGGCGAAGTCGTGGGGCGCGCCGATCCGATGGACCCGGCTTGCGTGCCGGTGCTGCGGGCTCTGGACGGGTTAAGCCTCTCGCGGCTGATGCGGTCCGATAATCGGTTGCCGGTCCGTCTGGGGGGGCGTGAGGTGCTGCTGCCGGTCATTTCGCAGGCGCGCGGCCTGCTGCCGCTGATCGACGGCAGGCGCACGGTGGGTGAACTGGCGGCGATCCTGGACAATCGGGGGGTCGATGCCGCGCAGTTCCGGCAGGTCTGGCGGGTGACGTTCGCCACCTTCGCCGGGCTGAACCAGCTTCTGCTTCAGGCGCCGCCGTGAGCGGGCGGGCGGATGCGCCGCTCGCGATCGTGATCTTCGGTGCCGCCGTCCATCCCGACGGCACACCTTCCCCAACATTATGCCGTCGGGTGGCGGCGGCCGATGCCTTCGGCCAGACCTGCGCGGCGCCGCTGTTCGTGCCGACCGGCGGCAGCCTGGGCGGGCGGCCGGCCGAGGCGCCCGTGATGGCGGAGCTGTTGCGCCGGGCCGGGGTGCCGGATTCGGCGATCCTGATCGAGGCGACGGCGCGGGATACGCTGGAGTCGGTGCTGGCCTGTTCCGTGCTGCTGCGGGCGCGCGGCTATCGCGGGCCCGTTGCGGTCGCCAGCAGCGCCTATCACCTGCCGCGCTGCCTGGTGCTGATGCGGCTGGCGGGCTGGCGGGCGGTGCGGGTGCCGCCGCCCCGGATGCCGGCTGCCCGGGGCCTGCGGCGGCGGTGGTTCTGGCGTCTGCGCGAGGTCGCGGCCCTGCCCTGGGATGCCCTGCTGCTAGTGCTCCGCCGCCGCGAGGCCATGCCGCGCGATTGACAGGCGCCGCGTCCTGTCGGCATTTCGCGGGCCGGAACGCGAGATTTCTTTTGGATAATGAGGACAGCATGACCGTTCACGCCTTCATCTTCCCCGGTCAGGGTAGCCAGTCCGTTGGAATGGGGGCCGAACTGGCCGCAGCCTTCGCCCCGGCGCGCGAGGTGTTCCAGGAAGTGGACGATGCGCTGGACCAGAAGCTCTCGGCCCTGATCTTCGAAGGGCCGATGGAGGACCTGACCCGCACCGAGAATACCCAGCCCGCCCTGATGGCGGTGTCGCTGGCGGTGCTGCGGGTGCTGGAAAAGGAAGGCGGGCTGGAACTGAAGCGCGTGGCCGCGCTGGTGGCCGGGCATTCTCTGGGGGAATATTCGGCGCTGGCGGCGGCGGGGTCGCTTGGGATCGCCCAGACGGCGCGCCTGCTGCGCCTGCGCGGCACCGCGATGCAGAAGGCGGTGCCCGCCGGTGAGGGCGGGATGGCGGCGCTGATCGGCGTGGACCTGGAGCAGGCGCGGGCGATCTGCGCCGAGGCCGCGATCCTGCGTGTGGAGGGCGAGCCGGACCGCACGGAAATCATCGAGGTGGCCAACGATAATGGCGGGGGACAGATCGTCATTTCGGGCCGGGCGACGGCGATCGAGCGGGCGATTCCGATTGCCAAGGCGCGCGGGGTGAAGCGGGCGGTGGTGCTGCCGGTGTCGGCGCCGTTCCATTGCTCGCTGATGGCGCCGGCGGCCGACGCGATGGGCGAGGCATTGGAGCGGGCCGAGATCGCGCCGCCGGTGGTGCCGCTGGTGGCCAATGTCTCGGCGGCCAAGGTGACCGACCCGCAGGCGATTCGCGACCTGCTGGTGCGGCAGGTGACGGGCACCGTGCGCTGGCGCGAGAGTGTCGAGGCAATGGCGGCGATGGGCGTCGACAGTTTTGTGGAACTGGGGGCCGGCAAGGTGCTGTCCGGACTGGTGCGGCGCATCGCGCCCGACGCGGCGACCCGTTCGGTCGGCACCCCGGCGGATATCGAGGCGTTTCTCGCATCGCTATGAGAGATGATTTTTCAGGCAAGGACGGGCTGATGTTCAGGTTGGATGGCAAGACCGCGCTGGTGACGGGCGCATCGGGGGGAATCGGTGCCGCGATCGCGCGGACCCTGCATGCCCAGGGGGCGCGGGTGGTGCTTTCCGGCACGCGCGAGGCCGTGCTGGCCGCTGTGGCCAGCGAGATCGCGCCCGATGGCGAGCGGGTCCATGTGTGCCCCGCCGACCTGTCGGACCCGAAGGCGGCCGACGCGCTGGTGGCCGCCGCCGAGGTCGCGGCCGGTGCGCCGCTGGATATCCTGGTCAACAATGCGGGCCTGACGCGGGACGGGCTGGCGATTCGCATGAAGGACGAGGACTGGAACCGCGTGATGGAGGTGGACCTGGCCGCCCCCTTCCGCCTGTGCCGCGCCGTGCTGAAGGGCATGCTGCGCCGTCGGGCCGGGCGAATCGTCAGCATCGCCTCGATCGTCGGCGTGACCGGCAATGCCGGCCAGGCGAATTATGCGGCGGCCAAGGCGGGCATGATCGGCATGACCAAATCCCTGGCGCAGGAGGCCGGATCGCGCGGCGTGACCGTCAATGTCGTGGCGCCGGGCTTTATCCAGACCGCGATGACCGACGTGCTGCCGGAGGCGCAGCGCGAGAAGCTGCTGGGCGGCATTCCGCTGGGCCGGATGGGCAAGCCCGAGGATATTGCCGCTTCCGTCGCCTATCTGGCATCGGACGAGGCCGGCTGGATCACCGGCACGACGCTGAACGTCAATGGCGGGATGGCAATGCCCTGATCGACGGGGAACACGCTGATTCCGCTGGACGCAGGCAGGGATATGGCGGACAACAGGCCGATTTTGCGGAGCCGGATTTCAGGCTTCGGCAGCGGATTATGACGGAAAGAAGATCCGCCGCCTTGGCTATTGCCGAGGAACCGTGCTAATCCGCCGCTGCTTCGTCCGGAAGCGGGCTGGGCATGTTCCGGCGGTTCCGCTTCGCGGGACGTCAGACAGGACGAATGAATTTCGAACCGCCCGTATCTCATTGGGGCAGACAGGAAGCGAAGACAGATGAGCGAAATCGCTGACAAGGTTAAGAAGATTGTGGTCGAGCACCTCGGTGTCGAGGAAAGCAAGGTCACGCCGGAGGCCTCCTTCATCGACGATCTGGGCGCGGACAGCCTGGATACGGTCGAGCTGGTGATGGCCTTCGAAGAGGCTTTCAGCGTCGAGATCCCGGAAGATGCGGCCGAGAAGATCGCGACCGTGAAGGACGCCATCGACTACATCGAGAAGCAGAAGGCCGCCTGAGGCTGCTTCTACCGGAACGTCGGATTTTGTGATCAGGGAGCGGTGCGGGTTGATACAATCTGCCGGAGGAGCGTCGGGACATCGGCGCGTTGTTGTTACCGGTATGGGCATTGTCAGCCCGCTCGGGCTCGGGCTCGAACATAACTGGTCGCGCCTGATCGCCGGCGAAAGCGGGATCGGCCGCATCGCCTCGTTCGATCCGTCGGACCTGCCGGCGCATGTCGCCGGCGAGGTGCCGGCCGGGCCGACCGAGACGGGCTGCCTGACCCTGTCCGACTGGGTGCCGGTCAAGGACCAGAAGAAGATGGATCGCTTCATCCATCTGGGCCTTGTCGCGGCGACCGAGGCGGTCGAGGATTCCGGGTGGAAGCCCGAATCCGAGGAAGACCGTTGCCGGACCGGCGTGATGATCGGTTCGGGCATCGGCGGCCTGCAGACGATTTATGATGCGTCGATCACGGTGCATGAGGGGCGGGCGCGTCGCCTGTCGCCCTTCTTCATCCCGTCCGCGCTGATCAATCTGGTCTCCGGCCATGTTTCGATCAAATACGGTTTCAAGGGCCCCAACCATTCGGTCGTGACCGCGTGCGCCACCGGCGTGCATGCGATCGGCGATGCCTCGCGCCTGATCATGCTCGGCGATGCCGACGTGATGGTGGCCGGCGGTGCCGAAGCGGCGGTCTGCCCGTTGGGAATCGCCGGGTTCAGTTCGGCCCGCGCGCTCTCCACCGCATTCAATGATGCCCCGGACAAGGCCTCGCGCCCCTGGGATCGCGATCGCGACGGCTTCGTCATGGGCGAGGGCGCCGGCATCGTGGTGCTGGAAGAGTACGAGCACGCGAAGGCGCGCGGCGCCAAGATCTATGGCGAGATCATCGGATACGGCATGTCCGGCGATGCCTACCATATCACCGCGCCGGCCGAGGGACATGAAGGTGCCTATCGCGCCATGCAGTCCGCCGTGCGCAGCGCCGGCATTTCGGTCTCCGATATCGGCTATGTGAATGCCCATGGCACCTCGACCATGGCCGATGACCTGGAATTGCAGGCGGTCGAGCGTCTGTTCGGCGATGCCGCGAGCCAGGTCGCGATGTCGTCGACCAAATCGGCGATCGGCCATCTGCTGGGTGCGGCCGGTGCCGTCGAGGCGATTTTCTCGATCCTGGCGATCCGCGACAATGTCGCGCCGCCGACGCTGAACCTGGACAATCCGTCCACCGAAAGCGTGATCGACCGCGTGGCGCACGAGGCCCAGCGCCGCAAGATCGATATTGCCCTGTCGAACAGCTTCGGGTTCGGCGGGACCAACGCCAGCGTCATCGTACGCGGCGTCTGAGCCTTGCACGGACTGACGGATCGGGCGTGCCAGCCTGATCCGCGTCCGGGGGCCTTGTCTTCGGCATCGTGACGCGGAAAAAAGAGCATCATGCTCAAGCGTCTTCTGATTTTCAGCCTGGGCCTGCTGCTGGTGGTGTGCGCGGCAGGCGGGGGCGTGGCCGCCTGGGGATGGTGGCAATATGGCGCGCCCGGACCGGCACCGGAGCCCCGCGCGGTGGTCGTGGCCCGTGGCGGCCTAGCCAGCACGGCGGCCATCTTGCAACGCGAAGGGGTGATCGCGCCGGGGCGGGTCGGCAGCTTGCTGTTTCGCACGGCGGTGCATCTGACCCGTCATGATGGCGTTCTGCATGCGGCGGAACTGGAATTTCCGGCCCATGCCTCGCTCCGCGACGTGCTGTTCGTATTGCGCCATGCCAGGCCGGTGGTGCATCGGCTGACCGTGCCCGAGGGGTTTTCCGCCCTTCAGGTGGCTGATCTGATCGACCGGGCGCCGGTGCTGACGGGCCCGCCGCTTGTGCCGCCAGCCGAGGGCAGCGTTCTGCCGCAGACTTATGATTATGAATGGGGAACGCCGCGTGCCGCGCTGCTGGCGCGGATGCAGGCGGCCATGGAGACGACGCTGGAGACCGTCTGGCGCGATCGGGTGCCTCTGGCGGAGATTCCCGATCGGCGCACGCTGGTGGTTCTGGCCTCGATGGTGGAGCGTGAGACTGCGATCGCGGCTGAACGCCCGCTGGTGGCTCGCGTCTTTCTCAACCGGCTGCGCATGGGCATGCGGCTGCAATCCGATCCGACCGTGGTTTATGGGATCAATCGCGGGGCGGGGCCGCTGGGCCATGGCCTGACGCGAGCCGAACTGGACGCGCCCGGTGCCTATAACACCTACACATTGCCGGGCCTGCCGGCCGGGCCGATCTGTGCGCCCGGCCTGGCGTCACTGGAGGCGGTGGCGCATCCCGCTGAGAGCGACGCGCTGTATTTCGTCGCCGATGGCAATGGGGGGCATGCCTTTGCCAGCAGCCTGTCGGAGCACAACCGCAATGTCGGTGCCTGGCGTGCACGCCAGGTACCGGGCAAGTGAGAGGCTGTTTGCAACGTCACCCTGCCGGCGATCCGGCGTGCGTTTCCTGCGCTTCGGTGCTCACGGCCAGCAAGGCCGCTCCGCTCCGATGCTCGGAAACACATGACGGCCGAGCCGCTGCGCGGCACTCTCGCTCGGCAGGCCGACTTTTCAAACAGCCTCTGAGGTCTGACCGCATTGACGGTCAGGCTTTCAGGGAGGCGAAAGGGGCTGGCTGCTGACCGGGCCGGACGAGGGGACCGCAACCTGTGAGGGTTCGGCGCCGGGGCCGGGCTGGGCATAGGCCGGCGGGGGCGCGGCGGGCGCACCGGCCGTGGCCCGGGCCTGTACCTCGCTCAATGCGGCGCGCAGGGGGTCGGCGCCGGGATTATTCACCCGCATCGAGATGACGATGTCCTCGGGGCCGACGATCTGATTGTAATAGGCGCGGTTCGCGCCGCTGTTGACCGTCAGTTTCGAGCCGCCCAGCGCGGCACCTGCGAACAGGCCCTCGGATTTCTGCAACGCCATGATGTCGGTATTGCGCTCGCCGGCCGTGCCGCTTTCGATGCCGGAGCCCATGGTCGCGAACGAGGCTGCGGCATTGGCGCCGAACTGGAACTGGCTGTCCAGCAGGGCCTGCAGGCCGCGATCGGTCATGACGAAGAACATCATCTGGGAATCCTGCATGCCGAGCTGGATTCCGACATTGGCCGAACTGAGCGTGTAGAAGGCCGGATCGGACCATGATCCGCGTGCGTCGCGCGACAGCAGGGCACAGCCGCCGCCCGCGCCGCCGAAGCCGATCGACATGCGGAAGATGGACGGGCAGACCATGACCGCGCGCGCTTGGCTCATGTAGCGGGTAATCTTGCTGTCCGGGCGGGCGCCGCTGAACATCTCGCGCACGGTCAGGGTGGCGCGGTCCACCAGGGCCTGCTGCCGTTCGCCCGCAGCCAGGGCGGGCGCCGCCGGCAGCGCCAGCGCGATGGCCGCCAGGGCCAGGGTTCTGCGGGAAAGACCGTCTCGCAAGGGCATGCTCCGTAACTTTCGGCATCGCGCGACCTCCGGACCGTCCGTGCCGCAGAATGCCGAGCAGATCATATCGATATCGCGCGGCCGGACTCGCCCGGCCACGCTACCGTGAAGCAGGGGTGGGCGTGTGGCCGGCATTTCGGCCCGCGCCCCGTCTCCTGCCGGATTTTTATGGCGTAACCATGGCTGCTGACAGCCGGTCAGTCCAGCGGTACTGCGAGCGCTACCGCCAGATCGGTGGCGATTCCCGGTGCCGTCGCCAGCAGGGTGATGCCGCGATCCAGCCCGCCGTCGCGCAGGAAGGGGGAGAACCGGGCCCCTGTTTCCTCCAGCAGCACCAGCGCCGCCGCGACGTCCCACAGATTGATCACCATTTCCAGGTAGCCGTCCAGCCGGCCGCACGCGACATCGGCCAGGGCCAGCGCGCCGGAGCCGCCGGAGCGGGGCATGGCGCCCAGTTCCAGGATTGCGGCCATTTTCGCCGCGTAGATGCCGTCGGGCACCTTGTTGCTCCAGCCCATTTCGACCATTGCGGAGCGCGTGTCGGTGACTGGCGAGGCCTTGATCGGCCGGCCGTTGAGGAAGGCGCCATGGCCGCGCACGGCGGTATAGGTCTCGTGCAGCGCGGGCGCCTGGATGATGCCGGCGACCGGCTGGTCGCCATCCATCAGGCCCAGCGAGACGCACCAGCGCGAACGGCCGCGCGCATAGTTCGAGGTGCCGTCGATCGGATCGACCACCCAGCGCAGGCGGCCGGTGCGGGTGCGCCCTTCTTCCTCGCCCTGGAATCCGTCCTCGGGGAACAGGGTGCCGATCCGTTCGGAAATCAGGGCCTCGACCGCGCCGTCGGCTTCGGTCAGCCAGTCCTGGGCGCTTTTCTGCTTGCCTGACGGGCCGCCCGGCGGTGGGCGCATCGCCATGGCGAGGTCCGCCGCATCACGGACGATGGAGCGCGCGGCCTCGAACCGGCACAGGATGGCGGCATCGGACATCGGGGAACCTTTCAGCGTGGGTGAGGGGCGGTAAGGCATCATTCGACCCGCCGGGCGGTGCGCAGGGCGGTGGTGATGGCGGGGTCGTCCAGCCGGGCCAGCCGTCCGGCCGCCTGGGTGGCGAACAGCCATGTCAGCTTGCGTCGGCGGGCGGCGGCCAGGGTCGTCGGGACGGGGGAGCGGAGGATGGCGGCTTCGGCGATCACGTTCAGGCCGTCGGGCACCGCATCGGTATCCGCGACCATGATCCCGGTCGCCTCGGGCAGCAGGGAGAGGGGAAAGGTGCGATCGACGGCGAAGAAAAGCTGGTCGCACCAGTCGCGATAGCAGGTCCATTTCTGGTCGGTGAGAAAATCGCGTGGGCCGGATTTGATCTCGATACACACGAATCCGTTGTCCGGCCGCAGGGCCATGACATCCGCGCGGCGACCGTCCGGCAGGACCAGTTCGTTTAGCGCCGCCCAGCCCATCTGGCCGCAGAGATGGTTGACCGCGCGGCGGATGGCGATCTGGTTCTGTACGGGGTCGATGGGCATCGACCGCACCATGCCACGGGTGGGGCGGCGCGTCACGACCGTCGCGGGAGGCCGCTTGCGTGGCCGGACGATCATGAGCGAGGGTCAGCCGCGATGCGTGGTGGCAATCCGATCCAGAATCGCAAGACCGGCGGCATCGAACCGTTCGGGAGCGAACAGATCCAGCACCCGGTTGCGTGCGACCTGTCCCATGGTGGCGATGGCATGTGGTTGGCGCAACATGTCCGCCAGCGCCGCCGCCAGCGCCGGGGGATCGCCGGGAGGGACCAGGTGGCCCGATACGCCATTCTGGACCGTGCAACTGATTTCGCCGACCGAGGAGGCTACGGAAGCGAGGCCTGCCTGCATCGCCTGATGCATGGCGATGCACAGGCCCTCGCGTCGGGACGGCTGGACATAGGCATGCCGGGTGGCCAGAAAATCCGCCGGATCGGTTGAGAAGCCGGTCAGGTGGAGAGTCTTCAGATTGTGGTCGCGGATCAGCCCCTCGATCTGTGGCCGGGCTTCGCCTTCGCCGGCGATCGAAATCCGGAAAGGGGGAAGGGACGAGGCGGTTTTCAGCAATGCCAGGGCGTGACAAAGGATATCGTAGCCCTTGGCGGGATGCAGCCGCCCCAGCGAGCCGATCTGGACAGTTTCGCCGGGTTGCCATGGTCGGGCGATGGGAGCGGCCGGATCGGCGCGAAAGATCGGCCATAAAGCGGCGCGGTCGGGCGGAATGGCCAGGCGGTCTTGCATGAACGCCTGCACGCAGCGCGAGTCCGCGACCCATAGCCGGCTCAGGCCTCGCAGAGCGCGCAGCAGGCGGATATTCGCCGGGGCGAGGCCGGCATTATGCTGCCAACTGACGACGGGAATGTGTCGTGACAATCCGATCAACTGACCCGTGACGGTGGCCCTCGTCAGTGATGTCCAGATCAGGTCCGGATGCCATTCCGCCATTTGCCGGCCCAGCCAGAGCAGGGCGGACAGATGGTCGTTTCCCTTTCCGGCCCGGATGTGGACCGGCAGGCCCGCAGCCTGGAGAGCAGGGAGTGCGCGGCCGTCGCGGCGCCGCAGCGCGAAAACCGCGACATCGTGCCCGGCGCGGCGGAGGACATCGGTGATGTCGGGCACGGGGAAGGCGGCGCCGCCACCCTCCAGGGAGTTGATGATATAGGCGATGCGCATGGGATTATGCGGCGGTGGGCTTCCGGAGCAGGGATTCGACCAGGAGCAGATCGGCGGGCTTGTCGACATCCACGGCGGCGCGGCCGTCGGGCAGGGGCACCAGCTTGACCGAGGCCTGGCTCAGGCTGCCCACCCGCGCGCACAGGGCCGCGCGGGTCAGGCCGCCGGTCATGTAGCGCAGCAGGGTGCCGATGCCGAGCAGGCGCGCCATGCGGATCGGCCGTTTGCGTTCCTGCTCTATGCGCTGCCACAGCTCCACGACGCCGATTGAGGTGGGTGTGCGGAACAGGAACAGGTTGCAGCCGGAAAAGGCGCCGTCGGCCAGGCGGATCATCGTGCGTTTCGTCCCGGGGACATCGCGCGCGATGTCGGCCTCCATGGCGACGGCCGCGGCCATGTCGCAGTTCGCATCGACGGAATCGAGGAAGGTGTCGATCCATTCCGGGCGAAGCAGGGCATGGTCGGCGGTAGTGACCAGCAGGGGGGTGCCGAGCGTGCGCAGGGCTTCCATCACGCTGGCGCTGGGGCCGGCGGCCGGCGGCAGGAAGTCCACTGGATGGTCGAGTTCGAGCCCCTCCAGGATGCCGGGGGTTTCGATGCTGATGACGATGCGGCCGATGCGGGGGCAGGCGGCGAGCGCGTCGAGCACGCGTGCGATCATCGGCTGGCCGGCCACGGGCAGGATCGCCTTGTGCGAGACGTTGGCGGCGGTGGCCATCGGGTCCGCCGCGCCGGCGCGGGTGCCGGCCAGAACCAGGACGGTCAGCGGGCCGGGCGCGGATCGGGTGGATGTCACGCCGCGTTCCGCGATGTCGCGCCGTCGGGCCGGTCGCGCGGCGGTGCGCCGGTCTGTTCCATCACCCAGGGATAGCGGTTGGCTTCCTCCAGGTCGTAACCCAGGTTGAAGACATGCGGGCTGCGCGGCCGGGCGCGGGCATCGACATAATAGGTGCCGAAGGCGCGATCGACGACGAAGCTGGTGATGCCGTAATTGCCGTCCTCGTCATGGAAATGATGCAGGACGTGGCGCTGCTTCATCTTCTGGATCCAGCGCATCCGCGGCTTGTAGTTCAGGTGCTGGATGCAGTGGAAGAATTCGTAGATGCAGGTGATGACCAGCCCGGTGCCCATGGCCGCCGCGGCCCCCCCGACATTGCCGATCAGGTAGCCGATCGGCAGGGTGATGATGGCGATGGTGGGGATGGTGTTCAGCGGCGAACCGAACAGCACGTCCAGCAGGTGCGGGTCCTGGTGATGGTCGAAATGGATGCGCTTCCACAGCGTCGCCGTCCATTTCATCCGGTAGAGGAAGCGGCCGTGCAGGATGAAGCGATGGATCATGTACCATGCCAGCGGATAGACCGCGACGACGGCGCCGGCGGCGACCAGGGTCGGCCCGATGCCGGGGAAGTGCCGCGCCAGGACCACAAAGCCGATCGCGGCCAGGACGATATAGAGCAGGATCGTCGGATAGGTCAGGTAGGCGATCCACAACTGGCGGAGATTCATCTTCCCCAGGTCGAAGCTTCGGCCGGTGCGCAGGTTCGTGTTGTGTAAGGTCGTGCCGATCATCTCTCTTCAATCCTCAACACCAGGGCACAGACGGCGAGCGTAAAGATTACGATGCCGGGCAGGGTCGCCGCCGGGGCGGGCAGCGTGCCGGCGTTGCCCAGTGCCCGCAGCATGCCCTGGAAGACCACGAACAGCAGGCCGGCGCCCAGGCACCAGACCGGCAGCCAGCTCCGTGTTCCGCTTCGTGGTGGGATATAGACCACCGGCAAGGCCAATAACAGCATTACCGCAAAGCTGAAGGGGGTGAGCAGCCGTGCCAGCAGCGCGGTGCGCAGCGCCGCTGGCGGCTGTGAGGCGGGCGCGTGCCCGCGCAGGATCGCGATGATGGTGGCGGTGGAAAGCGGGGGCGTGTCCATCGACAGCCGGATCATGTCCGTGGGGCGCAGCCCGGCCGGCCAGCCATGCTCCAGCGCCGGTGCCGGGGCCAGCGTGGCCGTCCGGACGGTCGCCCCCGTCGGCTCCAGGCTGCGGCCGCCATCGTCGGTCCAGGTGCCGTTGGCATAGCGAAGCGTGTTCAGGTGGACGGTGCGGAACAGCCGGCCGCCCGGGTCGCGCTGATACAGGTCGACATGGGTCACGGTCGTCCCGCCCTGGGCGACATAGCCGATATCGGCCAGGGTCATGCCTGAGCGGAACCAGAAGCCGTGCCCGGCTTCCGGATGGGGATCGGTGCGGTTCCACCAGCTTGCCAGTGCCCGTTCCGTGCGCGGGGTGATCTGGTCGTCGACCAGGGCGCCGGCCACGCCGAGCGCGAGGATCGCGGGCAGCATCAGGCGGGTCAGGCCGGGGGTGGTCAGGCCGGCGGCGCGCAGGATCGCGATCTCGCTGCCGGTCGTCATCTGTACCAGCAGGACCAGCGAGCCGATCAGGACCGCCAGCGGCAGGGTGCCGCCCACCAGCAGGGGGGCGTGCAGCAGCATGAAATAGGCGATGCCGCGCGCGCCCTGATGCCGCTCCAGGATCGGGGTCAATTGTTCCAGCAGCGCGAGGACTTCCATCAGCGCCAGCAGGATCGCGGCTGTCGTCAGGATTCGTCCGAGCAGTTCGCGCGTCAGGTAGCCGATCAGGACGTGGCGTGTCGGCGAGGGAGGAAGCGGGCTCATGGGGACGGGCTGGCCGCCGGGCGGCCCAGCCGTCGGGCAAAGAGGCGCCCCCAGATCGGGCCGGCCCCCGCCGATCCGGACCGGCGCACGATCAGCCAGACGCAGGACCCGCAGAACAGGACGAACGGCCCCCATATCACCAGCCAGGGCGACATCGCGCGGCTGGCGACCAGGCTCAGCCCCAGTTGTAGCGCATGATCGAAGCCGACCAGGCTGATGGCGGCGATCGCCAGGCCCAGATTGCGCCGCTGGCGCTTGGCCATGCCCGCCAGCGCGCAGGCGAGGATCGGGATGAAGGGAATGGCCAGCGCCCGGGCGAGGCGGAAATGGAGTTCGGCCACCAGATGGGGGCGGCGAATCGTCGGATCGCCGGTGTGTATGTCGTGCAGCAGTTCGAACAGGGTCAGTTCCCGCTCGTCATTGCCGCGAAGGCGGAAGGCGTGGGCCTGGGAGACGGTGTTGAATATGCGGGTGGTGGTGTCGAACAGCACCAGCGTCGGGGTGTCGTCTTCACGCTCGGTGACGATGGTGCCGTGCTCCAGGTCCAGCCGGACCGATGTGCGGTCGTCGGCGATCCGCAAGGTTCCGCTCTCGGCGGAAATGTCACGTTCCAGCCCGTCGCTCCGGTCGCGGATGAAGACGTGATGCAGGCGGGTGCCGGCGCCGTCGACCCGGTCCGCCGTCAGCATCAGCGTGTCGGCCGGGGTGGCGAACATCCCGCTTTGCAGATGAGGAGCCCAGCCCGCATGGGCGGCGAAATACATCGCCTGCCGGAAATCGTAGCGGGCATAGGGTTGGATAAAGCCATAGAGGCTGAACCCCACCAGCCCCATGACCGCGCCCACGAGGATGAAGGGGCGCGCGATCCGCAGCAGCGAGACGCCGCTGGCCATCAGGGCGTCGATCTCGTTGTTCTGGCTCATGCGCCGCACGACGGCGAAGACGCTGACGCAGATGGCCGCCGGCAGGGCCAGGCCCAGATAATGGGGGATCAGGTCGGCCAGCAGCCCTGCGAAGACCTTGAGCGTGCCGCCATCCGCCGCCAGGACGTTCAGCAGGACCAGCAGCCGCTCCAGCAGCAGCGCGGTCATCACGACCGCCAGCGAGATCAGGAAGGGCGGTGCCATCTGTCGTACCAGATAACGGTCGAGGGTGCCCGGCGTGATTCTTTGCAGCACGGTGGAAGGGAAAGGCGGGCGCGTCATGTCCGGCAACTCATACAGGCATCGTCTAGGGGAGGCGATAGGCATCGAAGCGGCAGGGCGGCAGTTCGCGGACCGGCTGGCCCGGTGCGACCAGGCGGCGGCGGATTTCGGCGGTATATCCGCGTTCGGTGCCGGCGATGCGGATATGATGCCATGCGGCCGTGCGCTCCTGGCCCGGAGCCAGCATCGAGGCCGAGGCGATTCCCAGCACCGGCACCGTTGCCGTGGGGCCGGGCAGGGAGGACAGGCCGGAGCGATGGCTGTGGCCGTGCAGGATCAGTTCGGCGCCGGCCTGGGCGATGGCGGCCGCGAACAGTCCGGTATCCTGCAGGGCCTTGCGGCGGGTGACGATGCCGGGAACCGGAGGATGGTGGATCATGACAACGCGGAAGGCGCCTTCGCGGCCGGTTTCGTGCAGGATTTCGGTGAGGCGGGCGGCCTGGGCCGCGCCGATCCGTCCGGCGGCGGAAAACCAGGGGGTGGGGCAGGCGGAATTGACGCCGATCAGCGCCACCGGGCCGAAACGTCGGACAAAGGGGAAATCGTCCGGCCGGGCCGCCATCCAGGGTTTCCAGACCCCCAGCGTGGCATCCCATGGCGCGCGCACCAGCATGTCGTGGTTGCCGGGGATGATCGCGGTCTGCTGGGGCAGGCGGGCTGCTACCCAGGCTGCCGCGCGCCGGCATTCGACCGCTAGGCCCAGATTGGTCAGGTCTCCGGTCAGGGCGACGGCGTCCGGCGCCATCGCGCGGAGGTCGGTGACGAGCGCTTCCAGGACGGTATCGACATGCAGGAACCGGCGCCGGCGTCGCCAGGAGAACTGGCTGGTCATGCGCTTGTTCAGAAGCGACCATGCGGGGAAGCGCAGGCCGTCATGCGCCAGGTGTAGATCGGACAGGTGGGCCAGGGTCGTCTCGTTCACGGTTTTCTCCACGCTGTCCTCGGCCAGGCCGTCTTTGGACGTTCACGATCTTGCAATAATGCAGGGAACGCGGCTTATGACCCGGAGAATGTCGGTGTCACAAAGAAAGGTCGATAGGGCGTGAGCGAGCGGTTTGCCCTGATTCATAATCCGCGCAGCCGTCGGAATGGCCGTGAAGACGGTTCGTTCGGTCAGCGGGCGTCGCAGGCGCTGGGGCCGCTGTTCTTCCATTCGGCGTCCCGGGCTGGCCTGGTCGGGATCGCGGCTGAACTGGCCCGGCGCGAGGTCGGGGTGGTCGCGATCGATGGCGGGGATGGGACCGTCAGTGACGTTATGTCCGCCATTCATCACTCTTATCCGGCGGATGCGTTGCCGGCTCTTGTCGTGCTGCCGTCGGGGAATACCAACCTGATCGCCGCCGATGTGGGATTTGGGCTGCGTGGTACGGCAGCGCTCGAACAGTTGAGCCGCCTGGCTGGCGAGGGGGCCTTGCGGCGTTGCATTCTGCGGCGCGACGTGCTGGCCGTTCGCTGGTCCGATCCGGCGCGGCCGGCGGTGCTGGGGATGTTTCATGGCGCTGCCGCCTTTACGCGCGGAATCCGGATCGCCCATCGGCCGGTTATCCTGAATCGTTTTTCGCATGATCTGGCGGTCGGGATTGCGATCGCGTCTTCGCTGGGGCGGTTGGTCTTTCGCTCGACGCGCCGCAAATGGCTGGCCGGCGATTCCGTGACGCTGGCGGTGGGAGAAGAGGCGCCGCGGACGGAGGATTGCTTCCTGTTTATGGCCACCACGCTGGGCAGCCTGCCCGGAGGGATGTGGCCCTTCGCGGCACGGGAGGGGGCAGGGCTCTCCTATCTGAATGTCGGGGCCTTTCCTGAACATCTGCTCTCCGCGACGTGGTCGGTCCTGCGCGGGCGGTCCACGACCTGGATGGACCATTCGCCGTCCTACCAGCGTGGCCGGGCTGATCATCTGGCCTTGCGGCAGGCAGGGGATTTCGTGCTGGACGGCGAAATCCTGGATTCCGGTCCGGACGGGCAGACCTATCTGTCGGCGGGGCCGGCCTTCGATTTTATCCGGAATGCCTGATTCTCATGGATGATGCGCGATACGATCCTCTCGCTGCCGGGCGGGTCGCCCGCATTCTGACGGAGGAGCTGGTCCGGCCGGTGGAACCGGCGGTGACGGCGTTTGTCGACGAACTGGTCGGGGATGCGCCCGTGCTCGGCGTCCTGTTCTACGGGTCGGGCCTGCGGCAGGTGGATCCGGAGGGCATCCTCGATTTCTATATCGTGCTGGACCGGCAGGCAGACTGGGCGCGCGGCAGGGCGGCGCGCGAGGCGAATGCGTTGTTGCCGCCGAATGTCGAATATCACGAGCGCATCATTGACGGCCGGTCTGTCCGGGCCAAGGTCGCCATTCTGACCCTCGGGCAGTTCCGGGCGCTGACGGCGCGCGGTTGCCTGGACACCACGATCTGGGCCCGTTTCTGTCAGCCGGCGCGGTTGGTCTGGGTGCGCGACGCGGCGGCGGCCGATGCGATTCTGGGGTGTTTGATCCGCGCCGTGGGGGTGGCGGCCTGGTGGGCGGCCATGCTTGGCCCGGAGCGTGGATCGGCTCTGGCCTATTGGGAAAGCCTGTTTCGCCGGACCTATGCGGCGGAATTGCGGGTCGAGGGGGGAAATCGTTCCACCATGCTGCTGGCTGGCGCGTTGGGGACGCGGTTCGCGGCGCTGCTGCCGGCGGCCTGGGGGGCGTCCGGCCTGTCGTTCGCGCGGGAGGGCGAGATATTGTGCCCGGCGGTTTCGGCGGAAGCACGCGCCCGGGCGGGACGCCAATGGCGGGTACGCGCCGATCTGGGGCGTCCGCTGAATGTCGCGCGCCTGTTCAAGGCGGCTTTTACCTTCGCTGGCGGTGCGCGCTATATCGCGTGGAAAATACGCCGCCATAGCGGCTTCGACCTCGCCTTGACCCCGTTCGAGGCCAGGCACCCATTGATCTGCCTGCCTCGGCTGCTCTGGCGGTTGAAGGGGGCAGGGATCTTCCGGCGGTAAGGAGCGTTCAGGGCGCCTGACACGTCACATGACGATCCGGATCGCTCCTGCCGTCTGAAGACGGCAGGAGCGGGGACGGGGCGTTACTGGCCGAGCCCCAGTTCGCCGGCGACGGTGGCGAAGATTTCGATCGCCTGGTCGATCTGGGCGGCGTCATGCGTCGCCATTACCGAAGTCCGCAACAGCGGGTGCTGGTCGGGGGTGGCGGGCGGCAGGCTGAGATTGACGTACACGCCCAGATCCAGGAGCCGATTCCAGAATCGCACGGCTTGGTCGACCTCATCCAGCACCACCGATACGACAGGGCTGGCCTGTGGGCCGGTGCGCAGCCCGATGGCATTCAGGCCGGCATGCAGGCGCTGGGCGTTGTCCATCAACCGGTGCCGGAGTTCCGGCCGCTGTTCCAGTTCGCTCAGGGCGGCCATGGTGGCGGCAATCACGTCCGGCGGAAGCGACGCGGTGAACATGTAGGGGCGCGAGCACAGGCGGATCAGGTCCAGCCCGTCCTGGTCGGAAACGCAGTAGCCGCCGACCGTGCCGAGGCTCTTGGAGAAGGTGCCGACGACGAAATCAACATCGTTCTCCACCCCGCAGGCTTCGGCGACGCCGCGTCCATGTTCGCCCATGACGCCGACGGAATGGGCCTCGTCGGCCAGCAGCCAGGCGCCGGTTTCGCGCTTTACCGCCGCGAACTCGGCCATCGGCACCACGTCGCCCATCATCGAGTAGATGCCTTCGACGACGATCAGCTTGGCACCGGGGGTGCCGTGCAGCCGCCGCAGGCGCTTGTGCAGGTCGTCGGCGTCATTATGCCGGAAGCGGATGACCTGCGCCTGGCTGAGCCGGCTGCCGTCATAGATGCTGGCGTGGCTGTCGGCATCCAGCAGCAGGTAATCGTCCTTGCCGGCCAGGGCCGAGATCATGCCCAGATTCGCCTGGTAGCCGGTCGAGAACACCATGCAATGCTGGCGGCGGAAGAAGGCGGCAATGCGTTCTTCCAACTGGCGATGCAGGCCCTGGGTGCCGTTGGCGATGCGCGATCCGGTAGTGCCGACGCCGTGGGTCCGCAGCGTGTCGATCGCGGCTTCGATCGCCGCTTCGCTCTGGCTGAGGCCCAGATAATTGTTGGTGCCGAACAGCAGGGTCTCGCGCCCTTCGATCACACCCACGGTCGAGGATACGGGGTGGTCGATCACGACGGAAAACGGGTTGCGGCCTCCGCCATTGGTCACGGCCGCCAGCGAACGGGCCAGCGGCTCGTATTTGGAGAAGATCGACATGGAGTCAGTCGCCCTGCTTGAGCGACACGATGCAGTTGGCCAGGTCGTCGATGGTGCGGATGTCGGCAAGCCGGTCGAGCGGAACGGACACGTCGAGGGAATCCTCGATTTCCATCACGAAATTCATGACCGCGAGTGAATCGAAGGCCAGATCTTCGACGATCTTGCTGCTGCCGCTGATGTCGCGGGGAACCTTGGGATTCGCCAGCAGCGTCTGGATGATCAGGGCAGAGACGTCCGCGACCGTTTCACTCATTATAAATGCATCCTTATTGCGGGAGCCGTCTCCGTATGACGTGCCCGAACCCCGCCTGCCATGGGAGGCTCAGGGCAGTCTGGCGGACTGCCTCGCCCCCTCTCAACAAAAGAGGATGTCCTTATATCGAAATCCGGTCGGATGGCCAGTATTGAAGCTGGGGCCTGTCGGGGCAGGCCCCAGCGGATCACGCGACCGATGCGGTTTCGCTGACCGAGTCGAAGGCGCCCGACAGCAGCATGGCCTTGGCCCGTGCGCGGGTCAGCTTTCCCGACGATGTCTGCGGCAGCGTATGGGGCGGAATCAGAATGACAGAGACATCGACCCCATGCTGGCGGCGGAACAGGCTGGCGGCCTCGTTGCGCAGGGTTTCGCGGGCTTCGGGGGTGGAGGCGCGGCACTGGATCAGGGCGACGACCTTCTCGCCCTTTTCCTGGTCGATCGAGAAGACGGCGACATCGCGACTGCGCAGCGCGCCGATCTCGGTTTCCGCCGACCATTCCAGGTCCTGCGGCCAGATGTTGCGGCCGTTGATGATGATCAGGTCCTTGGCGCGGCCGGTGACGACCACCTGCCCGTCGATCATGTAGCCGAGGTCGCCGGTATTCAGCCAGCCGTCGGCATCCAGAACGCGCTGGGTTTCCTGGGGCTGGTTGAAATAGCCGCGCATCAGGCTGGGGCCACGGACGAAAATGGTGCCCACCTTGCGGTCCGGCAGCGGGCGGCCGGCAGGGTCACGAACTTCCAGCTCATGCTCGGGCAGAACCTTGCCGCATAGGATGAATGTCCTGAGGGCATGGGAGGGATCGTTCGACGGGCGCGCGATACCCTGCGTTTCCAGGAAGCGCAAATCGACCGTGTCGGTCTGTATGCCCGTGTGCAGGGGCACGAAGCTGATGGCCAGCGTGGCCTCCGCCATGCCGTAGCTGGCGGTAAAGGCCCGTCCGTCGAAGCCCGATGCCGCGAAGCGTTCGGCGAATTCCTCCAGGATGTGGTGACGGATCATGTCGCCACCGATGCCCGCGACGCGCCAGCAGGACAGTTCGAGCGTAACCGTCGACGCACGGCGGGCGCACAGTTCGAATCCGAAGGACGGGCTGTAGGAGATGGTGCCGCGATTGCGGCTGATCAAATCCAGCCAGACATGGGGACGACGGGCGAACTCGCGCGTTGGCAGCATATCGACGGTCAACTGGCAGGTGACCGGCGTCAGGAAGAAGCCGACGAGGCCCATGTCATGATACAGCGGCAGCCACGACACGCATCGGTCGCCGGTTTCGCGGACCTTCAGGCCGTCGCGGGCGATCGCGCGGGCATTTGCCATGCCCGATTTCTGGGTGACCGCCACCCCCATCGGAAAACGTGTGCTGCCCGAGGAGAATTGCAGGTAGGACAGATCGCCTGGCGAGACGGCCGGCAGGGTGACCGGCTCGACCGGCAAGGCCATCAGTTCGGCCGGGCTCCCGCCGAAGCGCAGGTCGAAGCCGTCGATGATCTCGCCTGTCCAGCCGGCAATGATATCGGGCACGACCACGGCGACGGCACCGGCGCTTTCGATCATGCCGCGCAGCGTCGTCACGTAGCCTTCGCGGCCGCCGAATGCGACCGGCAGCGGCAGCGGTGCCGGCACCAGGCCCGCATATTGGCAGCCAAAAAAGATCCGGGCGAAATCGCCATCGCTTTCCGCGACGATCGCGACCCGGTCACCCGGTCGCAGCCCCAGTGTCAGCAGCCGCCGTGCGACATCCAGGGCCTGTTCGCGCAACATTCGGTAGGGGAGGGACTCCAGCAATTGGCCACGCCCGGAATAGACGTTGAATCCCGCTTCCCCAAGGGCAGCGTAATCCAGAGCTTCTGGAAACGTTGCAAAATCGCCCAGGCGTCGCGCCTGACCAGAATCTGTCGGAGTCGGATCGAGTGTCATTTCAGGTAACGAATCTTCCACCTGGAGCATGTAATCAAGGCAGGTTCAAAGCGAGAACGAAAGCGCGCATCAATGCGCCTTTCGAAGGAATTCTACGATGGCATCCGCGCCAATCGGCGCTGTCGGCCCGATATCCGCGAGGCCGAAGGTTTCGCGTATATATGATTTCTGCCGGTCAAGGAAATCCGGGTGCCCGGCGACGGCGCCATCCAGTGCCTGGTCAAGGCTGGTCGCCGTGTCGATCACCGGCCCCAGGGACCAGAACAGATAGTCCGGATTGTCGTGCCATTTCGTCTCATGCGCGTCAAGAAACAGGCAGGGACGCGGCTCGATCAGAAATTCGGCGACCTGGCTGCTGACATCACCGAGATAGAGGTCGGCGCCCATCGTGTAGGTCATGTCGACGCTCCTGGTGCTGCCCGGATCGATGAGCATGTGCGGTATTCCCTCATAGGCGCGCAGGATGCTCGCAGCTCTGTCGCGATGTGCGTCAAACAGCCGGTAATGCGGCGCGAAAACAAGATTGTATCGGTCCTGAGCGGCAAAATAGTCCAGAACTTGAGTACCGAATTTATACCACGATGTCAGCCGCGGATTGAAATGCGGATTATAGAGAACTGTTGGGCGTCTGTTGCCGAACAGCGGCGCGGCGTTGCTATGCATCAGGCGCACGAGATCGAATTTGGCATAGACGCCTGTGACGTAGTGCCCGGGGCGGAGTGAACCCTGGCTTAGAAGGCGATTTTCAAGCTTTCTTCCTGCCATCAGGATAAAATCGAAATGCCGGACGTCTCGGGCGAAGCCGACCGCGCGGTCTCCGGCGCCGTGGCGGGTCCAGATCAGGCGCGGGCTACGCACGCCCATCCAGCGCAGATAGAGTGATGTGCGTTCGGGAACGACAATAGCCTGAAATGTCTCGAAATAATTCTTGTTGAAAAGCAGAGCTGCCAGTCTGGTCAGAACGCTGGGTCCGCGGTGGGTCAGTTGCCTTCGTAATAATCTGGGAAGAGTTAGCCGCTCATAAACGACGTGCGAATCAGGGTAGAGACTGGCCAAGCGCTTTATATAGGCTTCCTGCTCGTCGGTCAGGCAGGCAATATGGACCGCTGTCTCTGGATGCCGACGTGCGATCTCCATCGCGATCGGCAGCGAATGCGCAATCTGATGTGGCTGAGCAATAAAGGGGAAAACGATGCGCATCAGGTCAGGGCGTGACGGAGGCAGGTCTGTGGGGGGCGGGCGTCCACGCTTGCCATGCATGCAGTGCCGTGTCCTGTTGCATGCGCATCAGGACAATTGCTTCGCCGACATTGGCTGGCTTCACGCCAGTCAGTGGCAGGATTATCAGAATTGGCAGATAGAAGACAACATCCATGCTGTGTGCGATGACAGGGGCGCCCGTGCGACGGAATGTCATCGGCAGCGGTTCCAATGGTTAGGTCGTAAATGGCAACATTCTCGGCACCGTTCATCCATAGCACGATGTTGACTGCTGCGGGATCCCGCAGCTGCAGTCGGGTGCCCCGGCGGCAACGCGAAGGTTATCAGCAGGCAGCCATTTCTTCCGGCCGTCAGGCTGGACTGCCGTGGCAAACATTCCATCCGTTCGGTAATGTCCTGCCTTTACGGGTGGCTGTTTCGGGATAGAGGGGCTGCTGCATCATCATTCCGGGCTTGGCGGTGTCGGCGGCGATTTGGCTAGACAAGCTGATCATAGCCGGCGCGAACCGGCTCCTGACACGCCGCCGACAATCTGGGTTGTCATAGGGCATTGGCGTTGGTGATCAAGGCGAGGGTCAGATCCTGGCAATGACCGTGATCGCATAGACCACGAGGTCTCTGGTTAGATTTAGAGGCAGACTGAAACGCAGGACCCGATGGTAGCGGGCAGGTCTCTGTCGCTCAGGGGATGTAAGCCATGACTGAAAATCCACTATCTCTCTAATGATGCGGGTGGCTGTGTAGGTGAGGCTGAAGCCTTACCTGCCTAGCAGAACCCAGATTGGGGAATCCACGTCGAAGGTCGCGTGGTGTTGATGTTGTCGCGGGGCGGTAAGTGCGGCTGCCTCAGAGTAGCCTGCGTCTACGAAGTAGGGCTGCGGAATAGAAATTATGAAGGGCGACGACGATGCAAATGCCCTTTCCGAGGAGGGGAGGGCTTGGTCGGCTAGGATGGCCCTGGATCAGGATTGGCTGTTTTCCGGGGAATACCGTATGGCCGAGCAACTTTTTTGATTTTTTCTGAACTCCTGTGTTGACGGTGTGTGGGGTGGGGTGTAGATCGCTGTTCACCGCCGGGGCAGAGGTTCTTGACCTGGTGGGAATGACCTGCTAGTTTCTTTGGCCCTGCTGGGTTGAGTGGGTAACTAAGCAGA